>NZ_JAFNJU010000007.1 GCF_017368455.1 Proteiniclasticum aestuarii | reverse complement strand
CTGATGAGAAGACCTGCAAGAAACAGAGTCATGAGGCCTAGTAGTGCTGCACCGCCAAAATAAAGGAGATAAGTGTTTCTGGCCAGGTTTCCTTTGACCTTATCCATGGCGGTGATCTCTTCTTTCTTGATGTAGAATCTGTCTCTCCAGGAAAAGACTTTCTGTTTCATATACAGTTTCATATTTTCTTCCTCCGTTTCACTGTCCGCATTTCTCGTTCTTTCCGTCTACTGGTTTCATCTTCACACCCTGATTATTGATGTTTTCTGCGTGAGGAGTTCACGGCTCTTCTGATGAGAAGACCTGCAAGAAACAGAGTCATGAGGCCTAGTAGTGCTGCACCGCCAAAATAAAGGAGATAAGTGTTTCTGGCCAGGTTTCCTTTGACCTTATCCATGGCGGTGATCTCTTCTTTCTCAAAAAGGGTGAAACGCAGATCTTCTTCCGGAAGAGTACTGAAGGTGCCTATATAGGTTCCATCGTCTTCTCTAGTCAGGGCAAGATTGCTTTCAATGATATAGGGATAGGACTCCGATGGTGTGACCCTTATGGTCAGGTCCTGGAAATCCTTCCAGTACTTTGCCGGATGAAGAAAATACTCATAGGTGTAGGTGGGCTCCACCGTTTCACTTCGATCCATGCTGCCCATGGCAGCATATCTCACTTCCACCTCTTTTTCTTCCAGTCCTTCAAAAGGCACCTCATAGGCGATGAGTACATATCGGGGCTTTGTCAGAAGGCTCGATATGTGATCCACTGTGACAAGGCGTTCTCTCTCAAGCGCTTCATCCAGCACCTCATAATAGATGTTATGGTCCTCCGGGATGAAGACACTGCCGCTGATGTATTCATCTGCGGAAAGAAACTCCCTGTAATAGGTCTCAAGGCTCATTTCCTCCTCAACAATCTCATAGGTGAAGTCCTTGACTTCCGGCGCATCCTCCACTCCGCTCGCATAGCCTTTCACTTCGATGTCCATCTCTTCATCCAGACTGAAAATGTCCATGGATGTATGTTCACCCCCCAGCCAGGTCCCTATGACAAATTCATTCGTATCATTATCATATCCGTAGCTGTTGTTGCCTCTGGTGAATAATCGTGAATCCCTATCCGATAGGGTGAAACTGGCATCCACATGCAGATCCTCTTCCCGGTCGGAATCCAGCTGAATCCGGTATAGATGCCCTACTTCCTCATAGTGAAAGTTTACAGGTACATACCTCTCTCCTGTAACAGATTCCAGTATATCCTCCAGCTCCACTTTCTCCTTGAACTGATCTTCACTGTAGACTTCCTCCACTTCCTTCCCGTAGTAGATCTCATAATCAACGGGCTTCCCATCAAGGAGAACCTCTACCTGGTCTTCATCTCTGTTCCACAGATTTCTGATGAAAGGAAAGACCATTCTGGAAACAGTAGATTCTGCTTCCGTATTCCGCATGGTGTAGCGTGCACTGACTTTTCCCACTCGGGTAAAATCATTTTCCTTCTCCTCGCTGAAATCAAAATGCAGATCCTCCTTGATCACTGTGATGGGGGAATCCTCATCAATGGTGATCATGGAAATACCCGGATAATGATACCAGGTCACAGGTCCTGAATTTGCGGATACTGTGATGATGCTCGAGCTGAGATATAGAAAAAGCATAAGGCATACCGCGATTCTTTTCATTTTTACAACACCTCTTTCATCTATAATATCATAAATATAGATAAACAATTAACAAAGACCTTACAATTGGATCTGATGTATCCGGGAATCCTTCTTCATAGGCAATGAAAAACCCTGCCCTCATTTCTGACTGTAGGATCTTCCATAAAGGAAATCAGTAGAATTCTGCCGTTCCACATACATATTACTCTTTTCATTTAACAGTCCTGGAATTTAGAATAATGTAATATACTACATTACGATATACCAATTGATGCCATCATGAGGGACTGTATGCACTACCTTGACACAGAACCTGATGATCTTAAATCAAGGGAGTGCGAAGCCTTTTCCTTCAAAAGAAAAAAAGATCTGCGATGCAGATCTGGTCTTCTATAAAATCAGTTGTTGATGAGCTTGTTTTCCTTCTCCAGCATGATGTCCAGAATGATCCGGTCGGACTCCAGTCCGCCTTCCATGCTGAGAAGGCAGAGATTCTCGATGGTCTTCTCCGGATTCTGGTCAATGATGCCGTCATGGCTTCCAATGGCGATGCCGTTTAAAGCCAGTGAGGACGAAAGACATGCTGCACTGGTGCAGGTGGCTACCTTCAGCGCACATCCGCCTTTTGCTCCATCACAGAGCATGCCTGTGACATTGCCCAGCATGTTCTGAACCGATGCATAGATCGCTTCCTTCTTTCCTCCCTGAAGATAGGTGATGCCGCAGCTGGCTCCCGTGGCTGCAATGGTTGCTCCACAGAGGGCGGAGAGCCTGCCGAACTTGGTCTTGATGTAGATGGTCACCAGATGACTTAAAGCGACCGCCCGAAGAAGCTCCTCGTAGGCTGATCCAAGCTTTTCCCAGAAAGCGATGACCGGCAGGGTGGCTGTGATGCCCTGATTGCCGCTGCCTGAATTACTCATGACGCTGAAGGAGGAGCCCGCCATTCTGGCATCGGAGCCCGCCGCTGTCAGCGCCATGGCATAGTTTGTCGGGTCCATGACCTGATGCCCTTTCTTCATGGACTCATAGATGGTCTTGCCCACTTTGAGTCCATAATCATGAAGAAGCCCTTCTTCTCCGATTCGCTTGTTGACCTTTATGCTTTCCTCCACCTTGGATAGCCTGGACACATCCACATTCTCCACGAATGTCCAGATACTCTCCATGCTCATAAAGCTGGTATCATTCACGGGAAGCTCATCGATTTTGTCCTCCACACTGAAGAACACTTTACCGTCGGTTTCAATCCGCGTGATGTTGGTATGACGATCTTCGATGACGACCCTCGAAGAGGAAGCTTCGGACTTCGCAACGACTTCAATATAGAGCTTCTTCGGATGATCGGATTTTCTGATGCTGATTCTGCCTTCTTCGATCATCTGCTGCGCTTTCTCGATATCCTCTTCATTGATGCCGCAGAGCACTTCCAGATTCTTGTCCGCATCGCTGATTGATCCCAGCGCCGCAGCCAGATTCATGCCCGTCTTTCCGGTGCCTGGAATATGCACCCCCATGGCATTTTTGATGATGTTTCCACTGGCATAGACTTCCAGTGCAAGGAGATCCCCTTTCAGATGCTTCGTGGCCATGGCCGAAGCATAGGCGATGGCAATGGGTTCCGTACAGCCCAGTGCAATGACAAGTTCCCGATCCAGCACTTCCAGAAACGCTTTTTCCAACATAAATATACCCCCGATTATGCTCATTTCCCTGATTACGCGGAAGAGTCTCCTCTTCCCACCTGTATGTCTCCATACCCTGTTTCCTACTCCCATTATAGCAGAGGTTCTTCCATCTCTTCTAGAGAGAATCCCCTGAAACAGAAGAAAAATCACCATTTCGGAAAATAACCTCCTCCAGGTGATTCTTCATTTCTCCAGGCCATACAAGTGTATGCATAGGGGTAACACTAGATCAGTAGAAGCGCATCCAGGTCCAGTACATGAATCCTGTTTCCCGGAAGCTGCTCGATGATCTGCGCTTCCTCCAGCTCCAGAAGCTTTCTGCTGATGGTTTCCGGCGTGGTGCCCAGATGCGAGGCCAGATCCTTTCGCTTCATGGGCATCTCGACGATGCCCTCTTCCCCATATCGGTCCAGGATTTCTGCTATGTACATGGCGATTCTCGTTTCCACTTTTTCCGTGGCGATTCGTGTGGACTGCTTCTCTGAAGCTTCCAGTCTCCTGGAGAACTCGCTTAGCACCTTCATGGCGATGGTGGGATATTTCAGAAGAAGCTCTGACATGTCTTCTCTTTTCACCATGCAGATCTCTACATCCTCCAGCGCCTCCGCATAGGCATCATGAAGGTCTTCACTAAAGAGTGCCAGCTCTCCGGTGAAATCACCTGGTGTCAGGATTCTCTGAATCTGATCCTTGCCGGAATCGGATATTCTATAGATTTTCACCTTCCCTCTGCTTACGATGTAGAGCGCATTGGATGGTTCCTGGGCCCTGTAGATGGTTTCACCCTTTCTGAATTGCACGGCATGGGTCAGTGCTGATATTTCCACCATCTGCTCTTTTGTCAGGTGATTGAAGATGGGGACCAGAGAGATGCAGTGGTCATGACTCAGCTCTCCATGGGTACTGCAGGTTTTTCTGTTTTCTTCTTTTTCCATCTAATCTCCTCCTGGTCCTCTTCATTCATTTTCACATAATCTTTGTTATGTGATATCTTTCCCTTCTATTCTTTCATGCTGAGGACGTCATATCCCAGATCCATGATTTTACGGCTTAGCTCCTTCGGGGTTACTTCCTCTTCATTATAACTGATTTTCACCTTACTGGAGTTGAAAAGTACCGTGGAAGTTTCCACACCTTCCGTCTTTTCCAGTACTGTTTCAATCTTCTTCACACAGGTCGGGCAGGTCAGCTGTTCCAGCTGCATCACTAATTTTTTCATTTTTCATTCCTCCATTTATGATTTTATTGTCTTCATCCTATCCTATTTTCTATGAGGATACATTGATATCCATCAAGTTTTCCATATTCTTTGCACTGTCAGCAACCAGGTTCTTTCTTCTGTATTTCACCAGCCTCATGGCATTTAAGATCACGAGGATCACACTGGCTTCATGAATGAACATGCCTTCGGCCAGATGAATTCTTCCGCTGAGCACTCCAGCGAGAAGAAGTGCCACCACGCCTACTGCAAACCAGATGTTCTGCTTCATATTTCTGACCGTGGCCTTGGCCAGGCTGTAAGCATGGGTCAGCTGCCTGAAGTTGTCTCCCAGCAGAACCAGGTCTGCCGTTTCAAGGGCCACATCTGTACCACCATCTCCCATGGCCAGTCCGATATCCGCCGTGGCAATGGCTGGTGCATCATTGATGCCGTCTCCTGCCATAAGCACTACTTTTCCTTCCTTCTTCAGCTTCTCTACAAAGTCCAGCTTGTCCTTAGGCAGAAGCTCCGCATGGTAGGCATCCAGCTCCAGTTCCCTTGCCACCAGCTCCGCTGTGTGACGGTTATCTCCGGTGAGCATGATGATCTGCCTGATGCCTGATGCTCTCAGCTCCTTCAGGGAGGAGTAGGCATCTTCTCTGATCTGGTCCCTTATAAGAAACAGTCCACTTATTACTCCATCCACTGCAGCGAAGACCACGGTGTTCCCCTGCTTTTCTCCGCGCAGTGCCTCTTCTTCCACATCTGTGTCTATCACGATGTCATGCTGCGACATAAGCTTCCGGTTCCCTGAAATAATGTTCTTCTCCTGAAGCTTTGCGGAAATCCCCCTTCCTTTCTCCACCAGAAGGTTCTCCAGGTCCCCGTGAATCTCGATGTTCCGTTTCACGGCTTCCTTCACGATGGTCTGGCCCAGATGATGTTCTGATGCGCTTTCCACGGAAGCTGTCAGTTCCAGAAGTTCGTCTTCTCCCATGCCATGGAATGTTCGGATACCGGATACTTCCGGCTTTCCTTTGGTCAGCGTGCCCGTCTTGTCAAAGACCAGTGTATCCACTTTGGAAAGTCTGTCCATGACTTCTCCGCCTTTCACAAGAACGCCGTTTTTCGCACCATTTCCGATTCCTGCCACATTGGATACAGGTGCCCCAATGACCAGTGCGCCAGGACAGGCGACCACCAGAAAGGTGATGGCGATATGCAGATTCTGAGTGATGAGATAGACCACCACGGAAAGAATCACTACACCCGGTGTATAGATCTGCGCAAACTTATCCAGGAATCTGGCCGCTTTGGACTTGGCTTCCTGGGCTTCTTCCACCAGCTCGATGATCTTGGAGAAGGTGGTGTCTTCCCCTACTTTTTCTGCAATCATTTCCACGTATCCATGATCCAGTAAACTTCCGCTGAAGAGCTTCTCTCCTATTCCCTTGGTGACAGGAACCGATTCTCCGGTGATGGCGGCTTCATTGAAGGATGCTTCTCCAGAGAGAATGGTTCCGTCCACGGCCACTTTTCCTCCGGACCTGATGAGAAGGGTCTCCCCTTCTTCAATATCATCAACGGATACGAGCATACTCTCTCCGTCTCTTACGACCCAGGCTTCCTGGGGGGCCATATCCAGAAGATTCTTCAGGGAAGACCGCGTCTTCTCCAGGGTTCTGGCTTCCAGGTAGGCTCCGAAGAGAAACAGGAAGGTGACCACAGAGGATTCCATGTATTCCTGTATGTAGAGTGCCCCCACCACAGCGATGATGACCAATAGCTCAATGCTGAAGGCTTTCATTCTAAGGCTCTGAAACGCCTTCATGCCGATGGGTATGCTCGCAATAACTGTTGCAGTGATCAGCGCAGTATTTCTTGCTGCCTCCATGCCCGCATTTCCTGCAAGGATCCCTGTCAGGATCAGGATAAAGGAAAGGGCTGTAATCTGATTTTTGTATTTCATGATGATTCTCATCTCTTTTTCCTCCCATGTCTTTTTCTTTCTTGTCTCTATTGTAGAAGGAAAGGGAAAAACTCTCCTTGATGTGCATCAAGTTCTCTGATTTTTTTCCAAAACAGACTGCTTTTCTGTTACGGTATTGATACCCCAGACTCTTTTTGATGCCCTATACTATAGAAAAATAAGAATCACAAGGAGGTTCCCATGAAAAAAAACGCATCCATTCTCCTATTAATTGCTCTAGCCTTCACTCTGCTGGCTTGCAAGAAAGACATCCCGGAAGCCGCTTATATGGATTTCATAACTCAGCTTGAAGAGATGAATTTCAGCGTCAATGCAGAAGTAACTGACAAAGACATTCTTCAAGGAGAGCGCAGATGGCTTACTGTCAACGAAACAGAGCACATCACTGTTTATCTGTATGATAGCGGGAGCAGCATGGAAAAAGATGCCTCCAATATCGATGAAGGTGGTACTGGTTATCATAACGGCAATGATTCCGTGGAAATCAGCTGGGTCTCCTACCCGCATTTCTACAAGACAGATAACATCATCATCTTATACGTCGGAGAAGATGAAACCATGATCCATGCCCTGGAAGACATCCTAGGAGATCAGTTTGCCGGATATCAGGGATAAAGAAAGCCCCCTTACTTATGAAAGCAGTCAGAAAAGAGAAAGAAGGCCGGCTTCTCCATGGAAGCCGACCTTCTTTCTCTGAACTTCTATTTTTCAGTTTTCACTTCTTACTGTCCTAATAGAGTACCGACTGTCCTCCATCGATGGCGATGACCTGGCCGTTGACATAGGATGCATCATCTGAAAGCAGAAATGCGACGACTTTGGCTACCTCTTCCGGCTGACCCAGTCTTCTTGCCGGATTTTTCTTGGCAAACTCCTTCTGGGCTTTCTCTGGATTATCGGGATTGAGCTGTTTGAAGGAACCTTCCACCATGGGTGTCAGAATGGCTCCTGGTGCAATAGAGTTGATGTTGATTCCGGCTTCAGAATACTCCACCGCGGCGCTTTTGGTCATGCCTGTGACGGCGTGCTTACTGGCGATATAAGGAGACTGGTTCTCAAGACCCAGAATCCCCGCTACGGACGCAGTATTCACGATCTTTCCGTATTTCTGCTCTTTCATGATGGGGAGAACAAACCGCAGTCCATAATAGACCCCCATGAGGTTGATTTCGATGACCTTATGGAACATATCCAGATCGTATTCTCCCATGGAAGCCTGCTTCCCTTCGATGCCCGCATTGTTGTAGAATCCGTCGATTCTTCCGAATTTCTTCATGGTTTCATCCACATAGTTTTTCACTTCAGCTTCCTTTGAAACATCTGCTGTGACAGTGAGAATTTCCGCTTCTCCGTTTTCCTTCAGCAATTCCTCTTTCTTTTCCTTCAGGCCTTCTTCATTGATGTCCACAAGGCATAGCTTCGCTCCTCGAGAAAGGAGTTCCTTGGCTGTTGCAAATCCCAGTCCGGATGCGCCTCCGGTGATCAGCATCACTTTATCTTTTAAGTTTTTCATGGTTATCCTCCTTGCATAGAATGGTTCTGACTCCATTATCTCATGATATGCAAGAGATTTGACAGATTTCATAGTATCCTTACACAATGGTAATCCCCTGTTTAGATTTCTCATGCTCTGTTATCATCTGTGGTGAAGAAGACCTTTCTGATGTTCATGGCGCCACAAATTCCACTTTGATTCTGTCTGGGTCCTCGAAAAACACCGCATAATAATCTCTTCCTCCTGCATAGGGATGCCGGTCTTCGTAGAGGATGGTGACGCCTCTTGCATATAGCTTTTCCGTCATCTCATCCACTTCCTCCCGTGATGCGGCATGAAAGGCAAGATGATTGAGGCCTGTAGCGCACCTGTGATAGGAAATCTCCTTGAAGCGCTCTTCTGTCTGGACAAAGACCAGATAGGTTTCTCCCAGTCTGTAGCTTTTTCCTTCCTTCCATTCCTGATATAGTTCATAGCCCAGTTCATGCAGAAACCATCCCCAGAAGTCCGTGGACCGCTGAAGATTCGTCACATAGATTTCGATGTGATGTATAAGCCCTTTTGACATGAATTGCCCTCCTCATTGTATGGTGTTCCATCGGACTCGTCAGGAAACACCCTTACATTTCCAGACCTATCCACCGCAGTATTCCTATCATCAGGAACTCATACTCTCCTGATACTTCTTCAGTTCTTCCACTGCACTGTCAAGGAGCTGCGTGACTGTATACCGGGCCGTACCCGGGATTTCCACATTGCATCTGTTTAATGGAATGAGAATCTTCATCGCATCCGATTTCCCCACCGCAAGGGATATGCCCTGTGTGATTTCCCCCATGATCGAGTTCGGGATCACAACGGCAATGGGCCCCATGATCACATCCGCTTTCTCCGCATTCACCATGATGGCATTTTCTCCTGTTGCGCCGGTTCTTGCCCCTGCCTTAATCATGCTCGCCGTCGCCAGAGCATTGGTCCCCAGCGCTATGATATCCACATCCTTCACGTTTGCTTTGATGATTTTCTCTATGAGATTCTTTCCAAGACCGCCACCCTGACCATCTATGACCACTAATTTCAGCATTTCTCTACTTCCCTTCCTTTTCGATTCTCTTATCAGTATTATACATGAAGATGTCCTTCGTCATCACGCCATCTTTGAAAATCCTACCGCTTTTCTTCCGTTTTTATGATGCTGCCCTGCTTCAGTGCCCCAAATGACATAATGCACGCCTGATGCATAGAAAGAAAATGTGAAGCTTTCAATCTGAAGTCACCTCCAAGATAACCAGGGTATCTGTCTCTCCAGTTACGTCTCGATAGGGGGTAGAGTCATTCAGCCATCTTGAAGGCTTAAGACCGGAAATCAGATACTTTTGCTTGAGGATAAGGGTTCCTTCTCCTTCTTGTGAATGGGATGCATATCCTGATTCTTATCCAGGAGCCTTCCCTTCTCCATCCGTAGTATCCTTGTGCAGAAATGGTCCACAAGTCTTTCATTATGGCTGATGAATACAATCGTTGTGTTCATTTTTTCAGAAATGTCTTTAAGCAGGTTCACAATCTGTCCTTGTATGGAAACATCCAGAGAAGAAACGGCTTCATCAAGAATTAGAAGTTCCGGAGAAAGCACAAGCGCTCTTCCGATACTGGCTCTTTGTCTCTGTCCTCCGGAACAGGCTCCGGGAAATTTTCCTGCCGTTGACAGATCCAAACCTACTTGATGGCAGATTTCCCGAACACGCTTTTCCCTTTCATCCTTCTCTTTCATGCCTGACAGAACAAGGGGCTCTTCCATGGACTGGAACAGGGTCATTTTGGGATTCAGCGAAGACTTGGAGTCCTGTAGAACCATCTGAATAGGCTTGACTTTCATTCTTCTCCAGCTCCTTCCATGGATATTGATCCCCTTGTATCGGATTTCTCCCCGGATTTTCCCGGAAATCCCCAGCATCACTTTGGCCAGGGTAGACTTCCCTGATCCGGATTCACCAACCAGGCCTAGAATTTCTCCTTCTTCTACCCAAAGAGATATTTTCTTCAAAGCATGAAAAGTCTCCAGTCCCTGGAGCGGATAATAATAATCCACATCGGTCAGCTTCAGAATGATTTTATCCATGAGTACCTCCCTCTGCAATCTTGCTTCTCTTGCATCTCGGATCCAGAAGCCATGTGGCCGCATAATGGGTATCGGATACCTTCATCATGGGCGGTTCTTCCAGGAAGTCCATCACAAGCGCATCGGGATTTCTCACTGAAAAAGCATCTCCTTTCGGAAAATTCATAGGACAGGGCGGTATGCCCTGGATGGTTACCAGCCGGCCCTTATCATTCTTCCTGAACTGATCTGATGCCAGCAGTGCCTGGGTATAGGGATGCACCGGCTGAGTAAGAACCTCCTCCTTTGTCCCGATTTCGATGATTCTCCCGGCATACATGACTGCAATGCGATGGGCCGCTTTTCTAGCTGCCTGAAGATTATGGGTCACCAAAATGGTCGTCAGCGCTGTCTCTTCTGACAATTCCACCAGAAGATCTATGAGTTTTTCCTCGTTCTTCTCGTCCAGAGCCGTTGTGGGTTCATCTGCAATAAGAAGCTTCGGCTTCTTGGCCAACGCCACAGCCATCACCGCCCTCTGGGCCAGACCACCGGAGAGTTCGTGGACATACTGGTGAAACCTCTTCTCAGAATCATCCATGGCTACTCTTTCCAGGAGCTTCATGGCCTCCGACCTTCGCTGGCTTCTCCTGACTCCACTGTATTTCAGTGTTTCCATGATCTGCTTTCCGATGGACAAAGTGGGATCCAGAAACTTCTTGGGGTCCTGCAGCACCATGGCGCGTTCTTCGAATCCAAAGGAGTCTGAAACCTCTCCTTTCACCACCTGGGCGTCTGAAGGGAGAATCCCCATGAAGGTTTTGGCCAGGAGAGATTTCCCTGCTCCGGATTCACCCAGGATTGCGAGAATTTCTCCGTGGCAGACTTCCAGCGAAAGATTTCGCACAGGATGCATGATTCCCTCAGGGGTCGTGAAAGAAACCCATAATCCATCCACCGATATGGCTGTATTTCTTCTCATGGTTTCCTCTCCTCTCTTACCTGCAGCCTGTGCAGTAATCATTTCCCTTCTCCCTGGTTCCAGTGCCAATCTTCCGCATTCTGGAACAACCCCAGTCCGTGATGCCCTAGAACCGCTTCAGAATCTATGCCTTCCAGTTTATCGGACGCCACATAGAGAGCATCCACATAAGCCAGGAAAGTATAGGGCATGTCTTTGGTCAGTTCCTCCTGAAAAGCATCATAGTGGATTCTTCTCTCCGCTTCCACAGCCGTTTCGCGTCCTCTTTCCAGCGCCTCATCCACTGCAGTATTGGCATAGCCGCTGTAATTGCTTCCCTTGCCGGTCCCGAACACTTTGTAGGTATGATCATCCGGGTCGAAAGGACTGCCCCAGCCGATCAGAAACGCCTCCTGATTTTCCCAGTCGATGTTCGCCGTCACCGCCACCTTCATCTCGATGCCCAGCTCTTTAAACTGCTGAGAGGCAACCTGAGCCAGCTGAACTCTTGTGGTATCGCCTTCCATGCAGTGGACGGTAAAGGAGAGCTTCTCATCGCCCTTCTCGTAGATTCCCTCTTCGCCCAGGGTCCAGCCCGCATTGTTCAGTCCTTCCTTCACTTTCTGAGGGTTGTAGTCGAATCGCTCCATGTCTTCCTTCACATAGACACTTCGCTGAAGAGGAGAATAGGCCGGTTCTCCATAGCCCAGAAGCACCGACTCCACCATGATCTCCCGATCCACGCCATAGCTGAGGATGGTCGGAAGTTCCCGGTGTTCATTGAAGAAGTCGCTTCCGAAGTTGTACAGAATTCCGCGATAGTCCGCTGTGGTCATCTGGTAGGTCGTAAACTCCACTGCATCCTTGAATGTCTCTGTATCTTCAGGACTGACCAGCGCCAGGTCCAGCTCCCCGGCCTTGAGCTGGAGTGCTCTGGTTTTCGAATCCGGTGTGAACTTGAAGATGATGCGCTCGATGTCCGGTGTTCCGTTGTAGTATGTCTCATTGGCTGCAAGAACCACCGATTCGCCCAGGTTGAAGGATTCCACCTTATAGGGTCCTGTGCCGATGGGCTGATGGTTGAACGGGTCTGACACCAGATTCTTTCCAGTAAGCAGATGTGATGGAACCATGCCGATGGTGAGATACGCCAGCATGGCCGTGTTGGGCTCTTTCAGCAGTATCCTCACATGGATATCATCTTCCACGATGATTCCTTCGATCTCCTCATAATTCGATGCGATTTCCGATTCATTCTCCGGATCCATAATCGCTTCCAACGTAAACTTCACATCCTCTGCGGTGAAGCGTTCTCCATCATGCCAGAGCACATCCTCCCGGAGCGTGAACTCATAGACCTTCTGGTCTTCACTGATGCTGTAGTCCGACACCAGATCCTTTTCCAGTCCGTTTCCTTCCCCGTTTTTCATAAGTCCTCTGAACAGGAGACTGTTGATTTCTCCATGCTCGTAGAGCACCGGATTGATGCTTGTGATTTCTCCGCTGCCATAGACAAGGGTGTTGTGGTTTTGTTCTTCTTCCTTTATTCCATTGGAAGCACACCCTGTGACCAGAATGAGAAGCAAGAGGCTTCCTATTGTTTTCGTCCATTTACTCATTTAGATATTTTACTCCTTTTTCTCTATGATACATTGCAGCTGCAGATTGGGATTGATGTGTTCATGACATGGCTGCTTACACATTCTTTTCTATTCCACTTCTTTTTCGGATGAAGTCCCCCATCTCCACCAGAGACACCACCGTCATCACCAGAAAGATTCCCGGAATCACGATGACCCACCAGGCCTTCGTCATCAGTGCCTGACTGGAGAGATGCAGAAGCGTCCCCCAGGTAATGGTATCCAGTGGCAGACCTATCCCAAGAAAGCTCAGTGTGGCTTCGGCGGTGATGGCATGACCAAACCCTGTGAATGACATGTAGGAAAGCACCGGAACCAGTGTCTGTGAAAAATGCCTCTTCAGGAGATAGAACCATCCTCCCCCATAGTAGCGGGCTAGAAGAACATACTCTTCTTCACGGATTCTCTCAATCTGGGTTCTGATCATCTTGGCCATGGTCATCCAGCTGGAGAGACCGATGGACAGGGAGATGGACATCCAGGTGCTTTCTCTCATGATGCCCTGGAGAAAGATCATCAGCAGAATGGAGGGAACCGACAGGCAGATGTCCGTAAATCGAATCAGAATCCTCTTGAAAAACCCAGGCAGCATGGCTGAAGAGCCCCCCACTGCCAGCGCCATGACCATGGATATGGCCGTGGATGCAAGACCGATGAGAAGAGAGATCCTTGCTCCATGAAGAATCATCCCGAATACATCTCTCCCCAGGGAGTCGGTTCCGGACCAGTGCTGACTGCTGGGAGCAAGGCTTTTTTCCGTCAGTGCCATATAGGAAGGATCGAACGGAAACAAAACATCTGCAAAGAACGCAGCAAATATCATCAGGAGTAGGAAAGAAACCGATAGAGTAGGAAAAGAAATCTTCCTGCAGGTCTGTCTGCTTGGCATTTTCCTTTCAGATTCTTCCACCCTTCCAAGATAATAATCACGCTCCTGTTTATTCAGCTCCTTCAGGGGTTTAAACAGCTCGTTTACTTCCATAGCCCCTCCTCCTTCCGCTCATCCCTGGATGGATCAGCCCACATAGCTCCTCTCCTGCCATGTTCAGTGCGATGACCGCTGTTCCTGTCAGCAGCGCGATGAGCATCAACAGATTATAGTCATGGTATTTGGCGCTTTCAAAGGCCAGACTCCCCAATCCCTTAAACCCGAACACCGCCTCTATGATGTAGGAACCGCCCAGCAGATGCGGCGCTGAATTGATCATGAGGGTCAGATACGCCGGAAAGATGTTCCTCGTCCCATGCCGAAGAAGGATCCTTCTTCTGGACAGTCCTTTGATGCGGTGGAGAAGCATATAGTCTTTTTCCGCTTCCTCCAGATAAAGATTTCTTGCCACGTAGCCGAAATACCAGATATGACTCAGCAGCAGCGTCGAAACAGGTAGCACCAGATAGGGGATTCGGCTTCCAAGAGATGCTTCTCCCAGAGGACCTGACCCACTGGCAGGAAAGAGACCCAGCATCACGCTGAACAGGAGAATCATCAGGAGAGAAATCAGAAAGACAGGAATACTTCCTGCCACAACCCCTGCTCTGGTGATCACCCGGTCCGCGAATTTTCCTTCCCGCAGAGCGCAGAAAGCGCCCAATGGAAGGGCCAGGAAAAACACCAGCACATATCCTGTGCCACCCAGCAGGATGGAATTCAGTGCTACTTTCCCAATGACCTCGGTCACTGGAAGTTTGTACTTGTACGATATCCCGAAATCTCCCTGCATGGCCTTCTTGACCCACTTCTGGTACTGCACCGTCATTGGTGCATTCAGCCCGAGTCTTTCCATGCTTTCTTCCTTCTCACTGGTGCTCATTCTCTCCACAGCGGATCCATGGTAAGACAGCAGCGGGTCTCCCGGTGCGATTCTGGCCATGAAAAAGACCATGATACTGAGCAGCAGAAGGGTCACTGCAAGCTCCAGCAGCTTGAAGGCTGCTCCTGTACCAGGAAATCTCTTCTCTTTTCTATTCATGAACAACCTCCTCATTTTCTTCTGATCCGTTACTGAAATCCGTCCTGTTTCAGTCTGCTGATTTCATTCATGACCGTTTCATGAAGCTCTTTGTAGGTCACATCACTATTTTCCAGAATGGACTTCAGACTTTCATACTCCGGTGTGAAGGATTCCACACCATCATGCACAGTACCTTTCACTTGAATCTGGCCATAATCGGTATTCAAAGTAAGGGACCTTCTCTTCAGTACCGTTCTCTCCATTTTCATCCTTCTGATTCCTATGGATGTGGTGGTCGTAAAGATGATGTGCTCCATCTCATTTATCTTCTCATCTGCACAGAGGACACTGAGCTTGTAGGCAGGTCTGTTTTTCTTCATGTAGATCGGTGTGAAGAAAGCATCTCTGGCTCCCGCTTCCATGAGCTTTTTCAGTGTATATCCCAATACTTCTCCTGTGGCATCATCCAGGTTGGTTTCCAGAAGAACGATTGTCTCTTCCTTTTCCTCTATCTCTTCCAGCAGATAGGCTCTTAGAATATTGGCATGGCTGAAATTTTTCTTTCCAGAACCTATTCCGACGTTAACCAGTCTGTATTTTTTCGGCAGAGACTTCCTGGAACTCAATGCTGCCGCCAAGGCTGCTCCTGTAGGTGTAATCATTTCGCCTATTGTATCGGTTATTTTCAGTGAAAGTCCATGGGCTACGGCAATATTCAGTGTTGCTGGTACCGGCACAGGAATCACTCCATGCTGACACCAGACATGCCCTGTACCTTCATGTAACTCAGATACCACAATATCCTCCACCCCTAGATCATCTACCAGCACACATGCTGCCACGATATCCACGATGGAGTCCACCGCACCCACTTCATGAAAATGAACTTTCTCCACTGGCAGCCCATGGGCTTTGGCTTCTGCATCAGCTACAATGGCAAAGACTTTTTTCGCTAAGGTCTTCGCACCTTCTGTGATTTCAGACTGCTCAATTATGCCATAGATGTCATGAACATTTCTATGAACATGATCATGCTCGTGACTATGATTGTGACTATGATCATGTTGTTCATGACTATGACTGTGGCTATAATCATGGTGATCATGATATTCATGACTATGACTATGGTCATGATCGTCGCTGTGGGCATGGCTATGACTGTGATCATGATTGTCTTCTTCCAGTATCACGTCAAAAGATGCCGCATCAATGCCGCATTTTTCTCTTCTCCCGGTCTTTATGGTGTACCCATCCACATGAAGACTCTCAAGAGCAGTTCTCAGAAGCGCGTCCTTCTTAGTCAGGTCAAGAAGCGCTGCCACCGTCATATCCCCGCTGATGCCTGAATAACATTCCAGATAAAGTACCTTATTCCCCATGATTTCCCTCCGTAAGTCTGTTGATCTGTGTACCTAGGTAAGCCGCACCAAATCCATTGTCGATGTTCACCACAGCGATTCCTTCTGCGCAGGAGTTCAGCATCGTAAGCAGTGATGAAAGCCCACCGAAATTTGAACCGTATCCTACTGATGTCGGAACCGCAATGACAGGCTTGTCCACCATACCTGCAATGACACCTGGCAGCGCACCTTCCATGCCGGCCACAGCGATGATGCAGTTGGCTTCCTGGATGGCTCCAATCTTGGACAGCAGCCTATGTATGCCAGCCACCCCCACATCATATATTCTTATGACATTGCTTCCGAAAAACTCTGCCGTCTGGGCCGCTTCCTCCGCCACTGGAATATCGGATGTGCCACCAGTACAGACCGCTATAAGGCCTTTCTTTTCATGATTAGTTCTCTGGATTCTTATGATTCGTGCGATTTCATCGTACTCCGCATCTGGAATCATCTCCTTAACTTTTTCATACTGTTCTCTTGTGGCTCTAGTCCCTAGTACATCCACACCCTTTTCATCAAAGTTCAAGAAGATCTTCACCAGATGGTCCATGGATTTCCCGCTGCAGTATATTACTTCTCCGAAACCGGATCTTAATTTCCTATGATGATCCAGTTTCGCAAATCCCAGATCCTCATAGGGTAGTTTCTTGAGGCTCTCTTCCGCTTTTTCTATAGAGACCTCACCATTTTTGACTTTTTCAAGCATTTCCTTGATATCCATTTTGCTATTCCTTCCCTGCTTATTTATTATTGAGATGAAGATCCATGCTTCCGCTTCTGAATCCTTCCACATCCAGTGTGATGTAGTTAAATCCCAATGATTTCAGCTTTTCTCTGATTTCTTCTCTCTTGCTGATGAACCCTGTAAAATCAGTAGCCGGCACCTCTATTCGTGCAATATCACTGTGAACCCTTACTCTCACCACTTCAAACCCTAGAGAACGAATATATTCCTCCCCTTCTTCAATGCGCTTCAGCAGACTGAAGTCGATCTCCGTTCCATAAGGAAGTCTTGTTGCAAGGCATGGTGCAGAGGGCCTTTTTGAAACGGAGATGCCAAGCTCAGAAGCATATTCTCTGACCTCTTCCTTGGTGAACCCGTTTTCAGCCAGAGGACTGGAGATTGAAAGCTCCTTCAGAGCCTGGATGCCTGGTCTGTAGGTGCCGTGATCATCCGCATTAGTTCCATCCAGAACATGCCCGAGCCCTTCATTTTCCGCAAATTCTCTCAATGTTGTAAATAGAAGCTTCTTGCACAGATAGCATCGGTTCACCGGATTCTTCATAATCTGATTGTCTTTGAATTCATCCACTTCTATGATCGTGTGGATTGCCCCCATCTCTTCTGCCACTCTTCCAGAAATCGTCACATCAGATACCGGATGAAGTTTCGTTTCAAAGGTTACCGCATGGACCTTTTTCCCGAGCTTCTCCGCTTCTTCCATGGCAATCTTCAGAATCAGACTGCTGTCCACACCTCCAGAAAATGCTACACAGGCTCCTTCTCTCACTTTCGATGCAATACTTTTTCTCAGTCGCTCTTTCTTCATAATTCCTCCCATTGATCTCATTTCATCTATAAAAAACGAACTCGAAAAGACGCATGAAATCATGCGTTTTTCCGGGTTCGTCCCAGGGGTGTTCATGTGTATGCTGTTGTATAGGACTTCCTTTTCAGAATGCTGATTTCATGTATCTTCGTAATACATCTTATCATTTCATCTTTATGCTGAAATCCTTGTTCATGTGACTATCTATTTTTCCAGAAGACTCTTCTGCAAAAAGAACTTCTGCGACTATCTCAGCAGCCTCAGTATATTATCCGCAGTGGCTTCCAGATTCTCTTTACTCTTATGTCTGCTGATTTCAAGAGGTTCAGGCAGTCGATTGATGGTAAAAATTGAAGTCACTCCATTTTCATAAGCTTCTTCCAGATTCTCATCTGCACCGCCGGCAATGACGATGACGGGCTTATTCTGCTTCTTCGCTCTTTTAGCAACACCAATGACGACTTTTCCTCTCAGACTCTGACTGTCAATTTTTCCTTCTCCAGTGAAGATGTAATCCGCATCTGAAATTATGTTTTCAAAGTCGACCGTATCAAGAACCGTTTCTATGCCCATCTGCAGCTCTGAATTAAAAAACGCCACCATACCGGCACCCATGGCTCCGGCTGCTCCTGTACCAGGCATTTCAGCAAGATCCATTCCAAGGTCTCTCTTTATGACTTCTGCCAGATGCTTCACACCTGCATCAAGCTCCAACACCATCTCAGAATCCGCACCCTTCTGGGGGCCGAAAACATGGGCTGCCCCATGCGCTCCGTACATGGGATTATCGATATCGCACATTGTTACTATCTTAACATTTTTAATAGTTTTTTCCAGTCCTTCCAGACTTATTCTCTCTATATCTTTCAGCGTTGCTCCAGCAGGCACAAAGGATTCTCCTGCTGCATTATAGAACTTTACACCCGCAGCAGCCGCTGCACCGCAGCCACCATCGTTGGTGCTGCTTCCACCAAGACCAACTACGATTTTTTCAACGCCCTGATTTGCCGCATTGAGAATCAGTTCCCCAACGCCATAGGTCGTGGTCTTTTTCGGATTCTTGCGGTCTTCCACCAGAGGTAGACCTGCTGCCGCTGCCATTTCGATGACAGCGGTTTTGCCTTCATCAATGAGTCCGTAGTATGCGCTGGTATCATCCAGGAAGGGGCCCTTGACGCTCATCTCCACTTTCTCTCCGGACAGTGCTGTCAGAAAGCAGTCTACGCTTCCTTCTCCTCCATCCGCGACAGGAATACTGACTATTTCCGCATCGCTGAAGTGCTTACGGATTACGCTTTCCAGGGTTTCGCAGATTTCCGTTGAAGACATGGTGCCCTTGAATGAATCCGGTATTAATACAAATTTCTTCATCTTACCCTCCATAGCCAAAAATAAGATCGCATGACCAAATCTTACTGCTCAGTCATGCGATCCATACTTCTATAGTACGATTACAGATACACCATCTGGAATGACAGCAATTTTCGCTTCCTTATTGCCTATCATTTCTTCCGCTTTTTCCAGAGCTTCTTCAATGGAATGCGCTGGTGTCATGTGAAGATCTCTAACAATCTGATCTTCTGCTTCGGAAATATAGATTACTTTGTAGTTTTTCAGTATTCTTGCGAAAATCTGTGACTGCCACTGGTCCGGAATGGTATCCTCACTTGGTGTAGCAAGGAACTCATTCATCATCTTCTCTACATCTTTCTCTTCTTTGAAAGTCTTATAGAACTGTTCTCCACCATGACCGTCATTGGACTTTGCACCAATAATCATCACTCCACCAGGATTCATGGTTGCTTCTGCAGCCGTCATGCACTTTACTGCCTGATAGATGTTCTGATCTAGTGGATATCCTCCATTGGTTGTGATAACGATATCTGATGGAACAGCATCCACTTTACACTTGCTGTTCAGAAAATTTCTGCCATCAATATGTGCAAGGTCCGCATCTCCTGCTACTGCATAGATGACCTCCTTGTCTGAGTTGATCACAACGTTGCAGATGAAATCCAGTCTTGCCGCTCTTGCAGCATAGAGCATGTCCTTGTGGATCGGATTTCCTTCTATAATTCCGGTTCTGGCTCTGTCACTGTCTATAAATGTAGCGTTATGATTATACATGACTGTCTTTCTGCTTGCTACACCTGGAAGTACACTCTTTCTTCCACCTGAGTATCCTGCAAAAAAGTGTGGTTCAATGAATCCTTCTGAAACCAGAAGATCAGCTTCCAGCGCGATTTTGTTCAGTATCATTCTTCCACCTGATGGTAGGATACCGATATCGGTCAGCATACTTTCATCATCACAGTCATGCACATAGATATTTTCATTTTCCACGATTTCCGGACCGAACTTTGAAACCAGTTCATCCTTTGTCGTACCTCTGTGACAGCCTGTTGAGATCAGAATGGTGATTTCCGCTTCAGGATTTCCTGTTCTGATTTCCTCCAGCATCAGAGGCATAATAATCTTACTTGGTACGGGTCTTGTATGATCACTGGCGATGATCGTTACTTTATTCTTACCTTTTGCCATTTCACGCAACTTGGGTGTACCAATCGGATTCTCAAGTGCTTCTTTCACAAGTTCCACCTGACTCTTTTCTGGCACATAGTGATGCATCTCAGATACCATGACAGCACTTATTCTCTCATCCGGAATTTCTGCATTTAAGGTACCTTTTCCATATGGCAATACAATCTTTGTCATTTGTCTCCTCCTAATTAAACTAATTTCTATGCAGCTACTTCTACCTTCTTCTTTGCCTTCTCTCTCTTATCCAGCCAGGATACAAGCAGAGGTGCAAGAATCGCAGTTACGATGATTGCAGCTGCAATCTGTGCTGTTGCTGTTGCCGCAATGTCTACTAGGGAAGGATCTACCGCTGCAAGAGCTGCAGGTGTAGCCACTGAGTTTCCGGCAGATGTACCGATTGCAGCACCAATCTGAGGATTCTTGACCTTCATAGCCTTGAACAGGAAGTATCCGCCAAAACCGGTTAGTACTGTAACGATGAGACCAAGGAAAATACCAGGCACGCCTGCTTCAATCAGCTGTCTGAAGTTCAGCGCCGCTCCCAGTGGGAAAGCAAAGAACGGAATCATGATCACAGTTGCTGGAGCAAGGAATTTTCTGATTTCCTCATCCATATTACCTAGAATAAATCCAGCCAGAATTGGAACGATTGTAGCTACAAGCGCAATGAATGGAATTTCAGCAATTCCTGTAGCACCAAAAGCAAGCATTGTAAAGAAAGGACCGTCATTAATCGATAGAATAGATACGGCACCTACATCTGTAGAATCGCCATACTCACCTGCTAAAGCAGCATAAAGTCCACCATTTGAGTTTGTAAGGGCAGCGATCAGAACAAGCGGTGAAAGTCCTAAGACACCTGCTGGTCCCCAGATCCTGTTGACAATGACACCAACACCAGCACCAATCAGGAACTTGACCAGTGTGAGCATTGCTCCTTTGTATAACGGCATACCAGCCTGCTTCACGCTGATCTGTGCACCGTTAGCGAAAAGAAAGACCCCAAGAATAGGCAGTGCCCCTGTTTTCCAAAGGTGTGTTGTGAATCCCCCGATTTCAAGTGCTTGTGGAAAGAATGTGTTGATTGCAGCACCGAGAAGCAGTGGTATGACCATTAATCCCCCTGGTACTTTCTTGACCATTTGTAGAATGTTCATGTTTTTCCTCCTTTTATTGTAAATGATTGCACTAATATAATAGCAATTCTCGTGCCAATGTTTAAAAATCCACATATTTGTTGTTTTTTGATAATAATGAGATTATCGATGCTTTGAATTATTACTTTACTAATTGAAATCGGATGATTTTTCAGTCTGAAACGTATACAGTGTTTCATTCTGAAACACTGTATCAATCTGAAACATCCCTTTTATTTATGTACTTTCCTCCATAGAGTGGATCTGCTGATTCCTAATACCTCACAGGTCTTCTGGACATTCTGACCATTTTCCTGAAAGACTTTCTGAATATACCAGTCTTCAAGGTTTTTCAGTGTACTGTTTTCAGGAATCACCATCGGCACGTCATAAACACCACTTTCTTTTTTCTTTGTGATATTCATTGCAGTTGATTCCTCCTCTTGAAGAAGCTGATCAAATGAGGACACTATGACGGATCGCTCTATAAGATTTTCCAGTTCCCGGATGTTTCCCTCAAACTCTCGCGAGGCCAGCGCCTTCCTCACAGGTTCCGTGATCGGTAGACGCATTTTCCCGTAAACACTGGAGAACTTTTCTATGAAGTGCTCTGCAAGAAGTACGATATCCTCTGTTCGTTCTTTCAGAGCGGGAATTCTAAGGGCCAGGACATTGATCCGGTAGTAGAGATCTTTTCTGAAAAGCTCTTTTTCCACCATATCATGCAGATGTCTGTTAGATGCAGTTATGATTCTCACATCAACTGGAATCACCTTATTGCCACCAACACGTCTGACTTCTTTCTCTTGCAGAACTCTCAGCAGCCTTCCCTGAAGCTCCATAGGAATTTCGCTGATTTCATCAAGAAAGAGTGTACCGTTATGGGCCAGTTCAAAAATACCCGGTTTCCCGCTTTTCTTGGCACCCGTAAAGGCACCTTCTTCATATCCGAAAAACTCACTTTCTATGAGATTCGGTGGCAGCGCCGCACAGTTCACCGCAAGAAACGCTCCACTCTTTCTCTTGCTCCCGTTATGAATGCTCTGCGCAAAGAGTTCCTTCCCTGTACCGGATTCACCGAAGATGTGTACCGGTGCATCGTAAACCGCATACTCTCTGGCTGTATCAATGCAGTCTTTCATCTCCGCACTTTTATGTATGATTTTATCAAAATCGTATTTGGCAACAAATCCTTTCTTCGCGATGGATTTTCGAATATTGAATTCCATTCTCTGGATTTCCTGAATCTCCTGGAAAGTTATGACCGCTCCATTGACACCTTCACTTTCCTGAAGTGGTATCTGATTGAATGAAAGTTTCAGCGTACCTTCACTGATCATTTCCCCTACATATTTCTTCTTTGAATGAAGAATCTCATGAATCCGGGGACTTCTGAAGATATCGAATATTTTACATCCTATGGATTCACTTGCTGATAGCTTAAGAATATTCTCCGCGGTCTGATTAAAATGCGTGACCCGATCATTCCGGTCTATGGATATGATTCCATCTCCTACAAAATTCATCACCGCACGAAGATGTTCTGTCATATGTTTCTCATGTTTCACAGCGGAAAGAATTCTTCTTGCCTCCTGAATCGCCACCTGGATCGATTCTTTCTGTGAAGAAATCATGATTCCTCTGCAATGAAGTCCCTGAACAACTTTCGCTGCATTGGAATCCCCCACAAAAGTCCGGATTCCTTTGCCTTTGTATTCTTCTATGATATCTGGAATTTCCGATTCACTGTTTAGAAGAATCATCCGGACTTCATTGGGTATGATTTTCTTCAATACATTAAATCCGAACACCACGTTGGAGTACCCCACCAGACCAATCACTTCATTGGGATCCTTGATCTGATCAAAGGAGTTCACAATATCATAGGCACTGACCTTGATTTCCACCACAGGAATCTTCAGCTGGGACTTCACCAGTTTATAGGTTCCACCACGGGCTACAATGATCTGGACGCCTTCTTTTTCCAGTTGTTTCGCGATTTCAAGACCTTGGCTCATGGTGCCCAGCACCACATCCACATTGCTGTATCCCTGCTCACTGATGATTTCAGCTGTTTTGTCATATACATCCTGTATGGGGGCTAATACTACAATATCTTTCATGTTTGCCTCCTTCATTAGAAGATTCATCCACAGATCAACTCTTTTTTTTATTCAGTCTCGCTTTCGCAAGATCAATACCATATGAGATGGCATTAAGTAAACTCTCCTCTGACGCTGTACCCTTTCCCGCCTGATCAAAAGCGGTACCATGGTCTACAGAGCTTCTTATGATTGGTAATCCCAGCGTAATATTCACGCCATTGACAGCTTTCCAGCTCCCTGTAGACTGGTCCATCTGAAATCCGACCACCTTCATAGGTATATGCCCCTGGTCATGGTACATGGCAACAACAATGTCATACTGACCGCCTATGGCCTTAGAGAATACCGTATCTGGAGGTACTGGTCCCTCAACATTAATCCCTCTGCTCCTTGCATCTTCAATTGCTGGAATGATTTCATTGATCTCTTCATCACCAAAAAGCCCACCTTCCCCTGAATGAGGATTAAGCCCAGCCACTGCAATCTTCGGATTATTGATGCCCAGACTCAGACATGCATTTTGAGCGATTTCAATGACTTCACGTACACGTTCCTTCTTAACAAGATCGCAGGCTTTACGCAATGAAACGTGTGTTGAAACATGAACAACTCTGAAGTTTTCATGCGCCAGCATCATGCTATAGCGTTTCGTATCTGTCAGTTCAGCATAAATTTCAGTATGTCCGTTATAATGATATCCAGCCTTGTTAAGCGCTTCCTTGTTCAAGGGTCCAGTAATGGTTGCATCAATTTTATCTTCCATTGCAAGTTCAATCACTTTCTCAATGGCTTCAAAAGCCGCTTTACCACCCAGCGTACTGACCTGACCATATGGAACATCTTCAATGTTAAAATCTGTTCTATGGTATACATCGATGGTTCCATATCTGAACTCAGCATCTACCACATGTTCTATCACATGGACTTTTAAATCATTTCCGATCAGCTCCACAGCCCTCTTTACTATATCGCTGTTACCTACGACTAAAGGCCTGCAGGTTTCGTATACCTCTTTGTGGTTGAGTGCTTTAACTGCGATTTCAGGACCTATCCCTGAAACATCTCCCATCGTAATTCCTAATATTGGTAATTGATTCATATTCTACTCCTTTCGGTTCAGCCATCCACCGATCCGATACTTATTTTTTCTTCAGTTATTGAGCGTTCCGATACTTTCAACATATCTTACCAGAGAATCTCCACATCCTGCCCCTGTATGTCTTCAACAAAACCCTGCTCCGGCTTTTCATTTGTAAGAATTCTATGAAAATCCGGAATCTTACCAAATGTAAACGGGAAGGAAAGACCGAACTTGGAATCATCCACCAGCATGAATTTTTCTTCTGTTCTTTTCATGAGAAATGCTTTGATGTCCCTCTCCGGTAATGTCCTATTGGAATACCCCACCGCCATGGACACTCCGCTTGCTGTAAAGAAGCCCTTATCAAAATGATATGTATCAAGAAACGCAAGGGATGTTTCTCCAGTGATTGACAGCGTATTCTTGTTGACACTCCCAGGAATAAGCACAACTCTCACATTCTCCGCTGTATTTGCCATCTTCATGGAAAACATAATATTGTTTGTGAACACCGTGATGTCCTTCTTGTTCTTAATGGCTTCAGGCAGAAACATGTGGGTAGAACCGGAATCCACAAAGACAATATCGCCCTCATTAATATACTCGGCAGCCATTCTGGAAATCTTTCTTTTCCCTTCAGCCTGTATGTTCATTCTCGCCTTAAAAGTAAGAAGCTGATCTTTGGTATTGGCATAGATTACTCCGTATCCTTTTCTGATGCTTCCCATACTCATCAATTCATTGATATACCTTCGTACTGTACTTTCTGAAAGGTTGAACTTCTCCATGAGTTCCTTCGGCGATGCACTCTGATTTTCGAAAATATAGAGTTCCAGTTCCTGTATTTTTCTCATTCTGATTAAATCTTCCTTTCTATTTTTTCAGTGCATGCAGAATATGGTAAAAGGCATCCTCTTTTCCGAACGCACCTGCTTTCGTCACAATATCGATATCTTCAAACTCATCACTGACAAATCTCCCTATGGGAATTGCAGGTAGCACTTCGTCTTTAATAATCATTCCGCTGATATCAAGTTCTTTCGCTATCTTTATAAGCGTATCTCCGCCTGTGATATATACTCCTGATAAGTTCTCTTTGCAACAGCGCATTAAATCGCCCGTGATTTCACCAAGAGATTTCGCTATGAAATCACTGATTTCAAAATGACTCATTCCTTTTGCTTCCGCATAATCGATAGTCTGATCAATGACATTTCGATTTTCAGCTGTATATAACGCTACATCGTTTCCGTTTTTCAGAAGCTCAGCAATTTCAACTGCAATCTTTCGCTTGTTTTCTTCGTCAAACATCATGTCCACCTTATAATGGATTATATGCAGTGGCAATCTCTCTTTTGCATATTCTATCTGACTTCTTGTGACATCACTCACACTACCTATGATTGACAAAACACCGGTTTTTTTCTGAAAACCAAAGGCATCTGGCACAAACTCCGCAAGACCTGCAGTACCAGCCAGGATATAATCTTCATCAAGACTGCTGATCACTTCAGCGCAGACCTTCAGATCTTCCGTGTTTTCAGCATCAAAAATCACTATTTCAGCTTTTTCCTCTCTGGCTTTACTGATCATTTGTTTCAGAAGATCTGCTTTATAGGAACCATCCTTACTGATCAGCACTGTTTTCTTCTCAGACTGATTCCGAATGATTTCTGCTATGGAAGACTCCTTCACAGGAGTTTTCGGATCCTTTGCCACTTCTGTTTCATGAAGAGGTGTTCCATTGACGTAAACTCTACCATTTTTGGAAGTCCTTCCATTTGAAGGTAACGCAGGAATCATATAGACCACATTTTTCCCTGAAGCATCCAGACATGCTGCAATTTCCGATCCGATATTTCCTCTGAATGTGGAGTCAATTTTCTTATAGAAAATGCAGTCCCCCATCTTCTTCAGTTCTTCCGTTACGCGATATACTTTATCGTATGCTGTTTTATCATCATCAAACCGACTCTCTGTATCTACAACCAGCACTTCCTTGAGCATGAGATCCTCTGGTATATTTTCAGTCTTTGTCGTAACAATTGTACTCATTTTTTTCTTCGCAAACTGAACCCCTGTATCGTTTGATCCGGTAAAATCATCTGCTATGACAGCTAATTTCATTCATTCTCCTCCTCTGATGACTAAGTCAAAATATATTCATTTTTTGAACACATTTTGACTAATTATATCAATTGTCTGAGAACGTTGTCAATAGCGTAACAAAAAAGAGAACAGTCATATTTTGCATGCTGTCCTCGAAATTTATGGCTCTGTTTTCATTATTACTGTTACCTTCTCTTTCTGATCTTTGTAGAAGGTATACCGGCCGCTTCACGATATTTAGCTACAGTTCTCCTGGAAATCTCGATTCCCTTTTCGTTAAGAATCTCTGCAATTTTCTGATCGGAAAGAGGATGTTCTTTATCTTCCATCTCGACAATCTGCTTTATCACATTTCTGATATAATCAGGTGCCAGTTCAGATCCATCTGAAGCATGTGTTCCTGAAAATAGACTTTTCAATGCGATTGTGCCTCTTGGTGTACACAGATATTTCTCTCTTACTGTACGGCTGATTGTTGATTCATGAACTTCTAGCTCTTCCGCTACAGACTTCATAGATAAGGGATTCAAAAACGCGCTCTTCCCCATCAGGTAATCCTTCTGATGCGTCATAACAAATTCCGCAACTTTTTCAAGTGTGCTTTTTCTCATTTCGATACTTCTGAGAAGTTTCATCGCTTCCTGAAGTTTCTCATTTAAGTATTCTTCCAATTCCGGATGATCTTCCTTAGCTAATACCTTAATCTCATTACTGATTCGAATTTTAGGTACTTTCATCGCACTCATGGTAATCTGCAGCTCTTCACCAACGATCTGAATTCGCAGATCTGGAATGACATGATTCTTCGTGTTATTGTCAGCAAATCCTCTTGAGGGAACTGGTTCAATTTCTTTGATATCATCTACAAGACTTATGAGTGTTTCTTCTGATAATGCCATCTTCATTTCTATTTTTCTATAGTTTCCGATAGCTACTTCAGGAAGATATTTTCGGATAAGCTCTATGTGATTTTTAGTCAGAACCTCTTTCTTTTTCAGCTGATAAATAAGAGTCTCATAGATGTCTGGCCATCCAATACCTATAGGTTCCAGGTTTCTGACAATTTCTAGACCACTTGCAAACAATGCGGCGTCCACACCTAGAATCTCACTGGATTCTTTTACTGATTCTAAAAAATACCCTCTCCCATCTAGCGAAAAAATAATATATTCACATACCTTTATCAACTCTTCTGGCAGGTCCATCATCCCTAGCTGTTCTATGAGATAGTCTGTCAGAGTTTTGTCCCTGCTGATGAATTCAAATGGCGAAACATAATCGTCAGTTACACTGCCAGCAATACGTTCCGCTTTCTGTTCCTCATTTCTTGCAAGGGCTTTTAGCTCATTCCAGTCAATGATGGAAGGGTCTTCACTGGATGGTTCTTCCATGTCTAATACAGGATTGCTTGTAAACTCTTCCCTAAGAAATGCAGAAAGTTCCATTGAAGACATATAAAGTACTTTCATATGAAATTGCATGTCCTGTGATACCATGTTTTTCTGCTCGGTACGTTGGTTCACTGAATGATTATATTCCATAATTCACCCCACTTTCTAACTAATAATATCACAAACTGTTCTTTAGAATCATCTTTTATAAACATGAATCTTCGATACCGTGGCCTCTCTCATATGTAATTTTAATATACTCCATATCATAGATCTGGGAACAGTAAATTGATGTGTAAGATGAAATGATACATCTCAATCTGAAAACATCCCCCGAAAACGGAGGATGCTGGTATGACAGGCACAGACTTCTACAGAATCCCCAGGGTCCTGAACCCGAAAATAAACAGAGTCATGGTCACATTGGAGAGCAGCGTCGTGAGCATGATGATGCCGCTGGCCAGGTCATGGTCTCCCTTTAGCGCAATGGTCATGATGTAGGATGCCGCTGCAGTAGGCACACCGAAGATGATATAGATGACCAGAAGCTCTTCGGCCTGGAAGCCAAGCTGAAGGGCGAAGTATACAGCGATGAGCGGCAGAATCACCAGTTTCAGCATGGAAGCAATGAGAGAAATGCCGAAGCTTTCCCTGATCTTCTGGAACTTGAAGGAAGCACCAATGGTCAGTAGCGCCAGTGGTGTCACCAGTACGCTGAAGTAGGAGAATGTACGCTCCACAACCATAGGCATACTGAGATTGAGACTGGAAAAGATAAATCCGATGATGATGGCAATGATCAGCGGATTCTTCAGGATCTTCATCCCAACAGACTTCAGATTGGCTTCGCTTTTCTCTTCTGTTCCATAATAGGAGAAGAGCATCACCGCAAGAATATTATAGAGAGGAACAATAAATGCGATGGCAATGGGGGCTTTCGTGCCGACACTGCCCATGACGTTTTCCATGAGGGAATACCCCACATAGAGGAAGTTTCCTCTGAAAGAGCCCTGAATGAATGCCGCCTTCTGCGTAGGATTCTTCACTGAA
The DNA here is from genome assembly GCF_017368455.1 of Proteiniclasticum aestuarii. Lineage (GTDB taxonomy): Bacteria > Bacillota > Clostridia > Clostridiales > Clostridiaceae > Proteiniclasticum > Proteiniclasticum aestuarii. Next base: position 180,262 of record NZ_JAFNJU010000007.1, on the reverse strand, counting down.
AACCTGGCAAAAACAGCCGCGACGAACACACTGACCACTGTACCGATGACGACAAAGAGGATGAAACCCCAGTCGAAACTCTCCGCAAAGGAAGTCTTGGACACATCCGAAAAAAGCTTGATTGGTAACGCCAGATTGAATACCATGGTATTTGCCTGTCGCACAAAGCTTCATCGACGATGTTTCTTCTCTTCAGAATATATCCCATGAACATGACAAGAAAAATAGGCAGTGCACTGCCTAAACTGAATATAAAATTATCATACATAATTCCACCCCCACTCCATTATAGGATATACTATTTCATATAGTAATATCATCCATGCCCTTTATTTACCTCTTCCTTGGTATGGGATGCACAACCTACCGTATCAGGATAAAACAGATGGAAACAGAGGCAGAGAGTAATGATGATGATTTATTTTTTCTAAGAGAACCGCCATAACTTCTACCCAGAAAGGATGAGACGATGAGAAAGATCACACGCCCTTTGAACGTAAAAAATCTGAACCTGAAAAACAGGATCGTATTCCCGCCCATGGCCACCGCAAAAGCACTGGAGGATGGTTCCATAAGTGAGGACATTCTAAGCTACTATGATGAAAAGACCAAGGATGGAGACCTGGCCCTGGTCATCGTGGAGCACAGCTTCATCAGTGAGGAAGGCAGAGCCAACAAGAATCAGCTTTCTGTAGCCTCGGATGAGATGGTGGAAGGGCTGAAGAAGCTGAGCACCCTCCTCCATAAGAATGAAACCCTTGGCGTCATGCAGATCAATCATGCAGGTCTTTACGCCAAGCCCAATGATCCTTTCCTCCTACCCGCCGGGCCTTCTGCTGTTCCCGGACAGAACATCCATGTTCTGAAAAGAGAAGGACTTGAAGAGATTATCATGGATTTTGCAGCGGCTGCAAGAAGATGCAAGGAAGCCGGATTTGACGGAGTGGAGATCCATTCCGCCCATGGGTATCTCCTCAACCAGTTCTACTCCCCACTGATCAACAAGAGAGAAGACGCGTATGGCGGAAGCCTTACGAACCGCATCCGTCTGCATGTGGAGATCATACGGGCTGTGAGAAAAGAAGTGGGCAGTGACTACCCTCTGTTTATAAGACTAGGCGCCTGTGACTACAAGGAGGGCGGCACCACCATAGAGGATTCCGTCTACGCTTCCAGCGTATTTGCAAAGGAAGGCGTGGACCTTCTGGATATTTCCGGCGGACACTGCGGATATGTGCATCCCACAGAAAAAAGCCAGGGCTACTTCAGGGAAATCACCGAAGCGCTGAAGAAGGCTGTGGATATTCCGGTCCTTCTGACCGGGGGCATCACAGACCTGGTGGCAGCGGATGCCATCCTTGAAAAGAACCAGACGGATCTCATCGGCATCGGCCGCAGCATCTATAAAGACAGCACCTGGCTCCATGGAGCCCTGGAAAAACTAGAGCGATAAGCAAAGAAAGAACTGTTCCCATCCGGTAAAGGATGAGAGCAGTTCTTCCCGATTATTAAGGGGTGTGTCATGGCAATGCAATGATTTTTCTATGGCTGCATGGCTCCGAAAAGAACCAGCCAGGCCAGGATGGACTTCGCCACCAGGCTCAGTATGATGTATATTCTTTCTCCGTAGATATAATTCTTCCATTTTCCGATTTTCTTGTACTGCAGCACCATATTTACCGGGAAGGTGTTGAATGCCACAAAATAGGTTCCGATGATGGCCCATACAAACCATGGGACCCTGTCAAATTCGCCAGTACCGAACATATAGAGCAGAATGGCGATCCATGGTGCGATTCCTGCAATGGAACCCCAGATGAAGGGCCCCCAGTCAAGATTGTCCTTTTCTCTCTTCGAATTCAGCTGCTCCATGACCAGTCCGAAGAGATTCATGGATGCGTTCACCACGAAGATCAGAAGAAGCGAGGCAATGTCGTAGATTCCAAACAGTGTGGAAATCAGAACGATCATGATGGAGGAACTTAAGGAATATTCAAACCATCTGAATTTGTTGATGCCTTTTTCAAGATCTGCATTATAGATCCGGTTCATCTTTTCCGGAATGGAGACCAGTGCATGGGCAGCGGCGGAGATGAACAGAAACAGCGCCACAAGTATACCGAAAGGAAGATCAAACAGCGTCTTGGAGGCCAGTTCCAGTGACATGGTCTGCTCATTGAACTGAAGGAAGTTCTGGGTGATGGTGGGCTGGAATTCTCCGATGGTCTGGATGACACTGGTGGCCAGAAACAGCATGATGGCTCCCTGGACAAAGTGCAGACCACCCATGATTTTATTGAAATTTCTCAGTTTCTTCAAAGTGATTTCTTTCATATCCGATTTCTCCTTTTTATTGTTTCTATCACGTATTGTGTTCTTGTCTTCATAATATCCCTAAACTTCACAATACGCAATAAAATAATGGATAGCGCCCTCAATATCACTTATCGTGATATTGAGGGCGTTGTAAAGTTATCTTTCCCTTCAGACTCATGCACTTCATCGCTATACAGTCTCAGGCTCACAGGGACTCCAGGATTCTCCTGTACATTGTGATGCCTGTAAGCAGGACGCTCTCCTCAAAATCGAACTGTTCATGATGAAGCGGATGGATGTATCCTGCCGCCTCGTCTCTCGTCCCCAGCATCATAAAGACCCCGGGAATCTCCTCCTGATAAAAGGAGAAGTCTTCCGCCAGCATCAGGGGCTTCATGGTCTCCACTTCCTCATCCCTGAGAAACCCCCTCATCTCCTTCACCAGAGATGGATCGTTATGCACTTCCGGATAGAAATCCCGTATTTCAAGTTCCACCGTTACCCGGTTCATGAGGGCGATGCCCTCCACCGTTCTCTTCAAAGCACTTCTGATGTCCTCATAGGTATCTCTGGAAAAGGCCCGGATGGTACCTTGAATTCTCGCAGTGCCTGCCACGATGTTTCTTGCCGTTCCCCCCTCTATCGTTCCCACATTGATCACAGCAGGAGCGAGCGGATCGAGATTTCTCGAGAGAATATTCTGTATGGAAAGAATCACCTGAGCCGAGGCCACCAGAGCATCCGCTCCCAGATGGGGCTGCCCGGCATGACTGCTTTCCCCCTGCACGGTGATGTCGAACTCTCCGTTTCTGGCCATGAACGGACCACTGCACAGTCCGATCTTTCCCTTGGGAAGACCTGGATAGAGGTGAAAGCCATAGATTCTCTTCACCTTCAGTTTCTGAAGAATCCCCTCTTCCATGACAATCCTCGCTCCGCCAGGACCTTCTTCCGCAGGCTGAAAGAGAAGGACAACGGAAGCATCCGGCTGCTCGATGCTCTTCAGGTATCTGGCAAATCCCAGGAGCATGGCCATATGACCGTCATGTCCGCAGGCATGCATGAAGCCTTCATGCCTTGAAGAAAAGTCTCTTCCAGTCTTCTCCGTCACCCGCAGTCCGTCCATGTCGGCGCGAAACGCCACGGCATTCTCGCCCTTTCCCTGAAGCACTGCAATCCATCCTGTCTCTGCCGTTTTCACGATCTCATAGCCATAGGACAGAAGCTTTTCTCTTATATAGCCTGACGTCAGCGGCAGGTCAAAGGAAAGCTCCGGAATCCGGTGCAGATCTCTTCGTATTTCTTTCACTTCTTCAAACAGCATTTTCACATTCATGGTTCTCTCCTTTATATGCCACTTAGGACATCGTCCATGATCTTCAGAAAAAGATCGATTTCCTCCCTGCTTATGATCAGTGCCGGAAGCAGCCTCACCACTTCACCGCCAGTGACATTCAGCAGGAGCTGATGCTCCAGTGCTCTTTCTTTCACTCTTTCCGCATGCTCGCCTGCCACCAGACCCAGCATGAGGCCTTCACCGCGGATCTCCCGGATGACCAGAGGATGCCTGTCCATGAGCACCTCCAGCCCCTCCCGAAGGTATCTGCTCTTCTCCTGCAGTTCCTGCTGGAATCCTTCTTCAAGAAGCACCGACAGCATCGCATCCCCCGCGGCGCAGGCCACGGGATTGCCACCGAAAGTGGATCCATGGTCTCCCGGTTTCAGCACATCCTTCACACTTTCATGAACCAGCATGGCGCCGATGGGCAGTCCTCCGCCAAGCCCTTTGGCAAGGGTCATGGCGTCAGGGGTCAGCTCATAGGCTTCATGGGCGAAGAGATGCCCCGTCCTCATGAGACCCGTCTGCACCTCGTCCACCAGAATCAGCGCATGATGCTTTTCCGCCTCTTCTCTCATGGCCGCGATGAATTTTTCACTCACCTGCCGAAGCCCCCCTTCTCCCTGGATGACTTCAAAAATGATGCCGCAGGTGTTTTCATCCACAGCTTCTCTTAAAGCATCCACATCATTCAGCGGGATATGCACCACGTCCTGAAGGGATTTCCCGAACTGGTCCTTGTATTTTCCGTTCCCCGTGACACTCATGCTGCCCATGGTTCGACCGTGAAAGCCTCTGTCCACAGACACGAACCTGGTTTTGTCTTCATGAAAGTTCTGCCCGTATCTGCGAGCAAGTTTCAGCATGGCTTCATTGGCTTCCGCACCGGAATTGGCAAAATACACCTTATCGGCAAAGCTGTTTTCCACCAGCTTCTTTGCCAGGGACACCTGAGAAGGGGAGGTGAAATAATTGGAGAGATGAAGATATGAGTCCATCTGCTCCTTTATGGCCGTTACGATGGCAGGATGTCTATGACCCAGGGTATTCACCGCGATGCCCGAATAGAAATCAAGATATCCTACGCCCTCCCTGTCATAGAGATACATGCCTTCCCCGCGGGCGATCTCCAGTGGAATTCTATTATAGAGATTCAGTACATAGTTCTGGTCTTCGCTTAGAAGCGTCATATCCTCACCTCAAATCATCCAGAAGTTTGGTCTTTTCCCGTGTCTTCTCATCCTTGTACTTGATGACCTTGGCTGGAGAGCCTGCCACCACCGCTTCTTCCGGCACATCTTCCGTGACAATGGCTCCCGCTGCCACCACTGCGTTCTTACCGACTCTGACGCCTTCAAGAATCACCGCATTGGCTCCGATGAGGACGCCGTCTTCAATGATCACCGGCGTCTTTGAGGGGGGTTCCAGAACCCCAGCCACCACGGCGCCTGCGCCGATGTGGCAGTTCTTTCCGATGGTTCCTCTGGCGCCCACCACAGCATTCATATCCACCATGGTGCCCTCACCGATGACCGCCCCGATATTGATGACAGCGCCCATCATGATCACTGCCCCTTTTCCGATGACCACGTGTTCTCTGATGTAGGCACCGGGCTCGATTCTCGCATCGATCTTTGTCAGATCCAGTAGCGGAATGGCAGAGTTTCTTCTGTCGTTCTCCACCACCAGCTCCGTGATCAGCTCCCTGTTATGGGACAGGAATTCCTCCAGCATTCTCGCTTCTCCGAAAAGAATCCGGCTGTTTCCTTCTCCGAACACTTTCATATCCCCGAAATCCGCCACATCAAGTTCCCCATTGACATAGACTTTGACTGGTGTGCTCTTTTCCGCATTTTTGATGAATGCCGCTATGGCATAGGCATCCTGTAACATCATTTCACTCATTTTCAATCATCCTTTCATCATATGGTCCATGTCGTACAGACCCGGTTTCTGTTTTCCTATGAACTGCGTAGCTTTCACGGCTCCTCTGGCAAAGAGCATCCTGGATTCTCCCCTGTGGATGAGCTCCAGACTTTCTGCCTCCAGGGCAAAGAGCACGGTATGTTCTCCCACGATGCTCCCCCCTCGCACTGCATGGATGCCCAGATCGCCTTTCTTTCGCGGAGAGAATCCTTCTCGTCCGTAGACCCGCTTATGGGAGGCTCCTCCTTCCTCCACCGCATCGGCCAGAAGAAGCGCTGTTCCGCTGGGCGCATCCTTTTTTCGGCTATGATGCTTCTCGATGATCTCCACATCCGCATCCTCTCCCAGAAGTCTTGATGCTTCTCTGACCAGGTGTTTCAGTACACAGACCCCCAGACTGTAGTTTCCGCTTTTCATGATGGGAATGAGCCTTGCCGCTTCTTCGATTGCCTGAAGGTCCTTCTCATCATGACCAGTGGTGCCGATGACAAGAGGCACCTGATTTTCCGTGCAGTAGGCAAGAATGCTCCCGATGGCCTCTTTACCGGAAAAATCAATGGCCACATCTGCGCCGCCCATGGACGACACGTAAGCGCTCTCTTCCTTGTCCACGGATACCACTTCCACGTCAGGATGCTCTTCCGCATAGAGAGCGGAAATGGCTCTGCCCATCTGTCCTCCGGCCCCGAATAGTATCACCTTCATCTGCCTTCTCCTCCTTCCAGGAGACCGTAGGCGCTGAGCACACTCAGCAGCTTCTCTCTGCTCCGCTCTTCCAGTGCCACAAGGGGAAGCCTCAGTTCTCCCGCCTCATACCCCATGAGATTCAGCGCTTCTTTGGCCGGAACCGGGTTGGTATCCATGAAGAGTGCGGATGTCAGCTCTTCATAGTTACTCTGACTGCCAAGAGATTTTTCTATCCTTCCTTCCACATAGTCATAGACCATCTCATGGACGGCTTTCGGCACCACATTGGATAAGACGGAGATGACCCCATGGGCTCCTCTTTCCATGAACGCACAGATCTCATTGTCGTTTCCGGAATAGACTCTGAAGTTCTCCTTCACCTCTTTCAGAATGGTTTCAGCTCGATCTGGTTCACCGGAAGCCTCCTTGAGACCGACGATGTTTTCGATCTCAGACAGCTTCACCACGGTCTCAGGCAGAAGATCCACAGAGGTTCTGCCGGGGACATTATAGAGTATGATGGGAAGCTTCACCGCATCAGCCACAGCCTTATAGTGGGCATAGAGCCCTCTCTGACTGGGCTTGTTATAGTACGGTGTCACCAGAAGAAGACCGTCCACACCGAGCTTCTCCGCCTCCCTGGAAAGAGAAATGCTGTCGCTGGTGGAGTTTGACCCTGTGCCGGCGATGACCGGTACGCGGCCCTTGACCAGATCCACGGTGAAGCGGAAAAGAGCCAGTTTCTCTTCTTTAGACAGGGTGGCAGACTCTCCTGTGGTACCGGCCATGACAAGTGCATCTGTGCCTTCCTGAATCTGCCACTCTATAAGATTCTTCAATGACACGTAATCAATCTCTCCGTTTTTAAAAGGGGTGATCAGGGCAACCCCTGCACCAATCCATAAATTCATCTTCTTTCCTCCCATATGCTCTTTAAAATCTGCACCGCATTGCTTGCTGCGCCTTTTCTCACATTGTCCGCCACGCACCAGAGGTGCAGAGAATTATGAAGGCTCTCATCTTTTCTCAGTCTGCCCACCAGAACCTGGTCCTGGCCTGCCGCATCTCTGGCGGTGGGATAGTCCGTTTCATAGTAGAGGATGCCTTCCGCCGAAGCCAGAGCCCTGGCAAGCTCCTCATAGTCGATTTCTCTTTTGCAAGTGACATTCATGGCCACGCTGTGCCCGTTTAAAACCGGCACTCTGACGCAGGTGGCGGTGACCTTCATCTTCTCATTGTCCAGAATCTTTCTGGTTTCCTCGATCATCTTCTGCTCTTCCTTCGTGTACCCGTCCTCCAGGAACACATCAATCTGGGGCAGGCAGTTATCGGAAATGATCTTGGGATAGAAGGAAGGCGCTTTGCCTTCCCGGGTGCCCAGAAGATCCTCCACGCCCTTCTGTCCGGAGCCTGACACCGCCTGGTAGGTGGTATAGGCTACTCTTTCCACCTGGTAGAGATCATGGATCACTTTCAGGGGCAGCACGGACTGGATGGTGGAACAGTTGGGATTGCTGATGAGAAGATGTTCTCCTATGGCCTTCCTGTTGATTTCCGGAATCACCAGAGGCACTTCTTCATGCATACGCCACTGACTGCTGTTGTCGATGACGGTGATGCCGTTTCTTGTCGCCACAGGTGCATAGATGCCCGAGATGCTTCCTCCTGCAGAGAAGAGGGCGTACTGGAATCTTTCCCTGTCAAAGGAGCCTTCCGTAAGCTCTTCCACCTTAATCTCATTTCCCTGAAAGAGAACCTTCTGTCCCGCAGATCTTTCCGATGCCAGCAGCACCAGGTTTCCCAGCGGAAGATTCATCTCTTCCAGCACCGTCAGAAAGGTTCTGCCCACCATACCGGTGGCCCCCACAATGGCCAGATTCAGTTTATCCAATTTCCATCTCTCCTTTCGCAATGCATACTGCAGGTCCTTCCAGAACCACCTGGTCTCCCACAGTGACCTCAAGAGTTCCTCCATCCACATGAACCTTGGCCTGTGGCTTTGTGAAGCCCAGCTTATGAGCGATCACCTGAGCGGATGCGGCCCCTGTGCCGCAGGCCAGCGTGTAGCCCACTCCGCGTTCAAAGGTTACAAGTCTTATGTCATCCTCACTTTCCACTTTCACGAAGTTCACGTTGATGTGCTCCGGAAAGAATTCATGGTGACAGAGGCCATCGGCATCCTCATAGGGCACCTCCTCCTCTGTGAAGACCACCCCATGAAGGGTCCCGATAAAGAGCACATGAAGATCATAGCTTCTTCCGTTCACCGTAAGGCTCAGGATTTCCCCCTCATAAACCTCCCTTCTCACATGCGGTGCAGTGAGATGAAAAGATGGCTTCATGAGCCCGATGCGGATGCTGTCATACCCGGAAGACACATCCACCGGCAGAATTCCCGCCAGGGTTTCCACCTGGAACCGGTCAGTTTCGACCAGATCATCTTCATGGGCGAACCGTGCAAAGCATCTCAGCCCGTTTCCGCACATAGGTGCAACACTGCCGTCCTGATTGTAGTAGGCCATCATAAGATCCGCCACGGAAGAGGCCTTCACGATGAGCAGCCCATCCGCGCCGATGCCGAAGTTTCTGTGACAGAGGGCTTTAGCCGTTTCACTTTCTTCTCTTCCCTCCAGATCCTCTTCTCTCAGGAGGATGAAGTCATTGCCGGTGCCGTGGTATTTTGTGAATTTCATGTTTTCCGCCCTCCTTACAGGGAAAAGGCATCGGCAATGAGTGCTACCGCCTTCTCCTTATGCGCTTTCTCCATGGTATAGGAGATGGAGATCTCCGATGTGCTCACCTGCTTGAAGGTGATGCCGTTTTCCGCAAAAAGCGTAAAGATCCTTGCGGCTACACCGCTCTGGGTTCTCATGCCGGAGCCCACCACGGAAACCTTCAGCATCTCGGTGGTGGTGGTCAGCGCCGCTCCAGAAAGCTGATCCACCACATCATGGAGTACCGATTCCATGAGCTTTCTGTCTTCAGCGGATGCCGTGAAGGAAAGGGTTACGGATCCATCCGGCATGGGCGTCTGGCTGATCATGTCCACAATAATCTCCTCCTCCGCCAGTTTCCTGAAGATATCCGCCGTATGGGTGCCTGCCTCTGGCAGACGGCTGATGGTGACCATCATGATGTTTTCCAGTACCGACAGACCGGTGATGCTTCTCTCTTCCACGTTTCTTTCTCCTTCCTGTATATAGGTTCCTCTTCTGTCTTCATGGGCCGATCCCACATAGATGACGACGCCGTAGTTCTGGGCAATGTCCACGGATCGGGGTTCCATGACCTTGGCCCCCAGAAATGCCATTTCCTTCATCTCCTCATAGGTGATGCTGTCCATGTGCCTTGCCTTGGGATATAGCCTTGGATCCACGCCGTAGATACCATCCACATCCGTATAGATCTCGCAGTGGCAATGAAGCTTCGCTGCCAGAGCCACTGCTGTGGTGTCGGATCCTCCTCTGCCGAGGGTCGTGATTTCTCCGTTTTCGTTATATCCCTGGAATCCTGCAACCACCACGATGTATCCTTCGGAGAGATATTTTTCGATGTTTTTCGGGTCAATGTCTCGGATCTTATTCTTCGTATGCATGCCTTCAGTTAGGATCCCCGCCTGGTAGCCTGTGAGGGATACGGCTTGTAGTCCCTTCTCCTGAAGAATCATGGTGAGAAGAGCGATGGAGACCTGCTCCCCCGTAGCCAGCATCATGTCCACTTCTCTTTTGGACGGATTCTCCGATGCTTCCCTGGCCATGGACAGAAGCTGATTGGTGGTCTTTCCCATGGCGGAGACCACCACCACAATCTCTTCTCCTTCTTTCCGTCTTCTTTTAAGCTTCTCTGCGATGCGCTTCATTCTGTCAAGGTCCGCCACTGAGGAGCCGCCGAATTTCAGTACTGTTCTCATCCTTTAATACTCCTCCATCCGATCATTTCTCACGAGGTCCTCATAGGTCTCCCTCGCAACCACTACCTTTGACTTTCCGTTTCTGACGAAGATCACTGGCGGTTTTCTCAGCCGGTTGTAGTTGGATGCCATGGAGTAATGGTAGGCCCCTGTGGAAAGCACTGCCAGAAGGTTTCCTTTTTCCGGTACCGGAAGATGTGCTTCTCTCACCAGAATATCTCCAGACTCGCAGGCCTTTCCTGTCACCGTATAGACTTCCTCCAGAGGGTCCTCCATCCTGTCCGCCAGGCACGCTGTATAGGCTGCATCGTATAGGACTGTGCGGATATGATCCGCCATGCTTCCATCCACAAAGACATATTTCTTTCCGCCATAGGTGGTTTTGGTGCCGCCCACTTCATAAAGCGTGGTGCCCGCATTGGCCACGATGGCCCGCCCTGGCTCTATGAGCAGTTTCAGCGGAAGAAGCCCCGCTTGTTCTGCAATCCCCGCTGCATGTTCCAACAGATTTTTCAGGAAGCTCCTATAGGCCATGGGCGCATCCTTTTCCTCATAAGAGACCCCAAAGCCTCCGCCCAGATTCAGCGCCCTGATCCCTATCCCCTTCTCCTTCAGGCTGGCTACATAACCCATCATCTCCTCCACAGCCTTGAAGTAGGATTCTTCTTCAAAGATCTGGGATCCGATGTGACAGTGGATGCCTTGAAAGTCCAAGAGCGGATTTCTATCAAGGGAACTGATGAGATCTTTAGTGTCCTCACTGAAGATACTGAGACCGAATTTCGAGTCATTTTTCGTTGTGCTGATGTATTCATGAGTATGGGCTTCAATGCCGGGATTCACCCGGAGCATCACTTTCTGATGCTTTGTGTTTTCTTTCAGAATCCTACTCAGTCTTTCCGCCTCGTCTTCATTGTCCAGGATGATGGTTCCAACACCGCTCGATACGGCATAGAAAAGTTCCTCCAGTGATTTGTTGTTTCCGTGAAAGAAGATCTTCTCCGCTGGAAAGCCCACTGAAAGAGCTGTGAAGAGCTCTCCTCCCGATACCACATCCACAGAAAGTCCTTCTTCTCCTATGAGCTTTGCCATGGCTTTTGTCATGAATGCCTTGGAGGCATAAATCACTTCCGTCTCGATTTTCTCATGGGTGAAGTTTTCTCCAAAGAGCCTAGCTCTAGATCTCATTTCCTCCTCATCCATGATGTAGAGAGGGGTTCCATAGGTCGCGGCCAGTTCCCTGGCGCTGACCCCACCGATATGCAGCTGGTTGTTTACGATGTTCTGTGTACCATATAGTCTCATGGGTTTATCCTCCTGCAGATATAAAAAATATGACCGTGAGCGAATGCTCACGGTCATAAAAATACACCTTGCAGTCGCCCTGCCATGTTAAAGCGCACTTCCAGACCATTGGGCAACGATCTGGAAATAGTCCCTGGCTTATTCAGTCAGGGCCCAGTACAATGTACTTCGGCGTCAGCCCCTTTCCCTTTCACGGTACTCTTGACTTGACGCGACCTCTTTTCACACGGCTGTATTAAATTATTGCTATCTTACAATTAATTTGTTTTATTGTCAAACAAATCCCTCATAATAATTGAATAATTATGCATTCCTTAATTTGTTTCCCATTGTCACAGGATGTAATCCTTTTAAGCAGAAAACTATTTTTTGAAATTATAAAAGCAGGAGGAAATAGGTCTCTGATCAGACTTTCTTCACTCCTGCTTTATTCTTTGATTGTTTTCACAAAAAAATGTTTACTTTTTCACCTGACCATATGTATTGAACTTTTCAATCATTCTATACATTTCTTCTTCATCGAGGATCACTGGATCTCCTATAGATTTTGCTCTATAGTACACTTCTGCGCAGTGTTCAATCTCTTCAGCTTTATTGAATGCATTGGCCAAATCCTGAGCTCCCGTCAGAAGTCCATGATTAGCCAGGAATACCGCGTATCTGTCTTCCATTGCCTTGAATGCATTTTCGGCAAGTTCTTTGGTTCCAAACGATGCATATTCCGCACAACGTACATCCAGACCTGAGAATGCAACTAGATAGCTCGAAGCAGGCAGACCTGTTCTTAAGGTAGCCAGCACTGTTGAATATACAGAATGAGTATGGACCACCGCATCGATATCATCTCTTTTCTTGTAGAAAATGCTGTGCATGGCATATTCACTTGACGGCTTTTTATCTCCATCTACGACTTTGCCATCAAGATCCATAATTACAACATCTTCGGGGTTTGTTTCAAAATAATCAATACCCGATGGGCTAATCGCCATGAGATTTTCCTCGCGATTAAAGATACTGATATTTCCACCAGTTCCTTTAGTAAGACCACTTGTTATCAGTTTTTTGCCATATTCTACAATTTCTTTACGTTCTCTTTCCATTAACATCTATCATTTCCTCCTAGTTCAAAAGAGTTAAAGCTACAAAGCTACCTAATGCAATCACAATAGCAGGCATGTCCAAATGGGATTTAACATGAGTATTGGTCCATCTGTTGATATATTCTCCAGCCATTGAAGATACCGCTCCGGAAACTGCTCCAATCAGAACACTTCCTGTGGCAAAAGCAATATACCCCGCTACCATCGTAACATGATGAGATACCACAAAGTTATTGGCTTTTGTAAACAGAAACAGGAGAGACACAGCACTGATAGCCCAGCCAATGCTATTCACATTAATTGCCAATGCAGCGTAAGAAGTTACCGCCGCCAGTCCGAAGCCCCATAATGCCGTATAAACAATATACCTTGGAGAAAAATCAAACTTTTTCTCTCCAGAAGGGTATGCTCCAAATAAACCTTGTTTTCCGATTAATAACCTTGAAGCTATTCCCATAATTACTACAGTTGTAGCAATGGTATCGATGGCAATCCCTGTATTGATAAGCATATTATTAATCAGAAGTCCCAATACACCGAATATACCACCTACTAAAAGAATCATAGGGTCTTTAATGGCAAAAAGCGGTGTGGCACAATCTGCACCATCAATAGTATACTCATTCAGCTCAGCACCTTCACATTTCTTGAGCCCCGCATAAGCTGCTGCCGCAACGCCACCAACAAATGCAATATGTGGTCCAAAGAAGGGACCGAAGGCCACTGTATTTAGAAAGGAAGCATCGCCGATTGATAAATTGATTGCAATTCCCACAAGCGCCATAAGCCCTGTGAAAATAAATGAAATGGTACCTCCAATGGCTGCGCCAAACAGACCACCACCAAACGCCGCCAGTATTAATGCTAGTTCCATAATCTTATCCTCCTACCTATACTCATAAATCAAGTGTTCATTATTCATGTATCTTTTAATATCAGCTATGATCATTTTTGTGTGATTGCCTAAGATGTCATAGGTTGCTCCTGCAATATGAGGCGTAATTACTACATTGCTCAACTCTGTAATAAATGGATGGTTCTTATAGATTGGTTCTTTCGCATACACATCAAGTGCTGCTCCTGCGATTTCCTTATTCCTCAGCGCTTCAATAAGGGCTTCCTCATCCACAACCGCAGCACGGGCACAGTTGATGAAATAGGCACTCTTCTTCATTTTCGCAAAAGCTTCTTCATTGATGAGATTTCTGGTGTCTTCTGTTACCTTCAGATGCACCGTCACCATATCAGATTTTCTGAGCAGCTCGTCAAGTGAGACTTTCGTTCTTCCCAATCTGTTGACATCCACATCTGAAACATAAGGATCGTAGATGAGCAGATTCATACCAAAAGCATGGGCGATTTCGCCAACTCTTCGGCCTATACTTCCATATCCGATGATGCCAAGCGTCTTGTCCTTCAGCTCCATTCCCTTGAATACAACATATGGGCTATGTTCATCCATCCCCCAGATCACATCATCTCTGAGTCCTTTCTTTGCAGATTCCTTTTCTGGTGCTTCCCCCGTAAACTCACCGTTTTTCAAAGCCATATGAGCCTGAGGAATGTTTCTTGCAACGGACAGCATCAAAGCTATCGTATGTTCTGCAGTAGAATCTGAGTTTCTTCCTGGAGTATATAGCACTTTTATCCCTTTAGATTTTGCATATGCAGTATCTACGTTCACAGGGGTTGCTCTTGTACAAGCCACAAGTTTCAGATTCCTGCAACCATCGATTACATTCTTAGTAATATCATCATAGCTTGTGATGATGATTTCCTTGTCTTTTCCATACTCTATAAGTTCACTTTCAGTCAGCTTAGGCAATCCAAGCGCCCAGCCTTTTATATCAACATCACCAAGCGATTTGATCTGTTCCAGATACTGATCATCATACTCTGCTGTAAATAATATTTTCATTAATATACCTCTTTTCCAATCTGATTCAAAATTGAACTTCTTTTGTTCCATAAATTTTCAAAATTCACACGTGCCTCGTGGTACAACTCAAAATACTTAGCATATTGCTCAGTATTTTCTGCTATCGGCTTATATGATGCCTTCGATCTGCAGGTTCTGTTTTTTGCATCCTCAAAACTATCATATATCCCCAGTGTCACCCCCAGCATCATAGCAACGCCCTTGGCTGCAAACTCATTCCCTTCTGAGACCTCAACATTTCTGCCTGTTACATCGGAGATGATCTGAGCCCATACTGGACTATCCGCTCCACCGCCGGCTAGGTAAATTGTACCCTCTTCGGTCGTCAATGAACCTTCTAGGCAGTCCTTTATTGAGAATGCAATGCCTTCGTAAACAGCTTTAACCATTTCCATCCTAGACACATAGTTGTTTAATCCAAAGAAGTTTGCTCTGGCATTGGGGCAGTAGAAAGGAGATCTTTCACCGGATGTGCTGATATAAGGATGGTAAATGACTCCTTTGGGCACTGGCGGCATTTTCGCCAGTTCTGCATCGATTTCCTTATAGGATTTTATGTTTGAAATATTGTTTAAAACCCAGTCAATATTAGGTGTTCCTGACATAGTAGGCTGCAAGTTCACATACAATCCATCTCTGCCGTGAACTTCAAACCTGCTGGTACCATGCCCTGGATTGATGGTATCTGTTACGATGACCGTAGCACAGGTCGTACCAAGAATGGTTGATGTGTCTCCGCTATTGATTGCTCCTACCCCCACAGAAGAAGCGATAACATCGATAGCCCCTACCCCCACTGGTGTGTTCTCAGAGATTCCCAGCTTATGAGCAATTTCCTTGGTCACTGTTCCTGCAATCTCATAGGATTTTTTTACTTCAGACATCAAATCCGCTACTTCTTCAATACCTAACTCTGCAAAGAATTTTCTGGAGAACTCAAGGTTATTGATGTCCATGAGAGAAGTTGCTGAATCAGAATACTCCATAGCCACTTCACCGGTAAGCTTAAATCTGATCCAATCTTTACAAAACAGAAGGTTCTTCGCCTTTTCAAGAACTTCAGGTCTGTGCTTTTTTGCCCACATAAGATGAGACAGAGCAGTTCCTGGAAAAGGTTGTGTGCCTGTAAACTTGTATGCTTTGTCATACAGATCATTCTTGCTCTGAATCAGATCATCAACTACATCCTTGCTTCTGCCGTCATTCCATAAATAGGCATTGGAAACCGGTTCTCCATCTTCATCTATCAGCCATATTCCTTCACCCTGTCCTGTGATGCTGATTCCCAAAACATCTTCAGCTTCCAGATTCGCAGTTACTTCCACAAGACAGTCCAGTACTTTTTCCCATAAAACATTCATATCCTGTTCTACGCCACCATTTGCTACAAGTACTGGTTCATTGTCTCTATAAGCTGATTTCACTTCATATCCGTCCAAATCAAACAATACCGCTTTCACCCTTGAAGTTCCAGCATCAATCCCAATTAAATATCCCATTTTCATCCTCCATTTCATCCATCGTAGTCCATGATATCTCTGGCTGTTTCATAGTCAGTAACCAGAACGTTTATCACACTTCCACATAATGCGCCAGTCACAGCTTTTACTTTTTCTCGTCCATAAGCGATTCCTATCCTTGTAGGTATGTCCATATAATTATCAAATGCGATTCCCATGATCAGCTCGTTATAATCAGATTCAACTAATTTACCTTGTCGATCAAACATCCTGAAACAGACATCCCCAACAGCACCCATTCTGCTTAGTTCTTCAAAAGTACTCTCGTCTAGATAGTTATATTTGATCAGAGTACCATCTTCATCAAGGTTCCCTATGCCTACTACAGATACATCTATTGAATTATATCGTTCAAGAATATTGTGATAGTATTTTTCTCTTTTCAGTAACTTTACCAGTTCCTTATTCTCCATCTTTGCAGGCGCATACAGGTTATAGGACTGCCCTCCCAATGTCATAGCCAACACATTGGTTACCTCTTCAGGCTTGATGGCTGTCTTTGAAGTGTTGATTCCCCCACAGAGCTGAATTACAGACACCTCACCATCCATATCATCTTCAACGATATAGTTACTCGTGAGGGTACTTAGTGAATTGCCCCAAGATATACCAATGTCACACTTTTGCTGTTTCTCTAATATTCTCTTAATGAACTGATTGATAAACTTAGACGCTGCAATACCAATTGGTTTCTCATCAATATTCTCTTTTACAACAATCGCCTTTTGCAGATTATACTTTTTTTCAAGTCTGTACTCTAGATCGATATCAAAATTCTCATACCCATTAATCTTGATTTCAACGATTCGCTCCTGAATCGCTCTCTGAATCAATCGGTTGACTTTTTGTCTGGATATCCCTAGCTTCTCAGCGATATTCTGCTGTGTGAGGTTTAGTTTGTAGTAGTAATATGCAACTTGTATCAGTTCCTGATGCGAATCTTTCATTTTAATTTCTCCTATAGCGCTATAGATGATTTGTTTTTGAAACGTTTACGAGTTTTATTATAGTATTACATTTGAACATAGTCAATAACACCCACTGTTATTAATTTCATAATAATACAAGTAAATAATATAAAATATTGACTAATTTTCTAATAATATTACTGTTTTGTTATTTCAAGGAAAAATTTGTGAGATTATTAACGCTTATAATTATTACATATGTAACTATCAACTCATGATTCCTAGTTTACCAGTTACTTTTGTAAACGAATATCATTTAATCATTTCATTGCACGAAATCGTTTTTGATAAAATATTAACTATCAAAATCAGGTGTTTTCTTGCTGAATTTCAATCATTTTATTGATAAAAAAGTTTAGACCACTTATAAAAGCAATCTAAACAATTTGTTTTCTATTCTGTTTGTGATTCGTCAGCTTACAGGGCAAGGATTCTATTCCAGACCTCTTCCTGTACGGGAATACCCTTCTCCAGATTCTCTTTTCTTCTCCTGATGGTGGACTGCCCCGGATAGGAAACCCCTCCGATTTCTTCATCCATTTCAGATGTCTTCAGATCCTCCACTATTCGCGTAATCATCTCGTCGATTTGGGCTGCTGTGCTGAACTTCTTGGGATCGATGGCCAGAAGCACCTGGGAGAGTCCCGATTCATTCTCGGAATCCTTTTCGATGTCACAGGTGGCATTACCGCCAGCAAGGACCGTGGCAATCATGTCAAGAACGATAGAAAGTCCGCTGCCTTTCCAGAACCCTATGGGCAGCACTCTTCCGCTCTCTTCGATGGCTCCAGGATCTGTACTCAGTTTCCCTTCTTTATCATATCCACCAGGAATAGGAAGCTTCTTCCCTTTCATCCTGTAGTCTTCCAGCTTTCCATAGGAGAACTGGGACATGGCCATATCCAGCACCACATGTTCTCCGCTGGTTCTTGGTACCGCCATGATGAAGGGATTATTCCCGATCTTATGGTCTTTCCCCCCATAGGCCGGCATATTGGGCATGGTGTTGGTCCAGCATATGCCGATGTACCCTTCTTCGGCTGCCTGCCATCCGTAGGCTCCGCCTCGAAGCCAATGATTGGTGTTTCGGAGCGCCACGATCCCTATGCCGTTTTCCTCAGCCAGTTCACAGGCTCTATTCATGGCGCGCTTGGCGTTTATGTTTCCAAGGCCCAGATTTCCGTTCCATCTTTCCATGGCGCCGAAACGCATCTCACACTCGGGCAGGGCTTTCGGATCTATGATTCCTCGATCAATATAGCCGACGATTCTTGGAAATCTGTTTACGCCGTGAGAGTAGACTCCGTCAAGGCTTGTTTTGGCGAAGTTCATTGCCGCTTCCAAAGCGATGTCTTCCGAGACGCCGCGGTCGGTGAGGATTCTCTTGAATTCATTCAGCATGGTCTCATATGGTATTCTCATTTACTTTTCCCCCAGTTTTTATTTGTTCTATTTCCATCTTATCACGATTAGAGAGCTT
The DNA here is from genome assembly GCF_017368455.1 of Proteiniclasticum aestuarii. Lineage (GTDB taxonomy): Bacteria > Bacillota > Clostridia > Clostridiales > Clostridiaceae > Proteiniclasticum > Proteiniclasticum aestuarii. The sequence continues at coordinate 161,772 of NZ_JAFNJU010000007.1, read as the reverse complement.
CTGAACCACAAAAAAAGTGCAGCGCTCTAGGAAGGCAGCTGCACTTTTTTTCGTCTTTCCATATGAAGAAGTGTCAGGGAGATGAGAAGTGTCAGAAGCTCCACCAGAGGAATGGTGATCCATACCCCGGTGATGCCCATGGCACCTGCCAGGAAAAGCAGGACCGGTGGTATGAGGAGTATTCCTCGAAGGAGTGACACGATAAAGGAGGGTCTTGGTTTCGCCTTGGCGGAAAAGTAGGAGATGATGGTGATATTTATCCCTGCGAAGAGGAAGGAGGAGAAATAGATCCGCATGCCTTCCTTGGCCAGGCGATGAAGCTCCAGGTTGTTCTCCGAGTTGAACGCTCTGATGATTCCATCGGAATTGCCGATGAAGATGCCGTAGAGAAAGAGCGCCAGTGCTGCTGAGAAAAGAATCCCAAGATTCAGGGTTCTGCGTACATTCTCCTGATTCTTCTGACCATGATTGAAACTGATGATGGGCTGAATCCCCTGGCCCACGCCAGAGAAGATGGCAATGAGGATCAGCGCCAGATTGGCGATGATGCCATAGGCTGCCACACCGATTTCTCCGATGTAGTGAAGGATCACCAGGTTAAAGAGAAGAATCACAAGCCCCGAGGAGAGCTCTGTGATGAAGGTGGGAATACCGATGGAAACCACCTTTCTAATTTCCAGCGGTCTGAGCCGGGTCTTCACAAACCTGAAGTGATGCTTCTTTCTTAGGAAGAAGGGCATCATCACAAGGATACTTAGAATCGGCGCGATGCCTGTGGCCAGGGCTGCACCGAACATACCCATCCCCAGGGGATAGATGAAGATGTAGTCCAGAAGGATGTTACTGAGACTTCCTGTCATCATAGCGATCATGGCAAGCCTTGGATGGCCGTCATTTCGCACCATACTCACCAGAATACTGTTCACCATGAAGGCTATGGAGAAGTTGAAGACCGTGTAGGTATAGTCTCTGGACATCTCAACAAGATGATCTTCTGCTCCTAGAAGCATCACGATTTCATCCGGAAACAGAAGCCCAATGATGGTGAAGAGAAGCCCGATGAAAACGCCCAGAATCATCATCTGGGTGAACACTTCATTTCCTCTTTTCGGTTTCTTCTCCCCGCGGTAAATGGAGTAGACGGTTCCCACTCCTGTTCCCAGCAGAAGACTCATGGCATAGACCACGGTATAGGCGGGAATCACAAGGTTCAAAGAGACCAGGCCATCCTTGCCGATGCCGTTGGCGATGAAGAAGGTGTCCGCCAGGATGAAGGCGGAAAATCCGATCATGCTGATGACGTTCAGGGATACATATTTAAAAAATGTCTTATATAACTGTTTTCTTTCTTTAGACTTTGTGTTCATAGGTCCTCCGATCATTCAGGTGAAGCACTTCGCTACCGCATTTCCGGTATTTCAGCGCTTCAGCTCATCATACTATACCCAATTTCCACTTTTTCGTCAAAGCATGAAATTTGCCATTTATCCATTTCTCCCTGTGGAATATTATCATTCTATTTACGGCTCATTTTTCCCGATGTCATACTGTCCTGTTTTCGCACTTTTTTCAGAATTTGCAACAACTCCAGACACTTCAATAATTCTATGAAAACCATTGATGCTGTGTTAAGATAGTGAAATGAAAAATAAAATAGGACAGGATGGATGTTAGATGTTTATTGGCGAAATCGCTGCAATACTTACCGCCTTCTGCTGGGTCGGATCTTCCGTATCCTTTGAATACGCAGGCAAGAAAGTCGGATCACTGGTTCTGAATCTCATGAGACTTGTGGTCTCACTGGTCATTATCACCATCATCAATTTCTTTATCACCAGCGGCTTCAGGAATCTGAATGTCACCCCTGAAGCGTTCCAGGCACTGCTCTTTTCAGGCCTTGTAGGTTTTGTTCTGGGTGATATGTTCCTGTTTCAGGCATTTGTTGAAATCGGCGCGCGAGTGTCCATGCTGATCATGGCCCTGGCACCGCCCATCACGGCAGTGATGAGTTATTTCATCCTGGGTGAAAAACTCGGTTTTATCCAGATTGCAGGTATGATGCTGACATTCATCGGAATCGCCATTGTGGTCATGGGAAAAGACAAGGGAAGTCATAAGATTGTCGTAAGGCACCCCATCAAAGGAATCACCTTCGCATTTCTAGGTGCTGTAGGGCAGGCTCTTGGGCTAATCCTCTCCAAAGTGGGTGTGGCGGAGCTGAACCCCTTCGTTGCCACAGAGATCAGAATCTTTGCTGGAATCCTGGGATTCATCCTGATCATCACCGTCACAAAGAAGTGGTCCGGATTCTTCGGCACCTTCAAGAACCGGAATGTCATGACAGGTATCACCATCGGGTCCATCTTCGGTCCTGTGGTGGGTGTATCCCTGTCTCTCATGGCGGTGAAGTACACATCCACAGCCATTGCTTCTACCCTCATGGCCATCGTGCCCATCCTGATCATTCCTGTGAGCATTATTTTCTTCAAGGAAAAGGTCAAGGTCAATGAAGTCATGGGTGCGCTTATAGGCGTGCTGGGTGTTGCTGTCATCTTCATGGGATAGTAAACCTTTCCCAATAATTAATACACTCAATTAGAGTAAGCAAACAGAATTGAAAGCTTAATTATCAGGTTTATGAAAACAATCCAGAAGGGAGCACTCAGGCTGCCATCTGGATTGCTTTTTACTTTATATATTGATAGTGATATTAACATTTCTGTAATAACACATAATCGGATTTTCTATCCTTCAGTTCTACTTACTTGTCCATAAGTTTTAAATCTTTCAATAATATTAGCCATCTCTTCATCATCTAGCACTACAGGCTTTCCAATAGCTCTTGTTCGATATTCTAACTCTGCGCAGTATTCAAGACCATTGGCTAGGCCGTATGCACTCTTAATGGAACCACCACATGCCAACATACCATGATTTGCAAGCAGAACCGCATTCCCTTCGCCAATGTATTCACCTGCCACCTGAGCCAGCTCAACAGTTCCAAACGTTCTATATGGTGCACAGGGTACTGAAGCTACTCCAGCATCCGCAAGCACATAGTGCACAGCGCTAAGAGGCTGATTCAGTGATGCAAAAACAGTACAGTACATGGAGTGTGTATGTACTACAGATCTACAGTCCGGTTTTCTCTTATACATTTCTGAGTGAAGTGCCCATTCACTAGAAGGCTTTCTGATTCCATCTATAATATTAGAATCCAGGTCCATAATAACCACATCTTCAGGTTTGGTATCGAAATATCCAATACCTGATGGACTGATTGCCATCATCCCTTTTTCTGGAACATAAATACTGATATTACCACTTGTTCCAGAGGTTAACCCTGATGCACTCATCATTTTCCCATACTCTACAATTAAATTTCTTTCGTTTTCTAATAACATTTTTATTCCTCCATATTTTTAATTTCTTTCACTAATTAACTTTCGATTTTTCTTCCAATCTTTATAATATTGTAGTACTAAGCTGTCTTTTCTAGGGGTATATTCTCTCAAAACACTAAGCTCAAGGTTTTCTTCTTCTCCGAAATAGCGGTTTACTAAAACTATGGTGCCAATGGTAGTGGCTTGTTCAAACTTGTTATAAAGAAGAATTTTTCTATCTGTCATATCTGCCAACATCTGGCATAGAGTGCGAGATCGGAATCCACCACCACCACACTTGATATAATCCTTCATGTTCGATGTCATACTATTTAGGTTAAGATACTGAGTGTAAATGGAGCAGGCAATATCTGCCATGGCAGACCACAAGATATCATGAATGCTCTCCATCGTGTTTAAAGGAGATGTCAAGATAATTCCACCAGGTCCCAGTGATCGCTTCTTAGCAAAATCAAGTGATGTCAAAGATACTGTACACTTGTAAGATTCCATCTTGTCATACATGGATTCTATTTCTTCATAAGAAATAGCTGGTGCAATAAGATTCTTCAATCTCTGATAATTCAATCCCGTTACACCTGGATTAGTTTCAATAACATAGTGATTGGAAGCTAAATCTACATTGACCCAACACTTTTCTTCTGGATCATAGATTTTTTCATTATTTAGTGTCAGTACAGGAGAAGTGGTTCCGGATATAATACCGAACTCATTAGACTTGATATTAATCCCTTTTAATGCCATTTGTGTATCGGCACCACCTACGATAAATATCACTCCATACTCTAGACCTAGATAAGTCAACACACTCTCTTTTACATCACCAAGTTTCTGACCCGCATCCTTCAGTTCAGGTAAAACTGTCACAGGTATCTTGTAGCTTTTGCATAAAGCCTCATCCCAGTCTCCGATGTTGATGTTATACAGTTGTGTTTCACAAGCCTGAGAAGGCTCGATACATATTTCTCCTGTAAATATACTACCCACCCATTCACTTACGCTTGTAAACTTGTGCATCTTCCTGAAAAGATCCGGTTTCTTTTTAGATAAGCCAAATATTTTAGCAGCAGGGAAATCCTCTGTGACCCATCGACCAGTTTTATCATAGATTTCTCCTCGATCTGTAATTTCATCCATCCAATCCTTTCCACGATTATCGATATTAGGCAGACCATAATACGCATTCCCTTTTTCATCATAGAGAACTACACTTTGACGCGCGCTGGTGGATATCACGGCATCAATTTTCGTGTTCCTGTTTCTATTTACCAGTTCCTTACAAGCGGAAAGGATTTTTTCTTCCCATTCTTGTGGTATGAAATATTGTGCATCCGTATACTCATAATCTTTATAATACTTATTTTCAAAGGATAAGACATCCACAATATGTCCAGTCGCCTCGATTAAGACAATTTTACAGTTTCCAGTCCCCGAATCAACCACTAGGTAATTCTTATTATTCATTTCTCTCTCCAAGATTTTTATAATTATAGAGTACGCCTTCCTTCAATCCTTTCTGGAAGTAATTCTTCAATCTCTCAGTCATGATTGCAGACTGATGATCAGTCACTTCAAAAGTAGCACCACATATATGTGGAGTGATGAGAACATTGTCATACTCAAGGAGTCTTAAATCTTCATCAGAAGGAGGTTCGTTGTCGAGAACATCCAGTATAGCGCCACTTATTTCCTTATTTTTGATTACACTTTCCAGCGCTTCCATATCAATAACTGAACTTCTTGCAGTGTTAATTAATATGGAACTTTTCTTCATTGATTTCAACAGATCTAGATTAATCATCTTGTCTGTATCTGGTATAGATGGTAAATGGAGAGAAATGATATCCGAAGACTTAAACAGCTCTGATAATTCTTTCTTTTCATAGTTATTATTCTCTATGTTTACAAAAGGATCGTAATATGCGATGTGACAACCGAAAGCTTCTAAAATTCTTGCAGAAGCCTGACCTACAGCACCGAATCCTACAAATCCGATGGTCTTTCTATTTAGCTCATTCCCCATCCATGTATAGTACGGTGTAGTCCCTTGAACCCATTTCTTTTCTTTCACCCATTCTACAGATGGTATGATGTTTCTCATGTAGGTTAGAAGAAGACCTACAAGCATCTCTGCCACAGCTTGAGCATTTCTACCTGGTGTGCACACCACTGGAATTCCTTTTTGGGAACACGCATCTACTTCAATATTAGCTGGAACCGCACGACAGTCTCCTACAAGTTTCAGCCCACTGTAATTATTCAGCACTTTTTCTGTCACCTTATCCAGCTCAGTAATCAGTACATCCGGTTGGTGAAGCTGAAGTGCTTCGATCATTTCATCCTCATAGTACCGCTCTCCTGTTTCTGTCCATGGCTCATATATAATTTCATTGAACAACTCTCGTAATTCTTCTATTTTTTCATTGGTAAATGGGGCACGTATATATAATTTCAATGCTAATCCTCCTAATAAAAAGCTTTTGTCTCTGATTCAAAGTAATCATTGATACAATCAGGTACATATATTCCCTTATCCGTGACAATTCCTGTGATCAAATGGGGGGGGGTGATGTCGAAGGAAGGATAGATAGCCTTCACCTCATCTATGGTATTTCTTAATCCATTACAACTGAGTACTTGTTTAGGGTCCCTCTCTTCAATTTTGATGTCATCTCTTGTGAGCTTATCCACATCAGGAATTCCTGTAACGTAGTAGGGTATACCAAAATGCTTCGATAAAATCGCTATCTGATACGTTCCAATCTTATTTGCAATATGACCATCTCGAGCAATTGAATCGGCTGCTGAGGTGAACATGTCGATGCCCTTATTCTCCATAGCATAGGCTATCATATTGTCTGTTAAGACTGTGGTGTCAAAGCCCATTTGTGCGCAGCATGTAGATGTCAATCTCGCACCTTGAAGATATGGTCTGGTTTCCGCATTATATATTTTGATGTCATTATTATTATTTTGAGCAGCTCTTAGCATCATTCCAATAATGGTTTCTCCAAAACACTGTGTCAATATGCTTCCATTTTGCGGAAATCGCTTCGCTAAATTGACACCTACTTTCTCCATAATGGAATACCTTCTATTTAAAGACTCCACTGTATGGAGAAATACCGCTTCGATCGGGTCATTCCCAGCATCCAAAGCTTCTTTAAATACTTGCAAACAACCAGCTGTTATCTTACCCATACGATTCGCAGTCGTCGGTCTTGCATGAGCTATCTCATAGGCAGCGTTCTCCATAAAATCAACTTGTTCTTCAGATGATTTACCTCGTGTTTCGTAGGCAGCCAACGCCATGCCCATACCTGCAGCTGTATAGGGTCCAGCACTTTGAGTAACCATATCTGCAATGGCTTGTTTGACTTCAAGGTAAGAACTGCATTCCACAAACTGCACTTCTCTAGGATAGATTCTTCTATCTAAAATCCTTACTTTTCCGTTCTCATACCACGCAATATTTTCATACTGCAGCATAAATGCTAAATCATGATCATATCTATCCATTTCTCGGACCTCTTTTCTAACTTATTTTTCAGAATCAATAATTCTCTGCAAATCATCAACATCAATCTTCTCATATCTGTTCTTGATGAGATGTATTCCAATCTTAATCATAGCTCTTTCCATGGGAACTCTTATTGAAAGATTTTTCACATCTGAAACTTCCTTAACTTTTGAATCTCCTACAACTCGTCTGATAATTTCTGTTCCTGCATAACCATAGGTGTCTTCAATGATGCTATCCACATAATACTTTTTGAACTCATTAGTATATAATTCATCATCTCTGCATTCATTCAGTTTGGAAGTGATTTTCTCATCTAGCTTTAGAATAATATCCGAAATAGCCTTTCTTATCCATTCAATGAACTCATGGTCAGGTGTCTCTTCAAACTCTTTATTCAACCATGATAGGCAGAGATTCCCAATGACATTACCACTGTCATAGCCTATAGGTCCATAAAAGGCAAACTCCGGATCTATAACTTTTATTCCAATTTCGTTTGCGAAAATCGATCCAGAATGCAAGTCTCCATGAATCAGTGCTTGAGGATAATTCATATATCTGTCTCTTAATTTTGCAACTTCCAGGTGTAGCATTTTATCTTTATATAAATACTCTTCAGCAAAGTTCATGTTTTCTTCCAAAATGATATTTCTTTTCTTATAATCCCAATACGGTTCAGTAAACACCAGATCTTCACTAATATCGCAAAGCTCTGGATTCATGAATTTCTTCACATTTTCTTTCTTCTCTGCCCTAGTAATAAACAAATCAGTTGTGGGGATCAGCGTATCAGTAAGAAATGTAGTTATGTTCTCAGAAAAATGACTGAATGTTTTTCCATCTAGCATTTCTGTTCTTAAATTTTTATAAACCGATATATCCTCCATCGCGAGAATGTACATTTTCTCATCATAATGGTAAATCTCGGGAACTGATTCAGGTGACAGTTCCCCTTGAATTTTCAGAATTTCAGCTTCAATTCTGTTTCGATACATATCCAATGGTCTCCCTGATGATCTCAAGAGAGTATCCGCCTGTTTAATTATAATGGATTTTCCACTTTCCGGATTCCAGACTTTAAATACATAGTTGATATTCCCATCACCGATTTCCATTGCTTCAACTTTCTCTTGAGATCCGAAGTATTCCAGTTGATCCAGGACATATTCTATAACAGTATGAGTATCAAGCAAAAAATGCTTATTATATTTATTCAATGTATTGCACCTATCTTTTCTATAAATTTTCAGAGAAGAGGAATGCTTAATTTACATTTCTCTTCTCCTAAATATCTGGTATTAAGCTAGTTTATTTTCAATTTTCTCTTCTACCTTCTTTGCTGTACCATATGGCCATCCAACTAGTATAGATATTACTCCGAATACCACCATGAGGATCGAATACCAAACAAAGGGCATAATCGAAACTGGTGAGATGCCAGCCAATGCGCCAGCGGTCAATAGCTGACCTGCATATGGTGTTAAACCATTAAATGCTGAAGAAAACAAATCAAGGATACTTGCTGTTCTTTGCGGCGTGATATCGTATTCTTCAGAGATATCTTTAGCAATAGGACCAACAGCGATAATTGCGATAGTATTGTTAGTTGTTGCTACATCTACCAGACTTACCAGTGCAGCCATGCTGAATTCTGCACCCTTTTTGGTTTTCGTGTTCTTGGACAGTTTAGCAAGTAACCAATCAATTCCGCCTAAATGCTTCATCATAGCAACCAGTCCACCAACAAAGACAGCAATTACAGCCATGTCCTGCATCCAAGTCATTCCTTCATGTACCACCCCAAATGATTCAACAAAGGTGAAATCACCGTGGAACAGACCTACTGCAACACCACTTAGAACTGAAATTGTCATAGCTGGAATAACATGCATTCCCCCTAGTGAAAGGCCGATGATTAAGACATAAGGAATCAAGTTGACTAAATTGATTGCACCAGGTGTCATGATATTTGCTTTATCCATTGGCCAGAATGCTAATGCTACAATAGTTATGATCACAGCAGGAAGTACCATTAGAAAGTTCGCTTTGAATTTTTCTTTCATTGCGATTCCCTGTGTTGTAGTCGCCGCAATGGTGGTATCCGAAATAAATGATAGATTATCTCCGAACATCGCTCCGCCTACAACTACACCACTTACTAAAGCCAAGCTTACGCCAGTTTTACTTGCGATGTCTATGGCAATAGGCATTAATGCAGCGACAGTTCCCATTGATGTACCCATTGAGAAGCTAAGAACACATCCGATTACAAAAAGACCTGGTAGAATCATATTTGCAGGAAGTATTGAAATACCAATATTGGTAACTGTTTCAGTTGCATGCATAGCTCCTGCAACTTTATAAAAAGCTCCTGCAAGCATATAGATAATTACCATAAGAATTAATGTGCTTTCGCCTCCACCTTTAGTGAAAATTTCAACCTTTTCAACAAAGGTCTTTTTTTCAGCTACTGGGCTCTTGATAAACAAGGATATTGCAGAAGCAATAAAAATCCCTATCATAAGCGGCATATTATTGAAGTCCCCAGTTATGATACCCATGGAAAAATATAAGATTAAGAAAATTACCAGTGGCATAAGCCCCATGAAGCTACCTTGATTTTTACTTTTCATTATTTACCCCCTAATATATGTGTAGTCCTGTTAACGTTTAAATATCTAACTCACACCTCCTTTGTAAAACGTTCCCATATACACAAAATACAACACGTTATAATAAAAGTCAACATAATATTTGTGATAATTTGTGGTTTTTCAACAAATGTAAAGGTATAAACCAAATATCGTTATAAAAAACCACTCTCTCTATGTTGTTATTTGTGGTTTTTTGTGGTACTCTAATTACATAATAAATTGATTGGAAGGTAAATAATCGTGCTCAAAATAGATAGACATAAATTTATAATAGGAGAACTTAATAAATACGGAAGCATCCTAATTTCAGATTTAAGCACTCAGTTATCCGTCAGCGAGGAGACTATTCGTAGAGACTTAAAAGAACTGGAAAGTAGCGGGATTCTGAAAAGAATTCACGGTGGTGCATTTTTACCTGAAAAAGACGACAAAGGAGCACCAGTAGAAATCAGAGAGACAATTTTCTCCAAAGAAAAAGAGGCCCTTTCTTCTTTTGTATTAAAAAATTATATCAAAGAATCTGACACAATTATCCTGGATTGTAGCACTACCTGTTTGAAGTTAGCTCAATTGATCTTTAATACAAACATGAAAGTAACAATAATCACAAACTCACATAGAATATCACACTTGTTCACGAAGCAGTCTACTCAAGTTAAACTTATTGTTATTGGTGGTGAATTCAGACATCGTTCAAACTCGTTTGTAGGATACCAGGCAACAGACTCTCTTCTCTACTACTTCGCAGATAAAGCATTCATAAGTTCGCCTGCAATAGATCTGAAACTAGGACTTCTTGATAATAACTTCAAAGAAAGCCGAGTTAGAAAAACTATGCTCGACCAGGCCAAACAGCATATACTGATTGCAGACCACACCAAATTCTTTGACTCAGCAGAATTTGTTATCGCGGACTTAAACAACATCGAAACAATTGTTACAGATAAAAAACTTTCTGCCGAATGGCTGGACGTTTTAAATAACAAAAACATTAAATTAGATTACATCATAAAGGAGAGCTCAAATGATTAATTTCCAGTACAATAACCCATCAAAAATAATCTTCGGACAGGACTCAGAAAAGGAGATAGAAAACCTCTTGAAAGAGTATCGTGTAAGTTCATTGCTGCTGGTATACAGTGGTGATTTCATCAAAGAACTTGGTATATGGGATACAGTGACGCAGGCTTGTAAAAAACTGAATATCACTTTTAACGAATCCGCTGACGTAGTGCCTAACCCAAAAATAGAACTCGTAAGAGAACTGGTGGATATCGGTAAACAACATAACGTAGATTTTATCCTTGCAGTTGGTGGTGGTAGCGCAATTGATACAGCTAAAGCCGTATCGTTAGGCATTCCTTATGAAAGAGATCCTTGGGATTTTTTTGATGGAAACTCCATCCCGGAAACTAGCATCCCAGTCGGCGTTATCACGACCCTTCCTTCCAGCGGTTCAGAAACATCAAACGCTGCAATCATTTCAAATGGTTTGAGCAAATTAGGTTTTGAAGATGACATGATTATACCTAAGTTTGCTATCATGAACCCAAAATTCACCCTTACTCTCCCAAAATACCAGACCTCTTGTGGATGCGCAGACATTTTATCTCACTTGCTGGAAAGATATTTTACGGAAACCCTTCATGTTGATACTACAGATTATATGATTGAAGGTGCAATCAAGGCAGTAATGTTAAACTCTCAGAGGCTCATGACAAATCCCACAAATATCGATGCTAGGTCAGAAATACAATGGCTCGCTTCTATAGCTCACAACGGAATTCTCGATACTGGAAGAGTTTCCGATTGGGGCTCACACCGAATTGAACACGAAATCAGTGCACAATATGGTATCACTCATGGAGAAGGGATGGCTGTCGTTTTTGTTGCCTGGTGCAAATACATGGCAAACGAAAAACCCGAAAAGTTAGCACAACTCGCTAATAGACTATATGGAATAGACTATCATAACTATACAGTACACGAAATGGCTCTGACTCTGGCAGATAAGCTAAAAGATTTCTTCAGATCCCTGGGACTGAAAACGACCTTAGGAGAAATGGAAATCGCTGACGAACATTTTGAATTAATGGCTAATAGGGCTACAAGCAATGATACTCAAACAGTAGGCCACTATATTCCATTAGATAACAAGAGAATCGTTGAAATTCTTAAATTAGCACTTTAAGCTGTAAATTTTATATTCTGAAACTTCAATACTCCATCACCTGACTATGGTGATGGAGTATCATATTTTGATTTATTGAAAGTCACGTTCTATGAGACCCACTTAATCTTATAAATTATTGCACCCAAATTATATCATAATTAGCATATGTTATAGGGATTTCTGCTTTCAGAAATCCCTTTACTCATTTACTCTTCTATTATTTCATCCTTGTTCATCTTCTCATCGATGGTGTCCAGTTCTGACTGATCATAGTCCCCGAACCAGATGCGCAGTCTCTCTTTCGCTTTTCTCTTGGTGTCTTCATTGACATGCATGGCCACCATGACGAGCGCTCCGGCTAATGCAGTGAGATCATCGGAAAATCCTGCAATGGGTATGAAATCCGGTATCAGATCCATGGGGAATATGAAATATCCTAAGGCTCCGATGATGACAGATTTCGCCTTCCTGGGTGTTTCAGGCTGCTGCAAAGTATAGAACAGCAGCAGTGCCAGGTAGATCACCTTGATACCGGCTTTTTTCGCAAACTTCTTGATCTTATCGAAAAGCTTGGGTTCAGAATAAGCTTCTGTATATTTGCGTTCCTTCAGTTCTTTGCTATCGAATTCCATATTCATCGCTCCTCATACTATCCTTTTGAAATCATTATACCATAGGTCAAAGAATATAATGAAAAACAAGGCTCAGGATGAATACTGCTGTATGTGCACTCCGTCTTCTGAAATGACCATCATGGTGAACCACTCTTCATTATCGCAAAATCCTGACTTCTGATCGACGGAACCTCTTGGCCTTCAAGTGCATATTATCTGGCTCCTTCTGCCTACGAGTCAGTTTCACTCCCGACTTTGACAGTTGTAAGAAGAATAAACAGCTAGAAACACCTTAACACAAGGGTTCTAGCTGTTTTATTGCATTTTATTCTTGTTGTACACACATATTACTTTCCATATTTTTTCAGAGCTTCCAATGGGACATATTGGCGGTTCCACTTTTTCTCAAGGATTTCATTGATTTCCAGTAAGTCATCGTTTCCGAAGACCTCCCAATATCCTTGTTCCATCGGGCGGCACTGCGCACTTTGCAGTGCCGCCTGAATTCTTTCAGGGCTGAATTGTCCATTCAGTCTCTGTTCCAGCAAGCGCATGATTGTTAAGGAGATGAAGCATACCAGAAAGTGTGCATCAATATGAGGTCGTGTCCAGACATATATTGGACGGGCATCAAAGGTTGTCTTCATAACTTTGAAACAGTCTTCAATACGGCTCAGTGAGCGGTAGCTGGTCAGCATCTCCTCATCACTCATTTCTGTTTCGCTGGTAATCAGGACGCTGATGCCGTCAAACTGCTCGTCAAATGCAATCTGGTCCTCATCGATGGAGATATGAGGCGTGAGCCTCTTGATTTCTCCAGTTTCTTTGTCTAAACTCTCCACCTCTAAGTACCGTTTTCCACCTTTTTTCATTGTCATCCGGAACCTCTCTCCTGCAGTCAGTTTCTCCGCATATTCCACCGACTTCTTGCGACGGACTTTCTCGCGAAAGTCGTACTTCTGATTCCAAGTTACGAGTATCTTCTCAGTGATCTCTTTCTTGTTTAGAATTCTTTTTCGAATCATAGACTTTTTTGCGAAGGTTTCTTGCTCATTTGCGATCCAGCCTTCAGGGTCTAGAGCGAATTCCTGGATATCTTTAGGGGCACCGCGGGTACCGCGGACTTTCTGGCTGAAAAGGTAACCGTCGTTCTTTTGGAGTGTCTCTGATATGTTGTTCTTGCTGTTCATCCTCTTATCCGCTACGACAACGATTCTCTCGATGCCGAACTGCTTCTTGATCTGCTCTACAGCAGGGAGATATGTTTTAACGTCAACACAGTTTCCAGGGAACAACCGGTAGGCGATAGGAATTCCATTGGTGTCCATGAAGAGCCCCATCTGGATAATAGGATTGGGACGCTTTTCCTTGCTGGGTCCGCGTTTTCGAAATGCGGGGATTGACTCCCCGTCCATTTCGAGGGGCTCATCATCCAGGTCCGTCTCAAAATAGTAGTTCGTCACATCATAGAACACTAATGCACCCGTTCGTCCGACACTGCTGGTGACGGAGTGGTGTATCTGCAGCTGAATCTCCTCACTGAGTAGGCTGAACGTATCCAGAGAGCGGTAGACGTCTTTTGGGGTGAGGTTGAAGTCGCCGAACAGTACGCCTTGCGACTGCACACTTCTCCATTTGCTTTGAGGATCCAGAATTCTCATCGCCGTCAGAAGCCGCAAGGCTTCGTTGAAGTCGATTTTAGATTTTGTTCCTTTTCGATGGCGACTGAGAACATTGTCGATTCCCAGGCTTCGGTAGATTTCATCTACCAGCAGCCAGCCATAGTTCTGGAGTGGGTTCGAGATCTTTTTCTTCAGATCGAGGGTCAGTGAAAGGGTTTCTGGTTCCGGTTGATACTTTCCTGCCTTGACGTCCTCCTTGAGTTCCGTGAGATAATTCGGATTTCCGGCTTCCAGATCCTTCAGCTTTCCCAAAGATTTGATGGTCCTGTGTTTCACCTTGTCTTTGTCGCGATAGCCTTCCACAATTGAAACATATTGTGTGCCTTCACGGTTTTTCGTTACTTTTACAAACATACCTTATTATATCACATACAACCGTATACAACAAGATGAAATCAATAAAAACCTCGCAAATTTCTTTGTTTGCAAGGCTTATCATTGAATATGGGTTGTTTCAACTGTCAAAGTCGGGATTATACCATAGGTCAAAGAATATAATGAAAAACAAGGCTCAGGATGAATACTGCTGTATGTGCACTCCGTCTTCTGAAATGACCATCATGGTGAACCACTCTTCATTATCGCAAAATCCTGACTTCTGATCGACGGAACCTCTTGGCCTTCAAGTGCATATTATCTGGCTCCTTCTGCCTACGAGTCAGTTTCACTTCCATTATTCTTATTCTTCACAAGAAATCATCTATCCATATCCGGTTAATCAAGATACTATCGTGTAGCTGTGTGAATACTGAGTATTTATTGTTCATACCTGCTTTCAGACGCTATGCCATCAATAATCTGAATCACTCGATCCGCTTGAGTTTTAGCATCTTCCGGGTTGTGTGTAACCATGATCGCTGTTATCCCAATCGCACGAATAATCCCGAATAGTTCTTCACGAACACTCTGAAGCAGAAATGTATCTAAGTTACTAAATGGTTCATCAAGCAACAATATCTTCGGCATGGGTGCTATGGCTCTGGCCAATGCGATTCTTTGCTGCTGACCACCGCTCAATTCATGAGGATATCGTCTTTCATATTCTGCCAAGTTAACCAATTCCAGAACTTCTTTCATTCGTTTCTTTCTCTCACGGGATTTCATTCCTATCAGACCGTATTCTATGTTTTTAGCTACGGTCATATGCGGAAACAGTGCATAATCCTGAAACAGCATGCCAATACCTCGATCTTCAGGTTTAACGAATACCCCATTTCCATATATACACTCGCTCCCCAGAAACATTTCGCCGGCTTTAGGCTTCTCAAGACCTGCAATCACTCTAAGTAAAGTAGACTTGCCACCACCGCTTGGTCCGACAATAGCAAGCACTTCCCCTCTTTCAAGTTCCAGATTGATATCCTTCAATGTTTCGGTTTTCGAGTTATCATACTGATAGGAAACATTACTCAATTTTATCATTTTCTGCCCCCTCTTTTCATAACACTGAGCATAATCAGTGCGATAATACTGACACCGACAATCATCAGGGAATACACACTGGCTTCATGAATCATCTCATCTCCAGCATAGGTGTACACTCTTGTAGCCAATGTGTCAAAATTGAATGGTCTTAGTATCAGCGTTAATGGCAACTCCTTTAACACATCCACGAACGTAAGAATAGCCGCACTTAAAATAGCTGGTTTTAATATCGGGAAATCAACATGTTTGAAGGTATACCACTCATTACGTCCCAACAGCTTGCTTGCTTCATAATACTTCTTTCCCATCTTTGTGAATCCTGATTCTATGCTGTTGAACCCAATGGCCATGAATCGTATGGTTAAAGCGAAAATAAGAATAAACTTACCGCTGGATAGAAACAAAGCCTTTAAATTCAGAACATCATATACCCCCGCTAAACTGCGATCAATGCTTATGAAGGTAACAAGGACGCCAATTGCAATAATCGATGCCGAAATAGAGTACCCTAGAATCACAATTCTTGAATATGTTTTTGACAATATTCCTGGCCTCAGCCGATTGAAGTTTCCAATAAGAATACCACATATAACCACAAAGAGCGTAACGATGACACTTACACTGATCGTGTTGAAAATTATCGAACCAAAGCGCATCATCGCATCGGTTTGCTTAGCTATGAAACTCCAGGAAACCAATTGGCTAATTGGTATAATCAACGAGAATAACAGATAAACAAATGTGATTACGTAGAAAACGACTTTATACTTTTTCGAAGCAGGCTTCTTTCTCCCATAAGTTGATACCGCTCGAGCCTGACTTAACCTTCCTCTCCCTCTGAGAAACTGCTCCACCATAGAAATTATAAAAATAATACTCATGAGACTGGCAGCCAACCTGACCGCTCCATCCACATCACTCATGCCGAACCAGGTTTGATAGATTGCTGTGCTGAATGTTGGAACTCCGAAATAGCGAACTAAACCATAATCATTCAAGACTTCTAGCATTACAAGAACAATCCCACCAACCAACGAGCCCCTTGCCATAGGTAGAATCACTCTGAAGAATGTTGATATCTGATTTCTTCCTAACAGTTTTGAGGACTCTTCAATAGTACTGGGCAATTTTTCAAAAAAACCTTTTGTCACGAGGAACACATATGGCATCAGGAACAAACTGAAAACAAATACTGCACCTCCTTTGGACAAGATGTCCACTCTGAAAGGTTCTAGTCCAACTTTGCTTAGAATCCTATCTAAAGTTCCAAAGGGCGTGAAAATGCCCCCATAAACATAACCTGCGATGTATGGCGGTATTGCCATCGGTAGGAACAGCAAACTCTCTATTAATAATCCGTAGCGCCATTTGTACTTTGATAACGACCACGCGAAATATGTGCCAAGTATCCCTGTTATCACACTGACTCCAGAGACCAGAATCAAAGAGTTGCTGATATAACTTGATAGAACATGCTCTTTGATATGGATCCATGATTCTGTGACTGGGTGAAACAGCCGTATGAAAATAAATACAGTTGGTAATACTATGGCAGCAATAATTATCGTGACAATGACAAAAAGGGGACTAGGTCCCCTCACTTTAAGCCTTTTGAACAATTACTGCCAACCCACTTCATTGAATATTTTCACAGCTTTATCATTGTATTCACCTAACAATGACAAATCAATGTCCTGAGTTTTAAATTCCCCAAAACTTTTCAGGAAGTCCGATGGCTCCACCGCTTGATTGACAGGGTATTCATAGTTTGCACTTGCATAGTTATTTTGTGCTTCTTCCCCGGTTAAGTACTCCAGCAACTGCGTCGCCGCTTCACTGTTCTTGCCGAATTTTGTGAGTGCTGCCCCGCTGATATTTATATGTGTTCCATTCGTATCCTGATTGGGGAAGAAAACGCCTATCTTCTGACCAACTTCAACTTCCACCTCATCTGATGAATGAAGTAATTTCCCCAAGTAGTATGTATTGACAATAGCAACATCACCTTCTCCAGCAACAATCGCTTTCATCTGGTCTCTATCATTTCCCTGAGGTGTTCTTGCCATATTGGCCACTATGCCTTCTGCCCATTCTTTGGCTGCTTCTTCACCGTTTAATGCGATAAATGATGCCAGCAGGGATTGATTGTAGATATTATCAGATGATCTTACTAAAACTCTCCCTTCCCATTCAGGCTCAGTTAACGCTTCATATGTTGAGAGTGAACCTGGATCAACTTTATCCAGCACATAGGTGATCACCCTGGCTCTGACAGTTAAGGCTGTCCAGAGATTCTCGGCTCCCCTTAAGTTCTCAGGCACATTCGATTCCACGACATCTGAGTCAAATGCCTTAATGATTCCCCTCTCTCCTGCTCTATATAATCTGCCTACATCTGAGGTTACAAGAAGATCGGCTTCTGTATCTTCACCTTCAGCGCTTAATCTTTCAAGCAGCTCATCTGAGCCGGCTTTCACTACATTAACGGTAATACCTGTCTTTTCCGTAAACTGGTCGTATAGAGCCTGATCCGTGTCGTAGTGTCTATCTGTATAGATATTAACCACATTCTCTTCTTTTGCTTCACAACCCATAATACCCAACACCAGTACCCCGACGATGATAATTGATAGTAATTTTTTCATTTTTTCCTCCGCACATCTTATCGATATCGATAATCATTCTCACCAGAAGATTATAATGGTACACTCCTCTCATGTCAACAGGCACCCTTATGTACTATGAGCTGCTGAAACCAAAGTTCTTCTTTCGCCAGAACCTGCTCTCTTACTAGAAGGTCTCTTCCCCATCATCTGTCGTGATCATTGTTCCAAATCCATATCCTTCAACTCTTCTGCATCCTTCTCCGAAAAAAGATTTACTTCGAATCCCCCTCCTCGACTACAGTATTCTCTCACATACAGCTCTTAACATTTCGTGATAAGCGGGTGTGAATTATTATTATTCTGTAGATTCAGACCAGACCCCTCAGCAATCACGCCCGGTCTATATACATGAGCGATTACGTGAAAGGACCCTTCACCATCACTTTATGAGAAAAATGAGGTTAGAAGGGTCCCTTTACTGGACTATCTTTGATATAGGCTTAGTATTCTGAAGCGAACATCATGGTGGAATATTCACCATCATCAATCACAAAGATCTTATTGTCTGATTCAATGGAAAATTCCTTGGCTTTCAATATGTAGTCTTTACTATAATCAGGTTCTTCCTGTCTGTGTGTCAGTTTCACTTCTCCCATTTTATCTTCCAGCTTGAATACCTGCAGATAATCCTGCTCCACTTCCAGCTGATCGATGAGATCCCATATGAGAAGCTGCAGCTCATAGGTCAGTGAACAACTGATTCCTCTTGTGACATAGCGAGCTCCCTGAAATTTTCTTTCTTTCATCTTCTTTCCCTCCTGGCTTTGATACCAGTATTATGAGAGGAAAAGAAGATTAATATTCAGAGCTTAGAACCTTTTTAAAGGACTAAGAGTATTCAAAGTGATTTCGGTTGATTCATATTGACATCAATCCCCGATAAGAAAGTCATATAGATCTTCCCTCACAGGAACTTCTATTTTATGCTGAATTTCTACCGCTGATAGAGTTGTATTGTTCATGATGAACTGGTTAGGCTTCCCATAAGTATGTATTGGGCCCAGATAATAGAATTCTTTTGAAATTTTATCTTCCTTGTCTTTTCTAACAAATAAACTAACCTCTACACCATCCTTGTCCGCATTATAAAACTGCTTCACATCATCAGAATTGATAGTTCTCTTTGATTTTGAAATAGCAATAAAATCTGAAGGGGTAAGGAATCGATCATGATATTGAATGGAATGACTAATATCATCGGACTTGTTGTAATTAACAAATACCGGATACGTCTTCGTCGCCTTATCAAATTTATATCCTCCGATATTCAATGCTACAGCACTTTTACTCCAATCTAATAGTCTGCAGACATCATCATAAGTGTATTTTTCGTAAAGCACGAAATTTGTCCCGTTGTATCTTTCACTGTATCTCTCATTATTGATCTCCAAACCAATTTCAATCATCTCATTTACTATATCGAGAAAACTCATATCTCTTAGACAATTTTCAAAAACCTGAGAAATATTGTAGACACCATTTCTCTCTTCAATGAAAACAGCATCAATATAGGATTTCCTTGCTGAACCAGTGATGAAATTCTGTGTCATCTGGTTGATCAGATTGATTCTGGTATTCTTATCTGCTGTAATTGCGTATTTAGTCCTAAGAAGCCTCTCGATTTTAGGAATCACATCATTCTTCTCTTCAATGATGATTCTGAGAAGCTCCAGTTCATGAGGTCTTTTTCCATTCACATACTTCTGTGCAATATATTCTATGAACTTCTCTTGAATACCCGAAAATTTTACATCATAATCCTTCTCATACTTCTTCAGGAAATTATGATAAGACTTTGTTTTAGCAATTATTCTTTCAATATCAATCGCACCATTGTCCCTGAATTCCTTTAACCTGGGAATTCTTCCCAGCCTCTGCTTAAGAGTCAGATAGGATTCTCTGATAATCTTCAAATCATTGAAGTCAGCTCGATCGATTGCCTTGTAGATTCTATCTCTTGTAATTTTATCGAAATTTATCGTAGAACACCCATAGATGATCCTGTTGCTTTCTGCAATGTATTTTCTTATATTGTCCTTGTTGTAGGAGTGATCATCCGATAATGCGATTGGAATTAAATAGTTATTATCATAATTACCAATGAAATCAAGGACCACTACAAATTCTTTATCAATAATCTTTCTTAATCCTCTTCCTAACTGCTGAACAAATATGATTGCTGATTTGGTTGGTCTTAACATCACAACCTGATTCACTTCAGGAATATCAATACCCTCGTTGAAAATATCCACTGTGAAAATGTAATCCAATGCTCCGTATTGCTCATCTTGCCCAAGCCTATTGACAGCTTCTATCCTTTCTTCTTGAGAATTAGCTCCACTTAAAGCTATTGTTCTATAACCTAGTGCATTGAATTTTTCTGATAATGCCTTTGCCTCCTCATTTCTACTGCAAAAAACCAGACCCTTGACTCTATCGCCAGAGTATCCATAAAACTCAACCTTTTCTTTTATGTATTGTACACGTTCATCTGATGTAAGATTATTAAATGTGGCTTTGTCATCAATTAGCTGTCCATTAATAGTCAGCTCACTCACGCCAAAATAATGGAATGGACAAATCATTCCTGCTTTCATCGCATAATTGAGACGAATTTCAAATGGGACATTATGATCAAACAAATCATATATATCAAACCCATCAGTCCTCTCCGGTGTTGCTGACATCCCCATAAGAAACTGAGGCCTGAAATAATTTATGATTTTCTGATAGGAATCCGCTCCTGCTCGATGAACTTCATCAATAACGATATAATCAAACTCGTCTGGTCTGAATCGTTTATAAACATCTTCTTTGGATATGGTCTGAATGGTACTGAATAAATAATCCGAAGTAAAATCACGATGATTTCCGCTGAGAACCGACATGGTCTTCTCGTATCCCATGACTCTTTTGAAACTATTCAGTGCAGCCTTCGCAATCTGTTCTCTATGAACTACAAACAGAAATCTTTTCGGATTAAATTTCTGAACATCAAATGCAGACAAGTATGTTTTCCCTGTACCAGTTGCTGATATTATAAGTGCTTTCGTATTTTGTTCATTTCGAGTCTCTTCCAGTTTTCTTAACGCTTTAACCTGCATCTGATTCGGTGTAATACGTTTCAGCTTCAAAACTTTTCCTGGTTCACCTTTTGCAGCAGTTCTCTGAGCTTCATGTCTGATTGCACGCTCAAAATTATAGATGGATTGATATTCCTGTAACCACTCAAGATTGACTTCTGTTGCATGGTCAAACATATAGTTAAACTCTCTGATCGTACTTTCAACTAATGCCCCATTCTGGGATGAGGATACTTTAAGATTCCATTCTTTATTTTCACATAATGCATATTGGGTGAGATTACTGCTGCCGACGATAATTGAGTATTCATCCTGATTTTTAAATATGTACCCTTTCGTATGCATTTTAGCAACATCTTCCGTAATTATTCTGAGTTCTATATTTTTCATGGACAATAATTTTTCCAATGCTTTGGGTTCTGAAAAATTCTGATATTGTGAAGCTAATACTTTCCCTTTTACTCCCTTTTCTTCCAATTCCAAAAGCGTATTCAGAAGCACCGTAACACCACTAGTCGTAACAAATGCAACTGAAAAGAAGAACTCATCACATCTGCGAAGTTCACCAATGATACTGGCCAGCACTTTTTCTCCTCTTTCAGGATCATTAATGATCAGTTTAGGTTTGTATTCTTCTAATGCGATATTTGTACTATCAATAAATCCATGAATAAGCCCTTCGTGCAACTGATTACTTCTAGCGTTCATTTATTCCTCCTTGATAAGTTTTTCTACAATTGGCAGGTCTGCCGGAGCCCAATCAAGACTAGATAACTCTTCTCTAGGCAGCCATTTATACCCCATATGATCATTGAGTTTGAATTCTAAACTGTTCACCTGACATAAATAACTGTACATAACAATTCGGAAATCAGGATATAGATGATCGACTGTCATGAAGTAGTCATTTTCACCTATGATAATATCGATGTCCATTTCCTCTTTTAATTCTCTCATGAGTGCTTCATGTTTCAATTCGTTCTTCTCGATCTTTCCGCCTGGAAACTCAAATTTCTCTGAGATGTACGAGAATTTGCTTTTATTTCTCTGCATACAGAGAAATTCTCTATTCTTCACTATAATTGCCGCTACAACTTCCAATGTCTTCATATGTCACCTGCTTTAATTATTCTCTATTTGTCTTCGGCATAATGCCAATTCTCATCTCCGTCGTAGATCATCTTCTTAGACATTCCTCCATCTACAGTTATGTTCTCACCATTGATGAAATCAGATTTCTGATCACATAAGAAGAGCACCACTCTGGCAATATCTTCCGGGATTCCTACTCTCTGAGATGGATGCTGAAGTCTATCAGATTCACTGAAGTTCTCAGCATTTGTCGTATCAATCCATCCGGGACTGATGCTGTTCACTCTGGCTGTTCCTGATAAACTCATCGCCATGGCATGAGTAAGAGAAGAAATGCCACCTTTTGCTGCACTATAGCTCTCCGTATCCTTCTGGCTCATATTTGCTCTGGTGGAGGAGATGTTTACAATCGATGCCCCTTCATGAAAATGATCTTTTAAAAGCATCGCCAGATAATACGGTGCAGTAACGCCAACACGAAGCACTTCATTAAATTCTTCGAAAGTGCAACCACTCAGCAGACCCTTATTGCTGTAACAGGCATTGTTCACTAAGTAGTCCACTTTCCCATATCTCTTGATAACTACATCGGTAAAATCTCTGAGGTCTTCTTCTTTTCCCACATTCCCGTGATAAAAATAGTGTCTGCTTTTTTCATCATCAATCTCATCTAGAAGCACATACCCATTGTCCTTGTCCTTGTCTATGAATGCAATAGACGCGCCTTCTTTATGAAAAGACTTCGCTATAGCTTTTCCGATTCCATTTGCAGCACCTGTAATAATACATACCTTGTTCTCAAACAAAGATCTCACCTCAATCATATTTCTTGTCCCATTATAACTTTAACAATATTATACATGATCTATACCTCAGTTTCCTGCCTTTTACATAAGCATACCGAATTTAGTGTTCTACTCATTCACTATAGAGTAGAATACTGATTTTAATGGGTGACCCTTCACAGGGTCACCTATTTACTTTCAGCATCCCCTCATCAAACCGTACGTGAGGTTTTCCCTCATACGGCTTTCCTATACTCTTCATCATTTGCATTACAGTTACTGTCTAAGCGAGTTTCAGGAGCCTACCTTCAAGCAGTCTTGCGACTGTTTTCCAGTTGCTCATTTTGTTCCTGTTGTTACGACGTTTGTTATAGTGATGAATCAGAAGCTTCCTTATGTACCAGTCGATTCTCGTCAGCCATCTTATGGCCATAACCGAGATTTTATAGTAATTTTTGAAACCTCTGATTTTTCGGTTCAGTCCCTCAATGAAATCCAGCGTATCCCAATGAAGCCTGTTCCGAGGAGAGATATACTCCCTGAACTTGCTTCTCATTTTCTTCATGGCTGCCTTTTTAGGAATATGTTCCATGAAGTAGAATATTTTACCTCCTTTCTTCATCCTCGGGAATTTTCGGTTATGGAAACCCAGAAAATCAAACCCATCCTTGTCATCCCAGATATTCACCATTCTGCTCTTTTCCTCATTCATCTCGATTTCCAGCTTATGGAATATCCCTTTGAGTATGCTCCAGGTCTCCATGGCGTCCCGCTTTGACCTGGTCATCACGACCAGGTCATCAGCGTAGCGCACCAATGTGCCGAGATGCTTGAATCTCTTTTCCCAGAGTTGGTCCAGTACATTGAGGTAGATGTTCGCCAGAAGTGGAGAAATAACCCCTCCTTGTGGTGACCCGAGTTCTGGGAGCTCAAGACTCCCATCAATCATCACACCTGCTTTAAGCCAGTTCCTGATCAGCGCCAGAATCCGCTTGTCGGAAATCTTCTGCTCCACCAGAAGCATGAGCTTTCTGTGGTTGATGTTGTCGAAATACCCTTTGATGTCCACATCCACCACCCAGTAGTTTTTCTGACTGGCTTTCCGGATGGCCTTCATGGCCTGATGGGCACTTCTTTTCGGTCTGAATCCATAGGATGAGTCCTTGAATGTGGTCTCGAATATGGGTTCAATAACAAACTTTACAGCCTGCTGCACCACTCTGTCTTCTACAGTCGGGATCCCTAAAGGTCTCATCTTTTCAGAGTTCGCCTTGGGAATCCAGACTCTTCTGACTGGCAGTGGTCTGTAGGTCTGCATCTTCAGTTTTCTGTACAGTCCGTTCAGGAACTGTCTTTCACCGATTTCATTCACTATTTTATCGATGGTGATTCCATCGATTCCGGCACTTCCGTTGTTGCTCTTCACTCTGAGCCATGCGGTCTTCAGGATGTCAGGCCGGTAGATTTTGTCGTACAAGGCATGGAATTTCCGCTTAGGGTTCGCCTTGGCACAATGATATAGCGTTGTCGAGAAGCGTTCCGCTCTTTGTTTCAACACGGCATTAGTCATATTTCGGACATTCATGTGTTAGTTCGCTCCTTTCCAACTCTTGATGTATAGCAGGGAACCTTCCCTCCATCCGGTTATGTTGTCCGGATGTTCATAGGTACTATGTTCCCCTCTGACTCCCTTCCGTCAGGTTCCCATTTCGGCTTCGCCTTATAGGGTTCCATTCTACGACCGTGCGGTCGTGACGGGGAGGGTCTCCCCAGTTCCTTTAATTACTTTCCCAGCATGTCGCTTCCTGTACTCCGGGAGATTCTTTGGTGCTGACTTCCAAGTTCATGGCACCGTCCGTGGCCTTCACCCAATGCAAAGAGGTTCGGCTTCTCCTTGTCCGCATTCGCGGTGATTTTTGACGAAGCTGCAGAATTCACTTGATGTTACAACCTGCTGGTTTGCTCGCCCGACGTGAAGTCGGTACTTTATCACAGGGCTTCAACCTTAGGATCTCTCCACCAGTTGCCTGATAGCTACTGAGCATCTTGGTATTTACTCAGACTGGACTTTCACCAGTTAGCAATTAACGGCTTACTGGGCACGCTTACAATTCTAAAACGCAAAATAACCGCCTTCCAGCGGTTATCATGCGTTTCAATACTTCTGCTATAAACTTAATTCAGTCTGATCCAATCCACTAGAGCACCAATCAGGACCACTATGGTAAGCCCTATAGTGACCACCATAGCTGAAATCATATCCTTGGGTAGAAAATCATTCATAAGAAGCGGGACGCTCTCTGATATGAGCGTCATAGGATTAAATGGCCTGATTCTCGGGAATATACTGAGCATGGTGCATATCAGCACTACACCACCTGTAAGCAGCAGTGCCCCGTAGGTATTCTTAAAGAGCAGACCGCCAAAAATCGTCAGTGCGACCAGTAGGACACCAAACACCCATAGGGAAATTGCTGCCAGCCCCAGATTACTGATGTTATGTTCAGTCCAGAAATAGCTGGTGTAAAAATAGGTGATGAGAAAACATAGTACATAGGCCAGCGTCCACTGCATGACACCTGCTGTGAACTTAGATAAGATCACCGCTTTTCTCTGTAGCCCCTTGGTCAGCATGATGGTCAGGGTACCTTTGCTGATCTCATTGGCCATGATGCCACTGAAGACGATGACCATGACGATCATTCCTGTCTGGGATACGTTCTTGAAAAACTGCATCCAGGAATCCAGTGCTTTGGGTTCTTCCAGTGTAATGGTGATACTCTCCGGAAGAAACTCATTCAGAAGCTCCGGCATCACCTTTGCCATGATGGGATTCATGAATCCGAAAATCACGAATACGGTCAGAAGAACAAATAACTTATAGGTTCTGGTGCTCTCCATCAGTTCCTTTTTCGTAAAGGCTAAAAAGCTTCTCATTGTACCACCTCCAGAAACAGATTCTCCATAGTAGGTTCCATGACTTCAATCTTCACCGCAGTCATTTTCAGCCCCACAAGTACCTCATATACATCCAGCTGCAATGTAGCAAGGTCCGGTCCATAAAGCACTACACCTGTACCGTTTTCCTTAGCCTCATTTCGGTAACCTGCCATCTTCTCGTGCTTCAGGAAAGTTTCCTTCTCCTGTCCATTCATGAACTCCAGCACAAGTCCTTCCTTTCTGTGTCTGGATCTCAGTTCACTGAGGGTTCCCTCCAGAACGATCTTTCCACCATGAAGCACAGCCACTTCATCACAGATTCTCTCCACATCTGATAAGATATGCGTCGAGAAAATAACCGTGGATTTTCCCTTGACCTTATAAAGGATATCCAGAATTTCCTTTCTTCCCTTAGGGTCCAGTGCAGAGGTGGGCTCATCGCAGATGAGAAGCTTCGGTTCATTGAGTAGCGCCTGGGCAATGCCCAGTCTCTGCTTCATCCCTCTGGAATAGGAACGGATCTTCTTCCTGCTGTTTTCAAGTCCCACCAGGCGAAGAAGCTCCTCCGTCCTTTCCCTGATTTTTTCTTTTGGCATCCCTGTGATCTCTCCACAGAGCGCCATATACTCCTTTGCACTCATATATCCGTAGAACTCAGGTACATCAGGCAGATATCCGATGTGCCTGTTGGTCTTTGTTTCGCCGAAATGCACTTTTTCTCCAGCCACAAAGATTTCCCCTGCATCCTTTTTCAGAAGACCCAGAATCATCTTCATGGTGGTGGTTTTTCCTGCTCCGTTCTGTCCGATGAATCCGAAGATGGACCCTTCCCTGACGGAAAAACTGATGTCGTCCAGCACCTTCTGGCTGCCGAATCTCTTCGAGAGACTTTCAATCTTTAATACTTCCATTAATCCTCACCTCTTCCAAAGAAGAAATAGACAAGGGGGCCGATGGTCTGAATAAAGGCAACGAGGATCCACATGGGTCTAGTGCCGAACTTGTAAGTATCGTGTCTTAGAACATGGATGATGGTCGCAATGGTCAGTCCAAGCTGCAGTATAATAATGGGAATCAGAATGGGTAGATATTCTCTCAGATTTTCCAGTGACATATTATTTCCCTCCTATGATTTCAGTGAGTTCACTTATTATAATCTTGTAGCCCGGATGGTCATGAAGCAAGGCGAAGGCCGGATTCATCGATACCGCCTGCAGCATGCCCTCTTTCACAACCTTTTCTCCTCGAGGAGGACCGCTTCCCAGATCCAGGTCATTCAGCCACGGATCCACCAGAGAGAAGAACGAGTCTCCTTTCAGTTCATAGGGGAAAGAGATGTTTCTGCATGTGCGGACATAACCTCGTAGCATGTTCAGGCTATCATCCAGCTTTCCCATGAC
The DNA here is from genome assembly GCF_017368455.1 of Proteiniclasticum aestuarii. Classification (GTDB taxonomy): domain Bacteria; phylum Bacillota; class Clostridia; order Clostridiales; family Clostridiaceae; genus Proteiniclasticum; species Proteiniclasticum aestuarii. The sequence goes on along the minus strand of NZ_JAFNJU010000007.1, from coordinate 134,331 downwards.
GGCATATCCATAGGCTCCGCAGTAATAGACCTGGGCCATGACATTGGGATTCAGGTTCATGAGGTTCATGGTATCCGACACCGGAAGCAGTCTCTGCAAGACGTCCTCAAAGGTCTCAGTCCGATCCAGGTTCAGCGTCAGATAGGAGGCGCCAAGGGAGATGAAGCTTAGGATATGCTGATACATACTGATCTGCAGCACCGATTTGGCCTTTTCCACTTCACCTCGGCTCTGATAGGCACCTGCCAGGGTCACTTCATCGCTGGCCATAGGCCTTATGGTTCCTTCCAGAAGCTCCAGCACTTCCAGAGACTCTCCTCGGATCATCTGGGTCATGGCTTCTATGGAATTGGCCTGCTTGGAGAGCCATACATCCTCGCTTTCCTCCTTCACTCTTCTGCAAAGGTGAAGGATCTTCTCAAGCACTTCGCTTTTAAGCTCCTCCTTCTCAGCCAGCATATAATGATTCAGAAGCAGGATGCTCATCTGGAGAAGCAGCGGGAAACAGGCATAGTACTTGTCAATGACATCGTTCACTTCTTCATAGACTTTAGAGAAAGGTTTCTTTCCGAAGTCTTCCGCAAAACTTCTGTAGGTTCTTCGGATCTCCTCCTTTTCCATCTGAGGAAGATAGCCGATGAGATGATCTATGGAAATGTTGAAGAAGGTGGCAAGCCTTGGCAGAAGCGTAATATCCGGATAGCTCTGACCCGTCTCCCATTTTGAAACAGAAGCTTTGGTCACGCCGATATACTCTGCCAGTGCATCCTGGGTGATCCCTTTTTCCTTTCTCTTCCGAGTGATGACTTTTGCTATGTTGATTTCTTTCATATCTCTGTCCTCCTCTAAACCCTCGCATCATTTCCTCTGGGTCTTTTCTATGGTTTCATTATGTTCCATTAAGATGCAGCTTACAATGGATTCTGATGATATTTTAGTTGATTAAATCAACTTATGCGATACTTGTGTTTCAAAGAGATCAATTACTTGTATGAGAATAAGAAAACCGCATAAAAACCCAGGCATTCGGATCCACATTTACTGAATCCAAATGCCTGGGTTTTCCGACACCACTACTCTTCATGTATCACTTATGTTTCATGACGCCAGAGATACGTTGCGTCATTTCTGTCTCCTGACCAGATCATAAATGACCATGATGGGGAAAAATACAATCCATAACAGACCAGTCAGACATCCGCTCATATTCCACTCCTTTCAACTGAAGCTAAACACCATCGCTTTCGTACACCTCCTGCCCTGAGAAGAAGCTCTCCTTTCTCTTCCAGTCTATATTGTTATTATTATTTTATTCTATCCATTGTCCTTCTTTCAGTACACATGAAAACGTATAGTGAAATCATAAAGAGTATGCTGAAACTAAGTATTCCTGTTTCAGACTCGAAAATATGTTTGGAGGTGCCAATCATGATAGGAGCCATCATAGGAGATATCGTTGGTTCACGATTTGAATTCCATAATCATCGGAGTAAGGACTTCGAGCTTTTTGCAGAGGACTGCTTCGTCACGGACGACAGCATCATGACCCTTGCTGCAGCAAAAGCCATCATGGAAACGGAAAAAACGAAGACATCATCTTTAGAGCTGATCGGTTCTGATTATGAATATCTGTCTCTGCTTCAGGAAAATACAGTGAAGTACATGCAGAAAATCGGACGGAATTATCCTCACTGCGGGTATGGAGGCAGATTCCACGACTGGGTCTTCAGTCATGCCCCGAAACCCTATCACAGCTATGGAAACGGGGCAGCCATGCGCATCAGCCCTGTGGGGTTTGCGTGTAAAACAGAAGCAGAAGTCACAGCTCTTTCTGAAGCCATCACTTCGGTCTCACATGATCATGAAGAAGGCTTCAAGGGTGCAGAAGCCACTGCCCTATGCATCTTCATGGCCCGTAAAGGCTATACGAAGTATGAAATCAGAGGAAGAATCGAACATGATTATTACACGCTTGATTTCACCATCGATGAAATCAGGGACACCTACGAGTTCAATGAAACATGTCAGGATACTGTACCCCAGGCCATAACGGCTTTCCTGGAGTCCACCTCCTTCGAAGATGCCATCAGAACCGCTATCTCTATAGGGGGAGACAGCGATACCCTCGCTGCCATCACTGGTTCCATTGCAGAAGCCTACTATGGCGTTCCCTCCTGGATCATAGAGAAAGCTTTGACTTATCTGGATGAGAGGCTCTATGATCTCTATGATGAATGGCAGACCTTCATGGGACGGGATCGGGAAATTTGCAGATTTCATCTTCTGACAAAATACATTGGAAAGATCATGGAACTCCAGTCCATGGGAGAACTGCATCCAGAGAAGAAGGATCCCCCAGAAAAAACATACCGAAGACCAATACCGACTTTCAACGAGCTGGCTGATCAGTTCGCAGAAGAATTTCTCCAGTTTCTTGAAAATCGCCTGGCGTATACCCTCACCTGTTCAGATTCTCTGTCCATCAGCACAATGATTCCCTGGGAGCACGACGCCTTCCGATATGCTCCTGCAGACTCCTTGACTGAAAATCAGATTCTCTCCATTCTCATGGATATGCTTCGAATTCACAGGGTGGACAAAGAGCAGCTGTTCATTATTCTCCAGGATGGCTCCCTCCTTACCCTTCTGAAAAAGCTCAAATCCATCGAAGCTCCAGAATATCTGACCAACCCGGAAGAGATCATCTTTGAATTCGGTGGTTTCTTTGAAGGTGATACCCGATATCACCTGGAATTCTTAGAAGAAGGTGCCATCCTTGTAACTTCTTCAAAAAGGGATGGTTCGAAAGTGTCGAGAAAATTATCCGAGGAAGCTTCCCAAGAACTGTTGAAGCAGTTCAAAGCCCTTCATGTAGAGCACTGGAATCATGAATACACGGATCCATGGATTGTGGATGGAACTAGCTGGACACTGTCCGTTAGATACACGGGACATCGTGGGACTATCTGGAGTGGACGAAACGCCTTCCCACCCAACTGGGAGAGCCTGGTTGCTTTTTTCACAGCAGAACAGCCCAAAGAAGAGAATATCGAAGAATAATTTCATGGAATACCAGGCTGATTCAGAAGGAAGGCCTGGTATTCCATCCAAGGATATCAGCTCCCCTCCCATATGGAGACTTCATGAAATTGTCAATAAATAGCAAAGAAATGGAAATACCCCATTCATGTTGAACCCTTATGATAGATTCGATACATGAAAGGAGTGAAAAGCATGGCTTTAGAAGTATATCTATATTTTGACGGTGACGCTCGAGAAGCAGTAGAATTCTACTCTGATGTTTTTAAAACCCCAAAAGAACACATTTCCACCTATGCTGAGATGCCCGATGACTCCAATATGCCTTCTCCTGAAAACGCAGAGAATCTGGTTATGAATACAAGTCTTCTGATTCGCGGTACGACGGTGATGTTTTCGGATGTATACCCCGGCTCAGGTATGCGTTCTTTCCACAAGGGCAATAATGTGTCCCTGCTTATTTCCGATCCCAAGGAAGAAGTCATCAGAAACCTGTTTGACCAGCTGAAAAATGGTGGTACTGTCATTTCCGACCTTGAAGAAACATTCTGGAGTCCGCTTTACGGAAGAGTCTGCGACAAATTCGGCATCTACTGGGAAATCATGGTGTATGACAGTGAAACCGATGGGTGATAGGATGAACCAGATAAACTGAAAACACCAGCCCAATCATCCTAAAGATGTATGGGCTGGTGTTCTTTGTTACTTGAAGTTTATCACTTAATTCATTTACTCTTAATATACAATGTGCTCAAGCAAACATAAATACTCCTGATACCAGTAGTACACTATAAACCAATTTCGAAAATGCGCTTTCTTTTATCTTTTTATGTGCAATGTTCCCAAACAGGACACCCACCAAAAGAAAGGGAATCATGAATAGAAGAGTTTGGACCGCTTCCGCATCATAGCTTCTGTTTAACATATTTGTAGCAATGATGATGCTGTTCAATGTCAACCAGATTGCACTCAAAGTTGCCCTGAAAGCACTCTTCTCAGTCAGCTTCTGCGTTGCATATACAACAATAAAGGGGCCTCCTGAACTGAATGCACCATGAATCACTCCACCCAGTATGAGCATTGTGTTCATCAATCTTTTTCCAATCTTGCTATCCACATCAAAGCTGTTTGCTCTTCTTGAATAAGCTTTGTAAAGTCCACCAGCTGCGATTACAATCATAAAAACACCGAGTATGACCTTTAGAGGTTCCTCCGGGAGGGAGGCGAAAAGCAGAACACCCACAGGTAATCCCAGCATCACCCGTGCTAGAATCCTGAAATATTCACTGGCCACTATGGCTTTTCTGTCTGTGACGACAATATATAAAGCCAGGATCCAGCTGAGAATGGTTAGAACGGGAACAGCTGTCTTCACGCCAATCAATGCGATTGCAAAGGGCAAAGCAATGACCGTGCAACCAAATCCCGTTACACCTTCTAAAAAATGAGCCATGAGGACAATGGCTCCCAAAGCAATAATAACCAACCGTATCCTTCTCCTTCTATCTAATATTGAAGATAGTCTTCCATAAACTCCTTATAGTCTCCTTCGCTGATCAAACGGTTGACCCTACTCTTGTCAGAAAAAAACGCAGAAAACAAGTCGCATAGGATAAACAGATCTTTATCTCCATCTTTTTTTGTCTTAATAAGAAACAGCACCTCAACAACACTTCTTTCCCAGTAGATCGGTTTTTCCAGCACCGCTACCAGACACACTTCTTTTCGAAGGTACTTATACAAGTCCTGAATATGAACCGCTCTATTTCCCACTTCATGAGAAACAAAAGGAAGCTTCCGGGGATAATTCTCCTCAATAACACCAAGGCCTTTCAGTTTTTCATAAATATTGGTGAGCACTTCAGTTCTAGAACTCCCCGTAATATTTCTAAGAAAGAATTCAGGTTTAAAATACTTCTGCACCTCAAGAGTATACAAATCTAGTCGTTCCAGCGTTTCTTGAATTCTCATCAGGTGATTCCCATCTTCCACTGACACTATTCGAGACAATATATTTGACTTAATGGGACTCACAGAAACTGCGAGATCAATCATATGATGATGAGCCTCGGCCTCTTCGAGACTGGAAAAACGAAAAATGCTCGCATTGGAAAAGCTTGATTTCAGCTCATTCTCATACATCATGGATTCAGCTCTTCCACGAGAGCTGATAAAACCGATCGAAAAACTTCTTTCTTTCTTGAGATTCAACAATGCCATGTTGAAATAAAAAAGCAGATAACCAAATTCATCAAGAGGAATCTTAACCGAGTAATGCTCCTCTATTACCGAAACGGCAGAGATCGTCACTTTTGTTGCATAGAGATATTTCTTCAGACTTTCATGAACCATAGGATTTCTTGCCGTAAGGTTATTCCGAATTCTTTTTATCATTTGGAGTATATGCAGGGCAAGAAATCTTCTAAGCATGGTATCCTTGGAAATATCGATGTCAAAGTTGTTATAAATCTCAGCAAACACAGCATCCAAGACATTATCCATACAGGCATCCCGTAGAAAGTCATCTCCATTGCTTGACGCAATCACTCTCTTGCTGTCAATATTCATGAAAAAATACCCTCTTTCCTGCAGATCGAACTTATACTCGAGGAAGCTTTCTATAGCCTCCACCAAGCACTTCATTTCATCATAGAGAGGTTCTTCTTGAATTTTATTGATATATTCATCTTCTACATCAATAACATATCCCTGTTTATTTCTGATCATAGCTATGATGATTTGAATAGAGATATCATGAACTGATGTATCCGATAGTACGACCTCATTTGTTGCAGCCCATGTCCTTAGGATGTCCTCCACCTCGACGATATCATTAATCTCAACAGAAATGCTATCCCTTGCCTTTTCTAGATACTGCTCCACAAAAATATTCTCATTGTAGAAAATATACTCGGATATACAGAGTCTCTTATTCTGCTCCAAGCCTTTGAGATGTGCCCCATAATGTGGACGAGACAGGATTTCCAGATCGAATTTCGCCAGAATTCTTTTGACCTCTTTGATATCATGATTCAAAGTCGAAAGGCTCACATAGATTTCCTGAGCAAGATCTTCAAACTTCACATATCCTTCTTCAGAGAGCATCTTCCTCAATATATAGAATACCCGATCATAGTAGTGTACCTGCAGGGTGTCCATGACTTTGATTTTTCTTGATGTGTTCAGTTCTTCCAGATATCCCTTAAACTCCGCACTGTGGATACAGATTGCATATCCTTTTGGCGAACTGATTAACTGCACCCTTTCATCATTCAGCTTTCTCTTGATTTCCTTGATCTCATACTTAACAGTCCGAAGGGACACATTGATCAGCAAGGATAAATCCTGAGCCCGTAGTGTCCCTTTCAGATATAAATTATTGATAATGAGAATCTGTCTCCCTGATAATCCGTATTTCTCCATTTTCATGACCTCCATAATGGAATGCTACATGTAGCAATCACCATTATATCACAATGAAAATATTACAGAATCTGAAGGAGTACTCCTATGATACCTATCGCTATAGAAGTAAGAAGCAATGTAGTGGGCTTCTGATTTTTCTTCAGCATCCAGAACATGAACAAGGTGTAAAGCAGCGGCAGTAATAATGGGAAGATCTGATCCAGATAGGACTGCATTTCAAACTCTACTCCACCGATATTACCCGCCAAAGCTGTCTTCATCTTCACCATAGAAGCACTCATGGCGCCGATTACTGTCAAACCTACAATGGTAGCCGCTTTGGACATCTTCGTAATGATGCCTGACTCACTTGCGCTGCTGATCAGGTTGGTTCCAAATCGATAGCCAAAGATAAGGCCGAAATATCGAACCAGCAGGTGAGGCACGTTGAAGAGCAGCAGGAACAGAATCGGTCCTAGGATATTCCCATCCTTGGCCAGCGAAACCCCGATACCTACGGTTATTACCCTAAGGGTTCCCCAGAATATGGAATCACCTATCCCAGACAAGGGTCCCATGAGGCCAACTTTTATGCTGTTGATGGAACTCGCATCGAATTCTTCATCCTGACTGGCTTTTGCCTCCATGGCTGTTGCCACTCCTGTAACTGTCGGTGCTAGATGAGGCGTGATATTGAAAATCGCCAGGTGACGCTGCAATGCTTCCGCCTGCTTTTCTTTTGTCTTATAGAAACGCTTGATTGCAGGCCACATCCCTACAGCAAAACCTAAACTTTGCTGACGTTCATAGTTGTAGGATGCTTCCAGAACAAATGAACTTAAAAACAGTTCACGAAGCATCTTCTTTTCTTCTTTTGGTGAAAGTAGCTCATTATTCATCAAATAGTCCCTCCAATTCATCATCCGCTGAAGCCTGTACCGTTGCCGGCTGCATATCCGCTCTTTCAAACACCACAATAAACGATAATACTACTCCGATAATTGTAATGGCGAGCATAGGTAATTGCAGATAGGACACGAGAATGAAGCCCATAAGAAAATAAAGAAAATTGCTTTTGTTCATCATCGGCTTTAATAAAAGTGCAAATCCTACTGCTGGAAGTAATCCTCCTGATACCTTCAACCCGTTCATCAGCACCTCAGGAATATTATCTACAAAAACCTGTACTGCTGCTGAACCGAAACTGATGGCAGTAAATCCTACCACAAAATACAATGCACACTGCATCAGCAGACCACCAATGTTTAATGCGATAAGGCCTCTGATATTGGCCTTTTCCGCCATTTTCACTGCATAGCTCATAAACCAGCTACGTACAATAAATACAACGACCTTAAGTGACTGTGCCAGAATGGCTATAGGCAGTGCTAAAGCCAAGGCAACCTCAATTCCTTCGCCGGTCAGAATGGCGAAAGCAGTACCCAATGCAGATCCGAATAATGGATCTGGAGGAACTGCGCCTCCTATCTGAATGGCTCCCATGAAAATCAGTTCTAATGATGCCCCAATAATAACACCCGTGGTCACATCGCCTAATAGTATGCCGATAACCGACGAAACTACTATTGGCCTTGCAACCATGGAAGTCCCCGTCATTTTTTCAATAAACCATATGACGGCCAAAGTCAATCCTACTGCTACTGCTGCTCCCATACTTTACTCCTCCTAATCGCTGATTTTTTTTCTTAAAGTCTGATATTTCTTTACTGTCTCTGAAGGCACTTGACGTACTTCAATCTCTATCCCCATAGCTTCGATCTTATCAAGATATGAGAGGTCTTCTTTTGATGTGAAAACTGCTGGAGAAAACGAGACTTTCCCTTCCGCTTTTGCCATACCACCGACATTCAAAGAAGGACGTTCCTTAATGATTTCATATAACCGATAGGCATCCTTTGGATTTGCTACGATCAGAAACACTTTCATTTTCTCAAGTTTCGGATTCATCACAAGCTTCGCAGCTTCCTCAACGCTCCTGATTGCAAGCCTTACACCATCCGGTGTTGACATCTTCATGGCTGCTTTCCTTATTTCATCATTGGCTGCTTCATCACTTGCGATGACGATGGCTTCATAATTCAGCTCTCCTCTCCAGCTGTATGCAATCTGACCATGCAGCAAGCGGTCATCAATTCTCATTTTTATAATCATTTTAATACCCCCTAAAAATCAAAGTCATCTCCTGAAGTCTCTTCAGACAGGTCATTTACAACAAGCAGCCCAGATTTGGACATCTCTGTAATTCTTCTGACCTCATCCAGATTGGCCGAAGCTTCATCCAGCATCAGCAATTCAAGGAGCATAGGCAGACATAATCCAGTGATTAAGATTACTTTCTTCATATCTATGCCTTTCATCGTCTTCTGATTGACGCTGCCACCGAAAAGATCCGCTACGATGATCAGTTTGTCTTTCTCAAGATCTACTGAAGACATGTACTCATCAAATTGTTCTTCATAAGTGATGTCGCTTGTGTATGCATTAATATAACTAAGTTGTTCTTGTTTCCCCATAATGATTTCTGCAGCATTTGCAATTCCTTCCGCAAAACCACCATGACTGACCAATAATATTTTAAGCATTGTTCCTCCTGTCTCTATAAAGATTTTTGAATATATTTCGTTACTGAGCCATTGATGCGTTGCTTCAGATCTCTTCCTCTGTCCACAGCTATCCGATAAGCCAGAACCTGAAACACAGTGATTATTTCCAGCGGGTAGAAGTTCCTGCTGCGAAATGACAGATTCATGTTCATTCCTCCTTGTTCGGCATCACCAACCATCATGGCATTGGGGCCGATTTCCTTCAGAATGAACTCTGCTATATTGGAAGCTTTATCAGCATCTATTGCCTTTTTTGATAGAAGGAAATAGCCTATGCTCTGATCAAATGCATTTTGGGGGCCATGAATCAGTTCTTCCATTTCAAAGGTATTAGTGAAAACCGGAACCATCTCCATGAACTTTATATCCGCTTCCATCGCCACGGGCAAAAGATCTGATGCTCCCGCAAATATAAACTTATCAAACTGAGCAATCGCACCCGCATGGGCATCATACCAAAGATGAGTTTCATCGACAATACCAGTGATGTGATCAACAGCATTTTCCAGATCACTTATATGAGAGTTGATAGAATCTCCTTCCAGTGATTTCAGATAAAGGTATATTAATATCATGGTTGTATATGTCGCAGAGTACCCGATTGTTCGATATACATACTCTTCCATATCTGTACCCATATTGATCGAAAGAGATGCCGCCTGAGCTATGGGCGACTGGTCATTTTCTGTAATGGCAATATTCATTAATCCTCGATCACGAGCCCTCTTCACCGCTTCATGAACCAGCTTCGTTGTGCCAGTCTGTGAAATGAAAACATACAACACATCTTCTTGCATAAAATGTTCATTGTAATAGTGCATAAAAGTATTTGGATATATGACCTCAATCGGAAGATTCAGGGTATGCTCTCCGAATCGTTTGGATGTCATCGCAGCATTATAGGATGTTCCTGATGCAACAACGGATATTCTGCTGATCTCTTTTTTATCAATATAAGACTCCAGCTGCTCAAAAAGATGTTCATGATGCTTGACGATCTTTTCAAGCTTTTCAGGAATCATCTCAATACAATTTAATAAAGTTCCCATACATTCTCCTTGTTCTGAATATTTGTTGATTGACATAATTTGATTATATCGTTTTCAAATATCCGTTCAATTTCGCATTTTGCACTCTAAAGGGTGCAAGTTTTAAAGCATGTCCTGTGTTCCTTTATCATTATACTTCAGTAGAATCCTCAACGTAAAAAACCAGCCTCATCCTTCTATAGATGAACGGGCTGGTGCTTTTTATGGCCTGAAGGTTCCTTTCTTATTTCACGAATCAATACAGCAAGAATTTCTTTCTCATAATCATGATCCCTCATCATCTGTCTGACGGTGCATTCCCAGATGACAATAACCTTATATCCTTCCGTTAACAGTTTCTCATCGACAGCCTTGTCTCTTTCCACATTTCTAGCGAATTTACTCTCCCAGAATTCCTTGTTCGACTTCGGAGTGGTAGCAAACCGGCAGCCCAGATGCCTGTGCCAGAAGCACCCGTTGATGAATAGGGCTGTCCTGTATTTACTGAAGTACACATCCGGCTTCCCTGGAAGGTCCCTGTAGTGAATTCTGTACCGGAACCCGGCATGATAAAGAAGCCTTCGTATGTATTTTTCAGGCTCCGTATTCTTTCCTCTGATTTTAGACATATTCCTGCTTCTTGCTTCCGGACTGATCTTATCCATGGCTTTCATCACTTCTCTACTCAAAATCCATTTCTCAGGTTATACGAACCTGTTTATTCTTGTCGCTTAAGAAATCGCTCTTTTCCTGAAGTATATCACATTCGAAGTCTCATCATACATGCAGCTTCTCCTACACAGAAAAGTTCTTATGACTTCAATGATTTCTCCCAATAGGAAAAAAGCACTACACTACGCAGCGCTTTCTTCAAATTTTTAGAACACCAGTCTGTACAGCCCTATCTCCATGTCCTCATCCCCAGTGATCAGAAGCTCATGATTCTCCTCCTCTTTGAAGAACCGAAGAGAAAACACTTCTTCTCCACCATTTATGAAAATCTCCGCACTGGTGTGGTCCACGAGCATCTGAAGCGCTGTAAGGCCTTCTGTAAGCTCCACACTGCGATACTCTCTTTCACCAGTAAGCCAGTCTCTGCGCTCCACTCTGAAACTAGAACCGTCTAAGTTTAGCTTCAGATCTCCTCCATAGCGTAGTTCCAGTCTTTTCATTTTATCTGATGCCTTCAGGTTCACCTCAAAGGGGGTTTCAATCTCTACCCTAATGCTGTCTCTCTTCTCCTCTAAGACCCTCTCCCGAGCGCTTTCAAGCTCTCTTACAGGTTTCTGGAGGAGTCTTCCATCAGAAGACAGGCTCAGCTCTCTGAGGATGGATAAATGATGCACCCATCCGCCCTTCACCGTAGGCAGTGCCTCTTCCTTCTCCTTCTCCATGGTACCCATCCAGCCCATGGAAAGAATCCTTCCATCCGGGTAGTCAAAGCTCTGGGGTGCGTAATACTCAAAGCCCCGGTCCATTTCGGTAAAGTCGTGATCGTCTTTTCTGAAGACGCCATTCTGAAAGGTGCCCGTATAGTATCCTGTCTGGAAAATATTCCTGTATTTCTCCCCTTCAGGCTCCAGCCCCTGGGGAGAAAAGATGAATACACTCTTATTTTTAAGATTTATGAGATCCGGACACTCCCACATGTAGCCGAGATCTTCCTTTTCCTCCAAAAGCGAGCCCAGAAAATCCCACTTCAGAAGATCCTCTGACCGGAAAATGATGGTGTCCCCAGTGAGGTCCTCTCTCTGGGCACCCAGCACCATGTAGAACAGTCCATCCTCATGCTGGAAGACCTTGGGGTCTCTCACATGAGCCGTATATCCTTCAATGTCCCGGATCACCGGTCCCAGCTTTTCAAAGTGAAATCCGTCCTCCGATACCGCCACGCACTGGTAGCTTTCCCGCTCGTCCTTCTCATTCTTTACATTTCCCGTATAGAAAAGATAAAGCCTGTCTTCATGAACCAGACCGCTACCGGAGTAGCATCCGTTCTTCTCATACCATTCTTCCGGCAGAAGCGCCGCCTCATGATAGGTATAGCGGATGAGATCTTCCGTGGTGGCATGCCCCCAGCACTTATAGCTGTGGTCTGTCTCATGGGGATTCCACTGAAAGAAGATATGGGTGGTTCCCTTGTAGTGAACGAGCCCGTTTGGGTCATTGAGAAGCCCTTTCGGGGGGAGCACATGAAAGTCCATGGCTCCACTTATATTGTTTCTTTTGTTCATGTTTCCCTTCTCCTCTATATCCACTGAAGAGTGCACTGCTTTATCCTTCTCACGCAACGTTGAGATCCTTTGAAATTCTCTTACTCTGAAGTCTTACAACCAGGAATCCTGTACCAAAGGCTGCTGCAATGACCAGAAGATACTGGATCATGGATGCCGCTGAATTGGTGTATAGGAGAAGTCCAGGGATGAATGTGATGCCCATGCCTGTAGCAGTAAGTCCGAAGATGTAGGTGACCAGTCCACCCACTGCTCCACCGACGATTCCGGAAATGAAGATTCTAAGACTTCTCAGGTTCACACCAAAGAGAAGAGGCTCCGTGATTCCAAACAAGGTGGAGGTGGTGGAAGAGAGTGCATTGGACTTCTTCAGTTTGTCCTTCATGATCAGCGCCGCACTGATGGCTGCACCGAACTGTCCGGCCATGCTGGCGGTACCCAGCGGATTCAGAACGTTGGTGCCCGTATCAGCCAGCAGCTGAAGCTCGATGATGGACAGAGAATGATGCAGTCCTGTGATGACCAGCACCTGCTGAAGGCCTGCATAGATGATGTATCCGATGCCTAGTGGCGCTTGAATCAGCATGACGATGAAGTCTGTGACCCAGATCTCCATGGTATGAGTAATGGGCCCTAAGATGAAGAGCATCAGGAAGATGGTGATGGTCAGGGTCAGAAACGGTGTCACCACCAGGTCAATCATCTGAGGCACGAAAGTTCTTAGCTTCTTCTCGATCTTCGCAACCAGCAGTCCTGCCACGATGGCCGGAATGATGGACCCCTGATAACCCACCAGAGGAATATCGATACCAAAGAGGCTGAATGCCAGAGGCTCTGCGTTGCCGCCAGCCACTGCCCAGGCATTAGGAAGCTGAGGTGCAACCATCATAAGACCTACAACGATACCGATGATGGGATTTCCTCCGAACTTCTTGGTGGCGCTGTAAGCAATCAGTACAGGCAGGAAGGCAAAGGCTGTATCAGTCAGCATCTGGAACAGACTCAGCATGGTCGGCGTGAAATTCACACCCAGTTCCAGAAGCAGTCCTCGAAGACCCATGAGCAGTCCCGTGGTGACCAGAGCCGGAATCAGAGGAATCAGAATATCCGCCAGGGTTCTTACGATCTTCTGCCCGGTATTCATATTGGAGTAGACATCTTCCTTGAAGGTTGTGCTGGTGTCCTTATCCGTCATCTGCGTAAACTCCGCATGAATCTCATTGACCTTTCCCGTACCGAAGATGAACTGATGCTGTCCGGTATTGAAGAAATAGCCCTTGCTTCCAGTGACGTTCTCCGCTTTATCCTTGTCCAGTTTGCTGTTGTCCTTCAGAATGATTCTCAGTCTGGTGGCGCAATGCTCGAAGTTCTTGATGTTGTCTTCTCCACCCACTGCAGCAAGGATGTCTTGAATCGACTTTTCATGTTTCATTTTCTTTCCTCCTAATGATTGGTATAAGTAGCAGCAGCTTCCTCAAGATTGCTCTTGATATTCGTACCGGTTCCATTAAAATATCTGTATATATGATTTCGTCTGTCTAGCTCTTATGTTCTTGCTGTATCTCACTCCTAATGAATGAGATACAACTCTTGCAACATGGTATTCTGTCTGTTTTGTAAAGGATTTCCTGGACCCTATTGCAATGCTCCTCCGTTTGTGTTATTTTCTGATTATTGGAACCGGTTCTAATTGATATTATTGTAGCGGATACTTTTCCGTTTGTAAAGGGTATCAGGAAAAATTAACAGATTCACACTCCATCTTCCATATCGAGGACCGGTTTCAGCAGATTTCCATTTTAAGAACGACTCCGCTTCAGGATTCCCATTCGTTCTAAGAAAGGCATGAAAAAAAGACCTGAAGCAACTCACTTCAGATCCTCAAATTCACTATTTTCTTGCGATGGTGGATTCCTTGGGCAGAAACTCGCATCCTAAGGTGATTCTTCTTGGAATCTCCTCTCCCTCTATGATGCGCAGAAGATTCTCCACCGCAATCTTTCCCATCTCCTTGTAGGCATACTTCACCGTGGTGATGGAAGGAGAAATGAGATCTGTGATGGAATACCCGCCGAAGCCTGAAACAGATACATCCTCAGGCACGCTCTTCCCTAAAGACACCGAAGCCTTGTAGGCGGCTATGGCAATGTTGTCTGTGGCGCAGATGATGTAGGTGGCCTTGGAGCCCTTGAGATAATCCTTCAGAAACTGGAAGGCTTTGTCGTAGTTGAAATCCACCACGACTTCCTCCACATGGACATCATCGGATAGGGAAAGTCCATCCAGTACACCCTTTTTACGAAGTCTGCCTACGGCTTCATCGGTTTCCGTGACTCCCACATAGAGCACCTCCTTATGACCCAGCTCCACTGCATGCTTTCCGATATGATATCCCGCATCCAGCTCATCATGGACGATGGCGTAGGTGGCATCGCTTCTCTGGCCCAGAAGGATCACAGGAATACCGATCTTACTGATGGCTTCCCGATGGGCTTTGGTCACTACCGTGGCAAGAAGGATGATGCCGGCCACTTTCTGCCTGGACAGCGCATAGAGGTTCTCCACCTCCCGGTCCACATCCTGGTCCGTATTGGTGATGAGCAGCTGATAGTTCTTCTCCTTCAGCGCCCGGTCCACACTGCCCAGAATTTCGTTGGTGGCATAGGAATTGAGTCTTGGAATGATGGTGCCCACCAGATTGGATTTTTTGATCTTCAGGCTCTGGGCAAAAGTGTTGGGCACATAATCCGTCTCCGCGATGATCCGGTCCAGTGTTTCCTTGGTTTTCCGGCTCACTGACCCTCCATTGAGGTACCTGGACACCGTGCTCTTGGCAACCCCGGCAAGCTTCGCGATATCATTGATTGTAACCATTTCCCTACACCCCCTTTGCCTATTGTATTTAGAATAATCATACCACAAAGCATGTATCCCACCAATAACCGTTGCCAAAACATTATAGAACTCTATAGTTTTGTTTAATTCCCCATTCATCGTGTCCGATTTCGCCTAGGCTACTTTCGTTTGATATAACACTCCAAGGGCGTAAATTCCCATACAACGCATGGTACATATTAACAGCTATCTTTCAGGTGATTATGCTGCTAATCCATATCTCGAAAGATTTATGCTAGCGTTATAATCCCTGTCTATAACACAGCCACATTCCTCACAGATATAAGTCCTTTCTGATAGTGACAGTCTTGTTTTTACATGCCCACACTCACTACAGGTCTTGGATGATGGATACCAGGTATCAGCCTCTACAAATTCTATCCCATTAAACTCACACTTATACTTCAGCTGCCTTCTGAACTCGTATAAGCCTTGCTTACCAATAGCCTTTGCTAAGTGTCTATTACTCATCATACCTCTAATATTAAGAGTCTCCATAACAACTCGAGATGGTTTGGTTTTCACGATCTCACTTGTCGTCTGGTGCAAATAGTTATTTCTTTTATTACTAATTTTCCTATGAACCAACTTAATTTGCTTCTCCAGTTTCACTATGTTACTGGTTTTTACGAACTTTTCTCCGCTCTTATTCATCTCATATTTCCTGGACACCTGACGCTGTAACCTACGTAGCTTCTTCTCCTTCTTCCTCATCCCTTTACTTTTGTTTATATTCTTATATACCTTCCCATTAGAACATACTGCCAGGTCTTTAATCCCAACATCAATACCTAAGCTCTCACCAGTCAATTCTAACTCAGGCTTTTCCATTTCTACTCCAACAGCTATATACCAGTATTTCCCATCATAGGAAACTCTGGGGTTACTGTACTTCTTCCCTAATGGAATCTGATTTTTCTCTATACTTACCCAACCAACCTTCTCTAATAATACACTGCTCTCCCTGAATTTAATTTTCATATTGTCATTGTAAAATGAAGGCTTTGACCTTTTTCTACTCTTAAACTTCGGTTTTTCAGACACCTTCTTAAAGTACCTCTTGTAAGCAGCACAGGCATCTTTTACTGCCTGCTTTGCTACATTGTTTGAAACCTCACTTAACCACCTGTACTCATCTTCCTTCTTCACCTGAGTAATCTCTTTCCTCAAATCATTGTCAGAAATGAATTTATTTCCATTGTTATAGTTTTCTTCTTGTCTCGCTAAAGTCCAATTATACACAAACCTAGCAGTGCCAGCAGATCTCCATAAGGCCTTCTCCTGCTCTTCACTAGGAAATAGCCTAACTTTCCTCCCCAAAATCATTCTCTAACAACTCCTTAATCATCTTCTTTGCCTTATTTGCTCTCTTTCCCTGAAGCCTACAGCTGAATACAGTCACAATTTGAATTAGATCCTCAACTAGCTCCTCCTCAGTTTTTTCGGTGTTGTCTATTATTTCAATAGTAGTACCCTACTTTTCACATAAATTCTCTACCAACTCAAACCCAAATCTTAATAACCTATCCTTGTATAGAATGACTATTTTCTCAACCTCTGTATCAGTGATCAAATCTATTAGCTCATTCAGTATCCTATTATCCTTCTATTTTTAACTTCAACACCTCTTATGCCTAAGAAATGATTTAGCTGTTCCTGAGAATAGTATCTGTAGCCAGTTGGAGATATATGGTGTGCTTTACACAAGTCTTTTTATCCCACTCTCTTAATGTTTGAGCATTTTTACCTATTAGCTCTGCAAATTCACCAATCGTATAATACTTCATATAATCACCTCTTTCTTCTAGCATAACCTAAACATTGAAGTAATTAAATATATTTATATAAACACTTGTAATGTTATAGTCACTGTTATTTTGCCCCCAGCGAAAGAAATCTCACAGTATCTCATTGACAGAGTCGGCAACTTGAAAGACTATAGTAATAAGAAGATGAAAAAGAACGTGAACTGTAACAGATCGTAAAACAAACCATCAGGAGGTAATAAAAAATGATTTTAGGTGCAATTGAAGCAGGCGGAACCAAATTCGTTCTGGCAGTCGGCAACGAAAAAGGCGAACTCAAAGAGAAACTATCCATCCCCACCAGAACTCCGGAGGAAACCATGCCGGAGATCTATGCATTCTTCAGAGACAAGAACATTGAAGCCCTTGGCATAGGATGTTTCGGTCCTCTGGAACTGAATAAGGAGAAAGAGAAGTACGGCTACATCACCTCCACCCCCAAGCTTGCCTGGTCGGATTATGATATCCTAGGCAATCTGAAGAAGAACCTGAAGGTTCCAGTGGAGATCTCCACAGATGTCAGCGGCGCTGCCCTTGGAGAAGTCACCTTCGGCGCCTACGAGAAGGAAAACACCCTGCTCTATATCACTGTGGGTACAGGCATCGGTGGGGGATATGTCATTGGCGGAAAAATCCACAACGGCATGCTTCATCCGGAAATGGGCCATGTTCTTGTCACGAAGAACCCAAGAGATACTTACAATGGCGCCTGCCCTTATCATGAGAACTGCCTGGAAGGCCTTGCGGCAGGACCGGCCAACGAAGGAAGAACCGGCATGAAAGGCATCGACATCCCAGACGATCATGAATCCTTCCACTTCATCGCCGAATACATGGCAGAAGCCCTTATGAGCTATATTCTGGTCCTATCCCCCACAAAGATCGTTCTGGGCGGAGGCGTCATGGCAAGAACCCATATGCTGCCTGAAATCAGGCAGATCCTTGAGAAGAAGCTGAATGGATACATCAAGACCGATCAGCTGAGCAGTCTTGACAGCTACATCGTCACACCGTCCCTGGGCGCAGAGTCCGGCATCAAAGGTGCTCTGGCACTGGCCCTCATGGCGAAGTAGTTCCCCATTCAATAAACACGAATCCCGAATCGGAACTGGTGATCCAGTGCTGATTCGGGATTCTTTTATCCATGGTCTCTTGAAACATTCATTTAGGCGCAAAAAATGCACTGAACTGCTTCAGTGCATTTTTGCGTAGTTAATCTATATCAATTGTTTAGAAATTGCCATCTGCTTTCATTTCTTCCAGAAGCGTACCTGCAAGCTTGAGATAATTGTCCCAGGCACCGTTTCTCACAGTGAATCCGCTGGAAGCATAATTTCCGCTCTCATCAATGGCAGGAAGTTCACTGAGATCCAGAAGATCCTGGGTCTCTATCACTTTCGCGTTCAGCGCATCCATCTGCACATTGAATCCGATTCTTGACGGTTCATCATATCTGACGGAATCATATTTGGACAGACCGAAATACTTCTTCTGCGCTGCTGACTCTATATCCGCCGCCGCATCCGCAAAGATCTCATCATATCTCACTGACGTGATCTTCTTGTCCTTGAGCGTCACCTGCAGCCGTCCCGTAAGTCCGCCCTCCAGTTTCTCGGAGATGGCATAATACTGCTCTGAAGCAGGCTCTTCCATCAGAGCAGTGAGCTTTTCAGCCAGAGGAAGCATGGACTGATTGATGCTGTTGGATGCACCAGATACCACATCAAACTCTCCGGTGAGTCTCTGCTCTTCCATCATCTGCTTCTCCACCAGAAGAACACTCTCGATCCAGGCAGCGCCTTTCTTATCCTTCATGTCAAAGTTGTACTCGGACATACGCTTAGGCACGTTCTGGTAGAAACGGTTGTAATAATTGGGACGTGTCATTTCATTGAACTCCACGTGAACGATTTCCTCGCCGCTTTTCACCACTTCCAGTATACCCAGATGGCCCTGTCTGAAACGCTCTTCCACACGGAAGTAGTCGCCTTTGACCAGTCCCAGTTTTGGCTGGATACTCCAGTCCGCGGACTCAGCCACTTCAGCCTGAGGCTTCTCTTCTGCAGTAGGGGTTTCTGCAGGTGGGGCTTCCTTTGCCGCGCATCCTGTGACCAGCGCCAGTACACTGAGGCTTGCTATACCTTTAAGAATGTTCATTCTGATTTTCATATGCGGTTCTCCTTATCTGCTTTTGCATTTTTCCTGTTCTTGCTACATATTTATCATACTCGGATTATCTTCCGGGCAACATGGACAAAACAAGGATGGAACCCCTATAAAAACAGGATTGTTATTTCACAATCAATCTTCGCCTTTTTCGTCTATTCTTCTTCTGTATTCTGAAGGAGTTTCTCCCGTGGCTTTCTTGAACTGCTTCGCAAAATATTCCGCACTCTGGTATCCAAGCCGCTCTGCAATCTCATAGGCTCTCAGATCCTCCTGAAGCAGCACTTTGGCCCGCTGGATCTTCGCCCGCAGCATATACGCTCCAAGGGTCATGCCCGTCTTTTCTTTAAACACCTCTCCCAGATGGTTCTTCGTGAGAAAGAATTCTTCTGCCAGCCGGTCCAGGGTCAGGCGCTCTTCGACATGAAGAAGAATAAACTGCTGAAGGTCCGAAATCAGCGAATTTTCATCCTCTGGTGACACAAGATAACGAATCTTTCCCGAAATCCTGCCAAAAACTTCCTGAAGCTCTCTCTCCATAGAGTCCATATCGGCCGTTCTGGAAGGCTTTCTTCTGTAGAAAGAGGTCAGTGGATAAAGAGTCTGAATCCAAAGCACTTCTTCCTCCATCCTTTCCAGAACTTCCACAAGAACCTGATCCAGAACCAGCCCGGTTCTCACCAGATCCTTCCCTAAGGCCTCAAAAGTGGTCTGAATAAGGTCATGCACTTCTGCTTTGAGATCTCCGTTGCCTTTCAGTATGATTCGGATGATCTCTGCTGTGCCTGCTGTGGGATAGTAAAGGGAAACACTCTCCAGAATCCTCTCTTTGAGCTTTCTTTTCTCCAGCGCTTCCTGCTCCGCCTTCTCCAGATAAGCCTGCACTTTCTCAAGAAGCGCGCTCATCTCCTCTTCCTTCACCGGCTTCACAAGATAATCAAAGATGCCGTACTGAATGGCTTCTTTGGCAATGGAAAACTCCGCATAATCACTGAGGAACACCACACATGCTGCAAGGTTCTGAGACCGTACTTCTTTTAATAGAGCCAGGCCATCCATTCTGGGCATTTTTATGTCTGTGATGAGCAGATCCACGGGCGTCTTCTGAAGAAACTTCAAGGCTTCCACCCCATCAGAGGCCTCTGCCACCAGTTCAAAGGGCGTCTCTTCCTTCCAGAAGGGCAGACGCCGGATCTGTCTTCGAAACACCTCCATGTCGTCTGCAATCATGACTTTAAAGCTTCTCATCATGTCTCTTCGCTCCCCTTTCTCGGAAATATCAGCTGCACCACTGCACCCCCATCGACTTGCCCTTCCATAAACACCTCTCCGCCATGCTTCTGCATGATCTTTTTCACCGTGGCCAGTCCGATTCCAGTGCCTTCAAACTCTTCTTTAGAGTGCATGCGCTGCAGCACCTCGAAGAGCTTTCCTGCGTGATTCATATCAAAGCCCACCCCATTATCACGGATGAATAGCGTGTAGTGTGTATCCATCACTTCCGCCCATACCTCTATTATCGCCTGCTCTCTTGTGGATGTGAATTTCACTGCATTGGAAAGCACATTGCGCAGAACCTGCCGAAAGAGTATCCGATCCGCCCATAGGTGTGGCAGGGACTTCTCCATCTTCAGGAGGATGTTACGGTGGCTGTTTCCTGCCAGCTGCTCCTCATATACCGAAAGCATCTCCTCCGCCACAGACAGCTTTTCCATCGTCAGTTCCTTCTTCGCCACCAGGGCATACTGAAGCAGCTGATTGATGAGCTCGACCATCTCACTGGTTGTTTTCCGGATCTGATTCATCATATCCAGAGATTCTCCCGAAAGCGCTTCACTCAGTTCCTCCTGCATCATCATCGTGTATGCGTCAATGGCTTTCAGCGGGGATTTCAGATCATGGGAAATGGTGTAGGAAAACCCTTCCAGCTCCGAGACTGCTTTCTGCAGCTCCTTAGTCCTCTCCTCTACTCTCTGGCTCAGTTCACGATTCAGCTTCTGCACTTCCATCATGGCATGCTGATAGTTTGTGACATCTCTCCCCACAGAGATGATCTTCTCGCTTTCCTGCTGCCTCTCCAGTCTTGCATGGAGCCACAGATAATGTTTTTCTCCATCCTTTCCGAGCATCACCACTTCAAAATTATTGACTTCCCTCTCTTTCTCAAGAAGGGAAAGAAGCTCTTCCCGCACAGAAGGATCCATATAGAGTTCATGGATATTCATAGTCAGAAGCTCTTCTGCCTCATATCCGAGAATCCCCTTCACAGAGGGAGAGACAATGAGAATTTCTCCTTTTCCTGTGGTTTCAAAATACAGGTCATGGATGCTCTCGAAAATCGTCATATACTTTTTCTCGCTCTTCCTGAGAGACGCCTGATTTTCAAGCGCCTGCTGAAAATAGCGGACGGCTATGCCTCCCATGATGATGAACAGAATCACAGAGAGAAAGAGTGTCAGTCCGGTTTTATCATCCGGAGGATAAAACCACTGGGCCAGGGTTTTCCCTTCGATGATGGCATTCTGTATGAAAAGAATGAACAGGATGAACAGAAGCCCGAAGGCAACCATGCCACCCATGATTCTCATGCTGTATCTGCTGGAAGAGCCGCTCTTCCCTCTGAAGACCCTTCGGACTGGTGGAAGCAGGAGCATGGCCTCACACACTGCCAGAAGCACCGATTCCATGATGATGCCTCGCACCGCGAAAAGCATCAGAATGCTTTGGCTGATCTGCGTCAACGCCTCCGGATTCCAGACAGGAGGATTCCATTGAAGAAGCAGTGGAAATAAAGTCATGTAAAGCAGCCACCGGATCAGGGCATACACCATCTGGAGTACATAAAGATTATTCCGGAAACTTTTCCCGCGGTTCCTCCACTGGGCTCCTTTTCCATGGAGAACGATCCATATAAGAAAGGACAGAGACGGTACAATGGAGGCCCATCCGTTGGAAAACCCCAGAATGAAAGGATAGAGAAAAGTGCCTCCAGCCACTGCGCTGAGCAGGCCATACCAGGGTCCCCAGGAAAGGCTCACAAGAAGAGGCATCCCGATGCTCCACACGAAATTCAGTCTAGACCCGCCGAAATCCAGGCGGATGGATAAAAAAAGACCCGCAACGCCTATAAGCCCTGCCAGGATGGAAAGGATGATTTTATATCTTCTGGAAATCATTTCAGTCTCTTGCTCACTGATCCTATACGTCATCTCTCATCACCTTTCTTTATTATCTACAAGTAAAACTTCGTTTATATTCTATCATAGTTTTTCACAGCGTACCTTGAAATCGGATTATTATAATACATAATGGTATGATATTCCGCGAATTTATTAGGGCTTTATAGTCTTGCTTATGGCAAGTTCGGTGAAGGTTCTTACACTACTCATTGCTGATGTCGAAATATTATACGTATTATTCACCTTATCGCAAGAATCCCGAATCGGAACTGCTTTTCAGTCCTGATCCGGGATCCTCTATGCTTCATTTTTTCACTTCTGATTCAGATTTCTACAATTCTCTAAATCTGAAAAAAGCCAATACTTTCATCCATCTTTTCCGCACTGCCTCTGCTCTCAAGAGAAAGACTTACAATATCGTTGGTCTGGATGGCAATATCAGAAATCTTCTGGGCAATCTGTGAAGAGCCTTCTGCCCCTTCGGAAGCAGCTCTAGTAACATCCATGATGGCACTTCTGATCTGCTCCATGGAGCCAAGAAGAATATCCGCTATTTCGCTGATTTCATGAACCATATTTTTGACCTTGTTGGCATCCTCATTATACTGCTCACTGGTAGTCACCAGCATCTCATAGTCTCCGATCACATTGTTGTCCATGAACGCAAGAAGCCTTTCCGCATCCCTCACTACACCACTCACTGCATCGGAGACATTGTAGGTGATGTCGTTGATCTTTGAAACCGCTTCCTTGGAGTTTTCTGCCAGCACACGGATTTCATCTGCAACTACCGCAAAGCCTCTTCCCGCTTCCCCGGCGCGTGCAGCTTCTATGGATGCATTCAGTGCAAGAAGGTTCGTCTGGGAAGTGATGGCAAGAATAGTCTGGGAGAGCTCCTTGATTTCATTGATGGCACTGGTTTTACGGATGGATTCCCGAAGGTTCTGATTGGTCTCCTCATAGATGTCCTTTGCATTCTTCTGGGAGGAAACAGCAGCTTCCCTCAGTTTTTCCGCACGGCTTTTGATATCTTCTGAGAACGCACTGCCCCTTACGGTCTTATCCTGCATGTTCTCCACCAGGTTCATCACTTCATCGGCGGAAGCCGTCATTTCTTCCGATGCAGCGGAGGTTTCCTCCATGCTGGCGGATAGCTCCTCCGTAGTTGCAGAAATATCCTGAATATTATAGTGGATCATCTCCGTTCGCTCCGCTGACTGCACGCCGATTCCTTTCAACGCTTTGGATTCTTTCTGAATGCCTTTGATGATACCCGCAATCTTCTCCTTCATATGGCTGGAGGATCTGGCCATGTCTCCTACTTCATCTTTCTTCTTCAGGAGATTTTCAGGAATATCGAACCTAAAGTTTCCTTGTTCCATTTCTTTCAGATGATTCTGGCTGTAGCCTACTCCTCTGGCGATATTCTTTCCGAGCATATAGGAAAAGACAAAACCCAGCACAAGAAACAGAAGAGCAAGTCCTAAGATAAAGTACATGATGGTTGTCAACGCTTCATTCTTCACATCCGTATAGACTCCTACAAACCACATGCCGATGACTTCGTTGGCTCCATTTCGGATGGGTACATAATAGGTCTGAGAAGAAGTTCCTAAAATGTCCGCATGACCGGAGTAGACTTCCCCCTCCACAAGGACCTTCTGGACCACTTCTTCTGAAGCCTTTGTTCCCACTACTCTTTTAGTGTCTTCTCCTCTGATGCTTGTGGACACTCTGGTATCCACTGCAAAAAGTGTCGCCAGAATCTGGGTGCCATTGGTAAAATCATCTACAAAGTCGTAGTTCTCATTGATTTTCGCATTTCCCTTATAGAGCACGCCATCTTTCAGCGACCACTGACCTGGATAGTAGGAGTCCAACTGAGTAGCGCCGATTTTGGAATAGTTTTCCAGCTCTTTTCTGGTTTCCTGACTGAAGAGATCCCCCATCCGCCCCTGGGTCGTCCAGAGAATGGATACTGTCAGGATCAGAATCAGCGTGAATGAGGTTAATGCGATTTTCCATTTGATTTTCATAGCGTTGTCCCACCTTACATCTTTTGTATGTTCTCGAATTATTGCTCATAATTCATTATCATTACTCTTTACTATATCGACGGTGTTATCCATTCTTTAAGTTCAGGTGGGAAGTATTTATCATGAAATCACATAGTGATATCTATCATCTCTTCTTATGCCTTCTGCACGCCCATAGTCTCTCGCTGAAGTAGTACACCGGTTCCGTTCGAAGTATGACTATGATTAGTGGAAGAATTCAGCATGGCCCTTATAGTGTATCAACTAATCATGTTCTGTTACCCTCGATAAGAAATCATCCACTCAAAGAAGCACCTGCTCAAGATAACACTTCCTGAAACTTCAAGGAGAAACACGCTTTTGATCAATCATTTAACAAGAAACAGATCAAAAAACCTCATTTGCTCATTATAAGGCATCTCACGCACTAGTCGTGGTATGCCCCCTGCTCAATTCTAAAAAATCTCCCAAATAATCTTACATTCTCCGAAAATCAGCCGATAGTAATAAGGTAGAGAAGACATGTGACAGGAATTCTTGAAGCAAAGGAAACGAAAATGCTTCTTTGTTCACATGCAACGAAATAGATGACTCATCATGGAGGAAACGATGTTCAAGAAAAAGAGAGCCACAAAAGAAACAGAAGGTCAGCTGCAGGCGGCTGCGCAGAATAATTCTGATCAGAACAGACATCAGGATATTCTCGAAGACAAGGAGAAGTGCATTGTATCGACCATGAGTGTGGTCAATGATCTTCTGCAGTATATGACCAGTCTTGATTATGTCAGAGAGATGATTATGGATGCCAACGCCCAGGCGGAAATGATCCAGACCGTTGCTGCCAGCAGCGAAGAAATGGCGGCGGCCACAGAGGATATCTCAAACTTTGTCCAGAAGTCCAGTGACAACATGAGAGCAGCTAGCCGCGAGACCGATGCGGCACTGGACAAGGTGGAGAAGACCTTCTCCGGTGTGGAAGAAAACATCAGCGAGATTGACGGTGTCAAAGGAATCATGGCTGAAGTCACAGAAGAAACAGTGAAGATCAACGAACTGGTCAACGTCATCAAATCCGTGGCGGACCAGACCAATCTTCTCTCTCTGAACGCTTCCATTGAAGCCGCAAGGGCTGGTGAAAACGGACGCGGTTTTGCCGTAGTGGCCAATGAGATCAAGAAACTGGCAGAAAGCACCAAAGAGCAGGTAGACATCATAAGAAAGATCGTCGATGGACTGAACGAGAAAATCGAACGCGCTTCCAGCGAAATCGATCGTGTGGTCAATAGTTTCGCTGATTCCAGAGATTCCATCAATGAAGCCACCAGTGGCATCTTCCAGATCAGCGGTATCATGAGCACCGTAGAATCAAGCTTCACTTCCATTTCCGCCAATGTGGAAGAACAGACGGCCACCACTCAGGAAATTGCAGCCAACATCATGGAAATCAATGAAAAATCTGCAGTCCTGAAGGAGAAGGCTCATCATACCGGTCAGTCTTTCTATGACATTTCTCAGAGAATCGATGAAGTCCGACTCAACGCTTTGGCCTATGCCAGTACAAAAGATCCGAAAACTCTTATAGATCTGGCCATCACAGACCATCTCATGTGGAAATGGAGAATCTATAACATGATTCTCGGATATGTGACCCTTGATACAAGCACTGTAGGAGATCATTCTTCCTGCAGACTCGGTAAATGGATCGCAACCCTTGATCTAAGTGTGCATAACGTGAAGAGCCTTGTAGTGGGTATTGAGAAACCTCACATCGATATTCACAAAGGTGCAAAGAAAGCCATCGAAGCGTATGAATCCGGAAACATCGAAGCGGCTGAGAGGCTTCTCAAGGATATCGAAATAAACTCCTCCCTTGTGGTGAATCACCTTTCCGAACTGAAGAAAATCATCTGATTCCGTTCATTCAAATAGAATAAATCATAATTCCCTAAGAGCCTGATCTACTTCAGAACACGAATTGTAGAGATATGCCGCTGCAGCACCATGAAAAATGGTACTGCAGCGGCATTTTCTATGATTTCAGAAATATTTCTGCAGTATTTTTTGAAAAATAGTTGAAAAGTGGACTAATCTGTTGTATGATGAATTCAAGTTAGTTGAAAAGTGGACTAATTAATAAAAATAAAACTTATGGAGGAACATCATGAAAATAGGAATTATAGTAGGTAGCGTTAGAGAAGGCAGAAATGGATCGGCCGTAGGAAAGTGGATGTATGACTTTGCCATCAGCAGAAAAGAGGAAGACGTGGAGTATGAACTGGTGGATCTGAAAGACTATAACCTTCCCTTCCTAGGAGGACCCGCTACAGAAGAGCAGATGGCCGCCGTCGGCGCATGGCTTGGAAAGATCGCTTCCTTCGACGGATACGTATTTGTCGCTCCTGAATACAACCGCTCAGTAGGTGGTGCATTCAAGAATGCGCTGGATTATCTGGATGGAGAAATCAGAAACAAGGCTGTAGGATATGTGGGATACGGCGGACTGGGCGGTTCCTTTGCCATTCAGTCACTGAGGGGCATCAACGCGGAGCGTTCTCTGGCTTCCGTAAGAACCATGGTCTCCTTCTCCCTCATGACAGACTTTGAAGACTTCTCCGTATTCAAGCCAGCTCCTTATCACGAAGTGAACGCCAATGCCATGCTGGATGAAGTCATTCTATGGTCCAAGGCATTCAAAACCATCAGGAAGGTGAGCTGATTGAAGCAAATACCCTACACCACCGGCAAGGCCGCACTGTCGAATAAAACCCGTCTGGGGCTGGTCCATCTCAAAGTGAAGCATCTGAAAGAGCAGGTTGCGTTCTATCGCGAAGTGCTGAAGATGACGGTTCATGAAGAAAGTGAAGACCATGCCGTGCTGGGGGATACCCGAAAGCCTCTGCTCCATCTTAAGCGGGTAGAGAACCTGAAAAGATATCAGAACACGACCGGAATGTATCACTTCGCTCTACTGTATCCAAGTGAAAAAGAGCTGGCCAAAGCCATCGCCTGGCTCTTTTCCTTGGACTATCCCAACGCTCCCACAGACCATGGCATGTCGAAGACCACCTATCTGAAGGACCTGGAAGGCAATGACATTGAGCTTTATGTGCGAACCGGAGAAAGAGGAAACTATGTGACCGTCGACGGAGATCTGAAGTTTCTCTATACCGATGGCACCCTGACAGACGGAAGAGACCCTCTAGATCTTGAAGAGCTCTACAAAACCCTGCCGGAGAATGAAGCACTGGAGACCCCGCTGGCAGACATGGAGATGGGCCACATCCACCTGTACGGAACAGACCTATCCGACATGCTGGCCTTCTACAGAGATGTCATCGGCTTCGCCGAGGGGCTTATGATGAAGAATTTCTTCATGGGTGATGTGGGTCTTGAAGAAGAGCAGTATCATGTGGTCGCATTCAACTCCTGGAGGCAGACAGATCTTTCTGCTCCGGAAGATGCGGCAGGTCTGGACTACTACACTCTGGTCCTTTCCGGCAGAGAGGAATATCTTTCCCTGAAGAGGAGACTGGAAAACGCCCAGGTGGATACCTTCATGGAAGAGGGCGGAGAGTATCTCTATGACCCTTCTCACATCAAGATCCGACTGGAAGTGGATACCGAGGGATAAGAGAATCGGAGCTCCCTCTCTCAGGCTTTTAGTTGAAAAGTTGACAGATCGGCTATATAATAACATCATGATAATGCAGCAAGCTTTGAATGCCGGATGGCTTCAAAGCTTGTCTGCGCAGAAATACGGATCCTGCTGATCCGTATCCCCAGGCAGCATCTGAAAAGGAGGATGGAACCATGGATTTTAAAATCATGGATGCACTTTACACAAAGCTTCTGAAAATCAATCATCTTATGGGCGAAAGACTTGCAGACATCGCCAGAGAAGAAGACCTGAACCCTTCTGAACTCATGATCGTGTTGGATGTGAAGAACAATCCCCATACCGATCTTCAGAGCGTCTGTGACAGACTCGGCATGAAGAAAAGCATGGCATCCAAAGCCATCCGGAAACTCATCGAGTTTGGCTATATCGAAAGCCATATCTGTGAGACCGACCAGAGAAAGGTTTCCCTTACAGGCATTGAGAGCAGCTGCCATGAACTCTGCAAAGAAAGCACGCTCCTTAGTACCTTCAGAGACCTCGACAATCCCCAGTATGATGTGGCTGTGATTCTGAAATCACTGGATGACCTCCTGGAAGTTCTTTCTCCTGAAAGCAATGAGAAAAAACGGAGCAGTAGCGGCACCTGATCTAAGATCTGCGCCTCTTTGCATTCCATAAAACCAGAAAAGCGTTCGCATGGAACGCTTTTCTTTCGGCTTCAAGTATTCGAGGCCAGATCATCCCACCAGACAACAGCACTGTCGGAATGAAAGACGAAGTTCTCCCCCATCCGTCCATCATCCTTTCAGTGAAACAGAGGGACCCTCCTATCGGTATAGGAGGGTCCCTCTTCAATTATGTGCCTATTCATCACTTATGGTCGGAATCTATGGTTCATCAATCTCTTCTCCATGTTTCAGAACCATTTCGCTGAGCTTCCTATCAAGTAGGTTCAGCGGATGGAGAAACACATCCACAAGCAGCTGCCCATCCAGCTGCTTCTCCTGACGAATCATTTCTCCATGGAGCTTCCTGTAATACTGATTGGACGGTGCGAAGTGATGGCTATAGACCACCATCTTGTCTCTACCCAAGTCCAGATACTCTCGTATGAGGGCTTTAAGAAGGCTTAGCGAGATTCCCTTCCCCCGATATTCTTCCTCGACCCAGAGACCGTTCAGTTCCATGGCATTTTCCGCATCCTCCAGTTCAGCAAATGAACCGAAGGCTGCTCCAAGAAGCTTCCCATTTTGAAATGCTCCGAGAAGGATTCTGCGATCCTCATATTCCTTTTCACTTTCCGCCCATTCAGCAAAAAAACTGAGCTCTTGCGCAAAGCTTAATTCATGGTCCATAATTCCAGCCAGCTCTTCCTGCCAGCATCGGACTTTAAGGTCTATGGCTGAGGAAAGCTCCTCGGATGTAATGGGCCTTACTTCCATCATCTTCATTCACCTGCAGCCTTGAAATTCTAGAGTATGGTATTGATGACTTCCAGCATCTCGTCTGCTGTCGTCACGCTCTTGGCATTGACCTGGTAGGCTCTCTGCGTGAGAATCATATCCGTCATGCTGCCCACAAGATCCACATTGGACTTTTCAAGGGCCTTCTGCCGCACGGAAGCATAGGCACCTTCCGGATTATCCAGTGAGTTCAGAAGCGGGGTCTCATTACCTGGAATATATTTCCCTTCTCCCAGAGAAATCAGCTGATCACTGGAACCAGGTGTGTAAAGGATGATTCTTCCCAGTGTAAGTGTCTCACCATTTTGACTTCTTCCACTGATCAGCCCGTTTTCACTGACGCTGATGCTGCTTTCTTCTCCCCACTGACTCTGCGGAAGATAGGTTTCCATGCTAAGAAGATTCCCTTCCTCATCTGTAATGGAAGAATCTCCGTTCTTCTGGAAAGCACCATTTCTCGTGAGCATCAGGTTTCCCTCAGGATCCACCACTCCAAAGTAGCCCCTCCCTTCTAGTGCCAGATGGAAAGGACTTTCAGACCCCACAACGGTTCCCTGGGTATGATTCGTCTTGGCATAGATTGCTCTTGATCCGATGCTTATGGATGCATTCTGTGCATTCTCAGACAGCTGCACCTGATTCTCTCCCATCTGGTTTCGGAGAAGTTCACTGAAGTTCACTTCTTTCTTCTTGTATCCATTGGTATCCGCATTGGCGATCTGATCCGCCACATTATCCATGACCTTCTGGGCTGTTCTCATGCCGCTGGTTCCGATTTTAAGACCATTAAACATCTATCTGTTCCCCCTAGTTTCTTCCGATTTCATTGACGGTTTTCTGAAGCGTATCATTGAGCACCGAAAGAACCCTCTGGTTGGACTGGAATTCTCTGGATACTTCCATCATCTTCACCATCTCATCCATGATATTCACATTGGCGCTTTCAAGATACCCCTGGCTGACTTCCGCATCGCTCTCCATGGGATTTGCGCCACCAGTCATGTAGATGCTTTCTCCCCGCATCTCAAAGGCAGCCGTATCCTCAAAATCCGATACAAGAAGCCTCACATCCGTGCCGTTTATGTATCCTCTCTGACTTACTGTGAGCTCATCTCCGGTCACATAGATTTCCGTCGGATTTCCCTGCCCGTTCAGGCCCATGACAGGGTAGCCTTCCTGAGTCACCAGTCTCTGGTCCTCACTGATTCTGAAATTACCGTTTCTTGTGAATCCCGTTTCTCCGTTCTCAAGCGCCAAGGTGAAGAAACCTCGTCCATTAAGGGCAAGATCTGTTGCACTGCCTGTTTCCTTCAGAGAACCCTGCGAGAAGCTTGTCACGGCTCCATCCACTTCCGTACCCATATTGAGACTGCCAAGATGCACTCTCTGGTTGTTGTCTCTTCCTCCAGCATGATTGTAGAGTTCATGTTCCTCCATGGTTCTCTGGATCAGGTCCTGCATCTTGTATCCTGGTGTATTCACATTGGCCGCATTAGCGGAGTTGTTCTCCTGTCTCTTCTGCAGTACATTCATCTGTCTCGTCACATTGTATAGACTTCTGATAATCATTTACTCATTCTCCTCTTCCAGGTTCACACGTACTTCTTGCGGATAGACCATACCAAGGTCCCTTGCTTTCTCTTCAATGCCTCTGTCCATGGTCAGAACACTGGACAGATTCATAAGAATCGCTCCGATTAAGAGTCCAGCCCCTAGGGCCACATAGACTTCTGATTTTACTTTCTGTAGTGTTTCGATAAGTTTTTTAATAGTAAAACCTCCCCTTTCTTCATACGGGTGACATTGGCGATCTGCTGAACACTAAGGCCTTCCTCTTCATAGTCAAGAATCTTTCTGATGTTCTCTGGCATGGGTTTCTTCTTCGCCAACTCAGCTTCCTCTTCCACCGGTTCTTCAATGGACTCTACAAGGACCATTTTCTCTTCTATCCCTGTGAAATCCGAATAATCCGCTTCTGTGGAGGGCTTTTCCATGACTGCATTTCCTGTGTCCATCTTCTCCAGAAGCTCTTTCTTTTCCATCTGCCATTTCAGAAGATGGTCGAAGAGACTTTTCTCCATCTCCGCCATGCGGTCCGTGAGATCTCTTATCTTTTCCTGGTCTTTTTCGACTGATTCCTCTCTAGATGCTGGTTCATCTATTGCATCCTGCAGTTTTAAAAACAGCTGCATGGATTGGTTTCTTTCTCTTCTGATGCCCATGAATCCGTATAGAATAAGTGCTGTACCTGTAAATAGTAAAAAATAAAACATGATGATTCCTTCCTGCATGGCTAGGCCATGAGTTCTCTTAATTTCAGAATGATCTTTCCATGGATCTGGGATACTCTGGGAATGGAGATTTCCAAAGTATAAGCGATTTCCTTCAATGTCAGCTCCTGCACATAGTAAAGATCCAGTATGATCTGTTCCCTTTCACTGAGCTTTTTCACTGCTTCTCGAAGAAGATGTCTTCTCTCCTTCAAAAGATACTCCTCTTCCGGTGTTTCCGTGTTCTGATCCCGGATGAGATCCGAAAGTTCCACCGATTTCCCTTCCCGGTGAAAAAGCGTCGTCTCAAAAGACACCTTGGAGAGATAATGCACCGTCTCATGAAGCTTTGAGAGCTCTTTTTCGCTGATGCCCAGCTCCTCGCAGATCTGATGCTCATCAGGACTTCTCTTCAGCTCCTGCTCCAGTCTCTCCTTGGCGCCATAGTAATCATTGAGCTTTGCGATCCGATCGCGTGATACGCGCCCGGTCCTTCTCATCTCATCTATGATGTTTCCTTTGATCCTCAGTGTCGCATAGGCCTCGAAAGGCACCGCTTTACGGGGATCAAACTTCTTCAGTGCATCGATGAGACCAATGACACCAATGGAGAACAGATCGTCCTTATCCAGGTCTCCCTCTCCAGGGTCAATTCTCCCCACGATTCTCTTCACCAGTGGGATGTATTTTATTATCAGGTCATTATAATCCGGCTTGGCATCTGGATAACCCATGGGTCACCTCCCGTACTATTTCCTGCCCATTTTTCTCATGATCTGAAAAACATGGTTCACAATCATTTCCTGGGTCTTTTCTAGAATATCGTCAAATCTGATTCCGTAGAAATAGCGGATTCCTGAAGGATTCACGATCATCTGCTTATGCATCACAGTCCCTCTTAGTATGTATTCCTCATTTCGGATCGGAAACTTCAGAATGATTTTCTGCCCTTCACTGATGTCTTCCTCGCAGAAGAGCTTCAGCCCTCCTGCACTGATATCCAGCATCATGCCGTCTTTCATGTGCTGCTCCAGCTCATCGTTCACTCTGGAAAGATCCCTCGTAAATGCTACGGATTCTATAAGATACCGGTCTGCTGTATAAGTCAGCGGATCTGTACAATCCACTCTCACGTAATTTCTTCTCTGGACGC
The DNA here is from genome assembly GCF_017368455.1 of Proteiniclasticum aestuarii. Classification (GTDB taxonomy): domain Bacteria; phylum Bacillota; class Clostridia; order Clostridiales; family Clostridiaceae; genus Proteiniclasticum; species Proteiniclasticum aestuarii. The sequence continues at coordinate 101,415 of NZ_JAFNJU010000007.1, read as the reverse complement.
TTTTCCAGCCAGAAATCTTGGAAATGGTGTAAGTGGGTGCTTCTGCACTGACTCTGCTCCCGATGATCCCATGAAAGCGGACCCCTTTATTTTTCTTGAATACTACACCCGTGACCTTTTCTCCAGGATGAAAGAGCTTGAACCTTTTGTCATCCGCAGGGATGGAAAAACTGATGGTATCCTCGGTTCTGTCCGTGATCATTCCCTCCAGAGCGCTTCCGTCATCGCATGTGATATGTACTTTTTCTCTGATATCAATCCATTCCATCTTTATACCCCTATTACGTTCCAAATATTTTCATGAAGCGATTTCCAAGCTGCTTGATCGTTGAAATATTGCTTATGAATACAGTTTCATCCAATATTATACCAGTTATATCATGTATATTACCACTGGATAATGCATTAGGGTACGAAAGTATCACAGGTTCCTGCTTCATGATTGCTTTCTCTACTCGAGCGTCATCGAATATATATCCACAGTTTTCCAGCTCCAGAGAAAGAAAAGCCTTGCAGGTGGACTCCAGCTTTTCAAAAGCCTCCAGGGCATGTTCTTTGGAGGAGACCTTGTTCACGATGAGCTTCACCGTGGACTTCAGCTTATAATGACTGATGGTCTTCAGCACCCGATAGGCATCCGTAATGGCTGTTGGTTCCGGTGTTGTGACCAGTATCACCTCATGAGCGAAGGTGATGAAACTTAGAGTTTCTCTGCTGATGCCTGCTCCGTTGTCAATGACCATCACCTCAAACCCGCCCAGCTTAATGAGATCGCCAATGAGGGTCTTCTGAGCCGTCTCATCTAGCAGGTTCATTTCAAGAAGCCCTGCACCTCCGGAAATCACCTTGATCCCTTTTGGTCCGTCATAGATGATTTCAGAAAGCTCAACTCGTCCTTCCAGATAGTCGAAGAGGTCATGCTCGTAATGAATGCCCATGATGATGTCCGCGTTGGTCATCCCGATATCCGCATCCATGAGAAGCACTTTCCTTCCTTTCTCTGCCATGGCGATGGAGAGATTCACAGAGACATTGGTCTTCCCCACGCCTCCTTTTCCACTGACCACCGCATAGATCTTCACCAGCCCCTCTGCCTTGGGCTCCTCCTTTTCTTCCGTAGGTTCTCTCAGCACTTCCAGAGTGACCACATTCTCCTTCGCTTCAACCTGTTCCACGCTTCCCTTCTGCTTCTCTTGCTGTTCTTTCAGAATATCCTTCATCTTTTCAACTGCAACAGGAGCAGGGAGCACTTCTTCCGCTTTATTTCTTTTATAAAGCTTTGATGCCATCATTCTCTTTCTTAAAGATTCCGCCTGATCATTCATACTGAAGCTCCCTCCACAGATAGGATAGGACATTCTCCAGAGATGCTTCCATGATGTCCTCCGGTACCACCTGACCATGACAGAAATACTGAACAGGCAGCACATTATTCTCCATCATGTTCCAGAAATTGTTGTAGTTCTCCACTTCATCGAATTTAGTGAGAATGATGGAATTGTAGGAGAGCTCCTTGTACTTCTTCATAATTCGGTTGTTGGTATCCACCTGGGAAGACATGCTGATGGCGAGATAAGTGTGCCTGTCTTCAGGCAGTTCATCCAGATAGGAACGGATCTCGTCAATGCGGTCCTCATCCTTGGGACTGGCACCAATGGTATCCACCAGAATGATGTCGCAGTCCTTTAGCAGGTTCAGTTTCTTCCTGATGTCCTTAGGCTGGTTTACAGTGACGCATTTGATCCCGAGAATCTTCGCATACTTTCTCAGCTGCTCCACAGCGGCGATTCTGTAAGTATCAATGGTGAGAAGCCCTACTTTCTGATCCTTCTCCAGAAGCTCTCTGGAGGCGATCTTGGCGATGGTGGTGGTCTTACCTACGCCCGTAGGTCCCACCAGCACATTGATCCGCCCGAAGGGCAACTCCTTGTCGTAGGCATGATCCACATAGGTCTTGGTGATGAATGTTCTGATGCTCTTAAGGGTGATTTCCTCCCCGTCCAGCGCCTCATTTCTCACATGGTTCTCCCAGCGCTCCAGAACCTTCTCGTCCTTGCCGAAGATCCGCAACAGCCTGGCTGTCTCCTTTTCCTTCAGTGCCTTCTCCTCTACCTTCTTCTTTTCTCTATCCTGAAGAATCTGAGTGAACTTTTCCTTCTCTCTCGTGTTCTTTTCATGGACATTCTCTTCCAGTGCCACAGTGACCTCCAGCATTCTCTTACGGAACACTCTATACCATTTCCCTGGTCTTACCATTTTCTGACTGATGATGATGGCCTCACTGCCCAGCTCGTATTTTGCTCGAACCATGGCTTCCTTCATGTCGTTTACCACATATTTTTTTATGATCATCTGAATTCCACCATCCCTACTACTTCTATGGGTATATCATTGGGTACTTCATTGAGTGACAGCACCGTGAAATCCGGAAATGTCATGGCAATGAGATTCTTCAGTGCTGTTCTGATCTTCGGTGATGCGAGAATCACCGTCTGGTATCCCTTCATCATCGCTTCATCATAGGTGCTTCGGATGCTTCCGAAGATCCTGGTGATCATCTCCGGTTCCAGCACCGGTATGGATCCGTTCATGGACTTGTGGATATTGGATCCGATGAGATCCTCCAGCTGAGGATCGATGGTCACAACTTTCAGCTCCCCCTCCTGGTCCAGATGGTCTTTCACGATGGTTCTCTGCAGAGCATGACGTACATGTTCTGTCAGAATCTCCGTATCCTTGATGGAGACACCGTGGTCCGCCAGAGTTTCAAGAATGGTCACAAGATCGATGATGGGCACATTCTCCCGGAGAAGATTCTGCAGCACCTTCTGCACTTCACCAAGGCTCAGAATGCCAGGGATGAGCTCTTCCACAATAACACCGTATTTCTCTCTGATTTCATCCACTAGAAGCTTGGTTTCCTGTCTGCCCAGAAGCTCATAGGAATGCTTTCTCACCAGCTCTTTCAGGTGGGTCACAAGAACCGTCGCTGGTTCTACAATGGTATAGCCAGAAAGGTCTGCCCTTTCCTTGTCCTTTTCATCGATCCAGAGGGCCGCAAGACCGAAGGCAGGCTCCACTGTTTCGATACCTGTGAGGTCGAAGTCCTGAGTACCCGGGTCGATGACCAGATATTTATTCACATAGATTTCGCCTTTCGCGATCTGATTCCCCTTGATCTTGATTACATACTCATGAGGGTCCAGCTGCAGGTTGTCCCGTATGCGGATGGGACTGATGAGAATCCCCATTTCCCTGGCGCACTGTTTCCGGATGGAGGTAATGTGCTCCACAAGATTCGTATCGGAGCCCTCATCCACCAGAGGAATCAGTCCATACCCGATTTCAAGAGAGATGGGTTCCACCTGATAAGATGTAACGGATTCTTCCGTTTCCTTAAAGCTGGATGCTTTCTTCTTCTCCTCCATCTTCACTTTCCTCTTCGCCTCATCCTTGTCGTTCTCATAGATGAGGTAAGCGGAAACGCCCAGAAGGGCAGCCATGCCTGCAAAAGGCATCGTAGGAAAGGCAGGTACGAGTCCGATGGCAAGAATCACCACAGCACCGATGCCCATGACTTTCCATCCGGAGAAGAGTTCATCTCTGAAGGTGGAACCGAAGCTTTTGTCATTGCCGGAACGGGTGACGATCATACCGGAAGCCACGGAGATGAGAAGGGAAGGAATCTGACTCACCAGGCCGTCACCGATGGTGAGCCTGCCGAAATGACCGATGGATTCCATGATGGTCATGCCCCCCTGAAGGGAAAAGATGATGATTCCGCCCAGAAGATTGATTATGGTGATGATGATGCCCGCGATGGCATCCCCTTTGACGAACTTGGAGGCACCATCCATGGAGCCGTAGAAATCCGCTTCTCTCTGAAGATCCTGTCTTCTCTTTTTTGCTGTTTCCTCGTTGATGAGGCCGGAATTGAGATCCGCATCGATGGCCATCTGTTTTCCGGGCATGGCATCCAGAGTGAATCTTGCACCCACTTCGGATACTCGTCCTGCACCGTTGGTCACCACAACCATCTGTACGATGGTGATGATGATGAAGATCACCGCACCCACCACATAGTTGTTGCCTGTGACGAAGGTGGCGAAGGCATTGATGACTTCTCCTGCCTTGCCTTCAGAAAGGATCAGCCTCGTGGAGGAGATGTTCAGACCCAGACGGAACATGGTCATGACCAGCAGCATGCTGGGAAAGATGGAGAACTCGAGGACAGTCTTGGTGAACAGGGTCAGGACCAGAATCATGATGGAGATGGTCAGATTCACCGTCAGAAGAAGGTCCAGAAGAAATGCCGGCATGGGCAGAATGATGATGGCAATGATGCCCACCACCGCAAAAGCCACCAGGATCTCCGTATATTTACTAAGACTACTCAGGGATGCGCGTACGCTCTGCATGCTTTTTTCTCCTATCTAGTACAGTTTCTTTTTTCTATTCATGGTAAATACCAGGGCAAGGATTTCCGCAATGGCCTGATACATTTCCAGCGGTACCGAGCTACCAGGTTCCACCTTGTAGTACATGCCTCTTGCCAATGGCTTGTTCTCGATGATGGGAATATCCATCTCTTTTGCTTTTTCTCTGATCTTCATGGCCATATAGTCCAGACCCTTGGCCATGACTACTGGTGCTTCATCCACTCCTTGTTCATAGCGGATGGCGATAGCGATATGGGTCGGATTCGTGATGATCACTGTGGAGGCTTCCACCCCCTGCATGGTACGTGCCATCGACATTTCACGTTGCCTTTGCTGTCGCTTGGATTTTATTTTGGGATCTCCTTCCATCTGCTTGTACTCATCTTTGATTTCCTGTTTGGTCATCATGAGATTCTTCTTGTATTCCTTCTTCTGGAAAATGAAATCCAATATCCCCAGGATGATCATGAGAGAAGCGATGCTGATGCTTAAGGTGCGCACCGTATCCATAAAGAACGTGAAGATCTTCTCCACCCCTACCCCACCCAGATTCATGATGGGCACCATAACCTTCTGAAGACCTGTATAGGTGAGATACCCCACGATGAGGAGTTTCATGAGACTTTTAAAGAGATTGAAAAGCGCCTTCTTAGAGAAGATATTCTTCATTCCTTCAATGGGATTGAGTCTCTTGAAATCCGGCTTCAGGGGCTGCACCGTGAAAAGGAACCCTACCTGAATCACATTGACCACCACCCCCACAAAGACCGCAATGAGTCCGAATGGAAAAAAGATCAGAAGAATCTTCATGACATATTCACTGAGAAGATTCCCTGCAAAGCTGGGTGAAAGCCCCTCACCCACATCATAGGTCAGTGAGAGATTCATAAACTGCACCGAATTTTCCAGAAGATAGTTGCCCAGAGACCCCAGAAGCAGTGCAAAGGCCAGAAAGGATACGGAAGAGACCAGATCCTGGCTCTTGCTGACCTGTCCTTTCTTTCTGCTGTCCCGGAGCCGTTTGGGGGTGGCTTCTTCGGTTTTCGAATGTTTATCCTGCTGCATATGCGCTCCCTTATCTGAACATCTCTACGGCCTTTGTAACATATTCGCTCATCATGAAAAGTGTCTTTCCTGCATGATTCATGATCGAAGAGGCAAGAAAGAGAAAGAGGACCATCCCCAGGAGGGACTTCAGCGGCATCCCCAGCATGAACACATTGATCTGAGGCACAGACCGATTGATGAGGCCCATGACGATATCCGTCACCAGAAGCACCACCAGCATGGGCGCCGCGATACTGAAGGCGATCTTGAAGGATAGGGAAAAGAGAAAGAGAATCCCTTCCAGACTGATGCCCGAAAATCCCACCTGCCCCGGCAGAGCCACCTGAAAGGAGTCCATGAGAGAAAGAAGCATTGTGTGGTGAAGATTCAGCATGAAGAACACCATGATACTCATCCAGTAGAAAAGTCTTCCATAATAGGAGGAAGTGGCTCCGCTGGCCGGATCATAGACCGCCCCCATGGAGTAGCCCACCTGAAAGTCGATGAACTGACCTGCCATCTCCACCGCGGAAAAAATGAGTTTTGCTGCAAAGCCCATGGTCAGCCCGATGATGACTTCTCTCACCACCGCCAGCATAAACAGAAGAAGTTCTTCATAGACCTGAATCTCAGAACTTCTGGTATAGACCAGAAAGCTCAGGATGAGGGAAAGAAAGACTTTCACTGTCCCTGGCACGCTCTTGTGGGAAAACCCCGGCACCACCACAATGAAGGATGTGATTCTGGCCATGATATAGAGAAAGGCCTGCACCTGAAGTGTAAACATAGCGCCTCCCTACAGCTTGTCGATGAGATCGAAGGACTGATTCATGAATGCAATCAGGGTATTCATCATGAAGGCGCCCAGAAGAATCAGCGAGAAAAGGACTGCAATCATCTTGGGGACAAAGGTCAGCGTCTGTTCCTGAACCTGCGTTGTGGCCTGAAGAATACTGATGATCAGTCCCACCACCATGGCAATGATAAGAATCGGCGTCGCAGCCTTGATGGTCGTCATAAAGGCACTTCGTAAAAGATCCAGTGCCATAATCTGATTCATTACTACATTCCTCCTTAACTGAATCCGCGCAGCAGTGATTCCACCACCAGATACCATCCGTCCACCAGAATGAACAGAAGAATCTTGAACGGCAGTGAGATCATGGCCGGTGGCAGCATGAACATACCCATGGACATGAGTATCGAAGAGACTACGATGTCCAGAACAAGAAACGGCAGAAACAGTATGAATCCGATGGAAAAGGCCATTCTAAGCTCACTGATGGTAAATGCCGGAATGATCACTGTCAGAGAAAGGTCCATGGGATCTTCGATGTTTTCAAGATTCCCCGCCCTCATGAACAGAGCCAGATCCTTTTCCCGGGTCTGCTCCAGCATGAACCGTTTGATGGGAACAGCGCCTGCATCCAGAGCTTCCTCCTGGGTCAGGGTCTCTTCCAGAAACGGGGTCACCGCCTGATCCATGACCTGGTTGTAGACCGGTGTCATGACAAAAAGGGTGATGAAAAGGGCCAGTCCCATGAGTACCTGATTGGGCGGTGTCTGCTGGGAACCCATGGCATTTCTGAGAAAGGATAAGACCACCACCACTCGCGTGAAGCAGGTGGTCAGGATCACAAATGCCGGAACCAGAGTCAGGACGGTCAGTAGAAGAAAGATCCTTACCGTATCCACTGTGGCCTGGGGGGAGTTGTCCGAATTACTGAAATTGATGCCGAAATCACCCAGATTCACGGCATGGACCGTTTCTGCCTTTCCAGCAAGAAGCATCCATCCCATGAAAAAGGCGATGAGTATCCATATACGTTTCTTATTCACTGTCTTTCCTCATTTTCCATAAATTCGCCAGGGGATTCTCCTCAAGCTTTCTCTGTTTTTCCTCTAATACTTCTTCAATCTCTTCCTTGTTGAGATCTTTTAAGATCTTCACTTCACCGGAAGTGACGCTGGCCAGGTGATAGTCCTCGCCGACCTTGATCACCGCCAGAAAGGACTGGTTTGTGAGCATGGTCTTCTCAATGATTCTTACATAGGTCGTGTTTCCATTTGTGACTTTCTTCCCGAAACGGAGCACCACATAGGCAAGTCCCAACACGAAAGCCAGGGCCAGAAAGGTCTGTATCAGAGAAAATATCAGTTTTAAATCCATCTGGTTCTCCTTACTGGATCAGAAAGTCTGTAAAAAAGATTTCCTTCACCATGTCTTCTCCCAGGGCCACGTTGATGCTGGTCCTGATTTTCACCTTGGCAGCCGCCAGGCCACCTTCTACAAGCAGATCATCGGGTTTATAATCCATGAGATCCTTGATGATGAGATCCCGAATCTGGCTGGTCTTGTTTTCCAGAACCTTCCCGTAATCCTCTTCCGTATAGAGCAGGGACATCTGGGTCTTCAGATAAGTGGATCCCTTTCCTTCCGTATCCAGATTCACCACAAAACTATCTAGCGGTATCACATACTCTTCATGCTTCTGAAACTTCGAGATCACATCTGAAAGAGTGATGTCAGTAGCGATGAATACCATGGATATGGCCCCTATGAGGATAATAAAACTCATGATGATGATAATGATGATGAGCTTATTTGGTTTCTTCTTTTCTTTCACGTCTTCTAACTGCTGTGCCAAAACTAATCCTCACCTTCCATAATTATTAAGAGATTAACTCTTCTGTTCAACGCCCGGTTCTGGGGCGTATCATTGTCTGCAATGGGTCTGAACTCCCCGTATCCGATGGCTGATAGCCTATTCTCAGGAATATCCTTCACCTCGCACAGATACCGGACCACTGCTGTTGCTCTGCCGGAAGACAGTTCCCAGTTGGTGGGGAATTTGAAGGACTGCTGAGGAATGTTGTCCGTATGGCCTTCAATGACGATTTCATTGTCGAACTGCAGAAACAGTCCTTCCAGATTGCCAAGAATCTCCTGTCCACCTTCTTTGATATCTGCTTCTCCTGGTTCAAAGAGTATGGCTTCCTTGATATTCACAAAGACACCGTTCCGGTTGAGGCTCACGGAAACATCGGCTTCCAGACCTTCCTCCTCCACATAGTCCTTCACCTGATTGTACATCTCCAGTGTGCTTTCCTTGATTTTCGGATCCTCCGGGTCTTCCTGCTGCTCATACTGCGGATTATCCAGAGGAATGTCATCATTGGGACCATCCTCCTCGATGATGCTGGAGCTGGTCTCTCCGGAGAGAACCGACTGCAGGGACTCGCTGATTGACTTGAACTTGATGGCATCGATGCTGGAGATGGAATAGAGGAGAATGAAGAAGGTGAGCAGAAGCGTCATCATATCCGAAAAGGTGGCCATCCATGCCGGTGCACCGGTGGCTGGTGTTTCTGTCGTCTTTCTCTTCTTTCGTTCTCTACTCATAAGATAAGGCCTCTTGCGTGGATACCTTCTCTTCCTTCATCATGGTCTGCTCTTCCGGTGAGAGATAGGTCACAAGTTTCTCTTCCAGGATTCTGGGATTGGTTCCCGCCTGGATTTCGATGATGCCTTCGATGGCCATTTCCTTGGAAAGCATTTCCTCATTGGTCTGTACACTTAAATTACTGGCTATGGGAATGAACACCAGATTCGCCAGAAGCGAACCGTAGAATGTGGTGATGAGGGCTACGGCCATACCAGAACCGATGGCTGCCGCATCCTGCAGATTGGCCAGCATAACGATAAGCCCGATGAGCGTTCCAAGCATACCGAAGGCAGGAGCGAGTTCTCCCCATTTGCTGAATATATTCTGTCCCATGCGATGTCTTCTTTCTGTGGTTTCCATTTTAAGGGTCAGGATTTCTCTGATAATGTCAGGCTCGATGCCATCCACCACCATCTGCAATCCTGTGATCATGAATTCATCTTCCATATTGGCCAGATCATCCTCCAGTGCCAGCAGGCCATCTCTTCTCGCTTTTCTTGCAAGCTCCGAGAAGGTGGTGATGAGCCTTACCCTGTCCTGTTCCGGCTTTTCGATGAGTAGCTTTAGAATCTTTGGCACCTTCATCAGATCCTTAGAAGGGAAACTGATGAGAAGGGCTGCAAAGGATCCCCCAGCTGTCACGGCTAGGGATGAGAAACTGATGAAACTACGAATGTCTCCACTGGTCATGATGGAAATCACGAGAATGGCAAATCCGGAAACCAGTCCTATGATTGCTGTATAACTTTTTTTCATTTACTTTCTATACCTCCAGATTTCCTGCATAGATCTTTCTCTTGTAGGCTATGATTCTTTCAATGATGATTTCAGGTCTTTCTGTGACTCTCATGGTTTTCCCGTCAGTCAGCGTTATGACCGTATCAGGAAGCGCTTCAATTTTCACCACAAGGTCTGTGTTCAGATAAAATTCCGTTCCACTTAAAGTTGTCAGAAGTATCATATGGCCTCCCTTTCGCTTCCACTTTCCTCTGGAAAGAAAAACGCTCACGCGATTCTCTTTCCAGATAAGAAAAGTGAAAATCCAGACTTCAAATTATCTCTTCAGGCTAAGCAGCTCCTGGAGCATTTCATCAGATGTGGTGATGGTTCTTGAATTAGCCTGGTAGGATCTTGAGGTGACGATGAGCTCTGTGAACTCGTTGGCCAGATCCACATTGGACATTTCAAGGACACCCTGTCTTATGATTCCGAATCCGTCTGTGTTGGCAGAGCCCACCACAGGTGTTCCGGAGTTATTGGATGCTCTGTAGTTGTTGTTGCCCACTTTTTCCAGTCCCGCACTGTTGTCAAACTTCGCCACAGCCAGTCTACCCATGGTATAGACCTTACCGTCGCTGTAGACACCTGAAATGATTCCGCTTCCATCGATGGAGAAAGTCTGAAGATCGACCTGTACATACGTTGGATTGCCAAGTTCATCTAAAATGGCATCTCCATCTTCGTTCAGTGCAGGTATGGGATTCCCTTCGGCATCCACCGCATCGATGGTATTGAGTATTTTAAGAGGTGTCGGCACATCCGGACTTTCATCTGTATAGCCTAGTACGCGATATCCTCCGGCATTGACCAGATTGCCATCATAGTCTCTATAGAAGGCTCCATCTCTTGTATAATATTTCATCTGAGCATCCGTATCCTGTGACACCATGAAGAATCCCGTGCCTTCCACAGCCAGGTCCAGATCTCTGTTGGTAGGCTGAAGAGCTCCGTCGGTCATAATGGTATCGATGGCGCCCACCTTCACACCAAGACCCACCTGCTGGGCATTGATACCGCCCAGGTTCTCGTCTGTAGGCCCCTGCGCATTGGCCAGTGTCTGGCTCAGCATGTCCTGGAAACGCACTCTTCCGGATTTGAATCCCGTGGTGTTGACATTGGCGATATTGTTACCTAAAACGTCCATTTTGGTCTGGTTGCTTCTCATTCCGCTTACGCCTGAGTAAAGTGATCTTAACATATGTATTTTCCCTCCTAGGATTTCTACTTTATTCTGATTTTTTCTTGTACCCGTATCCGTCGTTCAACGAGTTTTTTATGGCTTCCTCAAGAGGTCCGGCCATTCTTATCTTATGCTTACTGCACTGTCAATGTTTGTTATGGTCTCCATTTCCTCGTTTTTCATGGCTGTGATGATGGTCTTGTTTCTGATGCTGGCAATGAAGGCCGCATCCTTATAGAGAAGAAGACTTTCCCGGGCACCCTTTTTTTCCAGGGTATCCACCGCATCATTGATCTTCACCATATCCTCTTCTGAGAGTGTGATCTGCCTTTTCTCCATCCTTTCCTGTGCATGGGCAGAAAGCTTTACGGTTTCCTTCGCCTTTTGCAGTGATTCCAGATAGAGTCTTTCAAAATCACCACGGGGTTTTCTCTCCACTCTTCCCTGGTTCCCCTGAGATGAGATGATCTGACCGTTCTGAATCTCAAATGACATGACTATTCACCTCCCACTTCCTGCACCATGTACATGGGATACTCGCTTCCTCCTATGACAGGATAAGCAAGTCCTTCTCTGTATCTGATTTTTTCCACAACGCCTTCAATGGTGTTTTCTCCGTCAAATACGGATACTTTCTTGCCCACCAGTGAAAAGGACAGCTGCTGCTGGGATAGGGTGTTCATGGTTTCCATGCTTTCCGATAATGCGCTGAGCTGTTCTAGCATGGTGAACTGAGCCATCTGGGCAATATATTCTCCTGTATCTGCACTGTTTCCGCCCATGGGATCCAGATTCTGAAGCTGCGCGGTCATGATTTTGAGAAAGTCGTCCACACCCATGGCATCATTGGCTTTTGCCGCTTTTTCTGTATTCATCGCTTCATTTGGGATTCCGATTCCATTGATTCTCATATATTCTCCTTTCCTTCTCTTAGGCGAGAAGATTGATTTCCACAAGATTTCTCTCAGGAACATTCCTTTCATAGTCCGGAGTTTCTGCTTTTCTGATCTGGTAGCCTCTGAAAGGATTCTGCATCTGTCTTTGCCCCTGATGTCTCTCCTGACTTCCTTCCCCTCTGTCTCCCACACTCACTTCGAATTTACCAATCTGAATGTTCTGCTTCAGGCTGTTTGAAAGCTCCTCCAGTCTTTCGGTGAAGATCTGTCTGATTTCGCGATTCTCCAGAAGAATCTTTCCTGAAAGCTTTCCATCTTCCATGGTCAGTGTAATTTCCATCTTGCCCATCTCTTCCGGATGGAGGTTCACCTTCATGGTGGTCCTATCACCGTCTCGGATGGTTTCAACGTTCTTCATGATCTCTTCTGCCGCATTTTCGAAGGTCTTCTCAAAATTGATGGATTCAGGTCTCTTCGTCTGAGAAACCTCCTGGAAATCTCTGAGCTTAATTTCATGCATCGGATTCACGGTTTCTGTGCCTTTACCAGAGTCTTCCGAAGAAGTGACTACTTCTTTCAGCGGCTCCATTCCTTCCAGATTCATGGATCCTTTCTCAAGCTCCCTGGTTTCATCCAGCTTGACATTCAGCCCCTGTCCTTCCCCTGAAGTTTTCATCTCTCTTAGAGGTTTTACTGCCACTGCTGTTTTTTCAGAGTCGTATTCAGGTTTTCCGATTTCATCTGTAACTTCTGAAGGCTTATAGCCAGGTAGCATTTCCGATTTCTCGTGCGGATGGATCTTCTTCAGAGTCCCTGCAAAGACATCCGGTTTTTCAACTGTCTCTTTGAGAACAGTATCGTCCTGTATTCCTGTTTTTCGCTGATCTTTTGGAATATCGATGAGTCTTGGGTCTCTTTCACCAGCATGCTCTTTCAGTGAAATCCTTTCACCTTGTTTTCCTCGGAGAAGTTCATTCAGAAGATTTTTCTCAGGCTGAGATTGATCCACAGTATTTTCCGCTTCTTCCACAATCTGAGCATTCATAAGTTTATGGGGATCCAGAGCAGTTTCCTTCATCTCAGGCTTCGTGTGCGGAAATAGGTTCAGTAAAGACGCTTCTTCACCGTTCTCGGATGTTTCTTTAATCACTTCCATGTCCTTTTCACCTTCAGGTTTTTCACTTTTCGCCTCTTTCTTCTCACTGGAAGTTTTATCCATGGCTGTGGAAAGAATTTCTCTGAAAGTGCTCTTGTCCATGCATTCCTCTTTTGCTTCCGGTTGATGGACATTCACCACATTTCTGGTCCCCATGGTTACTATTGTCATTTTTCTCACCTCCTTTCAAAGAAAGCCCTTCAGGCATTTCTTTTCTGATTGAAACAGATTGCTATCTATGAATAAAAGTCACTTGGCGAATCTCATGATGGTGAAATCGTCCAGTTCCTTCTGTTCCTTAAGGAGCATTTCCTGCTGAAATTTGTCCTTGTCCTTTTCCTTCAGCAGTTCCATGATTTTACGGTCTTTTCTGGCTTCTATGAGTACTTCCCTTGCATCATTGGCTTTGTGGAAAATGTCGTCCACTTTCTTTTTCTGATGCGTAAGTTCAGCCTTCAGTTTCTCCTTATAGAGAAAGGACATCTTCATGGCATTCACATCCGTGGCCACTTCCTTCTTTTTCTGGTCCAGCTTTTCTTCCAGAATATCCAGATGTTTTTTCTCCTGGTCCAGTTTCTGGGTGATTCTGGCGAAATCCTCTACCTTATGCTTTTCCACATTGCTTCTGTAGTCCAGCACCTTCTCCATTTTGTACTTGTAGTTCATCTTCTGAAGCCTCCATTTCTGTCTTTATCCGATTACTTTCTGAATATGTTTTCCAGTTCTCTGATCGTATCTTCATAGTGTCTGGAATCATCGGTCTCCTGCTTCAGGAACCCGTCAATGGACATTTTCAGTTCCACAGCCCTATCCAGTTCCGGATTTCTTCCCTTGGCATAGGCTCCCACATTGATGAGGTCCTCCGACTCCTGATATCTGGCCATGTTTTCCTTGAGTTTTCCGGCATAATCGTAATGCTCCTTGGAAACCACTTCCTTCATGACTCTGGATACGCTCTGCTGCACATCGATGGATGGAAAATGGTTCTTCCCTGCAAGCTTTCTCGACAGCACGATATGTCCGTCAAGAATTCCCCGCACCGCATCAGCAATGGGCTCATTCATGTCATCCCCTTCCACAAGAACCGTATAGAAGGCTGTAATGGAGCCATCTTTAGACATACCGCTCCGCTCCAGAAGCTTCGGCAGAGTGGCAAACACCGAAGGCGTATACCCTCTTGTGGTGGGTGGCTCTCCGATGGCAAGACCGATTTCTCTCTGGGCCATGGCGAATCTTGTGACCGAATCCATCATGAACATGACTTTCTTGCCCTGATCTCTGAAATATTCCGCTATGGCTGTGGCTACATAGGCGCCTTTCAGACGCACCAGTGGCGGTTGGTCGGATGTGGCGCAGATGATCACGGACTTCTTGTAGCCTTCTTCCCCCAGGTCTCTTTCGATGAACTCCAGCACCTCTCGGCCTCTTTCTCCAATGAGTCCAATGACATTGACATCCGCATCGGAGTATCTGGCGATCATGCCAAGAAGGGTACTCTTGCCCACACCGCTGCCGGCAAAGATACCGATACGCTGTCCCTCACCGCAGGTGAGCACGCCATCGATGGCCTTCACCCCGGTACTCATGACCTTCTCGATCTTTTTTCTCTGGAAGGGATTGGGTGGCACATTGTTGATATCTCCATAACCTGTGAGCTTTCTCTTTATCTCGTCCATGGGATTGCCTAGACCATCCAGCGTGGAGCCGAGCAGCGCATCCCCCACCTTCACCTTCAGCGCGTTTCCTGTGGGAAGCACCAGGCATCCTGGTCCGATCCCCTGTACATCGCCAAGGGGCATGAGGAGGACATTTTCATCCTGAAACCCCACCACCTCCGCGCTGATTCTAATGTTTTCTCCGATAAGTATGTGACACACTTCTCCTACGAAGACCTTCAGACCCACCGCATGGATGATGAGACCAATGACTTTCTTGACCTTTCCCATCTTTAAGGCCAGAGTACTTTTATCCAGTTTTTCGTAAAGCCTGTCAAAGGATACTTCGGTCATGGCCATCGTCCTCCTCTTACTCGGTTGCCAGTTCGATGAATCTGGCGATCTGCTTTCTGATGGAAAGGTCTGTAATCTGATTTTCATTCTCGATGAGAATGTCGTTCTCCTCCAGGTTTCTATCCTGCAGGATCAGCACATGGGCTTTGGGACACATGGCTTTGATTTCAGGAATCTGGCACTTCATGAAGGCCACTTTATCCGGATGGCAGGTCACGATGACATTCTCCGTCTTTCCGTATTCCTGAAGAATGGGTCTTGCCAGAAGCATCAGACTATCTTCCTGTGTCTCCAGGGTTTCTCCCACAATCCTTTCAGCAATCCTTGCGGAGAGCTGTATGATCTTCTCTTCATTTTCATCCAGATATTCCTTTGAAAGAACCTCAGCTTCCTCTAACATGGTGATGGCGTTCTTGCGGAAGGCCAGGGTTTCCTCGTAGCCTTCTTCCTTCCCTGCCATGTACCCTTCCTCAAAGCCCTGGTTCCTGGCTTGCGCCAGAACCTCTTCCCTTTCTTTCTCCAGTTCTTCCTTTGCTTTTTCAAGAAGCACTTTTCTATCTTCTTCTATGGAAAGGAGAAGCTCCTTTCGGATTTCTTCGCGGAGGGATTCTTCCGGATCCTCTCCTTCAGACACCGCATCATACTGGGACTGGATCTCTTTCTTCTCCCGATAAAGCTCAATGTCCAGGGTTTCCAGTTTTCTTTCCTCCTGGGCATAGGCGTTCTTGTTTTTGATGATTCTATACGATAATGCTATCGGAATCACCCCTTCCTATGACGATTTCTCCTGCTTCTTCCAGCTTTCTTATGACGCCCACAATCTTATGCTGCGCTTCTTCCACTGTGGAGAGTCGTACCGGTCCCATGAACTCGATATCTTCCCGTACGGTATCCGCCGCTCTCTTGGAAAGGTTTGCATAGACCACGGTGGAAACTTCCTCCGATGCACCCTTGAGTGCCAGGACCAGCTGCTCGTTGTCCACTTCTCTGAGCACCCTCTGTATGGAGCTCTTGTCCAGAGTGACGATGTCTTCGAATACGAAGAGATTCGCTTTTATCACTTCGGCCAGTTCCGGCTGGGTCTTCTCCAGATCGCTGATGATGTTCTTCTCTGTGGTTCTGTCCACAGAGTTTAGGATCTCCACCAGAGTCTTCACGCCACCGATGTTCTCCGCGTCGCTCTCAATAATGTTGGAGAACTTGTTCTGTACCACGCTTTCAATCTTTTTGATCACCGCTGGCGAAGTCCTGTTGATGACTCCAATTCTTTCCGCCACTTCAGTCTGAAGCTCGTTGGGAAAGAGAGCCAGCACATTGGCTGCTTTATCAGGCTGAATGTAGCACATGATCAGCGCAATGGTCTGTGGATGCTCATTGGCCAGCATGTTGGCCAGCTGATGGGTATCCGCTTTTCTCAGGATGGCAAAGGGTTTTTCTCTTTGCTGAATCTGAGTCAGCACTTCCATGATTTCCTTGGCTCTGACGCTACCTAGAGCTTTATTCAGCAGATTCCTTGCGTAATCGATGCCACCATCGACGATATATTCCCTGGCGGAAGCCATATCCATAAAATCCTCAATGACCTTTTCCCTGTCCTGGGGCTCCACATATTCAATATTGGCGATTTCATAAGTCACCTTCTGGATCATCTCATCCGGAAGGAGCTTCAGAATCTGAGAGGACACCTCCGGTCCCAGTGAAATTAGCAGAATCGCTGCTTTTTTTATGCCGTTTTCCTTCATCTGCATGCCTTCATCCTCATTCTTTCATCCAAGCCTTGATAAGATCCGCTGCGATCTCAGGATGCTCTTCGGCATATTCCTTGATCTGCTTCTCTTTCTGATTTTCCTTCACTGTGAATTTCTGGTACACCTCTTCGATGATGTCCACCGGCTTCCCTTCTTCAGCCTGCTCCAGAGGTGGTGGAAGAAGGGTATATTCGTCCTCTTCTTTTCTCTTCTTCTTGCCGAAGAGAATCTTCATGAAGGAAAGGACGAAGACAAGGCCAATGAGACTGAAGAGGCCCAGATAAATATAATCGGAGTATCTGTCCATGAATGTTCTGTTGGCTTCATCCAGAAGCCTCTGCTCTTCCAGTTTCTTTTCCAGGTCTTCCTGATAGCTCTTGTCAAAGACCACGCCTTCGATGCTGATGACGTCTCCCCTTTCCATGTCATAGCCTGTGGCAGTGGAGATGAGGTTTCTTATGCTTTCACGCTGCCCTTCAGACAGGTTCCCGTCAAAGAGAAGTGAAGTGGAGAGCTTTGTGACTTTTCCTGGTGCCTTGATGGTACTGGTTCTTGATTCCGTCAGCTCGTAGTTGATGATGCTGTCGAAAGTGCTCATGCTGTCTTCTTCTCCATCCAGCACATTCTGAGTATTGTCTCCAGCCGGATTGTCCATGATCTCTTCCTGGTTCAGATCTGGTCCGGTGACACTGACCTGTTCGCTTCGAACCACCGGATTCTCATAGCTTATGACGGTCTTTTCTTCCGCATCGAAATCCAGATCCGCATAGACAGCCACCTTCAGTTTATCCGGTCCAAGTGCTGGTCCCAATAGGCTGAGTATGCTGTTTTCGATTTCCTCTTCAAAGGTCTTCTTGATTTCTCTTTGCTGATCCAGAAGCCCGATACCTGACATCTCACCACCTGGTGCAAGGCCAAGACTGATAAGGTTTCCCTGGGCGTCGATGACTCTGACCTTCTCTTCAGGCAGGTTGTCCACTGCCCCTGTGATCAGAGCGATGATACCACTGACTGATGCATCAGAAAGCTTCGCCCCAGTCTTCAGGCTTAAGATGACCGATGCGGAAGCTTCTCTTCGTTCTGTATTAAATATGCTTTCTTCACTCATGACGAGATGAATTCTAGCACTGTCAATCTCATCCAGTGACATGACGGAGCGCTGAAGTTCTCCTTCTAAAGCCCTCTGATACATGATCTTACGGTCCTCGTCTGTGACCATCATACCCATGTCGTCAAAAATCTCGAAGCCTGTGGAGTTTTCCGGCATCATACCATTCATGGCCAGTTCCAGTCTGTACTTATCCACATGTTTCTCATCCACATAGATATCCGTTCCACCGTTTTCGAGACGATAACTTATGTTACCTCTGGTATCCAGATCCTCCGTAATAGCTGCCGCATCGGAAAGTTCAAGGCCTGTAAAAAGAGCAGCATAGGTCACCTGATTGCTATATATAGAAAAAAGAACCACAAACATGGTTACGGCAGTTCCTGCCAGAATCAGCGCGTTCCTTTTTCCCTGATCGATTTTTTCCCATCCGCCCTTGATTTTCTGGGTGATCCCCTTAGTCATTTCCATAAATGCATTGCTCCTTACTGGTAGGTGTAACCCTCATTTTCCTCTTGATTGCTGCCTGTATTCATGATTTCTGCAGCAAAAAACTGCTTGTATTTCGCTCCCGAAAATCCCGTCAATAAACCTTCTAGTTATAGGGAGTCACGCTTCATACAAGCAGTCTGTTTTTCCTTATGTTCAGATTGAAGTTCTCCATATCGGTCAATCAAGGAAAAGCATGTTCCTCTTGTTACTTACGCTCGTTTTCTGTGACCATCCTATAGCTGCATACTGCTTAGTTCTTTATAAGCTTCAATAATCTTGTTTCGCACCTGCACGGCCAGTTCCATGCTGATTCTCGCTTCTTCTGCTGCAATCATGACCTCATGAAGATCCTCTGTATTGCCTGAAGCAAAATCCATGGCCAGTTCATCGGCCTGTATCTGACTGGTGTTGAGTTTATCCAGCTGGCTGGTAAACATGTCTCCGAAGCTCACACCAAGCCCGAGACTTTCCATTTCCTTTTCATCGGCCTTTCTTGCAGGGCCATTCCCCTGATCGATGAGGTTATTGTAACGATCTAGAATTGTACTGTAAGAACTTATAAACTGTGTCATTTAGCTTCTCCTATCCTTTGGAAATATCCAGAGCTTTATTCAACATAGCCTTGCTGGCTTTCAGCGCGGTGGCATTGGCCTCATAGGACCTCTGAGCTTCGATGAGTCTTACCATCTCATCCAGCAAGTTCACATTGGGCATCAGTACATAACCTTCTTCATCGGCATCCACATGTTCCGGATCAAATACTCTTCTCAGGTTCTCCTGATCTTCATAGACTTCTGTGACTTTTACTCCTGCCGTTCTTTTTTCGAACTGACCTGTGAGTCTGCTTTGGGCTCTCTCTACCATTTCTTCAAAGATGACCTCTTTTCTATAGTATGGGCCGCCTTCTGCTGTTCTTGTGGTGTTCACATTGGCAATATTGGAGGAGATGGTATCAAGTTTAAGTCTTTCCAACGTTAAACCTGATGCATTGATTTTCATGGAATTGAATACAGACATAATCGACCTCCTAAGATATGAGAATATGAATTATTTATATATCATTTCTGTAGCACGCAACATATATATTGAATATATATGCGGATTTTCTTAATCAACCCACTCCGACTAGCCACGAGAAGCCGGATTGTTATTTATACTCTTATCTGTTGATGATATAGCTCATATTGCTGAGCTTTCTGTTCACTTGCTCAATCAGCGCGGAATAATAGATTTCATTGGCTGCGAGATCCACCATTTCCTTGTCGATATCCACATTGTTTCCTGTCTCATCCATACTGGTTCCATCCATGACCTTGACTTCGCCCTTGACTTCAGAAGCAATGGCCCCTCCCAGATGATTCTCATGGGTCTTCACCATGGCTGAACCACTTCTATTCAAGGCTTTTGCAAGCTCATTTTCAAAGGAAATCTTACTGGCTTTATATCCTGGTGTGTTCACATTGGCTATATTTGAAGAAACGGCTTTCTGTCTGGCAGATGATGCATCTAGTCCATTTTTCAGTATCTGATATGTCAAGTCCTTCAAAACAACCCCTCCAACGGATATTATTTTTCCACTGCATAATAGATTCATTGATGATGAAGACATCATCTTATGTAATAAATAGTGCTTATTCAATCACTCTTAACATTTTACAAGTTATATACGGTAAAATCAACAATATATTATTCTAAGAGTGTTAATTATGCATTATTCTTGCTAAATTGATGTTTGTTATATTTTTAGAATATTTAATTAAATGAATATAATTCGATTTTCAAGCAAACCGATTCGACAATCGGATTTCTCCGTTTCGCATCCTGTAATATTATGTACATATCGTGAATATTGTTATTTATTTGTTTAAATCTTCGTAATAAATCCGTTCAAACGATATGTTGGCATTTGTTTGAAAATACTTTTTCCAATTTTATATGCTTTATCTATAATACGCATTTGTGCAACGAAAAGGATTTCTTTGTATCATTTCTGTATGATTTAATTTATCAAATAAAATAAGGTGGGGTTAGACTACTCCTTCCTCCACCATTATCCTTTCTATTATGAATTTCTATTCACGATGAATCACATTATGCTCTATAGTCTGAACTTCCTTGTTTCTTCTCTCAGATTCTGAGATTGATCTTTTGTCTTTTCCATCTCATCCATTACCTGACTGGATTTCATGGTGGACTCAGAAATCTTTTCGGCGATATCGGAAGTTCCGCTGGCACTTTCGTTGGCTGCGGAAGCAACTCCGTCGATGGCTGCTGTTACACTTTCTATCGAAGCTAGCAGTTCTTCTGATGTGGCACTAAACTCCGTAACCAGATCATCAAAATATCTTGCATCTTCATTGTACTTGGCCGCCACTTCCAGCATGCTCTGATAGTCACTCTTCACATCCTTTTCCACATAGCTCAGAAGCTGATTGGAACTTCCAGAAAGGTGTTCCACTGAGGATGTGACTTTCGATGTCACTTCCTGAATCTTGGTTGCTGCATCTTTAGACTGTTCAGCTAGTTTTCTGATTTCATCTGCAACCACAGAGAATCCTCTTCCAGCTTCACCAGCTCTTGCAGCCTCGATGGCCGCATTGAGCGCCAGAAGGTTGGTCTGGGCTGTGATCTGAAGAATGGCATCAGAGAGCACTCTGATCTGATCCACTACCTTGGCCCCCTCGATGGCCCTTTCTAGATCTCCTTTCGTCTCAATGAAGATCTCTTCGGACTTCTTCTGGGCCTCCCTCACCTTCTTCTGAGTAATGTCCGCTCGTTCAGCTGTTTCTCTTGCGGCAACAGCCCCGTGTTGGGAACGCTCTGCGATAGAATGAACAGCCTTTTCAATTTCGGAGGACGCAGCTGCCATTTCTTCCGTAGATGCCGCTGTTTCCTCATTACCAGCAGCAAGCTCTTCTGTGGTTGCAGATACGCTCTCAAGATTCGTGTTTAGTTCTACGATGCTGTTCATGGAAGTCTCTACCTGAGCACTGATTCCATTGGAGGTTTCCGTGATTTTCCCCACCAGGTTCCGTAAGGAATTCTTCATCTCATGAATTCCATTGGATATTGTACCGATCTCATCCTGCCTTTTCAAAAGTCTCTGATCTACATCCACAGTGAAATCCCCATGTGCAATTCTGCTCAAATACTGTGAAGAGGTCTTGATGGGTCTGGATATGCTTCTTGCAAACAGCGATGCGATGACCACTGCCGCGATAAGCGCAACTACTGCAATGACAAGACTAAAATATATCGTGTTATTGATGAAGGCCATGGCTTCATCCTTGCTCTCGACGGTGATGACCGCCCAGGAGACGGACTCACCAGGCAGTGCAATGGGTCTGTAAGCACTGACTACTTCCACTCCATCCAGGTCTGTATAGCTCTCAAAACCACTTTCTCCCGCAAGTGCCTTTTTCGCCATTTCATTGAGCTCTACTGGAGCATTTACGGGTACTTCATTGACAATCTGAACACCGGATTCATCCAGAACCGGTTTTCCGTACGCGTCTTTTCTCAGCACCTGCTTGGTCATAGAGACATAGTTGAACATTTCCTTGACCATATTATAGTTCTTATGGGCAATGACTGTACCTTGTCCGTCGATGATGAAAGCCAGCTTGCTTCCTTCGCTGTGTTCTGCGATGAGATCCTGAAGCGCTGTGAGCTTGATATCCGATCCAATGACACCCAGAAAAGTCAGGTTCTGATTGTAAACCGGCATCGCTATGGTGGTAACTGGTATTCCTCCATTCTGAGAATAGTAGGAATCACTGACCCATTTAACCTTTTCGTCTCGGGTCTTGGTATACCAGAATCGATCGGAGCTGTTACCCAGCCTTCCTTTGCTTCTGGCCGTCTGCATCCCGTCTTCATCCACGACAAAGATCAGATCGAAGTAGTCATGGTCTCTTGCGGTGCTGGAAAGCACACTGGACTGTGCAAGGCCATTGTATTCTCTCACATCATTGTTCACCGCAAGCTGCTCTGTGACATTGAACCCTCTTTCGATGAAGGCGGAAACCTGGTCTGCAATAGCCTCTGCCAACACATCGTTGTTAGCTTCCATTTCTTTTACATAGTTCTGGTTCATGTATGTAAGACTTGCGATGTTTGATACGAGAAGTGGTATGGTAACCATAAGAAGTGTCATGACAACCATCTTCTTACCGATGCTCTTTCTGCTTTTCGCCTCCACTACTGCATTGTTGTTTTCTGAATCCTTCTTTACAGCATTCTTTCTGAAAAGCGAGCTTATTCTTCCTTTTGATTCTGATTTCGCTTTTTTACTCTTATTTTCTTTCTTGTCTTTCCCTGCTTTCAGAAGGGATTTCACCTCAAATCTCTTTTTTTTCTGAACTCTTGGCGCTTTCTTCTTTGCTGTCATTAGTTTTTCCCAAAAAGCATTCACTACCCTATTCCCCTTTATACCCCTATCAGCTGATTGACCTGGACAGCCGATTTATTTTTCAACTTTGTACTATTAAAAACACTCCTGTCTGTTATCTGAAATCCTTGTCCACAAAAACAGGTCCCTGCTCCGCCTTCACGTAGCTTTTTGAGATTTTCTTCAGATTGCTGAAATCATTCATGGACTGAACGGAACTGTTTCTCTCTTTCATGATTCTCTCCTGAAGCTTCATCGTATTTTCCGAGAGCTTCTTCAGAATAGTCAGCGCTTCACTTTCCATCTTTCTTTCTACTGCGGTTTCACCGCTCATTGTAAGAGAAAGCTTTACCTGAAGGGCTTTCAGCGCTTCAAATCTTCTCTCATTCTTTCCGATGACACGAATGCACTCTTCCACATCCGTTCTGTCGACTTCCGTTTCCGCCAGAGCTTCGCTGAGAATCTTCATCTTTTCTTCTAGGAGTACCAGATACGTCATATCTGACTCCATGTGTTTCTTAATTCCTCAAGAAGCGCGATGACTTCATCTGCTATGTCCGGATTTTTATCTATATTTGCTCTAATGGTTCTGTCATACATATACTGATAGAGATTCATTAGATTCTGGGCTATTTCTCCACCTTCATCAAAATTCAGAGTACTCATGAATTCTGCAAGAATGTTCTGGGCTTTGATGATGGCATTATTGGTTTTTTCAATGTCCTGGTCTGCCATGGCAAGTTTTGCGATCTTCAGGTTCTTGATGGCTCCATCGTACAGCATGATAACAAGTTTTTTCTTTGGTGCTGTCATGACTTCATTGCTCTTATATGCATTTCCAGCACTGGCATAGGCATTTCCTGCGTACATGTACTATATCCTCCTACTTCTTGGTTGGTGTCATAGATGAAATCTGACTGGTGAGCCAGCCCATCTGGGATTCCGCTTGCATCATGGCGGTATCCAGCTTTGCGAACATATTGACATAATAAGCTTCTTTTCTTTCCATCCTTATGTTGAAGCTTTCCACCTGCTTATTGATATCTTTCAGTGTTCTGTCAAAACTGTCTGTCTTTCCTTTGATGATGCCTGTAGTCGAGGAAAAACTGTCGATGTATCCATTGATTCTGGACACGAATCCGATTTCGTTCCCTTCCGCATTCTTGCTGTTAAAGAAGTTCTGCACAATAAGTGGATCTTCATTCAATGCATCATTAAGTTTTGAGGCGTCAAAAGACAGCTGCCCGAATTTATCAACTGTACTGACACCTAGTTGAGAGATGTCACCGATGCTTGTGTTTTCATTGGCGATGGAAGAAGTGACCATGGAGCGAAGGGTGGACTGGAGCCTTATAAGACTGCTGTCACCAGCAAGTGTTCCCCTGGAAGCTGTTTCTCCAGGTGTTCCCGCCTTCAGCTTATCTGTGATGAAATTCATGGTTGAGTTATACTGATCCACAAATCCCTTTACCGCTTCTTCCACTTTAGAGGTATCCTTGGATACAACGATGGAGTCAGACTGCCCTTCTGCATGCATCTTTGTCAGATTGATCGTAGTATATTCTATGACATCATTTACACTGTTGCTGGTTCTTTCCACATCTACTCCGTTTACAGTGAACTTCGCATTTTTTCCAGGAATGATCTCCGCTCCACCTGTAGAAGTATCCAGTCCCAAATCTGAACGCATGGTTCCACCCTCAAGATCGGCAAGTTTGATTTCCGCATTTCCTGTTTCCACATTGGTTAAAACCAGGCGGTTATCGATGATTGCAGATCTTACTCCACTCTCTTTACTGATGGCATTGATCTTATCGGAAATAGTCCTGACCGTATCTGTGGCTGTCACCTCTATGACATTTCCTGACCCATCTTCTGCTGCATTGATGGAAAACTTCCCTGTGAGCCCAAGCTCTGTACTGCTGTCTCCTGATACAGAAGTCATGGCAGTAATGGCACCACCAACCACAGACCCTCTAGTTGCGAGTTGAGATACGGAAATATCATAGGTGCCTTCTGGTGTGTTCTTACTTACCGTAAGAGTTGCTGATTCTCCTCCGCTGGTTTTCTTTGAGCTGAAGGTTTCAGTGTTCTGCAATGCTTTGATCTTATCGAAAAGATTGGTCAATCTTGTTCTTACATCATTCCAGGCACTCATTTGAGTTTCAGTATTGGTTTTCTTTTCAGACAGCTGAATCAGCGGTCTTTTTTCCACAGCCATGAGCTGATCTATGGTACTCTGGTCGATCCCAGAATAGGATCCTAAAAAATTAATTGACATTGTTATCCCCTTTCATCAACAAGTATTCCAATTCTCTCCCATATGTTTGCAACCAGGTCAAGAATCTTTTCCGGGGGAATCTCCTTGATTACTTCCTTTGTTTTTGTATCAATCAGATTGACCATGACTCTACCGGTTCCTTCATGGACTTCGAACTTGTACTGCGTCTTATGTTCATCATTAAGGAGTCTGTTGGTGCTAGTGACCGCCCTCTCCACTTCTTCTTTAGTGAATTCCTTCTCATCTTCATTGTCTGGAAATTTTCTATACTCTATCGCTTGTTCTTCTTTAAGATTATGGCTGATCTTTTCTACTTTTAAAGCTTCAATCTTCGGCACTGGCTTAACATTGGTATCGGTTATTCCTGAAATCTGAATCAAAGTGTTCACATCCTTATTTATGATTAGCCTCTTATCCTGTTTCAGGATAATTTGCCTATTAGTATCTATGTCGGCTATATCATATCGGATTTAAGAGCTTATAAAACTTTTCTTACGAAAGAAATAGAAGATAGATAAGAAGAACCAAGACAAATACAGCTGAGAATATGAGGAGCCATCTATTTTCTTTTGTATCCGAAGCAGCTGTCTGCTCCTTCTTCTGCTGATCAATGAGCTCTTTCATAAGACCTGCTCTTGCAGCTTTTTCCACCAGATCTGTTCCCAGATGTAACGCCTGATTATTCATTGCATTCCCATTGCTATCCACTTCCTTGGTTTTCATCATTTCAGAAGAGATTCTCTGAAAGTAGACTTCCGGTGTCTCATGAAGCCTACGGGTGAAGTGGACTTCTGGCTTCAGCTGAGTATCTGCTTTTATGTGAACTTCATCTCTCCCAGCAAGAATCTCCTCTACTTTCTTCGACAAGCTTTCCACATTCACCTTCTCAGTAGCTGCAGAGGTCTCATTACTCTGTTTATTAAGTTCCATCAGCAACTTGGCTAAAGGATCCGTTCCATTGACTTTCATGATTCACCCCCATTACTTTTCTTGGTATCTATATCGGTCACTCTGGAAGAAATATAAATCAATGCTTGAAAATAGGCTATGGAAGTGAATCCAAGCCCTTTAGAAGACATTCTAATGTTTAAGAAGAGGCTGATGTACTTCTTCATTATGCCAACAAAAAGACCGCTATTTCAGCGGTCTTTTCAGTTTACTGAAGCTCTCCAAGGATATATCGGATGCTTTCATATTCTCATCTCTGATTTCATCATAGACTTCTTTTCTGTGCACGATCACATCTTTTGGCGCTTCAATACCCAGCTTGATCTTTCCATCTGAAGTTTCCAGCACCTTCACTTCGATCCTGTCATCGATAATGATGCTTTCTCCTGTTTTTCTGTTAAGAATCAACATTTTCTGATTCTCCATTCTTCTCAAATAATGGATGTTTGCTGCTGTAGCGCACATTGTTTAGCACATACTGCTTTCCTATACGATTTTCCGTATTCAGAATAACAGGAGCCAGAAGATTCATGGTGCTATTTTCAAACACGTCAGACAAGGTGACGATGTTCAGCATGGCAATCTGTTCTTTCTTTCTGATATTTATCTTCAGAAGCTCATTATCCGGTACTTCCATCTCATAATCCGCTTTGAATTTCCATGGATCCGTGACAATGAAGGAAACATATTCTCGCTCCACATCCTGCAATATAGTGAAGAATTCGTTCTCGGGAATAGGAAGGAGAATGAATTTTCTACTTTCCTCAAACCCTAGGATTCCATCTGGGAAGACAAGAATATCTTCTTCTCTTATATCCACTTCGCCAAGAAATTTAGTTTTTATAATCATCTTATTTCATCCTACCTTATATAATCTAATAGACTAGGCTGAAGAATCTGAGCTCCTGTCTGAAGTGATGCCTGGTATACCGTTCTCATGGTGGAGAACTCCATCATTTTCTCAGCCAGGTCGGTATCTTCGCTCTTACTGAGCAGCTCCGTCATACTAAGATTCTCTGCTGCATTTCTTTCTTTTGCAGACTCCAACCGATTATATACAGCGCCCATTTTAGACCTGAAGCGAATAGAATTATCTAGATGTTTATCTATATCTCCAAGAAGGTCCCCTGATAAGGCTTCCGTTTTTCCATCTTCCAGCGCTTTGGAAATGTTCACAAAAAGGTTTCCAATATCGTTATTGTCACCACTCGCACCTTCAACATGAACAATATTATATCCATTGGCAGGAATGGTGATTGTGACACCCTTTGCAATCTCTCTGTCAAGACCAATATGACCCGGTTCTCCCCCCGCTGGATTGTATCCTTTATATTCAAGTGCACCTAAATCGTTGATTGTAAATGGAGGCTCCGTGGTTTTAAGACTTCCAAAGATATATCTTCCATCATAGTTTGA
The DNA here is from genome assembly GCF_017368455.1 of Proteiniclasticum aestuarii. Taxonomy (GTDB): domain Bacteria; phylum Bacillota; class Clostridia; order Clostridiales; family Clostridiaceae; genus Proteiniclasticum; species Proteiniclasticum aestuarii. The sequence goes on along the minus strand of NZ_JAFNJU010000007.1, from coordinate 74,079 downwards.
GTTCAGCACCTGCTGAAGCTGTCCCTGAAGCGTATCCATTTCATCCTTTAATGCTGCTCTGTCTGTATCAGATAAGGTCCCGTTCGCTCCATAGATAATGAGCTCTCTAGCACGCTGGAGAGTACTGGTTACTTCATTCATGGCGCCATCAGCCGTATCGGTCCATCCAAGCGCATCATTAATGTTCTTCTCATACTGTTCATTCATTCTTACATTTCCATCCAGCTGCATCACTCTAGCTACAAGCATAGGATTGTCAGAAGGTCTGGATACTTCTTTTCCCGAAGAGAGCTGATTCTGATACTTCTGCATCTGCTTCAGATTTCTGTTGAGGTTTCTTAAATAATTCCCGGTGAGGGTATTATTGGTAATTCTCATTTATCCTGTCCTCCTATACACCAGTTCTGTTGATGAGTGTATCCAGCATCTCATTTATGGTATTGATGACTCTGGAATTTGCTTCGTAGCTTCTCTGGAACTTTAATAGATTCGTCACTTCCTCATCAATGGAAACACCAGATACAGATTCACGTCTGTTATTCAGCTGTGACAGTACCGCTGTCTGATTGTCCATCATATTGGACGCCTGTTCTGTCTTCACACCCACTTTGATGACGATGTCACCATATGCATCTTCCATGGTCGTTGTTGTACCTTTTGAATTAAAAGACATCGTCTCATCGTCATAGATATTGTTGCCAGCGAGATTCTCTTCACTTAGATTCAGTTTCACATTTCTCAAGTTCGCCAATGCCAAAGCTCTACTCCCATCACCATCAGGTGATTCTATTCCCTTGCCGGTGTTGACAAGACCTTCATCTTCTATGAGTTTTTCATTCACAGAAAAGTCCAGAGCACTGTCTCCAGTGAAAAACGCCTCTCCTGATGCACCAGCAGCATGAATGCTGTTAAAAGCATACTTCACACCGGTTGCAAACTTTGAAAGATCTTCTATTCTATCTTCAATTTCCTTGATGGAATTGACGTGTCCGCCAATGGCTCCGGAAGTGATGTTTGCTGCTGAAAGATCGGATAGAACTGGGGCTGAATCATCAGTAGGCATTTTGACAAAAACCGGTGTTCCCGGCTGAAAGTTCTGCACTTCATCTTTTGTCATGGTGATCTTTTCCACTTTGGACGTATTTCCACCAATCTGAACCTCGACAGTATAAACATCGCCGTTCTTTTCTACAGCTGAAACATTGCTTAGGATGGTAGTATTGTCCTGCCCACTCATACCTTCCCCATTGATTCTTGTAACCTGCTGTCCTGCAATACTTACAGAAGCTCGCCCCCATTTATCAAAAGTGGTTTCAATATCAGCTGCACCGGAAAGATCCTTTAAAATCTGATCTCTGGTGTCCATAAGATCATTGGGACTCTGCCCTTTAATCTGAATATTTGCAATCTGTTCGTTGACACCATTAAGCTGCGTTACCAAAGAATTCACATCAAATACATTCTTTCCGATATTACCTACAACATCTCCCTTGAGCTGATCTGCTCTGGATGCCATGTGGTTTAAGCTATCCGCAAAAGCCTTCGATTTTTCAACAACGATGCTTTTTGCATTCAGACTCTCCGGATTCTTGGAAAGCTCCTGCCACGCATTAAACATTTCTCCCATGGCGAAATTCAGCCCAGTGTCTGACGGTTCATTGAATACCATCTCAATTTGTCCGATGGTATCATACTGCGCTTCAAACTGAGAAAAAATACTGTTCTCATTTCTGATCTGAAGATCCACAAATTCATCCACCACACGTACTACAGACTGAATTCTCACACCGGTACCTAGCTGCCCAACGCCAGCAAGATTATAAGGTGTATCCGCTTTTATTTCAACGCGCTGGCGGTTAAACCCCTCTGTCCCCGCATTTGAAATATTGTGGCCTGTGGTATGTAAGGCGGTCTGGCTCGCATTAAGACCCTTGACTGCAACATTAAAACTTCCAAATAATCCTGACATAATCTACTCCTCTATACTGACTGATCAATGATACTGACTTCTTTGGCATTATTCATGCCACCGGCTTTAGAATAGGTCTTGTATTTAGCTGAAGTGTTTTTTGAAAGCGCTTTATAAATTTCCTCCTGGAAACTCAAAGCCTGCCTTGTGAGCAGTTGATTCACTTCCTGGAGCTTCTCGATTTCAAGTGCATAAACTTTTACAGATTCATCCGCGACAACGCCTTTCTTCTGTTCTTCAAGAATCACCGGTATAATCGCATTCTTTTTTTCTACAATCATTTCAAGTGAAACCGCATCGTTTCGAAGAAGCACACTCTTTTCCTCGTTAAGAACCTTGATCAGCTCTCTGAGTGCATCCTGAAGCCTTCTAGTATCGTTCATCTGTTTTTATCCTCTCTGCTCGTCTATCTTTTCAAGTATCTTATCTGCTATCTTTTCAGTATCCACTTTGTAGCTTCCTTCCTGGATACTTCTTCGGATGCTTTCCACCTTTTCACTGAAATGACTATCCTCGGACTCATTGATCTTCTTCACCAGGGCTTTTGCCTGAGTGGAGATTTCAACAGTGCTTTTCCCTATTGTCTTCCCATCCACATGACCATTTTTTCTCTCATCACTGGTCTTGTATGTGCTTTTCACGTAACCTGTATGAAACTGATCTATTTTCATGGAATTCACCTGCCTTTATTACTCTTATTCTATAGTATCGTAGATTCATTCGTTTTGTTAACCCCAAAAGAAAAAAAGAGGCGAAACTCCTCTTTTTCCTGTGAATCAGTATTCTATTGGGACGAAACTACTTCAGCCCTTTGACTCTGGCTTCCTTGCTCATGATATGAGTGATTCTGATACCGAAGTTTTCATTGATGACCACTACTTCACCATGGGCAATAAGCTTTCCGTTCACGTATACTTCAAGCGGCTCATCCGCCAGTTTATTGAGCTCCACAACGCTTCCCGCACCCAGTGCCAGTACATCCTGAATGGACTTCTTGGTCTTACCCAGCACCACGGAGAACTCCAGAGGTACATCCATGATGAGATCCAGATTTCTCTTCTGAGAAGGTTCTGAGGTATCTTTTAACGGTGCGAAAACAGGTTTCTGCACTTCCACTTCCTCCTCAAAAGTCTCTCTCTCTTTTACAGATTCTTCACTTTTCTCTTGTCTTTGAGCAGTATAGGTTTCTTCCACAGACGCTTTTCTTGCTGGTTCATTCCTGCCGGGTTCTTTCTTTTCAGCCACAGGTTCCCCCATCATAATGCCTACAATCTCCTTCACAGTATCCAGCGTATAGAGCTGCATGATGTCACTTTCAATGAGTCCTTCCACTGAAAGGTGGAAAGAAATCTTGCAGATGTATTCTTCATTGACAAACTTTCTGTAATCGATAGAATCCTTATGATCCCACACTTCCACGATAGGCGGATTTATGTCTATGCCCTTCCCCAGCATCTGGGCCATGGATGTGGAAGCCGACCCGATCATCTGGTTCATGGCTTCGGAAACCGCAGACAGCTCAAGTTCTGTAAGTTCCTTGTTGGCATTGGTTCCGTCTCCGCCCATCATCAGATCCGCAATGATGGCCGAATCCTCCACATTCATCATGAGAAGGTTATTGCCTTTGAGTCCTTCCTTGAATGCGATTCTGGAAACGATCTTTGGAACCTCACATTCGTCAATGATCTCTTCGAATCTTATATAACTCACCCTTGGTGTGGTGATGGATACTCTCCTGCTTATGATGGATGACAAAGTGGTGGCAGCAGTGGACATGGTGATGTTTCCTACTTCCCCTATGACATCCTTATCCGTATCTTTCAGGCCGGTTTCCTCGGCAGACGCTTTTTTCTTCAGCAGCGCGTCTACTTCTGCCTGTGATAAAAAGTTTTCTTTCATATCTCAACATCCTCTTCCACGTATTGCAATACCTGTACTGCCATCTTGTCCTTGTGTAGACCTGGCTGCACCAGGTAGTGGACCTTATCTTCCACATAGAGCTTCATGGGATGGTCTGTCTTCATATCCAGCTGAACAATGTCCCCTGTCTCAAGATGCAGAAAATCATCCACGGTGAGAATGGTCTTGCCCATCTCCACCTTCAGTTCCACATCAGTGGTCACCAGACGCTCTGCGATCTGATCCCTGAATCTGTTGTCTTCAAAAGTCTTCCCCATATCAAACCAGCTTCTGATGCTGAGCTTGTCCGTGATGTTCTCGAAGGACACATAGGGAATGCATATATTGATGAAACTTTTGGTTTCGAAAATCTCCACCACGAAACTGATGAGTATTACCGGTTCATTAGGTGACATGGACTGGACCAGCTGAGGATTGGTCTCCAGATTATCAAGCATCGGTTCCAGCTCCATGATTTCGCCCCAGGCGCTCTTGAACACCTTCAACAGATTTCGAATGACATCATCTACTATGCCCAGCTCGATGTCTGTGAACTTCTCCTTCTTGGGTCCTTTCTTTTCCTTGGCTTTGGCCCCACCACACAGAAGCTCGACAACCTGGGTGCCAAACTGCGGATTGATTTCCATAATCTGATTTCCACTCAGTGGTTCACTGTGGAATACACCCATGATGGTCGGATTGGGAATAGAATGAACAAATTCATCAAAGCTGATCTGTTCCACTGCACCAAGAGTCATATTCACATTGTTCCTGACCATGGTGGAAAGAACATTGGAGGCGCTTTTAGCAAAGCTTTCAAAGATCATATAGAGCGTGTTCACATACTCTTTGGAAAGCTTTATGGGTCTTCTGAAATCATAGGCTCTGACTTTATTCTTTTCCTCTTCCTCTTTAATCTCCTCCGGATTGATCTCTCCGGTATTCAGTGCATTAAGCAGCGAATCGATTTCCTGTTGTGATAGTACCTGTTTCAAGTTATCCCCTCATTTACGAAATAATGCGATCCAAATCGATGTAGTTTACAAGATCCTGTTCCAGCTGCAGTATACCCACTACACCGCTTTTCGTCTCTGCGGACACTTTTTCAATATCCTTTTCCTCGATTTTCAGAACTTCCTTCACTTCAGTAACCAGTATACCAAGTTTTTCGTCCTGGCGGTCAAGTATAACGATATTATTATAGCACTGGTCTTCCCCTAGGCGCAAAAGCTTTGCCAGATTTACAAGTGAAATCACATTTCCCCGTAGATTGATCAATCCTTCTATGTGCCTTGGCGCATTGGGCACAATCGTGGATGGAATCAGCTTGCTGATTTCCTCCACCTGATCGGAATTCACTGCGTAATATTTTTCACCTAAAGTAAAAACGATGATCTGTCTTTCCATGGCTACTTACAGGCTTTCACGATGGAGTCGATGACTCTGTCGGTTTCAAAAGGCTTTACGATGAAATCCAGTGCGCCCGACTGAATAGCCTCCATGACCATGGCCTGCTGTCCCATGGCGCTGCACATGATGACCCTGGCAGAAGCATCGATCTTCTTGATGCCCTTGAGTGCTTCAATTCCGTCCATTTCCGGCATGGTGATGTCCATCGTCACGATATCAGGTCTTTCTGCCTTGTACTTTTCAATGGCATCGGCACCGTTCTGCGCTTCCGCCACTACTTCATATCCGTTCTTCTCCAGTATATCCTTGAGTTTCATCCTCATGAATATGGCATCATCTACAATCATAATTCTCTTTGACATGGTTATTCTCCCTTCAATTTACACTCCGATTTTCTGAAAGAGGTTTTCTAGAACCCCTGGTCTAGGGATGAAGTACAAGGAGGAATCCACCTTGGCTCCATCATACATGAATTCATTCTTTATGATCATCACCTGATCGTCATACTGTTCATTCTCTATGTAGGCGTAACTTAAAATGGCGCCGAACATATCTGCCGTTATGGCAGGCACAGAGGAGAACAGAGAAATATCCAGCAGTCTGGACAAAGCATTTAGGTAAGAGGTGACCACGATATTTACAAGCTCGCTCACAGCAGAATACTCCATCTCCTCATTCATCTCAAAGTCTGGAGGAAGCATCATTTTCACAAGCTTCTTCGCATTCTCCTCGGTGCATACAAAGAGGAAATTCCCGTGGGCTTCACCCATCATTCTCAGGGATACAGCGATCACTTCAATCTCTTCCCCCATGATTTTCTCATAGATTTCATCATATTCCAGAATTTCGATGGTGGGCACGCTCATGTTGATGAATTTCCCCACCATCTGGGAAATGGCTGTGGCGGCGTTTCCTCCTCCGATGTTCGCCAGTTCCTTTAAGACATCCAGTTGCATGGGAGAGAATTCCTCTTTATTCAAGCCGTCTCCCCCTTTCCAGAAACGAGATTACCCACATCCAGAATCAAAGTGATGTCTCCGTTTCCTAGAATGGCTGCACCAAGATACTCATTCATCTTACCGACACTTCCTGAGAGCTTCTTGATGACAATCTCCTGCTGACCGATCAGCTCATCCACCAGAAGTCCATACTGCTTTCCGCCTATGTTCACCATGATGATGTGCTGATTGGAAGTATCCATTGGAAGAGACAGTTTTTCATTGATCCGAATCACCGGGATCACTTTTTCTCTGTAGATATAGACTTCTCCGTTATGAGAGTCTTTGACATCCCCTTCATTGACCTTCACCACTTTTTCGATGAGCCCCAGTGGAAGAGCAAAGGTTTCTTGGCTCACATGAACCATCAGCGCCTGGATGATGGAGAGGGTCAACGGCAGCTTGATGACAAAGCTTGTGCCTTTGCCGATAACGCTGTCCACTTCGATGTTTCCACCGAGCGATGTGATCTTTGAACGGACCACATCCATTCCCACTCCTCTTCCGGATATATTTGTCACTTCCGTATTGGTGGAGAAGCCCTGGTTGAAGATCAGCTGAATCAGTTCATTCTTGTCCAATCCTTCTGTAGGAATGCCTTTTCTCTCCGCACTTTCTCTGATCTTTTCAGGATCTATTCCTTTCCCGTCATCACTGACCTTGATGACCACCTTGTTTCCTTCCTGATAAGCAATGAGCTCGATGATCCCCTTCGGGTTCTTACCGGATGCGATTCTTTCTTCTCTGGACTCAATGCCATGATCCGCCGCATTTCTGATGAGATGAACCAGTGGTTCTCCAAGCTCGGAGACCACGGTACGGTCCAGCTCCGTTTCTTCTCCTTCGATGACAAGATCCATGTCTTTTCCCAGTTCCTGGGTCAGATCCCTGATCATTCTCGGGAAACGGTTGAATACCACATTCACCGGCTGCATTCTGATTTTCAGGACCAGATCCTGAAGATCAGAGGTGATTCTTGCCACCTGCTCCAGAGGTTCATTGATTTCTGTGGCTTTATACTGGGTGCTGAGCTCCTCCAGTCTTGTTCTGTAGATGACCAGCTCCGACACGAGATTCATGAAGTTATCCAGCCTGGAAAGATCCACTCGGATGGACTGGCTGGCATGGGCTGCTGTGCCATGTTTCTCTTCTGCTCTGTTTTTGCTGTTCTCTTTCTGCTCTCCGGAAACTCTGGTCTCTGTATTCTTTTCTTCCGTTTTCTCCGTGGAAATCAAATAGGCATGCTGAAGGTCTTCCTCTGAGATTTCCTTCATTTCCACTTCCTCGATTTCAGCTACATTCTCAATGGTTTCCCGCACCGCTTCCGGTCCCTTCTGGGAAAGATAAAGAAGCTTGAAGATCTCCTCATAGTTCCCTTCTTCAAGGTCTTCCACCCCGGGACTTGTTTCCAGGATCTCACCGGACTGTTCTAGTTTGTTCACCACCAGATAGGCTCTTGCTCCTTTGAGCATACAGCTCTTTGTCACTTTCACCATAATGCTGTAGGCTCTGTATCCCTTATCCATGGCCTGCCTGATGATGGAAGCGTCAATATCGCTTACTGCATCAAAGGTTTCCGATTCTGTCTTTCCTGTCTCTTCATCTGTCTTTGATCCATCTTCCTTCTTTCCCGAAAGATTTTTCAGCTCTTCCAAAAGATCTGTGATGTCATAGTCTGGATAATGGTCGTCTCTCAAATCTTCCACAATCTCTGAAAGCTTATCCAGACACTTGAAGATGACACTGACCACATCGCTTGTGACTTTCAGCGACCCCTGTCTGAACTGCTCCAGCACATTCTCCATATTATGGGTCAGCTCCGTCATGGTGGTATACCCCATGGTGGCCGCCATGCCCTTCAGCGTATGGGCTGAGCGGAAAATCTCATCTATGATGCCTGGACTCTCTGTATCCTTTTCCAGAACCAGAAGATTGTCATTGAGACTCTGCAGGTACTCATCTGTTTCCTCGAAAAACAGATCCCTGTATTTTTGTGTATCGTCCATGAAAAATATCCCCCTTAGACTTTCTCATATAGAAAAGTGGAAAGCTTTCTGAATCCGAAGCTGGCCGGATTGTAGATAGCTTCCGTGGCACCTGTGAAGAAGATGCCTCCCTTTTCCAGTGATTCATTGATTTTTCTGTATACTTCATTTTTGGCTTCATTCTTGAAATAGATGGTCACATTTCTGCAGATCACCGCATGGAAGTTCTTCTCATAACGGTCCAGTAGCAGATCATGTTTCTTGAACTGCACTCTCGATTTTATGGTATCCAGAATCTGATACTCATTGCCTGACTGCTTAAAATAATGACTCAGTTCCGAAGGTGCGACATTTTTCAGTTCACTTTCCTTATACTTTCCTTCTTTCGCTCTCAAGAGTATGGTGTCATCGATATCCGTAGCTAAGATTCTAGCGTTCCTGATTCTGTTCTTCTCCATGATCATGGCGATGGAATAGGGTTCTGCACCAATGGAGCAGGCTGCGCTCCAGACCTTTAGGTTCTGAAACCTTGGCACCAGAACTTTCTGAATCACTTCCTCGAACTCATCAAAGATCTCCTTATTCCGATAGAACTCCGTCACATTGATGGTGATGTAATCGAGAAAGATCTTTCTCACATGGCTGTCTTTCTCTATGAGCGCTGCATATTCTCTGAGATCTCTGCACCCGGAAGAATTCATCACCGTCGTGATTCTTCTATGCAGCTGCTTCTCCTTATAAGCGCTCAAATCCATCTTCAGTTTTTCTTTGACCCAATGTTTGAAAAAATCAAAATCTAGCTCCATTTCTTCACCTTCACAATCTTTCGGATTTCTTCGGAAATTTCTTCCGGTTTCAGCACTTCATCCACAACGCCCTTGGTAACAGCATATCCCGGCATACCGTAAACCACACAGGTGTCTTTGCTCTGTGCCAGGGTGTAGCCTCCAAGGGTCTTGATTTTCTCCATACCGTCGGCTCCATCTTTGCCCATCCCCGTGAAGAGAACGGCTAGAAGATCTTTCCCGTACTTTTCCGAAGCGGATTCAAACAGGAAGTCCACCGCAGGTCTTACGCCATGGAGCTTAGGTTTCTGGTCCAAAGTGATTCTCGCTCCATGGATGGTCATATGGTAATCTCCAGGGGCCACATACACTGTTCTACCTTCAATCAGCATACCATCTTCCGCTTCAACCACTCTGAGGGGGCATTCACTATCCAGCCTGTCCGCAAAGGATTTCGTAAACCCCTTGGGCATATGCTGAACAATGAAAACAGGAATCTCAAGCTCCTTTGGGAGGGCTCTTACAATCTGAAATAGCACTTTGGGTCCACCTGTCGAAGCTCCCATGACTACAGCCTTTGTCTTTCGGTAGTCAAAGACATTTAATGCCCCTTCGCTTTTCTCAGCTCTGACTTCTAAGTTTCTATCCTTCTTTTCTGTTTTCCCGTCGATCTGGTTCACTGTCTGAAGCTTTGATTCCAGCTGACTGGTGATGAAACCTATATCACCTCTATCCGATGATTTCTCAATGAAATCAAAGGCTCCTTCTTCCAGAGCCTCCATGGTCACCGCACTTCCCTCTACAGAATGGGAACTAAGCATGATCACCTGGATGTCCGGATGATTTCTCTTGATGATCTTCAAGGCATCGATGCCGTTCATCTTAGGCATTTCAATGTCCATGGTGATCACTGTAGGTCTGTATCTATCTATACTATCGATGGCATCCTGTCCATTTCTGGCGGTCCCCACCACGGTGACCCCTTCAATCTCTGATGCAGCATCCGATATGATCTTCCGCATGAATGCGGAATCATCTACAACCATCAGTCTTACTTGCATCCTTCTTCCTCCGTTATAATACGATTATTGTCTTGCTGGCGGTCTTGATTTCCACAGAAAAATCCGCGAGATGAACCACCATGGTTCTTCCCATGCCCCCACCTGTATGGCTTCCCATAATAGGAATGCCCAGTTCAGAAAGGACCTTTTCCACCGCTTCCACATTTCTTTTTCCGATGTCGGAAGTGATTTTCTTATCGGGAAACTTGAACATACTTGCTCCACCGGCGATTTTCGCTACAAGATTTCTTGTCTGCAGCGTTCCTCCATAAAGCTCTCTCACCATCTTCGCCACCGCCAGGTCTGCAAATTTCTCTTCCTTGATGTCCCTGTTGAATGCGGTGCTGTCCGGCAGCATGATATGGCTGAGTCCGCCGATTCTCCTAACCTTATCATAAAGAGCGATGCCCACACAGGAACCCAGTCCCAGCGTAATCAGCGTATCGTCTTCTTTTCCGATCTTGTAGTCAGCTATACCGACTTTCCTCTGTTCTCCCATTTATTTACCACCAAACTTCTTTATTACGCTTCCATGACCTCTAGTGACTCTTCGAGTTCCAGTATTTCCTTCGCCTGGACAAAACTGAACAGCTTGTCCGTATCCATGAGGATGATGATGTCTTCCTCCAGCTTGATGAATCCTCTGATGTATTCACTGGAGATGCTTTCTTCTCCGATTCTTGACTCTTCAAAGGCCTCGTCCTCAATGGTTCGGATGCCCAGAATATCATCTACCACAAGCCCCAGATGAGCACTTTTCCACAAAACCACAATGATCTTGCTGCTTTCCTTCTTCTCCCCTTCGACTCCGTAGAGCCTCATCTTCAGGTCGATGACCGGCAGGACTTTCTCGTTGTATTTGATGACACCTTGAATATAATCCGCTGTCTCCGGTAGTTTCTTTGGTCCGCTGTATTCTATGATCCGCTCGATCCGATCAAGTTCAAGGGCAAAATTCTGATTGCTGTTGCTGAATATGATTACCTGTTTCATCTTAATTACTCCCATAAAATATTCGTTATGTTCTATATCGACTACTTTATCCATGATTTAATGTTTCAGGGAAATAAAATTGCCGTATATAAATCAGAAGGTGTCATCAATGCATATCCTTTCTGCTCTGCTTCTTCTGCATGAATGCATAGAAGCTCCAGAGAATCCCTTGAATTCTCTGGAGCTTCTTAATCAAACAGATGATCGATTTTCCATATCCATTCTATTCGATCTCTTAATGAAGCAAGCAATACTCAGCTATTTGTTCAGTCTTCGGATCACATCATACTGATGATCATGACTCTCGATGAATCCCTGGACCTTGGTCTCAATACCTTCATAACTGTCGAACTCCACAAAGGCATCCTTCAGCCTTCGGATGATTTCCACGTCCAGATCTTTTCTAGCAGCCAGCACATCCTTGGGAATATCTTCCGTTTTTGAGATGATGTCAATCTGGCTGATGTCAAGACCTTTCATTCTCGCTGTATCCATAGCCTCGTTATAGGTGGCCCCAGCATCGATTTCTCCTGCCAGCACCGCTTCAATGACATTATCATGGTTACCGAGGAAGTTTACCTGACTGAAAATCCTGTCCGGGTCCATCTTATGCTGCCGTATGCTGTCCCTTGCATAGAGATAACCTGATGCACTGTTTTCGTCCACATAACCGAAGGTTTTACCTTTGAGATCATTCATGGTTCTTACTGCTCCGTCTCTTCTTGCAATGATGTATCCGTTGTAGGATGCTTTTCCGCTGACCTTAGGGGTCACCACAGGTACCACATCATGGGCGTCATGGGCGTTGACATAGGCAAATGGAGAGAACCAGCCTACATCGATCATGCCCTCTCCTACTCCATCACTTAACGATTCATAGTTTTTCACGATGATGGTTCTCGCTTTCCTGTTCATGGACGAGGCTACCCTTTCCAGAATGGGCACATACATCTTTCTGATCTGAAGAGGAGAAATAAAAGGATTCACGCCGAAGATGATTTCATCCTCCTTCTTGAGACTTGCGGCTTCTTTCTGAAGCTTCTCCGCCACCTCGCTGATCTTCTGAGAGTAGCTGAGCATTTCCTCATTTTTTCTGTTCTGAGTCTCCACAAGAGAAATGGATCGGGCTGTGATGGTATGGGTCTCTTCCACGGCTGTGGTCACATCCTCGATGGCCTTTTCGATTTCCACCGTGGTATTCTTCTGAGTAAGCGACACCTTGGTCAGCTCTTCCACATTGTCTTTCACGTCTCTTAGGACCTGCCCGATTTCCTTGATGGCAGCGGAGGATTCTTTCACCACATGGTCTGCCTCTTCCATCTTCTCTCCGATTTCTCCCATGGCATTATTGGACCTGTTAATTTTCTCAAGGATACCACGGATCACTTCTTCAATGACGGTGATGGCTTCATCAGTCTGCTCTGCCAGCTTTCTGATTTCACTGGCGACCACAGCAAATCCACGACCTGCTTCTCCTGCTCGAGCAGCTTCTATGGCTGCATTCAGCGCTAATAGATTAGTCTGACTGGAAATCTTACGGATGTAGTCCACGATCTCATTGATCTTGTTGGAAGATTCCTGAAGCTCTACATTATTTTCTTCCGCATCCTTTATGAGATTCCCCAGATGACCGATGAATACGCTGATGCTGCTGATGGTCTCCTGATTCTTGTGCAACATCTCAATGGATTTTTGCGAGTGCATTTCTATCTCCAGAACACTTTCATTGAGACTTGTGGTTGTACCCACCAGTTCATTGATGCTGGCGTTGATCTCTTCCGAGCTTGCCGCATTCTGCTCGCTGAATGTGTCGATGTCATAGGAAATTTTCGCCAGCGTCCTGAATGTGCTGAGATTGTCCTTGGACAGCCACAGAAGCTGCTGGGAATCAAACCCCATATCTTCCGCGATCCCGAAAAGCGCCTCATCCAGCGCACCCTTCTCCCCATCCTTATGCCCTGCATGATGCTCTACGCTTGCTTCTTCATTCTTTCTATGCAGATACTCTGCTGCGAAAACTGCGAGAAGAGATAGAAGTGCTGTTAAGATGGCACCTGCCCATCCTGCATCAAGAATATGGTTTATCCCCTGCAGCAGAATCAGTACCCCTCCGATGATGATATAGTATAGCCCCTTTTTTCTGGTCATGATTTACCCTCCCATATTCTATTCTATTGCTCTATATTCCCGTATCCGGTCCCGAATCATCAGTGTGGTTCCTTTATAATACCTGCCTGTAATGTCTCCTTCTTCATCCATTACCTTGCAGAAGGTTTCAATTTCACCGGGTGTTCCGATGATGCCGGCTCTGATGAATTTCCCAGCCACCAGGGTGCCCCCCTTGACCACATTACCAGGTCTTTCAAAGCGGATTTCGTTTCCGGCGCTCAGTTTCGCCTGGTAACTTCCTTCCCCAGTGATGATGATGTCTCCACTGGAAGTGATGGTGGCACTCTGTGCATAAACCACCTTGACCACTCTTTCATCCGAAATCTCCTCTTTTATTTTAACTACCAGTTCCAGTAGCCTTTCATAGATCTCATTGAGCTCAATGAATCCTTCCTTATGGAGAAGCTTGATTTCCTTGAAGCAGTGCACATAGGATCTTCTGAGTTCATTCACAGTCTTCATCTGCGTTTCATTGAAAAGTGAACGGACCTTGTCTATCTCATGAAACACGCCGTCCATCTTCTCTTTCCCCTGATGTATGCTGTCCATGATCTCGTGTACCCCTTGGCTGCTACCCCCCTGAAGACCTGAGAAAATCTCCCTGGTGATGTTGATGGCCTTCTCCACCAGTGGAAGAAGCACATGAAATGCGCTGTTCTCATCCCCGGCCTGAATTCTTCCCCCAATGATTTTTCCCTGCACTTCCACATTCTGATCCGACAGAAGCTCCGAGTGGTAGACAGATCCTATGATGGAGATGTTTCCTGTAGCCTTTATGACCATATTGTCCTGGACATTGCCTTTGACCACCACATCTCCATCAAAGTCGATGTTCTCCGTATCTTTATCCAGATCTCCCACAACAGTGAGTAGAGGCACAACTCCGACCTTTCCGTTCTTAAGATAGGGTCTCCCGTCTCTGGATGCATAGATTCTGTTTCCGTCCTGTTCTGCACCCTCTGTGGCTTCGATGTCTCTGTCCTTCACTTCCAGCACCGGAATCTCGTTGCCCCGTACATCCAGACCAGGTGTGCCCTGTATAGCATCAGCCTCTTTTTCCGCCAGGAGCGTCCCTTTTTCGATGACAGGCTCAAGACCTCTCAGGATATCCTTCACGAAGATTTCCTTGCAGTAAGTAATCTTCGAAGCCTCACTTCTGATGGGTGCTTTTCCCCTGGCAACCACAATGTGCACACTTCTCTTCTCCTTGCATGCCTTCCTGAGTGGTTCCTCCATGATAAACTCAGGCAGTATTCCCGTGTCCAGAAGAATCCCTCGGACTTCTTCCACAGAAACAGGCTCACAGTCCCGATTTTCTTCCCCTATGGTTAGAGAGGCTCTATGGGTCTTCTCCTGATTTTCCAGAAAAAAGTGTTTGCCTTTGACGCGATCGATTTTGACATAGGCCACGAGATTATCTTCAGACAGTTCCACCCCTATGTGCATCTTGGGGTCAATGTCTGTAAGGGTATAACGAATCTCGTCTTCTTCCCTCAGAGTCACATTCCCTGATTTCTCCTCTCCATTGACGAGTAGTGTCATCTGAGGATGATTGAAGAAAAGAGAAGCCTCACTGCCTCGGCTCCTGGGATTGCTCACCAGAATTTTTCTATTTTTCACTTCCACCGTTCCGTTTTCATTTTCTTTTTCTTTCAACATCTGATTTTCGACTCTGACTTCAATTTCATAGCGACCAGGTGTTTTCCGCAGCCCCAGCATTTTCTTGTGCGGTTTTTCAATAACTTTCACCGTCAGGCTTTCTGCAGAACATCCGAAATAAGATTCTGCCATAACAACCGCTGCTTCTCTTGTTGATGCTTCAAATATCATCGTTTCTCCCTCCCCTTTGAAAGTATCCTCAGGACACTTCAAGGCCAACATGATTTTTGGCAGCCAGACGATCTTATCCAGTATGGACTTAGACTCTTGGCTTTGCGTCACCACTTTTCAGATGGCTTTGCCTTTCCATTCAATTCAGACTCCTTAACCTGGATTACCAGACTACTTCTACACCCTTTGCCTGATTATCCATCTCTATATAACAGTTTAGTAATGATATCGGTTGTAATATTCAACATTTAAGGTATCATACTCAGAATATTATCTTTTCTTCACTTGGATACTTTTTTACTTTCTGATGTTCTCAACGGATTGCAAGAAACACTCCCCTGAAAAAAGAACTTTTTCTTTTTCCGGGAAGTGTTTCATATATGATCAGATACTGAATTGCCCGATGACCGTTCTTAATTCGTCCGAGAGCTTCGCAAGATTTTCAGAAGAACCTGCAATCTGAGCGATGGAAGCGGACTGCTCCTCCATGGAAGCGGATGCTTCTTGGGTGGATGCAGAGTTTTCTTCCGATATGGCTGTCAGATTCTGTAGGGCGTCCATAATGGCTTCCTTCATCTCCATCATGATCTTACCGGACTCATTGAGTTTCTTCGTGTACTCGATAGAGAAGGTAGTGGCGGACTCAATGGCGCTATACATCTCTTTGCTGTTATTCACTGTTTCAGCCTGTTCGCTGCTGATACTGAGCACTCTCTCCATTGTCCTCACCGCATTGGAAGCATTTTTCTGTAGCTCTGATACGGTCTGGTCGATGGCCTTGGTTGAGCTGGCGGACTGCTCTGCAAGCTTCCTGATTTCTTCGGCTACCACGGCAAACCCTCTGCCTGCTTCTCCGGCTCTTGCCGCTTCGATGGCCGCATTCAGTGCCAGAAGATTGGTCTGGTCGGCAATTCTTGAAATCATGGCACTAGCCTGTCCAATGTTCTTTGCACTCTTGTTGGTGAGATCAATGATCTCAGCGATCTCTTTCACGGAAGCTGTGCTTTCCCCTGTGATGGCCATGAGTTTCTCCATCTCGCTCATGCCCATCCCTACGATTTCTGCAACCTGCAGGGACGATTCGTTCAGCTGAACCATATATTCATTGTTGATTTCAATACTTTCGCCCAGAGCGGTTGCCTTGGCAGAACCATCTTCTGTGGAAGACGCCTGCTCAGATGCCCCCCTCGCAATCTCCTCCACGGTACGTGACACTTCTTCAGAAGTGATGGCGGACTGCTCAGAACTTGCCATGAGCTGTCTGGAAGAAGCAGCCACTTCATCAGAGGAAAGACTCACTTTTGAAATGATGTCCCTGAAACTGTCAATAATGGACTGAAGAGCTCTTGAGATATCCCCCATTTCATCTTTTCCTGACAAAGCTTTATTCGGAAGGTCCTCTCTGAGATCCAGTTTCGCCAGACCTTTAGCCTTCTCCACCACCGGTAGAATCGGCTTTACGATTCTTGTTCCTAGAACATAGGTTACAATGATTCCGATAAACAGAGCCAGAAGCGATATCCACGTAATATTGTTTCTCAGCGTATTGGCTGTACTAAGAACTTCCATCTCTGATGCTGTCACAACAAGGGTCCACTGGGTTCCTTCGATGGGTGAATAGGCCGCAAAATAATGATCTCCATTGATCTCGTACTCTGAAGCACCCACTTTTGTTTTCAGGATCTTTTCAAACAGCTCCGCAGCTGATTTCTGACCGGGATCTGTTTCCTGAAGCTTAATCGGATTCGCCTGACTGGTTACCTTTTCGAGATCCTTATGAGCAATGACTGTACCTTCAGCATCGATGATATAAGCATATCCTGTCTCTCCATACCGAATCCCCTTGGTCAGGGCACTCAAAGTTTCACCCTTGTATCTTCCAAGAAGTCCGCCCACCACACGTGTATTCATGTAGATCGGCGTGGCATAGACAAGAACCGTCTCTCCTGTAGCTGGACTGATACCAAAGTAGCTCACCTGTTCACCTGAGAAGATTTCCAGCACCTGATCATCCGATGGAAGCTTCACCACATTTCCTGAGGTATAGTTCAGTGTCTTGTCAGGTCTGATGACCGCAATATCGTCAAATTCCAGTTTCGGAAGCTGTCTTCTGATGATGTTGTACTGTTCTTCCAGCCCCATGGCCTTCATCTGGTCCAGTTCTGCTAGAACTTCCAGTGACAGTCTCTGGGTATGCATTTCACTCTCGACAAGCTTTGTTCCTTCGATGGCTTTATAGGAGAGGTCCCGCACTGCTTTTTCTTTCATCATATCAGAAGCTGATATGGTGGTCACAGCGCCCAGCGCGATGGTGATGACGGCGATGAGCGCCGTGAAGCTCAGGATCAGTTTACTTCTAATTTTCATGTTCTACCCTCTTTCAAACGTTGTCTGAGAAATATAATCCTCATGATGATTATCGTAATGATTGCTATAGCCATAGAGCACAAGGCTCAATTATCCCGTTATCAGCGCTCACATCCTTTGTTTCTGTCTTTATAAAATAATTCAATAATTAAGAAAATGGCAAACCACAAAATATTGGATAGTAGTCAGACCATTCATAATATCGACCATATACTAAAAATGTTAATATCGGAACAAAAGAAAAAACCCCTTAGGTGGAGTTTCTCTGCTTATATGATGCTATTGAAAACTGTATCATGCGAGGCTCATCTCATTTTCTTTACCGCCTTCATGATATAAAGAAGTCCCAACCCTATGAGTCCGCCAGCGGTGCCTAGAAGAAAGTTCCCCGTAACAAATCCTAACCCTATGCCAATGATGAATCCGCCTAAGATTAGATTCTCTTCCAGATCATCCTGATTCTCATCCTCATCCATAACATCATCAGGTTCTTTCCTGCCGGAAAAATCTTCATCCATGAGCTCATCCAGGGATAGTCCGTAGTAGTCACCAAGCATCCTCATCTTATCCATGTCAGGAATCGCTGCACCCGTCTCCCATTTGGATATGGACTGCCTGGTGATGTGAAGCACCTTGGCCAGCTCCTCCTGAGAAACCCCTCTTTCCTTTCTTAAATTCTTCAGTCTTTCCGAAAAAGTCATTCTGTCTCACCTCCTCTTCAGTATACTTTACACATCTCTTTTCCGAAAGAGAAAGGCGGTTGCATCCTCGCACTTTTCGGTTGCGCTTCTCTTTTCAATAAAACCACGTATCTTTACGCAACCTCAATAGGGACCCGTTTCAGCAGAAAAGCCACCCGAAGGTGGCTTTTCTGTCTACTTCTGATTTTCTCTTAGTCTACTTTGAAGGAAATCTTCACATTCACTCTGTAATTGACGATTTCTTCTCCTTCGACAATGGCCTGCATATCTTTCACATACACACTCTTGATGTTCTTCACGGTCTTGGCGGCTTCCTTCACCGCCACCTTGGTGGCTGCTTCAAATCCGTCTTTGGATTCAGCTAAGATTTCAATCACCTTTACTACTGACATGTACTTTACCTCCTATGAAAATATCGTTACAGATAGTTTAACAAGGAAGTGAAGCGATCCTGTGACGATAGAAGAAACATTCTGTAAAGCTTCCTAACGAATGGCATCGGCCTTGGCTTTTCTGCCCTGAAGAATGGAAAGCACCACCAGAACCATCATCATGATGAGCACCACCACGATGGCACTCATACCTGCATAGATGCCGAAGGCATCCGAGAGCGCCCCCGTGAGTATCGGCATCACGATGGCGCCGACACCGCCCAGAAGCAGCAGCACGCCCATGGCCATGGGGAAATCCTTGATGGTCTTTCCCACCTTAGATACGGTGGTGGGATAGATACCCGCCATGGACAGCCCGATGCCGAAGATGGCAATGGTGATCAGTGTCACATTGGTGGTGGACAGCAGAAGAAAATAGAACAGCACCGTTCCTGTGGTGGTCACAAGGAGGAGCGTCTCCTTCTTTATGCGGTCACCATAGAAACTCACGGTAAGCCTTCCTGCAAGAATGGCCATCCACAGCATGGAGGCCAGCCCCTGAGCATAGCCGATGCTCATGATATCAGCATCCACAAAATACTTCACGATCCATCCGTTGATGGTGGCTTCACCGGCCAGATAGAAGAAAAGAATACCCGCATGAACCCAGAAGACCTTGGACTTCAGAAATTCGTAGCCCTTCTTTCCTTCCTTCACCGCCACCTTCTCCTTCATCTCCATTCTGGAAAAGAAGAACACAGAGAAAGAGGTCAGCACAACAATGATCAGGGCGCTGAGTCTCCAGCCGTTGTCTCCGGCGATCTTCGTGGAGAAGATCACCAGGATCGGCGCAAGGATCGCCCCCACCGCAAATACGCTGTGCAGAAAGCTGAGGGCTGAAGGGCTGCTGTCCGAAACCTCATTGACCATGGTGTTGTTGAAGTTGCTGACGCTGCCTCTGCTGATCCCTGTGAAAAGGAACGCCACAAGAAGAAGCAGCGGACTGCCCGTTACAATCATCAGCGTAAATCCGATGACCACAAAGCTTGAGAGCATCACGATGGACCTTTTTCTGCCTAAATAGAGCGGCAGAACGCCTGCCACAAATCCTGCTGCAAGATTCCCGAGGGAATGGGCGGAGATCAGGGATCCGCTCAAGGTGTCGGAAAGACCGTACTCCCTGCTTATAAGCGGAAGCAGCGATCCCATGACCATGGCAAAGATACCATTGACGAAAAACACATAAAATACCGCATTCAGGATGAATTTCTCCCGTTTGTCCAGCCTGGTGTAAAAATTTTCATGTTGCATAGTTAAAATATCCTCATCTTTCAAATTCTCTTCCTGAAACCTGCCTGACTTCTCCAAAGTGGTTTCAGGATTTCTTCTTTCCTTTTTTTCTGAAAATGGATGGAAGGCAGACCTTCTCAGTCTACCTTCAATCTCTGGCTTGTATGTTTTTATACCTTTATGCCTTTATGAAATAATCAGCATATTCTCCATGGATCTTGTCTCCAAGCCTTTCGATGCCCCCATAGAGATGCTTTGTGATCATAGGCTCCACTTCCTCGAAGCGTCCTTCCTTCATCATCTGAACCAGCATCTTGTGCTCTTCATAGATGGCATGGAAGTTCTTCACCACTACGATATCCAGCATTCTGAATCTGGTGTAGTGAACCAGAAGCTTCTGGATCTCTTCCCAGACAATGCATTTGTCCGTTTCAACGAACCAGTTCTTGTGGAACTCACTATCCAGTTCATAGAACTCATCGGGTGTGAAGTCGCCCTGCAGCAGTTTCTCCTGCTTTTTCAGGCTCGCATCCAGCCTTTCGATGAAGCCCTCCCCTCCGCTTTTCATGGCGTCTCTGATGACACGGGTCTCAATGGCGACTCTCATGTAGATCAGCTGTTTGATGCTATCAAAATCCAGGAGCGATACATAGCTCGCCTTATAGGGAATGGAGTGGATAAGCCCCTCATCCCTTAACCTCTGCATCACGTGCCTGCTGGGTGTTCTTGAAATGCCATACTTGTCACAGATGATCTGTTCCGTGATCAGGGTGCCAGGTTTGATTTCAAGACTGAGAATCTCTTTCTTCATGAGTTCATAGACATCATCACCCATGGTATTGGCCTTGTATAGATTGTTTCTTTCCATGATGCGTTCACCTCAAATCCTTTTCAGTACGATCTGCTTCTTATCTCAGGTCCTTCATATCCACATGGTCCATGTCCGTGAACTCGATGTTCTCTCCGCACATGCCCCAGATGAAGGTGTATTTCCCTGTGCCCACTCCGCTGTGGATGGACCAGCTCGGGGAAATGATGGCCTGTTCATTGCTCACGACGATGTGCCTTGTTTCCTGGGGCTGTCCCATCATATGAAACACCTTGTCGTTTTCATTGAGGTTGAAATAGAAGTACACTTCCATTCTTCTCTCATGGGTGTGACAGGGCATGGTGTTCCAGACGCTGCCCGCTTCCAGCTTTGTCATACCCATGACCAGCTGACAGCTTTCCACAACATCGGGATGCACATACTGGTTGATGGTTCTCTTGTTGAGATTTTCTGTGCTGCCCAGATGAACTTTCTTCGCTTCTTCCAGTGTGATGATTCTAGTGGGATAGCCGTGATGGGCAGGTGCGCTGTTGAAATAGAACTTGGCCGGATTTTCTCCATCCACGCTCATGAATTCCACATCTTTCGTACCCATGCCGATATAAAGGCCGTCTTCCGGATTCATATCGAATACTTCTCCGTCCAGCTTCACTTTCCCGGCTCCACCCACATTGATTACACCAGCTTCTCTTCTCTGGAAGAAAAACTCCGTGCCCAGTTCCTTTCCGGCACCCAGCTTGACCTCGCCATTCACCGGCATGATGCCGCCTGCGATGATTCTGTCATTATGGGAATAGACGAAGCTTGCCTCATCTGCCGCAAACACTTCTTCAATCAGGTAATGGTCTCTGATCTCTTCTGTGGTATAGAATTTAGAATCTTCCGGATGTGTGGAATATCTTGTTTCCAGTTTCATTTTTATCCTCCTATTGGTCTTTCTTCGTTGTTTCTGTAACCTGTGTCTTCTTTCTTCTTATCTTGCCAGCCATCCGCCGTCCACGGCCATGGTGAATCCGTTCATATAGCTGGATGCTTCTGAGGCCAGGAATACGCAGGGTCCGCCCATGTCTTCCTTGGTGCCCCATCTGCCCTGTGGGATTCTCTTCAGAATCTCTTCGCTGCGCTCTTCATCCTTTCTCAAAGCTTCCGTATTGTCCGTGGCCATATAACCTGGCGCGATGGCATTGATGTTGATGTTGTACTTTGCCCACTCATTGGCCATGGCCATGGTGATGCCCTTGACGCCTGCCTTGCTGGCCGTGTAGGATGGGACTCTGATGCCTCCCTGATAGGAAAGCATGGAGGCAATGTTGATGATCTTGCCTCCGGTGCCCTGCTTCACATACTGCCTGGCTGCCGCCTGGGACAGGAAGAAAACCGTCTTCAGGTTGATGTTCATCACATCATCCCAGTCCTTTTCATTGAAGTCCAGTGCATCTTCACGCCTGATGATGCCTGCATTATTGACCAGAATGTCCACATGACCCATCTTCTCCACTGCTTCTTCTATGACCCGGCTGGCGTTCTCTGTATCTCTAAGGTCTGCTGTGATTCCATGGAATCGTCTGCCCAAATCCGTCACCAGCTTCTCTGTCTCATCCAGCGTCGTGGAACCCACTCCTACGATATCCGCCCCCGCTTCCGCCAGTGCCAGTGCGATGCCCTGACCAAGCCCTGTTCTTGCACCTGTCACAACAGCAACTTTTCCTTTTAATGAAAATCGATCCATTGCAGCCTCCTTGTTTTTAGATTGTATACATCATATACAATCATTGTATCGTCAATGCCCTTCTCATGCAACCACTTTGACATCTATTCATGAAAGGTTCACCTGTCCTCCGCTATGCTAATTATATTTTTAACAGATTACACGCCATGGCACTGATCATTCTCCACTTTTCATCAGTCCGAAGTATCTCCATGAACTTGCCTGAAAACATGGAAAGGCAGACCATTATAAAGTCTGCCTTCTCCCTGACAGAAGATCCTCACGGTCAGAACTTCCCGTGAAACAACCTCTCTGCTGTTTAAATTTTATCAGAGTCTTTCCCGTTCTAATCGACTCTGATCTTGATGACACATTTTCTGATGGCTGAATCTTCTCCGGAGATGCACTGCGGTCTGTGAATATCCTCCGGGAAAAACACCGCAAAATCTCCAGGTTTCAGATCCAGAAATATCTCTCCATCCAGATCTTTCCGATAAAAGCAGTTATCCTTCTCCTTCAGCTCATCGGTGAGAATCTCTATTGCATGATTTTTTCGGATGAATCCGATTTTTTCTCTTCCTTCAATAAGAAACTGAATATCCATGTGTTTTCCATGAGATTCCGGTCTTCTGGCTTCGATTTCTTCCGTATGGACAGAGGTAATGAATCCGAAGATTGTTCCCTCTTCCAGCACGAATTTCTCATCTTCCATGGTTTCAGGATCCAGACGCTCCAGAAAAGTCAGCGCCTTATGAAGTCTTTCCGTATAGATCTGTTCTTCTTTTCTCCAGGTTCTGATGCTGCTGTATATCATATTTTCACCTTTCCCTTCCGATTGCTTCATGCAATGTTTCAATTATTTCACAAGATCCAGTAGCCTTGGCAGCGCCAGAGACAGTTCAGGCAGGAACGTCACCAGAAGCAGAATCACCGCTGTGACGATGAAAAATGGAATCAGTCTCCTGAATACCTGCTCGATGCTCACACTCCCGACTTTGCAGCCCGTGAACAGGATCGGTCCCACCGGTGGTGTGATGGTGCCGATGCAGAGATTGAACACGATCATGATACCGAACTGCACCGGATGCATGCCGAAGCTTTCCGCCATGGGCAGGAAGATCGGTGTGAAGATCAGCACCGCTGGTGTCGGATCCATGAAGGTTCCGATGACCAGAAGAATCACATTCATAATCAGAAGAATGATGATCTTACTGGAGGTGATGCCAAGCAGAGCATTGGCGATGATCTGTGGAATATTGGTGAAGGCCATGACCCAGGACATGATGGATGATACACCGATCATGAAGATGACAATGGCCGTCATCCTTGCCGAATCCAGAAGAATCCTGGGCAGATCTTTGGGTTTCAGCGCTCTATAGATAAAGGATAGCACGAGAGAATAGACTACCGCAATGGCGGATCCCTCTGTGGCTGTAAAGACGCCTTTTAAGATACCACCGATGACAATGACGATGAGAAGAAGACTTGGAATGGCATCCAGAAACACCATGAGTCCTCTCTTCAGGGAGTAACTGTCCTTTGAGATGTATCCTTCTTTCTTCGCCATGATGCCTGCAATGATCATGACACCAAGGCCCCATAGAATCCCTGGGATGTATCCTGCAATGAACAGCGCGGAAACCGATACGCTGCCGGCCACTGTGGAATAGACGATGAGGGTGTTGCTGGGAGGAATCAGCATGCCCGTAGGGGCTGAAGCGATGTTCACCGCTGCACTGAACTCCTTGCTGTATCCTTCCTTTTCCTGAAGAGGACCCATGGTACCACCCACAGCAGCTGCAGCAGCTACACCGGAGCCACTGATGGCGCCGAAAAGCATGTTGGCTACGATGTTGGACTGAGCCAGTGAGCCAGGCAGCTTTCCGCTGATGACCTTAGCGCAGTTCACCAGCCTGATGGCGATGCCTCCGTTGTTCATGATGTTGCCTGCTAGAATGAAGAACGGAATGGCCAGCAGGGAAAAGGAGTTCGTTCCAATGAACAGTCTCTGCGCCGATGTGACCATGGCATTCTCGAATGGCAGGATCAGTGCCATGGCAAGGGTTGAGGATAGGCCGATTCCGATGCTGATGGGGACACCGATGATCAGTAGAATCGGTACCGCCACCAGCATGATCAGACCTGCCTGTAATGCAATATCCATATTAGATGGCCTCCTTTACGCCGGCGTTTCTCTGATCCAGCGTTTCCTTGATGTTGTAGATGCAGTAGAAAATGATGCATACACCGCTGAAAGCGATGGCGGAGTAGATGACGCCCATGGGAATCTGTAGAGCCGCATCGGTCTGTCCCATCTGACTGCCAAGAGAAATGAACCCACCGTAGATCATGACACCCACTGCGAAAACCGCTATGACGATTTCACTGAGAATATCTGCCGCAACTCTCATATTCCCCTTGAACTTATCCTTGATGAAGACGATGGCCATATGGTCTCTCTTTCCGAATACATAGGCTGCGCCGTACATGACCAGCCACACAAAGAGGTACTGGGAAAGCACTTCCGTCTTCGCACTTGGATTATTGAGAAAATACCTTGTGAACACCTGCCAGGAAACAAGGATCGTCATGATGCCCATGATTGCTATGCAGAATATCTCTAGAATCTTATCCAAACCATTCTTGATTGTTTTCATTTTTTGCTCCTTTTGCAAATAGGGTTTCTTCATAAAGAGAATCTGGAAAGCATGCTTCCCAGATTCTCCAAAACTGCCTGCCTATGCTTACTTTACAAGTCCTCTGATGGCTTCATAGATGGCCTTGGCTCCCTCGGAAGCTGCGGTCACTTCGTCATGAAGCGGCTTCACGTTTTCCTGGAAAGGCTTGATGTTGACATCAACGAATGTTGCGCCGTTCTCCACCGCGATGGCCTTGGCTGCTTCCACACTTTCATTCCAGACTTCAAATTCATTGATGATGGTTTCGTTCATCAGGTTGTCGAAGATCTCCTTGTTTTCAGCGGTCATGCCATTGTAGATGTCATCATTGATGATGATCAGATCCGGTACCATAAGATGCTGTGTGTAGGAGAAGTAAGGTGCGATTTCATAGTGCTTGAGATCCGCGTAGGTCACTTCGTTGTTTTCTCCACCTTCAAGGACACCCTGCTGCACAGCTGTGTAGACTTCACCCTGGCCCATTGGTGTACCAACGCCACCCATGAGGTCCAGCATCTTCACCATGGTGTCTGATTCCATGACTCTGACTTTGTATCCGGCGAGATCTTCTGGAGTTTCAATAGGCTTGTCTGTGTACACATTTCTGGAACCTGCTGTGAAGGAACCTGCTACAAAGAATCCATTGGCTTCTGTGGAAGCGAAGAGTTCATCCAGAACACCGGATGTGAACACTTCCTTCTGATGATCCAGACTGTCGTAGATGTAGGGAAGTCCGATGACAGCGAATTCCTTGTTGAAGTTCTCAACGATGGGGTTTCCTACCACTGCCATGGCGATGGTTCCGGACTGAACAAGCTCCGCTGTCGCTCTCTGGTCTCCAAGAAGCGCATTGGGTGCGATTTCAAGGCTGTATGCTCCTGCAGTTTCTTCCTTCAGTTTTTCACCGAAGGCTGCAAGCGCCTTGTACTGCGGATGATTTTCAGACTGGTTGAATGCGATCTTCAGAACCGTTTCCTTCACAGCTCCGCCATTTCCTTCTTCCGCTGCGCCCTTATCTGCACCACATCCTGCCATTACGCCTAGCGCCATTGTAACTGCCATCATGATTGATACGATCTTTTTCATATTGTCCCCCGTAAAATTTATTTTTTTATTAATTGATACCTGCTGCTGAATGTCTTCGGTCTCTCATTGAATTATCTCAGATCCTGCATATCCACATGGTCCATGTCGGTGAACTCGATGTTCTCTCCGCACATGCCCCAGATGAAGGTATACTTTCCTGTACCGACACCACTGTGGATGGACCAGCTTGGCGAAATGATCGCCTGCTCGTTGCTTACTATGATATGCCTTGTCTCCTGAGGCTGTCCCATCATATGGAAGACCTTGTCGTTTTCATGAAGGTTGAAATAGAAATACACTTCCATTCTTCTTTCATGGGTGTGACAGGGCATGGTGTTCCACACACTGCCTTCTTCCAGTCTCGTCATGCCCATGACCAGCTGGCAGCTTTCGCATACAGCTGGATGCACATACTGATTGATGGTTCTCTTGTTGAGGTTTTCTACGCTTCCCAGATGCACCTTATTGGCCTGTTCCAGCGTGATGATTCTCGTAGGGAAGCTGTGATGGGCGGGTGCGCTGTTGAAGTAGTACTTGGCAGGATTCTCTTTGTCCATACTTGTGAATTCCACATCCTTTGTGCCCATGCCGATGTAGAGTCCGTCATACTGGCCCATGTCAAAGACCTGTCCATCCAGTTTCACCTGACCGGCTCCACCGATGTTGATGATTCCACCCTCTCTTCTCTGGAAGAAAAACTCAACGCCCAATTCCTTTCCGACGCCCAGGATGACTCTGCCGTTCACCGGCATGATGCCCCCTGCTATGATTCGGTCATTATGGGAGTATACAAAGTTTGCTTCCTCTGGCAGAAATACTTCCTCCACCAGGTAATGGTCTCTGATTTCATCCGTGGTGTAGTGTCTGGAATCCTCCGGATGAGTCGAGTATCTTGTTTCTAATCTCATTTGGTTCTCCTTCGTTTATGCTTATCGTGCAAGCCATCCGCCATCCACAGCTACCGTGAATCCGTTCATATAGCTTGATGCTTCCGATGCCAGGAATACTGCCGGTCCACCGATGTCTTCCTTGGTTCCCCATCTTTCCGCTGGAATTCTGCCCAGTATCTCGCTGCTTCTTTCTTCATCGGATCGCAGTGCCGCCGTATTGTCCGTGGCCATGTATCCAGGTGCGATGGCATTGATGTTGATGTTGTGCTTCGCCCACTCATTGGCCATGGCCATGGTGATGCCCTTCACGCCAGACTTGCTTGCGGTATAGGAAGGCACTCTGATTCCACCCTGATAGGAAAGCATGGATGCGATGTTTATGATCTTTCCCCCGGTTCCCTGCTTCACATACTGCTTTGCCGCAGCCTGGGACAGGAAGAATACGGTCTTGAGATTGATGTCCATGACGCTGTCCCAGTTCTCCTCTGAGAATTCCAGCGCATCCTGTCTCCTTATGATTCCTGCATTGTTCACAAGAATGTCCACATGCCCCATGGCAGCCACTGCTTCAGAAACGATTCGCTCTACAGGTTCAATGCTCAGAAGATCGGCTTCTATGCCGACAAATCTTCTTCCCATATCCGTAATCATCTTTTCTGTTTCAGGCATGGCGATATGCGCCACGCCCACTATATCCGCTCCAGCTTCAGCCATAGCCAGTGCTATGCCCTGACCCAGTCCTGTTCCTGCTCCGGTTACGATCGCAACTTTACCTTCTAACGAAAAATTTATCATAACTTCCTCCTTGAATTGTATTCACCGTATACGATGTATACAATGTATACGACCATTATAATCACAAAACCTGTAAACGTCAACAGCTATTTCTGATTAAATTAATCTTTTCACAAATAGGTTTTTTTCTATGCACCCCAACGCTTTTCTCTTCGCATCTCCTTTCATGACAGAAAACACAAAAAAAGATTCTTCAAGTCCTTCTTCCATTTTCGGAAGTGTACTTGAAGAATCTTCGGATCGGGTGGGTGATTCCGCTATTCGCTTATTAGGGGCACATTCAGTAGTAAGTCTATATTCACCAAGGAGAGTGACATGCTTATTTCTGTGCCAGCTATACAATCTATGTTTCGCTGGAAACATAGGATTTGTAGAAATGATCATTGTTCAGCAGCAGTTCACTGAAACTGCCCTCTTCCACGATGGATCCCTTTTCCATGATGAAGATTCTGTCATATTTCTCCATCAGTGATTTCGTGAGTTTATGGCTGATGGACAGCACCGTCATTTCTCTCATATTGAGTATCAGCTCTTCCAGCTCATAATCAGACTCATTCTTTTCAGAGCCTGCTGTTCCATCCAGAATCAGTATGGAGGAATGATTCATCAGTGCTCTTGCCACGGATATTCTCTTTCTTTCCTCTGCAGTGAACTCGTTTCTTTCCATCCTGTAATCTCCTTCTTCTTTTGTCAGAAGACCTACTCTCCCCAGATTCTCTCTTACTGTTTCGGGATCACAGTTTTTGGAGAGAACCACATTGCGGTAATAATCGCCTTCCAGCACAGGGATGTCTTCACTGATCAGTGAAAGCTCCCCTGATAATCTATTTCTGCTTATTCTTTTCAGATTTTTCTCTTTCACACTGACTGTACCTTCATAGGACTGAATTCTTTTTGTGAGAATGCCCAGAAGCACATCCACTCCTGAGTCTTCATTGCCCAGGATCAGATACTTCTTCTTTGGGAGAAAATCCATGCTGACACAATCCAGCATCTTCTCCTGTCCAATTCTTAAGGACACATCCGTTATGGAAATTTCATTCTGGCCCCTAGTGGCAGCAGCTTCTTCGTATATGAAGTTCCTCCTGACTAGTGCCATGGGATAACTAAGACTCTGCTCCAGGTATCTTTCTTCCAGTAAGGCGGGATTCCTTATGGACGTCACTACATTTATGAACTTCTCTTTTACATGCAACATACTCATGGGAAACCTCCTTATTCGCTTACTTGTGCAGATGCATTACCCCTTCAGCTGTCTGAAATCAGTTGTCCCCTCTCTCAAAAGGTTCAATGATTGAACTTCTCTGAAATACACGAGGAATATCGTTCTCACCGGCATAGGCTCGTACGGATAACACCGTACTAAACAGTAAAACAGCAACTAGCATTTTTGCGATAAACTTTTTGGCCATGATTTTTTCCTCCTTCAAGACATATTTGTATTTTATGCCTTCATTATACAAGTTATTTCGGAGGACAAACCCCGAACTTCTTCGGGATTTCGGGGGTGTTTTGAGCAAAAATGCTTCCAACTGAAACTAAATGGTATTTTTTCAGAATATTTAGTATTTCATTTTACTATATATATGAACCCTTGCACTTCATGCACATTCCATGCAGATTTTACACAGTATGTGAATAATTATGCTTCTTAAATTTTCTTTGCAATGAGGTTAGATACAGATTCTTCTCTTTCCATCCCTCCCTCTTTGCTCCACAAACTGCTTCGATAAGGCGCTGGAAAAAGAAGTACGTCCTATAAACCGTCATTAAATTTTGTGACAATTTCACATGGATAGGATATACATCAGGAAAAGTATGTTTTACAATGAAAGTAACAAACACATAGCAAATGAGGTATCAACATGTTTATCAGTTACAATCTGCTGGAATTCGGTGAAAAGCTGAAGGAACTTCGAAAAAGTCTGGGCTATAGTCAGGTGGAAATCCAGAAACTGGCTGGAGTCAGTTCAGATGGACTTCGTCGTATTGAAAAGGGAGAAGTGATTCCAAGATACGAAACACTGGAACTGCTTTCCTCCATCTATAAGGAAGATCTTCTGGAGCTTTTGAAAAATGCCAGAAGCAACAAGCTTCTCACGGAATATCATGATGAGCTCGATGACATCATCACCTGTTACGACGATCAGAAAATGAAGAAGCTGGAAGAGGACATCCGGCTCGGATTCACCGGAAAGAATGAATCCTCCATCGTGAATCCCAATGAAGTGATTCAGTTTCTCCTGCTCATCAGAGGCGCCTCTCTCTATCACTCCAGATTCGCCAGCGATCACAAGGATGCACGAAACATTCTTCAGGATGCGCTGAAGCTGACCATCCCTGCATTCAGGCTGGAAGACTATAAGGAGTATAAGTACAGCTACATCGAGCTACGGATTCTTCTTCTTCTCTCCATCCTCATAGCGGAAGATCAGGAAGTGGCCCTCAGCACTAAAATTCTCTACTTCATCCTGGACAGACTAAAAACCAGCACCACTTCAAAATACCAGGATTTTCTCATCATCAAGATCTACACCAATATTTCCTACAACTATCATCTGGAGGACAATCACAAACGAGTGATCAAAGTCGCCAATGAAGGAATAGCGTACTGCCTCAGCCGCGAACTGACTCACGCACTGAATTCTCTCTATTACAGAAAAGGCATCGCAGAATACAAGCTCCGACATAAAACCTACAAATCCTCTCTGTTCTCCGCCTTCTTCATTCTCAAAATGACGGGGAAGGAAGAACTTCTGGACATTTACCTGGATGTCACCGAAGAACAGTATGGCATTGAGTTTCCGACAGAATTTCTGAAAAGCAAATGACGCCCTCTAAAAGGCGTCATTTTTATATTCATTATTCTCTTTTTTTTCTGTTCTGGGATCCTGGATCCCGCTTCACGAAACCCTAATCCAGATAGGTGTCTTTCTTTCTCTCTCCGCTGTGCACCACTTCAATGATGTCATCCAGATCGATATCCGTATCAGAAACCGCGAAGTAGTCTCCCGTAAGGATGAGATTGGAAATGTAGGGAGCCTCTGTCAGGTGGTCCATATCATGGGGAACCCCGATGACTTCTCCTGTGGAGAGAATCACGGAACCCACACCTTCTCTTAGGAGATTGCTGCCCATGACCTTATCGCTGTAGGTCTCTTCCTCAGCTCCTAACAGATAGAGAATTGTAGGGAGCATATCTACCTGGCCGCCGATGGTGTCCACTTCCATTCCTTCCATACCAGGTATGTGGATGAAGAACGGCACTTTTTTGTTGTTTTCAGGAAGAGCGGATTCATGATACTTGTGGATTCCTTCATGGTCGCCGAAGACGATGATGGCCGTATTGTCCAGTTCACCCTTTTCTTCCAGCTCCTCATAGAACTTTCCAAGATGATAATCCGTGTAATGGATGCTCTCAAGATACCCCGCGTCATTGTCCTCTCCTGGTACGCCAAGGTATCGATGTTCTTCTTCAATGGTGAACGGAGTATGGGAAGTGACGGTCATCACATAGGAATAGTAAGGTTTTGAGGTTCTCTCTATTTCCTTCACAGACTGCTTGAACAGGGATTCATCGAGAATACCCAGGCCGCTGTACCTCTTGTCTTCAAAGAGATCCTCATGGATATAGTCGTCGATGCCGATATTCGGATAAACGATGTCTCGGTTCCAGAATGTGTCCTTGTCCCCATGCACCGCCATGGTATGGTATCCGCTTCGCTGAAGAAGCTTAGGCAGGGCAAAGTACGTATTCTCTCCATAGCTCATGAAGGCGCTGCCCTTCTGTGCAGGGTAGAGTCCTGTATTGAACATGAGCTCTGAGTCTGAACTGACCCCTTCCTGGATCTGCTCATATACGTTCGGGAAGCTGATGCTGTTTTCCATCAGCTTGTTGATGCTTGGCGTGATCTCCTGTCCTTCGAACTCGTAATCCAGCACGAAGCTTTCCAGCGATTCAAAGTGAACCACAATAAGGTTCTTTCCTGCCAGAATTCCTTTCAGGTCTTCATACTGCTGATCTATGCTGAAGTGGGTGCTGTTTCTGTTGAACCAGGCATCCACTTCGCTTACTTCTTCTTCACTCAGTCTCTTCACGCTGTCTCTTACATAGGCTGCCATATTGATCATATGATTACCCACCGGAGAAAGCATCAGTGCATGGTTTTCGTAGTTTTCGATGCCCGCAGTCTTTGACACAGTGAAAAACTGTGTCAGCATGACGATGAAGCTCATGGCGAAAGCCGTACCGAAAAGACTGATCTTCTTCAGTGTTGCCTCTCTGTTTCTCTTCACCGCTTCCGTCTCTCTCTTCACGATGCCCTTGCTCTTTACCACAAAGTACAGGGCAAAAGGAAGGTCGGTGAATACAAGGAAATTCAGATTCATGAAGTATTCCCCGGTGCTGGCTGCGAACTCAGGACTGATGTTCTTGAGGTACAGCACATAGAGACTGAAGAGTCTGTTGAGCCCGTCAAAATAGGTCATGTCCGCATAGAAGGTGATGGAGTAGAATGCGTTGACCAGAAACAGGTAGATCAGTTTCTTTCTTCCTTCAAACAGAAAGGAGAAGGAAACGATGACGCTGATGGGCGCAAAACTCAGAAGACTCATGAGAAATATTCTGGGACTTGCCTCATAGAGTGTCACCAGAAGAAATAGGGACTTCAAATATAAAACCACGACCAGAATCAGTGGTAGTGTCCATTTGTTTTTTGTCAGTCTTTTGATCATCCTGTCCATACATTTCACCTCTTGCACCTTCCGTGCATAATTCTTTGAATCTATCATACCAAAATCCATTTATAATACTATAGTTTCGACATTTGTTTAAGATAAGCTTCATCCTTACTTAAGCATTCGGAAACATATTTAACCGAAACTATAAGATTCCGATTTTTTTGTGATTCTTTATACATAATCAGGCTCCGTCCATTCCCTTTTCTCAAAATGAACCCAAAGATGCTTCATCTTCTTTAGAATTGAATCTATAATAGAGATAACGCATTTTCATCTAAGCATATCTTTAGACTTTTATTATAGTACCATAGTTTGATGAAAATAAAATAAAAAATTTTCTTAAATTGAAATAAAAACTGCCATCTGGTCACTCTAATAAGTAAAGGGGGGATGAAACCATTGGGCTTATTTGCGAAAAAACCACTGACTAAGGACTCCTATCTTTCATTCATCACATCCTATAAAAGCATCCTGTACAAAATCGCTTATGGTTACCTGTCCAGGGAGGCGGATGCCCTGGAAGCTGTGGATGAGGCCGTCTATTTAGGCTACGCGAAGCTCAAACAGCTGAAAGACCCGGAAGCGCTGAAGTCCTGGGTCACCAGGATTCTCATCAATGAATGCCACAGAATCCTAAGAAGCAGGAAAAAGGAAGTTCCAGCTGAGCATCTGCCTGAAATCGAGGCAATGGAAACCGAGACGTCCATGACTGTGAAAAGCGCCGTGGAGAATCTCCCGGAAGAGCTGAAGGAAATCATCATCCTGCGGTATTTTGCCGATTACAGCGTCAGAGACACCGCCATTTTTCTGGATCTTCCCCAGGGAACCGTAGCCACCCGTGCAAGGAAGGCACTGGAACTTCTGAAAGAAGATCTCATCTCCATGGAAGGAGGGTTGCGCCATGAATCTCTATGAAGACAATCTGAAAAATCTCATTGAAGAAAACTACACCGAACCCTCTGCCCTTTCCGGCGTGGAAGATCGATTTGAAAAGCGATTCGGGAAAGAAAGAAGAAAGAAACGAATCAAGATCAGCTCCGCCGTGACCAGTCTTCTGCTTGTTTTCATGTTCATCACAGCCAACACCGATACCGCCTGGGCGGAAAGCTTAAGAAAGATTCCAGTATTGCAGGAGCTTTTTTCCTTTATGACATTCAGTTCTAACTATGAGGACCAGATTGAAGAGCTGGGTCTTGTTTCCGACAATGGGGAGCATGAGCTCTACCTCCAGTACGCCCTGTCTGATGAGAAAGAGATTATTCTGTATCTTCAGTTTCCAGAATACATCACACTGGAAGGGTATGACCGACTGAAAGTAGAGGTAAAAAAGGTTTACGATCTGAAAACCGGTGATGATTATACCTCTTCCTTTATGCCTGAAAACAGTGCTTTTGCAGAGTCCTTTGAGCACAATTACCTGAATATCATGGGCATGCTGCCTCATGGTCTGGACATGCATTTCCCGACTGAAATGGGTTTTGTCCTGTCCGCCTCCATCGAGCGGAGAGACTTCACCTCCTCTCAGGGAATGGAAGTGAAGAGCACAGAAGATTTAGGTGAATTCTCCTTTGAAACTTCTCTGCAGAAAATGTCCAAGACAAAGAAAAGTGAGATCAATGAGACGCTGATCCTTGCCGGGAACAATCTGAACATCAAATCCCTGGAAAGAAGTCCCCTCTCAGCAGATCTGATCGTCTCAGAAGATCCTGAAAACGCTCACCGGATCACCGTATTCGAGGGCATGCTGATAGATACGGAAACAGGCGCAGTCATCACGGATGATTTATCCTTTGTTTCCTATGATACTGATTTTCACATTCGAAGCATTGCGCTGGGCTCCCGCTCTATGCGTAATGAGGCACACACTGCTGAACTCATCATCACTGGCGTCCATCTTCTGGATAAAAGCGAAGAATACATTACCATCGATTTTGACAAGAAGACCATGAGCCCGGAAATGGAAGGCATGGAATCTATCATAGGCAGCGTCGGCGGAAAATCTGTTCTCACCTTCCAGATCGACAACGTCGGCTCCAATGGTTTTACAACCCCGTTTTATTTCAACTACGAAACGAAAGATGGTGAAGTGAAACCCCTCCCTTATGCTTCCTACAGCACTGTAGGGGACAAGTCCACCATTTCCTATGAATTCGAGGAGGAAATTCAGGGTACAATCACCTTGCAGCAAAATGGATGGAACGACAATCATTATCTGCCATTGAAAGAGCCGGCCAGAGTCCTCATCGATATCCCTGAAGCATTTGCACCTGCTCCATAATCCTATCTACGATAAACAGGCATACCTGCAATCAGCGCAGCGATGAAAACCCGGATGAGATTCCAGATAAACATAGGATAAGGAGAGCAACTGCATCCGGAACCTTCTGGTGGATATTGAAGGATCAACTGCTTTGTAAAACTCATTATCCCATCACACCGAAAAGCGTATGGAACCGAATAATACTGCCATCTGGTCACTCTAATAAGTAAAGGGGGGATGAAACCATTGGGCTTATTTGCGAAAAAACCACTGACTAAGGACTCCTATCTTTCATTCATCACATCCTATAAAAGCATCCTGTACAAAATCGCTTATGGTTACCTGTCCAGGGAGGCGGATGCCCTGGAAGCTGTGGATGAAGCTGTCTATTTAGGCTACGCGAAGCTCAAACAGCTGAAAGACCCGGAAGCGCTGAAGTCCTGGGTCACCAGGATTCTCATCAATGAATGCCACAGAATCCTAAGAAGCAGGAAAAAGGAAGTTCCAGCTGAGCATCTGCCTGATATCGAGGCAGTGGAAACCGAGACGTCCATGACTGTGAAAAGCGCCGTGGAGAATCTCCCGGAAGAGCTGAAGGAAATCATCATCCTGCGGTATTTTGCCGATTACAGCGTCAGAGACACCGCCATTTTTCTGGATCTTCCCCAGGGAACCGTAGCCACCCGTGCAAGGAAGGCACTGGAACTTCTGAAAGAAGATCTCATCTCCATGGAAGGAGGGTTTCGCCATGAATCTCTATGAAGACAATCTGAAAAATCTCATTGAAGAAAACTACACCGAACCCTCTGCCCTTTCCGGCGTGGAAGAGCGATTCGAAAAGCGATTCGGGAAAGAAAGAAGAAAGAAACGAATCAAGATCAGCTCCGCCGTGACCAGTCTTCTGCTTGTTTTCATGTTCATCACAGCCAACACCGACACCGCCTGGGCGGAAAACATCAGAAAGATTCCCGTGTTGAAGGATTTTTTATCCGCCATGTCCTTTCTTACTCCTTATGAGGATGACCTGGATGAATTGGGACTGCTCTCTGAGAGTGGAGATTATCAGATGTATCTCCAGTATGCTTTATCCGATGATAAGAATATCAGATTCTATTTTGAAACCTCTGAGAACATCAATCTGGATGACTACGACCGTCTGAAGATAGAGCATTTCAAAGTCTATGATCTGAAAACAAAAGAAGAGTATGGACAGTATTTCTATCTCGGTGAAGCGGTCACCTCCGGAAATTTCAACAATCACTATTTCAGCCTTATGGGGATGCTTCCACCAGGAAGCGATCTTTCTTTCCCGGAGGAGCTGGGCATCGAATTCAGCGCAGTGATCTTAAGGGGGGAGCCCGGTACGAAGGAGTACTACAAAGTGATTGGCTCAGAAGCTTTGGGAGAATTCTCATTCCAATTGAAACTGGAAAACATGATAGAAAGACCAAGAAATGACATCAACGTCTCCCTTGACCTTCTCGGAAACAACCTGATCGTGAAGTCTCTCGAGACCAGTTCCCTATCCACCATCCTTCTCTTTGAAGAGGAACCTGATAACAAAGACCGTATCGTAAGCATCAGAGGAAAGGTTCTGGACGCTGAAACAAAGGAGGTCATAAGAGATAACCTGGACTACCAGGTCTTCAGTAAAGCACACCCTCAATACGGCATCTTTCTTGATCTATCCCGACTGTCTTCTCAGCCGGGCAGACTGGAACTGGTCATCGATGGCGTGAAGCTTCTGGACAAGGAAGAGGAGTACATCACCTTCACACCGGCTGAAAAAACCGTCGACAAGAGCATGACGAACATTGAACTGACCACCTATTCCACAGGATACAAAACGCTGCTAGGTTTCAAAGTGACCATAGAGGATCCTGAAGGATTTGAAGGTATTTTCCACTACGAGTATGAAACAGGAAGCGGCGAGAAAAAACGCATGCCTATGGGCAGCTTTCAGAATCTCGGTGAATATAGAAATATTTCCTATATCTTCGAAGAGGACATCAATGATACAATCATATTAAAAAGAAGCGGCAGTGAAATGCCCATCCACAAACTGGAACAGCCCATA
The DNA here is from genome assembly GCF_017368455.1 of Proteiniclasticum aestuarii. Taxonomy (GTDB): domain Bacteria; phylum Bacillota; class Clostridia; order Clostridiales; family Clostridiaceae; genus Proteiniclasticum; species Proteiniclasticum aestuarii. The sequence continues at coordinate 37,188 of NZ_JAFNJU010000007.1, read as the reverse complement.
AGAATACCTATTGATGTCCCTGAAGAATTTGAACCTGCACCTTAACATCCTGAAAGGAAGTGAACATATGAGTTTTAACTTTGATCAGAACAGACACGTGGCCAATCGAGTGGGTCAGGAAGTGGAAATCAAGGAACAGGCCAGAAAAGAGAAGAACCGGATGGAGATACCAGATGAGGAAAAAAGAGACAAGGAGAATTTTTCCTATAAAGCGCAGAAGAGAAAGAGGCTTCTTCGAAACCTCACAGGTGTTCTTGCCATCCTTGCCGTCTTCTATGTGATCTACTGGTTTGCAACCAGACTGTTCCTGTAGAATAATTATGAAGGACAGGTGATGAAGGCGTTTTGAGCCCATGCATCACCTGTCCTTCCATGCTTACAGATGTAATATCGAGGAGGAAGATTAACTTTGAAAAAGAGAACGATGACTCTACTGCTTCTGCTGATCCTAAGCGTCATGAGCATGTCCGGTTGCACCAGGGAAGAAGAAACCCTCTACAATCGCAGCATCGTGGTGGATACCCAAGTGCTGCCCTTTTATGAGAGCAGCCTGACCTATAATGCAGAGCCGGAAGAAGAGATCCGAAGCAAGCTCTATACGATACTTAATGAAACCCTGGCAAACCTTCCAGGGAGCATAGACTATGTCATTGTGAATCATGAGGGAGAGGATCTCACCGATGAATTTCTTGTGGAAAAATCTCCTTCCCACAATGAAATGAAGGAAATGATTACAAAAATCAAGGAGAACGGATATCTGGTGGTAAGTAAAGACGCCTATAGAGTAACCACCATCAAAAAGGAGATTGATGCTCTTTTTGACGGGAAGCGTCAGGTGGTATCCTCGACACTTGAAAAAGTGCTGAAAGATAACAGGCAGGCTTACAAGAACAAGGATTACGAAGGGATCAATCAGTATCTGAGAAAAAACAGCATCAAAGTCTATGATCCGCTCCCAACTCAGAACAACTAAAAATAGATCTCTGTCATCTAATATAAAAAAATTTCAGATTTTTCATGAATTTTTTCAGATTCCGTAATGAAAAACCGGTCCTGGATACTCTAATAGGTAAAGGAGGCGAAAAATGGGCTATTTTAACAGAAAAGGCATCGAGAAGGATGCCTATATCAGACTGATTGAGCAGTACAGAGAAACCATGTATCGCATCGCCTATGGATATCTGGGAAATGAAGCGGAAGCTCTGGAAGCCATCGACGAAGCCATCTATCTTGGTTATGCCAAACGAAAGACCGTGAAAGAGCCGGACTATGCGAAAACCTGGCTCACCAGGATTCTCATCAACGAATGCTACCGGATGCTCAGAAAAAGAGACCATCTTTCCTTTTATGAAATACCACCGGATGTGGTCGATGCAAGAGAAGAACCCATTTCTCTAAGTACGAAGCTCGCCCTTCAGTCCCTTCCTGAGGATCTTCGCCAGGTCATCATACTCCGCTATTTTGCGGACATGACCATCCGGGAAACAGCGGAGTTTCTGGGCATTCCCGACGGAACGGTATCCTCCAGGGCCAGAAAAGCATTATCCATCCTGAGAATTGAGCTGATGGAGAAGGAAGGAGAAAAAATCTATGAAAAAAAGTCATGAAAACTGGAATGATTACCTTACAGAATCTGCAGATTATCCTGAAGAACTCTATCAGTCCACAGACAGACTGGCGCTGAGAATCAGGAAAGAAAAAAGAAAGAAGAGACTGCTCTTCTCTAGCATACCCACAACCGCAGCTGCGCTTCTCTTTGTGATTCTCATGAACACCAGCGTTGTATTCGCTCGCACCATGGCAGACATTCCCATCCTTTCCAGGATTTCGGAACTGGTCATGTACAATAAATCCCTGAAAAGCGCAGTGGAGAACAGAAACATCCAGTATGTGAATCTCAAATCCGAAAACGGAGATCTGGAGCTGAAGCTCCCCTACGTCATCGCCGATTCCAAAAACCTTGTTCTGTTTCTTGAAATGCCTGAGAATCTGGAGCTCTCTGAGAATGAACGCTATGATATCAGTATTGATCATCTGAGGGATCTTTCCACTGATGATTTCATCGCCAGCGGATTCTTAAGTTTCAGCGGCAGCTACACGAAAGGACAGGATCCACTCCTCTCCGTATCCATGGAGTTTGTGGATCGAAACCTCCCTGGATATCCCGAAGTGAAGGAACTTCCGAAGGCGTTCACTCTCTCCTTGTCCCTCACCAGGTACAGCAATGAGGACCAGTATCTGCAGCGTCCCCTCTCCATCGACTCCTTCCAGTTTGACCTATCCCTGGATGAGTTCCGAAAACCAGTCACCTACCCACTCAACGAGGAAATCATCATCGAAGGACAGAAGATTCTATTCAAGGAAATGGTGAGCTATCCGGTCCGTTCGGAAATCACATTTGAATTTTCGGAAGAAAATGATGCGGATATGAACCTGAGACTCTCTCTTCTGGAAGATGGTGTCAAATCCTCTTTGGGCAGCTATGCCTACCTCTCACAGACCGTTGATGGCACCAAAACAGAAACCATCCATATCAGAAGTGATTATTTTGATCCACCCAAGTCCAGAAGCATCAGTATTGACCGCTATACGATCATCCGAGAAGAGGAACGCGAAATCAAAGTAGACCTGGATGCCAGGACCCTGACGCCCGAGACCGAAGGCATCGAGCTCAGTGATGTAGAGCATATGGATGGAGAACTGATTTTCACCTTCAAAACATCCGAGCGTTATCCCTACTCTCCATTCGCTTTCATATCCGATCAGGGCCATAGTGTGGAAATCCTGAAAGAAGCTTATCGAAGCACCGATACGGAGCAGTTTCATCTTTACCATATTGAAGAAGCGGATTATGAAGAACTGGAATTTATCCTGACCTCAGGTCCAGAGTATACACTGGAAGAACCCATTCTCATTCCGATACCAGTTGGAAACTAGCGGGCAGATAACCTGAAAGGCTCATGAACCGGAATTCACCGGATCATGAGCCTTTCCTTTATGTCATAATAATTTATACAGTCTCTTTTTGCAGGGTTCTGATTCTTTTCTTTGAAATCATCCTTCTCTCAGGTGTTTAAGAAGGGCTTTCGCATCATGAATCCCCATACTGCAGGTGAAGTCCCTGCAGACATAGGCCGTGCCTTTTCCCTCTTCCGGTTCTCTCCAGAAGGAAAACAGTTCACCGTCTCTATCCTTCCTCTTCGGATCATGATGCACCACGGTGTATTCCGGAAGATATATTGCTGCAAGGCTGTGCTTCATCTCACGAAGCGGCTTCTCTTCCAGCTTTCCTGAAAGGACCACTTCCTTGGGTCCATCTGATAGAGTTCGGTAGGCAGTAAGAAGAAAACTGAATCCCATAGTGTCTTCCATGATTTCTCCGCCCAGGACGTTGAAAGTCTTTTCGAGTATCGCTTTGTATTTTTCCTTTCCCGTGAGACTCCAGAGCTTCCCCATGGAAGCTGCTGCCATGGAATTTCCTGAAGGCAGTGCAGAATCATGAATGTCTTCCGCTTCCAGCACCAGCTTCTCATGACCTTTTCCATTGAGCCTGAAGAGCCCACTCTCTTTGTCATAAAATTCCTCCACCATATCTCCTGCCAGCTGCTCCGCCAGATGAAGATAGCGGTTCCGAAGGGTCGCTTCCTGAAGAGACAGGACGCCATAAAGAAGGAAAGCGTAGCTGTCCAGAAACCCCTTATGCATGCTTCTTCTTTCCCTGTAGGAAGCATAGAGGTTTCCTTCTTCGTCCGTTATGTGGTCCATCATGAACCGAAGGGCTTTCTCTGCGCGAAGTACATACTCCTCCTTCTGAAATACTTTACCGGCATAGGCCAGAGCGGAAATCATCAGTCCGTTCCAGGAAGAGAGGATCTTATCATCTTTACCCGGTTTTACTCTTTTCTCCCTGTAGGCAAAGAGTTTCCTTCGCAGTCTGACGAGCTTTTCATCCTCCTCTTTCTCCAGCGCCTCCAGACTGTGATGAAGAAGATTCAGGATGTTCTTTCCTTCGAAATTGCCGGAGGAGGTGATGCCGTAGACCTCTGAAAACCATGCACCATCCTCTTCACCCAGCACTTCCAGGACTTCTTCCCTGGTGAAGAGATAGAACTTCCCTTCTTCTCCTTCACTGTCCGCATCTTCCGCCGAGTAGAAGGCTCCTTCCGGCGTTGTCATGACGCGATCTATGTAGGCTATGATCTTTTCAGCGATTTCCTTGTAGATTCTCTTTCCCGAAGCCTGATAGGTTTCCGTATAGACGCTAAGAAGCAGGGCATTATCATAAAGCATCTTCTCGAAATGAGGCACCAGCCATCTTTCATCTACAGTATATCTTGAAAATCCATAGCCCAGATGATCGAAGATGCCTCCCTGATACATACCCAGAAGACTTTTCTCCACCATCTCCAGGGCATCCGGCTCCTTCTCCTTATGCCAGTATCTCAGTAGATACAGAAGATGATGGGGAACCGGAAACTTGGGGGCGATGTAGAATCCCCCATGAACTTCATCATATGCATTCTTCAAGGAAAGATATCCCTTCCTGAAAACATCCGAAGAAAGGTCTCCTTCCTTTTTCTCGTTTAGAGCCTCTTTCACTGCCTTAACAGCATACTCGGAAGAAGAGACAATCTTCTCTCTTTCCTCCACCCACAATCGATGAATTTCAAGAAGCAGCTCCTTCAGACCCAACTGGCCTTGCCTGGACTCCCTGGGCAGATAGGTGGCCGCATAGAAGGGCTTTCCTTCTCCTGTCATGAGAATGGTCATGGGCCAGCCGCCATGCCCCGTCATGGCCTGACAGAAACTCATGTAAACATGGTCCACGTCCGGCCTTTCCTCCCGGTCCACCTTCACAGAGATGAAATAGCGATTCAGAATCTCTGCCACTTCTTCATCTTCAAAGGACTCTTCCCGCATCACATGACACCAGTGACAGCTGGAATACCCGATGGAAAGAAATACGGGTCTGTCTTTTCGCTTCGCCTCTTCAAAGGCCTCTTCTCCAAAGGGATACCAGTCCACAGGATTTTCTGCATGCTGGAGAAGATAGGGAGACTGCTCACTTTTCAATCTGTTCATTCCATCATCCATAATCTGCTTCCTTCCTTATCTATATTCTTATCTTTCATCATACCCTATGAATTTGTACAAATTATGAGAAGATCTTGACCAGACTGTTTCCCTTTGAAGAAATGACCATCGGCTTAGAATCTCATAGGATTTCGCGAATTTTATCGTTAAAAAATTATCAGAATATTGCCGGATTTTCTATGATTCCTTTCTATGAGATTGGCTTAATCAGTAGATTTCCCCTTGAATCCTAAAAATATTTTCAAAATAGTGGTTTACTTCACGTTCAAATAATGTTAAACTATTAACAAATAGGTGCCAACAAACCTATTTTTCATAAGTGTATCTCCCTAACACATTTATAAAAAAACCTCTTCCCTACACCAGAAGAGGCTTTTTTATTGCCAAAAATCATATTATTTCTGTTCCATAGTATAATTTATTATCTTATGTTATTCTATTAACATACACAAAGGATTATTTGATATATGCAAAAGGAGGAATATACTATGAACTTAGGACTTGTCAACGCCGGTTATCTCAGTCTCCTACTCATGTTTCTGGAAGTCACGCTGAGAATTGTCGCCATCTACACCCTGGTGATTCTCGCGAACGCACTGAAAACCTACATCAGGAGAAACAGCTGATATCGGTTAGCGCTAAGAAATGCAGTGCTGAGGAAAACATCTGAAAAGTCATGGAAAAGATAACAAGATCCAAACAGGAGGACGCATCTATGTATAAATACATGTATGTCAGGGCAACCACCGGAGGTCTCTTCAGTGAATCAGACTACAAGCAGCTTATTGATCAGCACAGCAAAGAGGGCTGGCGGTTTGTAACCGCTATTCCTGCCAAGTTCGTCGGCTATGGTGTCATCAAGGAAGTGGATCTGGTTTTCGAAAAAGAGGAGTAACCGGAAAAACGAAATCCATCTCACGAAAAATGGATGAATCCATCAAACCCTTCATTATATAGACGCGCGAGAAGAATCTCCGCATTTTCTTTTTTTCTGAAGGCCCCTACCTGAACTCTGTAGAGCTTATCCCCTTCTTCCTGCAGAGCCTTATGATTCTCCACTGCCTTTTTCTCTTCCGCTCCCTCCTCTGCAGGCTTTAATGATAGAAACCTGGCAATACCCTTCACATAGGCTCTGGCGATCTCCTGTTTATGATCAATGATCCATCTGGCGATGTCCGGATGATCATGAAAATTCGTCTCCATGAGTACAGGAATCATGCCCAGCTCATAGGGCGCACGGATCTCTCCGTATCCTTTCCCGTTAAAAGCCTCCATCCCGTTCACCAGGGTCTGCGCACGGTTGCTCTTGTAAGGGCAGATTCTGTTGAGCTCCTCGGCAAGATAGGTCCCGAGCATCTTCGACTCTTCACTCTTCGGATGATAAAGAGCCACTGCACCTCTGGCCTTCCCCTTTCCGCCCGCATTGGAATGGATGGCCAGATAGATGCTGCACTCTTTTCTTTCAGCCTCTCTGGGTCTTCCCTCTTTTCCGATGTCTAGGGAAAGGGTTGCCTGATGTACCGGATAACTGTACTCCTTTGCCAGGATGTCCCGGATGATTTCCGATACGGCAACCATTTCCTTCTCCTCATTGGTACTTTCTACTGCATAGATGTTCTTTGGCTGCCTGCTGGGTGAAAGATAAATTCCAGGTTTTCTCATACTAAGCACACTCCTTCTTCCTTAAAAGCCTCAAAGCCTTCTATTACCTACTTATGCATCCTTTTCTGAAAAAGCATTAAATTTTTGGGGACGGTACTTGAATTTTATCGGAAGCTATGTTATCATACTTTTTGTAAGGCGGTGAAACAAGTGGCAAGGCAAGCTCGAATAAAAGATCCATACGGAACATTTCATATCACACAGTCCGGTGGGGTGAAAAGAGAGTTGTTTGAAAAAGAGGAAGACCGGGCGCATTTTCTTGAAATTCTAAGACGTGCTCAGGCAAAATATCAGTTTAAACTGTATGCCTACTGTCTTCTGTCAGATAATGCCTATCACCTGGTCATGGACCTGAACGGTGCAGATATGAGCAAGGTCATGAAAAGCATCAACATCGGATACGCCATGTATCTAGATCTGGATGAACCGATTTTCAGAGACCGATATAAAAGCACCCTTTTAAAGAATGCGGAAAGCACACTGGATGTTGTGGAGAAGCTTCACGATAAGGGAGCGGCTCAGGAAACGCAGTGGAACAGCTACTGCATCTACGATCCCGAAACCCCATTAAGACTGGATTGGGTATCCCCCATTGCTGGTCTTAAGGAGACGAAGGATCCAGAGGAATGCAGAAACTGCATCGACAGCATCGAGGAGGCGCAGAAAAGACTTTTCGAGGTTTCAGAAGAAGCAGGTCTTTCGCTGAAGGAACTCTTCAGACAGAAGGATCTTCGAAACAATCTGATTCTGAAATTCAGAAAGAACTCTTCCCTCTCACTGAAGGAGCTGGGCATTCTGTTCGGAGGACTCTCCGAATCAAGCATCTGCAAAATCTTAAACACAGAATGTGCAAAATAAACGCATGGCAACATGCCTTTTATTTAAATCATCAATTCAAGTTCTGTCCCCTCATGAAATGGGAGAACAGTACGACAGGAGGGTTAACATGTCATTTTCTTTTCAGGTAGATCTGAAAAAAGGACTCGGAATAATGAACAAAAATCAGCTGGATATGGACAAGACCTATGATCTGCTTGTGGTCGGCGGCGGACCTGCAGGCCTTAATGCAGCGCTTTATGCGAAGCGTAAAGGACTGGAAGTCGGCATCATCACCAAGAGAAAGGGAGGCCTTCTTCTTGACACTTCCACGGTGGAGAATTATCTGGGAACCAAAGAGATGAGCGGAGAAACCATGGCCGAAGAGTTTCTGGCCCATGTGGAGACACTGGAAGTGCCCATCAAAGACGACAGTGAAGTCGTGCAGTACGGCAAAGACGGTGACATCCATCTTCTGACCCTCTATTCCGGAGAAATCTTCAGGGCAAAGACCATTCTTGTGGCAACAGGTTCCAATCCCAGACATCTCGATGTCAAAGGTGAAGATACCTACGCCGGGAAAGGCGTGGCCTACTGCGCCATATGCGATGCACCCCTGTTCAAAGGAAAAGATGTACTCATAGCTGGTGGAGGAAACTCCGCTGTTGAAGCGGCAATAGATGTTGCAAAAGTTGTAAAGTCTGTGACCTTAGTACACAGAAGCCAGTTGAGAGCAGACAATATCCTTGTGGAGAAGCTCTATGCCAATCCCAATATCACCGTGCATCTGGAAACACAGATTCTCGAAATCTTCGGGGAGGACGCCATGAAAGGCATCCGCGTACTCGATAAGAAGAAGAACAGCGAACATGAACTTTTCGCAGACGGTCTATTCATAGAAATCGGTCATGTACCGAATCTGGGACCCTTTAGAGATCATTTGAAGCTGAATGACTTCAATGAAATCATTGTGGACGAGAAGAATCACACAAATCTCGACGGTGTTTTCGCCGCAGGCGATGTGACGACGCTTCCCTACAAACAGATCGTCATCGCAGCCAGCGATGGAGCCAAGGCGGCTCTTGCCGTCAGCGAATACCTGAATGCACAGAAAATCAGTTAATTATTAAAATTAAAATATACACCACACAACACACTTTATGGAGGTAAAGAAATAATGAAAATGTTTAATGAAGAAATCCAGGGACAGTTAAAGGAAATATTCCAGGAAATGAAGGGCGATGTGACCATCGCACTGTTCACCAAGGAAGGCGAATGCCCAACATGTGCGGAGACACTGGCCTACATGCAGGAAGTGGAAGAGCTCAGTGACAAGATTCATCTGGTGCAGTATGACATCAACAAGGATGCCGAACTTGCGAAGAAGTACAACGTAGCCATGGTACCATCCATCGTTATGCTGGACGGGAACAAGGAATACAAGGGCGTGAAGTTCAACGGAATTCCTGCTGGTCACGAGATCAACTCCTTCATCCCTGCAATCCTTGAAGTATCAGGAAATGAAAGTGAAATGCCTGCAGAACTGGAAGAAAGAATCAAGAAGATCAGTAAGCCCATCAACATCAAGGTGTTCATCACACTGAGCTGTCCTCATTGCCCAGGTGCAGTGCAGAAGGCCCATAAGCTTGCTCTGATGAATCCATTCATCGATGCGGAAATGATCGAAGCGGAAACCTTCGGCGAACTGTCCATGAAGCACAACGTATCCGGTGTGCCAAAGATCGTCATCAACGATGAACATGATCTGCTTGGAAACCAGCCAATCCAGGAATTCCTGAACACCATAGAAAGCATCGCATAATACGATAACAAATACACTTCCCTTACATACATGAGGAAACAAGGATGACAATCAGCCATCCTTTTCTTCATCTGCAGAGAAGGAGAACTTATGGAGAATACAAACACTTCAAAAGAAACCAGAAGGAGAAAGAGAATCATGAAGATTGCCCTTGGCATCGTCATCGGAGGACTTGCAGGTTATCTCTATTATTATTTCATCGGTTGCGATGGAACCTGCCCCATATCCTCTAACCCTTGGCGTTCCATTCTATACGGATCCGTAGTGGGTACCCTGCTTGGTTCAACTTTTTAGACAAAGCCTAACATAAAACAATAAACAAAAGAAAAATGCATCAGTGAGGTAACACGTGAAAAATCATAAATATTTATATCTGATCACCCTGGCCTTCTTCGGCCTGTCCTTTGTAAACATCCATTTTGCGATACTTGGCGTCATCTGCATGACCATTCCCATGGTTCTTCTTCAGCGAGACAAGAAGAAAACCTGGTGTCAGGGATACTGCCCGAGATCGAATCTGTACATGACCTTAGGAAAAATGAGAAAGAAGAAAGGCAAGGTTACCCCCATGTCCTTCATTAAAGGAAATGTCAAGAATGTGGTTCTGATTTATTTCGGAATCAGTCTGATGATCGCCCTCATGTCCACCCTTCAGGTGGCTCTGGGCAACATGGCACCCATGCTCATTCCGAGATTTCTGATCCTGCTGCCCATCTCGGTTGCATTCCCGCAGCTGATTACCCTAAGTGGTATACCTGTGTGGATCACTCATTTTGCTTTCCGCATGTTTTCCATGATGATGACAACTACCCTTATAGGGCTTTCCCTGTCCTATCTATATAAACCGAGAACATGGTGCACCATTTGTCCGGTGAACACCATTTCCGACATCTATATCATGGAGAACAGGAAGCGCTCACCCGGCCCTTCCACCCAGCGGAAAGCATCCTAGTTTTCCACTCATTTATATATATGTTTCCCGATGAAAAGGAAGTCAGAAGCTGATTAATGGCTTCTGACTTCCTTTTTATCACTTTACTGTTCATTTGAGGAGAAGAATACTTCCCTATATAGCAGCTTCAATGGCTTCCGTGAGAATCTCTTCCACTTCCATGGCCACATCATCCAGCTCCATGCCTTCCATGATTCCGGCAAGGCTTGTGGGTTTCATCATGCCGATGCGTACTCCGTCTTCCTTCTCGTAAACCACCATCTTGCAGGGCAGCATATAGCCCGCTTCCAGATGCCGATCCAGAACCACCTTCGCTTTAGGCGGATTACAAACTTCCATGACTTTGAAATTCTTGTTGAAATCTAATCCCTTTTCCTGAAGCTTATCTTTGAAGTTCATTTCCCACAGGACACCGAACTTACGCTCCGCCAGTGCCTTCTTGAGATCCTCCAGCGCCACATCGAAACTTTTCTCTGTCTTCTTTTCATATACAATCATTTCATTTCCTCCAAAGTTTATATTCTTACACCGAATATACCACTAGGGGGTATAAGTTTCAAGGCATTCTCCCTAATGTTCATGTTTTGTATACTTCTCTTCACAATCTGTTTAGAAGTTCATTGACAGGCTATCCAGCTTCCTTTAGAATAGTCTGAAAATAGAGTATATTGGAGGCACAACATGCTGAATAGAAAAGTCCTGAAAGAACGCTACAAAGACGAGATCGTATCCCTACGAAGATATCTTCATCAGCATCCGGAACTGAGTATGGAAGAGGTGGAGACTACAGCCTTCATCGCCCAAGAACTGGATAAGCTGGGGATACCTTACATCAAGGCAAATCCCACGGGGCTCATCGCCACCATAGAAGGAAAACATCCGGGAAAAACCGTCGCCCTTCGAAGCGATATGGATGCCCTGAAGATCACTCAGAAAAATGATGTCCCCTACAGGTCCCAGTCAGAAGGAAGAATGCATGCCTGCGGCCATGACGCCCATATGTCCATTCTACTTACGGCTGCAAAGATGCTTATGGATTCAAAAGATGAGATTCATGGCACCGTCCATCTTCTTTTTCAGCCTGCCGAAGAGATCGGACTGGGTGCAAAGATTCTCATTGAGACAGGCGACTGGTACGAACAAACCGACAACGTTTTCGGAGCCCATATCTGGTCTGGCCTGCCCACAGGAAAGGTCTCCGTGGAAGCAGGAGAGCGAATGGCTGCCACGGACCGGTTCAGTATCAGCATCAAAGGGCTATCAGGACATGGCTCCATGCCCCATCAGACGGTGGATGCCGTGGTGGTGGCTTCTGCCATGGTCATGAACTTCCAGACCATTGTGAGCCGGGAATACAGCCCTCTGGACCCCCTTGTGGTCTCTGTGGGTTCCATTCACAGTGGCACAGCCTTCAACGTCATTTCCGGTGAGGCAGAGCTGGAAGGCACGGTCAGGTATTTCAGAAAAGAGATCGGAGACACCATTGAAGGCTCTGTAAGAAGAGTCATGGAGCACACGGCCTCTCTCTACAGCGCAGAAGCAGAGCTGACCTACATTCATAATCTGCCTCCGGTGCATAATGAGGAAACCTCCTCAGAGATCGCCCGGGAAGCTGCAGAAAAGATCATGGGGAAAGAAAATGTCGTCCTTATGGAAAAGACCACTGGTGGAGAAGACTTTGCCTTCTACCTGGAAAAGAAGCCTGGCTGCTTCGCCTTCATCGGGTCCGGAAACAAAGAGAAGAAGACGGATCTTGCCCATCACAATGACCACTTCGACATCGATGAGGATGCGCTTATTAACGGTGCGCTGCTTTATGCCGAGTATGCCGTAAGTTATCTCGAAAGAAGCAGGTCGCTCTAGCACATCAGTTTCATCATCTGCTTATACCAAAAAGGGAGCCTATCATCTGATAAGCTCCCTTTTGATTGTCTTCCTATTTCATTTCTGTTCCGATGCATCAGTTCAGAAGTTCATACACTTTTCTGATGGATTCATGATCCTCAAAGTCATCTGAAATATCAAACATCAGCCTTCTTCCACCCGTGTCAGAAAACGCTTCCCTGAATTTTTCCTCATCATTGACCATGACCTGCTTCAGCTTCAGAAAAAGACCCGGAAGACTTTCTTCCCACTCTCTTTCGTCATAAGCGCTCTTTTCACTCAGTACGATATAGGCTTCCTGGGCAGCGGTGATGTTCGCATACTGCTCCGCATAGATTCTCTTACCTTCCACCTGTCCCGCATTGGCTGCAAAGCTCTGCAGATGTTTTCTTACAACATCCGTCAGTTCTCTTTCATATACGCTTACCTTGTAGCTCTGAAAGATGGAAATGCCAACAGAAGTCACTAGAATCACCATCAACATACCCATCATCAGTTTTCTGTTCTTCTTCAATTTCATCCTCCTATAGCACCCTTCATCTATTCATCATGTATTATTTACATACTCATATTATATTATATGCACTATGTTCGCAATACATCTGCAGCTATTTACTTTACCTCTGTGCCTATTTGAACAGATCCTTCAGCGCATCACTTAAGGCGGAGTTCAGCGGTTCATCATTTTCCTTGTTGATCTTACTCAGATACTGCTTCACTTCACCCTTTCTCATGGCTGTGCCTTCCTTTTCTCTTCTCGCCTGGAAGGCTGTGAGCTTTTCTCTGTAGCCGCACTTGCATTTGAAGTACTTTCCTTCTCCCTCACCCACAAGCTCCATCTTCTTCTTGCATTCAGGACACCTTGCATTGGACTGGCTGCTTAAGGTTTTTCTGAAGCCGCACTCTCTGTCCTGACAGACCAGCATGGTGGACTTTTTCCCCTTCACTTCCAGCAGATTCTTTCCGCAGGTCGGGCACTTCTGCCCGGTCATATTGTCATGACGGAAGGTCTTCTTGGAGGTCTTGATCTCCGTGATGATCTTCTTTGTGTACTCCTCCATTTCTTTGATGAAGGTTTCCTCTTTCAGCTGTCCGTTTTTGATCCTCTCCAGTTTGGATTCCCATCGGGCTGTCATTTCAGGAGAAGTCAGCTCTTCCGGCGCAAGATCCAGAAGCTGTCTTCCTTTTTCCGTGATATGGATTTCCTTCCCTCTTTTTTCCAGCACAAAGGAGGAAAAGAGCTTTTCTATGATGTCCGCTCTTGTCGCCACCGTACCCAGACCACTGGTTTCCTTCAGTATCGCTTCCAGCTTCTTGTCGTCTGATTCCATGTACTTCACGGGATTCTCCATGGCGGAGAGTAGGGTCGCATCGGTGAAGTAGGCTGGCGGCTTGGTTTTGCCTTCTTCCAGATAGACCTTTTCCAGGGACAGCTGGTCTCCTTTTTTGAAGAGGGTTTCTCTTTCTTCGATTTCTTCCTCATCCTGTTCCTTCAAGAGAGATCTGTAGCCCTGACTGACGGTGACCTTGGATTTATTCCTGAAGATTTCCTCTCCTATGATCCCCGTTACAACCATTTCCTTATAGACATAAGGGTCCATGAGCACACTGAGGAATCTCTTCACAACCAGAAGATAGATCTTCCTTTCCTTATCCGTCAGGGTACTTAAAACCACGGATTCTTCCGTCGGAATGATGGCATGATGGTCGGACACTTTCTGATCATTGACGAAGCTCTTCTTCTCTTTGATTCCTTTTCTCAGGATCTCTCTGCCGATGTTGGTCAGGTCCCCCTTGGCCGATGCCTTTACGCGGTCTGCTAAAGTTGCCGTCATGTCTTTCGTCAGATATCTGGAATCCGTTCTCGGATAGGTCAGCACCTTATGCCTTTCATAGAGGGCCTGCATGGTGTTTAAGGTCTCTTTGGGACTCAGCCCGTATAGATTACTGGCGTCTCTCTGAAGCTCTGTAAGGTCGTACAGAAGGGGTGCATCCTTTCTCTTCTCCGTGGTCTTCACATCGGTGACGAGAAGCTTCTTTCCCTCCAGTGACTTATGCTTCTTTCTGGCTTCCTCTTCTCTAAAGATTCTTCCACCTTCATGGTGGAAGTATACGCCACCTGCCTTCACCTTTATGGTGTGATAGGAGACAGGCTTGAAGCCTCTGATTTCCTCTTCCCTGGTTTTTACAATACCAAGGGTCGGTGTCTGCACACGTCCCAGTGAAAGCTGCGCATTATGCTTCACTGTCAGAGCACGGGTGGCATTGATACCTACGATCCAGTCCGCCTTGCTTCTGGCTTCTGCGGACTTATAGAGATTCTCGTAGTTTCTCGCATCCTTCAGGTTCCGGAAGCCATCCTTGATGGCCTTTTCTGTGACAGAAGAGATCCAGAGCCTCTTCATGGGCTTTCTGACTCCTGCCTTGTAGATGATCCATCTGGCCACCAGTTCTCCTTCTCGTCCTGCATCCGTGGCGATGACGATCTCTTTGATGTCGCTTCTGTTCATGAGATGCTTCACCGTATTATACTGCTTCGCACTTCTTCCGATGACCGAAAGCTTCATCTTCTCCGGAAGCATGGGCAGTAGCTCCATCTTCCACTCCTTGTACTCCGGTCTGTATTCCTCGGGTGCAGCCAGGGTCACCAGATGGCCCATGGCCCAGGTGATGACATAATCCTTCCCTTCCATGAATCCGTCTTTCCCGCCATGGATGCCCAGGGCTTTTCCTATATCTTTTCCTACTGAGGGTTTCTCAGCCAGCACTAAAACTTTGCTCATCTTCTCTCCTTCTTGCCATTTCCTGCATGGTCTTTTCAATCAAAATGCGCTTCAAATATCATACTGATTATATCATACCTTTCCCGCAGCTTCCCTTTGCTGCGCGAAAGGAGAAAGAATACCTGCGAAAGAAGAAAAGGCATATGATTCTTCATACACCTTCTCATCCTTATTCAGTTGAGATTTTCCGATTCAGAGACCTCAAGGCTTCTCATCTGTTCTTGGACTTGAACTCTTTTCGGAGTTTCTTCATTTCCTTCTTTCCGCCGAACATTTCCTTGATTTTCCGGTCTTCGATCTGTCTGGAACTTAACCCTTCATATTTATTCTCCGCCTTGAGCTTCAGATAGTTCTCATAGCGTGCCCTGTCGAGTCTTCCCTCTTCCAGTGCTTCTTTGATGGCACATCCAGGCTCTTTCTCATGACGGCAGTCATGGAATCTGCACTGCAGGGCCAGATCCGAGATGTCCTCAAAGGACTCTTCGATGTTCGCATGATCAATGCCCAGCTCTCTCATGCCCGGTGTATCAATAACAGCACCGCCTTCCGGCAGAAGAAAGAGTTCCCTTGACGTTGTGGTGTGTCTTCCCTTGTCATCATTGCGAAGCCCCTGGGTCTCCATGGCTTCTTCTCCCAGCAGTCTGTTGATGAGAGTGGATTTCCCCACCCCTGAAGAGCCGATAAAAGCCACGGTCTTTCCGGCAGAAAGATAGGGCTTCAGAATCTCGTGACCGTTTTCCACATAAGCGGAGGTCACCAGTACATCATATCCCAGTACGGTTTTTTCCACTTCCATCTTCTTTTCTTCCAGATTCCCGCAGAGATCCGATTTCGTCAGGACAATGACCGGCGCTGCGCCGCTGTCCAGGGCCACCGCGAAATATCTTTCCAGTCTTCTCAGGTTATAGTCATTGTTCAGTGCCATGCAGAGAAATACCGTGTCGATGTTCGCACCTACCGCCTGAGGCTTCTGCGTCTTCCCTGCAGCTTTTCTGACGAAGAGGCTCTTTCGATGCAGAATCTCATGGATGATGCCATTGCCCTTCTCGTCACTTTCCCTGTCCACCATGACATAGTCCCCCACCACAGGAAATTCCAGTACCGATGCCGCCTGATGGCGCATCTTTCCCGAAACCTCTGCATAGAGTTCTCCATCTGTCATTGCAACCCTGTAGAGATCTTTGGACTGTGAGATGACTCTTCCAAGATATAGGCCCTCATGAAGCGTCGCTTCCATGAGGATCCTTTCCGTAAATCCTAAATTTTCCATTCTTGTATTCAATACTTTTTCCTCCATGTGTTTACTTGGAGGCTGCTTTTTTAATAGGCAGATCCTCCCGCTGGCTTTCTTTCTCCTGCTGCAATATCCTTTATCATAAAGTACCACTCCTTTGCCTATTATTTGGATCACTTCTATTTTTCGATCCACTCAAATCATAATACATTTTCAGTTCTCTGCATAGAAAATTCATGAAATATCATCCTACTTCGTAAATTAACATGACTTTATCAATTGAAATGGCATCATTTATCCCAATAAAAAGCCATAGTTGCATATCTCTCCATCCTTATATCTATTTCCGAATCAATCTGTTATACTGAACTAGTCCTAACAAAGGGACATAAATAACAGTACTAAACGAGAAGATTTACTTTCACCTTAGGGGGCAGGAAATTTCAAGGATAGCTGTTCTAAGGAGGAAAAAATCAATGGAAGACAAGAAGATCATTTGCAGAGACTGCAACAACGAATTCATATTCACAGTAGGTGAGCAGGAATTCTACAAGGAAAAGGGATTCGAAAACGAACCAGTAAGATGTCCTGATTGCAGAAGAGCAAGAAAGAACGAAAAGTTCAACAGAAGATAATCTGGTAAATCAGCAGTTGCTTAGGCAGCTGCTTTTTATTTTATCAAGGGAATCGCATTTGCGTTATCCCTGAGAGTATGTTATACTGACATAGTCCGGTAAACGGAACAAAAAAAATTATACAGCACATTACAAAGATTTCAATTTCGCCTTAGCGTCAGAGAATTATGTATGTCTGTTTCTAAGGAGGAAAAAATCAATGGAAGACAAGAAGATCACATGCAGAGACTGCAACAACGAATTCGTATTCACAGTAGGTGAGCAGGAATTCTACAAGGAAAAGGGATTCGAAAACGATCCTGTTAGATGCCCAGATTGCAGAAGAGCAAGAAAAGCAGAAAGATTTAACAGATAATCTTAAAAGACAAAGCAGTTGCATAAGCAGCTGCTTTATTTTTATGTGCTAAAGCACAAGAAGGCAGTTTCCTATATGTGAAGCTGCCTTCTTGTTATTCCGGAACACTCCATTTCTGCTGGATCATACCCGTAAGATCTGAAATAAGCTCATATGCTTATAAGGATCACGCACTCATAGATCACTATCGATTCTATCAAGAGGAAGTACTCTCAACAGGACCTTCCCTTCAATCTTATCTATGGAGATGCTCCCGAAACTTCTGCTGTCATGGCTTTTTCCGGAAAGTCTGTTGTCTCCCATGACAAATATCTCATTTTCTGAAACGATATAATCGTCCCCGAAAAACAGAGTTTCCGTAAATGCATTCTGATCAGTATAGGTTTCTTCGATGATCTCATCATTTACATGGACCTTACCATCTGAGATGGTAATCCGATCTCCAGGGAGACCTATGACTCTTTTGATGAAATACTTCTCCTCATATTCAAGCGGAGACTCAAACACAATGATATCCCCTCTTCTGTACTCTTCAGTTTTCAACAGCGTTTCATATTTCTTCACAATCAGACGATCATTTTCCTCAAGCGTCGGATACATGGAGCTCCCTTTCACCACTGCAGTGCTGAAAAGAAATGTTGTGACAAACAGAGCTGTCAATAGAGCGACGATCATGGATTTCATCCACTCGGCGACGATACTTCTGAATTTCCCATGGGATTCATCTGATTCAGTGTTCATTTTACCTCCTGTCAGACCAGCTTGAATCCTGGTCCTCGCCTAATAGCAACAGATATTATGCTTCTCAACATATTACTATTATACTTGATTAACAGCTAGAATGTAAGGACCACATCATCTTTCATGAGCCCTCTCTCTGATGCACCCCCCGTCCTGTTCCACAGTAATCTCTCTGCATCGATTCATCTCATATGAGGGGATATTTCCTTGTCATCTTCCTATTTTCGGTCTAAATCGCAAAATAACCTTGTATAGGTCATTCCGCAATAAAACCATGAGTATTCGTCAGGAACTGACAGCACTCATGGTTCTATTGTGGATCAACTGATGATTATGGTACCAGCGTTTTCCCTGAGTGCTCTAGACGAGTTTTCAAGGGATGTGATGATTGCTTTCTTGTTCTTCCCGCTCCCGGTAAAGTCCATTGCAGCCAATACCTTCGGAAGCATCGACCCTGCAGCGAAATGACCTTCCCCAACGTAAGTTTTAAGCTCTTTCTGCGTGATGACCTCCAGCTTCTTCATGTTCGGCTGGTTGAAGTTGATGGCTACGTGTTCCACTGCTGTCAAGATAATGAACACATCTGCATCGATGAGTCTAGCCAGCAAAGCTGAGGTCAGATCCTTATCGATGACAGCCTCTGCCCCTATGAGCTTACCATTCTCCTCAATGACAGGTATACCGCCGCCCCCGCAGGCGATTACCACACTATGATCACTGAGATTTCGAATGGATTCGAGTTCGATGATGTCCACGGGCTTCGGGGAGGCGATGACACGTCTGTACCCTCTGCCTGAATCTTCAACAAACTTATATCCCGTCTCTTTTTCCAACATCTGCGCTTCTTCCTTGGCAACAAACGCACCGATGGGTTTTGTGGGGTTTCGGAAGCCACCATCCTCTTTGTCTACCAACACTTGAGTGACCACAGAGGCCACCCCTTTATTCATGCCCCTTTTCCTGAGTTCATTCTGAATGGCATTTTGCAGATGGAATCCGATATAGCCCACACTAAGCGCTGAACTCTCTGCCATGGGTAATTCCGTCCCAATAATATTTTTCTCATACGCATAGTTCATGGCCTTACTGATCATTCCGACCTGAGGACCATTCCCGTGGGTCACTATGATGTCGTGGCCTGTTTCCATCAGATCCACAATGGATTTGGCCGCCACCGATGCCAGTTCCAGCTGTTCTTTCACCGTGTTGCCCAGAGCATTTCCTCCGAGCGCAACTACTATTTTATTCCCCAATTTCCTACTCTCCTATCAGTCTAATTTTTATCAAATATTTCTCTATCAAACTCCCTCTCACTGACCGCGATATAAAATGTGCAGAGCACATCGTTGATTACATTCAAAAGCGTTCTTGCAATTCCGGCAAACCAGTCTACTCCAGCAATGAGGGCAATCCCCTCTAAAGGAAGCCCAGTCATATTCAGCGCGATGGCCATGGCAACCAGCGCTCCCCCCGGAACCAGAAGATTCCCCAATGTACTCAGGGTGGACACCGCAACAATGACAATCTGCTGCTGGAGACTCAGCTCGATGCCGAAGAACTGGGCAATGGTGATGGTGGATATGGATAAGGTCAGTGCCAGTCCATCACTGTTCAGTGACATGGCCAGTGAGTTGACCAGTTTCGATATCCTTGAACTGATGCCGATTTTATGCTCACAGTCACTCATCTGCACCGGCAGCGAGATGGCTGAAGATGTGGTCGTCACGGAAACAATAATGGTGTCCTTCATTTTCATGATCAGTCTGAATGGATTCACTTTAGCATAAAGAGAAACCAGAATCAGAAATGTAGTGAAAATGAAAAAAGTAGCGAAGAACATGGTAAAAAGATACTTCAGAAGCGGCATGATGATTGCGGTACCCATGCTACCCGTAATACTGCTCAATAAGGCAAAGATACCCACAGGAGCAAAGAGCATGATTTTCTTTATGATCTCCATGATCACTTTCCCGAAACTGACTACCACCCGATAGATTTCAGGCTCCTTATGCTTTTTTCTCAGCAGTGAAACTGCCATCCCGAAAAATATGGAGAAAACGATGATCTGAATCATATTCCCTTCGGCCATGGACTGAAACACATTTCTGGGGATGAAGCTTGTAATAAGATCCTGAATCCTGATATTGAAGATTTCTCCCTGATACGCGGCAGGCTCCACGCCAATGACCCCCACTCCCGGTTTGATCATATTCACCGCGAAGACACCGATCACCGCACTATATACCGTAGTAATAACAAAAAGAATGATTGCTTTGAGTCCGATTTTTCCGAATTCTCCAGGTTCAATGGCGCCGACTGATTCTATGATCGCCGTCATCACAAGAAGCACTACAGACATCTGAATCAGACGAAGAAAAATGTCTCCCAGAAAACTTATTTTCTCCATGGCTTCTCCAAATACAAGCCCAGATAAAATGGCCAGAACTGTAGCAATGACAATCTGTAGACTGAAGTTGATTTTCTTCAAGATACACCTCCCAGGATGAGTAATCAGGACAGTAAAGTTTTTACTGTCCTGTTCACATTATTCCACTTCTGCTATCATCACCGGTTCATCAGAATTGAATACATCCATATCCAGTTCCTTTTCACTGATTGCAACAATAACTGAAATAAGTACATCGTCTACGACATTCAGAAGGGTTCTGATGATTCCTGCAAACCAGTCCACACCAGCCATGATGGCGACCCCTTCCAGTGGCAGACCAGCCATCTGGAATCCGATGGCCATGGTTACAAGAGCCCCCCCTGGAACAGCCAGGTTCGCGAATGTAGCCAGGGTAGACATGACACCAAATAGAATGTAGTTGGAAAGTGTCATCTCAATATTGAAGAATTGCGCCACTGTGACACATGCCACTGCAACGGTGATGGCAAGACCATGGCTGTTCAGATTCATGCCTAGAGGATTGACCAGTCTTGACACTCTTCTGCTGACGCCTATTCTCTGCTCCGCGTCTTCCATCTGAACTGGAAGAGATACCGCTGAAGAGGTTGTGGTCACTGCTACCACAATGGTATTATTGAGCTTCTTGAACAGTCTGTAAGGATTGAGTTTTCCATAGGCTGAAGTTATGAGAATCATCAGCGCAAGTACAGCCAGACATCCTACCGTCAGTGCGATGAGGAATTTCCCGAGGGCTGCCAGCATATTGATTCCAGATGTACCTGTGATGGAGGCTACAAGAGCAAATATACCAACAGGCGCATAGTTCATGATGATCTTGATGATCTGCATGATCACAACATTGAAGCTTTTGATGAGACCAAGAATCGCTTCGCCGTGTTTTTCATTCTTCATCATGGATAAGGCCAGGCCCAGGAATATCGAGAATACGATCACCTGAAGAATCGCACCGGAAGACATGGATTCCACTATATTCTTAGGAAAGAAGTTCACCAGAAGATCCAGCGGGTTTCCTTCAGGAAGTGTACCTTCGTACGCTGCCGCTTCCACACCGGTGACACCCACGCCAGGACGGATGATGATGGAAAGAATCACGCCGACAAAGGAAGCGAACAGTGTGGAAACAACGAAAAGTCCTATGGTCTTTCCACCCAGTTTCCCGATGTCTTTCATGTCCAGGCTGCCTATGGCTTCAGAGATGGCGCCCATGACAAGAAACACCACGGACATCTGCATGAGTCGAAGGAAAATGTCTCCCAGAAATTTGATGTTGCCCATGGCCGGTCCAAAGATCAGTCCGAATACAATACCGAGAACAGATGCGACAATCATTTTTGTGCTTAACTTGATTTTCTTTCTTGAATTTGTCATCATTTTACTCCTAAATATTTATTTTTATTCTTTCTCAGCTAATTTGACGATGGCTTTTTCAAAACACTCCATCGGAGGATTGGCGATGCCTGCTCCGATCTGACCCTTACCTCTTTCCTTATGTGCAATACCTGTAGTAATGATGGGAAGAATTCCAGTCTCAATGACTTTTCTGATATCCACTCCTGCAGGGGTTCCCCTGAAGTTCAGAAATGGTATGGTATAGTTCTTGTTCTCACTCCAAGTCACTTCATACATCTTCTTGACATAGGATAGGGCATCCGCAACGGTACCACCGACAAACTGTACGATGGCTGGAGCATTTCCCAGTGAGAACCCGCCCAAACCAGCCGTTTCCGCAATGGAAGAGTCTCCCATGTCCGGGGTCGAATCCGCTTGTGAATATCCGGGGAAGAACAGCCCATCCACCAGCTGGGCTTTTCCAGTCAGCCAGGTGTCCTTTCCTAATCCTGAAACCTTGATTCCGAACTCGCTTCCGTTACGGCTAAGCGCAGTAACGATGGAGCAGTGTTCGATACCGGTGGCCGCATCAAGCTGTGCTTTGCTTGCCGCCATGGTGATGCTCAGATGGTAGTGTTCATTGCTGTTGATAAACTCCGACACTCTTTTGATCACATCTTTATCATAGTCAGTATCCAGAAGAAACGGAAGAATCTGTCTATAGAAGAGAATGCTGGAAGCCTTGTTTCTGTTATGGCATTCATCCGACATATGGAGTGCCTGGGCAATGGTGGCGCCTACATCAATACCGCCCGACCTTTCAATGGCATCATTAAGCACCGGTCTGAATTCACTTTCCAGCCATTTCAGTCTCCTGATGACTCCTTCATCCCAGGAACCATATCTCTGGACTGTATATCCGGAACCTTCATGAATCGTTGAATATCCGAAATTGCCATAGGTTTCATTCTGGACCACATGGACAATCATGTTGGCAGAAGTAACGCCGGTCATTGCACCAACCATCTGATGATCATGACATGAATCAAATATGATCTCTCCTGAAGTCGCCAGTTCCACCGCTTTATCAGGGTCCTCGGCCAGTCCTTCGAAAATCAGTGCACCGATTACAGCTCCCTTCATGGGCCCAGGCATATCTTCAAACTTTATAGGCGGACCTGCATGGAGTATGGTCTTCGGCGTCATGCCTGGAACCACATCAATGGCTCGAGCAACCCCACGCAGCACCAGTCTGGAATTCATCATGATATCCAGTGCCTGATCATTTGCCTGATCCACTTTCTCATTGTCCTGAAGTTTGCCAAGAGCCTCTATCAGCTTAGGATCTCCTCCGCCAGGAGGATTCCACTTCACCTGAACCGCATCTGTATGCTGAAGAGAGATGTCCTCCTTGAACAGATCCATACCTAAATTGACAACCTTCAGCTCTGAATTGAACAGTTCGTTTATCTTATTCATTACTCATGCCTCCTATCAGTTTCAGACACAGTTCAGCTGCTCTGGCATTACTGCTGGCCAGGATGATACCTTCCGATCTGAGAAGTTCCATCTGTCTGTGATATCCCTGCAGATCGTCTTCTGTCCCTAAAACATATGCAACAAATATTACGTTCCTGTTTTCACTCGCCAGGAGCTTTTTAGCCTCTCTTACCGCAGCGACGGCTTCTCCAGCTGGATCTCTATGTGAACCGTATCCCAGTTCCACATCAAAGAGAATGATGGCGGTTTCTTCGTCCATGGCTTCCTGGATGATTCTGCTGTTTCGAAGACTTGGCTCGATCATAGGGTGCGGTCTGCCCACAGTGAACTCGTCATCCCCTAAATCGATGAAGCTGTGCATCGTGCTCCTTCCTGCATCTTCCAGTCTTCTTACCTTTCCTACATTGCTGAATACCTTCCCAGGTATCGCTTTATCAAACATTCCTGCGGATTCATCACAAACAGTTCCTCCACAGTAGAGACCTCTGACATACTTCTGAGACTCCTGTAGCAGTGGTCTTACGTTCTCCATCAGAGCGTCACTGTCATATGCATCTACCAGTTCCTTGTATGTGCTTGAGGATGAGAGCTGGACTGCTTTTCTCGCCGCCTCTTCGAGTGTAGGTACATAGTGAATATTCCCTGCAGACTCATTATTATCCTTACCGATGAAACAGATGACGATATTCTTCTTCGACTCTTCTGCACGTTTGATGATACGCTGAGCCACTTCTTCCACCGGTGGCTTGGAGATCAGTACGATCACATCTGTCTTCTCATCCCGATCCAGTGCCTCCAGGGTGTCATACATCATGATGCCACCTACTTCTATGGAAAGATCTCTTCCTCCTGTTCCGATGACCTGTGTCACTCCACCGCCCATCTTATCAATGAGAACAGTCACTTCCTGGGTTCCAGTACCTGATGCTCCTACAACGCCGATGTCACCTTTTCTGATTTTATTTGCAAAACAGAGCCCCACTGAATTGATGATGGCTGTACCGCAATCAGGACCCATCATCAGCAGTCCCTTTTCATGGGCCAGTTTCTTCAACGCGATTTCATCCTCCAGGCTCACATTATCAGAGAACAGCATCACATTGAGATTCTTGTTCAGTGCCTTTCTCACTTCTGCTGCCGCGTAGACTCCCGCCACGGAAATCACTGCCAGGTTCAGTTCAGGATATCTCTTTACTGCGGAAGACAATGAAGTCGGAGGCATTTCCTCTTCCTTGTCATCTTTCGCCTTCTCGTTCAATTTATCTTCAATGATCTGATAAATCTGCTCGATGTCTGCATGCTCATCCGCCTCAAACGCTATGATGAGGTCACTCGGCTTTGCCGCCTCAAATAATTTGTCTAAAAGCCCTGCCGCCTTCAGCAGTTCCTTGTTCATATCAGTTCCCATACTGATCATCGCTTTCTTTACGAATTCACTTTCTTCAACCGCACGAGAAACCTGCATCAAAGTAACTGAATCATAATAAGCATTGTTCTTAATCATTCCCATAACTGACACTATATCCACCCCTTTAAAAGTATTTACTTTAATCACTGCATGTCGTATAATTCTATCATGCAAGTAACTACTCCAATCATAATGGAACAAGTGATATCTTGTCAACAATAAATCGTTATCATCTTCATTGACCCAAATCTGAACCGCACAAATTATGAGAGGTAGAAGCCTTTTCTTGAGAAACAACCGAGTAAAATTTGCTATAATAAACAGGATGATGAGCGTAAAGGAGAACGATATGAATGATACTATACAGAAAATCATAGAAGCGGCGTATATTAAATTCATGGAAAAAGGCTATAAAGCCACAAAAACAGCAGAAATCGCTGAGGCTGCAGAAGTCAATGAAAGCACCTTATTCCGAAACTTTAAAAATAAAGAAACCCTCTTCCAGTCGTCCATTGAACACAATCTGAGAAGAGTGATGTCTGTTGATTTCGATATCATGGATTACAGCGGGGATCTCTGGACAGACCTGCACAGAATGATTGAAGTCATCTTCATTCTGTCCTTGGAGCTTATCCCTTCTTACAGACTTCTTGTGAAGATATCCCTGGTGAAAAAGGAGATTCTGGAAAACATAGAGAAAGAACTCGCCGATCAGAAGAATATTTTCTGCCACTATCTGCAGGGAATGCAGAGCAGAAATATGATCAGGGAAGCCGACGCCAACATCGTCATTGACTTCATCTACAGCAGAATTTTTGTTGATGCCTTCGATTATCTGATTCGAAAGGAAAGTTCTGATGATGAGGGTGAATTAGAAAACCGTGTATCTCATCTGACCGATATCTTTTCGGATTTATTGAGAGGTGAAAGCAATGAAAGAAACCATTGAAGAAAGAATTGAAAGAATCGCCCTGCTGTCCTTTTCCGAGCAAGGTTATCATGAAACCAGAACCTCAGAAATCGCAAAAAACGCCAGGGTCAGTGAAACATCCATATTCAGGCTCTTTAAGACCAAAAGAGATCTCTATCTTCATGTGCTGTCGAAATATGGAAGCAATGTAACCCTAAAACAGAACCCGATCCTATCCACCCTGACCTTTGATGATGCCGTTGAAGATCTGACTATGATTGCAGGGCATTTTTTAAACTTCTATTTCGAGAACATTCATCTGACCAGAATCTATCTGTCCAACGCCATTCAGATAAGCGAGATACTAGGCTATGAGTTTCTAATCTATCCAGACCTGAAGGATTTTCTGAAGAAATATCTGGATGAAATGAACATGCGAGGGAAACTGAGCCTTCTTTCAGCTGATACATTCAATGAGATTTTTCTGTCTTCCGTTGTACAGGATGTGATATTCATGACCACCTTTGAAAAAATCGAAGTGCTTGATGATTCCATAAGTAAACAGATTATAGAAAGATGGAAACTCAAAGTGGAAGCTTTACTGAAACTATTTGATGTGACAAACAGTCCTGAGGATTGGAAATAGTGAATATAAGTAGAATTTCTGAGACAGCGCACTTCATTCTAACCCATGCTGAGAGATTCCATCTCCTGTCTTCTCATAATGACATTGTAAATATTGACACAGATATGGGCCTTTTCTCTGTCCAAAAACAGAATATCCCTCTAACGCCATTTGCAGTCGTCATGGAAGACTCCGATTCTTTTGATCAGTTCAAATACCAGCTCACAACGAATGTCATAACATCCATTGATGAATGTAAAGCAGCACTAATCGGGCAGTTACAGAGCACCGCAATCTACTCCAGTTCGCTTTCAACGCAAAATACAATTTTGATACCTGATCTTGAAAATCTCGCACTTATGATCACTATGGTGCTCAAAAAAGAAGAATTCCCATCCGGACTAAGAGATTTTGCATCGAATATCACTTTTCACAAGACAGGTCTCATGTTTCATGCCATAGAGCAATCTGACCTGGAGAAATTCATCCGCAGTAAATTGGAAGGTGTATCTCTATCAAAATTAGCCCATCCCATAACTTCACTGATTGGACTGGGAAACGGCCTTACTCCTTCCATGGATGATTTTCTTGTTGGCTTGATTTCAGTTTTTGCATTTTTTGACAACCACTGCGAACTGTCTTTTCATCGAGAGCTGCTTGAACTTACTGAAAGGAAAAGACATGCGACAAATAGAGTTTCTGCGTCTTTTCTTCAAAGTGCTGTAAAGCACCGGTTTGCTCAACCTGTTCTTGAACTTTACGATGCTTTCCAATCTCAAAATCTCGATCGTATCCATCATGCACTGAACAGGATACTGAATATTGGACATACCTCCGGCTCAGATTCTTTGAATGGAATTCTATTTGGAATAAGACTTCTAACGGAACTCAATCCATATTCTGATTATCGATGAAACGAACACCAGAAAAAGCATTTCTGGTGTTCATTTATTATTCTGATTCAATGCCCGGTATGTCACTATCTCCCTGATGAGGTCTTCCTGAAGTGGTCTGTTCACTGGAAACTGTATGGTTCCTTTGGACGTCTTGTTCTCCGCTATGTTTATCTGAATTCTGAACCCCCCTTCCGGCTCAATATAAAACCTGATGCGTTCCCTCCGGGAAAATGGACCAGCCCCTTCCCATGAAGATCCTAGGGGGGAAGCTTTTGCAGGCTCGTTCACTCTCTTATCTTCCTGATTACACGCTCAGATTTCATACAGTCCGTCTAGGCACTTTCAGCAATCAGGAAATACTGCCTTTATCTGCCTTTATCTGCCTTTATCTGCCTTTATCTGCCTTTATCTGCCTTTATCTGCCTTTATCTGCCTTTAATATAGCATAACGTGTTAATACATCAGCCTCAACTGATAAGCATGATATAATACCCGTAATAATACGTGTAGAAATCCACATTCCATAAGTATCATGGATATCGAATCAGGTTTTTCATTCATTTCATCCGTTGCGCAGAGAATTTGCCAGCGTCAGTATACATGAAGAAGGATTCCTTAGCCATGATGAAAGAGGTGCATGATGAAAAGCACATATATCGTACTTACATTCCTTGTATTAGGCACAGTTCTGCTCCTGGCCAGCCTGAATAGCAGAAATACGCCTTCTTCTGCGCCTGGCACCTTAAGTACCAGCCTAACGAAAGACTATAATGAAGAGGATGTAGAAACCATCTATCTGGCCGGTGGGTGCTTCTGGGGCGTAGAAGAATATTTCCAGAGAATCGATGGGGTCGTGGATGCAGTTTCCGGTTATGCCAACGGGCATACGGAAAACCCCACCTATGAGGACGTCATCAGTAAAGACACCGGATTCGCTGAAACCGTAGAGGTGAAGTATGATCCGAGTAAAATAGACCTGACAGATCTTCTTCTCTACTACCTCAAAGTCGTAGACCCGATCTCCGTAGACAGGCAGGGTAACGACATAGGCAATCAGTATCGCAGCGGCATCTACTATGTGGATGATAACCAGATTGAAGTCATCGAAAAAGTACTGGCACTGGAACAGAAGAAATACGATGAAGAATTCGCTATAGAAGTCACATCCATGAAAAATTTCTATGTGGCTGAAGACTATCATCAGGATTATCTGCAGAAGAATGTGAACGGATACTGCCACATCGATCTGTACGAAGCGGAAACAGGCGTGGAAAGAGACCCCTCCCTGGATGAAAGAACCTATGAGTCAGAACCTTCCGATGAAGACTGAATGAATCATGAACCCTATAAGAGAAGGAGTAAAGACCGATGAATATGCTTCATCGGTCTTTACTCCTTCTCTTTCAAGGTCTCATGGTCTACAGATTGATCAGCACAAGGGCTATGACGGTCAGGAGAATCGCCACCTGGTTTTTTCTGGCCACTTTCTCACGAAACAGAAGAAACCCGCCGATGTTGATCAGTACAATGCTCCCTGCACTGTAGACAGGAAATGCCACAGAGGTGTTGATCGTATCCAGAGAGAGAATGAGGAAATAGGAGGAAAACAGATTCGGAATCCCCACAGCAAAGCCCGTCAGGAGATCCTTCCTCGTGACTTTTCTTTTTGCCCTCACCGTATAATAAGCGCTGATGGAAAAGGCCACAAAAAACACCGCAAAAAGAAATATGTCCTTATACTCATTCAGTCCATACTTCTGGTAGATCTTCGTTGAAAATTCCGCCAGTCCCCCGAAGACGAAGAGCAGCATGATGATCGGTTTGAAATCCAGTTTCTCCAGGGATTTCGGAGAGAGATTCACGATAAGGATGGACACCAGGGACAATGCGATGCCCACCACCTGGATGGCCGTGGGAAATTCTTTCCAGACGATGACCGAAAACAGCATGGGAATCAGAATACCCAGCTTTGCAATGGTTCCCGATATGCCCACGCCATATTCCTTCACGCTTTTCTGATAGTAGATGAAGGACAGGAAAAAGAACGCTCCTGCCACCGATCCGATGAGAACTCCCCAGAGCATGCTGCCATAGGGAGTCAGGAGCGTCTGATTTCCTGAGTAGACCAGACTGAAATCCTCCAGGAAGGGGATCTCCTTCTCTACACCTGTCAGTAAGCCTCTCAGAAGAATCATGAGAAGACTCACCATGAATGCGGTGAAGTAATTGGTGGTGGTGATTGCATATCTGTTGGTATTGCTGCTTTCAGAATACTTGAAAATCAGCGCGATGGATGCGCTGCAGATGATTGCCAAAGCTAAATAAATCATGTTTCCTCCAGAGTGACCTTCTAATTTGATCCATGAACTGATTATACCATTTTCTCTTGTCCAGTCTGCTTCTATTCTGCACTGAATTCTTAATTGTCCAACAGGCTGCTTCTCTCTTCAGTATAGCTGCGCTCCATTCATCTCAATCTTATAGTCTGGTGATCCTCCGCTTCCGATGAAAGCCATAGGTTCCAGAAGAAACTAATGTTATACTTATAGTTAATATGATGCAAGTCAGGAGTGAAATGGATGTTTACATTAGTCAGAAAAGTGGATCTCAATTATACCACCAATAGAATCATACTCATGTTTTCAATCATAGTAGGAATCATCGGCTATTTCATGACAGGATCTCTTTCTTCAGGGATCTCCTTAGCAGGCAGCATATTCCTCACATGGGCGCTCACAAGAGAAGTGGACCCGAAACATGAATACTCCGCTTTTTTGAGTGCTGCGCTGAGCCTTGTGAACCTGTTCTACTTTGAAAGTCTGAATCTGCTCGCCCTCTTCTGGATTATTCTGCTTCTGAGAATGATCAGCGGCGTGTGCGGTAAAAGCCTCACACTAGTCGATTTTATCGTGGTATTCGGATTCAGCGTATACTTATCTGTCCGCAGCGAAAACAGCATCTACCTGATTCCCTTTCTCATCGCTTCCGTTTCTCTCCTGTTCTATAAAGAAAAACCCCGCACATCACTGGTTTTTTCCCTTCTTGCCGCAGCAGTCTTTCTCATGGAAAGCTTTTACTTCAATTTTCTTTCCATTTCAGAGCCTTTTGTTTCCCCCAGGATTGAGCTCCTGCTGATGTCGGTGCTCATTCTGTTTCCTGCCTTCACCCCTTCCAGCAGGATTGCCGGAGTCCTGGATGACAGAGGAACACCCGTACATGTGAAGAGAATGAACTTCACCCAGAGGATTTTCCCGTTTATTGTTCTCCTGCTTTACCTGTTCCCTGGAATAAGCCTGAATAACCTCATCATCTATTACTCCGTACTCGCAGCGGTTGCCGTATACCCTCTGATCGGCAGAAAGACCGTTCAGAATCAATGATTTCTTCCTCTCCTTCCAAACCTTCTCACAAGATGCATCAGCATGCACATACCTTCAAGTGCGTAACACCCTACCCGATCTTTTTCATCAGGGCTAGATGTTCGGAAAAAGTTATAGGATAATTAAGGACATTGACGTATAATGTAAAAGATTAACATCAGGGCAGTCAATGGAATACGTAATCTTTCCATGCCCTCATTGGAGGAAAATAATGATTAAAATAATGGCAGACTCAACCTGCGACCTTTCAGATGATATTCTGAAGCAATATGACATCAGTATCGCGCCCCTCACCGTCACCATGGACGGTAAAACCTATCTGGACCGGGTGGACATCACGGCGGATGAATTCTACAGCATGATGGAGAATCTGGAGAATCCACCGACCACCGGCATGCCCAGCCCCGCATCCTATCTGGACATCATGAAGGAAGCCGTCACCACCGGACATAATGAAATCCTCTGCATCTGCATGTCCAGCGGAACCAGTGGCGCCTATCAGTCCGCGGTCCTTGCCAAGGATTACTTCTATGAGGAGTTTCCTGATTCTGCCGTGAAGATTCATGTGGTGGATTCTAAGTCCATGAGCCATGGCAGCGGATGGCTGCTCATGAAGAGTGCAAGACTTCGCGAAAAAGGTGCAAGCTTCCAGGAACTTGTGGATTTCAACGAAACCTACAAGACCAACGTGAAGCACTTTCTCACAGTGGACGATCTCAACCATCTCATCCGAAGCGGAAGACTTTCCGGTGCCAGCGCCATCATCGGCAAAATGCTGAAGCTGAAGCCCATCATGTCCATGAAGGAAGGAAAAGGTTCCATCGTGGCTAAAGAAAGAGGAAGAAGAAAAGTACTGTCCCACTACATAAACGAATTCAACAAAAGAAACGATGAAGCCCTGACGGATTTCATCATCATCGGCTATACCACTGACAAGAGTTATGCCGACAACCTGAAAACGAAGTTTCTGGAAGAAACCTCCTTCAAAGGCGACATCTACATGATGCAGATGGGCGTTGCGGTAGGAACCCACGTGGGTCCCGGCGGACTCTCCCTCTTCTTCATGGAGACCGGACACCATAAGGACAATCTGCTGATCAATGAAGTGGAAGCCCTCATGGAAAGAAAGAATCAGTTTCTGAAGAAATTCTCCAACAAGTGATCCGCAGACAGAAGACCTGGTCCTTTTCAAAGCAAGTCTTTGAAAAGGACCAGGTCTCTTATTATGCTGCAGAATTCCCTGTAATTCGGATGCTACAGCTGATCACTCGGATGTCTCGTAATCCCTCAGAAGCTCCACGTAGAATCGGATCATGCCGAAAAGTTGATCCACATGGATTCTTTCATTGGTGGCATGAATGGAGTCCAGATCCGCACTGGTCATTCTGACGCAGGAAAAGCGCAGAATATGATCCGAAAGCTTCTCATATTTTCTCGCATCGCTTCCACCAGCCATGAGGTACGGCAGCACCTTGGCATCCGGATGCACCTTCAGCGCATTGCGCTCCACGGCTTTGAAAGCTTCCGACTCATGGGGAGAGATGAGCGAGGCCTCTTCTCTCACAAGAACTTCGTAGGACAGATCCAAGTCTTTGTTCACCGTCTTCATATGAAGGAGCACATCCTCAAAGGTGTCCCCTGGCAGAATCCGCACATTCACATAGACCGATGCCTCCTGAGGCATCACATTCATGGCGGATCCGGCTTTTGCCATGGTCATGGCCATGGTGGTTCTCACCATGGAATTCATGACACTGCTGGAGGAAAGAATCCTGGCAAGCACTGGAAACGTCCAGTCCACGTGACGCAAAAGAATGCCCTTTGCGCCCAGAAACGGCGCCATGCCATGAAACAGTTCTCTCACCGGTGGAGTGAGCCTGGGTTTCATGGGATTTCGCATGAGATTCAGCACCGCCTGGGAGAGAACCTCCACAGAAGAGCCCTTTTTCGGCATGGAGGAATGTCCTCCATCTCCGTAAGCGGTGATCCGGATCATGGAAGAACCTTTTTCCGCAACACCGATGAGACCCAGGGGCGTCTTCACCCCTTCCACCGTATCCAGAACCACTGCGCCGCCTTCATCCAGAACCAGATGGAAGCGAAGACCTTTCTCCTCGAAATACTTCGCGATGGCCTTGGCGCCCTGCTCTCCACCGACTTCCTCGTCAAAGCCGAAAGCCACAAAAATATCCCTGTCCGGTTCATATCCTTCGTGAAGAAGCGTTTCCAGAGATTCCATGATGGAGATCACCTGATTCTTGTCGTCCATGGCACCCCTTCCATAAATATGACTCTCATGAACTTCTCCACCGAAGGGATCTCTCTTCCAATCCGTCATCGTGTTTTCTTCCACGGGCACCACATCATAGTGCCCCAGAAGAAGAACGGGGAGCTTCCCCTTCTGCCTTCCCTTCAGGTGGTAAACCGGACTGTATTTATTGATGAGAGTGACGTTCATCCTTTCGTAGACCGTGGGATAGGTTCTTTCTAGAAAAGAAAGAAATGCCTCAAAGGCGCTGTCATCCGCAAGGTCTTCTTCAGAAAAAGAGATGGTGCGGTAGGTCAGCGCCTTCGAAAGGTGCGCTGCTGCTCTGCTTCTGTCTGCTGCTGTCATGCCTGTTCCTCCTAAAACGGTCCGTAAGCGAAATTATTGGCCAGAAATAGAAACACTACTGTCACAAGAAACACCACCAGCTGGATCTTTATGGACCATCTGATCCACTTCGGATAGCTCACCACCGTGAGCCCCAGAGCGATCATCAGTGTGGGATTGGTGGGAAAAAGAAGATTACTGAACCCGTCTCCGAAGCAGAAGGCCAGTATGGTGGTCTGTCTGGTGATGCCGATGATGTCGGTCAGCGGCAGTACGATGGGCATCACAAGGAACGCTTTGGCTGAACCGG
Organism: Proteiniclasticum aestuarii; assembly: GCF_017368455.1. Lineage (GTDB taxonomy): Bacteria > Bacillota > Clostridia > Clostridiales > Clostridiaceae > Proteiniclasticum > Proteiniclasticum aestuarii. The sequence goes on along the minus strand of NZ_JAFNJU010000007.1, from coordinate 3,828 downwards.
ATCCTATGAAGAAATCCAGGACCAGAATCAAAAGGTAAAGACCCACTACACCCAGATTGGGACTGAGTCCTTCCATGTACCCTGATGCATAGTAGAGAATGCTGTCCATGACACGGCCTTCCGTCATGATGTGTTTGATGCTCATGGCCATGAGTATGAGGACCACCGCAGGAAGCATGGAGAATAGCCCTCTGTAGAGATCTTTCAGAAGATCTGCAAACTCTGCATACTCACTGATGATGCCACCCAGAACCGCTGCCACAAGGAAAATCACAGCCACCAGAGGCAGCGTGAGAAGAGAAAGGGAAGGAATGAAGAATCCCAGAAGAATGGTTCCGATCATGAGGCCCAGGAAGGCCACGTAGATCTTCACCGCTTTTTTCAGCTTCTCCTTGCCCAGAAGAGATTCCTTCTCCTCAAGATTGAACCGCATCTTCACAGCACGGTCCTCCTGATAGACCGGCGATGCAGAAGGCCTTTTTTCAATTTTTCTTGCATAGAAATAGAGAAATCCATATAGAATCAGATAGATGGTCACAAAGATCAGCACCCGATAGAGCGTTCCGGAGTAGGGCGGAAGGTCCGCAAGGGTCTGCGCCACACCCAGGGTGAAGGGATTGAAGATTGCTGCCGCAAAGCCGAAACCCGAAGCCATGGCACTGATGCCAAGACCTACCAGAGAATCCCATCCGAAGGAATAGGACAAGGTCACCGCCAAGGGTACCAGGACAATGAGCTCCTCGAAAATGCCGAAGAGCGAACCGAAAAGCATGAAGAAAAGGATGAGAATCCCCATGAGCAGATATCTCCTCTTCTCAAAGCGCTTCACGATGGACTCCATGATGTAGCGCAGGATTCCGCTTCGATCCAGCACCCGGAAGGAGGATCCTATGAACAGAAGGAACAGGATGATGACGATGATGGTCACCGCGTCAGATCCGAAAAGCACTTCCACGGGAGCAGTAAGCCACCTGAAGAGAGGGTAGTCCACTTCCCCGATGAACTGGAAGGACCCCGGAACAACGGATTCTCTCCCCTCAGTCATGACGCGCTCATAAACCCCTGCCGGGATGACTCTTGTGAGCACCCCTGCCAGGACCATAAGCACGCCAAGAATCGTGACGGATGAGAAAAATGATTTCTTCGAAATGGTGATTCCGGATTTTTCATTCATGATGCTGCACCTCACTTCGCATTCATTGATCTTCAGCATTGATTTTTTTTGCTCTATATTCAGAATTTTAGCACAATCCGCGAAGATTGACCATGACCTTCCGATGCCTTAGAGGCCTGCATCCCCTCATGAATCCATCCGCCAAAAGATTGGTTTTACGCAGAGATCGCAGTCGCAATGGATTTTACAACTGCCGGGAACTTTGCTACAATCAGGCTACATAAAAGTTATCTGAAAATTCTTTTCATTTATAAGGAGTGAAGGACCATGAAAAAACTGATGATTTTGCTGTTGGCACTGATCCTGACTGCCTGCACAATAGATCCTGAAGAAGAGCCGGTTCCGACAGACCCTGTGATGGAGAAGCCCGTGGAGACCCCTTCCGAAACACCACCTGTGTCGGAAGAGCCTGCGGAGGAAAAGCCACAAGAGGAGAATCCTTTTATCCTGCCGGATGAATTCAGTCCTGCCCGCTACAGAGTAGAAGACACCTTCCCCTCCGCTTCCTTCCAGGAGCCTTTAGCATTGGTTTCTGACGGCTTTTCTGATGAACGCATCTATGTGGTGGAAAGAGAAGGAATGGTTTATCTCTTAAACCTTAAAAAACCTGACTCTGAAAAAACACCGTTTCTGAATCTTACGAAGCTTGTGGACACCAGCGGTCAGGAAATGGGCCTACTGGGTCTGGCCTTTCATCCCGATTACGAAGAAAACGGCTTCCTTTTCGTCAATTACACAAGACGAGGCGAAACCGTGATTTCCAGATTCAATAGCAGCGACAGGGAGACTGTGGACCTCGCTTCAGAAAAGATGCTTCTGACCTACAGCCAGCCCTACAGCAACCACAATGGCGGCACGCTTCTCTTCGGACCCGACGGATACCTCTACATCTCCTCTGGAGATGGCGGTTCCAGTGGAGACCCCAATGACGAAGCGCAGAATCTCACAAGCTATCTTGGTAAAATCCTAAGAATCGATGTGGATACAGAGGATCAGCCCTATCTGATTCCAGCAGACAACCCACTGCTTCATTCCGAAGAGGAAGCCAGACCCGAGATCTATGCCTATGGTCTCAGAAATCCCTGGAAGTTCAGTTTCGATGAAGGACAAGATCTTCTTGTAGCGGCGGATGTAGGCCAGGGAGAAATCGAAGAGATCGATCTCATCGTCTCGGGTGGAAATTATGGATGGAACCGCTTCGAGGGAACCAGACCCTACAAGGATGGGGCACCACCAATAGATCACATTCCTCCGGTCTATGAGTATCCGCATTCGGAAGGCAGATCCATCACCGGCGGGTTCACCTATTACGGAGACGCCATGGAAAGCCTTCAGGGCGCTTATATCTATGGAGATTTCATATCCGGGACCATCTGGGCACTCTGGCTGGATCCGAACAATCAGGCGGAAAACCATACACTTCTTGACACGGACTTCATGATTTCCTCTTTCGGTTTAGACAATCAGGGGGAACTCTACATCGTGGATTTCCAGGGCAGAATCTATACCCTGAAAGAAGAGGAATAGAATATGAAGAAGTTTGAGCTGAATGAAAGTGTACTGGATTTTCTGCTTACAGGAGACCCCTCCATCGCCTATCAGACGAGAAAATACCTTTTGGAAGAAGAAGAGGAAACACTCAAAGACCTTCAGAAGGAAACGCTCTTGACAGGTTTCGGAAAAAAATTCTTTGATGTGCAGCATGAAGACGGTAGCTTCGGGCAGAGCCACTATGTGGGAAAATGGACCAGCACCCACTACACCCTGCTGGATCTTCGGTATCTGGAGATTCCAGAAGATACTGAAAGAGCCCGGATTCCAGCCAGAAACATCCTGCTGGAGCATCGGGCCCGGGATGGCGGCATCGCCATCAGCAGCGATAAGCTCAGCGATCTGTGCGTCAACGGCATGTATCTCAACTTTGCCTCCTATTTCGGTGTAGAGGAGCAGCTGCTGATTCCCCTTGTGGACCAGCTGCTCTCATCTCTTCTCCCTGACGGAGGCTTCAACTGCCGATTCAACCGGAACAAGGTCCATCATGGCTCCATGCATACCACCATCAGTGTGCTGGAGGGCTTTCTGGAATACCGTCGAAGAGGCTACACCCATAGACTGAAGGATGTGGAAACAGCCATGGAGAAAGCCTCAGAATTTCTTCTGATGCACCACCTGTTCCGGTCCGACCGGACTGGTGAGATCATCGATCCGAAGTTTCTACTTCTCGCCTTCCCCACCCGTTGGAAATATGACATCCACCGGGCACTGTATCACTTTGCTGATGCAACACTTCCCTATGATGCAAGGATGAAGGAAGCGCTTCTGCTCCTTATGGAGAAACAGCGGAAAGACGGCACCTTCCCCAGAGGCCCCTCCTATTCAGGAAGTGTCCATTTTCCTCTGGAAGAAGGAAGACGCGGACGGTTCAACACTCTTAGATGCCTGCGCATATTGAAAGCCTATGGACATAAGATCTGATTCAAATGAAGAAGAGCTTATCCGACTCATCATCGGAAAAGCTCTTCTTGTATTGTGTCACTTTAGTGCGTTTCAAATGGTTAATTTGAAACAAATAAACCACCTGCTATGCAGGTGGACAAAATCAGCTTAAGCTTCAAGAACAAAAACTCCTATGATAAAATTTTAGTTGGCCGCTA
>NZ_JAFNJU010000006.1 GCF_017368455.1 Proteiniclasticum aestuarii | reverse complement strand
AGCAATATCACCATACTCGATATGGTAAACGAACCAACATGTTCAAGCTTCTTAAGAAACTGAGAACAGCGTGATTATCACGGTGTCTATTTTCTAAATATTAACCAACAGTAAATTGACACGGTCAAAAGATATGGTGAAGTACCAAGAACCATAATATAATTAAACATAATACAATACGTTCTGCTTCAGGTATATTCTTATAGTCTATCTTCTGTTTGTAACTGATCATTATTATTTAGATATTGAGCAACTTCCTGAATATTATTGGTCACTTCTTCAAAACTAATATCAGCTGCATAATTATTTTCTTTTTGATAATTTATCCAAAGCATTTCTAGAGTTTTTTCTTTTTTAATATCCTCACAAATTTCTTGCCAGTCTGCGAGCAGTTCCAATGACCCTCTCTGCTTGGCTGTGTTCCCTACTGCATCAATAAAATCATTTCGACTAATTTCTGATATTCTACTCCTGTACAGCATGTATAAGTCATAATAATCTCTAACCCTTGTTGTTCCAATATTTCTGCGAATAATAGTTTCATACTTCTCGGCTAGTATTGTCTCAAGATTATAAGCCATTACACGTATTTCACGATCCTCTAGCATCAAACGGAAAGAATACTCTATAGCTGATGGCGTAATGATTTCTCCTGTTGTTATATCAATTTTCATAGGGGCAACAATTTTACCGTAGACTGCCTTCAAGTGAACTCGAAAATTTTTATACTCATCATCTTCTCGTATGGGTTCCATTTTTTCATACATGAACTCTATCCCATCTTCAATGTCAATTTGTATCAGTTCTTGAACTGCCTCGCGAATGACAAAATCATCCATCAAGATATTTTTCACAGTTGTATCCATATCTAGTGTGCTTCTGCTCTCAACACCAATCATTGAAGCTATTAACAGACCACCTTTTAATATGAAATTATTTCTGTAACTTGATAAAGATAATCTTTCTAGGATTCTTTCAAACAAATACATCTGTAAGACTTCATGCGGTTTAAGATTTTTATCTTTTGCAATATTCCGTATAACTCCTTTTAGCTGTTCCGGATTTCTCAAGTGAGCACCTCCATATAGGTTCTGATTTTTTCTTCTATACCAAAAATGTTACCGTATTTCAAAACTTTTCTCACATCAGCACTGCTTTTAAAATATTCCTTTATTGCTTGTGTATATAGTTGCATATCAATATGTTTTTTGTGATTTATCAGGTCACATATGCAGCGTTCTTTATCATATAAAATCACTTCTGCCCCCATAGGTGTATGTATTTTTGTTAAACCTACTTCCCACCACTCATGTCTTACATAATGAAACCTTACTTCAGGATGATCTTTCTTGATTCTCGACACATTATAGCCTTGCGGTATAGTTACATCCAACAGACGTGGTACACGATCAGACATACCATGTAAGTATAGGGCTGTACCATAGGAGAACACCATTTTCTCACTGCGCATTTGAAGGAGCTTGTACTCATCCACTAATGTTGAGGATAGAGTATAAATTCCTTGAGATTCTCTGACAAGCAAATCTTGATTGACATAATTCTTTATGATTGTTCTATTAAGACCTGCATCTTCAATCTGCTTCGTTGTAACAATCCCATCTGAGTTTTCAGCTATACTCTTGATGATTAAGTATTTATCATCCATTCTATCACCTGACCTTTATTACTTTCGTGCTTAAATTATATCTATTTAAAGAACGTTTGTAAAGAGTCTCGCTAAGTTTGAATGTTTGGTCACTGGACCAAACATTTGCTCAATCTCATTACTACATAAAATTGCAAGATTTTGACTCATTAATTTTGTAAAAGGTTCAACTATTAATCAAAACACTTACCCGCATAAATCAATCATTCTATTTCTCAATACACCCTAAACCTAGAGTACACAATTTTAGATTAAATTTATAGTTTAGTCATCAAAATAAGAAACCCTGGAAACAGCTCCGAAAGCTCATTCCAGGGTTCTTTTGACCTATTTTCTTTCCAGCCGTACGACAGTCTCCACGTGTGTCGGGTGATAATTGGGAATATGGTTCTTTGCCCATAGTAATCGTCGATTTTGGTCCAGTTTTAAATACAAAAGTTAATTGATGAGGATCTTTTTGACCTTTATCATCAATCCCCCCAAGTATAATCTTCTCAACAATAGATTCAAAGACATCAGCATTAAACGTCTTAAGAGGCTTATTGGCATCAAAGTACTTCCTAAAGCTTTTAAGCCTTGTTTTCATTTCTTTTTCTTCACTAGCAGTTAATGAAAGTTCATTGGTTTCTTTGATCAATCGTTCTTTATCCATATTAAGTTCAAGAAGCTTGTTATCATAATTTTCTCGGTCAATTGCACCATCAAGATGAAGATCAATTAACTTCTTGATTTTTTCTTCCACCCTATTCAGTTCTTTATTAAGTGTTGTTAGCTCTTTTTTACTGGTACTTTCACTTAATGTGTTTTCAATGGTTGATATAAACTCTTCTATGATCACTCTGTTATGCTGGCACATTTCATTAAAAACTTTGACAAAGGCTTCTTCAATAACAGCTTCATGTATACCCTTGCTATCAGGACAATGTTTCTTACCATGCTTACTGGATTTGATACAGTGCCACACAACTTTTTTATTCTTGGTGCCTGAGTTCCATGCTCTTCTGCCAACAGTAGTTTCGCAAAAGCCACACTCGATTTTACTGCTGAAAGTATACTGTCTGCTATAACGCTTTAACCGTCCTTTTTCCATGTTGCAATTACGTTTATTTCTTATGGCTTGAGCTTTTTCAAAGGTCTCTTTACTGACAATGGGTTCATGGTGGTCTTTGATGTAATACTTTTCTTCTTCACCCATATTGTCAAGGCGCTGCTTAGTAATTGGATCAACGGTAAAGGTCTTCCCTAGGAGTAAATCACCCATGTATTTTTCATTCTTTAATATGCCCCTAATGGTACTATCCGGCCAATTGGTACTGCCTCTTTTTGTTTTATAGCCTTTTACTTTTAGTTCATTACCAATAAGCCTAGCACCCTTACCTTGATTATAAGCATCAAAGATAAATCGTACAACTTCAGCTTCTTCTTCATTGATGATAAGCTCTTTGGTTTCTTTGTCGTAGTCATAGCCTAAACAGCCTTGAAAACCAACCAGTTCGCCACGCTTCATTTTCATCTTTAGACCCATCTTGACATTGGTTGAAATACTTTCACTTTCTTGTTGGGCTATTGAAGTTAGAACAGTCATGGCAACTTCACCTTGCATAGAGAAGGTATTAATATTTTCTTTTTCAAATAATACCGCAACATTATGTTTTTTAAGTAGTCTAGTATATTCCAGTACATCCTTTGTATTTCTACCAAACCTTGAGATACTCTTGGTAATAACAAGATCAAATTCACCAGCCATGGCATCCCGAATCATTTCTTGAAAGCCAAGGCGTTTATCTATATTCGTACCACTAATCCCGGCATCAGAATATATTTTTGCCAATTCCCAATTAGGGTTTTCTTTGATTTTCTGCTCATAATAGGCTACTTGAGAATCATAACTAGCCATCTGCTCAGCAGAATCAGTACTGACTCTACAATATGGGGCAACTCTTATTTTTGAAAGTTCTTTGCCCGATGCTCGGTCAAATTTATTCTTTTTAGGTTTTATAACTTCTACTTCTTTCATGAAATCACTTCCTTTGCGGAATCAAAACAGGGTTACTTCTTATGTGTCCATTCATGCTCTTCTAAGTACACATCAAAATCATCTTTTTCAGCTGTAGTTAATCGTTTTTGATTAAACTTCTCATATTCTTTTTCAGCCAGCTCCTTAGCTACTTCATGTGAAATAGTACCTGCACCAGTAAGAATATCTCGCTCATTAAATTTTAGGAAGGCATTGAGCTTTTCCTCCCAATCCTTCATATACATCGGATTACGTCTTTCAGCTTGATCTTCAGCATAATCTAGATACATGGTCACAATACGGTTGAGGGATTTTATTTCTTTTTCCGTCAAATAATTCTTGGCAACGGTAATATCCCCTTTACGCACTTTGTCACCCTTCCAAGTGGTAAGCCCCATATTATCTTTTGAAGCATCAGCTCTTTGTTCAATAAGTTCTGCTGCTGTATGACCATGAATAGCAAAATGAAGCTTGTTTTGGACCGTTGCAAAGAACTTTTTAGCTTCTTCTGATTTTCCATCATAATCTATAGATAAGGCATAAATATCTGTGATTTTCTTATAAAATCTTTTTTCTGAAGCTCTAATATCACGAATACGCTCTAAAAGTTCATCAAAATAGTCATCACCGATGTTACGCATACCTTTAAGACGCTCATCATCCATGGTAAAGCCTTTGACTAAGTATTCATTTAATCGTTCTGTCGCCCATCGTCTGAATTGTGTACCTCTGCTAGAACGTACACGGTATCCAACGGCAATAATCATTTCAAGGTTATAGTGACGTGAATTTCTCTGAACTCTTCTATTTCCTTCAGTTTGAACTTGTAAGTAATTCTTACAAGTTGAATTTTCCTCTAATTCATTTTCTTCATAAATATTTTTTATGTGAAGTGTTATATTTTGAGGCGTTGTTTGATAAAGTTCTGCAATCGCCTTTTGTGTCATCCATACGGTTTCATTTTCAAGTCTTACATCAACTTTGGTTTTTCCGTCTTCCAATTGGTAAATAAGAATGTCTGTTTTGTTTTCCACATTATCCCCCTTTTCCGTAATTTATTAATCAATTCATCAGACACCGTCTGATGTTTTAAGTGAACTATCCGGTAATCCCGGATAGTTCATCAATCTATGTTCCCAATTATCATTTTAATTTTATCACAGTATATAATTAAGTGCCACTTAAACCTCGTTTTATTTTGTATTTTCTTTCCAACTCAACTTTGATCTTGATGAATTCCTTTTCTGAAATCATCTTTTCATCAAGCAGGCTGGAAAGCATAGCTAACTGTATTGTAAACTTCATTAAGTTTTCCATCTGACCCTCCTGCTTGATCTTCATTTCATATTATTTTATGTTCTTAAGAGCCTCCTGTAGCTCTTCTAGTTCTTTGGTGTATTTTGTAAGATTCACCAATTTAATTTTTCCTTGATGACATAACATCACCAAATGATTTAACTCACCTCCAATCTTTGATAGCCTTGCATTTATTTCATGCAAATCATACTGGATTATTTCTTTGTTTAAAGCTTTATCTAGGATATAATCCGTTAATGATTTACATCTACTCTTAGCTGCTAACTTAATAATTTTTGTTCTATCTTTTTCTGTTACGCGTATATTGATTTGCTTGTTTCGCTGTCTCATAATTTTCCTCCTGCAAATGGGTGTGGGCATGCCCACTTTTAAACACTTTGGCTGTACAAAGTGGAAGCTTGCCCCTGTTAAAACAGGGTAAATAAATCCTCAAGCTTCAGCTGCCGTCCAGTAACAAACTAGACGCTTTCAGATTTATTTGGGATATTGAAGATAAAAACATTATGACTTGGTCAGCAAATAATGAACTGTGCTTTTGGACCATTTTTCACCGGTATACTCCGTCATTTTATCTGCAATTTCCTGATAGGATAATTGATTGCACTGATACATTTTAAGAAGTCTCATATGTTCACCAGATGCTCTTGATGATCGTCCAAAATGATCTGGACGTGCCTTTAATTGGTCATTTTCATCAAGCAATGATTTGATATTTTCTTCCAATATCCTCACCGCATTTTCAAGTTGCTTTATAGATTTTTCCTTGAGCTCAAGCTTATGTTCAAGTACTTGGATGTCTTCCCTCGCTTCTTGTAATTCTGCTTTTACTTCTTCTACACCAAATAATTTGCCTAACATATCTTCACCTGCCTTTCAAGGGTGCAAGCGTGCAAAGGTTATAAGCATTGCCCCCTTGCACCCTTGATTTTATAACTGCCATTTCCAACCTTCCTTAGTTTTGATGGATTTCACTTCAAGATTCTTTTTAGCGGTTTTCAGTGTTCTTTGAGAAATCTGATTCTCTTTTGCTCTTTCAACAACATAATCACTGGCCTTCGCACCATCATCAAGCACTTCTTTAATCAGCTTTTCTGCTCGTTTTAGAACGCTTTCCGTTGAACTTCCACCAAGCAATTCATCCAGATCAATGTCATATTCTCCTATCCACGCAAAGCCATTTTCTTCTTCCAGCTTAAATGCAATTTTCTTACCTTCAGGTGCTAAGCTTGATTTAATCTGCGCCATCACTCGAATTGTTGGGTCTGCTCTTACACGCCCTACTAAGAGAACACTTCTAGCGGCAGCTGTAATATCAATAGACCCCAGCCCACGATAAAGCCCTTTTGTACCACCTGCCTTATTCATATGACCAATAATGACAATGGCACAGCCTGTCCTCTCTGCAACACTAGAAAGATTTTTGAAAATGGGTCTAATTTCATTTGCCCTATGCATATCTACACCAGAACCTAAATAAGCCTGTAAGGGATCAATGATGAGTAGCTGAGCACTCGTCTCCATAATGGCTTCTTCAATTCTCTTATCTGATAAAGTCAGCTCCTTATGACTTTCATCAATAACGATTACTTTGGTACAATCAGCACCTGCTGCCAATAATCTTGGTTTAATGGTGTCACTTAAGCCATCTTCTGCTGTTTGATAAATAACATTGCTACATTCTAACGCCTCCTCACTTAAAGGCAATATAGCACCAGTCGTCAAAGCTGATGCAATTGCCAAAATCATGGTCGTCTTGCCCTCCCCAGGATCACCTTGAATAATGGTGATTTTTCCTATGGGAATATAGGGCTTCCATAACCATTTCACTTCTGTTACCTCAACATCACTCATGTTGATGAGTTTTAGTTCATTTTCATGCTCCATTGTTTACCTCCTTTTTTCCCCTCTACTTATAAGCCGATTTTTCGAGGGGTCTGGTCTATACATTTTGTATTTTAATTTTTCCCCCTCACTTATTAGCCGAAAAAACACGAGGGGTGGGCGAAATTTTTTCAAGATTATTTTTCCCCTCACTATTAAGCCGAAAAATCATAGGGGGTGTACGAAAAAAAATACAAAAAAATCCCCCTATCTATAAGCCGAAAATAGATAGGGGGGTGCCGAAATTATTTTGTTTTATTCTCCGTTAAAATAATCTGTGTCAATTTTTTTAATTAAATAGGTATTTTCTACTGAAACACCAAGATCGTGTTCAACCATAAGTGCGGCTAAAGATTTGCCATCAATTAAGACAATTTTACAAGCATGTTGCTTGCTTACATATTCTTTAGCTTCTTTCGTAAAACTTGCTGTTGTTATAAAAGCACCTTTGGATGCACCTTGTCCGGTTAATGCACCAACAAACTTTTGCAGTTCAGGTCTTCCAACTGTCTTTTCAGTATCCCAACGCTTCGCTTGAATATAAATCTTGTCAAAACCTAATTTATCTTCTTTAATGACGCCATCAATACCTTCATCACCAGATTTTCCAAGAACTTGGCTATTTTCAATCTTACTGCCACCATAGCCCATAGAAACCAACAAATCCACTACTAGTTTTTCAAAAAAATCCGGTGATTGGTTCATAACTTCTGTTAATAGATCATCTGCCAAAGTATTAGAAATTGTCTTATAAGCTCTATCCAGCAAATCTTGAGGCGACTCGTCACTACCAATATCAGAAATATCATTGTCAAGAAGTGTATTGTTCGAAGTACTGTTTATAAAATCTTGAAAACCTTCAAACTTCTTGAGATAATTTTGATCCACAACCTCTGGGTTTTCAATCAGTACTTTATGTCCAAGTTCAGTAATTCTAAAACTGGCTCTGGCAGGTGATTCAATCACCTTAGCTTTTTTCAGATACGTCAGTGCCCAGCCTATTCTGTTTTTATAAACCAATTGTTTACCACTTGGCAGCCACTCTTCAAGTTCTTCCTCAGTTAATTGAAACTGCATTGCTAAAACCTTATACATATCCACACGCTTATGGATTTGATTATCCTTTAATAATTCCAATACGGGTTTCATAAATTCATGATATTTTGGTATTGCCATAGAACTCTCGCCTCCTATCTTTTCATATTTTGATATTAATCAATTTCAACCTATAAATGTCCTACTCCGTTGACTCACGCAAGTAATAGTATTTCCCATCTTTGATAATAATCTGAACGTCTTCATCGTATAAATTCTTGGCACTATTGACTACCAATCGGTTTTCAGATCTTTGGCCATTTATTTTATCTAATAATCCGTTTGCAAGCTCCTTGTATTTCAAATCTTCCTTAACAACTCCTAGAGCAGTTGCAAAAAATCCTTTTTTCATAACTCTATTCTTATCAATTTCAATACCAAGCTGCCCGACTTGTTCTTCATGCCATACCTCTAGCATTTTCATCGTTTGATTGGATTGGTTTAAATAGGTATTATAAATAGAATAACTTATTTCATTTGATATTTCGCCTTTGCCTAATAAGTATGTCAACTTGCATATTTCCTCTAAAAGATTGATTAGAATTCTCTGATATTCAGCTAAAATAGAGAACTCATCTACTTTCACTTGATAGGTCTTATAATCCAGTTTATGATTTTTATTTATTAATTCGCTAATCGTTAAGTTCACTTGTTGGAGTAATTGAGTTCCTTCACCTTCTAAGTCGTCCAAAGTCTGCAACTTAAGAATTCTCAACTCATCATTCTCTAGAATTTCCATACTATAATTAGAAATTTTTTCAACTCTTGCAATCAGTGACAAAATACGACTTTTAAATTCACGATTTTGAAAATCACTAATCTGGCTAATGCTATTACTAATACTTTCAAGCTTTGAGCTAATCTCTGTCATGTAATATTGTCCCACGACCAAAGAGCCCACAGACATTATGTTTGCAACTCCATTAGCCATAGTGCTCACTTTCGAGATTTTTTGAGGATTCGTTTTAACAAAATTAGCATGTCCTTTTATGCTATTTTTACCCCTATAAAATCCTCTTGCTGCACCTTTCATTTGTTTTGAATCAACAAGCGTTGCTCCACTAGGTATAACCGCTCTATATAATTCAACTTTATCTAAAGCCATATTATTCATTGTTTTTGCAATCTTATCTGCAGCAGTAGGTATTGTTTCAGAAATTCGTGCAACAACCTTCTTGTCTTTAATCTCAAATAGTGCTTTATCATCAATGAATTGCGTCAATGGCAGTTGCTCTACTTTAACAATATTACTACGCTGAAATAGATCTTCTTCAAGTAAATCTATCTCAACAAGCCCTGTTTCATTGTCGCCTTCATTTTTTGAACTCGTTGTTTCTGTTCTTTTCTTTTGGACAACGAAAATCAAGGCAGCTATTAAGATTGTTATTATTCCGATTAGAAAGTACTCCATGATTTTCACCTCTCATTTTGTGGCATTTAATACTGTTAGGCTTTTTAAACACTCAACCTACCATTAATCTGATCAATAGCACCAATAATTCTCTTTGCCACATCAAGTTTACCATCAAAAAGGTTCATCACATTGCCACGCTTATTAAAGGGATGTTCATTGAGAACCCGCTTGTCTAGGCTACCGTTTTTGATCATATATTTGACCACCAACTTCACAAATTCCATTTGATTGATATTAAGGCTTTCGTCCGATAAGAACTCTGAAAACACTTCATTGGCTGCTTGTGGGTCTAAGCCTACAATTTTACTCACCAGTTTAAGTAGTGGTTCATCACCAAATTCTTTGACATAGTCATCTTTCGTTCCTAGCTCTTGCCATAATACTTTTTCTAGGTATTTAATATCTTCTTCCGTTAAAGAGTTATTATTACGTAGTTTATAGATTACCAGATCATTTTGATGCTCAATCAAATACTTATTCACCTTTTTGCGGTAACTTTGCATGTCATTCACAGAGTACTCGCCTGGGCTTTCTTTGGACTCCATGATTTCATCCGTAAAATTGGTATAGTAGATTTCACCAGATTTGCTGTCTAAGAATTTAATCAATTCTCTAAAGGCTTCACGGACTTCTTCATGATCAAAAATATCTGCTTCTTCCCAGTGTTCATTGGTCTGAACTTTATATATTAAGGCTTCCTGTTTCTTCACCTTTTCAATAGTCCCCTTAAAAGTTAGCTTCTCTGCTGTTGTTACCACTCGGTTTTTCGGTTTTGATGCAGGGACTCTTTTTAAGTCTGCATATTCAATGGTGTACATCAAATAATCAAACCGTTTAGCCAGTTCATCGTCATCTATGGCTGGTACAAGTGGGGCAACGTGTTCTTCCAGTTCTCTGACATCAGCATCTGTTAGACTTTCAAAAGCACTCTCCTGATTGAATTTATGAAGGAATTGAAGCTTCATTCTGGCATTGAATTTCGTTTCATCAACACCCTTCACTTCTTTCAAAATTCCCTCAATCAATGACTTTCTGTGATTTATATACTCATCTGTTTGATAATCCAAGATTTGAAGCTCTTTAACAATGCCTATACGGATATTGAAAAGATTTTCTGTCAGTGATTTCATCATCTTGGCTTCTTTACCGTTTTTATTGGTTCTAAAGAATTCAAAATTCCCACAGTAATCAAAAATTCTAAAGCTTTCTTTATCAATGCCAACACCATACAAATCTTCACACAGTCTGGTTCCACGTCCAATCATCTGCCAAAACTTTGTTTTAGAGCGTATTTTTTTGAAGAAAACAAGATTAAGAATCTCAGGAATATCAATCCCAGTATCCAGCATATCCACAGACACAGCTACTTGTGGCAGCTTAGTTTTTATTTCAAAATCATCCATGGTGCTTTCCACATAATTAATACCGGTATAAACTGGTTTTGCAAAATCACCTTTATATTCCGGATAAAGTGCATTAAAGCGCTTTACTATGAAATCTGCGTGTTTCTTATTCTTAGCAAAAATAATGGTCTTCCCTAATTTGTCGCCACCTTCTACTTTAAGGCCTTTTTCCATCAATTCCTGTATAACCGTATCAATGGTATTGTCATTGAATAAGAATGAGTTTAAAGCTTCGCCACTAATGTCTTTAACATCATCATCAAAGGTTTCTTCAAACAGTTCCTTTTCTTCTTCAGTAAGGTCATCATAATGAATACCTTGTTCTAAAAACTTCATCTTTGTCTCAATGGTATGATAAGGAACCAAATACTCATCTTCTATGGCTTCACCTAACTCATAGGCATAGGTTGGCACATTGTTTTCAAGTTCAAAAATAGTATAGGTATTTTTATCAAGATCGCTTTTAGGTGTCGCTGTTAAACCTAGTAAAATAGAATCAAAGTAATTAAAAATATCCTGATATTTTTTATAAATACTTCGGTGACTTTCATCTATAATAATGAGGTCAAAATGCCCACTGGTAAAGAGCTTTTGGTCTCGTTTATTCTTAACATCGTCAATGGCATTCATCATAGTCGGATAAGTTGAAAAAATCATTCTACTCTCTGGATTGTCTTTACTGTCCAGTAAGTTGCAAAGGGAAAGCTCCGGTAACAACGCCTTAAAGTTCTTCTTAGCCTGTTTCACTAAGGCCGTACGATCTGCAAGGAAAAGAATGTTTTTAACCCATCCCCTTTTAATCAATACATCTACAATGGATATGGCTGTTCTAGTCTTGCCAGAACCTGTTGCCATGACAAGAAGAGCCTTACGATTCCCCTTATCCAAAGTATCACATACAGCTGTAATGGCCATCTTTTGATAGTGACGATTGGTAATATCGTCATTGATAACAGGGTCTTTTAAAGACGATTTGTTTTGTCTCTTGAAATGAAGCCATTCAAGTTCTTCCTTGGTGTAAATGCCTGATACCAAACGCTCCGGATAACTGCGGTCATCCCATAAATAATATTCAAATCCATTGGTATAGAATATCATGGGTCTAAATTTATGTTCTTTTTCTAAACAATCTGCATAACGCTGAGCTTGAATTTGACCCATTCTAGGATTCACAGAGGTTTTCTTAGCTTCAATTACTGCCAGTGGCTTGCCATTGTCTGCATAAAGCACATAATCTACAAAACCAATTTTTGCTTGATTAGGCATACCATCTACTTCAACTTCTTCAAGGCAATCTTTGCCTATAGTCCACCCACTTAACTCAATCTCAAGATCAATGTACATTTTTCTGGTTTTAAACTCAGAAATTTCATCAACCTTAAAATCACGATTTTTCTTATTATCAACACGTTTAGCAGCATTTTCACGTCTTAGGGTTTCATTTTCTTTAATAATTTCTTCAAGTTTACGGTCTTTTGAACCCAGACGCTCATATAAGTCTTTTAGTTCGTCTCTAGTTTTTCTTTCTTTTTCATTATCCCCAAGTAGGCTCTCATCAAAGGTAATCTCTTCATATTCATCTGAATAACAATAGTCAATCCAAGAAATAAACTCAAACAGATTACGAAGGGCAAGTACAGCTTGGTCTCTTGAAATTGGCGTTGCTGAATGCACTGCTTTATTACCAAGCTTTTGAATGTAGGTAATCATCGGGAAAAGCTTGGTATCAATAATGCCTTTAAAACGGTAATCGTGAATTAAAGAAGCAAGGTTATCCTGATAAGGCGCATCTAATTCATGGTCATACGAAAACACCCACTTTACAGCTAATTCTAAGGCTCTACGTGCAAGAATCGCTGTACTGGCATAGGAAACCACTAAGCTCTTTTCTGCTTCGATACAGGCGTATGTAAAGTCCTTATATTTTTCTTCTTTTTTTAGGAAATCAAAGTTGTAGCACATGGTATTCCCCCTTTTTATTTACATTTACTGATTTTATTATTCTTTAATCCTCATCCTTATCAACATCTTGAGCAGTCATAAAATCTTTCAAATTTAAATTATATGTTTCAATTATCTCCGTTATTGTCTCATATATTATTTTTAGTTTTGGGTCTTCAGGCTCATCCAATGAAATATCAATTTCTTTTTCAGTTTCTATAAGAAAAGTAAGTTGCTTAACAAGGTCTGTAAAATCAATGTCATTTTCAGTATTTAGCTCTAGCGATTGTCCTTCCTCAAAATTAAATACAATTTTATTTTCATCAGAATAATATTGTCCTGTTAGTTTAGTTTTTTCCATTCCCAGCCTCCTGTAATAATCGTTGTATATTGTATTTTCTTGATCGATTATCAAAAATATATTCTCCACCATCCAAAGTTTCACAAATTCTTTTCTGTGACTCAATATCTTCAAGTTTCACTTGCTTATAAGAAATCATATTATCAAGATTTTCTGCAATAATAATAGATTCTGCATCTCCGTAGACAACAATTGCTGGGTTATGTGTTATTAAGAAAATTTGCTTCTTAAACTTTATTTTTCTTATTAGTTCAACTAATTGATCAGAAATAAACTTGTTTCCAAGGTTGTCCTCAGGTTGATCAATAATTACTAAACCACATTTAGGATTATTCAATACTACTTTCAGGTATTTTTCAGAATTATAACCTGGACTGTTGCTTTTTGATGTAGTTCCATCCCGATATTCTAGATAGTCAGTTAGTTTAACAAAGCAACTTGCTAATGCCTTTATTTGGCTCTTAATCTTTTTACCAAAATTATCAGCAGAATTGTCTCCATAATTTTTGAGACTTGTTTCGTTATACAAGAGTTCAACAAGTGAATTGTATAAGTCATCCTTTCTATACCCCTTAATACCATCAAGTATACTTTCCTTAATCTCCTTTTCTGGCAGAAGCTCAATACAAAGTTTGCTGTCCTCGTCTAAATCGATTAATTCTGTATGCTCTAACTTTAATGACAATGCACTCTTTACACTACTATTCAGTTGAACAAATGCTTTAAAATGCCCTTTCACTTTGTTAATAATCTCTTGCTTACCCTTTTCAGCTAAAGCCTTTTCTTTTCCAGCAGCATTTAATTTGTCATTCGCACTAGTCACAATATTGTGTGCATTTCCAACAAATTTTGTCATATATTCATGCAGTAGCTTCTTATCCTTCTGTTTACCTTTCAACGTTGAAAGTAAACTTACAAATCCTTCAATTATTGTCTCTTCAGCTTCTTCGATATCTATAGTTGGAGCTTTTTTCAGCTTTGAGATTAATACTTCAATATCTTCAACTACTTTTATTGTCTCATCAAATTTTTCTGTAGAAAAAGTTAACTCTATCAACTTATCCTTATTCATCTTTAAGTGATATTCAGGATTTAACAGTTTATCTATAGTATTATTATGCAAAATAATTGCTTGGTCTGGCTTTATCTCATGAATGTCTTCATAGACTTGATGCAAATCAGAAATCCTTTTATCTAATTCAGTCTGGATTTCGTTAAATTTTGTTTTTGCAATCTGGTATTCTCCAAATTTACCCGCTTTTCTAGCTAAGCTTGACAGCTCATTTCTCTCAAAATAGTTAGCTATTGCGCCTTGATTAATCTGTAGAATATCAGTATTTAAATGGGTCACTGCTTTAGGCATAGCATCTAAACTTGAACTTACTGTGGTCGTAGCGCCTTCAATCGCTGCATTATACTTATCTTCTGATTCTAAAACGTCAATAGATCGTTTAAGAATATCCATCATTAAACTCTTACCACTCGAACGTCCCCCAATAATAACATTTAAGTGAGGGCTAAAATTCAAATTATTATCTGTTAAGAGCATATTGCCCTTAATATTAAGCTCTCTCAAATAATCCCTTGGTATTTTTATCTCCTGAAATTCTTGAGTGGTTTTTATACGGGATTTTGGATCAATGAAAGAAAGTCGAAGCGTTTCATAATTCTTACTACCTTTAATATAATAGAACTCATGATCTCCTTGATCTCCCATATGGCGACATGGATACTTCTCGATATTGTGGTTATCCGAGAATTCTAGATACGCAAAGTCCTCCTTATTTCGAAAGGCTTCAGTTAACCTTACATCAAAATGCTCATTGTATATTTGTCTTCTTTTTTCCTGTACCTTTTCCATTGGACTTTGGAGTAAAATTAGCATTTTCTGTGCAGCTGCAATATCATCCTTAAAAGCGTGAATTATACTTGATGTATTTCCTGCATGAGGTATAAAGAAGTAGTCCAACTCATCAAAGGCACAAATAATATCATCAAACGTTAGTTTCCTATTAAACGCATCACTACCTTTTTCAGCATATTTTGCTTCAAGACTATCATAAATAGCTTTAACGTTATCATAATCATTGCAATTAAATATAAGAAGTGAATGATAAGTTGTTGAACTTCCTAAAATATCTAGTTCCACTCCCGCAAGAAGCAAAGGATCTGTATCACTATTATATTTTTCATAATATTCTTTGTACGCATCGATGTTAATAATATTATGATCAGTTAACGAAAATATTGAAACATCTTGTTCTTTTAGCTTGGTGTACAAGCTATCGATAGAAAAAACGCCTTTATAATCATTGTTCTTTGTCTTCCTACTAAAATCTGTATGAATATGAAGATCTATTTTTAGCCAATCAGAATATAGTTTTGACATTTCTTTTCCCCCTCATTTTGGAAATAAAAGTCTCAATAATCATTGCTTTTACGTAATCGTAATTAACATATACTTACCCGAAGTATTCTTGCATCAATGAATCGTATAAAATTTTGTTTCCATCTAGTGACTTTTGAATTTCAAGTTTTAATTTATCAACCTGTTCAGTAAACAATATAAACTCATCCTGTAGTTGAAGGGGAGGTAATATTACTTTTGTTTCCTTTATCTTTGAAATTAAAAGGTTGGGTTGTGCAGAAGCACTTTCCACTTTGTATAATCTCGTATTGCAAATATAGTAGTATTGCAAGAACTTAGGTAGAATAACCTCACTATTTGTCTTTATGAGAGCAACACTTTTTTGTAATAGTGTTTTCTTAGTTAATTCACTATTGGCAATAGCTGTTTTCCCAATTGTGGCTCCTGTATTAACAATAACTAAATCCCCATTTTCTATATTACATCGTTTATAATCTTTCTCAAAATCACTGTATGGTATTTGTGGTGCAGTGTCATAATGCATTTCTCCATCAAATATTTCTCTTGCACCTATAAAATAATAACCCGAATCATCTTCTCTACCACACCCACCATGTTTTCCATCAGTTATTTTTCGACAAACCTCATTCAATGTAACTATTGGAAATGAATTCCAGTTTGAATCAACATCACCGAACATCTCGACAAATCGGGATTTGATGAGATAATCATATTCATTTAATTGTTGTCTCTTATGTTCAAGAACTCTTTCAATTTTACTTAAGACATCTGCTATATAAAACTGCTTGTCAATATCAATCAAAGGGAATTTCATTTTACTTAGATGCGTAGGACCAAAGTTAAGCTGTGCCGAACCTGTAATTTCCTTATATAACTGATGTTTAAAAGAATTAGATTTCAAGAAATACATGAAATAATTAATATTTAGCTTCTTATCATCTAAGCTTTTGAACCTAATTGTGCTAGTATTCATACATAGAGGAAGGTGTTCTTTTTTCACAAAACCCATTTTTTTATCAAAATAGTCTACTTTTATACCTGAACTAGCAATAATTAAATCTCCTTCATCTGCTAGAAAATGACTATATTTACCATAGGCTTCCTCATCTGAAATATACCGTTCTGAAGTAGATAAATCTACTTTACCATCAACTAAATTGGCTACATTAAGTAATTTAACACCTTCTGTAGTATATTGGTGTTTTCTTACCCCAGGACCTTCTTGAAAATACAACAGTTCTGGGATATATATCCATTTTTTATCCATCGTATCTCCCCTACAAATCTAAATTTAGCAGCGTCTTCAATTCTGCTTTCAAAGTATTAATTTCACTATCAATTTCATCAATTCTATTCATTATTACAACAGGTTTATCATATTCTACCCTGTCATATTCAACTTCTTTGTACTTGTTGATTGAAAGGTCATAACCATTGTCTTTAATTTCTTTTTTTGTAACAAAGAAAGACTTTTCAGTACGCTTTCTATCCTTTTCATTTTCAAGGTTATGGTAACGACTAATAATATCAGGAATATCGTTGGCATCCACTGGTTGGCGCTTATCGTCTAGTGACAACCCATCTGCCTGCATATCATAAAACCATACCTTATCCGTACCACCGGCACCTGTCTTAGTAAAAATCATAATGGCAGTCGAAACCCCAGCGTAAGGCTTGAATACACCACTTGGCATGGAAATAATGCCATGTAAATGATGGTTCTCTATTATTTCTTTTCGAATGGATTTATGAGCATTAGAGCTACCAAAAAGGACACCATCTGGCACAATAGACGCACATCTACCACCTTTTTTAAGCGTTCTAAGGAATAATGCTAAGAAGAGCAGTTCTGTTTTTTTCGTTTTAGTGATTTTAAGTAAGCCAGCAGCCACACTTTCATGATCAAGCGAGCCTTTAAAAGGTGGATTGGCAAGGACTAATGTGTATTTTTCATCATCAATGTTCTTTTCAGATAGTGAGTCTCTGTATTCAATATTGGGTTTTTCCACACCATGAAGCATCATGTTCATAGCACCAATACGCAGCATGGTTCTGTCCATATCGTTTCCAAAAAACATATCATTGTTATAGTGGTCTTTTAATTCTTTTATGGCAAACAAATCTTCATTGTTTCTTTTAAGATATTCGCCTGCTTCCACTAAGAAACCGGCTGAGCCTGCTGCAGGGTCAACAATAATATCTGTTGGGGTTGGTTGCATCAGCTCCACCATCATTTTGATGATATGTCTTGGAGTTCTAAACTGCCCATTGGTTCCTGCTGTTGCTACTTTAGAGAGTAGGTACTCATATAAATCACCTTTTGTGTCTCCATCGGATAATGGCAATAAATCAATATTCGTTACGATTTTTTCTAGCATTTGAGGCGTTGGGATCATAAAGATGGCATCATCCATATATCTGGTAAATGCTGAATTCTTATCACCATGCATGGTTTTTATAAATGGAAATACTTTCTTTGAAACCATATCATACATGTCAGAAGCACTCAGTTGTTTAAACTTTTGCCATCTCAGATTTTCTTGTTCATCACTGAATATCTTATCTACTTCAATGCCAAGTAGCTCAGCATTTTTTTCTAAATCCGTTTGTTTTTCATCCAGTCCCTTTATAAATAAAAGGTAGGTAAACTGCTCAATAACAGACAGTGGATTAGTAATACCACCTGTCCAGAATATCTCCCATATTTTATCTACCTTGCTTCGTAATTCACCTGTAATCATTGTTATTCCTCCCATAGTCTTTCATCTATTTTAATTTAATAATCTAATAAATGCTTAATCAATTCTTCATCCAGTCCCTTTGCTTTACAAAAATCATAAAGCGTTTTTTTTGCTATTCTGTTGGGGCTGTTCTTACCATTTTCCCAGCGGTTGACCGTGGCAAAGCTCACTTGAAGCTCTCTTGCCAGTTGTTCTTGACTCATATTCAGCTTACTTCTGATTTCTTTAACCATTTGAGCAAATTCCACTTTATACACCTCCAGCTCGTCACTTTATATTATAACAAATGTTATAATATATTCATACGATAATTTGAAAATTATTCCAAAGAAAAATCCACCGATATTATACCAGTGGATTCACATTTATTATTCGCTTTATTATTCAGTTTCTTATATCCCTACATTTCACATCCAAAAGCCCAGCCTTACGACAATTAAGTCTTTCAGTTCTTTATTGCGGTAATTCGCAATATCGGTCTTAAACATGAAAAGCTTGGTTTTTAGCGGTATATGAGCAAATATGATTAATCTTTTTTGTATAGTGCTACTATTGTCTCCACATGTGGGGTGTTCGGGAACATATCCACTACTTTTGTCTTCACTACTTCATACCCCTGCTCCAGGAGATACTTGAGATCTATGACCAATGTCTTCGGATTACAGGATACATAGAGTATTTCCTTGGCATTGAAATCTTTCACATACTCCAGCGCCTTTGGATGCACCCCGCTTCGAGGCGGATCCAGTATGATCAGCTCCGGACTTCCTTCGAGGGATGCTATGACATCCTTGACGTCCCCTGCGATGAAATGCACATGGCTGAGTTCATTTATCTGGGCATTTTCGTTGGCAGCAGTGACTGCTTCCTCAATGATCTCAACGCCTGTGACCTTATCTGCCATTTCAGCAACGATCTGGCCGATGGTTCCGGTACCGCAGTACAGATCAAAGATCTCGCTTTTCTTCTCTCCGATGAAGCTCTTCACCTCACTATAGAGCACTTCAGCCCCTTTTGTATTGGTCTGAAAGAAGGAAAAAGGTGAAATCTTAAAAGTCAGCCCATGAAGCTTCTCGTAGATATAGTCTCTGCCATAGAGAATATTCAGCTTCTCTGGAACCACCGCATCGGAAAGACTGTCGCTTTCCGTATGGAGGATGGAAACCAGCGTGTAATCCAGATCCAGCTGCGTCAAACCATCTCTGTATTCATCCAGATTGAAATCAATCTGGGTGGTGGTCACAAGATTCACCATGATTTCTCTGGTATTGATGCCTCTTCTCAAGATGAAATTTCTAAGGTATCCCTCCTGTCTCATGACGCGGTAGTAAGGCAGATCCTTTTCCCTGAAATACGCGATGGTGTAATCGTGAATCTTTCTGAAGTCCTCATGAATGAGAAGGCAGCGATTGGTATTCACCACGGAATTCTTCATCCCTTTCAGGTGCATCCCAAGGTTCAGCTCTCCTCCCTTCACTTCATCCCCGAAGGTGTATTCCATCTTGTTCCGGTATTCGTACTGATCCTCATCTCCTGTAATGCCTAAGTATTCTCCCATGGAAAGATCGTTCTGGATAAAGAGCTTCTTCACTTCCTCTTCCTTGAATGTTCTCTGCAGGGATAAAGGCACCTGCTGGCTGATGCACCCTCCGCACTTTCCATAATGGATGCAGGATGGCTCCACGGCATAAGGCGCATTCTCGATGATGCCCAGGTATCTTCCCTTGGCACGATCCGCTCTCACCTGATGGGCTCTTGCAGAAACCGTCTCTCCAGGAAAAGCACCTTTGATCTGCACCTTCTTTCCTTCCAGCATGCCGATACCCGTGGCAGGAAAACTATGATCCTCTATTTTTACTTCTATTACTTCATTTCTCTTCAAAACTTATCAACTCCTTCTAGTATAATAACAGAAATCCCCCTGGAGTTGAATGAATTCTTTCTGAGTCCGTTACATCTCCCCTGCATCTTCTCCAGTCAGAAGTTCTCACGAAAGGAATTCTGTACGCTTCCTAAGAATTCTATACACCCGCTCTCTTCAAATCTTCCTCCCTGTGATATAATGGATTTCGTCAATCATGCAGTGAGAGGCTACTATTTCTCTACTGTCATGGCACTTATCAAGCATCTCATGAATAAGAACTGAAAGAGGACGATTATGGATTTTAAACTGATTTTTCTTTGCATTGCCGGATTCATCGGCGCCTTTGTGGATTCCGTGGCCGGAGGCGGAGGCCTTGTGACCATACCAGCCTATCTTCTGGCCGGCGTTCCGCCCCACTTCACCCTGGGCACCAACAAGTTCGCCGCCACCATGGGTTCCTTCATCTCCACAGCAGGCTACGCCAGAAGCAGCAAGGTGAACTTCAGACTCATGCGCGCTGCAGTACCCATGACGGCCCTTGGCGCAGTCCTGGGGGTGTACTCGGTCCTTCGGATTCCGCAGGATTTTCTCTATCCCCTTGTCAGCGTGGCCATCCTGGTGGTGGGACTCTACACCTTCTTCAAGAAGGACCTGGGCAAGGTCAACGCCTTCACGGTGATCACGAAAAAGAAAGTGATCTTCGTCGCCCTGGTGGGATTCGCCCTGGGTTTCTATGACGGTTTCTTCGGACCCGGCACCGGATCCTTTCTCATCTTCATCTTCATCCGGTTCCTGAAGTTTGATTTCACCAACGCATCAGGCAATGCAAAACTCATCAATTTCACCTCGAACTTCACTTCTCTCATCGCTTTTGCCATAAACGGCAAGATCGATTACCTCATCGGTGTCCCCATCGCCCTCTTCATGGTCCTGGGCTCTATTGTAGGTACCAGGCTGGCCATTAAAAACGGTTCCAAGTTCATCAAACCGATCTTTCTCATCATGTCCTTTGTGGTGTTCTTCAAACTCCTTTATGACATGTTTCTGAAATGATCTGAAAGAGAAAAGCGCTTTGCAGCATTCATCTGCACAGCGCTTTTCTCTTTGCTATTTTTCACAATTTACGTTCTCAGTCTTTCTTCTTTCCTGTCTTCTCCATTTCCTTGGAGGTCAGATACCAGGAGAAAGAAGCTTCCTCGATCATGTCTTGCGTTTCCGGTATTCTGTTGTCGTAAAGCTTCACCGTAAAGGCCGCCGCCGAGCCTTTCTTGAACCCTATGCTCTGATCCGCCAGCTCATAGGCCCATTCTCCGAGATAGGGTTCATGCCCCACCACAAAGATGGTCTTCTCCTCTTTTTCTCTGACCACCGACATGAGAAAGTTGTCAAAGTCCCCTTCTCCGATGAAGTCGTAATAGAAGATCTTGTCTGTATATACGGATTCAGCAAGAATCTCGGCTGTCTCCTTTGCTCGAAGAAGCGGGCTGGACCAGATTTCCACCTGGTCTTTGTAGGTGATAAGCTCTTTCAGATAAGGTAGCCTTTTTTCCAGTTTGTCTTTTCCTTCTCTGGTGAGCTTTCTGTTATAGTCTGTTCCGTCCTTGGCTCTATTCTCTGCAATACCGTGTCTCAAAAATACAATCTCAAGATTCAATCTCCAAAACCTCCTTCAGTGTGCTGCGTAGTGGAAAGCGGCGGAGCCTTTCCAGAAAGTCATGCTCCGCCGCTGATGATATCATTTTTCGTTATTTCTTTGCGCCTTCCCAGTCTTTCAGGAACTTTTCGATGCCCTGGTCTGTCAGAGGATGTTTCAGGGAATCCATGATGACCTTGAAAGGTATGGTAGCGATATCCGCCCCCGCCATGGCTGCCTGGGTCAGATGATTTCTGTTTCGGATGGATGCCGCAATGACCTCTGCACGAACTCCATAGGACTTGAAGATATACATAATCTCTTCAATGAGCGCCATGCCATCTGCTCCGATGTCATCCAGTCTTCCCGCAAAGGGAGAAACAAAGGCTGCTCCGGCTTTGGCCGCCGCCAGGGCCTGAGTTGCCGAAAAAATCAATGTCACATTGACCTTGATGCCTTTTGAGGAGAGCATGGATGTGGCTTTCAAACCTTCCGCCGTCATAGGCACTTTGATGACGATGTTCTCGTGAATCTTCACCAGCTCATCTGCTTCCTTCACCATGCCTTCCGCATCCAGTGAAACCACTTCCGCGCTGATGGGTCCATCTACAATTTCTGTAATCTCCTTGATGACTTCCTCAAAGACTCTGCCCTCTTTGGCGATGAGGGAAGGATTGGTGGTGACCCCGTCGATGATCCCAAGTTCCGCTGCTTTTCTGATTTCTTCCACGTTGGCTGTGTCGATAAAATACTTCATAAATCTCTTCCTCCTGATTTCTTTTCTGATATAGCTGATACTATACGTATACCCTGATTATATCATATACTTCCAGAGACAACTCTATTGAAAACTATTTACCCTTCGGATCCTAGATCATCCGATGCAGGTCATAGATGGCTCGAAGCTTCTCCACTTCCTCTGCCCGTACGGCATTTAATGCGCTGCCGCCGCGAACGGCTGTGCCCACATGAATGTCATAGTCCTTTGGTTTTTCTTTCGCCCCTTCCAGCGCGAAATCCATATGGTTTCTAATCGCCTGAAGATTCTCCTTGGTGATGCCACTGGCAAGAATCAGGGTGATGTCCTCGGTTTCCTCTATGAGCTTTCGGATCATATCCAGATGATCCTCCGCCTTTCCCGGGCCTCCTGAGGTCAGAATATGGGTGATTCTCTTATTGGTCTCGAGAAGATTCAGTGCCGCTACAAGGTCGCTGCTCTCATCAATGGCACGATGGAACGTGGCCGTGAGATTGGTATCCTCCAGAATGTAATCCAGTGCTTCCATATTGGGCAGACCTTCATAATCCAGAATCCCCAGCACCACATGCTTCACCCCCATCTCATTGAAGATGCGCGCATCCTCTCTCATGACCTCCAGGTCTTCTCTTGAATACTCGAAGGAAGCGCTGTGTGGTCTGATCATCACATTCACCGGGATGGATACCTGACTGATCACCTGCTTCACCAACCCGTAGCTGGGTGTAAGTCCGCCTTCCGACAAGGATGAAACCAGTTCGATCCGATCTCCTCCGTTTTGTTCAATGGCCAGTGCGTCTGTGAGGGTTTCTGCAATGATTTCCAGCATGGTATAAGCCTCCTTTCTGTACGTTACTCCATTTAGTATAACGCAGATTTGTTAAGGAGCCCCCATCTTGTGGTAAACAATCTGTGTACAAGGGTGATTTCTCGAAATATCTTCAGATTCATCCATTTCTTCTCATAAGCCTTTCTTTGAGATAAATAGGATGGATTCTTCTGGATAGAACGCACTTCTCTTCTATTTTCTATCTCTCTTGTTTTTTCAGTTTTCCCCCAATCAGAGTACAATAAAGATATAGAAGTATCCCTTATCGGATTCCCTCGCTGCTGTAATAAGATTTCTTACGCTAGGAGGTAAAATCATGAGAAACAGATTTTCAAACAAAGGAATGGCCCCTTTTGAAGAATTCATGACGGGACTGAACTGGGATTTTCCCAATGTTCCTGACAGAAAGCTATTCCATGTGGATGTGAAGGAAACGGACCGAGGCTTTGTGCTGTATGCAGATCTTCCCGGATACGACAAGGACGACATCAGAGTGGAGTATCACAACAAGAACCTCACCATCACCGCCCATCGAGACACCATCATTGAAACGGAGACGGACAAATTCATCATGAATGAGCGTACCACCGGTGAAGTGTATCGCAGTTTCTACATCGATGACATCGACGAGGACAAGGTGGAAGTGCACTATGAAGGTGGCGTGCTTACCATCGACCTGCCAAAGATGAGGGAAGACGGAAGTGCCCGAAAGAGATTTGAAGTGAAATAGGAAATTTCCATCCTATAATGGACTGGCTTCACCAGAAGAGTTTATCCCATCCGGATAGACTCTTCTTTTTCATCTTTCCATGTAGCGCTTCTCCATCTGTAAAGAGAGCTGTCCCTTACCTGGCCTGAGGGTTGAAAAATGCAGCTTCAGCCACTGAATATTTAACGTAAACCTAACAATATTTAACATTAATTTAATTTATAATTAAAGTATCAATCGATCGGAGGAACATTTACAGTCATGAAAAGAAAACCTACACTGGATGACATCGCCGCACTGGCGGGTGTATCCAAAACCGCAGTGTCCATGATTCTGAATGAAAAACAGGGGGTCACCTTTCTAGAGGAGACCATTGAAAAGGTGCATGAAGCCGCAAAAGAGCTGGGCTATGCAAAGAAAACGCCTAAACTGCAGAAAGTGAGCATCTTCAACAAGAACACCATTCTGGTCCTAGCACCGACCATCGCTAGCCCCTTTTTCACGACCCTTGTCCAGTCCATCGAGCAGGAGGCGGACAAGCACGACATCCATGTGATCATTCAGAACACTTTCCGGGATAAGGAAAAGGAGCTTAAGTATCTGCAGCAGATCAGAGACAGCAACCTTTATGGTCTTGTCCTCACCATGCTTCCTCATCATCCGAAGCTCCTGGAGGAAATCAATGAAAGCATTCCGGTGGTGATCATCAACGAGCGGTCCTTCCACGCGGATCTGGATACGGTGGAAGTGGACAACTACTCCGCCGGCGTTCTCATCGCCGAGCACATGATAAGCTTCGGCCATAAGCACATCGCCTATCTCACCACAGCGCTGAGCACACTGAATCTGGCACGGCTCAGGCGCCTGGAAGGAATCAATGATACCTACCGCAAGCTTTGCCCTGAAGGCACCGTCACTGTGAAATCAAAGCGTGTCAGGCCAGTGGATGAGATCCGGAACATCGACCTGGAACACGATACAGGTTTCGAGCTGGCCCATGAAATCCTGCCTTATAAGGAGATCACAGGAATTGTGGCTTCCACGGACATGATCGCCTATGGCGTCATGGATGCCCTGAAGGAGAACGGGTTCTCCATTCCGGAGGATTATTCCGTCTGCGGATTCGACAATCTGTTTCCCTCCAAACTGAAAGGCATTTCCCTGACCACCGTGGAGCACTATATCCTGAATAAAGGACAGGATGCCGTGGAGATCATCCGCAGCCGCCAGCAGAAGAATCGGGAGAAGCTGAGCTCCACCAGTGTACTCTATCGGCATAAGCTTATTATTAGAAACTCCACTGGGCCTGCCCGAAAGAAGGAAAGAGAGGAATAGCACTTCAGATGGCATGGATAAGCAGACTTGAAGAAATGAAAAGATCCCCAGAAGGTTCAGTATCTTTGTATACTGCTCCATCTGGGGATCCCTTTTCGCCGTGCATAAAACCTGTGCACATTCCGGCAGAGCATTCCTGCTGGTCTACCTGGTCGGATCGTGATTCTCTACTTATATGCCGGATGCACTTCCTGGAAGTATTCATCCAGAGTCAGCCCACTGGCGGTGACCTTCTTGGCCAGGTCTACGCCCACATATCGGAAATGCCAGGGTTCATAGACATATCCGGTGATGTGCTGTTTTCCTTCAGGATATCTCAGAATGAATCCATAGTCCGGGGCATTCCGGGCCAGCCAGATTCCTTCTTTGGTGGCTCCGAATCTCGAGGAGGTCCACTTGGAGGAGTCTGCTCCGCCGATGTCAAAGGTCAGTCCAGTCTGATGTTCACTGAATCCGGGTCTAGCGGAATAGGTTTCCGCAAGGGCTTTGCCATCTTCCCTCACATAGCGGTTATACAGGCTTTTCTGATAGGTGTAGCTTCTGAATCCGGAAAAGAGATTCAGTCTGATGCCCTGACGCTTTGCAGCCTGATTCATCCTGTTGAAGGCTGCTCTGGCCTCCGGATTTTCACCGGGATTGAATCCCGATGGCAGAGGGAGGCCTTTATTCACAAGAATGGTGCCATCCACTGTATAGACGGAATGAGCTGCCAGATATTTTCCCGAAGCATAGCCTGTCTTCCCCCCATAAGTCAGCTTGTGCCATCCGTTTTCCACACCCTCGCTTCTGAGATGCACCCCCTTCGGCAAGGTCAGGAGGATACTGTTTCCGGTTCCGGGTGCCGTTCTCATGTTCAGAGTCGTAGTGGTATAAAGAAGATCCGTTTTCACGAGAACCCCAGTCACCTCCGGTGTCGCTGCTTCCGGCTTAGACACTTCCGGAATCTTCACCGGAGGCGTCTCTGCCTCAACGGTCTCTTCCACAGGTGCTGTCTCTGGCCCGGTGGAAGGTTCTGGAGCAGCCTCCTCCACGCGCACATACCGATTGCTGGCATAGCCGGTCTTTCCGTTGTAGCTCACGTGATACCACCCGTTTTGGCCGTGATAGGTCAGCTCCGCTCCTGCAGGAAGGACCTGGACGATGCTGTAGCCTGTGCTCGGACCTGTTCTCATATTGAGGCTAGTGGTGGTGAAGTATCTTCTTGCTGACGCCGTGTCTCCCGCGGTCTCATCAGGCGGATCGGTCTCCGTCGGCGGCGCAGGAGTCGGCGTGGAAGGTTCTGTGGCGGTCTGGGAAAGCACCGTCAGATATCTGCCGCTGGCATAGCCGGTCTTTCCATTATAGGTGATGAGATACCAGCCGTTCTTCATCTCGCTGTAGGACACGATGGTGTTTTTCGGCATGGTCCCTACTCTGGTGTAGGTCTTATCCGGGCCGGTCCTGAAATTCAGCGCTCCGGTGGTTTTAACCTGTCCGGCTCCGCTGACAGGAGTGCTGATGACCGGAGTGCTTGAAGTCGTGACCGTCTTCTTCACATAGGCGCTGCTCACATATCCGTCTTTTCCGCCATAACGCACCTGATACCAGCCGTTTTTCGACGCAACGTAGGTGATCTGTCTGCCCTTCGGGATGGTGAGCAGAATCCGGTTCCTGGTGCCTACTCCCGTCCTCATGTTGAGATTTGCCGTTGTCGTATACCTGATTTCTTCCGCATAGGCTTCTTTCACAGTGCCCAGACAGGCAAACACCAGAAGCGCCGGTAGGACGATTCCGTATTTTCTTGACCCTCTAATCATAGTTTCCCCCTTTTAAATATATTACATATATAATCTAATTCTATTTCCATTCATAAAGATTGTCAATATCAAAACTATAATCTATATTTATGTATTATTTATATCTAAAGAGATGTTCTATATGGATTGCTATTTCTGTCTCTTCAGGACGGTCAGATCTGAGCTTCTCTTTTGAAATATCTTGATTATTCTGCTGTTTTTCTGCTCAAAAAAGAAGCCTTCATCATGAAAACTTCTTATTGTGATATCTATCCATTTAGTGTTTCAGAAAACTCAGGAGGCCTTTCTTCTTCTTCTTTTTTTTCTTAACTTTTACAGGTTCTGTCCAGGGTTTATAGGGAAGCACTTCCACTTTCTCACCCATAATGAGTCTTGGGCCATTTTCCATAATATTTTCATAGAGTGCTTCATTGAGTTCCTTTACTGTATCATAGGCATGTCTGATGCGCATGTCACGCCTTTGATCATTATGTCCATCAGAGCCGATACCGTGAATCAGATTCTTCATAATCAGTTCTCGGGCAAAGGATTGTATCTTTTCTCCAAACTGACCCAGAAGACTGCCGGCATTCAGCTGGAAAAGAACCCCTAGGTCACGAAGATGATACATCTTCTCAGGGTCTTCCATCAGAGCTCTGTTGCGCTCCGGATGAGCCAGTAGTACCTGATATCCTTTTTTCTTCAGATTATAGAAAATATTTTCCGAGTATAGAGGATAGTCCTTGAGATTGAACTCCACAAGTACCGTCTTGCTTCTGTTGTAACCCATGAGGTATCCTTCTTCCAGGTCACTCATGATCTTCTCATCGATCATGATTTCCAGAGCGGGAACCAACTCGATCTTCCCATCAAACTTTTCCCTCAGAAAACCCAACTTCTCCTCGTACTCCTCTTTCCTGTCCATGGCATCGGTATAAAGATCGCGAATATGATGGGGTGTCAATGCAAGCATTTTCACTCCTTCTTTCATGGACTGCTCAATCATCCTGATGGACATTTCCATATTTTCACTTCCGTCATCCACGTCAAACAGCACGTGGGCATGCAGATCTACCATATCTAGTCTCCTTCTTCAGAAAGGAGCTGTTCTTTCGAACAGCTCCTCACCATTACTTCTTTGTTCTTCTTTCTTTTCTACCAGTTTTCTTTTCCTCATAGGAATAATAGTAATAGTGACTGTTGTCATCCATTGGAATCTGACTCAAGACTACCCCTAAGATATTTCCTTTCACCTTTTCCAGCAGACTCTTGGCCTGAAGAATCTCATCTTTTTTAGTCACGCCATGCTGGGCAACAATGACAGTACCATCAGAAATGGTCGTCAGCACCTGGGCATCGGTCACAGCCAGAAGTGGTGGTGTATCAAGGATAATCGTATCATACTCTTCTCTAAGCTTTGAGAGCAGTGCTCTGTTTCTCTTACTACCAAGGAGTTCTGAAGGGTTTGGCGGAATGGCTCCACTAGTCACGATGTCAAGCCCTTCTATGACATCCTCATGGATGATTTCATTCATCCTTTGGGGCTCCAGAATCAGATTTACGATACCAAGAGAATTCGGTAGTTTGAATTTCTTGTGAACCGTTGGTCTTCTCAGATCCGCATCGATAAGCAGCACTCTGTTTCCGTTCTCCGCGAAGGTCACGGCCATGTTGCAGGCCACAGTGGATTTTCCCTCTGAGGGTCTGGAAGAAGTCACGGTGATGATCTTCATTTCTTCATCAAAGGATGAAAACTGGATATTCGTTCTCAGGGTTCTATACGCTTCTGCCGCTACAGACTTGCTGTCTGTCAAGGTTACTAATAAATCTCTCATTTGTTCCTCCGAAGTTCATTTCCTATAGGATACTCTCTGTTTTTATTCTATTCGAATATTATAACATGAGTTTCCTGTTTTTGTTCCATATAATTATTTTCATTATTGCCTATCATCAATGGTTTCTAATGAATCATGGGTTTCCCTGTGGATTCACGGACCACCAGGTGAGATGCCACCGGAATCATCCTCTGAGTGAAATCCTCTGAATCGATCTTCTCCAGAAGCTCCTTCACCAGGATCTCGCCCACCAGGTGGCAGTGCTGATTCACTGTGGTGATCTTCGGAGAAGAGATGACGCTGAAGATCGTGTCATCATATCCGATGATGGAGAGATCGCCCGGCACATCGATGCATTCCTCTTTCGCCCAGTTGAGAACCCCCAGTGCCATGAGATCATTGCCGCACATGATGGCTGTGGTCTCTGGTACCAGGCCGTTTTCTCTGAGATAGCCATAGGCCCCCTCCACATTGAAGGTGGTGGTGGCCACCAGGTTATCATCATAGGCAATGCCATGCTTTTCCAGGGCATCCTTATAACCGCGGAATCTTTCTTCTCCGAAGCTCAGTCTGGTTTCCCCCTGAAGATACATGATCTTCTTGTGGCCCAGACCGAGGAGGTGTTCCACACCTTCGTACATGCCCTTATAATTATCCACCTGGACTTTTACGGCGTAGTCTTTGTAGTTCGTTGAACTGTTCAGCACCGCAAAGGGCACATTGATTTTCAGAAGCTCTTCCATCTCCACGTCCCGTTCCATGGAAGCGATGATGATGATGCCATCCACCTGCTTCTCCATGAGTTTCACAAGATAACTGATCTCTTTGTTGATGGAATCATCCGTATTGCAGAGAAATAGGGTGTATCCTTTTCTCACAGCCATATCTTCTGCTCCTCTTGAGGTGTCCGTATAGTAGGCATTCTTGATATCCGGTACGATGAGTCCCAGTGTCTTCGTGTTCTTCGTCTTCATGCTTCTGGCCAGCGTATTGATGAAGTAGCCTTCTTCTTCCACGGTCTTCAGCACCCGCAGTCTGGTTTCCTCTTTGACATCATCGTCTTTTCTGTTCACGATTTTTGAAACCGTGGCAACGGAGACTCCGCAAAGCTCTGCAATATGTTTCATTGTAACCGGCATCCTTCATCCCTCTTTATCATTCAATCCATGTTCTTCTACGCAACATTCTTATTATAATACAGATTCCACTACTTTTTGTACCCTTTTCAGCGCTTCTGTATATTAAATTTCTCTACAGCCAGAGCACCTATGCCCCCCTGTTCTCTCCAAGGCTGGCAGGCAGGATTTCACCCTCATCATAGAGATCGGCAAGGCAGTGCTTTCTCGCACGCTCTTCCACTCTTCTGATGCTTCATGATTCCTTCCGGTTCATTTCCTGCTATGTGCTATTAACAGTTCACCTTTACATGATTCAAGGTGGCCATTGCCCCCAGGGGCAGCCACCTTGAAGAAATCCCTTACTGAATTCTCTATTCAGATGTGCTTGGCTCTGCAAATCCAGGAAGGCATCGTCCTGGTTCTCACTCTAGTCGTTCTTCTCTTCATAGAGATATTCGTACAGGAGCCTTCTGTTCTCCTCAAGGTCAATGGTCACGACGCTTCTGCCGCCCTTGTCCGCATAGCGCCAGGTATCATCAAAGGGGACCCTTGCCTGACTGAGGCCGCTGCTGCCCGAGCCCAGCACTTCCAGCCCCAGAGTGAACAGGGTATCGGCTTTCAAGTTCGTATCCACATATTTCAGGGACTCCGTGATGAATCTGGTGAGCTTCACAGGATTCAGGGTCTCTTTCATCTTCGCCAGAATACCGGTCATCACATCTCTCTGTCTTCTGGTTCTTCCGAAGTCTCCATCGCCGGTGCTTCTGTTTCTGGAATGAATCAGTACCTGCTCTCCATTCAGTGTATAGATACCCTCTTCTAGGGGAATCCTGTCCCCTGCCCCTGCACTGTTGATCTTTCTGATTTCAGCTTTTGTGAGCTTCACCTCTATGCCGCCCAATGTATCCACAATGCTTTTCAGTCCTTCAAATTCCACAATGGCATAGTTCTGGATGTCCAGCTCAAAGTTCTCATTGACGGTATTCACCGCCAGACCGATGCCGCCGAAGGCATAGGCCGCATTGATTCGGTTCCATTCCCTGTTCGGAATGGCGATCCAGGTGTCTCGCATGAAAGAAACGATGCGGATGTCACTCGTTTCTCTGTTGTAGCTTACGAGCATCATGCTGTCTGATCGCCCGTTTCCCTCTTCATCGCCTCTCACATCACTGCCGACCAGGAGGACATTGAAGACATTCTCGTCAATGGGAATCTTTCGGTAGATGGCTTCACTCTCCGGATCCTTTACCTCATAGATGTAGTCTTCGTCTATATCCTCCGGTGTTCCTTCAATGGATTCCAGTTCCTCTTCGGGAGGAAGGACCGCTTCCCCATCCACGATTTCTGTTCCGGTTCTGTTCAGCGAGGTCAGTGTATAATAAACCCCGATAAATAGCACAAGGAGGATGGAAACAATACCCGCAAGCACATAATAAGCTTTCCTTTTCTTTCTGGTCTTTTCTTCCATAATTCTTTCCTTCCCTTCCTGTTCCATATTTTCACCTGATTAAGCGGTTTATTTTTCATCTCTCTAGGATCTGGGAGTTTTTTTCTGCATAGGCAGACCAGATGGATCCCTCTGATTCTACGCACAATCTTTCCACTTTATTTTATCATAACAGCCTGCAAATAAGAATGCTCAGCTTCTTTCTGAAACTGAGCACAATAAGACGCTTCCTGTGAGATTCGGCTCCACCGGATATCACTTATTCAAAATAGAGTTTCAGCTTCAGGGGCTCATAGGTATAGCTGTCCGAACTGTCATAGATCCACGGGCTATCCTCCTGACCCTGATACCGGGCTCTCCCCCTCGATTCCTCCATCAGTCTTGCCGCACCGCCGTTGACTTCGATCTTCAGATGATACTGCCTGCCCTGATACCATACGGGCACTTCAGAAACCTTATCCTTCCAGGGCTCTATGGCAATACGCTGAATTTCGATGCCCTGCTGTGCAAGGACCACAAAACTTTTTCCTCTGGTGTGATAGAAAGAGTCGATGAGTGATACCGCACCGAATCCCAGCAAAAGGATCACCAATATGGGAACCATAATTCTGCAGAGTGAAGACTTACATATTTTTCCTGTCTTCCTGCCCAGATTATTATTTTCTTCCATATTCCTCCTCCTTATGGGAAATATCAGCGGATGAACTGCTCCTTGCTCTTCTCATCCTGATCCGGGAAGAACCGATCCAGATCGTCTTCCGGTTTCCTTTTCATCTTTCTGATCTTGGTTGGTAAAAGTATCAAAAGAGCAATGACGACAATCACGAGAATGCCATACAAGAATTCCATAATATCACCTTCCGTTCATTTTTATCTTCCGTTCACGCATACCTAATTCTATCATGGCCCACTTCGAATAAGATTTCATAATTATGACAAATCTGTATCTGATTCGGATTCATGGAACCATCGAATTGACTTAATTATCAGATTATACTTTATCGTTAATTTTATGTCAATAAAAATTCAATTACAGACGCATCTTCCCATCCTGATTCCGATTCAGATTCGTCAAACAGTTCACGGTTTCGTAAAAGCTTATCAACATTTTAATGCTATGATATCCATAGAAACACATTCCATTCGTGGAAAATATCATGTGAGGTGAAATAATTTGAATACGACCATTTGCGATGCCATCAGAGATGGCGAGATCATTGAATTTGAGTATGAAGGAGCCGTCAGAATCGTGGAACCCTTTATCTATGGAACAGACATAAACGGTGTAGGACTCCTGAGAGGCTATCAGATCGGCGGCTTCAACAAAGCCAACGACAACAGCTACACCTGGGATATCTACGAAGTGGAAAAGATGAGTACAGTGAAGTTCATCGGCAAGAAATTCGATGACAAGAGAGCAGGATATGATCCCAATGATCCTTCTTTCAAAAGTATTTTCTGCAAGTTCTAAACCCTTTCATTTTCTCCTGGAAGATTTTCCCCGTCTTCCGGGAGATTTTACTGTCGAGAAAAAGATGAAACACCCGCCTGCTGACTAGGCCCATCAGCGTGCGGGTGTTCCTTTTATGATGGTTTTACTTGGTTCTTTTTTTCTGCTGCACCAGATTCAGCTGCCGTGCAGCCTCTCTCTTTTTCTCTCTTTGCTTGCAGTGTATCGGGCGCGCCCTACAGCGTCACACCGGTCTTGAAGATGGAGATTTCTCTGAATCCGGATTTCTCATTGTTCACCAGTTCTCCGCTGGCGACTGCGATGACGTAGTCGATGAATTCCTTCGTCATGTCATCGGAGGGTTTTCCATCGAGCATCTGTCCCGCATTGAAATCAATCCAGTGGGGTTTCAGGGCTGCGATGCGTGAATTGGAGGAGATCTTCACCGTGGGCACAAAGCTGCCGAAAGGTGTGCCTCTGCCGGTGGTGAACAGAACCATATGGCATCCGGATGCCCCCAGGGCAGTGGAGGCCACCAGATCGTTTCCTGGCGCACTGAGGAGGTTCAGCCCCTTCTTCGCAGCAATCTCTCCATACTTCAGCACATCCGTCACCATGGAGCTGCCGCCCTTCTGGGTACATCCCAGGGACTTGTCTTCCAGAGTGGAGATGCCACCATCCTTGTTGCCAGGAGAGGGATTCTCGTAGATCGGCTGCTTGTTGTCGATGAAGTACTGCTTGAAATCATTGATGAGGTGAACGATCTTTCCGAAGACCTCCTCATTTTCCGCCCGGTCCATGAGGATGGTTTCCGCACCGAACATTTCCGGCACTTCCGTCAGAATGGTGGTTCCCCCTTTTGCCACCAGGTAGTCTGAAAGTCTTCCCAGAAGCGGATTGGCTGTGATGCCTGAGAATCCGTCGGACCCTCCGCACTTGAGGCCAATGGAAAGCTCTGAAACAGGCACTTCCTCGCGCTGATCCTTCTTCATTTCCTCGTAGAGGCTGGTCAGGGCCCTTATGCCTTCTTCGATCTCGTTGCCCACCTGCTGGGTCACGATGAACTTCGTTCTCTTTTCATCATAGTCCCCCACAGCGACCTTGAAATCCTCCATGACATTGTTCTCGCAGCCCAGTCCCAGCACCAGCACGCCACCGGCATTGGGATGCTTCACCAGGTCCGCCAGAATGGTCTTGGTGTTTTCATGGTCATCACCCAGCTGGGAGCATCCATAGTTGTGATTGAAGACTTCGATGGCGTCGATGCCTTCCGGCTGGACCCTTTCCCTGAACTTCTTTATGATGAGCTCCG
The DNA here is from genome assembly GCF_017368455.1 of Proteiniclasticum aestuarii. Classification (GTDB taxonomy): domain Bacteria; phylum Bacillota; class Clostridia; order Clostridiales; family Clostridiaceae; genus Proteiniclasticum; species Proteiniclasticum aestuarii. The sequence continues at coordinate 198,753 of NZ_JAFNJU010000006.1, read as the reverse complement.
CCACGCCGTTGACGCAGCCCACGGTGGGGACGATCCACAGCTCGTTTCGTATGCCGACCTTTCCGTCTTTCCTTCTGTATCCTCTGAAGGTGTCCGGTCCGTCGAAGACCTTGTAGTCTTCTTCCTTCGGATTGTAGCTGTACTCCATCAGGTCATGAAGTCCTGTCTTCACGTTGGAAGTATGGACATGCGCACCCTTTGCGATGGGTGCTCTGGCGTTTCCAATGGAGAAGCCGTATTTCACAATGGCTTCTCCCCCTTCGATGTCTCTTAGGGCCATCTTGTGTCCCGTCGGGATGTCACTGAGGGCGGTATAGGTAATGCCGTTTACCTCAATCTCTTCTCCTTTACTGACATCCGTGAGCGCCACCGCCACATTGTCTTTCTCGGTGATGAGATAGAGTCTGTTCTCTTTTTCCATCTTTCTATTTCCTTTCTATAAGCTCTTCAGCATTTCTTTCGTGCCCAGGGTCAGGATATTGTGCAGGTGCGTGGTCACCGCTTCTTTAAGTCCTTCCACTTCCGTCAGGTCCTGATACCAGAGATCCTTGTTGGCTAGAATTCTTTCCACCAGAATGGTGATGTCTTTTTCCTGCCAGATCTTTTCGAAGAACTGCAGATTCTTGCGGTCATCCTTCACCGGATACTTTTCTCCGTTTTCTCTCACGCCGAAGAATCCCTCTTCCTCTTCTTTCACGTCATAGAACTTCAGAAGCGCCGCCAGCGCATAGGTCATTCTCACGGGAAGAACCCCTTTCTCCGCCTTGTAATCCAAGAGAGACGGCAGGCATCTGGCTGTGAACTTGGAAACGGAATTCAGTGAGATATCAAGCAGTCTGTGCTTGATGAAGGGATTGCCGAACCGCTCAAACACCGCATCGGCAAAGGCCTTCAGCTCGTCATCGGGAAGGTCTATGGTCGGAATGATTTCATCAAAAATCAGCGCCTTCAGGTAGGTATTGTAGTCCGCATCTTCAATGAACTGACCGACAAAATCAAATCCGGAGAGATAAGCGGAAAGCACAGTGGAGGTGTGGGCACCGTTTAAGATTCTCACCTTTCTCTTCTTGTAGGGACGTGCATCGTCTGTCCAGATGACGTTGGCACTGGTCTTCTGGATGGGGAACATTTGCGCATACTTCTTGTCTGCTTCGATGACCCAGAGATTGAAGACTTCGGATGTGACCATAAGATTGTCTTCATAGCCGAACTTCTCGCTGTAGGCTTCCACTTCGTCTCTTGGATAGCCCGTGACGATCCGGTCCACCAGGGTATTGGCAAAGGAGCAGGCCTCATCGAGCCAGGTGATGAAAGCAGGTTCCAGGTTCCATTCGGAAGCGTACTGCTTCACGATTCTCTCCAGTTCTCCTCCGTTGTTGTCTATGAGCTCCACCGGCAGAAGCAGAATGCCTCTCTCCTTGTCTCCGTCAAAGTGCTTATATCTGTGATAGAGGAACTTGCAGATCTTGGCAGGAAATGCCTTTGGCAGCGGATCTTCCAGCTTGTCTCCCTCCACATAGCTGATGCCGGCTTCTGTGGTGTTGGAGACGATGACCTGAAGGTCGCCACTTTCCGCCATGGCCATATAGCCTTCATAGTCTTCAAAAGGATTGATTCCGCGGGACACGGATGTGATGGCTTTGACCTTCTCCGTCTTCTCCCCGTTTTCCAGTCCTCTCATGATCAGCGTGTACATTCCGTTCTGATCGTTGATCCTATCCACCATGCCGCGCTCGATGGGCTGCACAATCACGACGCTTCCATCAAAATGTCTTTCGTCGTTGGCTTCGTCGATCATCCAGTCCACAAAGGCTCTCAGGAAATTCCCTTCTCCGAACTGCAGCACCTTTTCCTTGAGATGTCCGTTTTTCTTCTGGATGGTATCTTTGATGTTTTTCATTTTTTCCTCCTTGGGCGTTACGCCGGTTTCATTTGTAATAGACAGTGACGGGCTAAGATGGTTTCTTTGGTTTCTCCAGTGACGGCCTTGTTAAAAGTATGAATAAATCACGAACTTTCCTTGTATTAAGGGCTTTGCGCTTAAAACAGATTCCATATGATGTATAATTTAATTGTATCAACTACAGTCTGTAATCCGTTTCCAGACCATCTATAGGAGGCTTATTTTATGTATAAACAACTGATTAAAGATCTTAAAGGGGATTCCCTCAAACCTTACTATGAAGGTATAAAAGTCTACACCGATTCTCTTTCGCAGTATCTGGCCGCAAAGGTCGTCCTGATCCGCCAGGGTGCTCAGAAGTTTCTGGTGGCTACAGGCTCCGGTGAACTCTATGAGGATCTCATCGGATACGAGAACAACGGTTTCAAGCTGGCTTTTCCCACCCATGAGAACAGGCTGGTCCTCAATAAATACTTCCCCTACACTGCCCCCGTGGCAAACACGGAGCACAGAACATCCGTGGGCCTTGGCGATCGGCTCGGTCTTGCGACTCCTGGTCACATCCGCGCTGTGAAAGACACCGATGTGTTCCCGATCTTTGCCCAGCAGAGTGTTAGGGAACTGGATATGACCCACCGAAAATATGAGGATGTCATTGATGCCGCTTCCTATGCAGTCTTCCAGGAAGGCTACAAGAAAGGCTTCGGTGCAGATGGGGATCATCTGAAGACCAAGGAAGATATCCTGAAAGAACTGGATCTGGGCGCAACCATGATCACACTGGATTCCTCCGAGAAAATCGACAACACCATTCTGGATCTGAATGATGAAGAACTTCTGACCAAGTATGAAGTGCTGGATGCCTCCATCCGCTCCTACTATGAAGAGAAATATCTGGATTCGGATGTGAAATTCGAAGGTCTGAGCCTTTCCATCAGTAAAATCCAGCTCATGAGAGATGTGCTCACCTATTATGCAGCCATAAGCTTCATTCAGGAAGTCTATGAAGAGATCATCAAGCCCTATAAACTACCTCTGGATTTTGAGATCTCCATCGATGAGACCTCCACACCGACCAATCCCATCTCCCACTACATCATCGCTCAGGAGCTGAAGGACCGAAACATCATCATCTCCACCATGGCACCAAGATTCATCGGTGAATTCCAGAAAGGCATCGACTATATCGGTGACCTGGATATGTTCACCCAGGACATCAGAGCCCATGTGGCCATCGCCGAGCATTTCGGATACCGGATCAGTGTGCATTCAGGCAGTGACAAGTTTTCCATCTTCCCCATTGTGGCAAGAGAGACCCATGGAAAGTTCCATGTGAAGACCGCTGGCACAAACTGGCTGGAAGCTGTGGAAGTCCTGGCGGAAAAAGAGCCTGCGCTCTATCGCGAGGTCCACGCCCATGCGCTGGACAGGTTCAGTGATGCCACTGCCCTTTACCATGTGACCACCAATCTCAACAACATCCCCTCTCTTCATGATATGGAAGACGATAAGCTTCCCGAGTATCTCAAAAACAATGATGCACGGCAGCTTCTTCATATCACCTACGGATATATCCTGAGAGACCAGGACGAGCACGGAAACTTCCTCCTGAGAGAACGTTTCTTCGATGCCCTGGATGACCATATGGAGGACTACACCAAGCATCTGGATGAACACATCAGCAGGCATCTTGCACTGCTGAACCTGAAATAGAAACAGCTTTAAAGAAAGCAGCTCCTGCAGATTCCAGCAGAGGCTGCTTCTTATTTTGCCTGAAATCTTTAAAACTCAATAAGCACTTTCAGCATATTGGCAGCATTCTGGTCGAAATCCGAAAATGCTTTGGCAGCATCATCAAAATCGTATATATCTGTAATGATCTTCTCTAAATCCACTTTACCAGATTTGACAATGTCAATCAATTCAACAAAATCTGAAGTCAGCGCATTTCTTGAACCATATACATTGAGTTCTTTCTTCTGAATGATTGTGAAGTTGAAATCAAGATTCTTCTTCCCAACTCCGATCAGTACCACTCTTCCGCCAAATGTTGCTGCATCGATGCAATTCTGAAAAGTGGATGGCAGACCTACTGCTTCAATGGTCACATCAAAGCCATTTCCGTCTGTGATTTCCGCTACACCCTTTTCAAAATTCTCAGGCGTATCGTTCAGGATTGTTCCTTCCACACCGAAATTCTTGGCAAACTCCAGTTTCTTCTCGGAAATATCAGAAATATAAACCTCAGCACCAAATGATTTTGCTGCAATGGCAGCCAGAACACCAATTGTACCTGCTCCAACAATCAGCACTTTATCTTTGGCATTCACTGAAGCTCTCTTCACTCCATGAAAACTGATGCAGAATGGTTCAATCAGTGTCAGTGTTTTTGGTGTAAGTCCTTTGCCGTCTATGATTCTCTCAACGGGCATCGTAATGTACTCAGCAAAACCACCTTCTCTCTGAACACCCATGGTCTGATTGGTCGTACAGGCATTGACAAGTCCTCTCTGGCAGGAATAGCATTTTCCGCAGTTGAAGTAAGGATTCACTGTAACGTGCATTCCCTCCTTCAAGCCATAGGAATTCTCTCCGATTTCCACGATTTCAGCACTGAGCTCATGTCCAGGCGTTCTAGGATATTCGAAATAGGCAAAAGTTCCCCTGTAGGAACCCAGATCGCTTCCGCAGATTCCACCGTATAATACCTTTAACAGTGCTTCTCCTTCTTTAGGAACAGGTTGTGCGATTTCTTTGATTTCTACTTCACCAGGTTTGTTTATATATATCGCTTTCATTATTTTCTCCTCGCATCTTGTATTTATCATGTATACATCATGACACAAATAAGAATTATGAGAGGGTTTCACCCCTGCTCATAATCAGTATATCAGATTTACCAGTCCCATTGAAAAGAATGGAACATAGGTTACCAGCAGTAAGACGATAAACAGTAATCCATAGAACGGAACCGCTTCTTTTATGAAGTCTTTTGTCTTACATCCGGTAATACCGCAAGTGACAAACATCAGTGTACCCATTGGTGGAGACAGTGCTCCGATGGCATTGTTGAAGATGTAGATCATCGCAAAATGAATCTCGTTGATTCCAAAGGCTGCGGCAATGGGTGCCAGCAGTGGTACCAGAATAATCATCGACGCATTTCCTTCAATGAACATCCCTACAATCAGAAGGAATATGTTCACTACGAACAGAAATACGTATTTGTTGCTGATTGTGGCAATGAGCCATTCCGCCAACTGCTGTGGAATTCTCTCTTTGGTCAGTACCCATGAGAAAACACTTGCAGCTGCAACGATGAGCATGATTCCTGATGTGGAACTTACAGTCTCTTTCACCGAAAGCACAGCTTTCTTGAAATCCAGCTCTTTGTAGGCAATGCCCAGAATTATGGCGAGAAGCACGGCGAAGGATCCTGCCTCTGTGGCAGTGACAATTCCTGCTCTGATAGCACCAATGATAGCTACCGGTATCAGCATAGGAAAAAATGCAGGTTTTGCGCCTTCTATAAATTCAGATACAGTCAATCGATTCTCTCTGATTTTAGGATAATTTCTCTTCTTAGAAATGATAGCCACCACACTCATCAGTGCTAGACACAACAGAAGACCGATCCCGACTCCTGAGACAAATAATTTTCCGATGGAAACATTTGCGATGCTACCATATAAGATCATCGCAATTCCAGGCGGAATCAATGGGGTAATCATGGAAGAAGTTGCTGTGATCACAGTAGAGAACGGCTTAGAAAAACCTTTCTTTTCCATTTCAGGCACCAGCATTTTAGACTGCATAGCCGCATCAGCCAGATTCGACCCTGATAGTCCGCCCATCAGTGTGGATAAAAGCACGTTGACGTGTCCTAACCCACCCTTCATTCTACCAGTCAGCATGGAAGCAAAATCAAATATTCTTGATGTGACTCCGCTGTAGTTCATCAGGGATCCTAAAAGCACAAAGAATGGAACTGCCAGTAGAGAGATACTTTCTGTTCCGCCAATGGCCTGCTGTGCAAATACAATGCTGTTCACTCCAGGCGTGAACAAGAAGTAAACCAGTGATGCGCCTAGGATGGCTATGTAGACAGGTACTTTCAGAAACAGAAGTACAAGAAGCAAAACAAATATGATTGATATTAAGTCCATTATTTCTTTTCCTCCTTTACAGCATCCACTTTTCTGTTATTGACGATAAATACACCTATGTAATTCACAAGCATAAGGACGCAGGCTATAGGTACGATCCCATAAACAAGTGTATAGGGAATCCGCAGTATACTTGTGGTTCTTTCACTGCTCTGGAATAAGTCAAAGTACCCCATGCTCTGATAGAGGAGATACCCGATTGTTCCGATTACAATTACAGCAATGAAATATTCAATGATCTTCTGGACTTTCTCAGGTAAGTATTCCACAAGCAGTTCTACGGCAACATGGCCTCCTGCTCTAAATGCATATCCAGCTCCTAAAAAAACAACCCATACCTCGAGGAGGAGTTGAATCTCCTCCATCCAGGTAAATGGATTATTTAGAAAATATCTGGACAGTGCACCGAATAATGTGAGTGTAACCAAGACCACTAATGCAATACCTGCAATGATGATATCTAGATTAATAAGCCAGCTTAGGCCTACTCTTTTATTATTCAATTTATTACACCAATCCTCTCAAATTTGAAGTTATTCTGCTCCCATGGCCTCTCTGACAGTTTCATATAAACCATCTGACCATCCGAATGTGTCACCAAGGTCATAGAATGACATGGCAGCTTCCTTGAATGCTTTCTGAGTAGCTTCATCCACTTCTGTTACTGTTACACCTTCATCTTTAAATTTCTGAAGGTAATCCGCTTCTGCAGCATCTACCAGATCATTATTGTAGAATCCTGCTTCTTCTCCTGTTTTCACAAGAAGCTCCTGCTGTTCTGGTGTCAGGCTGTCAAAGAACATTGTACCAGTTACCCAAGTCGTAAAGTTCTTCACGTGAGCATCAAGAATGAGATACTTTGCTACTTCCTGGAACTTTCTTCCGTATAAAGTTGCAAGTGGATTTTCAACACCTGTGATTGTGCCAGTGGTCAGCGCTTCGTAAGTATCCCCCAGTGGAAGTCCTACTGCAGTTGCACCCATTGCATTAAATCCTTCTGTCTGGATCTGATTGCTTGGCACTCTTACTTTCAGGCCTTTCAGGTCTTCTGGTCCATTAACTGGAGTAGTTGTCATCGTATGTCTGTCACCATATTTCCAGTTGGATGTGACAAGTTTCAGTCCCTTTTCTTCAAGAAGACCGGACTGTTCCTGATACCAGTCACTCTCTGTCAGTGTCCATGCCTGATCCCATGTGTCAAAAAGGAATGGTCCGAATAAGATACCGAAATCCTTCACACCGTAGTCTGCATAGAATGCACCATCTGCCAGTGTCATGACAGGTTCTCCAAGCAGCATGGAGTCAATGAGTTCGTTTTTGCTTCCCAGCTGACTGTCAGGATACAAGACGATCTTCATGGATCCATCTCCCTGTTCATCAACCAGTTCCTGCCACTTTTCCAGCGCCTGTCCGATTGGTTCTGACATGGAGTTTTCAAATCCGATCTGGACTTCAACCACATCACCTGATGGAGTCTCTGCTGGTGTTTCAGCTGGTGTCTCTGATGGAGTCTCCTCTGGTGTATCATTTGTTCCGCAAGCAGTGATGGAAATTGCAAGCATACTTGCTAAGACAATGGATAGAATTTTTTTCATTTTTGTTCCCCCTAAAATATAATCACACAAATACACTCACAATATGTTTACGTAAAGTATTCGTGTTGTATACATGAATGATAATACGATAAGAAACCGTTGTCAATCCGAATTATTGTCTTTCTTCGATTTTATGTTATTTTGCAGAATTTCGGGTGATTATTACAGAATTCAGAATTAATTGGGGCTGATAAAGCGAAGGTATCATATATTATCTGTAATTAAACGGTCTCAATATAATTTCATCATGCTTTGACTGTTAAATTATTATTTTACAGATTCAGATTGTATTCACTCAGCATCATTTTATAGCTGGCTTCTCTTGCTTTTTCCAGATGTGCTTTCAATGATACCGCTGCTTCTTCATATCTGCTTTCCAGAAGATGGGATATGATTTCATCATGCTCTGAAACAGTGCTTTCTATTCTATATTCCACTTTCTGACCCGCTAAGATGCGAAGTCTCATATTATGGTCATAGATCGCTCTCATGGTGTTGATGAGATAGATGTTCCCTGTCTGATTCACAAAATACATATGGAGCTCATCATCGATCTGATAGGATTTTTCGTTGTTCTCAAATTTCTCCATTTTCTCCCATAGAATCTTCAGATAGTCCTTATCGATGTTCATACCATAGTTTCTCAGTGCATAGGGTTCGATGAGAATTCTTGTCTCATAAATCAGCTTGATGTCATTTAGCGTGATATCCTTGACCATGATCCCCTTTTTATAGACGACCTTAACAAGATTATCCTGCTCCAGTCTATTGATGGCTTCCCTCACAGGTGTTCTTGAACTGTTGATTTCATCACATATGATTTTTTCGCTGATCATCTCATTTGGCGGATACTGCCCATAAATTATCTTCTTTTTGATATGTTCATAAGCCATATCGCTTAAACTGTTTCGATTCATCCCATTCTCTCCATTCTTTTCTTTTCTTCATTCTAACATTTAAATAGTAGAATATAAATATCTTATATACGCAAATAAAAATGAAGCCGCTTTCTCACCATGCAAGTACACGACTTCATTTATGTCATTTAACCTTTTTCAGATTGCTGATCGCATATTCATAGAGTGCGTCCCGATGCTTTCCAAGCACTTTATTGTTCAGGATATACCCTCTGTTCGTTGAGGAATAGATGACCAGAAGCGTGGGGTGTTTTACGATTCCCTTCATCTTCTTCCATCTGACAGTGGATTTCTCCTTCCCGGATTTCACATGAACACCCAGCTCGTCAAAGCCGATCTCCATATCCTTGTGCATTCCACTCACCTGTCTCTTGGCTCTTCTGTAGATCAGAAGCGGCTGAATCACGGTGAAGAGAGAAAGTCCCAAGATCAGGAGTACTTTCAGATACCCGTTCACTTCCGACCAGTATTTCACGGTCAGTGGAACCATGGCGGCAGTGAATATGATATTGACCAGTCCCACCATGGACTTATAGATGCCATACATGGACAGCTGCCACAGGTCCGATGCCTTGGTCTCATAATTAAACTGAAACTTCATAGGGCTCCTTTACTTGGCAAACAGGGATGGCAGCCACAGGCTGATCGCCGGTATGAACGTGATGAGCAGCAGCGTTATGAGCATGGCCACATAGAACGGAAGCGTTGCCTTGACGATCTTTTCCATGGGCTGCTTACTCACCGCTGAACCGATGAAGAGGACCGCGCCAACCGGTGGGGTCAGTAGACCGATACCACAGTTTAAGATGACCATGATACCGAACTGAATCGGTGTGAGTCCGATGGATACTGCAATAGGCAGAAGAATCGGCGTTGCGATCAGAATGATCGGTGCCATATCCATGATCATACCCAGAACCAGCAGAAGCACGTTCAGAAGCAGTGCGATGATGATGGGATTGTCCGTTAATCCGATGATGGCATTGGAAGCCAAAGTCGGTACATGTAGCCTTGTAAGCATGAAACCGAAGATACTGGATGTGGAAATCAGAATCATGACGATGGAAAGTGTGTTGACACAGTCTCCAAGGGCATTCCATACCCCTTTCCAGTCCAGACCCTTATAGATGAACACGCTGACAATGAGGCTATAGATAACAGCAATCGCTGCTGATTCAGTTGCCGTGAATACACCACCTACAACGCCGAATACCACGATGAGTACCGCTGCCAGTGCCCAGAAGGATGTCAGAAGCTGCTTCAAGAGACTCATCAAGTTGAACTTATCTCCTTTTGGGTAATTGCGCTTCACAGAGATGATGTAGGACATGACCATAAGGGAAACCGCCAGGATCGCTCCAGGCATGTATCCTGCAAGGAACAGACTTCCTACGGAAATACCGCCGGCAGTGGTTGCATAGATGACCATGTTGTGGCTGGGTGGAACAAGGAGTCCCTCCACAGAAGACGTGATGGTTACAGCTGTGGAAAAGTCCGCATCATACCCTTCATCCACCATCATGGGTATGAGGATGCTTCCAAGAGAAGCGGTATCCGCTGCCGCGGAACCCGAGATTCCTCCGAAAAAGTAGGATGCCACGATATTCACCATGGCAAGACCACCGCGCATCCATCCCACAAAGGAGTTGGCCAGTGCAATGAGCTTATCCGATATACCGCCCGACCCCATGAGCACACCCATGGTGATGAAGAACGGAACCGCCATGAGGCTGAAGGAGCTGATGCCCTTGACCATCTGCTGCGCTATGGTTGTAAGAGGAAGACCCTCATACAGAAGTGTCAGCATGGAGGAAATGGCAACGGCGTAGGCAATGGGGAAACGAAGGAAAATCATAACTAAGAAACTGCCTAAAAGAATCAGTATGGCCATACTCTGTTCACTCATTTACTTCGCCTCCTTTACAACATAGAATCTTTTCAGATGATTATAGAGTGATTCGATGAGGAACAGAATCATTGCTCCACCTGCCAGAGGAATCGGGAAATACATCCAGAATCTGGAGATGGAAGGCATGCTGACATAGGTACCTCTTGAACCGATCTGTACGGCATACTGCCAGCCCACCACGAGCATGACGATGGCCAGTGCGAATACAAAAAGATCCGATATGATATCCAGAACAATTAGTGCCTTTTCGGGGATGTACTTGTCAAATGCAGTCATACGGATATGACTGTTCTTTCTGATGGCCAGCGCTGCGGCCAGCACAGCCATGTAGGACATGGCGGATAATACGACTTCTTCACTCCAGGCTGGATCGGGGATGAATTCCACATAACGACCTGTGACAGCCATGGTAGTGATCAGTATGTCTATGATTAATAAGATCTTGCAGAGAAACAGGACTACATTGTAGATTGCATCATAGGCTGGCTTGATCTTATCGAATTTCTCAAAAAAACTTGGCATACCTTAACCTTACCTCCTTAAAAATACATGATATGAGGGGATTTCCTTTGTGCTTCCTAAATAGATGAAAGAAGCGCACAAAGTAAATGATTTACCTTATGCTCTTCCTGATAAAAATAGTAGGACACAAAGGATGTGCTCCTTTGTGTCCTACATCATCCTACACTTTTACTGTTTTATTTCCATAGAGACTAAGGCTGCATGTCGAGGATCTGCTGGTACAGTTCTTCGAAGCCTTCTGTTTCAGCTTCCACAACGTCCTTGACAGCTGCCTGCCATGGTGCTGGATCGGTAACTTCAACGATGTTGATTCCTTCGTCTTTCAGACTCTGAAGTACTTCGTTTTCAGCTTCTTCGGAAATCTGTCTGTTGAACTCTGATGCATATTCGCCAGCTTCCATCAGGATATCCTGCTGTTCTGGTGTCAGGCTGTCCCATGCTTCGTTGGTGATGATGACCTGGATTGCGCCAAGGGTATGACCATCAAGAATCATGTTCGGAGCAACTTCCTGGAATGCATTGGACTTGTAGTTAGCGATGGGCTGTTCTGCTCCATCAACAACACCTGTCTGAAGCGCTGAGTACAGTTCACCAAAGGATACTACTGTAGGGGATGCGCCAAGACCGTTGACCATACCATTCATGACAGGGTCATTGGACACTCTCAGCTTCATGCCTGCCAGGTCTTCAATGCTGTTTACAGGATCCACAGTGAAGAAATGACGGAAACCTTCTTCTCCGTAGAATAGTCCTCTTACTCCTGTTCCATTTTCAAATGGCTCAAGCAGGAAGTCAGGAGCTAAATCGGAAGTAGCAAAGTTCCAGAAGTGTTCTCTGTTTACAAATGTGTATGGGATGGAAAGAAGCTTGGACTTTTCTCCGCCATAGGAAGTCAGCGCGAAGGCTGAGATACGGGACATATCAATTGTTCCGCCTCCACCAAGCATGGTGTCAAGCACGTCATTTTCAGATCCCAGAACGCCTGAAGCCTGAATTTCGATGGTGATCTTTCCATTGGAAAGCTCTTCCACTTTTTCTTTGAATGCTGTGTCAGTCTGTCCTACGATGGTGTCCAGTGGATTAACTTCAGCATAGACCAAGGTCACTTCAGGCATATCATCTGAAGGTTCTTCTTCTCCTTCAGCAGGTTCTTCTGCTGGAGTTTCTGCTGGAGTCTCATCTGGAGTTTCTGGTGAGGTCAGTCCGCACCCTGCGAAGAAAGCGACGAGTACCAGACTGGATAAGGTTGCTAGAATTTTTTTCTTGTTCATTTTGTCCCCCTGTATTTTATATTTTAATAGGTAACAATACTACGGTGTGTTTCCATCAGATGTTTCTTCTGAAAACAGTATCTCTTTCCCACTGACGCCAGGCACCACCCCCTATATGGCTTCTGATTCTATAAAGAAGTATTCTTTATAAGCAATTAAATGTATTTCTGAGTCCGGTCGGATCATTTGATGAAATAGTCGGGATGCTCTCGTCTGATGAGTTCTTCATCCACCTTGTATCTGGACAGGTGCTTCGTCATCAGTTCTGATGCCTCCTCTTTGTCTCTCTTTCGGATGGCTGCGACGATTTCCGTATGATCATCCAGCAGCTCCTCCACCTCCTTGTCTGTATGAAGCCGCATCATCCTGACCCGGTCAAAGTGAATCATCATGCTGTCCATCAGATGATACACCTGCATCTTGTTCGCAATCACAAAAAGGTGTCTGTGAAAATCGTTATCCATCTGGAAGAACTTCCCGATGGCATCTGCCTCCAAAAAGCTTCGCTGCAGGCTGATGATTCGCTCCAGTTCATACAGATCGTTCTCCGACGCCCTGTCACAGACCAGCTCAATGACAGCTTTCTCAAGGACCAGTCGCATGAATCTAGATTCATCCACCAGCTCGTAGTCGATTTTCGAGATATAACTGCCCTTCTGCGGAAATATATCTACAATCTGACTTTTACTGAGCTCAATGAGGGCTTCTCTGGTGGGTGTTCTTGAAATCCCCATTTCCATTGCCAGCTCTTTCTCGCTGACCATGCTGCCAGGAGAAAGATTCAGCGTGACGATATTTCTTCTCAGTGTGCGAAAGGCATACTCTCTCGCAGTTTCTTTTACATTCCTTGCCTTGACTTCCATGGAGCAACTCCTCTCTGGGATCAGATCTTCTCATATTCTAAACCGGCCCCATCATAACCCCTGATGAACTTTAACAAAGAAAATGCTCATGGTACCATCCGATCTTACACTCTTCTTCAAAGACTCTTCATCCCTCTACGAGAAATGATAACCTTTGCAGTCATTTTATGTAAATTTTACCACTAGTATACTAGTAGGTCAATTAGGAATTCATAATATTTCAAGTCAGGCGGATAATAATTATACATGGATGGCTTTGTTCATGGGGATCCCTGCCGTTTATGATTCTATAAAAAAGCTATCCTGCTCAATCATTTCCTCTTACCGTTTTCTCACTGAGAGACTTCCCCTCCAGCTTTACCTTCAGAAGCTTTAAATACTTATACACTTCACAGCGTAACTATGTCAGCATTTCTCATTCTGTCCAAACCCTTCTCTGCTTTCTCATAGTGAACCCTTGACTTCGTTCAGCGCTCATAGAAGAATCCAATCATGGCATGCCCTTTCCTCTCCTCAGTGTTTGATGAACAGGAAAAGTGAGGAAAAGATCCCTCTTCCCCTCACACTTTGTCCTCTGATTTATTTTATTGATATGTTCGGACAGGCCCTACATATTGAAGTACTTCTCCGCATTCAGGTAGGAGATTTCCTTCACCATGGAGCCGAGCAGTTCATAATCTTCTGGTGCTTCTCCCTCTTCCACCCATTTTCCGATGAGATTACACAGGATTCTTCTGAAGTAATCATGTCTTGGGTAGGAAATGAAGGATCTGGAGTCTGTGAGCATACCCACAAACTTGCGCAATAGAGACAGGTTGGCCAGAGAAATCATCTGCTTCTCCATGCCGTCCTTCTGATCGTTGAACCACCAGCCTGAACCGAACTGAATCTTCATGATGCCGTCTGTTTCTCCCTGGAAATTACCGATCATGGTACCCAGTACATCATTGTCTCTGGCATTGAGTGTATACAGAATGGTCTTTGGCAGATTGTCTTCCTTGTCCAGTGTGTTCATGAGTTTTGAAAGGGAAGCGGCAATGAGTTCATCATTGATGGAATCAAAACCGGTGTCTGCACCCAGTCTCTTGAACATTCTGGTATTGTTGTTTCTCAAAGCGCCAAGATGATACTGCTGAGCCCAGCCTCTCTCCTTGTACATCTTTCCAAGTTCCAGCAGCATGAAGGTTTTATACTTCTCTGTGTCTTCTCTGGAAATCACCTTGCCGGATAAGGCAGCGGAAATGATCTCTTCCAGTTCTTCCTTTGTGGCTTCCGCAAAGAATACCGTATCCAGACCATGGTCTGAGAGTCTTGCGCCATGTTCATGGAAGAAATCCACTCTCTTCTCTACAGCCTTGACCAGCGAATCTGCATCCTTCACTTCAAATCCCACCAGGTCTCCCAGGATCTTTATGTACTCTGCGTAGCCTTCTCTGTCGATGTTCAGAAGCTTGTCCGGTCTTAAAGCAGGGAGAACCTTCGTTTCAAAGGATGCATCCCTGGCAATGGCGTCGTGATGTTCCAGCGTATCGGCGAGATCATCTGTTGTGCAGATCACATTCACATTGGATTTTCTGATGAGATTTCTCACGTTGAAATCTTCTCCAGCGATGACCGCATTGGCTTTGTCCCAGATCTTCTTCGCGTTTTCCTTGTTGATGGTGTCTTCGATGCCGAAGTACATCTTCAGCTCCAGATGAGACCAGTGATACAGAGGGTTTCCGATGGTGTAGGGAATGGTTTCACAAAAAGCCTCGAACTTCTCAAAATCGGATTTGGAGCCTGTGATGTATTCTTCACTGAATCCCATACTTCTCATGGCTCTCCACTTGTAGTGGTCTCCACCCAGCCAGATGTCGGTGATATTTCTGAATCTGGCATTTTCTGCAATCATTTTGGGGTTCAGATGACAATGATAGTCATAGATCGGCATGTCTTTCGCATACTCGTGATACAGCTTCTTCCCTACATTATTCTTTAACATGAAATCATCGTTTACTATACTCATTTCACTCTTCCTTTCATCATCCAGTTTTCACTTTATGGTACTATCATAGTCTAAAATCCGGGAACTGAAAAGTGCCTACGGTGAACTTCTCCTAAAATCTCCCATGTTAGTATACTAGTAGACATGCTTAGCCCGAATGTTTGATTCTGCATGATTATCAATATAAAACACCATAACCATTATGTTAAATCATATTAACTACTGGAAATCAGGAGTGATTTCCGCTGAAAAAAAATGGATCCAGGGAATCTCCGGATCCATAAAGCATTTTAGTTATCAATCTTTTTTCGCAAGCAGATAGGCACCATATTCCGGTGAGCCTTCAGGCTTATTCAGTGTAAACCTTTCTGGAAGATATGCGCGCAAAGGGTCTAATATGAGTTCCTTCGCCTCAAATACACCGCCAAAATAAGCTACATCCACATCCCCGGTGGTCTCTCTACCGGCAGCAATGACAAGAGATGCCAGTTCTTTAGCGGCCTCATCATAAAGCTCCAGCGCTCTCTTATCCCCTCCAGATGCGGCCTTGTAAAGAATCAGTGCAAGTTTCGCGATATCCTCTCTTCTGTTCCCAAGGGTTTCTCTGACATAAGTAATCAGATCATGTCCATGCTGAAGCTTCAGATGTTTCATCAGAAGATCATAGATGAGACTCTTTTCAAGTCTTCCATCCTCCTCTTTCGAGAACACTTCGAGCAATTTTCTGCCAAGCCAGTAGGCACTGCCTTCATCGCCGAAGAGATACCCCCATCCTCCGCTTCTTCTCATCTTTCCTTGATGTCTGCAGAAAGCGATGGACCCAGTACCTGCGATGAGCATAATGCCGTCTCTTCCTGAAAATGCAGCTTCCATGGCTATTTCGATGTCATTATGAAGCACATATCTCTGGTTTCTGAATTTGTCCGCAAGTGCTGTTTCTATGCTTCTTCTGATTTTCTCTTCTCTTCCATACCCGGCAAGTCCCAATGAAAGGATCAGTTCATTCTCAGAAAAATCGTTTCTATCCTTCAGCACGCTGTACCCTTCATGGAGAATCTCCACCATTCCCTCATAGCCTACTTTCATAAAGTGACAGCTGGGTAGAACCTCCTGGTCCAGGACTTTTCCATCCTCGTTATATAGTGCAAACCTGGTTTTTGTTCCCCCTGCATCAACGCAGATATACTTCATATGAATCCCTACTTTTCCACAAAATTAAATTTCTGCCATGGCTTGATCGCATCGAGAACGAAATGTTCACTCTCCTCAATATGACCTACCACATTACTCTTGCCGGAGTTCTTCATATCTGCCAGGGCAATCTGAAGCTCTCCCGCATAATGACCATACAGACTGGATTCAATGATGACATCCCCTCTGCGAATCATTTCCGGAGCATGGAAGAGTTCGAAGTTCTCTCCCTTGTATTTAACTCTGCTCTGGGTGGATCTTAAATAGTTGCCTGATACATCTCCACGGTTGAAGTGCATCTCTTCCAGAACAATTTTCCTCATGATTTCCGGAATATCTTCTCTCAGCTCTACAAGGAAAGATACCATATCCAGTCTCATTTTAGCCACAGATTCCATTTCCTTAGCACTTGGATAGCAGTTGGAGATGATGATGTCATCAATCCCTCCCAGCGCGATCAGATGCTTAGCCTGGGCAGCCATGGGTTTGTCTCGATGCACTTCCAGGGTTGGCAGGCCATCCGTCACAGGCCATGGTCCGAAGGACCCTTCCACCTGAGAAGTGATGAATGCCGCTGTTCTTAAGCCATGCTTCTTGAATCTTTCTGTGCAGCTTAGAAAGTGCTCTTCCGAAAGTCCTGAATAGATATGGGGATAGAAGTTGTGGCAGGCGATGAGATTGGCTGTATTGGGCTGATAGTCCATGATCGTGTCTATGGTATGGGTGTTGTTACTCATGTTCACTTCAATCTTCAGATCAAAAGGGTTAAAGGTCATGAGGGATTCCTCCAGACCTGTGAATCCCTGATCCAGCCTGATTCCATCTGCTTCGATCTCATGAAAGAATGTCAGATCATTGTAGCTGATGCCCAGTTCCTTGAAGACACGGGGGGATACATCCACGATGACCTCGTACCCCAGGCTTTTGGCGAAACGATTGGTTTCCAGAAATTCCTGTTTGATTTCTTCCGGACTTTTCGTCACGGAAATAAGGCAGGAGAAGATTCGGGAAAAGCCGTAGTGCTTCCCTTTTTCCAGATAGGACATGATTTCTTCTTTGGATGATTTCTCGGGATAGATGGATAAACCTAATTTTCTCATATGCTATAATTCCTCCTTAAACTGGGGCAGATACTCTTTATGGGCTTTCAACAAGTCATGAAACACTTCTACAGCTATTCTATCAGATGGAACAAGGGGATTCACTGTAAGGGCCGCTATGGCCAGATCTTTATTCCCGGTAATCGCCGCTTCACAGACCATTCTTTCAAAGGTCTTGATGTTCTGAACGGTTCCATTGATGACGTAGGGAATTTCCCCCACAGAAATTGGCACTGGCCCGTTCTTCGTGATCCTGGAGGCCACTTCGACAACGGTGTCATCAGGAAGATTCGCCAGAGCTCCTGCGTTTCTTGTATTCACATACTGGATATCTCCTCGATCGTTGTAGATGGAGCTGATGAGATTACACGCCGCATCACTGTAGAATGCCCCACCTCGCTGCTCCAGCTGTTTTGGCTTTTCATGGAGCTCTTCATTTCTATAGAGTTCAAAGAGCTCATCTTCCACATTTTTCACAAACTCCGCTCTTACATTGTTTTCTTCAAAAAGCTCCAGCTGATGTTCCAGCTGCTCTTTAGTGAAGAAGTAGTAGGAAAGATAGGGACATGGAATGGCTTTCAATCCCCTAATGAGTTCCTTTGACCATGGAATAACCATGATGTTCTTCATAGAAGTCTGCTCTTCTTCTGTCAGAGACTCATATTTTTTCAGAATCTCTTCCATTCTGCTCGCTCCATTGTGAAACACATTTGTCATGAAGAAATGATGATTGAGTCCTACGATTTCCATGTCTATGTCTTTTTCATCAGCCTGAAGCTGCTTTGCCATAGTCTTCTTCATGCCTACTGGTACATTACACAGGCCGATGACTTTCTGAAAGTCTCCGTATCGCATGGCAGCCTCTGTCACCATTCCCGCAGGATTGGTGAAGTTGATCAGCCAGGCATCCGGGCAAAGCTCTTTCATATCCTTCACGATCTCCATGATGACTGGAATGGTTCGAAGGGCTTTGAACATCCCACCTGCACCGTTGGTTTCCTGGCCGATGATTCCATGTTCAAGTGGTATTCTCTCATCCAGAATCCTCGATTGCAGCTGACCTACTCTCAGCTGCGTGGTCACAAAATGAGCGTCTTTGAGGGCTTCTCTGCGGTTCAGAGTGAGCATGATCTTCATCGGAATCCCTGCTGCTTTCACCATTCTCTTAGCAAGGCTACCAACAATTTCCAGCTTCTCTCTGCCTTCTTCGATATCCACCAGCCACAGCTCAGTGATGGGCAGCTCCTCATATCTTTTTATGAATCCTTCGATGAGCTCCGGTGTGTAGCTGGATCCCCCACCGATGGTTACAACTTTCAATTTATTCATTTGATTATGGTTCCTCCTTCATTTATGTCCGTCTTTTCAATGTCATTATTCTCCATTCAGATTCCACTTACTAATTCCTATAAAGAAGGGCTCTACAAACACATTGTAGAACCCCCCTTTCAAATAATATTTGATTATGCGATTTCTTCTGATGCCGCTTCTCCGCTTTCTTCAGCCTTCAGCTTGTTGTCGTAGATTTTGAAGAATGGCAGGTAGATCACGATGGATAATAGAATCAGCACGATATTCAGTACTGCTCCTCTCCAGTCTCCACCAGTCGCAAGGTATGCGCCTATAGGTCCTGGAAGTGTCCAAGGTGCCAGAGCAACTACTCTGTTTACAAGTCCGAGACTTGTAGCCAGCCATGCGACAGTTGCGCTCAGCATTGGTGCAATGATGAATGGAATCATCAGAATCGGATTCAGTACGATTGGTGCACCGAAGATCATTGGCTCATTGATGTTGAAGATCGCTGGTATGAATGCGGTCTTACCAAGCGCTTTACCGTATGCGGACTTGGATTTCAATAGGAACAGAATTGCAAGTCCGATGGTTGTACCAGATCCACCAATCATGATGAACCACTGATAGAACGGCTCAGGCCCGATATGTGGAATGGCTTCTCCGGCAGCGTATGCAGCGGAGTTGTTATCCAGCAGTGTCAGCCATAGTGGTCTTGCAACGGTGCCGACGATGGACCATCCGTGAATTCCGAAAGTCCAGAACAGCATGCCGATGAAGATGATGACCAGTACCGATGGCAGTGTATCTGTTGCAGATACAAGCGGAGCAACAAGCTTGGTCATGATGCCATGCACATCCACACCAATAAACATGGTGATGGTTGCAACAACGATTAGAATGATTGCTGTTGGCACCAGAGCTTCAAAGGATCTTGCCACAGATGCAGGCACCTGAGGTGGCATGGAGATTTTGAAGTTCTTGGTCTCGGTGAATCGGAATACTTCCACTGCGAAGATGGCAGCGAGGATTCCTATGAACATCCCGCCGGAGCCCAGACTGCCCATAGGGATGACAAATCCTGTGGCGACACTGTCAAGGTAGCCTTGAAGGTCTGGGGATGTGGCTGCAAGTTCCTTCACTGCATCGGAAGCCTGAGGAACAAGCTTTGGAATAATGGTCAGAAGGTAAGCCAGTTCTGCCATGATACCACCGGATAGTCCATCCAGCTTATAAGATCTGGCCAGGCTGTACCCGATTCCGAAGACTGCATAGAGGGTCATGATATACATGGACATTCTATACGGAAGAAGAATCTTGAACTGATTTTCCTTGATGAACTGGGTGATGGCCCAGGTCTCAGGCATCTGGTTTGGGAGGAATGCAATGACCATGAACATGGAGCTCACGATAATGAGAGGAAGTGTAGCAATGATACCGTCACGAATCGCTCTCAGATGTCTTTGCTCAGCGAGCTTTGCCATCGGTGTTGAAAGCTTTTCGTCCATAAATTGGGAAATTTTCTCGAACATAGTACTCTCCTTTTGATGTTATTTTGTATTGTTATTTTTTGAGACTCAATACCTGTTTCAATAGTCTAGGGCCGCCCAGTGGACTGTACCCCATAGGTTCGATCAGTGCGCAAGGCACACCAGCGCTGACAGCATGTTCCTTCAGAACATCGAATCTGTGTCTGATCTGAGGTGCAACCATGGCCACATCCCAGTTCTGAGAAACTTCTTCCTCGAATTCCTGTGTGCTTACCGCTTTTACTTCCATCTCGACACCGTTTTTCTTCGCCTCTTTCAGTAAGGCATCCACGGCAATCTGGCTGGACATTCCAAGAGAACAGACAAATAATACTTTCATAGCTTTTCTCCTTTCATTTTCTTATTTGTATTATAAGCGTAAACGCTTACTTTTGCAATAATATTTTAGATATTTTGTTTTATTATTGTATTTTTATTTTAAAGTTTCATGATCTAAAACAGTACACCCGCGTAGTACAGGAAGAAAAACACTCCCGCCATGAACAGGGAGAGCAGTCCTCCCAGCAAATAGAATTTCCTGTCTGCCTGTTTTCTTCTTTCAATGTAATACTGGGAGAAGGCTACAGAAAACCCCATGATGAGCCCCGAAATAATCACCGTGGGTAGCCTGAAGTCGTTAAAGAGAAGTGACATCAGATAGGGTACTGCAAAAACTGTAGTGATTCCTGATACAAAGATAAAGAAAGCGCTTTTATATCCGATCATGGGAATGTTATAATCCGTCCTTCCGATGGAGGACTGATATTCTTTCTTTTCCTCTTCCTTTACCTGCCATTTATTCGCCATGACTACACATCCTTTCTACGAAACGAAGTCGGGTTCGGAGTAATATTGCCGAGAATCACCTGTTCCCTGGCCCCTGTTGCACCGAGGATATTACCATAGGCTCTATGATAGGTCTGATTACCGAGAATGACAAAAGCTATGGCTTCCTTGGCATCACTGGATAATCCGATCTCATCCTGGGTTAAAACCTCTACTTCTGGAAGAAGCTCCTTCAGATACTGAATAAGAGCCTTATTATGTGCGCCACCCCCACCAACAATCACTTTGTCCAGCACGAATTTTTCCATAATGAACTTCCTGTAGCTGTCCGCAATGGTTCTTGCTGTAAACAGAGTCAGAGTTGCGATGAGATCTTCCTTTTTCAAGCAGTTCCAGTTACGTAGAATCTCTCTTGTATAGAGCTCTCCAAAATCTTCCCTACCGGTGGACTTAGGCAGGTTCATTGCAAGATAGGGGTGTGTCAGCAATGAATCCAGCACCTTCTCATCCACCTGGCCGGACAAAGCAACCTCTCCGCCTTTATCATAGCTTCTGCCATAAAGGACTTTCATGGCTTCGTCAATGACCATATTTCCTGGTCCCGTATCAAAGGCAAAAACGTCTTCCTCTTTCTGACCTTTGGGCATCACAGTGACATTGCCTATCCCACCGATATTCTGAAGCGCGATGGTCTTCTCTTTCTCTCCATAGAGGATGAACTCGCTGAGAGGAACTAAGGGGGCACCTTCTCCTCCTGCAGCCATATCCATCGTTCTGAAATTCGAGATCACATCTACACCATGGTCGTAGGCAATGACGGCGGGTTCTCCGATCTGAAGGGTACTTCTGACAAGCCTGTCTGTATCCTTCGGAATATGATAAATGGTCTGACCATGGGAGGCGATAAACGCCAGGTCTTTCCCACTTAATCCGTTTTTATGCAGTATTTCCTTCACCGCATGGGAAAACAGCTTCCCGATTCTGAAATTCAGTGACGTTATCAGGTCTGTTATCGGTTCTTCATTTCGGATGACACATCTGATTTCTTCCTTCAGATCCGGATCGATCTCATAGGTCATGAAATCAAGAAGTCTGATATCAGTATCCAGACCCTGTCCTTTTATCTCACACAATGCTGTGTCCACTCCGTCCAGAGAAGTCCCAGACATCAGTCCGATCGCCAGCATTACTTGACCCCGTCGATCTTCTTATGCATCCTGATCAGTGACTCAATCAGTGTCTTGGATTCCATGGCTGTCATCAGCTGATCCTGTGCATGGACGAAAAGCACTGATACTTCAGGCTTTTCTCCTCTGGCTTCTGCCTGAATGATGGACGTCTGGACTTTATGGGCTTCCAGCAGATTCTGGTCTGCCTCTTTCATCAGTTCAGGAATTTTATCGAAGTTTCCTTTTTCCGCTTCATTCAGAGCTTCATAGGCCAGCCCTTTTGCAGTGCCCGCATAATTGATGATGTTGAAGATGATCATTTCCATTTCATTGTTCATAGTGTTTTTCCTCACTTTTCTCTGTGTATTCGATGGCTCTGGAGATTCTTCCCTCATTAAGATCCAGAAGAATTTCCGCCTCTTCCTTCGTTGACCCCGTCTTGTTCATGACGATGGCTGTCTTTACTGAAAATCCGCTCTCTATAAAGAGTTCTTCCGCCTCACTGCCTCGCAGGTCCGTGGTCATTTCAATGATTCTTTTCGCTCTGACCATAAGCTTTCTGTTGGTTGCCTTGACGTCCACCATAAGGTTCCCATATACTTTGCCGAGTTTGATCATGACTGTGGTGGATATCATATTGAGAATCAGTTTCTGAGCAGTTCCTGCTTTCATTCTCGTGGAGCCTGTTACCACTTCAGGTCCTACAATCGCTTCGATCGGGTATTGAGCAGTCTTTGAGACTTCCGCATTCCTCACGCAGCTGATGGAAGCCGTTACAGCACCAAGCTTATTGGCATACTCCAGTGCACTGATGACATAGGGTGTTCTCCCGGATGCTGCAAGACCCACAAGGGCATCCTGATTGGAAAATCCGATGTCCTCAAGATCCTTCACCGCTTCTTCTTTCACATCTTCTGCACCTTCTATTGCGCTGTGAAGTGCTTTATATCCTCCCGCAATGATCCCTCTCACAAGTCCCGGATCCACACCATAGGTTGGTGGACATTCTGATGCATCCAGTACACCAAGTCTTCCTGATGTACCAGCTCCAATATAAATGATTCTACCACCATTTCTGACTTTTTCATAAATCGCTTCTATGGCTTTTTCAATGTCCGGTAGTATTTCACGAACTACTTCAGCTACTTTCTGGTCTTCTCTGTTTATGGTTTCTAAAACTTCTAATGTACTCTTCTTGTCAATATTTCTGGAATTTTCATTGACACCTTCTGTGTCTAGAAGATTTAAGTCTATCACGGCTTCACTCTCCTTTTCGATTTTATAATCCCATTATATGCTTATTGAAATTAAATTTCAATAATAATTACAAAAAATTAGAATTAAATTACATGCAAGCATGAATATCGACCAGACAGATGATGAGAGAAAAAGCAAAGGGATCCATTTAAGAATCCCTTCAATTTACCTGATTCATTTAGTTATCTGAGTTCGTTGATGATGTCTCTGGTGTTTCTGAGACTCTCCTTGGCATGACTGATATTTGCTTTGGTGATGCCGAAATAGAGAAGATCCGTTA
This sequence comes from Proteiniclasticum aestuarii, assembly GCF_017368455.1. Classification (GTDB taxonomy): domain Bacteria; phylum Bacillota; class Clostridia; order Clostridiales; family Clostridiaceae; genus Proteiniclasticum; species Proteiniclasticum aestuarii. Next base: position 175,018 of record NZ_JAFNJU010000006.1, on the reverse strand, counting down.
TGACCAGCGAGGAGTTTCTTGATTGAATTGCACCGAGTCTCAGCTCCTTTTCCTCCGTCGGCACATGAAGCAGCGCATCACAGATTTTTGACATCTTTGATTTCGACATCTGTGTAACGCCAACCGTATAAGCCCCCACATGCTCGGCATGAGCCATGGCTGCATTGACCTCTTTTGTATTTCCACTGTAGCTGATACCTACAGCCACATCCCGGTCTGTAATATGAGCAGCTGCCGCCAGCTGGATATGAGGATCTTTATTGAACACAACCCGTTTATTGATACGGATCAGCTTGTTCACCAGGTCATCACAGACGATGCCTGATCCTCCTACTCCAAAAAGATAGATGGTTTCCGCTTCTATCAGTTTACCGATGGCCTCTTCCAGCATATCTGAATTGATCAGTTTATAGGTCTGCTCTATGGTCTTGATATTCATGGCCTGGGCTTTTCTCACCATGACTGAAACGCTATCCTCGGTTTTGATGATGTCATCAAAATCAACCTGATCCACGCTCTGATCCCTTGCAAGTTCCACCTTCAGAGCGGTATATCCCTTAAATCCAAGCTTTTTCGCAAAACGGACCACTGCTGCAGCAGAAGTATCCACTTTCTCTCCCAGTACCTGTGCACTGTAGTTGACCACTTCCTCCTTATGCTCCAGAATATATTCTGCAAGTCTCTTTTCTGTTTCCGTATAAGTGGAAAATCCTTCTCTGATTCTAAAAACACTACTCAAAATACCACTCCCTTGATGAAATTTAATTTCATTACTTATACAATAAACCATTTCAATCAAGGAATCAAAGGAAATTTACTGAAATCAAATAGAAGACTGCACGGTATTTTCTGATCTGTGCAGCCTCTTTCTTTTACATTTTATTGATTATCAAATGGTTCCCAGATTTTCAGATGACAAACTGCTCCATGTATCTTTTTGAGATCTTCAGGCTGTCCAGGACCTTCTCTTCGCTTCCTTCGAATGCTCTGTCCTCAATCTCGATGCAGGCATATCCGTCATAGCCGATTTCGTTCAGCGCTGAAACAAGTGCACCCCAGTCCACATCCCCGAATCCGGGAAGTTTGGGACTCATGTACTCCAGTGGATACGCCATGGTTCCCACTTCATCGAGTTTCTTCTGAAACAGCCTGATGTCCTTGAAATGCACATGGAGGATCCTGTCCTTGAATGTATAGACCGGCTCCACATAATCCATCATCTGCCAGATCATATGACTGGGATCAAAGTTGATGCCCAGATTCGGACTGTCCGCAATGCCGAAGATCTCTCTCCAGATCTTTGGGGAGGTGAACAGGTTCTGTCCTCCAGGCCACTGGTCCTCCCCAAAGAGCATGGGACAGTTTTCGATGGCGATTTTCACCTTCTTCTCTTCTGCAAGGGCGATGATGGGCGGCCAGATTTCCCTGAAGAGTTCCAGATTCTCTTTCACTGTTTTACCCTGATCCCTACCTAAGAAGGTGGTCACCATGTTTATACCCAGCTTCGCACTGGCTTCAATGACTTTCTTAAGGTGTGCAATGGTTTTTTCTCTGGCCTCCAGATTGCCATCCATGGGATTGGGATAGTAGGCGAGAGAAGAAATCTCCACCTTCTTGTTTCTGCAGTAGTCAAGGATATGTTCCGCTTTTTCATCGGACAGTTGCTCCACATCGATATGGGTCACCCCGGCATATCTTCTCTCGGCTTTTCCCACGGGCCAGCAGGCTACTTCCACGCAGGCATAGCCTAGCTCGCTGGCTATATCGATCATTTCTTCAAAGGTCTTATCTGGTAGAATCGCACTGACAAATCCCAGCTTCACGCTTTCATCCCTCCATTCTCTTCAATCTTCACAGTTTTTCCTTCATCAAAGGACTGCTCGCAGGCGAATACCGCCCGCATGGCGGAAAGTATCACCTTTCCGGAAAGAATTGTATCTTCCCCGCTTCTGATACCATCGATGAACACATCGATGACCCCGGAACTGGTCTGATTATCGTTGGTCTGCATTTCATCCACCTCAAAGGTCAGCACTTCTCCATTCTTTTTCACGATCTTCAGCGGATGGTCCGGATCCTCATAGACCGAAAGGATGCCCTCACTTCCATAGATCACCGTACTGTTGTCTTCCGGTCCATAGTAGGTCCAGGATACAGTCATGGTTCCCAGAGCTCCTTCGCTCATTTTAAACAGGCAGATGGCATTGTCATCCACGGATATGAGATTCCCTTTGGACCCTTTTTTGTCCAGGGTACCCATCATGGCACTGACTTCCACCACTTTCTGGCCGGTGAGAAATTCGATGAGGTCAGTCTTGTGGATGCCAAGGTCCGCCATGGCGCCCATACCTGCTGCATCTTCATAGAAAAACCATACATCCTTTCCTGGACTGGAGCTCCATTCTTCCGGCCCTCCATGTCCGAAGGTGGTACGGAAGGTGAGCACCTTCCCGATGGCTCCTTCCTCAATGAGCTCCCTTGCCCTCTCATGGGCACTATTCAGTCTCTGATTATGTCCGATGGCAAGGACTTTCCCTTCTTCCTCTGCTGTCTTCACCATAAGCTCACTCTCTTCCAGGGTCATGGCCATGGGTTTCTCGCAGAGCACGTGTTTTCCTTTCTTCAGCGCTTCGATGGTCACATCCGCATGGAGTATGTTGGCTACACTGACCACCACTGCATCTATATGCTCATCTTCCAGCATCTCCTGATAGGTGTCATAGACCTTCCCCCCGTACTGCGAGGCCATGTCTTCCGCTTTCTTTCTCGTTCGGTTGAAGTATCCCGCCAGAATCACATCTTCTCTTCTGTGTGCTTCAGGAATATGCCGGACCTGGGCTATTTTCCCGCATCCGATAAATCCCAGTCTGATTTTATCCATTTATTTCACCTCTTTCTGATGGATCACAGCTGATCTTTCCTGGAAGGCTTTTCTCCATCTTCTCTGGCCTTCCCGATCTTTCCCTAAACGGATTCCTTCTTCTGCAGCAGCACCGCCAGCACCACGATGAGTCCCTTGAAGGCTTCTCTTAAAAACGGTGGTACGCCGAAGAGATTCAGAAGGTTATTCATCACGGCAATGATCAGCATCCCGAATACGGTTCCGATGATGAGCCCTTTCCCTCCACTCATGCTGGTTCCACCTACAACCGCCGCCGCGATGGCATCCATCTCATTTCCGCTTCCCGCATTGGAGAAGTCCATGGAACCGATTCTGGATACCTGGATGATGGCAGAAAGGGACACCAGAAGCCCCATGAGGGCATAGACCTTCAGTTTCACCTTGTGCACGTTGACACCGGAGAGCTTCGCCGCTCTTTCGTTGGACCCCACGGCAATGACCTGACGACCGAAGGTGGTCCGCTTGGAAATATAGTAGAGCACCGCTGCAATGACCAGCCAGTACAGGATGGGCATCACCATGTAACTGCCGATGCGAAAGCTTGAAATCTGAAGAAACGGTCTTGGCACGGTGGGATTATACCCCTGCATGAAGTGCTGGGTGACGCTCCGATAGACTTTCATGGCGCCCAGGGTGGCGATGAAGGGCGGAATCTTCCCCTTGGTCACCAGAAGACCGATGAGGCCGCCCAGGATGCTTCCGAAGACGACACTCAGAAGAATCGCTGCGATGAACGCCGCTATTCCGGTCAGTCCGATGGCGCCAAGGATTCCTTTGGGACCGCTGTCGATGAGCATCATAAGCACCGCTCCGGTGGCCACCAGTGTGGAGCCCACCGCAAGATCGATCCCCCCCGATATGATGACGAAAGTCATGCCAAGGGCGATGATGCCGACCCCTGCATTGTTTCTCAGAATATTGATCCAGTTGTTGGTCCAGGACAGAAACCATGCCCCGAAGGAGTCATAGTCAAAGCCCAGTGTCCAGGTCTGCAGGATGATCATGATGATCAGCGCCACAGCCGTTGAGAACAGAGGATTCGCTTTCCAGCTGTCTCTAAACCATGTCAGAAGATTTCTGCTTCTCTTTTCTTGTGCTTTCTTCATATTCCTACTACACCGTCCCTTTTCAGCTCAATGTGCCGCCAGTGGCAAGCTTCATGATAGTATGTTCGTTCATTTCGTCTCCGGATACCTCTCCCTGGATTCGGCCATGGTACATCACAAGAGCTCTGTCACAGACCCTGATGATCTCCTGGGCTTCACTGGAAAGGACGATGACTGCAATATCATCATCAATGAGATCCATGATGATGTCGTAGATATCCTCTTTGGCGCCCACATCCACGCCCTGAGTGGGATTATCCAGCACCAGAAGCTTCGGATTGGCTGTGAGCCATTTGGACAGGACCACCTTCTGCTGATTGCCCCCTGAAAGGCTATTGATGGAATCCTGCATCCTGCCCATCTTGATGCGCAGACGATCCACCTGCTTTCTGAACTCCTCATCCTGTCTTCTGAAATCAATGATGCCCCTTCTGGCAAAGATGGGCCAGGTGACGATGGAGCCGTTATCGAAGATGTCCATGTCTTTAAGAATGCCGTTCTCCTTCCTGTTTCTCGGCAGATAGCCGATGCCTTTTTTCATGGCATCGTAGGTGCTGTGGATCTTCACCTTGTTTCCGTTCAGATAGATTTCTCCTTCCTCATAGTCATCGGCGCCGAAGATGGACAGAAACAGTTCACTTCTTCCATCCCCCAGAAGTCCCGTGATACCGAGAATCTCCCCTTTATGGGCAGTGAAGGACACATTCTGGAAGGCATGGGGTCTAGAGAAGTTTTCGATGCGCAGAACCTCTTCTCTCTTTTCGATGTTTCGCTGAAGGGCTTCGGTTCTCACCTCGTGGCCCACCATGAGTCTGGCCAGAGCATCGGTGTTCACCATAGAAATCTGACCCTCTCCCACTAAAGCCCCATCCCGAAGGACCATGTAGCGGTCACAGAAGCTCATGACTTCTCCCAGCTTGTGGGAGATGAAGATGATGCCCACATCATGCTCCTTCAATGTCTTCATCATGGAAAAGACTCTGGTGATTTCCGTTTCCGTAAGCGATGTGGTGGGCTCGTCCATGATGATGATGGATGCATTCATCATGATGGCTCTGGCAATCTCCACAATCTGCTTGTAGGAGGCATCCAGGCTCCCCACCATGGTTCTGGGATTCAGCTCGATGTTCATTCGGTCAAAGACTTCCTGGGTCTCTTTTTCCATGGTAGTAAGATCCAGCAGGTTATACCTGTTCTTCAGCTCCCTGCCCAGAAACATGTTCTCATAGATCGGCAGGTCATTGATGAGATTCAGCTCCTGATGAATGAAGGCGATGCCTGATTCCAGGGAATCCGCCGGTTTATGGAAGAAGACTTCCCTGCCGTCGATCACGATGCTTCCGCTGTCTGCCGGAAGCACCCCGCCCAGAATATTCATGAGCGTGGACTTTCCTGCGCCGTTTTCTCCGATGAGGGCCAGAATTTCTCCACCTTCCAGATGGAAGCTCACATCTTTCAGCACTTCATTGTCTCCAAAGGACTTGTATATATTTCGCATTTCGATTTTCAACTGTCATCACATCCGTTCTTTCAAGGAAGAGGTTATGGAAACCCCATAACCTCTTCGATTTTACTTCACATTCTGTTTTCAGGAATCCTTCTAGTATGGTGAATTTTCATCCAGGAAATCCTCATAATTGTCTCTGTCTACGATGGTGGTAGGAATGATCTTCACTTCTTCCACCATCTCTCCGTCCAGAATGGCCACTGCCATATCCACAGCGTCCATGACCATGGCTGGGCTGTAAAGCGCAGACTGAATCCAGATGTCTTCATTTTCAGGCATCATTCTGAAGTATTCCTGCATGCCGCCACCACCGGTGACCACTTTGATGTCGGTTCTTCCTGCTTCACTGATGGCCTGGAGCACACCAATGGAGGTTTCATCATCCATGGAGTAGACGGCGTCAATCTGTGGATTGCTGATCAGAATATCCGCAAAGTCCTTGAGTCCGTCTTCACGGGTGAACTTGGTGGCATAGGTGATGATTTCCATGTCCGGTGCGATTTCTGCCATGGTATCCACGAAGCCCTTCTTTCTCAGTTCCGACACAGAACCGGATGTAGGCACTTCCAGCATGACCACTGTACCGGTTTCTCCGATCTTCTCCACGATGTAGTTGGCACCCTGGACACCCATGTCCTCGTTGTCACCGGCTACTCTGTATACGCCATCGGCTGCGATTTCAATGTCGAAGTTCACCACAGTAACGCCATCATCGATGGCCTGCTGAATGGGCACTTCCATGCCTTCCCACTGTGGGAATGCGACAATGGCGTCTGCTCCCCAGGTCAGAAGATCATCCAGCTGAGATGTCATTTCCTCCGCATTGCTGCTGGTCTGAATCTGATACTCGATCTTGTCTTCCAGTTCCTTGCTTCTTACTTCAGCATTGTATGCAACCGCAGCGACCCATCCATGTGTTACGGCAGGAGCAAGTATTCCGATCTTGTGCTTTTCCGCAGCAGGCTCTTCGGCTGGTTCCTCTTCTGCAGGTTCCTCGGCTGGTGTTTCAGCAGGAGTTTCAGAAGGGGTTTCCTCATCGGTGCCACAGGCTGCTAGAAGCGGTGTCAGAAGAAGACTGAGAGACAGCACGATACCTAGAACTTTTTTCATTTTACATCCTCCTAGTGTTTTTTTGATCTATGAGTGAATCTGGATATGCTCCAGATGGGCATCAGGGTTTATAGGGTGCCGAGGATTCTCTGATCACAAACTGATGGGAAAGGATCACCTTTTTATCGCTGATCTCCTTCTTCATCATCCGGTCAAAGAGAAGCTTCATGGCGCGCATTCCCAGATCGTAGCAGGGCTGCTTGACGGTGGTGATGTAGGGATGAAACATGGTGGTATCATCCACATCGTCAAAGCCAGTAACGGTAAGCTCTTCCGGAACCTTTATCCCCATTTCCATGGCGGCGCTGATGGTCCCCAGAGCCAGCGTGTCGGAGATGCAGAAAATCGCAGTGGGTCTTTCTTTCAGAGACAGAAGCTTCATGGCCGCTTTCTTTCCGCTTTTAAAGGAATAGTCGGGATCCCCGTGGGCAATGTAGCTCCTGGGCACTTTCAGGCCATGGTCCTTCATGGTTTCCCTGTAGGCATCAAGCCTTTCCTTAGTGGAAATGTAGGTGTTCTTCGAACTGATGGTGGCGATTTTCTCATGACCGGAGTCTATGAGATACTCCACCACTTCCTTTGCAGCCAGATGGTTGTCGATGCTCACCCTGGGCAGGCCAGATGCACCATCGTATTCAGAGCACTGGACCACAGGGTGGCTTTCCACGTATTCCAGAAGATGCGGACTTTCCATGGAGCTTGCAAGAAGAATGGCTCCGTCGGCTCTCCTTAGCTTCAGCATTTCCATGCCTTCCTTCTCTTTTTCAAGGCTTCCGCCCGTATTGAAGATCAGTGCGCTGTAGCCAAGGCTGCTGGCGGTTTCTCCTATTCCTGTAAGGATGTGGGCATAGTAAGGATTGGTGATGTTGGGTGTGATGATGAGGATCACACGGCTTTCGCTTCTTCTGAAATTACGGGCAAGAAGATTGGGCTGAAAGTTCAGTTTCTCAATGGCGTCATATACACGCTGCTGTGTTTCCTTCCTTACGGATTCCTTGTTGTTCAGTACCCGGGATACCGTGGCCACGGAAACCCTCGCCTCCTTAGCCACATCCGATATGGTTGCCATGGTCCCTCCTCCTCACCATTTTTCTTTGCATAATCACAAACATGTTCCTGTCCAAAGGTGCTTTCCTTCATGCTTTCTGCTTCTGCAGGCAGAGCAGTTTGTGAATAAAGCCAATTTTCTGAAATGTAATGGATTACATTTTTAGTGTAGATAAACCATCTTCAATTGTCAACCTTTCCGTGGCACTTTTATCAAATTTCAGAAATATCCTTACACCATTGAAAAAGTCATAGAAGCACATCGCTATGCTTCTATGACTTTGGCTCTTCTCTATTTTATTTTTCCGTCTCATCCTTGTCTCTGAAGACCAGATCCTCCAGCACCCGGATGGAGATGAGAATCTGCTTTCTGGTCACCACAGGTGAAGACTCGCCTTTTCTGATGCAGTCCAGAAAGTGCGACAGTTCGTTGTAGAACATGCCCGTGGGGGGAAGATTGATGCCTGTGGAGACCAATACCTTCTCTTCGGTGTTGAAGACCAGCGGCTTTTCATCCTTCTGATAGAGGGTGAGCTTTCCGCCTTCGCTTACAAGAAGACCTTTCTCGAAATAGACCCGCCACCTCTGGGTGAAGGGAAAGTCCGCATTATACCAGGCAGCCTCTGCCGCCACGCTGAGTCCATCGAAATGATAGGTCATGCGGTACTGCTCATCATACCCGATGCCCATGTTTCCCGAAGAGGTATAGGAATAGCTTTTCGGCTCTCCGAAGAGGCTGACGATCATATCCAGATCGTGAATATGCAGGTCAAAGGGAATAACTCCGCTCTTCTCCTTGTTGAACAGCCAGCCACCCTGACTCCATCCGGGTTTCCCTGCTGTGCGCAGAAAGAATCCATCCAGGGGTTTCCCCAGTTCTCCGCTATTAACATAGTCACGAAGGATCTCCATTTCCCTGGTGAACTGAAGCACCTGGGCCACAAAGAGCTGCTTCTTCGCTTCATCCGCCGCGCTGAACATCTCCATCGCATCCGTTTCATGAAGTGCCATGGGCTTCTCCACAATGACATGCTTTCCTGCCCGGAGCGCTTCCAGCACATGGGGTTTATGAAGGAAAGTGGGTGTGCAGATGTCCACCAACTCTATGTCTTCCTTTTCTGTCATCTCCTGTATGCTGCTGTAGGAGGCAAGGCCGTATTTCTCCGCTTTTCTTCTTCCTTCTTCACTGCCGGTTACGATGGCCGTAACCTTGGCATCCGCTATTTTTTCGTAGTTCAGAAAATGGACTTCTCCCATTCCGCCGAATCCCACAATGCCGATCTTTATCATCCTATCTCCCTCCTTCTAGGGAATCTCATAGCCTCTGGAAGTCAGGTAATCATAGGACGTCTTCACCGCCCGATGCACTTCTTCCAGATCCTTGGGCCCGTCACTGGTGAATTCGATCTCGATGCTCAGGGGACTGTCGTTGCCTCTTTCCTCCAGATGACGGATCACCATGAGAAGATCCAGATTGCCCTCTCCGATGGCCGGGAAATTCCATTCTTTCTGAGCACCCTTCTTGTCCTTGAGATGCACAAAACCTACATAATCAATGCAGGAGAGCAGATCTTCTTCCAGATTCACATCTCCGTAGAAGATGGCATTGGCCGTATCATAGTTGATTTTTACTCTGTCAGAGCCCACTCTAGAGACAATGTCCTTCAGCTGTCTACCTGTGCCATGCTTTCCATGATTTTCCAGGCACAGCGTCAGCTCATAATCCTCCAGAAATGGTACCAGCTCCTTCACCCGCTCCGCCACTTCTTCATCGGAAATTTCCTTCTTATCCTCCAGATGCGCTTCGCCGATGGAAGAAAGAATATAGGTGCAGCCGAAGAACTTGGCCAGTCTCATGTTCATGAGAAAATCCTCCAGTCTCTCCTCATCCATGAGATTCGTATGTCCGCTGAGGGCAAAGGGTGTAACGCCGCGTCTGACCATATCTGCTTTGATCTGCCACAGCTCCTCCAGGCTCATGGTGGGAAAGACATGCTCCGTCCATCCTTTTGTGGCTGTCAGCTCCACATAACCAAAGCCTGCCCGATCCATGCCCTCGAAGGCATCCTCAAGGCTGTATCCATGATAGGTGTTGGAGTTCAGTGCGATGATTCTATTCATACAGTTCTCCCCTTTCTAAAATGCGCTGTTTTTTTAAGTATAGCATTATGCTATCCATTGTCAAAATACTTTGACAATGATTTTCCAATATCAGCAATTCGGGATACTATCTCTTTTGCGATCTCTGAAAGTCCCATTCCCCAGAAACTGTATGTGCAGAAGCGAAAAAGAAGGATCAGCCTCCCTTCAAGAGATTCTGATCCTTCCATGTTCCTATTTCTGTCATTCTGTTACTTTCAATATCCGAAATACTATTCTTCGATGAGCCCCTGTTCCAGAAGGAATTCCCTTGCAACAGCTCTCGGCTGCCTCTGAAGTTCATCCACCTGATAGTTCAGCTCAATCATGATTTCATTGGTCAGCACTTCTCCCAGTGCATCCAGCGCATCTTCGATTTCAGGGTGCTCTGCTAGGAGACCACTTCTTAAAATCGGTACTGCATAGTAGGGCGGGAAGAAGTTCAAATCATCATCCAGCATCACGAGGCCGAATTTCTTCAGCAGTCCATCAGTGGAGAAAGCATCTGTGATGTCTGTTTCTCCGTTGTCAATGGCCAGATACTTGTTGGCTCCGTTGATTCCGATTTCGTTTCCGAAGGTGAATCCATAATGCTTTTCAAGGCCGATGATACCATCTTCACGATTGAGGAACTCCAGCGTGGAACCGATGGTCAGCTCGTCCGCCACATCTCTGAGATCACTGATCTTCGCCAGATTGTATCTCTCCGCAGTTTCCGGTTTCACGGAAAGGACGTAGGTATTGTTGTAGTTGAACTGTGTCAAGGCATCAATGTCAAAGAGTTCCTTGAGATCGTTCTTGCTGGTCTCATAGACCTCCACCATATCGGAATTAGGCGAATACCCTAAGGTGTCTCCGTAGATGGTTCCGGTATATTCCAGATACAGATCGATGTCTCCGCTCTTCAGCGCATTGAAGGCCACCTGGGTTCCGCCCAGGTTATCCTTACGGATGACGGAAAGATCCGTTCTGTCTTCAATCATGTCCGCCATGAGATGGACCACAATGAACTGCTCTGTATAGTCCTTTCCACCGATGGTGATGGTCTCTTTGGAGTTTCCAGCACCACTGAATGCTGTGATCGTGAAGAGCACTACAAGGACTGCTGCGGTGACGGCAAGGATTCCCTTCTGGATTTTTCGCTGACTCTTCAGCTTTTCTTTGGAGGCATCTCCAGTCTGCTGAAGGGAAATCGGCGTCACCAGTTTCTCGATGGTGCTGAAGAGGTTATCCACAAGCAGAGCGAGAAGCGCTGCGGGTATGGCACCTGCCAGAATCTGTGCATTATTGGTGGTACTGATTCCTGAGAAGATCAGAAAACCGAGTCCACCGGCACCGATGAATGCAGCCATGGTCATAAGACCTACCGCTGTTACCGCTGAAATTCTGACACCGGCCATGATGACGGGCAGCGCCAGTGGAATCTGCACTTTCGTAAGCACCTGGCTCTTGGTCAGACCAATGGCCTTGGCCGCTTCAAGGGTTCCCTTATCCAGGCTTGTAATACCGGTATAGGTGTTCTTGATGATGGGCAGCAGCGAGTACAGGATGACGATGACAACCGCCGGTACTGAACCGATTCCAAGAAGCGGAATGGCCAGTCCCAGAAGGGCCATGGATGGAATGGCCTGCACCACGTTTGCTCCACCGACCACTGTCTTGCTGGCTTTTCTGAAATAGCTGATGAGTATACCCAGCGGTACGCCGATGAGTACAGCCAGACCTACTGCGATGGCCGTAAGCTCAATATGCTCCAGGGTCAGCCTTAATACCTGATCCGAATTATTCGTTATGTAATTTAATACGTTCAATTAAAGCACCTCCCCGTCTTCAAAATACTGCTGGCTTAATGTGGTGATGAGGCTGTTCTGCGTCACCAGACCCAGAATCTTTCCGGATTCATCCAGAACCGGGATTTCTGAAATATTGTTTTCGTCCGCCACCTTCAGAAGGTCGACGATGGAGTCTCCCGGCTTCGCCGATTGGAAGTCCGTGACCATGATGTCCTTCACAGGAACGGTTCGATCTTTCACCTTGGCAATCTGCTTGGGCTTCACAAGTCCCACCATTTTCTTTGTCTTGTCGTCCACCACAAGAATGCTGTTGACCTTGGCATCTCTCATCTTGTCCAGGGCTTTGTTCAGGGACAGTGTGGATACGCAGGAGACGGCATTTTCAATCATGATGTCCTCTGCACGGATGTATTCAGGGGATTCCCAGATCCTGTTCTTTCCGACGAACTGTGAAACGAATTCGTTCACCGGATTCTTCAGAATGTTTTCCGGTGTATCGTACTGAATGATCTCTCCCTTGTCCATGATGCAGATCTTGTCTGCGATCTTGATGGCTTCGGACATGTCATGGGTGACGAAGACGATGGTCTTCTTCACCTTGCTCTGGAGATTCACAAGCTCCTCCTGAAGGGAGTTTCTTGTGATGGGGTCCAGCGCCGAGAACGGTTCATCCATGAGGATGACATCAGGGTCCAGGGCAAAAGCTCTGGCCACGCCCACTCTCTGCTGCTGTCCACCGGAAAGCTCATTGGGATAACGGTCCAGGAATTCCTCATCCAGTCCCACCATTTCCATGAGTTCCAGGGTCTTCTTCGTAATCTTCTCGTTATCCAGCTTTTCGACTCTCGGAATGATTTCCGTATTTTCACGGATGGTCATGTGTGGAAAGAGTCCTGTCTGCTGGATGACATAGCCGATGTTTCTTCTCAGCTCGATGGGATCCTTCGTAGAAATATCCTCCCCGCTTATGGTGATGGTTCCTGTGGTCGGCTTGATGAGTCTGTTGATCATTTTCAGTGTAGTGGTCTTACCGCAGCCGGACAGGCCGATGAGCACTACGAGATTTCCTTCTTCGATTTCAAATGTGATGTCTTTCAGGACGGTGACGTCTTTGAATTTCTTGCTGACATTCTTGAATTCAATCATCTCAAATTCCTCCTTTAGAATATTAAATATTTTCATCATTGCTTTATAACAAATCAAATTATTTCGCGTCTGACATCGACTTATTCGCATAAGTGACAACTCTAATCTTACCACAAAGTTGCTTTGATGTAAAGATTTCATGAAACCATTTCATATCTGGTTTGGACAGAAAACCTATACACGAATCCTCTTTGTCCGATCTGTAGGCTGATGGTCACTAAAGTCCAACCTTCTGTAATTATTCCCCCATAAAAAAACATGTCTGGGCTTCCCCGACATGCTTTCAGTTCTTTTTCTCTTTCCGCTCTGTACCTTCTTCCTTATCTTAATGACACCATCGTCTACTTCTCATGGTTCTGGGTGATTCCGCTTTTCATGTAAGCATCCACCTTGCTGATGAAATAGGAAACCACTTCCTCTCTGGAATGTTTCTGCGACCTTACGCAGTGCACAGCCAGATCATCACAGAGATAGCACTTCCTCCCTGGTAGAGAGAAGTCTCTTCTGGACCAGATCTTCTCCTCATCTCTAACATCCATATCGATGAGTCTCCCCAGTGGATGATTCTCTTCCAGGGAAAGGGTTGCCTGTTTCACTTCAGCAGGGCTTTCCTTGAGAAGGATGAAATATTGGAGTCCTTCTGCATTATTCAGCCTTTCTTCATGGACGGGTCTGAATCGCCCTCTTGCTTCCTCAAGAAGGATCTCCACGGCATGGTCCGCCTTCTCATGACGCTTGTCCATTCCCGGGAAATTCGCTCTCAACGTGAGCAGTGTCCCATGATATTTCTCCAGAAGCTCTTTTTCAAAATGATCGCGCTCTTCTCTTAAGTTTAGCAGTTCCATCCTTCTCTTTCCTTTTTCTTTGTTATTGATGAATGGGCAGGTCCACTCATCTGTATGAAGTCATTATACCGTATTATTCAGAAACCTTCCTGAAATCACAGGAAATCATTTCCATCTATTTCTTATTTAACGAAATACAGAAGGATGGAGAATGCCACACCTGTAAGAAAAGACATGTAGGAATGGTCCTTCTCATGCTCACTGGCTTCAGGCAGAAGATGGGCAGCCGAGATGTAGATGAGGACCCCGGTGACAAATCCCAGAAGGAGCCCCATGACAGAGCTTGTGAAATTCCTGAGAAGAGGATAGATGAGAAAAGCCCCCAGTGGTGTGGTCAGCGATGCAACCAGAAACGCATACAGAATGGATTTCTTCTCAGAGAGCCCTCCTTCCATCAGAAACTCCTTTTCAAAGCATAGTCTTATCTTGAGCATACCCTTGTTTTCAGCTTTTCTTAAAACAGAAAGCTAAAAAAACTCTGCAGGAATCTAGGGGGTACCTACATCCGTGCAGAGAATTCATGTATGATCTTCCGTCTGTTTTCCGTGATATTATTCTTCCTTGTCTCTCTTGCGTTCCACAATACGAGACAGGAATATACCCAGTTCAAACAGAAGAATCATGGGAAGGGCTAATAGTGTCTGTGATATGATATCCGGCGGTGTAAGCACCGCAGCCACCACAAAGATGACAAGGATGATGTATTTTCTGTTCTTTCTCAGAAAGCGGACTTTCACAATGCCGAATCTCGTCATGATCACCATGATGCTCGGCAGTTCAAAGATCAGTCCGAAGGAAAGAACGGTGTTGACGATGAGAGACAGATAGCTGCTGAAACTGATCATCTCTTCAATGCCTTCCACCTGAAATCCCATGAAGAATTCGAGGATCAGAGGAAGCACACCCACGTAGGCAAACACAGCTCCCAGTATGAAAAATACCCCACCGAATAGCAGTGAAAACAGCATGGTTCTTCTTTCCTTCTTCTCCAGACCTGGGCTTACGAACAGCCAGATCTGCATGATCAGAAAGGGAGAAGAAACAGAAAGTCCGATGATCACAGCGATTTTAATATAAGACAGCAGCAGTTCTGCCGGTGATATGAATACAAAACTGATGTCAGGCACAATGCCGATCATATCTGTTACAAGGATTTCAGAGAAACTATAGCTGAGAAGAACGGCCGCAACAAAAACTGCAGCCATATAGATGATTCTGTTTCTCAGCTCTGTAAGATGCTCGACCAGGGTAAGATTTCTTTCCTTATCCCTACTCGCTCTTCTTTTCATCTTTCTTCTCGTCGTCTGTGCTGGTCATGATATCTTCGGAAATCTTATTGGCGCTGTTTTTGAATTCACCGATGGCAAGCCCGATGGACTTTCCGATGGCTGGCAGCTTAGAGGGTCCGAAGATCACCAGTGCGATGGTCAGAATGAGTACCAGTTCCGTGATTCCTATTTTTCCCATTTCTGTTCTCCTTTATTTTTCCCTGTATGGTTTAAAAAATCTGTTTCTTACAGATTGTAGTATGCGTTCAGAAGTTCTGCAGTCTTTCCAGCGCAGTCCGCTGCAACACCCGCACATCTTGCTTTTCTCTCAGGGTCGCCCATGGCGTATCCTGAAGCTTCCATGAACTGACCCACAGAGTCCTTGCAGTTGACGGATGCGGAAACTACCGTCTCGTTTTCCACTTCAGGCTGGTAGATTGGAAGTTCTGTGCTGGTATACCATTTGAAAAGTTCAGCTGTCACTGCACCTGCATCTTCTGGTGGCACGGCAAGCCCGATGGCTGTGGCTGCACCTGCAAGAGATCCGCAAAGTGAAGCTGCACCGTATCCGCCTGCACCGTTGGCAAAGGCATCTACTGGAACCTGATTCCAGGGATAGCCAGCCATATCACCCAGCTGACCGACGACGCCGTCAATGACCGCTCTGCAGCATCCGCCCTTGTTGAAGAAGGAAGCGTACGCTCTTTCCATGGTTGTGGCTGGATCCAGCTTCTGGTAAGGATATGGATACTGTGGTGCATCTTCGCTGGCCGCAAGGTATTCATAGTTCAGCACTTCTTTTGTAGGAAGCTCAGGTGTCTTCTTGTCGCATCCTGTGATGAAGGATGGAAGCACCGCTACAGCTGCAACCCCAGCAGCTGCTTTTCCTGCTGTCTTCAGCATGTCACGTCTTGAATAGACTTTTTCGCTCATTTTAACTTCTTTTTCTTTGACTTCGTTCATTTTCTCTTCCCCTTTTATACATAATTTTTATTGTTCAGCTCGAAGGCTGCAATAGATGAAAATCTTTGCAAAGGCGGGTCCCATCCACCTCGGATGCCCATCCTCAAGATTAATCTTTTTGTTAATTTCTTGACTATTAATACTATACGCCCTTTTAATGACATATGTCAATTAAAAAACTTCATCAATAATATTAATGAGAGAATAACTAAAATTCATGGAAGAATTCAACAAATCCAAATAATGAAGCACAAATATTTCCAGATTGATAATATTTTATTTAACATATTCTGGTCATGGAATATGAAACGCTGCAATAAAATGCATCAGAAAAGGAACCGAGTAATCCTTCAGGATTGTTTCCGGTTCCTTTCATTTTAATTGCTTATTCACTTAAGTAGGATAGAGCACTTACTCCACAATGCTGCTTTTCAGAATACCGATCTTTTCCACTTCACACTCCACCACGTCCCCTTTTTTCATGAACCTCGGTGGATCAAATCCCATGCCCACACCTGAAGGTGTTCCCGTGGCGATGATGTCACCCGGTTCCAGCGTAATGCCTCGTGAGAAATCGGAAACGATGGTGGCAATGTCATGGAGGAAAAGCTCAGTACTCGAGCTCTGCCTCACTTCTCCATTGACCCTGGATTCCACCTTCAGCTTCAAGGGCAGCGGCAGTGCGGATCTATGCAGAATCACAGGTCCCAGCACACTGTGGGTATCCAGGCTCTTCCCTTTATACCACTGCAGATGGCCCTTCTGAAGTGTTCTCGAGGATACATCATTGAAAATGCTGTATCCGAAGATGTAGTCCTCCACCTGATCCTTCGGAATATTGATGCCTCTTTTCCCGATGATCACCGCGACTTCCACTTCGTAGTCCAGCTCTTCATCGATTTCAAAGAATCCTTTGACGGCCTCTTCATGCCCCAGAATTCTTGTGGTCCTCTTGGAGAAATACACCGGACTTTTCTGGCTGGAAAGATCCGCCTGCAGCGCCAGGGTGGATTCCTTGAGATGAGACTCATAATTGACCCCCACACAGATGATGTCATGTTTGGGTTTTACAATGGGTGCCAGGTAACGGATTTCTTCCACGGGTGTCCCCAGATCTTTCTCGTTGATTCGCACCTGGGCGATGATATCCAGGTCCAGTTCCGTGGCTTCCTCGATGAACTGGTTCATGTCCTCATACCGCTCATGACCGAGAATCTTCGATATTTTGAGCACTTTCGACTCATCCAGGCTCAGTACGCCGATCTGCTCTTTGCCTTTATGGACAAAGGTGATAAATTTCATGCTTCCTCTCTCCTTTTATACTGTCTCTTTGTTGCGTCCTATGCTGCGGATACTTAGAGTACTTCCGCGACGATGCTGCAGGGTCTCTTTTTCTATGCTCTTTTCTGTCTGTTGAACTTCACATCCGGCCTTCTCTTGTGTCCGTAGATTCTCGGCATGAGCTTCTGGTCAATGTGAGGAGCCAGGGCATTCATGATGAGAATGGCGAATCCCACACCGCCCGGATAGGTGAAGGCAATTCTGAAGAAAGCCGTCAGCACACCTGCGCCGATGGCGAAAACCGTCTTGCCTTCCGGCGTCAAAGCTCCAGAGCTGTAGTCCGTGGCCATATAGGTGGCCGCAAAGAACAGAGTGCCTGAAAAGGCATGGCTTGCCATGAACTCCAGGTTGAATCCGGAATAGAATCCGGTGACCAGCATGGCGGTGAGGATATAGAGGATTGGAATCTTGGGGTTTATGATTCTTCTGACAATGAGGTAGATCATCCCCACAAGAATCAGAAGCTTGCTGGTTTCTCCTGCATTTCCGCCCAGATTGAATCCCATGAAAAGATCAAAGAGATCCGGAACCTTTTCGGACACGATCTTTACGCCTCCACCGATGTATTCCAGGGGAGTGGCTGAGGACATCGCATCGGGGCCTGGAAGCACCCAGTTGGTGATCCAGGGGGAGAAGAAGGCCTTCAGCATGACTCTGGCCGCCACCGCCGGGTTGAAGGTGTTTTTTCCGATGCCGCCTGGCAGCTGCTTCACGATGACGATGGCAAAGACGGAACCGATGACCACGGTCCACCAGGGCGCTGTCACAGGCAGGCTTAAGCCCAGGAGAGCTCCGGTGACCAGAGCGCTTCGGTCATTTATGGTGATCTTTCTGTAGGTCAGCTTCTGGAAAAGATATTCACTGGCCACAGAGGTAAGCATGCCAAGGGCGATGAGCAGAAGCACTTTCCAGCCGAAGAAGTAGGTGGCTGCCGCTGCGGGCGGAATCAGGGCAATGAGCACCTGGGTCATGACCCAGGGGGTAGTTCTCGGAGTCCGTATATGCGGGGAAGGACCGGATTTCATGTTTTTCAGTTTCTCCATCATGCTACGCTCCCTCCTTTTCCTGCTGGGCTTTTATGGCAGCCTTCGCATTTCTGATGTTGTCCAGAAGAGAAATCTTCGATGGACAGATATAGGAGCAGTTTCCACATTCGATGCAGTCCATGGCCCCCAGCTTCTTTGCCGCATCCAGATCGCCCCTGTTATAGGCTTCACTGATGAGAATGGGCTGAAGGCTCACAGGACAGACATGAATGCACTCGGCGCACATGATGCAGTCTGATTCCTCTCCTACTCTCGCTTCTTCTTCCGTCAGGGCCGTAATGGCCGTCATGGCCTTGATGATGGGCACCTTCACATCCGGTAGCGCACGGCCCATCATGGGTCCTCCGCTGAGGAGCTTTTCAACGGGCTCAGTAAATCCTTCACATTCCTCCAGAAGCGATTCCACAGGCGTACCGACTCTCACCAGAAGATTCTTCGGATTCTTGACCGGTGTCCCTGAAACAGAAACCACTCTCTGATAGAGAGGTTCTCCCAGGGCTACTGCCCTATAAACCGCTCGGGTGGTGGATACATTCATGAGCACACAACGAACCCCTGCAGGCAGACCCCCAGGAGGCACTTCTCTGCCCGTAAGATCTTTGATAAGATTCTTTTCAGAGCCTCTGGGATACATGGTATGAAGCGGTCTCACTTCAATGTCCTTCTCTTCTGATGCCGCCTTCTTCATGGCTTCTATGGCATCAGGTTTATTGTCTTCAATGGCAATGAAGACCTTCTTCAGCTTCGGAAACAGCTTCCGGGCAATCTGAACACCCTTAATGATCTCATCCCCCTCTTCCACCATGACCCGATGGTCTGAAGTGGAATAAGGTTCGCATTCCGCGCCGTTGATGATGAGGGTATCGATGACGCTTCCCTTGGGTGGATCCAGCTTCACTGCTGTGGGAAAGGCTGCGCCGCCCATGCCGACGATGCCGGCGTTTCGGATGATGTCCAGAATCTCCTGGTTGTCCCCGGGGACTTCTCTTTCTTTTATGGACTCCTCAAAAGTGTCTTTCCCATCATTTTTTACAACAATACATTCTGCAGGGCCGCTTAAGGTGGGTCTTTTTTCTATGGCTGTGACTTCTCCTGATACGGATGCATGAACCGGTGCACACACAAATCCGCCCGCTTCAGCAAGAAGGGTGCCGATCTTCACTTTCTGCCCCACTTCCACCACAGTCTTTGCCGGAGCGCCTATGTGCATGGATAGTGGAAAGACCAGTTCCCCTGGAACCTTGGCCACCGTGATGGGAAGATGGGAAGTTCTCTCTTTATTCTCCTTGGGATGACTTCCTCCATGCTTACCCATGAAAAAAATACGCATAAAATCATTCCTTTCTGAATCTCTCTTGGAATAGATATAATGACAAAATAATCTTGCTACTTGATAATCTACTTTTAGTATAATTTATTTTAGGACCAATAAAAAGGAAAATCATACGCTCTTCCAAAATATCCATCGACCAGACTGCTTCCCTTCCCCTAACCAGAGCCCTCTCTTCAGGCTTCAGCGGCATCAAAGAGGACGCAAAAGAACCGCAGCGAAATCCTACGGTTCCTTTTGCTGCGGTTCTTCATTTTTTTCACAGGTCTGGCCTGCAATTGTTTTACTTATTCTGCTTTTTCAGCTTTCTGCTTTTCCAGAAGATCCCAGACGCCCCACATATACATGACACCTAAAGCTCTGTCATAGAGACCGTATCCGGGTCTGCAGGTCTTTTCCTCGCCCCAGAGATGTCTTCCATGGTCCGGACGTACATATCCTTCGAATCCTGCTTCATGATATGCCTTCAGCACTTCTACGATATCCACGTTTCCGTCTTGTGCTCGATGGGAAGTTTCTATGAAATCCCCATTCTCAAAGATTTTCACATTACGGATATGTGCGAAGTGAATGCGATCACTGAACTCACGTATGATGGAAGGAAGATCATTGTCCGCACTGGATCCCAGTGAACCTGTACATAAGGTCAATCCGTTATAAGGACTGTCTACCAGTGACAGGAACTTTCTGATGTGCTCTCTGCTTCGGATGATTCTTGGCAGACCAAAGATCGGCCATGGCGGATCATCCGGATGGATGGCCATTTTCACATCTTCCTCTTCGCACACTGGTATGATCCGCTCCAGAAAGTACTGGAGATTTTCATAAAGCTTCTCTTCATCAATATCCTTGTACTTGTCAAAAAGCTCTTCCAGCTTTGCCAGTCTTTCAGGTTCCCAGCCTGGCATGGTTTTGCCTGCTGCGCCTTTCAGAATTCTGTCAGCAACTTCTCGGGGATTGATGCCATCCACCAGTTTCTTTTCATAGAAGAGTGCGTTGCTTCCATCCTCCGCTTCCTTGTATAAATCAGTTCTTGTCCAGTCGAAGACGGGCATGAAGTTATAGCAGATAACCTTTACCCCTTCTCTGCCCAGTTTTCTGATGGTATCGATATAGATATCGATATAATGGTCACGGTTTTCGTTGCCCAGTTTGATGTCGTCATGGATGTTTACACTTTCCACCACATCCCCATTAAATCCCTTGGAACGGATATAGTCCATGGTTTCTTTGATGCGTGCTTCTTCCCAGACTTCTCCGGCAACCTTGTCATGCAGAGACCAGACGATTCCTGTAACACCTGGAATCTGCCTGATATGGTCCAGTGTGATGTCATCATTGTCTTTTCCGTACCAGCGCCATGTCATTTGCATTTTTGCATACCTCCTTTACGAGTTTTACTTTGATTGTTCTAGAACGTTATAATCACTTTGTTCTTCTTGATGGATGGATCTTCCACGAGATCCATGGCTTTCTGTGCATCCAGGAAATGGAACTTGTGTGTAACAAATCCTTCTGGATTGAGGGCTCCAGTGTTCAGATAACCGATGACTTCTCCGAACTTGTTTGTCTGAAGTCTTGAACCGACTATCGTGAGTTCTTTCTTTGTAATGTGTACCTGGGCGATCTTGGATGGCTCCACACTGAACCCGAGAACCACAACTCTACCAGCAGGAGATGTCATTTCTACCGCCTGTTCGAAGGTTTTCAGCGTACAGGCTGAATCGATGGTCACGTTGGGACCGGATCCACCAGTAAGTTCCCTTGCCTTTTCCACCACATCCACTTCCAGCGGATTGATCACATGGGTCGCTCCCAGCTTCTTCGCATCATCAAGACGTTCGTTATCAATGTCGGAAACAATACAGGTCGCTCCCTTGAGCAGCGCATACTGCAGGATCGCCTGACCGATGGGGCCAGCGCCCATGATGAGACAGGTTTCACCCTTCTTCACATCCCCTCTCCAGGTGCTCTGCGCAGCAATGGTGAAAGGTTCAACCACTACAGACATTTCATAAGGAAGGTCCGGACTCACTTTATGAGCCTTCGCTGATGGTACCACAATAAATTCTCGCATACCGCCATCTACATGAACCCCCATGGCTTCAAGCTTTTCACAAACATTAGGTCTTCCGCTACGGCATGCATAGCATTCACCACAGTAAAGAATCGGTTCTACAACAACTTTATCCCCAATCGCTACATTCTGAACACTGGTACCGACTTCTACAACCTCGCCTGTGAATTCGTGTCCGATGATTCTTGGATAGGTAGCCATGGGATTGGTACCGTGATAGATATGAACATCTGATCCGCAGATCCCTGCTGCCTTGACCTTTATCATTACTTCATCGGAATCCTTCAGCATCGGTTTTTCAACTTCCACAATCTCAAGTTTTCTGGGTTCTGTAATCTGTATTGCTTTCATTATATACTTCCTTTCATCTTTAGTTCAATAGGCTAGGCAACCATAAGCTGATGGCAGGCACATAGCTGACCAGCATAAGCACGCCTAAGCTTACCAGCAGGAATGGCAGAACCGCCTTGGATATTTTCGTCAGCGACACATTTCCGATGCTTGATGCCACAAAGAGGCAAACCCCCACCGGAGGTGTTGTCAGACCGATGACAAGGTTTAGGACCGCCATGACACCAAACTGAATCGGATCGATGCCCACACTGATGGCCACGGGTAGAAGCACAGGGAACAGAATGATCAGTGCCGCTATGGTTTCCATAAATGTTCCGACGAACAGCAGAAGCAGATTGATCAGCAGTATCACCAGAATCTTGTTCGTGGTGATGGACAGAATTCCGCTGGCAATCATCTGCGGTATCTGTTCGCTTGCCAGGATCCATGCAAAAACGTTGGCGAATGCCACAAGGATCATGATGGCTGCAGAACCCTTGACGGATTCGATGATGGCACCGGGAAGCTGCGAGAATTTCAGATCCTTGTACACATACTTTCCGACCAGAATTGCGTAGACCACCGCCATGATGGATGCTTCTGTAGGGGTAAACACACCACTTAAGATACCGAACAGGATCAGAAGGGTCAGTCCGATGGCCCAGATGGCATCCAGGAAAGTCTTCCAGATGACTTTCAGTGACTGCTTCTCTCCCTTGGGGTGATTACGCTTGACACTGATGAAGTAGGAAACCACCATCATGGACAACCCCAGAAGAATTCCGGGAATGGCACCTGCGATGAAGAGTTTTCCCACAGAGATTCCAGTCAGCGTACCTGCGATGATCATAGGCAGACTGGGTGGAATGATCGGTCCCACAGTGGATGAAGATGCCGTTACCGCTGCTGAGAAATCAGCCTCGTAACCTTCTTCTTTCATGGCTGGAATCAGCATGGCACCTATACTTGCCGTATCGGCCAGGGCAGTTCCGGAAATCCCTGCGAAGAGCATGGATGCACCGATGTTCGCCAGTGAAAGCCCTCCTCTGATGAATCCCAGAAGTGAATTGGCGAAAGCGATGATTCTTTTGGTGATTCCACCTGTGTTCATCAGGTTACCAGCCAGGATGAATCCGGGGATGCTCACCAGAGTGAAGGAATCAATGCCGGAGTACATCTTCTGGGCCATGACGGTCAGGGGAATGTCCTCGATGAGCAGATAGATGAGAGACGATGCGCCCAGTGAAAAGGCTACGGGCAGTCCGAAGAACAGAAGGAACAGGAATGCGATGAATAAGATCAGTGCACTCATTTCACTTCACCCCCCTTTCTGAATCCGGTGAATGTCTTATACAGGTTCACCACTCCATAGAGAATGATAAACAGACTGGCGACTGTAATGGCGGCATGGGAAACGGACATGGGTATACCCAGGGTTGGAGACATCTGAGCATGTCCAATCTTGACAAATGTCCAGGACTCTTTCAGCACCACCGCAAAAAGTCCGATGGACATGATCTGGATGATCACATTCAGAACATCTTTTGACTTTCCTTTCATCATGTTCAGAACAATGTCCACGTTGACATACTCATTGTGTTTCATGGCCAGGGGTGCGCCGAATGCAACGGCGAACTTGAAGAGGAAACGGGACCCCTCTTCTGTCCATACCAGGGTGATACCGGGAATGAAAAATCTGGTGATAACCTGTAATAATACCGTAACAATTAATCCAACGAAGGATGCAAGGGTACCGATTTTCAGTATCGTTTCGATGATGTCTTTATTCTTCATCTTATTTGGCACTCTATCTACCATATGCTTGTAGCAGTAATGCCATCCTCCTTTCTAATCTTCAGTTCCATCTGATGTGCTGAGACAACTTTCAAATAGGATATCTCAGGTATCTGAGACATCCTATTGAGGGGGTTCTTTATTTTCCTGCTTCTACGATTCTGTTGTAGAGATCAAGCTGCGTTTCGTTCAGGAAGCCCTGGACTGCTGGAGCCATTGCTTCACGGAAAGCATCCTTGTCCACTTCAGAGTTGATCTTCATGCCTCTTTCGATCAGCTCTTCCTTGTATTTGGAGATCTCTTCTTCGAACAGATTGTCTGCGAAGGTCTGTGTTTCAGCTGCCGCTTCCATCACTGCCGCCTGATTGGACTCGGTCAGTTCACTGAACTGCTTTTCTCCTACCAGTGCGTACAGCCATCCATACACGTGTTCTGTCTCATTGGCATATTCCTGAACTTCATTGAAGTTTGCTGAGTGGATCAGATCATAGGGATTTTCCTGACCTTCCAGCACATTCTGCTGCAGTCCTGTGAACACTTCACTGAATGCCATAACCTGTGGGCTGGCTCCTGCTGCTTTCCAGGCTTCTACAAACAGCGGTACATTCGGCACTCTCATCTTGAAACCGTCCAGATCCGCAGGTGTACTGATCGGTCTGTTGGAGGTAAGATTTCTTGGTGCACGCACATGATAATACAGTGGCTTCAGACCGATCTTTTCTGATAATTCGGCCTCGATTTCATCACCGATTTCTCCTTCCACAACGGAACGAAGATGGTCCAGATTATTGAATGCATAAGGTACAGCCATCAGTGCTGCTCTATCTGCCCAGTTCTGCATGGATTCTCCTGATATAACCATATCAGCAGCACCCGACTGGATCATGTTGATGTTGTCAATTTCATTTCCAAGGGATTCGTTTGGATAAACCTTAATGGTCAGCTGACCACCGGTCTTTTCCTCCACCAGTTCTGCAAAGTGCAGTGCGGTGACATTCCACATATGTGTATCATTTCCTAAGTGTCCAAGCTTCCATTCAATATCCTGAACTTCTTCGGCTCCCCCATTACCTGGTTCTTCCACACCTGGAGTTTCCCCTTCTGGTTCCTTGTCTTCAGCAGCGCCACACCCAACAAGTGCTGTGACAGACATCGCCAGAACCAGACCTAGAGCTAAAAATCTTGATTTCTTCATTTTTGTTTCTCCCTCCCAATATATTGGATTCTATATTTGTGCTGAAGGATGGATTCATAAACGTTTTCAGAACCCTTCTCATCAGTACATGCACCATACTACCATACTAGTGTGGTTTATGTCAACGATTACCTGAAAACCTATTCTTCCTGGGTCCTCTCATGGAATTCCGCCGTGTAAGATACATTAAACTTTCTCCTGAATTCTCTTCCTGCTGCTTTCTCATCCTGGTCATTTGTCGAGAATCCATACTGTTCCCGCTGAATCATTTTAATAATCAACGCGTTTATCATGGAATTTTCGCTTGTTATTTCCTTATCACGTCGTTTTTTTGATTTACCGCAAAGAAAACAGCGCCGTGTTACGGCGCTGCAAGGATTGTTTGATCATTTACCGGCAGTTCTGCTTCTAAGAAGAATCAAAGGAGAGCGTAGGTTAAAGGGTCTCTTCCGTTTCGAAATACTCCGGAAATTTCTGCTGGAGAAGCATCTGATCCGAAAGAATCTTTTTCACATGTATTGTCACCATTTCCTCCGCAAGACCTAGATTCTTGTTCACGATGGTGTCATAAATCTGTACATGCTGCTTGTATACTTTATCCAGACTTTCATGGAGCTCAAAACTCAGCAGCCGGACTCGCTTATACTGGGTGTTGACCATTTCAATGATTTCCCAGCTGCGCTCCTTGTCACAGGCTTCGAAGATCAGCTTGTGGAAGGCTTCATCTTCTTCCAGAAACTTCTCATACTCTTTGTTGTCGATATGATTCTTCTGTTTGAGAAGGCTTTCCTCCAGCGCATTCTGATATTCTTCGGATATCCCCTGGACGGCAATACCCATGACCCCTTTTTCAAGACATTCTCTTATGAATCGCGCTTCATCCACCTGTTTCAGATTGATTTTGGAAATATAGGTCCCTTTCTGAGGTAGAATATACAGCACCCCTTCCCTGGAAAGCTTGATGAATGCTTCTCTTATGGGGGTACGACTCAGTTCCAGGAGTCCTGAAATCTCCTTTTCACTGATCTTGTCGCCCGGCTTGATGTTCATGTTGATGATGTTCTTCTTCAGCGTATTGTAGACATATTCTCCGATGGACTCATTCGGTTCTTTTTTTATTCGTTCTAGTACTACTATCGCTCTCGCCTCCTTGTTTTTCATAAACTCTGTTATTATCTAAACAAAGACTACCATACTAGTTTCTGCTCGTCAATGTTTTTTTTGAAACGCTTACAACGAGGATCAGAGCCATGGAACGCCTTCCATGACTCTGATTCTCCTTGCGCATATTATAGACCTCCACTGGTATGCATGGACTGACCTGTTGTGCTTAGGAAAGAGGTCACTTCTTTTGAATCTTCTTCTCGTAGGCCTGGTCATAGACCTTCGCGTCAAAATCCAATGGAATCTTCTTTTCCTGCCAGGCGGACAGGTAGGTGGCATTGAGCATCCGCACGCTCTTCATCCCTTCTTTCAGAGGACAGATAATCTCTTCCTTTCCTAGAATGGTCTGAATAAAGTTATTTAAGAGTCTTCTCTGCAGCTCTTTGTTGGGGAGCTTCGGAAAGTTCACCCGCTCCACTGCATGTGGAACTTCCGGAAAGGCGCCTTTCATGGTTCTAGCGAAGTCCTCTTCATCTAGAGTAAGGGTTGTGATCTTCACTGCGCTGTCATCTTCTATGACGATCTGTCCTTTGGAGAAGGAAAGCTCGAAACGATTGGTGCCGGGACTCTCATGGGTGCTGGTCATGAACTGACCTGAGGCTCCATTCGGATAGAACATCTGGATCATCACATCATTTTCCGCTGTGAGGGGTCTGTGGAACCCTTCCTTGGTGAAGGCCGTGACACTTTGGGGAAGATCCGTCATCCAGAGCAGGGTATCCAGCTGATGGATGGCCTGATTGATGAGGACACCGCCTCCTTCGGTCTCATAGCTGCCTCTCCAGGTGCTTCTCTCGTAATAGTCATAGGTTCGATACTGATTGGTCACCTGCCATACTACACGTCTTAATTCGCCCATGCTACTGCCTTCCATTCGGCGTTTCACAAAATTATAGATGTCGCTGCTTCTGTTGTTGAACATGACCCCCGCTGTCAGATGAGGCTTTCCTGCTGCTGCGGCGACCATTTCTTCCACCTCTCCGATTCTAATGCCCAGAGGCTTTTCAATCATCATATGCTTGTCCTTTTCCATGGCTTTCATGGCCATGGACGGATGAAGCGCATGGGGCGTTGTAATGAGCACCGCATCCACAGTATCCCCGGCAATCATCTCATCCAGGGTGGTAAAGAGTCTGGTATCCTTAAGGGCATATTTCCCACTGATTTCGGAAAGCCTTTCCTGATTTCTGGACGCCAGTGCGGAAAGCTCCGCTCCATTAATGAGTCCCTTGGAAAACATATCGATATAGTCTTCTGCAATGCTTCCAATCCCTACGATTCCTACTTTAATCATATACATCACTTCCTTATAACCATCTTACCACTCCAGAGACATCCGGATAAGCTTCTGTTCGCATATTCCATGGAATTTATGGTCTTATCTGATATGTAACGCCCGGATCCTGAGATCCGGGCGTTACATGACGCTCTATATGCGCTTTCTCATAAGGCTTCTCCCCTTCTCGGATCAGTTCTCCGGTGACATGACCTTGGCCAAGGAGCCTCCATCCATTCTCTGAAGGAGCTTCTCTACCTCCTCAAAAGGCATGGGTCTGTGGTAGTAGTAGCCCTGGATTTCATCGCATCCGCGTTCTCTTACAAAGTCCGCCTGCTCTCTGGTCTCCACCCCTTCAATGATCACCATGAGATCCAGGGATCTGGCCAGGTCCAGGATACCGTCATACAGATTCTTCCCCCGTCCTTCATGGTCAAGATTCAGGATAAACTGACGGTCGATCTTCACTTTGTCGATGGGCAGCTCATGCAGTCTGCTGAGGGAGGAATAGGCCGTGCCGAAGTCATCCAGGGAGATTCTGATGCCGATATCCTGCAGAGCCTTCAGTTTGTTCTGGATGTGGTCCACGGAGAAAACCATGTTGTTTTCCGTGATTTCTGCTTCGATGTATTTCGGATCCCAGCCGTTTAGGCGAAACACCGCCGCGAGATTTCGTTCCATGTCCCCCTGCATCAGGCTGACCGGTGTGATGTTGATGGACATGCTGATTTTCCTGTAGCCTTTCTCCTGCCAAGCTTTGTTCTGGCTGCAGGCTTCGATGAATACCCAGGTGTCGATGGTCTCCATAAGCCCCGTACGCTCCGCTATGGGAAGAAACGCTCCAGGCGGAAGGAGTCCTTTGGTGGGGTGATTCCACCGTATCAGCGCTTCCACGCCGATGATTTCCTCTGTCTTTCCGTGAACCTTGGGCTGATAGTGAAGGACTAGCTGATTCCTCTCCACCGCGTGACGAAGATCTTCTTCCAGCTCCTTCTCGTAGACGAATTTTCCCTTGATCTCCTCACTGCAGATGGTGTAGCGGTTCTTACCATGGCTCTTGGCATGATACATGGCAAGGTCTGCGAACTTGATGAGCTCTTCTCCGGTTCTCCCGTGCTGTGGATAGATGGAGATGCCCATGCTTGCTCCTGTCCGCACCTCCCGCTCATCCAGAAGGAAGGGCTTTATGATCTCTTGTAGCACCTCTTGCGCAAAGGCTTCAATCTCCTCAAGAGATGCTGCATGGGGCAGTATCAGGAGAAACTCATCTCCGCCAAACCTGGAAAGAAGATCTTTGCCCTTCAGCTTCGACTTCAGCTTCTTGGCAAATTCCTTCAGGAAGCGATCCCCTGTGCTGTGCCCCAGAATGTCGTTGATATTCTTGAAATCATCTAGGTCCAGGAAGATCAGCGCCAGCATCTCGTCTTTCCTGGTTTCATGAATCTGCTTCCGGATGATCTTCTCATAGAGGAGACGATTGGGAAGACCCGTCAGATGATCGTAGTAGGCCATGGTGTAGAGTTCATCCTCCTTGCCGATCTTGTAGAGCATGCTGGAGAGACTCGCAGCCACCAGCTTGAAGGTGTTCTGATATCCTTCATCCCAGTTGTTCCGCTCAAAGGAGCACATGCACATGACCCCCAGAATCTTGCCGGATTCCACAAGGGGTGTCATCATCAGCGTGATCCCTTCACCCTGCACTTCCTCCTTGAAGTCCTTCAGCGCGTTGAAGAACTTTTCCGTATACAGACTCTTTTCCTGCACCAGCTCCTCCACCATTGTATCGAACCGCTCAGCGAATCTGTGATTGATATGAGGATTCAGCAGGTCATGGAGACCGTAGTATTCGGCTTTACGCATCCTCTTCTTCCTTTCCGGAAAGATGTGGACAGAACCGTAATCGGCCTCCATATAGAACAGACTCCGCTCCAGAAACACATCCAGATTGCTTTTCAGATTTCTGTTCCGGGCAGAAGAGAGCAGTCTAGCCATTTCAGAAAGGAAGCGTTCATGATCGATCTGCTTCTCGAACTGATACTGCCGGGTCTTGTAAACCCGATTAATGAGAAAGGCGATGGTCATGATGATGCCAAAGACGATGAGCCTGCCCAGGTGATCCGCATAGGAAAATGTGATGGTGGATTCGGGTCTCACCATCCACAGTCCCATGGAGGTGAGAATCGTCATGAGGCTGATATAGATCAGAAGCCTCGTATGATTGAAGATCACGGCGATAAGGATGAAGATCACCGGGACCGTCCAGGCGAAAGCTTCTGACTTCTCGATCTGATAGAAGGTGATGTAGGGAATGCTTAAAGCGATGATGAGATAGAGGATGTTGTCTCTATTTCTGATGCTCATTCTGCTTTTGAGAATCAGAAAGATCATGATGCCTGTCAGGAAGAGCGTCAAAGAAAGAGTGCCTGCCCATATGATCTCTTCCCTTTTAAGCAGCACCTCAATGCCGAAGGCGGTAAACGCCCCAAAGATGTATCCCTGAGAAATGTAGAAGAAGATCCTTTCGTGGGTTCGGACGCTCATGAGCTCGCCTCTTCTGGGAAGAAGGACAATGCCGTCCTGGCGTTTCAGATGCTTCTGCCTCATCACAAGAAAGACGGTGATGCTGAAGGGAAGAAGATGCATCGGTCCAAGCCCCAGGAGATTCCACCCCATGGCTTCATAGAACCCCAGAATCTTGGGGAGTCCTAGAAGGAAACTGAAGACCATCATGCCCTTCATGAGCCTCCACTGCCTCACATCGGATGCGTCCGTCTCTTCCGGTCTGCTGGTATAAAGAAGATAGAGAATGAGCATCATCACCACAAGATAGACGACGCGGATCCAGGTGAACGCCAGAAGCTCCATCCTCTCGTAGGACCAGCCCATATGGCTCAGGAGCATGCGCCCGGATACCCCACTGTAGAGGATGTTTGCATAGAAGAGCGTCATGGTGACCGGTACCGGCGCATAGACCGCCATCCACTGCCATCTCTTCAGTGAACGGTCTATCTTCGTCAGAAGAAGCACCAGATGCAGGAGGAAGCTGTAGGTGAAGCCCCATCCCCAGACACTGAAAAGGAGGGCACCATAAGCCAGTTCCCTGGTCTCCACGTGAGCCAGAAGAGAAGAGGTCAGTGACCATGTGCTCAGGGACAGACAGAGGTGAAAAAAGGCACGATGAATTCGGTCTCTGGTGTCCAGGGACAGAAGGTACATACCCGTATAGAAATAAAGGATCAGAGACCCATAGAAAAGTAACGAAAACACGCCCGACTCCATCATAAAATAATACCTACCACTTTCATTTATCCGCAGCTGCCTTCCAGAAACTGACTCACTCAGGATTGCATGTAAAACACTGTCTTCTCTATTATCATACAGTTCCCCCGATTTTTAAAGACCTTCCGGGGATTATCTCGGTTTGGAGAGATCATTTTCACCCGTTTATCAGGTACCCGATGGATGTACATCATCTCACACCAGAGGGGATCGTCTGAACTACCCACCTGTGAACACTGAACAATGAAACGAGAGTGGAAAAAATAGGTCATCATAAAACCTCATCGGCATTCTGGGCAGGAACACCGATGAGGTTTTTCTATGTTTTCTATTCGATTTCGATCTTCTTTGAGGTGTCCACATGCTCTGTCTTTGGAATGTGGATCTTCAGAACACCGTCTTCCAGTTTTGCACTGATGCCTTCACTGTCTGCTTCCTGAAGGAAGATGTTTCTTTCCATGGAGCAGTATCTTCTTTCCTTGTGGATGTAGTTCTTCTCTTTCTCTTCCTTCTGTTCATCTCTCTGAACACCGATGCGTAATCTTCCGTCTTCCAGCGAGAGATTGATCTCTTCCTTCTTCACACCTGGAAGTTCCGCCTGAACGATATACTCTTTATCCTCCTCCTGAACATCCACCTTGAAGGTATCGGACTGAAGGCTTCTTCTTGTAGGCCATGCATCCGCAAAAAAGTCATCCAGCATGCTGTGGAAGTCATCAAACCCGATGTTCATCAGATCATTTTTCTTTCTGTTGAATGGTACCAAACCTGCCATCTGTTACAACTCCTTTACTGATATTTTTCTATTGTTAGCACTCTCGCCCACTGAGTGCTAAATTACAATTATGTTATAACATAAGGCCTTCCAGATTTCAAAAATGATAAAAAGAGAAAATAAATAGAATCCCAAGATAAATCGGGATAACACTCAATAATTGTCATTCTTCAACAAAATCAGCTGATTTTACGAGTTTTCGATCATTTTCTAGATGCAGACAATCTCAAGTAAAGTTCCATGAGCTGATTACTGTGAAGATAATGGATTCCCTGTATTCCAAGTTCCCCAGCAGCTTCAATGTTTACCAGAGTATCATCGATGAAGATGCATTCCTCTGCCTTCAGCTGATACTTCTCCGGAAGAATCTCATAGATTCTCTTTCCTGGCTTCACCTCTCTGACATCATAGGAGATGACTTTCCCGTCAAACAGCTTAAAGACAGGGAAACTTCTTTCCGTGTAGAGAAATCCTCTTTCAGGATAATTGGATAATGCATAGATCCTAAAACCCATCTCTTTGAATTTCTTCAGAAAACAGACGGAAGTGCTGATTTCTTCTATGAGAAAAGTCTCCCAGGTGCGCATGATCTTCTCCACCGCATCTGTATGCTGTGGTATTCTTTCTTCGATTCGAGCTACAGCTTCCTCTGTTGTCAGCAGCCCCTGGTCCAGAAGTTTCCACTCCTCACTGGCAAATACATTCAGGTGGAGAATCTTTATGGTTTCAAAATCTTCCCCATAGGTTCTGATGAGATAATCCAGGGGGTCGAATCTCACCAGCACATTCCCGATGTCAAATATGATATTTCTGGTTTCCTTCATTGTTTCACGCTCCATTCTGATTTTTCACTTTAGCAGATAAAGACAGCTTAACCTTCTGCATCTGCTCCATATTAAGAGGATAGCATATTGAAGCTATGCTATCCTTCTTCATTCTGATATTTTCTTCGTTTTCCGGATCAGCAGGGTATGGGATCAATCCAGGAAACGATCATTTCCAGATCTCCTGTAAAATGAGCCTCTTTGCATACCGATGTGAGAATGAAGTGGTCTCCCTTCTTCATGTGTAGGCCATTGACGCTTCCTTCTCCCTTCAGGACACTGACCAGGGTGAATACATCAAGCTTTTTCTCTGCTTTCCCGTTTACTGTCCATTTCTCCACTGTGAAGAATCTTGTGGAAGTGTATCTTGTTATAGTAAGATTTCCTTCCCGCACTGTAACAGGCTTCACCGTAGCGTCTTTATGGGGTACTGTAAGCACATTTTTCGCATCGCTCATATGAAGCGGCCTTTTCTCCCCTTTTTCATCCACTCGATCGTAGTCATAGACTCTGTAGGTGGTATCGGAGGACTGCTGGGTCTCCAGCACCAGAGTACCCTTGCACAGAGCATGGATGGTGCCTGACGGCACGTAGAAGAAGTCTCCTGGATGGATACGGACTCTCTGAAGCAGCGCATCCCATTCACCCTCATCGATCATTTTCTCCAGCTCTTTTCTGGTCTTCGCCCCATGTCCGTAGATCATCTCCGCATCCTCTTCACAGTCAATGATGTACCAGCATTCCGTTTTCCCTAAATCGTCCTCGTTCTGCATGGCGTACTCATCGTCCGGATGCACCTGAACACTCAGGTCGTCACTGGCATCGAGAATCTTCGTCAGAAGCGGAAACACCGGTGATGCGGCTTTTCCGAAAAGTGCTCTGTGATTTTCATAGACTTCAGACAGATGCATTCCTTTCAGGCCGCCGTTTTCTATGATGCAGTCTCCGTTTCTATGGGCGGAGATGGCCCAGCACTCTCCTGTGTGATCACTGGGAATATCGTAATCAAAATAGGTTCTCAGTTTCTCCCCGCCCCAGATTCTCTCCTGGAAGACGGGTTTCAGTTTCAGTATTTCCTGCATGTTATCCCTCACTTGTTCTTCAGTTGTCGTTATTTCCTAATCCCATTATAACCCAGGATGCCATGATTGAAAGCTTCTTTCTGAAGCAGCTTTCTTATCCGGAGCATGTATTCTACTAATTGTCAGATGTGGAAAAGGTGACCCTAAGGCCACCTGATGGTGATGCAATGCTATGTCTCATTTCGATTTATCGCACTTTTCAGCTTCTTACAGCTGCGCTAAAGTATGCTCTCCAGTGCACCATAGGCGATGAAGGTGTAGACCACGCTCAGCAGCGTCCCCATCAGATAGTATTCCGCAAAGATCTTGTTCTCCATCATCTTGAACCTGGCCAGGGACTTCACGGCAATAATGAATCCGATGGATGAGATCTGATTGGAATAGAGAAATATCACCATGAGGATTCTTTCCATGATGCCGATCCACTTGCCTGCCTTCACTTCATCGATGAAGCCATGCGCCACCTTATCTTCTCCCACTTTCAGAATCATATTGAGGATATCTGTATAACCTTCCACTTTCTCATAGACCTTGTCCAGCATCAGCGGGATGAAATAGGCACCGGAAAAGGCGATGTAGAGCACAAGAAAGATCCGTTTCGCACTTTCATAGGTGATTGCACTATTTCTCATGAAGGTATCCGTGAGCCACAAGCTTAGCCCATTATATTCCATGGAGCTTCCCGAAGTGACCAGCAGAATGACCGCTATGTGGAGAATCTGGTCCGACAGGAACAGCTGAAGCCTTGAAATTTTCGGTGCTGCTCTTCTCTCCAGATGTTTATGAATCCCTTCCTTCAGATAATCTATGACCAGATGGGAGGCGATGATGATCAGCACTTTCCATGAAGCTGAGATGAAGCTGCTTCCAGCTAAAAGCATCAGAAAGGGAAGAGCGGTCAGTAGCAGAGCTCCTCCATGGAGAAGAAACCCTCTGAGTCTCCTTTCCGATTTCGCTTTCACCATGGAATCTGTCTGAATCACAAAGTCTGTCAGGGTGTGTGAAATGAGCATACTCAGGGTAAACATCAGTTGTTCCTCCTCCTTGCCTTCATCAGGTCGAAAACAGCTCTGAAAGAAAGCAGAATTTCTTCCAGATTGGAAGCACTTAGTCTTTCATAGTAACTTGTTTTGCTGATGCCGATGTGCTCTAGCGTCTCTTCCAGCTCCACGCCTAAAAGCTCATACCGTATGGCTTCCCACTGCTTTTCCGTGATTCTGTCGATGGCACTGTTTACCAGCGGCAGAAGCTGATTGCACACCCGATCCGTTTCACTGTATCCGCTGATGATTCCTCCGCTGTAACCGCTTTTCTTTTTCACCGCTTCCAGCTGGTCTCTTGCATTCCAGAAGATGGGACCGTTCATCTCCCAGGAGTTCTCTTTCAGTTCTTCCTCCACTTCTCCGATGCTGATGCCGTATCTGACTTCATAGGGGCTCAGATGACTCAGTGTGAGCATCATGAGGGTTCCCAGTCCTTCCTCAAATGGAAACAGAATCTGAATCTCATCTCCCTGAGAAATATGATACCCTCTATCCTGTCCATAAATCTGGACAATGGCTTCATTGATTTTTTCAATCTTCTCCTGAAGCAGCCGGTTGAACTTTCTGTAATCTGTCCTGGTGGACTTGATGATATCCATGGTGATGACCATATATTCGCTTCCTTCTTCACTCTTTCCACCTGTCAGCGTATACTGGCCTCTGGATACATTTCTGATGATGCCCTGCTTCTTCAGCTGATAGATATAGGAACTTACCGTATTTTTCCCGATGCTGCCCAAAAGCTCCTCATAAAATGCCAGAAAATCATCGACGCTGATCATCTTCTGATTTCTGAATTTCTCCTTCAGTTCTTCTACATGCAGTCTGCTTTCTGTACTTCCCATTTCTATGACCCCCTTTTCTACATCATAGCAGATTCCCTTCAGAAATCAAATATTATTCCTATTTTAAACCCGATATATGAATTTTCCTACTTTAGACCCGATATAATGAATTGTCCTGCTCAGAAATGGAAGATCCCATCTGCTGATGATTTTTCAGACGAGCGTATGGGGATGTGAATCTTAAGCTGGTGTCATCGGGAAATATTCCAAGCCGCTCACTGCAAAACCGATTTCCAGATCAGAAAATTAGAGCTATAATGAACCCAAAGACACCTGTCTCAGGAACACAGGAGGTGATCCCTTGTCAAAATATGAAACTGCACCCTATAAGGTTCTGGAAAAGGAGGGACCTTTTGAAATCCGTCAGTATGATGCCTTCTACACTGCAGCAGTGGAAGAGGATACCCTGGAAGGATCTTCCGGCTTCAGTCAGATCTTCGATTACATCAGCGGGAACAATGAGGACCAGACGAAGATCTCCATGACCACGCCTGTATTCAATGAAATGAAGGAAAAGAAGATCACCACGGAATTCGTCATGCCGTCGAAGTATGCAGAAGATGCTCCGCCGAAGCCTTCCAGTACCAGGGTGAAGATCAGAAGAAACGAGCCCAGACTTTCCGCTTCCGTCACTTTTTCCGGTTCATCAACAGAGAAAAAAATCAGAGAATATGAGAAAGAACTGATGGACTGGATCCATAAGAAGGGGTTGAGCCCATCCGGACCCTTCCGACTTGCCCGCTACAATCCGCCTTTCATTCCTCCCCTTTTCAGGCGAAACGAAATCCTCATCGATGTGTCGTCCAAGAAATAGCACTGCTTTAGATAAAGCGAAAAGATCCTGATTCGGTTGACCGGTTCAGGATCTTTTCGCTCGTTTCAATCAGTATTCTGATTCATTCTGCTGATTTTCTTCTATTCATATCCGTTTCTATTTGCTGAGCCTCATGTACAGCTCCATGAGCTGATTGTTGTGATGGAAATGGATTCCCTCCATGCCCAGTTCCTCTGCTGCATGGATATTGGCCAGTGTATCGTCGATGAACACACATTCAGCAGGGTTCAGATCATATTGTTCCAGTAGAATCTCATAGATTCTGTGTTCCGGTTTCATTTCCTGATGGGCATAGGAAACCACTTTTCCATCAAAAAGTTCAAAGAACGGATAATATCTCTCGGTATTCTCAAAGCCTCTTTGAGGGTAGTTGGACAAAGCATACAGATTGTATCCTTTCTCTTTGAACTTTCTCAGAAAATAGACGGAAACGGGCAGTTCTCCGATGAGAAAATTCTCCCATTCATACAGGATCCTCTCCACATCTTTCCTGTAATCAGGAATACGGGCTGTGATCTTTTCTGCAGCCTCTTCATCACTTATGAGTCCCTGATCCAGCATCTTCCATTCCTCGCTTCCGAATACTTCCTTGAACAGTACTTTCATGGCCAGTTCATCCTGACCATAGTTTCTGACCAGCCATTCCGTCGGATCAAATCTGATCAGTACATTTCCGATGTCAAATACGATATTTTTAATCTCTCTCATCTATCTCTCCTTCTATTCACTTTAGATGGTGAATTTCTTCATGTATGAACTTGGGCTTTTTCCCGTGACTTTCTTAAAGATGTTGCTGAAATAGTGGGCGTCATTATACCCGACCAGATAAGCAAGTTCATAGATTTTGGGGTGATCTTCTTCCATGATTTCTATGGCCTTTTTCATCCTGTAATGAGTTAGATAATCCACATAGGTATATCCTGTTTCCCGTTTGAATAGTTTGGCCAGATAGCTTTCGCTGATGCCAAGCTCTTCCGCAGTCTTAGCACAGGTCATCTCTTTCATATAGTTCTCCTCAATGCATTTCACACACTGCGCCACATAGCGATTGGGCTGAGCATCATCCCTTAACCTGTATTCCGTGAAAAAATCCAGGACGAGTTCTTCTTTGTCTGTTCCTGATTCATGAATTTCTCGGACCACTTTCTTCAGTACTTTTTCAAGCTCCTCATCTCTGAAGGGTTTGAGAAGATAATCCGTCACACCTAGACGGAGTGCACTTCTTGCATACTCGAAATCCGAATAACCGGAGATGATGATGAAGTGGATGTCCTCCTTGCTTTTCAGGGCTTCAATCATTTCGATCCCGCTCATACCCTTCATACGTATATCCGTCAGGATGATTTCCGGGCTTTTCTCCTCCACAAGTTTCAAGGCTTCCTGAGCATTGGAGGCTTCTCCCACCACCTGACAGCCCAGAGACTGCCAGTCGGTGGTCATGATGATGCCCTTGCGGATCATCTTTTCATCTTCCACAACTAAAACTCGAATCATAATACAGGCCCCCTTTCAGGAATTGCGATGCGGATGGTCGTGCCTCGGGAAACTTCAGAGAAGATTCTGACCCCATACCCTCTTCCATAAAGAAGTTCGATTCTTCTATGGACATTGGTCAGGCCGATACCTTTGTCCGGTCCTTCCTCAAGAAGCTTCAGGGCCACCTTCTCTTCTATGCCCACACCATCGTCCTTCACTTCGAAGATCATGCTTTCCTCTTCTCTGTAACCGGTGACTGTGATGTTTCCTTTTCCTTCCACTCCATGCAGAATGGCATTTTCCACCAGGGGCTGAAGAATCAGTTTCGGGATTTTATGATCCATGAGTGCCTCTTCCACCTGAATGTCATAGGTCAGATCATCATCATACCTGGCTTTCTGTATGGACAGATAGCTTTCCAGCCATTGGATGCTCTGACGGACCGTCTGAAACTCTTCCGCATCCTCCATGGAGATCCTGAGCAGTGTGGCCAGGTTCGTGATGAGGCTGCTGACTTCTTCGGTTCTCTGCATCTTCGCCATCCATTTCACCGTATCCAGGGTGTTATAGAGAAAATGAGGATTGATCTGAGACTGCAGCATCTTCATTTCCGATTTCTTCAGCCTGTCTTTGCTCTCGATGATGTTGCTGATGAGAATATCCAGCCTTTTGGCCATCTTGTTGTACCGCTGCATGAGCTCCCCGATTTCATCTGTCCGCTCCACGGGAAATCGTTCACTGAAGTCTCCCTTTTCCACTTTCTTCATGTAATAAACCAGGTCCTTCACCGCTCCTGACACAGATTTAGAAACCTTGTAGGCTACCAATAGAGAGATCACCAGTGTGAGAAGACCGATATAACCAAGGGTCCTTAAAAGATAACTGGCATTGCTTTTCACATCGTTCAGGGAAGAGTAGGAAATCAGCTGATAGGGATAGGCTCTGCTCTTTCTGAAGGACGTGTGGAAGGACTCTTCCTCCACCGTCGACAGAAAACCTGAAGCGGCTTCCGCTGTCTCCAGTTTCTCTGCATCGATGTAGGGTTTTGCTTCATTCTCCCGCCGTATTTTACTGTACAGCACATTACCGATATCATTGAGAAGCATCACTTCCCAGATGTTCCCCTGGGTTTTCCCGTGGATGATCTTGGAGATCTCCTCCCGCTGCACGTCAACCAGGATGAACCCCTTCAGCGTCTCTTCCATCTTCACGGCTTTGGCTGCAGTGAGCACCTTGTCGTTCTCCGTACGCTCTCTGTAGCCCGCCGGATGAAACACGATTTCCTCTCCCTCTGATGATGCTTTTCTAAGTACACCCCAGTTGATGTAATCCCGAGTGTTATAATGCCTGGGCACCACATCCGATTGAAAAAGAGTCTTTCCATCCATGCCGAGAATATAAAGCGACATGGTGGTGGTTCTGCCTGAAAAAAGATAATACATCTTTTCATACAGATTCCGCGTTTCTTCCTCGCTCACTTCCTGCTCGCTGAGGATCTTCATGACGAGAGGGTCTCTGGACAGAAGGGAGACG
This sequence comes from Proteiniclasticum aestuarii, assembly GCF_017368455.1. GTDB lineage: Bacteria > Bacillota > Clostridia > Clostridiales > Clostridiaceae > Proteiniclasticum > Proteiniclasticum aestuarii. The sequence continues at coordinate 135,944 of NZ_JAFNJU010000006.1, read as the reverse complement.
GCCTGTTCATAGTATCCGTAGAGCGCATCCACATCTCTTGAGACTTCCATGAGATAGGTGGATGCTTCCTCTTCGATATTGTTCCGGAATATTCTCTCGGAAAAACCGTAAAGAAGGGCACTGATCAGAAGAAGGGGAATCATGGCAACCAGAAGATACGTCACAAATAGTTTTGCGAAAAATGAACTTCTCAGCTTTTTCATAGAATCCCCCTTCTCTTTTTCCAGAAATTTTCTTCCATCTTTTTATTATAGTATATGAGGCCCATGGATGAAACTGTTCATCTTCCTTTATTCTCCGAATAGAGAGTCCGGATAGATGCCTTCCCTGATTTTCTCCTGGAGTTTCCTTCTGATATCCTTCAAGTCCTCCTGGTAGGTCATTCCCATCCACTCATCCCGGGCTTCTATGACTCTGAGCCTGATGCCGTGAAGCTTTCTCAGGGCATCCATAGCCTCTGGAAGGTAGAACTCGTCGGTCAGGAGATTTCTCCCCTCTTCTTTCAGAAAATCTTGAAACACCGTCTCCAGCCCCCACAGCACATTCCCCTGTGCACCCCAGATGTTCATGGAGACCAGGGTATCCTCCGAGATTCGCTTTACTTCCTGGTCTTTCTCACAATAGACTTCATGATTTTCAGCCCAGATTCTTTCCTCTTCCCGGATGGATACCAGCTCATTCTGTGCATTGATCTCAAGGATTCCTCTGGAGACCTTTCCCTGATGAGACAATGTTTTTAGCACTTTATATCCTGGAATGACCATATCCTCTTTTCCGCGCAGAGCCTCCAGGAGATCCTTCAGCACTGTCCTTCCATAGAGATCATCTGCATTGAGAATCACAAAAGGGCCCCTGATCTCTTTTCTTGCGCAGTAGAGGGCATGTCCTGTGCCTAAAGGCTTCTCTCTCTCCATGGGTAGCGTGATTGCTCCTGGGATCATGTTCTTGTCCTGAATCACGATGCCGATTTCTATATGTCTCATGAGATTCTTCCCAAGGGTATCCATGAACTCCTCCACCATATCTTCCCTCAGAATGAACAGAATCCTCCTGTATCCTGCCTTCACCGCATCATAGGCACTGTAGGCCATGAGGCTCTGTCCATGAGGGCCCAGCTCAGCCAGCTGCTTGTTGCCGCCGAATCTTCTGCCCATGCCGGCTGCCAGAAAGATTAGGGTTACCTCTTCTTCCTCCTGGTTTCTTTCCTGCTTGTTTTCAATCAAAACATTCCCTCCTTCAACAGCTTACGTACTTGGGTTCTCGTCCTGCAGGAAAGGCACCGATCTATCGATGCCTCATCCCTACTCGGAAATATCAAAATGATCCAGGAAGTGATCTATCACTCGTCTGGCCTCTTTTCTGGTGGTCATTTCTGCAAACACACGCAGCAGCTTTTCGGTTCCGGAGAAACGAGCCACCAGCCATCCGCCGTTTTCATAATAGATCTTCAGGCCATCCTCATAGGAGACCCGCTCGATGGGATCCATTTCAACCGGCAGCTCCCTGTTTTCGAAGAGCCTCTTCTTGAGGTCTGCTTCCTTTTCCGCTGTCAGTGCCAGATTCTCTTCCTGCATGTAGAAGGTTCCGTATTTATCATGGAGCAGGGTCAGCATTTCCCGGATTCTTTTGCCTGTGACACTGATCATCTCCACCAGGAGCGCAGCTGCAAAAATTCCGTCTTTCCCCTTGATATGTCCTTTGATGGTCAGTCCGCCACTGCTTTCGCCTCCCAGGATGGCACCGGATTCAATCATTTTGCTGCTGATATGCTTGAAACCTACAGGCACTTCATAACAGATCTGTCCGTAATCCACTGCGATCTTGTCCAGCAGATGGGTGGTGGAGAGGTTTCTGACCACGGGTCCTTTCCAGTTCTTGTATTCCAGAAGGTAGTAGTAGAGAAGACTCATGATGTCGTTGCTGGTGACGTAGGTGCCTTCCTCATCGATGATGCCCAGCCGGTCGGCATCTCCATCTGTACCGATGCCCACGTCATAGTTTCCTTCTCTTACCATGTCACTGAGCTTACCCAGAGTCTCTTTGGTGGGAGAAGGCATTCTGCCACCAAAACTTGTGTCATGGCGATCGTTTATCACATCCACCTCGCAGCGGACCGTTATGAGTACAGTCTGAAGGGCTGCCTTGCTGACCCCGTACATGGGATCCACTAGCACCTTCAGCTCGCTGTTTCTGATTTTCTCCACATTGATCATGGAGATGATGGTATCCACATAATCATTGAACGGGCTCACCCGCCTGATGATGCCCCGACGGACCCCTTCTTCAAATGGAATGGTCCGAATGTCTTCCTGAGTCAGTCCATTGGCCAGGTCTTCCAGCTTTCCCGTTACAGAAAGATCCGCATCCTTGCCGCCTTTGGTGAAGATCTTGATACCGTTGTAGTCTGCCGGATTATGGCTGGCTGTCACAGCCATTCCATAATCACAGGCGAAGGATTTCACGGTATACATGATGAGTGGTGTGGGACTGACTTTCTCGATGAAATTCACTGCGATGCCGTTGCCGGCAAATACTTCGGCGATCCATCTGCTTGCCTTGTCGGACAGAAATCTCTTATCATATCCGATGACGATGCCATGGTCCGCCACTTTCTCTCTCTTCATGAGCAGTGCCAGAGCCTGCGCCACGATGACGATGTTGGTTCTGATGAATTCATCTCCGATGATGGCTCTCCAGCCACCTGTTCCGAATCTGATCATAGGTTTCACCTGCCTTTACTAGTCTCTGCTTCTGTTATAGTGATATGGTCCTGCCACCGGATACTCTATTGAACACGATGATGGAAATGATGGTGGTCAAGGTCAGGATGGAGGCCAGCGCCGCTGCAGTACCAAAGCTTGCTCGGACCACTTCCGTATAGACGGCCACGGATATGGTGGACGTTCTTCCCGTATAGAGTATGACCGTTGAGCTCAGCTCATTGATGGTTGTGATCCAGCTTAGAATCGCACCGGAAAACACGCCAGGGGCCATCATGACGGCAGTGACCTTGAAGAAGGTCTTCATGGGGGATACGCCGAGGTTGATGGAAGCTTCCTCAATACTCGGATCAATCTGGTAGAGGATGGAGGCACTGGAACGCACGGTGTAGGGTATTTTTCTTATGATATAGGCAATGATGATGATGGCCGCCGTTCCACTCAGCACCATCGGCTGCTTGTTGAATGCCACCAGTAGGGTGATACCCAGTACAGAACCCGGTATGACATAAGGGAACATGATCAATGTATCCAGCATATTGTTGAATTTCGATCGTCTTCTGACGATGATGTAGGCGATGAGAATACCCAGGACGATCATCACTGTAAGGGCGATGACAGCAAACACGAAGGTATTTCGGATATTAAGGGACAATCTGTTCAGCACAAGGTTGTAGTTCTCCAGACTGAATTCCTTGAGGAAAATCGGTCCTCTGGTCTTCATGAAGGAGGTGGTGATGACAACGATCTGCTGGACCATGGCCAGTAGCACTACGCTGTAGCAGAACAGGGTCGCCAGGAACTTCTTTCCCTTTGGCAGTTCCTTCACTTCCGGTGGTCTCAGGGAACTCATCATATAACTTCTCTTTTCCACCACTTTCTTCTGTATGAAAAGAACGGAAAGAGAGAACATCACGATGATGACACTGAGCGTGCTGGCCATGGCCGCATTTCCACCCAGTTCCGACATGAACTCGTCGTAGACCACTACAGGAAGAGTCTTGAATCCTTCTCCGATGAGCATCGGCGTACCGAAATCCGCAAGAGATGTCATGAACACCAGAAGGGCTGCGGAGGTGATGGTGGGAAGGATCAGCGGAAAGGTGATGGTCATGATTCTTTTAAAGGAGGACATGCCCAGATTCTCTCCTGCTTCTTCCAGCGAAGCATCAATGCTCGACAAAGCGCCTGAAGCGTAGAGGTACACATACGGAAAGAATTTCAGTGTGAAGATGAAAATGATTCCGCCCAGTCCGTAGATGGTGGGTGCCGTGATGCCTATGGCCGCGAGGATATTGGTCACAAGACCGTTTCTTCCCAGCAGGATGATCCATGCATAAGCACCGATGAATGGTGGAGACAACAGCGACAGAATGACCATGAGGTTAATGAATTTCTTCCCTGGCACATGGAATCTGCTTGTGATGTATGCCATGGGCAGTCCCACCAGTACAGAGAAAATCGTCGCCAGGGTGCAGACGATGAAGCTGTTCTTCAGGGTGTTGAAGTAGTATGGCAGTCTGAAGAAGTTGAAGTAGGTTTTCAGACTGAATGCCCCTTCACTGGTCTTCATGCTCTCCAGGAACAGGGAGGAGAAGGGATAGATCAGGAAAATGAAGAGCAGGATGAAGCTGCCCACGGAGACGTAATTCCAGAAGTTCAGGCTGTTCCTGAAATCAAACTTCCTTTTCTTCTGCTGTTTCGTGGCCATGTCAGATCACCATCCCTTCTTTGCTGTAGACCCTTATGAATCTTGGACTCACCTTGACTACAACCTCTTCTCCTATGTTTCTCAGCGTCTTTCCGTCCTTGGTGTATTCATTGATTTCAATCATCTTGTCTTCTTCCAGTTCAATTTCATAGTTCATGAAATCCCCCAGGAACGTGGCCAGTGTGATTCTCCCCTTAAGTCCCATCACATTCTCTTCTCTTGTGAGTTCTCCCTCTTCCGGTCTCAGAGAAACGACCACTTCCCCTTCATAACCCAGATCCCGCTCCAGTGGAAGATCTCCCTGAGGTGTGGAGATGACGGTTAAGCTTCCCTCTTTTCTAGCTACGCCATGGAGGAAGTTGCTGGTGCCGATGAATCCCGCAACGAATTCATTGGCCGGATGTTTGTAGATTTTTTCCGGCACATCAATCTGCTGGATCACGCCAGCCTTCATCACCGCTATGCGGTCTGATATGGCCAGAGCTTCTTCCTGGTCGTGGGTCACATAGATGGTAGTGATGCCCAGTTCTCTCTGAAGCTTCTTGATGATGGTTCGCATCTCCAGTCTCAGCTTCGCATCCAGATTGGACAGGGGCTCATCCATGAGGAGCACATCGGGTTCGATGACGATGGCTCTGGCAAGGGCGATTCTCTGCTGCTGACCACCGGAAAGCTTGGAAGGTTCTCTGTCTTTATACTCTTCCATCTTCACCAGTCGCAGCGCCTTCAGCACACGCTCTTCCGCTGTCTTTTTATCGATCTTTCTTGCTTTCAGTCCATAGGCCACATTGTTGAATACGGTCATATGGGGAAAGATCGCATAATTCTGAAAGACCATACCGATGTTTCTTTTATGTGCCGGGATGGAATTGATCACTTTTTCTCCGAAGGAAATGGTGCCTCCTTCAATGGAGTTGAATCCTGCGATCATTCTGAGAAGCGTCGTCTTCCCGCAGCCTGAGGGGCCAAGGAGCGTGAAGAACTCCCCTTCACTCACCGTGAAGTTCGCATTCTTCACTGCATGGAAATCTCCATAGTATTTTTCTATATTTGTAAAAGTCACTGAATTACTCACATTTACCTCCAAATTAAAAGAAAGGGCAAGTTTTCTTGCCCTATTCTGTTTATTCTTCTTTTATTCCTGTCCTGTGACGATGTTCTTCCATCTGTCCAGAACGGGTTCTTTGTTTTCCGCTGCCCACTTGAAATCATACTCAAGGAGGTTGATGTCATCGATGGGTCCTAAGCCTTCTGGATTGTTGGCATCGGTTCTGGTGGATCTCCAGCTGAAGTCTTTGGCAGCCAGATCCTGTACTTCCTTGGAGAAGGTGAACTCGATGAATTTCTTCGCGTTCTCTTCATTCTTCGCACCCTTGATCATGGCGATTCCGTCTGGTGCTGCAGAAGTTCCTTCTTCAGGATAAACGATTGTCATGTCGCTTCCTGCGATGATGTATCTGGAAGCCGCTTTTTCCAGGGTCAGTCCTACAGCATACTCTCCATCGGAGACACCCTTGTAGGTTCCTGAGGAACTTCCGAGAATCTTGTTATCCAGATTGTCGACAAATGCCTTGATGGTGTTCCAGCCGTCGTCTCCATCATCCTTGAACGCTTCCAGCATAGTGGCCAGAATGGTGTAGGAGGAACCTGATTTTGCTGGATCCGCAAAGGCGATCTTTCCTTTCCACTTAGGATCGGTAAGGTCTTCCCATGACTTTGGTGCTTCTTCTTCAGATACCAGTTTGTTGTTGTAGATGATGACCATAGGCAGTGCACTGAATCCATACCATTTTCTGTCCGGATCCTTGAACATTTCTGGAATCTTATCATCTTCTTCGATGGTGTAGCTTTCGAAATAGTCCTTGAAGGAATCCAGGGATTCTGCTCCGCCTCCCCACATGACGTCTCCAAGAGGATTTTCGCTTTCTGCTTCCACTCTGGCAAGAAGTTCTCCGGTACCGGCAGCCACAACATCTACTCTGATTCCCGTTCTTTCAGTAAACTCATTAATGATGGGATTGATTTCTTCCGCATTATGTGGTGAATAGACCACAACGCTTCCATCTCCCTGTTCTTCTCCGTCCGCCTGATTTCCGCATCCTGCAAGAGCGGTGACAGCCAGCATAGCAACAAGTAAAAGACTAATTTTCTTTTTCATATTTCCCTCCTATGATGTGGTATAAATTCATTGTAAAGGCATTGTAAACCTTTAACAATGTAATATTCTGCACTTTTGTTCATTATTCAGCACTTCTCCGAAAACCCTCTTCCGTTTTTCTCTTTCGGTTCAGGCAATATCCAGATTAGAGAATCCATCCGAAGAAAAAGAGACTGATCTTCACCAGTCCCTCTCCCATTCAATATACGCTTGTATTGTTATGATTTTTCCGACCCTTTTGCAATCCCCAGAGGGGTCACAAGAAACGGATTCTTGGGCTTACTCACTGGAATCCCTAAGGCATCTTCGAATACTTTCTCGATGCCCACGAGGCAGCAGGTTCCACCCACCAGGTAGATATCGTGGACATCATATCCTTCGATATGTTTCTTCACGATGCTGGCCATCTTTTCCACCACAGGTCTCACAAGACCCATGATTTCATTCTGCTTCTTCGGGTCTTTCTTCATGTTCTCCGCTTCTCCGAAGGGAATCCTGAAATGCCCTGCCAGAACCAGGCTGAGATGAGTACCGCCCGTGGCTTCGTCCGCCACATAGACCACCTTTCCGTTTTGGAGTATGGAGATTCCGGTGGTTCCCCCACCGATATCCACAATGGCTCCATCGGTGATGCCCAGCACGCCGTTGGCTGCTGTTGGTTCATCAAGGATTTCCGTCACATCAAGCCCAGCACCTTCCACCACATATTTATGGGTTTTCTGGTCTCCAGGCTGGGTTCCGGGTGGTACGGCAATGGATGCTTCCGTGAGCTCGAGATCCAGTCTCTCCTCCAGTTTCCTCTTCAGTCTGGACACAATGGACCTTGCACCCATGAAATCCACCACAAGCCCGTCTCGCACAACCTCCGCATATTCCAGCTCCAGCGCCAGAGGCCGATCGTCTTCTCCGAGCGCTACCAGAACGATATAGGCTGTTCCCAAATCCACACCCAGTCTCACTTTTTCATTTTTCTCCGGCAGATTCGTTTCCTTCAGAACCTTTTCCAGTTCCCTGATCCGTTCATTGGCTGCGCTCAGTCTCTTGCTCATGTTATTCCTCCTGCGTGGCTCGTCTGCATTCTTCTCTTTCCATTAGTAAGGGATGTCCTCTGTTCCGTAATAGGCACTGATATAGATTTTCACAATATCTTCCGGCGTCGCTTTTCTTGGATTGCTTCCCGTGGTGAAATCATTCATGGCCTTTTTCACCATGTCCGGCAGCGCCTCCATGAATTCCTTTTCCTCAACGCCGCAGTCCCTGATGGACTCCGGCAGTTCCACATGCTTCATGAGGCTTTTCAGCTCATTGATGAGACTGTCTTCCCACCCTTTTGCCATGCCTTCTGAAGTTCTCATGGCTTCCGCCATACTGGCATATCGCTTTTCCGCTTCAACGCCGTAGATGGGTTCGCTTTTGTTGTATCGGATGATATGGGGCATCAGCAGGGCATTGGCCAGTCCATGGGGAAGCCTGAATTTCGCTCCCAGAGCATGGGCCATGCCGTGATTGAGTCCCAGACCGCTGTTCTCGAAAGCGATGCCTGCATAGCAGGATGCCATGTGCATCTCCATCCGCGCCTCATCGTCTGATATATCATCATACATCCTTCGAAGATGCACGGAAACCTTGCTTGCCGCCTCCAGTGCATAGAAGTCAGACATCTCGTGATGTTCACGGGATACATAAGCTTCCACCGCATGGGTCATCACATCGATCCCCGCATTGGCGATGACCTTCTTCGGCAGTGTAGAGGTGAAAACCGGATCCAGCACCGCCACATCCGGCAGCATTCTCTTGTCCTTCAGCGGGATTTTCAGGTTGTTTTCCCTGTCCGTGATCACGGAATAGGAGGTCACTTCCGACCCTGTCCCACTGGTAGTCGGAACTGCCACGAAAAACGGCTTCACGATCTTATCGGGCTTAATGACTTCTTCCTTCACCCTGAGGCAGAAGAAGATGATCGCTTTGGCCGCATCAATGACAGATCCGCCACCAACGGCTATTAGGAGGTCAGGCTTCGTCACCAGTATGTGCGAAAGGCCGCTTAGAATCGTCTCCAGGGAAGGATCCGGTTCCACCTCATCAAATATTCTGTAGGATATGTTAAGATCGTTCAGAATACTGATGACGGGTTTCAGCATGCCAAGCTCCACCATGGACTTGTCCGTGACTATACAAACCTTTCTGAAAGGAACGTTATAAAGCTTACGCAGGCTGTATTTCCCGTACCATATATTCGGTTTGATCTGAAATTCATACCTGCTCATGATTCTACTCCTGTTCTGCCCAGTCGGCAGGATATGTTACATAAAGAAATCTTGACTTTCCTGGTGATACGAAGGAAATGGAGGATCCTTTCGGAATGAAGATGATGTCTCCTGCTTCTCCTCTCACCACAGAATCGTTGATCTTGATTTCCAGCACGCCGTCTATGATGTAGTCCACTTCGTCATACTCCAGGGTCCACGGAAAACTGGATTCATCCATTTCCATGATGCCCGCCATGAGACGAGGACTTTCCTTAAGCGTCATGATGTCAGACAGAAAAACCTTTGTACCGGGTTTTCCTGTGTCAAAGGGCTCCGGCTTCACGGTTTTCCCCTTGACCACCAGAACGCCGCTTTTCTTCTCCACATGCTTCTCTATGGGTGGCTTTGCGCCACCCATCTCTTCCAGAAGCACTCTGCGGATAATCTCTTCCAGTTTCTCCTGATTGATCTGCATAGTATCCCTTCTTTCTAAACTTCAGCTGTTTCTTCTTCAGGTACAGGTATATCCGCAGCGGTGTTCTTTGGCGTGATCAGCATAGCCAGAGCCACGGCTGTGACACCACCTACAAGTTTACCGACCACCATGGGGAAGATCATTTCACGGTTTACACCGGCGGTGAAGCCCAGATGATCCCCGAAAACGAAAGCTGCGCTGACGGCGAAGGCCGTGTTGATGACCTTACCACGATTGTCCATGTCCTTCATCATGCCGAACATCGGAATGTTGTTGGCAAGAGTCGCTACCATACCGGCAGCGGCCACATCGCCCATGCCGAGGAGTCTGCCTGCTGCCATGAGGGGCTTCTTGAAAACCTTCGTGATCACATAGACCATAGGGAATGCTCCCGCAAGGGTGATGGCGATGGCTCCGACGATTTCGATACCGTCCCATACAGGGGCCATGCCTGGAATGACCACAACGCCTGTCAATGTTTCTATGATGATTGCTGCCGTGGACAGGGTGATGACGATGACAACGCCTTGACCGAATCGGTTGAAGCCACGGATCATCTTATCCGGAATCTTCCAGAGCCCCACTGCGATGAGCGCTGCCACGATGATGATGGGTACCAGGTTGGCTACGACCATACCGAAGCTGAATCCTGCAACCAGACCACCGACAAAGGATCCGATGGGAATGGTGATGATACCGGCAAGGACACCTTTAGCCAGGTATGGATGATCTTCTTTCTTGATGATTCCAAGGGCTACCGGAATGGTGAATACGATGGTGGGTCCCATCATGGCGCCGACGATGAGTCCGGCGAAAAGTCCAGCTTCCTGGGTCTTCGCCAGTTCCATGGCCAAAGGATATCCGCCCATGTCATTGGCCAGCAGTGTGGTGGCAAACATGGCGGGGTCCGCCCCCAGGAATGCATACACAGGCTCGATGACCGGCCCGAGAATCTTCGCAAGGACCGGTGCAATGGAGATGACACCGATCATGGCTACGGCCAGTGTACCCATGGCCATGATACCTTCATCAAACTTTTCTCCGAGTCCGAATTTGTTGCCGATGACTTTATCCAGTGCCCCCAAAGCCATGAATATGACCATGATATAGATGATAATGTCGTTGATTTGCATTTGTTATTCCCCCCTATTCAATTGTAATCAATCGCGCGATTTTCTGTGCCAGGTTACGGTCGTCAGTGCCAAATTCCTCTTTCATCATCCGGTAGACCCGGTCTGTCAGCGGACAGTCTTTCACTTCCTCTGAACATTTTCTGCCCGGTTCTTCCTTCTTCTGATCCTCATAAATGATTCTGATCTGCTGTTCTCTCAGAAAGTCTTTTGCACCCGGTGTAAGGATCATTCCGCTGCATATGTTTACGGATTTCCCATCGGGGGCCAAAAATTCCCTGTAGTTCTGTCTGGTAATGAGGGTCCTGCTCATTTCAAAGACCTCCTTGTCTCCTACAGTAATTTGTCATACAGTTCTTTGTTTGGGGATGGAATCACCACAGACTCAAGAAGCAGTCCTTCCTTCATGGAAGCCCTCCTTCCGGCATCTATGGCTGCCTTGACGGATCCCACATCTCCTGTGAGCGTGACGAAAGCTTTTCCACCGATGGCCATGCCCAGTCTGATCTCGATGAGTTCTATAAGACCGGACTTCACGGCAGCGTCAGCCGCGCATACGGCACTGGTCAGTGAGTAGAACTCCATGACGCCGAGTGCATCAAAGAATTTCACATCATTTACACCCTGTACGCTTCGTATGGTCTGAGGATGCGCATTGGCAAGAACCAGTCTGTCCACAATATAGTGCTTACCCACTTCTTCCCCGGCTGCAACGGATGCCTTCACAGCGCCCACATCGCCGGTGACGATGATCATGTATTTGCCCGGACAGGCGGTCTTTGCTGTGACAAGTTCCACATCTCCGGCTTTGATCATGGTATCTGCCGCCTCGATGCCTCTGCATATACTGGTGAATTCCAGCATTCCTATGGTTTTCAAGCTTCTTCCCTCCTTTCGGATTCTATGGTCACCGCATGGTCCACATGGGTTACTCTACCTGTGATGGACGCATGGACACGTGCCCCCATGTCTTTCATTTCTATTTCTCCTATGACCTGTCCCTTCGTGACGAAGTCTCCCACCGCTACGCAGGCAGTGGCGGGTTTCCCGATATGCTGCCCCAGCGGAATGGTCACCTTGTCCGTGGTCACTTCCATGTAGGAAGGTTTTCCCCTGTCATAGTATTTCCTGATATCGAGTCTGGATAAGAGCCTGTCTATGGGCACGTATCTGTTTTCTCTTTCAGGAAGTGCCGGTCCGGTCTGAAATTCCACCTTGATGCCGTTTTTTCTCAGTTCCTTTTTCAGGAAACTGTTGACGATTCGAGGAGAAATGTTCATGGGACAGGCGAAAAGTTCGCATATGCCGCATTCGCAGCATAGGGCCGCTTCCGCAAATTTCTCATCATAGACATCATTCACGCCGAAGGCTCGCATGATCTTATGGGGGTGAAGGGGATGTCCGATGAGATATCTGGGACAATACTGGGTGCAGAAATTGCACTGGATGCAGGCGGCTCTTGTTTCATTCTTGATGGCTAAAAGAGACTTGTTCCCTCTTTCCACCAGAGCATGATCCTTGGGAATCAGAATGATACCCCCCGAGGTCTTTCGGACCACGGCGATTTCCGCTTCTTCCTGGGTCAGAAATCTGCCCATCATGGGTCCTCCCGTGAGGACCATGTAATTATCTAGTGTGCTTCCACCCACAGCTTCTATGCACTTGGCGATGGTGATGCCGATGGGCACCTTGATGATCTTCGGCTCCTTCACTTCTCCTGTGACGGTGATGTACTTCTCCGTCACGGGCAGCCCTTTCTGTGCATCATAGATGCTTTTCATGGTGGCGATGTTGGATACCACGATGTCCACCTGAAGGGGAATTCCCCCTGCCGGAACCGCTTTCTGAAAGGCTTCGTAAATGGTGATCTGCTCATCTCCTGCAGGATAGAAATTATCCATGGAGAACAGCTCGATGTCATAGCTTTTATCCCGGATCTCCTGTTCGAATAACGCGATGAGATCCTGATATTTCTTCTTGGTAGCAAGGACCGCCCGCTCCGCCTTCAGAAAGTTCTTCGCTTCCTGAATGGCCTCGAGCATCTCCTTGTAGAAGATTTCCATCTGGTACTTATCCGTATGAAGAAGGGGTTCGCATTCGGCTGCGTTGATCAGGAGATACCTGGGACTGGCCGCATATTTGATATGGGTCGGAAACCCTGCGCCTCCTTCTCCGATGACGCCTGCCTCATAAATGTTTTCAAGAAAAGTCAACCCTTCTCACCTTCTTCCACTTCCACTTCGTCGATGATGCCCACAATGGTGGCATCTACGGCGATGTCGTCCTTCTTCAGCGCTTTTCTGGCCGTGCTTCCGCTGACCACGATGACCAGCTCGCCTATGCCTGCACCGACTGCATCCGCTGCCACGATGGCTTTGGATTTTTCTCCCGTATTGGGATCGTACGGTTCCACAATGAGGAGCTTCAAACCATTCAGTGAAGGTTCTTTTCTCGTTGCCCACACGTTCCCGACAACTCTTGCTGTCTGCATGGTTATTCCCTCCTTTCCCGTTTCTCTAGTGTGATGCCATGGTTTCTCATGAGATCCCTGGCCAGTGGTGTAATGATCGGTGTTCCTTCTGTATAGAGGATTCTTTCTCCGCTCCCCACCATCGAAAGGATCTCCTTCTCTCCGATGAGTCCTCGCTTCTTCGCTGCTCCAGCTGGTGGAGTTTCCCCTCTTCTGGGGTTTCTCGTCTCTGCCGGCCGGATGCCGAAGGAGGCGATCTTTTTCACCGAGTCCTCATAGAGTCTGTAGAGCATCTTCGGACAGGTTTTCGCCATTTTCCGGTGAAGTAGACCTTCACTGAGATAGAGGACTTCCTTTCCGCTCATGAGCGCTTCCATCACAGGTCCCACTCTCGGATTCATCCCCATGGCCAGCTTCTGCAGGGTATTGGGAGAGATTTCCGCTAGAAGCAGTACATCAAACTGCACATCTTCATCGAAACAGCATGCGAATTCCAGTTCATAGCGGGAATCGTATCTATTTCTCAGTTCTTTCTCGAAGCACTGCGCTTCCCCGATGACCAGCATTTTCTCCCGGTCTTTCTCTGCGCTTTCCATCTTCCTGATCTCTTCCAGCACCTTCTTCATGATGACTTCAATCTGCATCTTCTCCCTCCTTCCATGAGATTTCTTCTTTTACTGACCATTTCCATAGTGGGCGATCATCATCAGATAATACAGTGCACTGGAAAGTCTGTTAAGACTTTCGATGATATCATTTCTCTCCACTTCGGTCCCGTTTTTGAAGGCGGTGACGCCCACGATCTCCACTTCTCTCACGGCTGCTCGGAGCACATTGAGATGGATCACGGCAGGCTTTTCCTCTCCAGTCATGACCAGATGCCCTCCCGGGAAATGGTCACTGGGACTGTGGGTGATTTTTCTGATCTCCTCATAATCCTTGCCCAGCACGCTGAAACTCTTGATGGGTTCTCCCAGCACTTCCGCACGCATGATCTTTCTCAGGTGAAGATAGATGTCCTTCAGTCCCTTGAAGAGGTCCGCGTTCTTTTCATGCCTCATGAGAAGCATGCCTCGGAGCATTTCCGCCTCCAGGGAATCGATTCTGCCTCGGAAGATGATCCTCGGATCATCCTTGAAGACCAGAAGATCGGCCCTGATCTGGGTCATGAACTCCGGTTTCTTGCTGTAGTACTCGTCTGTATAGTAGTTCTTGTAGCGTTTCGGGTCATCGGACACATTGGAAGTGGCTTCTCTCTCACGAACAGGATGGGGTACTCTGTGGACGTGTTTTCTGTCCTCGTCTGAAGATGCGGCTTCACCGAACTTCAGCTCCACCCCCTTTTCTTTCAGAAATTCACGGGCAGATGGAGTGATGACTTCGTTTTTTCTGGCCACATATTCAGTAAATTTTTCGTTTTTCCACTTAGATCTAAGCAGAGATTCCGTTAGTACTGCCATCTTTTCACATCCTTACTTAAGTGGACTTACCGGACCGCCTGAGAAGCGGTCCGCGCCTTTTCCCGTCTTAAAGTTCAGCTTTCTTTGGCAGAATCAGTTCCACTTCCTGATGTGGTCTTGGAATCACGTGAACGGAAATCAGCTCTCCCACTCTTTCTGCTGCTGCTGCACCTGCATCTGTAGCTGCCTTGACTGCGCCTACATCTCCACGTACAAGAACTGTTACAAGTCCTCCACCCACATGTTCCTTGCCGATGAGTGTGACGTTGGCTGCCTTGACCATGGCGTCTGCTGCTTCGATTGCTCCAACGAGTCCCTTAGTTTCGATCATACCTAATGCGTTTGTGTTAGCCATTTTTTATTCCTCCTAAAATTTTGTTATTATTGTTGTTTGCTTACAGATTGTTATTTGGACTGGATCATTTCGGAAAGGATCTTTCTTACAACCTGTTCCAGGTCATAATCCCTGTTTTCCTCTGGTCCTTCTTTTCCGATGAGTGTTTCACTTAGATCCACCACATCTTCCACTTCTCTCACGCCATAGGCCATACGCCTGATGTCGATGAGATGCATGGGATTGATGTTGTCTGAGGTTGCACTTCCGCCTATGGCTCCACAGCCCAGGGTCAGTGCAGGCATGAGATTGGTCGTGGCACCGACGGCGCCATGCGTGGTGGATGTGTTCACGAGAATTCTTGAAGCGGGTTTTCTGAGGGCGAATTCACGGATGATCTTTTCATTGTTGGAATGGATCCCCAGTGAATGTCCTTCTCCGCCGTACTCCAGAATCTCGATGCATTTTTCGCAGGCTCTCTGCCAGTCCGGTTCCACATAGAGGGCCAGGAGCGGTGAAAGCTTCTCTCTTGAGAACGGAAACTCTTTTCCCACGCCTTTCTCCTCCGCCAGAATCACCTTGGTGTCTTCAGGCACCTTGATGCCTGCCATGGCCGCGATTTCCACAGCTGATTTTCCTACAATTCTCGTATTCAGAGTTCCATGGGGCTTCTGGACCAGTTTGTCCATGAGCGCCTTTTCCTCCGCATTCAGGAAGTAACATCCCTGCTTCTTCAGTTCCTTCAGCATGGGTTCAAAGACAGCGCCTTCCACTACCAGTGCCTGTTCCGATGCGCAGATGGTTCCATTGTCGAAGGATTTTCCCTGGACGATACGCTTTGCCGCCAGCGGCAGATCCGCAGTTCTTTCCACAAAGACAGGTACATTTCCGGGTCCCACGCCAAGGGCTGGTGTGCCTGAGCTGTAAGCCGCCTTCACCATGGCGGAGCCTCCTGTGGCCAGTATGAGATTCACATCATCATGCTTCATGAGACCATCTGTGGCTTCCATGGTGGGTATGGAGATACAGGCGATGAGATCTTCCGGCACGCCTTCTTCCACAAGCACCGCTCTCATGCCCTTCACCGATTCCAGTATGCAGCCTTTGGCTGCAGGATGGGGTGATAAAACGATGGCATTTCCGGCCTTCAAAGCGATGATGGCTTTATAGATGGCTGTGGATGTGGGATTGGTGGAAGGAACAAGTCCGGCAATGACACCGACTGGTACGCCGATCTCATAGATCTTCTTCTCGTCGTCCTCATTGATGAATCCCACCGTTTTCATATCCTTGATGCTCTCATAAAGAAGTTTCGATGCCACAAGATTCTTCACGGTCTTGTCCGGCACATTTCCGTATCCGGTTTCTTCCACCGCAAGCTTCGCCAGATTCTCAGACTCTCTTTCCATTCTCATGGCCAGAGCTTTCACAACCTGGTCGATCTTTTCCTGGGAACAGTTCTTATATTCCTTCTGAGCGGCTTTGGCTTTTCTCACCAGGTCTCTCATTTCCTGCAAGGAGGCCAGATCTCGGTCTAAAGTTGTCATGCTTTACTCCTCCTTTCCTGGGCCTCGCTGATTTCTCTCATCAGTTCGGCTTTATTGGCGAATTTGATCTGATTTTTCGGTATGTTGATGCCGTCAAGTTTTCGAGCAATCCTTCGAAGCTCGACCACCTTCAGGTTCTTCAGTGTTTCTCTGGAAAAGCCTTCTTCTTTCGGCAGATTCTTTTCCATTTCTGTAGGCTCTTCATTCCCCAGCTGTGGTGAAGGTTCATCGGGCGACTGCTCTTCCGCTTCTTTCCCCGTCAACGGCTCAGTTTCTTCCGACTCCTCTTCCTCCATCTCCTTCTCCTTTTCATCGGAAGGGTCCGGATCGTCCTCAGGGTCATCCCCCTCGGGCTCCACAATGGACCAGACTTCTTCATCCAGCCTTGCTATGACATGGGAGGTGAGCAGAACCCCCAGCCTTTCGGCGGAAGCCGCTCCGGCATCCACCGATGCCTTCACCGCCGCCACTTCCCCCATGAGGGTCAGTGTCATGATTCCTCCACGTACTTTCACAAGATCCACCAGGGATACATCCGCTGCTTTTAAGGCTGCATCAGCCGCTTCCACAGCGCCCACATATCCGTATGTCTCGATGAGCCCCAATGCGCTGTTTTTCATATCATCACCATCCTATGGCGACTAATATTTCGTAGGCTGGTCAGCCACGAAGCAGACGGCCTCAGCAAATGCATCACAAGCTGCCTTACATGCTGACTGACTTCCTGTCAGGAGTCCGCCACCGAAGTTCGTTTCCGATGGAGGTCCGTAGAAGGCGGCCATTTTCACATCTGCGGCTTTCATGGCCGCATCCAGTGCATACATGGCTTCCAGAGGTGGTGCGATGAGATAGGCGATGGCCTCTCCCTCGGCAATCCCTGCCACTTCGGACAGATAGGAACCGGACCTTGAAATGGTGTGGGCATAGTAGGCAATGGTGTCGTCTTCATTGGCGCTGTAGAAGCTGGCTTCATTCTCGATGAAGTCCACGATGGCATTTAAGCCGCTTCGGACTTCTGCAGGGTTTGGTCCGGAAATGATTCCGATGACTTCACCGGCGAGCTTTGTGTTGGCATTGGCTGCACCACCATAGAAGGATCTGGCATAAACCACCTTCACATCGGCTTTCTTCGTCGCTTCATCCAGTGCTGTATAGGAAACATCATCACAGTCTGATGTGAAGAGCCCAAGGCTCATGTGTCCTTCTGGCAGTTTGAATTCAGTGACCATATCCGGATTGACGTTAGGAATGATTTTCATACTGAGTATGCTGGGTTTCAATGCGTCATATTTCACTTTCGTTTTCCCTCCTTTAACCTTATAGATTCAGACCTACACCGGTCATTTTCTTTTCCAGTATCACTTTGATGACAGATGCGATATGGGCACCTGCTTCTGCTGCTGGCGTACCCTCCTTATGGATGTTGGATACGACGGTTCTCTTCGCTTCCGGAATGCCTGGATAGCCTTTATAGGTCATATAGCAGCTCATGCTCTCTCCTGTGGCAAGACCAGGTCTTTCACCGATGAGAAGAATGGTCAGCTCTGCGTCCAGTGCCTGGGAGACCGCATCCATGGACCCTACTCTGCCGTATTTCACGAAGAATGTGGTGCCATAATCGATGCCGTATCCTTTGAGCCCTGATGTGATGGCTGGAAGAATATCCTTCAGATTGGCTTCAATGGCAGTGGAACTGAGTCCATCTGCAACCATGATCTGAACACGGGGTTTCGCTTTGCATTTCTCCTTGATGAGTTTTGTGTTCTCCTCATCAAATTGTCTGCCCAGGTCCGGGCGGGTGATGTATTCATCCTTGTCCGTGACCTTGGTCTTTACCGTGAAGAGATTCATTTCCTTCAGGAAATCCTCATCCACATAGCTAAATACGGCGTCCTGAGCCACTGCGTGGTCTGCGCGGAATCTCAAGAGCGTTTCCGTGGTGTTTCTTGGTCCCGTTCTCCAGATTCCCACTCTTGCTGCGGTTTTCTTCTTCAGCTTCAGATACTGGTCGCGATTCTTGGGATTCGGTACATAGAAGACTTCCTGGATGGGCTTCGCCGTGATGTCTCTGATTTCTCCGTCATTGTCGTTTCTGGACTCTGCCTTCGGAGCATCTTCCTTGTTCATTTCTTTCATGACTTTCTCGATCAGCACTTTTAATTCGTTATCAGTTATCATTTATTCCCCCTCCTTTCAATCCAAGAATATGGATGCGTCACCGGCACGTTCTGTCAGCTTGCCGTCTTTCAGGATGCCCATTTTTTCCATCCACTGTTCGAATTCCCTGATTGGTGTCAGGTTCATCAGTTCTCTTAAGCTTGGTGCATCATGATAGCTTGTACACTGATAGTTCAGCATGATGTCATCTCCATTGGGGATACCCATGAAGTAGTTGCATCCTGCGGAAGTCAGAAGGATGGCCAGATTTTCGATGTCGTTCTGATCCGCTTTCATATGGTTGGTGTAGCAGGCATCGACGCCCATGGGGATTCCTGTCAGTTTGCCCATGAAGTGATCTTCAAGACCTGCACGGATGACCTGTTTGCTGTCATAGAGATATTCCGGTCCGATGAATCCTACCACTGTATTGACCAGGAATGGCTTATATCTTTTGGCAAGACCGTAGCATCTAGCTTCCATGGTCACCTGGTCGGCTCCATGGTGGGCATCGGAGGACAGCTCCGCGCCCTGTCCGGTTTCAAAGTACATGACGTTTTCGCCATGGCTTGTACCGTATTTCAGTACCAGTTCTCTTGCTTCATCCAGCATCTTCACATCGATACCGAAGGCTTCATTCCCCTTCTCCGAACCGGCGATGCTCTGGAAGATCAGATCCGTTGGCGCACCCTGACGGATGGCTTCCATCTGTGTGGTCACATGGGCCAGCACGCAGGCCTGAGTGGGAATTTCCCACTTGTCCTTGATGGTCTTGAACAGTTCCAGCACTCTCTTCACGTTGTCCACGGTGTCGTCTACGGGATTGAGTCCGATGACCGCATCTCCTGCGCCATAGCTTAAGCCTTCATAGACGGAAATGGCGATTCCATCCAGATTGTCCGTGGTGTGGTTGGGCTGGAGTCTGATGCTTAAGGTTCCGTCCAGTCCGATGGTGGTGTTGCAGGTTGCAGGTACTCTGATCTTCTTGGCTGCATAGATCAGGTCCATATTGCTCATGAGCTTGCAGACTGCGGCGACCATTTCACTGGTGAGGCCCTTGCTCACATGTCTGATCTTTCTTGGTGTGGCCTCATAGCTTAAGAGCCATTCTCTCAGCTCTCCCACAGTCCAGTTCTTGATCTCATTGTAGATGGTCTCATTGACACTGTCCTGGATGACCCTTGTGACTTCGTCTTCCTCATAGGGCACCACAGGATTGTTTCTCAGGTCACTGAGCAGCATATGGGAAAGAACTTCTTTCGCAGCCACACGTTCTGTTGTGTTTTCAGCGGCAATGCCTGCCAGCTGATCCCCTGATTTTTCCTCGTTGGCTTTCGCAAGGACTTCTTTCACAGAATTGAACTGATAGACGGTCCCAAACAACTTGGTTTTCAAATTCATGTGTTTTTTCACCTCTTTCAATAATTGAATACAATAGTTTTGATGATGACGGGTAATACAGATCCGTTGCCGATGGGCTTCCCGATATCGATATAGTCACCTCCTGACACTCTTATGCCATCGATGCAGATCACATCTCTCTTCTTCTTCAGGCTGAGCAGTATGCTCTGGCCTAAAACCTTCGCTAAGTCCTCTTCTATCAGCACCAGGAAGGGTTCTTCCTCCTTGAAGTGCTCTTCCAGAACCTCCGTAAGCATGGAAGCCAGTTCCTGCACTTTCCTGTAGGGCATGTTCTTCTCGCCTTTCAGGAATACTGCAATCCACTGCTTTCCGTCTTCCAGGGTGTACCAGGAAAGTTTTTCTCTCAGGATTTCCTTGAGATTGCCCGATTTTTCCTCTTCGGGCGTCACCGCCACGATGGGAATGTTCTTGATGGGAAATAGATTGCCCGTGAATGTGATGGTGCTTCCGCTGATCTCCATGGTCTGGGTACCAGCCCCCACCACGGTGGCCATGATGGTTTCTTCCGGAATCATCACTGAAAGAGCGCTTTCATCGAATCTCTTTCTGATGGCCCGTCCGAGAAGGATGCCGATGTCCCCGTATCTGTAGACATCCTTTTCCTCTTCGTTGAAGTAGATGTAGTCTGATACACCTCCGGAGAAGCTTACCATCTCGATGGGGGTTTCCTTCTTCAGAAGTTTCCCCTTCCTGCTGACCACAAGTTCCAGTGCCTTATTCACCTTCACGGTGACGGATTCATAGAGCACATCCGCCATGGCTTTCACGATGGATGAAAGGGTCTTTTCGTCTCGCACCATGCCTTCATAGAGGTCGATGCCTCTATGCTCTGCCAGTTTCAGGATGCTTTCAGATACGTAGTCCAGTCTTCCCTCCTCATCGAAGTAGATGAGTCGACCACCGATATCCAGGCACGCCGTATCCACCGGGTCTCCGTCTTTGAAGACGGCGATGTTGGTGGTTCCTCCGCCGATGTCCAGGTTCACCACATGCTTTCCTTCCTTGTCGGAAGCTTTTGCCGCTCCGCATCCTTTCCCTGCCAGTATGCCCTCGAGATCCGGTCCAGCTGTGGCCACGACGAATTCTCCGGCATAACCTACAAGCATGTTCATGATCTTGTTGGCATTCTCCTTTCGCGCCGTCTCCCCTGTGATGATCACAGCGCCGCTGTCCACGGTTTCGGGCTGAATTCCTGCCTTCTCGTATTCCCCACTGATGATCTCTTTGAGCTTCACGGCATCTATCTGCGTTCTGGAAGCCAGGGGCGTAAAATAGATGTCCCCTTTGTAGATCACTTTCTTGTCCACGATGGTGAATTCAGGTACTCTTGCACCGGATGCCATGTTTTCCACCTGGATCTCGGAGAAGATGATCTGGGTTGTGGATGTACCCACATCAATCCCTACACTGACCAGTGTTTCTCTCACATTATGCTCCCCCCTTTTCAGCGAAAAAATAGCCGCAAAAAAGCATACTTTGCTCTTTCGCGGCTCCATTGCCACTTGTAAAACACCCCGTTGTGTTTCATTTAAGTATATATAGAAACCCTTCCGGTTACGGAAAGTTTTCAATCATTTTAATGCATAAAGTCGAACCTTATGCTGGTTCCTTCCTTGCCGGAGGCAATGGAAAAATCCCCTTTCAGCTTGTCCTTGATGAGCTGCTCCACAATGCTCAGCCCAAGGCTGCCCATCTTCACCTTATCGGTCTGGAATCCGATGCCGTCATCGGCAACGGTGACTGTGGAGATGTATTCCCCTTTTTCAATGTCGATGAAGATATTGCCTTCCGTACGACCCACAAAGGCGTATTCCACACAGTTCTGCACCAGTTCGTTGACCACCAGCGCGATGGAGGTGGCTTTCTCGGAATTGATGCTTACGCTGTCGCCCCGCACTTCCACGTTGAGCTGGAAATGCATGGAGTTACTGAACAGCATGGCCCCTTTCACGATATTCGTCAGAATATCCTTGATGTCCACATCATCCACCCCGTTCTGAGCCAGAAGCTCATGGGTCACGGCGATGGATAGCACTCTGTTGATGCTTTCGGTGAAGGCCTTCTTGGCGTTCTCATCGGTGATTCTTCGGGATTGGATCCGAAGAAGGGATGCGATGGTCTGGAGATTGTTCTTCACTCTGTGGTGGATCTCCCGGATGGCCACGGATTTCAGGATCAGCTCCTTTTCCTTGTTCTTCACATCCGTGATGTCCCGGATATGGACCACCAGACCCACTTCCTGATTGTTCTGCTTCATGATGGAATATTTTATATTGAGTGTGAGGCTTCCAATGCGCACTTCATCGATCTCCAGATACTCCTTGTCCCGGATTTCCTTCAGTGTGCTGTTGTCCAGCACCACATTGTCAAAATGCATGCCTACGATGGATTCTCTGTATCCCAGGGAGTCATAGAGTTTCTGTGCTCCGGGATTGCTGTAGATCACGTGTCCCGTCTGGTCCGCTATGAGGATGGCATCGGCCACATAATTTGTGATATGATTTGCATTATTTCGGGTCGCATTCTGGACCATCAGCGCCTGAGCCAGCTGCTCAGCCGTTTCGGCCAGGATCTGCATGTTTCTTTTATCCGCATAGTCTCTAGTGACGTCTCTTTCCATGATGAGCACGCCGATGACCTTTCCTTCCCACCGGATGGCTACCACATTCTGCTTCACGGTGATGTCTTCCTGGGTGATGGCCTTCAGTTCGAAGGTGGGAATGCCGATATCAAGGGTTCGAAGGGCTGCAGGTTCGTTTTTCCTGTAGGCCAGCTGCCCCACCACGGTGTCCTGATACATGGAATGCTTGGCGTTGGCTTCCGCCACGACGATGGCCGCATCGGGATTTCTTGTGATGCAGTCGATGAAGATATCCGCATCCACCATTTCCGCGATGAGTGGAAGAAATCCTTCCAGTGTCTCCAGATAGGTGATTTCGGCATCATTTAGTTGTGTATGGGTCTTACAGAGACTTCTCAGCATGATGTTCTCCTCTATACGGTGGAGCGTATGATCATATCTGCGATCTTACCCATATTACAGCGCTTCTTCATGCTGATGTTTCTAAGATACGCATAGGCTTCCTCTTCCGAAAACCCGTCCTTCTTCATCAGTATGCCCTTCGCCCGCTCAATGCATTTACGCTCTTCCAGTTTCTTTTCCACTTCGATGACTTTGTTTCTGTACTCGTGCATCTCCTGATTTCTTCTCAGTGCGATCTTCACTGCAGGCAGCAGCGTTTTCTCTTCTATGGGTTTCACCAGATAGCCCATGACGCCCAGGTCATTGGCTCTGTTGACGAATTCTCCGTCGTTGTAGGCTGTGAGCATCAGTACGCATCCGGCCAGGTTCTCCTCCATGATGTTTTCCGTGGCCTGAAGCCCGTCCATCACCGGCATCTTCACATCCATGATCACAAGGTCCGGTTTCTGTCTTTTGCAGATCTCGATGGCATCAAAGCCGTCTGCGGCCTGGCCTACCACCTGGTAGCCTGCTTCTGTCAGTATTTCCGCCAGATCCATCCTGGTGATGGATTCATCTTCCGCGATAACAATTCTAGGTCTCAACAGGATTCCCCCTCACATGCTAAATAAGATTTCAGTTCTTCCAGTCCTTCTCCCGATACAGCGCTGACGATGAATACTTTCTCCGCGCCTGCTTTCTTCAGACTCGATACAGCATAGTCCGTCGACACGTCCTGATCCACTTTGGTGACAATACCGATGACTTCTCTATTGAATGCGATGGCGAAGTTGGGTGGAAAGAGTGTGTGATTTTCCGTGGCATCCATGACCATGGCCACCACATCCGTATCATAGGAAGTGATGAGCAGTGCTCTGTAGAGCCTTCTGTTCTCCACAAATTCCCCCGGTGTATCCACCACCGTCCCGATTCTCTCGATGGACTGGGTCTTCCTTGCATCGGAATACCCTTTCTGAAGAACATCCGCCAGGGTGGTCTTCCCGCTGTCTGTTCTTCCAATAAGCATCATTTTCTTCACGTAGCTGCCTCCTATGTCCTCGTTATTGGGGATGGTGTAAAGCCCATGACGTTGGTCAAAACTTCCACGATCTGTACGATGGAAGCTTCCACGCTGGACACATCTCCTGTGATGAGGAGTGCTCCACTGAACCTGTCAATGAATCCCACTTCGATGCCCGCTGCCTTGGATGCCACATCCGCGGCAATGATGGATGCTTCCGAAGGCGTGATGGTCAGAATGCCGATGGCACCGGAGCTTTCCTCCACAAGACCCATTTTACGGTAGATCTCCTGTCTGGGATTGGCTATGATATGAGCAATTGTGATCTGCTTGCCAGGAACGAATTCCTGTATGATCCTTGTTTTAGACTCCACCCCGTCATCTCCTTCATTATAAAAAATGGCTCAAAAAATAAAACATAAAGTTTATCTCTTGAAGCCCCATTGCTCGTCTATTCAATAACACCACTCCGTTGTGGATTCATGTAACCGTTTCCTTGTGTACAATGATATCACTATTATGCTCTCAGTTCAATAATTCTGAAAATTTTTGTGATATTATCAACGATAATTTTTAAATATGATAATAGTTATGTGATAATCCGTCTAAAGAGCACCGCGGATTTAAGTTGATACTAGTTTAATAAATGCTGAGCATTTATTCACGCTTTATATTAGCATTATGATTAAATAAGGTTATTATGTTGGTTTGTCACTTTGACTATCCTCTATCTTTTGATAGGTTTTCTAATTTCATATTAATATCTAAGATTAACTTTACATCGATTATAAACCAATAGATAAAGACAAAAAATACAAATATTATAGTCGCAGAACTGATCGAGTAAACATAACTACTATCCACGAAGATTCCTCTTGCTGACTTACTAATTATTCGCAAAGTGTCTGGTAGCATCATCAATAGGACCAAAGCAGAAAATATAAGCAGTGGTGTTGCCTTATAATTCCTTTCATCCTTCAATTTTTTTCTAAGTGATACATTATTGGCAGCCTTGGGTGATCCTTTTTCATCAAGTATTGCATTAATGGCGTTTCTATAGAGTGAATCAATATAGGTGTATACCGCTAATAATATACCGAAAACAGCAACTATGTCATTCATTTAGTTACCCCCAAAAATTTCATTAATTCATCATATGTTGCTTTTGGTATCTCATACCCCTGTAACGTTCCCCTCTGTTTTCGAATTTGGTCATGAGACCCATCGATTTCACTGACTATCTTATTCATTTCATCTATCATATTAATTGGAATATTCTTTATGACATAAAAACTCTCATCTCCTTTTGGTTTTATTCTACTTAGTATTTTAATGATAGTCTCATTAATCGGCTGCTTTAGAAGAAAATGATATTTAGCCAGCGTTGATCTTAACAATGATTTACTCTCAGAATTTGTTGTTTGAAAGAGGGTTGAAATTGTACTCTCATCCGGAATAATTCCATCAAAATAATTAATAATCAATAAATAAAGTCTATATTCTCTAATATCTGAACCACGAGTAAATATTTTCTCTCCAATTATCATTTTTACATATTCTTGAGTTGCTGCCGATGCAACTTTTGAAAGCTTTACGCTCAAATCATCTATATCACATCTTACTATTTCTGCTAAAGCTTTCTGCATTTCCTCTGAAATTTCGATTTTCACATTATTAATTTCCATATTTCCCTCGTTTCATTCAACATCAATATAATTCTAATTCTTAGAAATATATGTGATATCTTATCTTTTGTATTAATAATATCATAGTTTCTAAATAATTAAATATACTCTATTATAATTTGACTTCCACTATATCAAAAGATCTGATAAAGAATTATTTTATCTACATTAATGAGGTGAATTACATTATTGTTTATTAAGAACTTCTATTCGCTTAATAAATTCATATGAACAGCCAGATATAAAACATTCGTCCATTACAGCCACAAAATAATTTCTTGCTGTAAAGTTAAGATGGAGCCTCTCAAGAATCTTATAGACCATGATGTATACAATGGCTATATAACCGCTCCATCATTCATGGTGACCCTCACATCTTCTTTAGCATAATAAAAGACCATCTTCATAATCCCCGCTAAAGGATCATAAAGATGATCTTCTTTTTTAACTATCTGATTTTCACCTTCACGATGAACTTCTCCACATTCTGAAGTTCACCTGGGGATGCATTCACCAGATGCGCATCTTCAGGAAAATAGATTCCGAAGGAGCCTTCTCCGATGTAGCTGTCTGTATAATGGGCACCATCATAGTCTCCCAGGATGAAATCATTCTCCCTGTCATACTCTGTTGTATGCACAAGATTTCTCTTTTCCGTGGTTCGGATGAAATCCGTGCCTTTCAGAGTGATGTGGATATCTACATACCTCTCATGGGCTTCGAAGCGCGCCTCTGTAAGTGGAATCTGCATCGCATCTCTGTGATTCATGAAGATCTCATCCCCTTTGATGTCATGTCTTTTTCGCTCCAGACTCATCACATCGAAGGTCAGAAGAAACTTTCTGGCTTCTTCCATATTGGGATCTTCAAAACGGTATCTTGTCAGGTTCTCCAGACGATCTGTTATCATCTCTTTTATCCTCGCTTTTCTTCTGTTATTCGTTTCACTTTTACTACGTTCTATACCAGCTTGTCCGCGACAGCTCTGGCGGTCTTTTCCTTGTTCTCCTTGGAAACCTCGAAGGTCTTCTTGAAATACTCGAAGTAGAGCACATCCAGAAGATACAACTGGGAGATCTTCGCCGAAAGAGAACCACCCTGAAGAGGCCCCTCATTGGCTCCGCACAGAAGCGTCACGTCCGCGTAGGCGGTCATAGGCGACTTGGAGAATCTGGTGATGGCAATGACGAAGGCTCCGGATTCCTTGGCCATCCTGGCCACTTCAATGGAGTCCTTGGTCTGACCGGAGTAGGAAATGATAATCGCCACTTCTTTCTCGTTCATCTGGGCTGCCGTCATGACCTGAAAGTGACTGTCGATGATGACTTCCGCTTTATTGGTTACACGAAGAAACTTGTTCTGCCCTTCCATGGCCGTGATGAGCGAGGAACCGATGCCGAAAAACCGGATTCTATCCGCCGTGATGATCTTCTCCACCGCCTTGTCCAGATCCTCATAATCCAGCAGATTATAGGTCTGGTCCAGGGCACTGATATTGGTCTGCTTCACCTTGCCGGCCAGTACTTCCAGACTATCGTTTAAAAGAATCTCCGTATCGATGTTTCTTGTGGTGTCATTCTCCTCGGAATTGATGCTCTGGGCCACAGAAATCTTAAACTCCTGATAGCCCTTCAGTCCCAGATTCTTGCAGAACCGGAAGATGCCGGACTCGCCCACTTTGGACTTTTCTGCCAGTTCCGTGATGGACATGAACATGATCTGGTCCCGCTCTTTCAGGATATAGTCCGCCAGTCTTTTTTCCGATTTGGTGAACGAATTGTACAAGGTGCTGATACGGTCAAATACGTCTACATTATTCATCATATTCCCCCATTAACTGTTTAGAAAAAGAGATGCTGCGCCAAGTAATCCTGCCTTGTTCCCAAGGGATGCCTTCACAAGCCGCACATTTTTGAAGCTGTTCATGATCTGACTGAAGGTGTGCTTCCTGATGGCTTCAAAGGCCAGGTCCTGTTCCAGAACCCCACCGCCTAGAACAATCAGTGCCGGATTGAAGATATGGATGATGTTCACCAGGCCATAGGACACTTCCTTGGCCCAGGCATCCAGAAGTTCTGTCATGAGCACATCGCCTTCCTGGATTCTCTGGAAGAGCTTTCTGCCATTGTCGCAGCCTGGATCCATCTTCATGGCTTCCTTCACCAGAACCCTTGCGGAAGCATAGGATTCATAGCAGCCTTTCTTTCCGCAGTTGCAGTCTCTTCCGCCCGGATGAATGACCATATGGCCGAATTCTCCGGCGATGCCGCTCTCGCCTCCATAGACCTTTCGATCCATGATGATGGACCCGCCGATGCCTGTCCCATAGGTCAGGCAGATGAGATCCGTGGATTCTTTTCCGGACCCGAACCAGGCTTCTCCGAGGGCTGCACAGTTCACATCATTCTCCACCCTTACAGGCAGGGAGAATTCCTCTTCCAGCATGGCTTTCACCTTCATCCCCGTATAGCCGGGAATGTTCTCATTGGCATAGATGATCTCCCCCTTCACGCTGTCCACCTGTCCGGCCGTGGAGATGCCGACGGCCTCGTACTCTTCTTCATAGCTTCGGAGAAGCCGGATGAGATTCTCCATCACATGGCTTCCGCCCAGGGCGCTTTCCGTGGGCGCTTCCTTAAATTCAATTGTATTTCCTGTCTCTTCAATGATCGCTGCCTTGATGGATGTACCACCGATATCGGCGCAAAGGATTTTCATAGAATCACCACCTGCTTTTTATTATAAGGGAATATGCAAACTATTTCACTACACTGACGAATTTCTTTGTGATTTCCAGAGGTCTTGTGATGGCAGAGCCTACCACCGCCGCATGGACACCCAGGTCCATAACCTTCTTCAGCTCTTGTGGAGTGGAGATGCCTCCCTCTGCAATGACGGGTACATCGAAATCTGTGACCATTCTCCCAATGAGATCAAAGTCCGGAAGACTTCTCTCTTTAGACTCTTCCGTATAGCCTGCCAGGGTGCTTCCGATGCAGTCAAAGCCAAGCTCTACTGCCTTTTTTGCATCCTCATAGGTGGCGCAGTCCGCCATGAAGATCTGGTCGGGATATTTTCTTCTGATTTCAGGAAACACTTCTTCGATGAGCTTCCCGTCGGGTCTTACTCTTTCTGTGGCATCCAGAGCGATGATCTCAACGCCTTCTTCCGCCAGGGCATCGATTTCCACCATGGTCGGTGTGATGAACACGGGACAGTCTCCGTAGACTTTCTTGATGATCCCTATAATAGGAAGATCCACGGTTCTTCTGATTTCCTGTATGTCTTCCACCGTGTTGGCACGGATGCCGATGGCACCGCCCTCAAAGGCCGCATAGGCCATTCTGCCCATGATGTAGGAGCTGTGAAGCGGCTCTTCCGGAAGAGCCTGACAGGATACCACCAGACCTCCCTTTATGGATTCAAGTATTTCTTCTTTACTCTTCATATTCGTCTATGACTCTTGATGAGTCATCCTCCTCTTTCTAGATTTCGTCATGCTCATGTACTCTCTCAAAAAGCACAGGACCTATGGACTACGAGCAGGAGCATAGGTTCCCTTGTGCTTCCCCTCTTCTTCAGTTTCTGTATGGTCTTTCTTTATCTTCTGTTGTCTTGATCTTGCTGTGCCAGCTTTCTTTCCCAGTACTGATCGTATTCCTCCTGGAGAAAGTCCAGATCCACGGTCTTCTCGGACCAGGCGGACAGGTAGGCGCTGTTGATCACTTGAACGCTCTTCAGGCCTTCTTCAAAAGAAGCCAGGATCTTTTCCTTACCGAGGATGCTCGCAATGAAGTTATTGATGGTTCTGGCCTGCTCCACCTTGTTGGATGTTACAGGGATTTCAAACTGCTCCACTTCACAGGGCACATGAGTGAAATAGCTGCTTTCCTTCTTCGCGAAGTCCTCTTCGCATTCAGACAGTCTTCTTACGGTCAGGACCCTGTCCTCTTCCACCACCATCTGCCCCTTATCGAAGGACAGCTCCAGTCTGTTGGTTCCGGGGCTTTCATGGGTGGAGGCCAGAAACGTGGCAGAGGCACCGCTTTCATAGAACAGGTTCAGGATCACATCGTTCTCTGTGGTCATAGGCCGGTGAAAGCCTTCCTTCATGAAAGCATGGGCCTTCTCTGGCATCCCGATGATCCACAGAAGAAGATCCAGCTGATGCACCGCCTGGTTCATGAGCACGCCTCCCCCTTCCGTGAGATAGCTTCCTCTCCAGGTGCTGGTGCCATAGTAGGCGTAGGTCCGGTAGAGATTGGTGATCTGCCAGAGTGCCCGCCGAAGCTCGCCCAGCTGGCCACTTTCTGCAATGTCCTTCACTTTCTGGTAGAGGTCGCTGCTTCGCCTGTTCAGCATCACAGCCGATACCAGATGGGATTTCTCTTTCGCAAGCCTTACAAGTTCAGTGAGCTCCGAGGCTTTGATGCCCAGAGGCTTGTCCACCAGTACGTGTTTTCCGCGATTTAAAGCCAGCTCTGCCATGGTGGGGTGCAGCGTATGGGGCGTTGTGATGATCACCGCATCCACTGCATCCTCCTTCAGCATGTCCTCCAGGGAGGTGAAGGTCCTGACCTCTTCCAGATCGTAGGCATCTATGATACTTTTCACTCTGTCCTGGTTTCTGGAGGAAAGGGCCGTGATCTTTCCTTCTATGATCTTTCCCTCGGCAAAAAGAGAAATATAGTCTTCCGCGATCTGGCCGATGCCAGCAATTCCGATTCTCACCATTTTATCTCTTCCTCTCTTCCCGGTTTCTCCACCATGACTTCAAAGAGCCGCTCTTCCATCTTTTCATTCTTCTTTTCCGTGAGCCGTACCATAAGGGGCATTCTGAAATGCGCCTCGTCCTTCACCGGATAATCAGATCTGTAGAAGGATCCTCTGCTCTCTTTTCTCATGAGCTGCACGGTGAGCAGCGCCGAAGCTGCCGCTTTTCCGTTCAGCAGCCTGTAGCTGTCTCGGATGTGCTTGATCTCAGGCTCTTTTATTCCCATGGTCTCTTTCTCCTGTCCAATGTTCATTTCTTCGAAATGAATCTCTTCCCAGGAGTTTCTTGCATACCGGATGCTTTCTTCTTCCAGTTTCAGAAAGGCATGCTGATACATGATTTTTCTCATCTCTTTCAGCTTTTCTGCAGGTTCCTCTGTTGTCTGCAGTCTGAACAGTAGATCCGATTCTTTTGTTTCAGTTTCTTCTATTGTGCTGCAATACAGGGCTGCCTTTTCTCCGGCGATTTTCCCGAAGACGATGCCATTGGCTGTGGACAGTCCACCGATGCGGTCTGCGCCATGCATGCCGCCGGTGCATTCACCTGCAGCAAAAAGGCCTGGGACAGGGGTCTTCGCCTCTTCACTGATGAAGAGGCCGCCATTGGATGCATGCATGAAGGGAGCGATTAATATCTCCTCTTCCATACTGACATGCTTCTCTTCCTTCAGCCAGCGGAAGTAGGTCTTCACAAATTCCGCCGGTTCCTTCAGTTTTTCCAGATCATAGGTCATGGGGACACCGGGAAGATTGTTTTTTGTGATCTCCTCATGGACCGACAGGTCCAGGTATCTGCTGACAGTTTCACTGGAAAAGGGACCGTGAAGGGATCTGGCACGGAGCACTTCCTCTTGGGTGAGTCCTTCCGGCAGTCTTTCCTCGAGCAGGTTTCTTCCCTCTTTTGTGTGAAACTGTGAGGCGAAGAAGGTCTTCTCGTTGTGGACGGTTTTGAATCCCGGTTTCACGAAGCCCAGCATGATCTGCATGAACTCCATGTTGATGGCACTGGCTCCTGCCCGAAGAGCAAGACCCACACCGCTTCCATTGACGTCATCGGTTGTGAGTTTATAGCTGTAGAGCCCTCCGAGGCCTCCTGTTGCAAGGATCACGGCTTTCGCCTGAATCCTTTCCATGGTTTTTCCTTCACGGATGCCCACTGCCCCTGTGACCCTTTCCCCTTCCTTCAGAAGCTCAATAACTTCGAAGTCAGGAAGGAGGCGGATGCCCAGGTCCTTCAGAATCTTCGGCAGGGTCTCCAGAAGATTCTTCTTGGTGAGACCTCTCCATCTGCGGTGCTTGTGGTCAAAGCAGGGAATGTACTCCTTCTGACCCTTCGCTTCTTCTGATGGCTTCTCCAGGGTGATGCCCATCTTCTCCAGAAGATCCACGCTCTCATTGAGGTTTCTCACAAAGGTCTCCACCAGGTGCTTGCTTGTTACACCCTGTCCGAGTCTTTCGATGGTTTCAATCAGGTCTTTCTCGTCTTTCTCGTTTTCCGGTCCCACCAGGCCGAATCCCCAGGTTCCGGGGAAAAACGTGGAACCGGAAAAGAGATTCACGGAAGCACTTAAAGTGACACGAGTTCCGTTTTTCGCCGCATAGATGGCGGCAGATAGACCGGCGATGCCTGATCCTATGACTAGAACATCTGTATCCGGCTGTTTCTCCATGATCATTTCTTCGCCAGCTCCGCGATGAAGCCCACGTGCTTAAAGTTCATCTTGTCATTCAGTGCAAGGAAGTCCTTCTTCATGGCCTCTTCTTCTTCCAGACTGAAGTTTGTGAAAGGCTTTCTCACATAACCCGCATCGGCACCTCTCCATCTGCTGATGGCCTTTAATACCGCCATGAGGCTGCCATAGGAGAGCATCTGCATGATCACGGCCACGGCTTCCTTCATGATGTCTCTGGCTTCTTCCTGTCTACCTTCCGTGTAGGCACTGTACAGGTCCATGAATGTGTCGGGAATGGCATTGTAGGTGGAACCGATGATGCCGTCTGCTCCGGCCAGAAGACCTGACAGGGCCATTTCATCGGCACCGGAATAGATCATGAAGTCTTCTCCCACATCACTCTTGAGCCTTGTGATCTCAAAGTGGCTGGTGGCGGTATACTTGATGCCGATGACGTTTGGAAGCTTTGCCAGCTTTAAGATGGTGTCATAGCCCATGAGTCCTGCCAGGGGAATGTTGTACACGATCATGGGAAGCTCTGTGGCTGCTGCCAGTTCTCTGTAGTATTCGATGATTTCCTTTTCAGCGAATCTGTAGTAGAAAGGCGGTACGGAGGAGATGGCATCCGCTCCCGCTTCTGCGGCGTGATGGGTCAGCTCCAGAGACAGTCTTGTGGAGATGGCGCCTACATGAACGATGACTGGAACTCTTCCTGCCACTTCGTCCATGGCGATTTCCACCGCCTGCTTTCTCTCTTCCTGGCTCATGAGGAAGCCTTCTCCTGTGGAGCCGGTG
This sequence comes from Proteiniclasticum aestuarii, assembly GCF_017368455.1. GTDB lineage: Bacteria > Bacillota > Clostridia > Clostridiales > Clostridiaceae > Proteiniclasticum > Proteiniclasticum aestuarii. The sequence continues at coordinate 103,202 of NZ_JAFNJU010000006.1, read as the reverse complement.
AGATACAGTCCATGCACACCGTCCTGAAGAAGCTTCGCGATGAGGGCTCTTAGGCCCTTCTCGTCCAGATTCTCGTCCTTGTCGAAGGGGGTCAGAAGCGCTGGGATGACACCTGTGATTTCTTTAAAGTTAAATTTCGCCATTATATTTTCCTTCTTTCTTCTGTTCTACCATGTGGCAGGCCACATAGTGATCGGTTCCGTCTATTTCATATTTCTTGAGGGCTGGTCTTTCCACTTTGCACACATCCATGCAGTAGCTGCATCGTGGATGGAAGGAACATCCTGAAGGTGGGTTCATGGGGCTTGGCACATCCCCTTCCAGAATGATTCTATTGGTCTTTCTGTCCGGCTCAGCCACGAAGATGGCAGAGAGGAGCGCCTGGGTATAGGGATGAAGCTTGTTCTTGTAGAGCTCGTCCGCTTCAGCCAGTTCCACAATTCTTCCCAGGTACATCACCGCGATGCGGTCACTGATGTATTCCACCACGGAAAGGTCATGGGTGATGAAGATGTAGGTCAGGTCTCTTTCTTCCTTCAGCTTCTTCAGAAGGTTCAGCACCTGGGCCTGGATGGATACATCCAGTGCGCTTACGGCCTCATCGCAGACGATGAGCTCCGGATTGACGCTGAGGGCTCTGGCGATGCCGATTCTCTGTCTCTGTCCGCCGGAGAACTCATGGGGATACCGGTCCATGTACTCCGCTCTCATATTCACGGCTTCCAACAGATCACCGATGATCTTTCTTCGGTCTTCCTTCTTCTCCACTCCGAACTTCTTCAGAGGGTCAGAGAGAGACTGATAGATGGTGAAGGACGGATTCAGGGAGGAGTGCGGGTCCTGGAAGACAATCTGCATTCTCTTTCTGGCCGCATCCAGGCTCTTTCTGTCAAGGGTTCGGAGGTCCTTCACATCGCCGTCGAAGTTGTAGTTCATTTCTCCGTCCGTGGCTGGTACCAGCTGCAGAATGGATTTTCCAAGGGTGGTCTTTCCGCATCCGGATTCTCCCACCAGGCCAAGGGTTTCTCCCTTGTACACATCGATGGAGATGTCATCCACGGCTTTGACGTATCCCACGGTCTTTTTCATGACGCCTTTCTTCACGGGGAAGTAGGTCTTCACATTATTAAGGCTCAGTAATACTTCTCTTTCTTTCTTCATCATTTCAGCACCTCTTTCCAATGCCAGCATCTTACCATATGGTCTTCTGAGACCATTTCTTCCGGTGGCATTTCACCGCATTTCTCGGTCATGTAGTCGCAGCGGTCTCTGAACTGACAGCCTACGGGTCTGTTGTAGGGATCCGGTGTTGATCCTCGGATGGGTTCCAGATCCTGATTGCGTCCTTTTCCGAGAATCGGAATGGACTGGAGCAGGGCCTTGGTGTATGGATGAGCGGGATGCTTTATGACATCTCTGGTCTCTCCGCTTTCCACGATGTTGCCCATATACATGACGGCCATATCATCAGATACCTCATTCACCACACCCATGTCATGGGTGATGAGTAGTATTGCGGTATCAAAATCTTCCTTCAGCTTCATCATGAGCTCGAAGATCTGTGCCTGGATGGTCACATCCAGCGCCGTGGTGGGCTCATCGGCGATGAGCACTTTGGGGTTGCAGCTCATGGCCATGGCGATCATGGCACGCTGTCTCATTCCGCCGGAGAACTGATGGGGATACTCGTTGACTCTCTGCTCCGGATTGGGAATGCCCATCTGGGCCAGCAGTTCCACGGCTCTTTTCTTCGCGTCTTTTCTTGACATGTTCATATGCGCTCTAAGGTTTTCCACGATCTGGAAGCCGATGGTGTACACAGGATTCAGCGCCGTCATGGGATCCTGGAAGATCATGGCGATGTCGGAGCCTCGAAGGCTTCTCATCTTCTTTCCGTTCTTCGGAAGCTTCTCTATGTTCACTTCTCCGTCGCTGGAGAAATAGGTGATTTCCCCTTCTTCGATTCTGGAGAGTTCGGGCAGCAGCTGCATGATGGAGGAAGCAGTCACGCTCTTGCCGCATCCCGATTCTCCTACAATACTTAAGGTCTTTCCTTTTCTGATGTCGAAGGAAACGCCGTTGATGGCGCGGTTGCATCGATTGTTGGTGTAAAAGAAGGTCTTCAGGTCTTTTACTCTTAAGATGACATCATTTTCTCTTGTTTCTTTTTCCATAATTTACCTCCTTCTACCCTTGCTGTGTGGGGTCTGTGGAATCTCTCAGGCCATCGCCCATGAAGTTCACGGCCATGACGAACAGGGATATGACGACACCCACTGGGAGCCAGATCCACCAGTTGTTCAGAAGCACGGACTGGTCCTGGGCAGCGTTTAGGATATTTCCCCAGGTGGCGATTTCCAGTGGCACACCCAATCCCAGGAAGGACAATGCGGCCTCTTCCAGGATGAACATGGCGGTGGACAGGGTGATGTTGACAAGAATCGGTCCAATGGCATTGGGGAGCATATGCTTGTAGGCCACAATGAAGTCATTGAGTCCGAAAGCTCTTAATGCCTGCACGTATTCTTCTTCTCTGATGGAGAGCATTCTTGCTCTGGTCATACGGTATACGCTTCCCCACCCTGTAAGGATGAAGATGATGAGAAGATTCGTCAGACTCTGTCCCAGAATGGTCACAAGAAGAAGAACCAGTACAATCTGAGGGAAGGACATGAAGATTTCGGACACTCTTAAGATGAACTTATCGATCTTTCCGCCCTTATAGCCAGCATAGGCCCCAAGAAGGACGCCAATGAAGGCTGCGCCCAGAGCGCTTCCAAGTCCTACCAGAATGGAGATTCTTCCCCCGTAGAGGACTCTTGAGAAGATGTCTCTTCCGATCTTATCCGTTCCCAGAATGTGTTCCCTCGAAGGCGCCTCTAGCACCGAAGACATGTCGACCCCCAGCGGGTCGTAGCTTGTGAGAAGCGGTGCGAAGATGGACGCCAGAAGGATCAGTGCAAAGAGCACGACACCCACGATGGCCAGTCTGTTCTTCAGGAATTTTCTAAGAGAACGGTTCATGGTTTTACCGCCGTTTAGCCCCTTCTCTTCTCTTTCAAGGATTCGGTCAAATTTTCTATCTAATTTTCTGCTTATCATCTCATCACCTATTCTAACTTTACTCGAGGGTCCAGTGCCGCTGTCAGGATATCCACCACAAAACTTGATACAAGCACTGCGATGACGCTGAAGAGTGCAATCATCATGACCAGGGGATAGTTCTGTCCACGCACCGCTGTGACGAAGGTGCTTCCGATGCCCTGTCTCTGGAAAATGCTTTCAATGACCACGGAACCACCGATGAGCATGGGCAGTCTGAATCCGATGAGAACCACCACAGGTGTGAGGGCCACTCTGAATCCGTGTACCAGGTTCACTCTCCATTCGGAAAGTCCCTTGCTTCTTGCCGTCTTGATGTAGTCTTTATTCAGGGCGTCCAGCATACTGCTTCTTGTATATCTCATGACACCTGCAGTAAGGGAGATGCCAAGGACCATGGCGGGAAGAAAGAGGACTTTCATCTCATCCACGAAGGAGGTCTGATGGGGAAGAAGCCTGATGGGGAAGATTCTCCACTTCAGTACGAAGAGCAGAATACACACCAGTCCGAAGAAGAACTGCGGAATGGACACACCGATCATACCTGCCACGGTAAGCACATTGTCTGCCAGGGTTCCTTTTTTCAGTGCACTGAGAAGACCCAGTATACTGCCAAGGACCGTGGAGATGAAGAGCGCCGCTACGGACAGCTCGATGGTGGAGGACAGGTTTCTCATGACGATTTCCGAAATGCTCACACCGGAGGAAATACTGAAACCGAAGTTCCCCTGGAGCATTTCTCCAAGCCATCTGAAGTAACGAACAAGAAAAGGGTCATTGAGGCCGAAGGATTCTCTCACCGCCTCCAGCTGCTCGGGACTGACGTTTGCCAGTGCATCCGGTGGAATAAGGTGGGAAACAGCGTCTCCTGGTGTCAGTTCCAGACCGAAATAGATCAGGAAGGTTATGATGAAGATCATGGGAATCAGAGACAGGATCCTTCTGATAACATATGAAAACATGGTATTCTCCTTTCAATAAATATAGCTGTGGAGAACCACAGCTATATCCTATAAGATTCTCTACTTATCTTTAGTCTGCTTTGACTTCCCAATTCTGGATTTCCCAGTTGTAGTTGAACTGAGGATTTCCGTATGCTGGAGCACCCTTCACGATCTTATCAGATTCGATGACGAATGTTGGCTGATAGTATAGTGGAATGGTGAACAGTGTTTCATTCTCATACTTCTGAAGTTCCTGGAATGCAGCAACGATTTCATCGGTATCGAATGTGGAGTTGGTTGCCTCGATCAGCTCGTCAAGCTTTGGATCGCTTGGTGTATGGGAGTTGGAGGAGGAACCTGTCTGGTATCTGTCATAGTATTCATGCAGAGACAGTGCAGCGTTTGCTGCATAAGCAAGGTCCCATTCCACTGCGCTTGGTCCGTTTACTGGATCCGCTGGTGGTGTCCATAGGAGGGATCCGAGATCTCCTTCAAGAAGTCTGAAGTTCATCTTGATGCCTACATCTTTCAGGTAGGACTGGATGGCTGCCATGAAGTCTACGGTCTGCTGGTCTGTGTAGTAGTACACGACATCCAGTTCATAATCTTCATCCCAGTTCGCTTCTGCAAGAAGTTCCTTTGCTTTCTCTGGGTTGTAGTCATAGTCGTTCAGGCCTGTTGCCTTGGTTGCTTCGTTTGGTGACAGGGAGTTCGCTGGTACTGCAGCACCCTTGAAGAGGTTCTCTGCGATGGCTGCCATGTCGATGGCATAAGCGATGGCCTGTCTTACTTTTGCATCCGCTAAAGGTGATGGGGTTCCATCTGCCTTAGGGAACTTGTTTGGATAGAAAAGTCTGGTGTAACGGATGTCTACCTGTGTCACATTGAGTCCTTCCACTTCCTTCAGGCTGTTGGCTGCTTCTACGCTCTTTGTGAAGGCGTAGTCCACCATGCCGGCCTGTGCATTGGTCACAAGGTTCGGATCGGAGTCCCCAGGGCTTGGTGTCAGGTAGATGCTGAAGCTTGGTGCTCCTGCATGGTACTTGTCGAAGGGCTTCAGGGTGGTGTACTCGTTCAGCTTCACTTCCTCCACCATGAATGGTCCACTACCTACTGGGCTCTGCCAGAATGCGGACTGCTGGAAGTTCAGAGGATCTTCTCCTTCAAAATGCTTCATTGGCAGTGGTGCAAACTGTGTGAAGGTGAGCAGTGCATCTGGTGCAAGTTTCGCGAATTCGATCTTGATGTTGTTTCCATCCACCACGATTCCAGCAATTTCATCTGCTGTTCCTGCCACGAACTCTTCTGCGCCCTTGATGGCGTTGAAGGTGGAAGCGAATACTGCATTCAGACCGGAGATCTTCAGTGCATATTCGATGGATTCCTTGACATCATCTGCTGTGATGGCTTCGCCATCGTGCCAGAAGAGGTCTTCCTTCAGGTTGAATTCAAGATTCATACCATCTTCGGAAATGTTGTAGTCTGCTGCAAGCTGTCCTTCTTCAGGATTCAGGTTCTCATCTGCAACAATCAGATGATCAAACAGTGTCTTGTTGTAAAGGAAGGAACCAGGATTCAGCCATGGATGTTCGAAAAATTCAATTGGCCCCCCATTGGAGTATATTACGCCACCTTCAGCAGGTTCTTCTGGAGTTTCCCCCGGTGTTTCTGCGCCAGGTGTTTCTGGTGTTTCGGCCGGATCTTCATTGCTGGAGCATCCTGCTAATACACCAAGCATCATCATGGATGCCAGTAAAAGACTTACTACTTTTTTCATTGTTTTCCCCCTTGATCTTATTGTTTACTTCATTCTTGTGAATAACTTGTAAACTATTACACTCAATTTACCATATGAAAACGTGAACTTCAATAGAAAAACGAAAAAATTTCCAAAAAAATATATTTTTTGGAAATTTTTTCTAAAAACGTTTTAATTCGCCTTTTTATTTGTTATCTGACAATCAGAGAAGGATCCTTGCAGGAATCTCCTCGCTCCATTTACCGGTCTGTAATTTCAGTAATGATTCTGGCTGCCAGTGTACGAGGAAGAATCACCTTTTTCCTCACTGTGGCGCCGAGATACTCTTTCATCTCCTGTGTATATCCGATACAGTCCAGAACAATGAGATCTCCCCGGGATGCTTTCACCTGCTCTTTCACCCGATGAATCTCTTCGATTCCCTTATAGGGAGAGGCGGAAATCACATCCACCTTATCCACAAGCTTTCTCCACCGCTCACTGGCCTGCAGGATCTGGAGCTCTGATGGGACAAGTACCGTAATATGGCTTTTCACCGTGAATAACGGGACAAGGGCTCCAAGAAGCTCCTTTGGAAAAAGCAGCGGGATGGACGCTTGAAACGCCACCGGAAAGTTTCCGGAGCATAAGAACAGGATCAGCTCCACCCCCTCTTCCTGAAGACTTGTGATCTGAGTCTGGATTCTTGACAGGATGTGCTTTTCCGCAAAGGTGACGGATCTTCCATCGCGGAGTCTTGACACCAGTACATAGTCTCCCTCTTCCGGCTGGAAAGCCTGAATCTCCTCATCGGTGAGACCATCCAGCGCTCCCTTTTCCAGGATTTCCACCTTCTCTCCTAAAATCGGGTACAGATCCGGCGTCACATCTGTTCGAGGCGACTGTCCTACGGTGATGGCGCCTATTTTCATGACACGTCTTTTCCGAGGGTCTGAAGGTGCTTCATGGAACCATAGAGCTTCTCGATTCTCTCAAACTCCGACGCATCATAGAAGTGAACCTCTCCTCTGCCGTAGTACTTTGCCACTTCCAGCATAAATCTTGCGGCGGACTCGCAGTGGCCAAAGTGGCTTGCACCGGTTGCACTGCCTGCCACCATCATTTCCGTCGTGATCGCAACGCCCACCACCGGAGCCTCTGTAGCTGTGGCTGGCTGCAGGATGCTGTTCAGGTGATAGAGTTCATTGCCATAGGGCGTAATATCCTGGGTGGAAAGAGGAAAAACATGAGGCAGGCAACCCGTTGTTGTCTGCATGATGCTGAGCAGATCCTCTGACACCTTGAGAATATAACCGCTTTTCACAGTTGGAGAGATCGCAAATCCGTTGGTGTTGATGACTCTGTTGCCTTTTGTCGTATCCACGGAAAGCACCGCATCCAGCTCAGGCGACACCTCTTCTTTGTTCACCTGGGCCATCTCCACAGGAGACCCCATAAAAGGAACCGGTTTATGAGGCTCGGTGGGTGCATCGGGACAGATATGGGTGGAGATGAATACATCCCCATCCAGAAGATCTCCCTTCTTCTGCATATCAAGAAGTTTTGCCGCCACTGCGATGGCCGCCAGAGCGCCGTCTCCATCGGAAACAAATCCGATTTGCTCCGGTCTTGCACCAAGACCGCCAAGCCTTCCCAGAAGTCCGATGGTGGGCGCAGTGCCTCCTCCTGATTTTCCGTTTCGACCCGGAACCCTCACTTTCAGCATGTCTGTGGACCCCTTGGGACCTTCCAGTTTATAGGTCTCAACATCTGCATCCGGTTTCACCGAAAGAAGATAGTCCCGCACTGCTTCTCCACTGGCGGAAGGACTGTCCAGAATATCATAGACCTCAAGTATCTGCTTCATTAACATGTATTTTCCTCCTTGTATCTTCATTTGCGTCTTGGATCAGATCTCTTACATAAGGCAAGACAGGAATACCCAGTGCCTCTTCCACTGCACGATACCCGGATGCTTCATGCATGCCAGCTCCGAGCAAGAGGTTTTTCCGATCCGCTGCAACCAGCACCACTTCAATCCCGTCTCTTATGTTTGCGGTGGTCAGGGGAGTCCCTTCCTCTTTTTCAAAGGTCATCATGAAATCCGGAAAAGTATGTATTCTTTTCCCATCTTCCTCTATGGCCATATATTCATTCCAGAACCATACTTTCAGTTCAGTCTCCCCTTCCATGGTAAACCAGCCCACATCCAGTCCGCTCCGTGTCTCCAGTGTATACCCTAAAATCTTTCCCGCTCGTATGATTCGTCCATTAAGAACTTCCAGCACCTTCCCGATTTTCTCATCCGGTGTCCTGCCTGAAAGAAACGCCTTTCCGATCGAAAGCGACTGGCTGTAGCAGCCTATGGCGGCATGTTCTTTCACATAACTTGCCGGAACAGGATTTCTTGCCACTGCTACTAGTCCTCCTGCGCGGATGGCTGCGGAAAGAACAAGGGATGCCGTGTTTCCTACACTGCCAGATGCAGTCATTCTGATGAACCTGTCCTTCGTCGGATCACCACCCATGGCCACCTGGATCGTCTGATATCCCCTTTTCTCATGGAGCCCCATGGAACCCATGGTTCCTAAGGGATGCGCTCTCCCATTGCAGGCAGCATCCAGAATGGGAATCCCATTGATCGCCGAGGCGATGAAGGGCCCAAAGGAGGATGCACCGCCCATTTCACTGGGGATTAAGGCGGCAGGTCTTTTCCCCAGTTCCTTGGTCAGTTCTTCCAGAATGCGGTTGTAGTATTCATTTTCCACATAGGCTTGCGTGGAAGCTGGTGAACCTACGCCTGAGATTGTCACGACGATGTCATCCTCATTCAGCTCAGAGGCTTTCATCATGATGGGCTCGCCATAGGTGAGGGACTCCAGTCCCGTTGCCTTTCCCATTTCAGAGGACCCACCTCCGCCTGCCCCCAGAATGAGTCCACCAAGAGCCAGAGCTTCTATGTTTTCTTTGTTTAGCTTCATTTTCAGCCTCCTTGAATTGAATAGGTCGTATCCTCGATCTGAATCCGGTCCAGAAATCTCTGCTCCTCTTCTCCGATGACAGGAATCGCTTTCAGCAGATTCTTTGTATAGAGATTCCGAGGATTGTGAAACAGCTGCTCCGTTTTCCCCTCTTCCACCAGAGCTCCTTTTTCCATGATGATCACATAATCCGCAAAGTTTTTCACCAGTGCGAGATCATGGGTGATGAAGAAATAGGTGAGCTGAAACTCTTTTTGAATCTTCTTCAGAAGATCCATGACTTTACTCTGTACAGATACGTCCAGTGCAGAAGTCGGCTCATCCAGAATGATGAGCTTGGAGTTCAGCGCTATGGCTCTGGCTATTCCTACACGCTGCTTCTGTCCCCCGCTCAGCATATGCGGATACCGATCCAGATAGGACAAGGGCAGATCCACGACCTGAATCAGTTCTCTGACCCTTTGCAGTCTCTCGCTTCTGGTGCCCATGCCATGGACAATCAGTGGTTCTTCAATGATTTCCTTTATGGTTTTTCGCGGGTTCAGAGAAGAGGTGGGATCCTGATGTACAATCTGCACTTTTCTTCTGTAGGCCTTCAGAGCTTCCTTCCCCTTGATCTTGCTGATGTCCTGTCCATCGACTCGAATCAACCCTCCTGTCAGGTCTTCAAATTTCATGAGCATTTTCGCCATGGTGGTCTTTCCTGACCCGGATTCTCCGATCACGGCAAATGTCTGACCCCGTGGCACGGTAAAACTCACCTCATTCACTGCTTTCACCATGGTCCTGGTGCGTCCGAATCCATTCTGAGACAGCTGGAAAAATTTCTGCACATTCTGAAATTCAATCATTGGTTCTTTCATACTGCACCTCCTTCATATTATCCTTGGCAGAGCATCCAGAAGTTTTCTGGTGTACTCCACCTGAGGGCGCAGGAACACGTCCTCGCTTTTTCCTTCTTCCACCACCTGTCCGTGCTTCATCACATAGGTTCTCTCGCCGATCTGTTTGGCGACTCCCAGATTATGCGTGATGAAAATCATGGATATCTTCTCCTCCTGCACCAGTCTTTTCAGTTCCGCATTGATGCTGGCCTGAACCGTCACATCCAGGGATGTGCCGGGTTCATCTGCCAGAAGCAGTCTGGGCGTCTTGATCAGTGCCATGGCGATGATGACACGCTGCTTCATGCCACCGGAAAGTTCAAAGGGATACATGTGCAGCAGTCTTTCCGGATTCGGCAGACTCATCTTTTCAAACAGTTCCACCGCACGCTCCTTCGCTTCCATTTTCATAACCTTTCTGCTTCTAGGCAGTTTTGCATAGGTGCTTTTCTGACCCTGATACAGATAGATGTTCTCCATCTGCTTTCCGATGGTGAATACAGGATTCAGGGCTGTCATGGGATCCTGAAAGATCATGGAGATCTCGCTTCCGCGAAGCTTTCTGATCTCCTCCTCCGAGGACTTCAGTATATCCTTGCCCCTGTAGAGGATTTCTCCACCCGTATAAACAGCTGGCGGTGTGGCAATCAGCCTCATGACAGAACGCATGGTCACGGATTTCCCGCTTCCGGACTCTCCCACCAGCGTGATGATTTCTCCTTCGTTTACATGAATGTTCACCTGATCGATGGTTGATATGACCCCTTCGTCGGTCTTGAAACTGACGGAGAGATTGTTGATTTCAAGCAGTCTTTCTTTTTCCATTGGTTCTAACCTCCTTACTGGGATCGCACGTCAAAAGCATCTCTGATTCCATCCCCCAGAAAACTGAACCCTAGAATGGTCACAAGAATCGCAAGACCTGGAAATACAGAAGACCACCAGATACTGGGGAGATACACTCTCGCTTCGGAAATCATGGTGCCCCATTCCGGTGTCGGTGGCTGTGCGCCTAGGCCGAGAAATCCAAGACTTGCGCCGGTGAGTATGACGAATCCGATATCTGTGGAAATCTTAACGATGATGGTTGGCAGGCAGTTTGGAAGAATTTCCTTGAACATGATGCGCGTCGCACTGGCACCGATCCCTTCCGAAGAAATAATGAACTGCTCATTCTTGATCTTTAAGGTTTCCGCCTGGGTGAGTCTTGTAAACCAGGGCCACCATCCGAAAGAGATGGCGATCATGGAGTTCATGAGACTGGGCTCTAAGATCGCCGCCACCGTCAGTGCAAGAATGAGTGATGGAATGGCCAGAAAGATATCCGTGATACGCATGATGACGGAATTCACAAAGCCTCCATGATATCCAGCCAGAAGCCCCAGGGGAACGCCGATGACTACCGCAATGCTGAGTACCACTGCAGCCATCATAAGAGAATACCTGGCACCGTAGATGGTTCTACTGAGAACGTCCCGTCCGATTTCATCGGTACCGAAAAAGTGCAGCGCGCTGGGCGCTTTGTTCATTTCCTTGAAATTCACCGCTATGGTATTGGCATCAGGGTAAGGCACAATGAATTCAGCTAAGAGCGCAAGAAGCACCACGACGGTAACAATGATAAGCCCCACAATGGTCATCTTGTTTCGGAAGAATCTCTTTCTCATCTTCTTTCTGCTTGAATGGTTCATTTCTGATGTCTGCTCGATGATGTTTTCCATTTTTTCTCCTCCTTACGCTTTCCCCAGTCTGATCTGGGGATCTATGATGCCGTATGCGATGTCCACCAGAAGATTGGATATGGCGAAAATTGCACCGATGACCAGTGTCACGCCGATGATGGCGTTATAATCCTTATACATAAGACCAGCGATGCTGTAAGAAGCCATTCCTGGCCATCCGAACACCGTCTCCACGAGAAATGCGCTTCCAATCAGTGAGCTGAACTGCATGCCTATGGTTGTCAGCACGGAGATGAATGCATTTTTCAGCATGTATCTGTTGAATATGAGATTTTTCGGCAGTCCGTAGGAATAGGCCGCTACAATATACTCTTTGCTGAGCTGTTCCATCATGTTGGTTCGGGTCAGTCTCATGATCTGTGCTGCTGAAGCGACGGACAGAGCCAGAGCAGGAAGCAGAATATGACGGAAGCTGTCTGCAAAGGCCTGGCCATTCAGTGTCAGAAGACTGTCGAGAAGCCGAAGCCCCGTGATGTCTGCTGGCACCATGTCTCCTCTGCCTATGACGGGAAACCATCCCAGAAGATAGGCGAAGACGAACTGAAGGAGAATGGCAAGGAAAAACCTGGGAATGGCGATGCCTGAAAGGGATGTGAGACGGATCAGCTGATCGGAAAAGCGGTTGTTTCTAACTGCCGCGAGGACCCCCAGTGGAACTCCGATGACCACAGCGAAGATCATGCCCAAAAGGCTCAGTTCGAATGTGGCGGCGAATGTATCGCCGATGTCCAGGAACACGTTTCGCTTCGTGCGAAGGGAGTATCCCCAGTCTCCCGTGAAAAGACCCTTCATATAGTCGATATACTGAACAAACAGAGGTTTATTCAGACCCATCTCCTCGCGAAGGGCTTCAATCTGCGCCTGTGTGGCGTCTGTTCCTGCGGCCAGTCTGATGGAATCTCCCGGCATCAGCCTTGTGAGCAGAAAAATCAGCACCGACAGCCCGATGAGTGCCGGCAGGATCCCCAGTATTCTTTTTAGCAAGTATTTCTTCATCGGATTTCCTCCTTGTTGAATTGTTCAATCGGATTACGGATTATGAGTAAATGAAAGCAAAGATGAAACATCTTCGCTTTCAAAGACAGATTTTCTATTGATTAATGGAAGCTGTGTTACTTTACGGAGAGACTGTAGAATGCAACATCATAACCCATGAGTCCAACAAACTCATACCCTTCCACATGGTCTCCGTAAGCGATATAGTGTGTAGGGTTTGCCATATAGATGGCAGGATATTCTGCTGTTACGAGGTTCTGGGACTCTTCGTATAAAGCCATCTGCTCTTCTTCTGTGGCTGCTTTTCTGGCATTCACCAGTATTTCGTCCACCACCGGATCGCTGAACCAGCTCATGGTTCTATAAGACCCTTTCGCGGAAGAATGATAGATTCCATAGGTATGGCTGTCCACATGTGGATACTTCAGGCTGTCTGAGATCACGGTGATGTTGGCTGTGGTCTCAGGAGAAACTGCTGCTTCTGCGACCTGTGCCCAGTTCACTGGTGTCTGTTCCACCTCAATCCCGATTTCCGCAAGATTTGCTGCGAAAAGCTGTGCAAACTGCCTCTGCTGCGCTGTATCTCCCAGGTACATGAAAGACACTTTTATGGGCTGTCCGGCATAGCCTGATTTCGCTAGAGCGGCCTTCGCCGCTTCAAGATCCTGACTTACTGGCAGTACTGCTTTGCTTGCCCCAGGCACAATGACCGGAACGGCTCCAGCTGCTGCTGCACTATTGCCCAGGATATCTTCAAGAGCAGTTGTATAATCAATGGCAAGGGCTATGGCTTTTCTGACGTTCTTATCATCTGTCGGTGCTTTCTGCATGTTCATTGGAAAGTACTGCAGTTTCGCACTAGGATCTTCTTCCACAACGACTCCACTTTGCCCTTTCAGTTCTTCATAGGCAGATACGGAAAGCCACTGATGAATCATGTCCGCTTCCCCCGAAACCAGAAGTGTTTTCACTGTAGACTCCTCTGTGATGGTCAGCATCTTCACTTTCTTCAGCTGCCCTTCCTTCCATCCTCTCCAGTAGTCTTCGAAAGCTTCGAATTCCAGGAAGGACTGTCTGTCCCAGTTCACCAGCTTATAGGGACCTGAACCCGCACTGTTCTCGGCGATATAGGCCATGCCGAAATCGCCCTGGTCACCAAACTCCCCCTCAGCCTGATTGTCCTTGAGAAGCTGGGAATCTATAATAAACAGCTGTGTGAGTGTGGAGATAAATGGCGCATATGGATTATTCAAGGTAAATTCCACTGTTTTTTCATCGGTTGCTTCCACTTTCTCCAGTACATCACTCCACAGCCATGCATTACCTTTGTTTATGGCAATCATTCTTTCCATGGTGTAGGCCACATCTTCTGCGGTCAGCTGATTTCCGCTCTGGAACTTGATGCCGTCTCTGATGGTTATGGTGTAGATTTTTGCAGTATCATCCACCTTATAGGATTCTGCCACGAAAGGTACTGGTGACATGGAACTGTTTTCCACATCGGGATAGAAAAGAGGATCATAAAGATTGATGGCGGCAATGACTTCCGTCTCATCCTTGATCTGAGCTGGATCAATGGTGCCTACGAGCTGCTGCGCAATATACTGGAAGACCTCTTTTCCTGCACCCGATACTGCTGCTTGAGGATCTGGTGTCTCTGCGGCGCTGCTGCCGCAGGCAGCAAGGAGTGCGGATACAAGAATGCCAGCGAACAATTTTGATATTTTCTTCTTTTTCATTTGTTTTCCTCCCGTTTTCAAATTAGATTAAGTGATTTGTAATTTTAAACAGAAACTTTCTGAAATATTATAGATTCACGTTCATCAATCATTCATAATACGTCAGATTGTTTGATGCTCAAATTTTAATATTTTCGATTATATCATGCTGTTTTATGATTGCATAGGCAAATTACAGAATTATTTATGATTATTTTATAATAATAGAGTCTATATTTTGCTAAATTATCAACATACACAAAAGTCTCTCTATATTCATTCACGCTCATCAGTATGATGCTTTTTATAATTTGATTAAAATTTTAACCAGAAAACACATTTGTGCAATTCGCTTTTCTGAAAATCACATATAAACACATTTGTCCGCATGTAAAGGATACCCTTCTCAGTGAAAACGATTATTTTGTCAGAAAATTATCTGATGCCCCCAGCAATGACTGTTTTCAAGCAACAGATCGTGTCAGATTGTTCTGTAGTTAAATTACGTAACAATAATAGAATCCTCTGAATTTTTTGATTGATATATATTGTTCAAAGTCATAGTGATATCCATATATTGAGGAATCCTCCTGAATCACGAACAATGATCCATATCTGTTCTCCTACGAAGAGCAAAATCCACTAAGAATTTCGCAGCGAAATTCATGAAATTTGTTATCAATACAACAGTATAAGTCTATTTATCAATATAACTAATCTAACCAGTTATATTGATAATTCACCATTTTATGACGTGTTTTTCTTCAGCACAACGCATCGCCCCCTTTTTCAGGAGTCAGTACCAGTAAATTTGTAGCCTTATCAACCTGCAGATTGATACGTTCTCCTGGATGAGTAGAACCATATTAGGCATAAATAACGCCATGAAAAATGAGCCTGACACTCATGAGGTGAGATGTCAGACTCATTGAAACTTCTTTCTGTATGATCTTTCAGGGGATGCGTAAAGATTGCACCCATTTTGGGCCTTGTTTATGGATATAAATGCATGGGTTATGGCAAATCGAATCTGATGGCGGGATTGTGCTATCCAGATGCTCCAGAAGACAAAGAAGCGTAAGCGAAATACATGGTTCTATACTCCCTTATTTTCTTTCCTCCTCTGATTCACAAGATGATGTTCCTGACTCCGCACTGCTATAACCTTCTACTGTTCTTCTGATTTGTGGTGGACTCTTCCTCTTCATCAGCAACGCAATATCAATCTATCCATTCCGCTTCCAAGGGGACGGCATCAACCCCGTCGCCTGGATCCGTCCACTTTCATAGAGCCACTTGCAGGTGTCCTCTAGGGTTTCCTTCATCTCTCTGGGTGCATAGCCCAGCTCTTTTGTTGCCCTGGCATGACTGTAGCGGTTATTCGTGCCCAGGGTGAAGATGGAGTATCGGGTATATAAGGGCGGCTGCTTCAGCATCTTGTAATAGAGCTCCGCCAGGGAGGCCGTGCCTTTCACAAACCAGAGGGGAAGAACTGCAAGATGCTTTCTTCTTCCGGTGATCTCAGCCAGCATCTCAAAGAGTTCCCCCAAGCTGTAATATCTGCTGGTCAGAAGATAGCACGCTCCAGGTGTTCCATTTTCCGCACAGGAAAGGATACCATCTGCCACATCCCGCACATCCACAAAATCATATCCCCCAGCCATCACCGCCCGTAGTCTGCCATTGAGAAAGTCTTCAATAAGCGTGGTGGTATGACTTCTTCCGAAGTCGTAGGGTCCGATGATCCCGGAGGGATGAACCACATTCACAGGAAGTCCTTTTCTGCCTGTCTGCAGCACATACCTCGTGGCCATGGCCTTGGATTTCGCGTAGTGTCCCTCTACCCTGTTGTAATCAAATACTGCAGTCTCCTGAATGGTTTCTCCATGGAGATTATCCGGTATGGCATGGACAGAGCTGACGTAGAGAAGCTTCTCCACCTTGTATTCCAGGCAGAGATCCGCCACATTCTTTGTTCCCAGCACATTGACGTCATAGAGGCGCCTTGTGAAAGGAGACTTGATGGAGACGATGCCTGCACAGTGAATGAAGACCACCTTCTCCCCCACCGCATCCAGAAAAAGCGGAAGAAGCGTCTCTTTTTCTGTCACGTCGCCATAATAGATTCTCTCCGCCCCCTCCACCACGGGCTTTTCTCCATAGAGAAGAAAGAGCCATACCCGCTCTTTTCTTTCAATAAGCTTTCTGGCCACCACATTGCCCAGATGTCCATTGGCACCGGTAACGATATAGAGCTGATTCATCCCGTTCATCTCCCTCTAAGAATCATAATATTCCCTGCATGGGATTCTGTCCGTCTTCATGGATTTCTTCACTTCCAACTCTTCTGTTCTTGCTTTCATTGTACTACAGACGTGGAGGTTGTCCATACTGCGGGGCTTTTTGCGTGAAAATAGCAGCGTTCCAGAAGAACATGCTCTTATACCGGATGGATTCAAAGTGGTCGCAATAATGCCACTACAGAACTGCAGGAATGATCATTCCACTGATCATTTCATACTTTGCTTCAATAAAAAATGCACTTCCAGATGGATTCATCTCCGTCTGGAAGTGCTGTGGATCTATTGTTGAAGTTTGAACATTTACCTGATAGATAAGGGTGTAAGGTTTTTATTCAAACTTCACAATATCATTGATTTTAGTCAGAATCGTTCCTACTCTAACTCCATAAATGATCTGAATGGAATTCTTGCCATGAACTACCCCCATGGCTTCGAGGTGATCCTTAAACGCATCATCTGATGCAACCTGGCTTTCATCTTTTACTGTTACACGAAGTCTTGTGGCACAAGCAGAAATTGCTTCAATGTTATCTTTGCCACCTAGTGCTTCGATGATTCTCACTTCTAAAGATTCATCATTCGGTGTATCTTTAGATTCACGATACTCTTTCTTGCTGATGAGTTTCACTGATTCTTCCTTTTCTCCTCTTCCGGGTGTCTTCAGGTTGAACTTTACGATCACTGCCCTGAAGATAAAGAAGTAAACAAAGAATGTGACTGGCAGTAACCACAGAAGATGAATCGCATGCACCTTATGAGGCTGGAACAGGTTTGGAACCATGAAGAGCAGTGCATGTCCATTGATTGAAATCTGCGCGAGTTCTGCAACTACATAGCTTAATCCCGCCAATGGCGCATAAACCAGGAAGTATAAAGCAGGTGCTACAAAGAGGAATGTATATTCAATGGGTTCTGATATTCCTACCACCGCCAGTGTGATGACTGCAGGGATCAGAATCGATGCGACTTTCTTTCTGTTTTCCGGACGTGCAGTTTTATACATGGCGAACGCTGCGCCTGGAAGTCCTGCAAGCTGGAATAGTATTCTTCCTGATGTGAAGTTTCGAATCAGATATCCTGTAGCTTCAGCACTTGCAGCCTGCCCGTTGATGATGTTTCTTACGCCTTCATACAGCACACCATCCACCAGCAGCGTACCGCCGACACTGGAATATTCAATGGGGAAGGCAATCAGGTGATGAATGCCAAATGGAAGGAGGAGTTTATCCAGGGTTCCGAATACGAAGGTACCGATCAGTCCTGACCCGCCTATGAATCCTGTGATGGATTGGAGCGCCATCCCGATGAAAGGCCAGACGTAGTATACTGCAACACCAAAGGGGATTGAAATCAGCGTAACCATGATGACTACAAATTTCGTTCCTGCAAAGAATCCGAGCATGGCAGGAAGCTCTTTGTCTACCCACTTGTTGTGGATCAGCGCAGCTGCAATACCGGAAAGAATGCCGGAGAAGATGCCCATATTGTAACCGAAGATCCCTTGGGCAGTGCCCCACAGCGCATTGAAGTTCATCGCTGCTTTCTCCGCGTATCCTGCACTCATAAGCGCTTCCACGGTTACGGTATCAGCGGTGAATCCCTGTAGGCCAGCAAATGTCTTGATGATGGTAAGCAGCGAAAAATACATAATGATTCCGGAGAAAGCTGCCCATCCTTTTTCTTTTTTCGCCAATACAAATGCGATGCCTACTGCAAACCAGATCTGGAGATTGTTCATGAACATGAATCCTAAGCTGGTGATCAGTGAAAACACGGTATGAAGGATACTTCCCTCTTCAACGATGTAGTTTGTAAATGCAGCACCGATACCAACATAGAAACCAACGAGGACAAATAGAATAATTGGTACCATCATGGCGCCTGCAAAAGTCTGAATTTTTGCTTGAAAGTTTTTCATTAGTCATTCCTCCTTATTTTGTATTCATTTTATCATAACGATTTCATAAGCACCATATAGCGAAACGGGAAGAAGACCACCTTATCATTCTGGTAATTATTACTTATTCTTTCCCTTCCATGATGTTTACAGGGAAGGGTCTGTCTGTTCCCTGCGACACTGTGAGAGGGAACCATCGGAAAGCTTCCCGGAAGAGATGAAAACGAGATACCTGTAGATTTTCTTTACAACAATAAGCCCCCCTTCATGATGAGCAGTGATATGGAAAACGCTGTTCATCATGAAGGGGGAATCCTAATGAGGGCTCTATGCTCTAGAGCCGTCAATGACATTCTCTCTGGCTTCTTCTTAGTATTCAGCTCACCGTGGAATAATGGGATCGGTAATGCGTCTCATCTCTACCCTAATTTTATTCTGACTTCGCTTCAGTCAGGATTTCAAGAGACTGGATCCAGATCTCCATGGCACACTGAATGGAACGTAACGACAGTCTCTCATTCTCAAGATGGGAGTTTGCCGTCTCGCCTGGAAAAGTAGGACCAAAGGCCACCCCATGGTCTAAGGTTCTGGCATAGGATGCGCCCCCTTTTGTCAGCACTTCCGTCGCATCCCCTGTGACGGATTCATAGGCGTCTTTCAGGGTGGCAATGAGCCTGGAGTCTTTCTCCTGATATAAAAGCTTTCGATCTTTTTTCACCCTCACTTCTCCACCGAAGCCTTCTGCCAGTGTAGTCAGGTTTTCCAGCATCTTTTCCGGAGACTGCGCCCTCGTATACCTTATATCTATGGACAGGTGCGCTTCATTTGAATCACCTTTAAAACCCGTCAGCGCCAGGGAGCTATTCCCCATTTCCGGGTCCTCCGCCTGCAAGCCGAGAAGATCCTGTTCTGAATCGAAAAGAATCTCTGCAGCACGGCAAAGCTTTAACACCACACTCTCCTCAGGTAAGACAGCATCCAGCTTTTCCTGATCAAACCAGGCCATGAAGTCCTTTAAAGGACTCACTCCTCGATCTGGGTGACGAGACATGGCGCGTTTTCCGATAAATTCTTCAGTAGTGGAAAGAAGGCGCCCAGAAACCCTGAGGGCTTCTAATGTGAACCCTTCTTCTGAAGTGTGGTCAATGGAGATCTCCCTGGACGCATTGGATCCTTCCCCCGGAAAACAGAGATCCACCATGAGGATGCCCTTTTCTCCATTGACGATGGGAAAATCACCATCTGGTGAGTATGCCCAAAGCGGTTGCGGGTGGCGGGCAAAATAATATTCCATACATTCCCAGGTGGTTTCTTCTGCGCCCCCCACAATGAGCCTGATGGGATACTTCAGCTTCTTCGCCTCGGTAAGGATTTTTATGGCGTAGAGATTGGCCAGCAATGGTCCTTTGTCATCATTGACACCGCGGCCATAGAGAACCCCCTCCCTTTCCGTAAGGGTATAAGGGTCACTGTTCCATTTTTCTTCTTCGATGGCTTCCACAGTGTCGATATGACAAAGAATGCCGATATAGGGATGCGCATCGCCTGTTCGGATGTCCATGGCATAACCATCTTCTTCCTGGACCTGAAAGCCCATCTCCAGCGCTCTTTCCTTCAGCATCTGGAAAGCCTCTGCGATGCCCGCGCCAAAAGGCGCCTTGTCTCCCGCCGTGGAAAGGTCTCTATGGGAGCGCACGCCCACCAGGTTCTTAAGATCTCTTAAAAACTCTTCTGTATAGCCTTCGATTTGCTTCTGGTACTTTCTAGCCATCGGATTTCTCCTTAAGGAGCCTCTCCATCAGGGATACAGCCAGTGCATGGTCTTCCTCCGGAAGAAGTCCCGTGACAGAAAGTGCACCGATAATGCCTCCATCCTGAAGGACGATGGGAATTCCCCCCGGTGTGAAGGTATAATCCGCTATGGATTTCCCATACTTGCTTTCTATCTTCCCTTCGTCCCCCCGCTGCTTTTCAAATAGAGCCTGGGTGGAAAGCCCGAAATAAAGTACACTATTGCGTTTTCTTCTTAGCCAGTCCTCCTTGTCTTGCGCCATGGCATCTGGAATAAAGAGAAGGGCTCTTCTTCCTCTGACATAAACTTCCACCGCCGCTTTCTTGTTCATCTCCCGAATGTATGCAAGGATTGTCAGTGCATCCTCTTCATTAAACGTGTTCAGATTGATCTTGCTCATATGTTCTTTCTCCTTAAACCATCTCATTTTCTACTCTGCATCAGGAAGAGGCCATGATCTCATCCAGCAGCTTTGCAATACCACCGTGGTCATGGTGACCGATTTCTTCATCTGCTATGGATTTCAGCACCTCATCCCCATTTCCCATGGAAACTCTGTATCCGGCCGCGTGAAACAGGTCCACATCATTCCTGCCGTCACCCACTGCCAGGACTTCTTCTTTTGGCACATGGAGCCTTTTCATCACATCCAGAAGGGCTGTCCCCTTATTATGGTCTCCACTGACGATCTCAAACCCCAGGTTCCCGTAATCGGTTCGGGTAAAGTGATGTTCCTTCTGAAGACACTCTCGGAGCGCCAGGATTTCTGCGTTTTCTGTGGAATAGAACAGCATCTTCAGGATCTTCTCCTCCCTTGGTATTTCTTCTATGGCGCCAATATGGACGGTCGGAATCATTTCTTCCGGGTAGAGAAACAGACCACTTTTGGCCTTCCATGCATAGATCCGGGAAAAGGTTTTGAAATAGGCCTCTCCGGAGAAACCTTTCAGCTTCTCTCCGATCATGCCGACGGTCTCTTCAGGTAAGGGATATTTCACCACATCTTTCTCTGAATACTCGATGCAGGCTCCATTATAGGAGATGATCCCGACTTCTTTTGAAATCTCATTTCGAATGACCTCGGCAAAGGCGTATGGCCTTCCCGTGGCCAGATAGAAGCGATGCCCTTTTGCCAGGAATCGTCTTACCGCATCTCTGTTTTCTTTGGAGAGGGTTCCATCTGAGGACAACAGCGTACCATCCAAATCCGATACCACCATGGTAATCCTGCTTTTTCTCTGCTGCTTCATATTTATGCTCACATCCCTTTCATGCAAAAAAAGGATTCCGAAGGAACCCAATTTCTGCTTCTATTATTCCAGGTTGAATTTTTTTGCCGCTTGATCGATGGCTGCTCTGCATCTTCTTACGCCAGCGCTGTAGCCTTCTGGATCTTTAAAGATCGCGGAAGACAAGACGATGACATCCGGATTGCATTCAATGAGCAGGTCCATGTTGTCTGCTCTCAGTCCACCATCTATGGCCAATTCACAGCGCGGGTTTTTCTCATCAATCATTTTCCTCGCTCTTCTTACAAGGTCTAGTACACTCTTTCTCCATCCCCAGTTGTCCAGTCCATCGGTCTCATCCACTCCGTGGGTGACGATATGCAGTCTGTCTATGTCATAGATGGACTCTTCTACAAAGCTGAGTGGTGCATAACAGCCGATGGTCAGTCCCACTTTCATGTTTCTTTCTCTGCACCAGTTGATGATGTAGGCCAGCTGTGCTCCGATGAAATGCTCTGCGGGAATAATAATCATGTTGGCCCCGGCATCATACATCTGTTCAATGTACATCTTGTCCATGCTGACGGTATAGATGTGATTTTCTATGGGCAGCTCCGTTTCAGGTCTGATGGCGCTCACAATCTGATGCCCGCCCATGAGCTTCATGTTCTGAAGATCATGCATGTCTGCGGCATCTGAATGGATGATGTCTACACCCGCTTCACTGACTTCCTTCACCACATCCGCAATACGACCGTAATTGACATGCGCAAGACCTGCTGCAATTTTAATATGTTTCATTTCCTGTTCCTCCATTTTTCCGTTTCATTAACTCCATTTTAGAGCATACAAAAGCCCATGGCAACCGGTGAAACACGGCAATGCATACTGTAATGATATGGTAAAAAATAAGTAATCATCTCAGCCGGTAGGGATCATTCTTTCTGTCGAAAAATGGTTTCACAAGCTTTCTCAGTATGTCCGTATCTTTGCTGTCAAATAGTGGATTCAGATGCAGTACAGGCACTTCCGTTATGCCTTTCAGCTCGATGGTGGTGAAGACAAGATCAATGCCTTCCAGGTCCTGATCATAGATGGAGAAATAACTGGCTGTTTTCTCGATCCTAATTTCTGGAATCTTTCGCGAAAGCCGCTCTTCCAGAAGATTTCTTACCCCAAGCCCCAGATGACTGACCAGGAGTACGGAAAGAGGTGTTTTCATCCGATCGATGGCCGCAGCCAGGTGCAGGGTAAGAAACCCCAGCTCATCATCGGATACCTGGTTTTTATAACGAGCTTCAATAATCTCTTTCCCGCTTTTTACGATCTGAAAGGTGTTTTTATGAATCTCTCTGATTTCCGACAGGATGGGGTTTTCCATGTAGATTCCATGACGAAACCTTGTCAGCGCTGGTATGAGGTGTGCAGTGAGTGATTCCAGGAGCTTTTCCTTCTGTTCCAGGGTATGCCCTAAGCATTGCTCCCAGTACTTGACAAGGCTTCCTGAGAGCTTCTTCGCTTCTTCCTGATCCGCTTTATGCCGCTCTCCATATCTGCTCTGACTTAGGAAATAAACCTGGAGAAAGCTTTTTTCATCCTCTGGAAGCTTTACGCCATATTCCTCGTCGATGACATGGGCCAGATGGTCCACTTCATTCCGGAAAGCATCCCCTTTGAGGCTTTCTGTGAACGGATCGGAAAGAACCACGGTTTTTCCTTCGTTATAGCGCTGAAAGCTGATAAAGGACATCAGAAAAACAGTGATTAAAGCTTGAAGGGGCAGATCTTCAATGAAGCTTGACTGCCCTCTTTTCAGGGCATGAATAAAACGGTTCACATCCTCCCCTGTCATCTCCAGACTTTGAAAAGGCTTTTCTGTATCCTTCCCGTCTGTTGTCCCTGTAATGAGGTCTACCACATTCTTGATTTCACCACTGTTCAGAAGAAGATCTAAAAGACAGCTTCTGATTTTACGCTCTTTCCCCTCAATGCGAAGACCACGATTTTTCTGCCTGACTAATGTAATCTCAAACTGCGCCAGCAGCTTACTTACTCTTTCCAGGTCTTTCTGAATGGTGGCTCTACTGGAAAACAGACTGTCTGCCAGGTCATAGATTCTCACCTCATCGGAGCTCGCCAGAAGGCGCATGGCGATATAATTCACTCTGCTGCTTGGCGTATAGTCGGATTCGATCTTACGATCGATTTCAATGTCTTTTCTGATTTCCAGTTTTTTATTCATCTCTCCTTCCAGCAGAATCCCCTGACCTGTCTTACGCACGAGCTTCAGTTCTTTTCCTTGAAGCCAGTCTTCCAGTTTTGCCAGATCCAGCTGAATGGTCTTGGGGGATACACTGAGCTTCTTCGATAAAGTCTGCATGGTCATATAATCCTGATTTTCAATCAGTATTTTCAATATCTTAACGATCCGATCCTCTTTCACATAGTCCTCCTTCTTCCCAGGTACGCCATTTGTTTCAAGAAGCGCTGAACCTCAACATTCTCCGGGTTCACTCCTTCTGATGGTGTTATTTACACGTAGTAACATCGACACGGTCTATTTCTGTCCTGACTTCAGGATACAGGTTTCTCAATGCAGATGTATCTTCAGCATGATAAATGCTCGATCTGCAATGGCCCTTACCCTCACATTTCCAGGTGGAACACCTTTTTTCTATCATATCATGCAGTGTGGTTTTTGTTCCATATTGCTTCCAATAAAAACATACGAACCTTGGACACTGCCATGTCCAGGCTCGTATGCTGATGTTATCTATCGATTCTGTTCCTTTTTGAAGACCTGATGATCCCTTCGTCCTCTAAAAGGACTTTCTGAGCATTTCCTGCAGTTCCTCTTTCCCTGCGAAAGGCAGGACGCCTAGAACCGGATGATCCATGATTTCTTCAAGTTGTGCTTCACTCACCCCGAAGTCTCTCAGGTTCTTATAGAGACCTATGGTCTGAAGAAATCCTACAATCTCATCATATAAGGCTTCCGATGCCTGTCTGTCATCTGCTTTCTCCAGTTCCTTGTTGAATAATCGAGCAACATGGGCAAACTTCTCTTCATTGGCCGCTCGGCTGCTCTTTATGAATGCAGGGAATACAATGGCCAGTGTTTCCCCATGGGAAATGTTTGTCAGGCCGCCGATGATTTCTCCTAGTGGATGTGGAGCGGCTGCCCCTGCATTGGCCAGACTGCTTCCTGCCAAGGTATCGGCCATGGCGAGTTTTTCTCTGTATTCGGAATTTTGTCCATCCGCCAGTACTTTGGGCAGGTTCTCAATCACAAGTTCCATGGCCTTCACTCCCTGGATTTCCGTCAGGACAGATGCTCTCCTGCTGATGTAGCTTTCAAAAGCATGGGTGAACGCATCAAATCCTGTTGAAGCCGTGATTCTAGGTGGAAGTGTTTTCATGAGTTCCGGATCGATGATGCACTCATCGGCAAAGTTGTCCTGATGGAAGATCGTTACCTTTTCAGAACCTCTGGTGATCACCGCTGCCTGTGTCACCTGGCTTCCTGTTCCCGATGTGGTCGGAACCAGAAGTAATGACCGTTTCTTCTGACTCACAACTTCCTGCTTGCTGAAAGGGCTGGACCCTGTAGCAAAAAGCGTATCCCAATCGATATCATCTAGTCCATAATTCAAGGCGATGATCTTGGCTGTATCCATACTGGACCCGCCTCCTACGGACAATACAAAATCGACTTTGTTTTCATTGGCTAGAAGAAGCCCTTCCTTCACCATATCGCAGGTGGGATTGGGCAGTACTTTATCGAAATGGACCACATCTATATTGGATCCGGAAAGGATATTCTTGACTCTGTCAAAGAGCTTATCCAGCGGCATGACATTTGGCGTTGTGACAAGGAGACATTTTTTTCCATAGGGCGCAGAGATCTTTGCCAGGTTTTCCAGCTCTCCCAGTCCGAAATGTATTCTTGTTGGTTGAAAGTAATGAAACAATTGCTTCGCCTCCATTTATGGTATATTTTCCGTTTATAGGTTTCTTTACGATTATATTAACTATTTCCAGAACTTTCAACCGAATGCCAAGGACAATCATTGCCTGAACAATATAGCAATTTATAGTCAATCTGCCGCCATCTCATCCCTTTTTATCCTATACAGGCCTTGACCATTTCATTGCGAACAACACCATGATTCTGTGGTTTCTATCTCCTCGCTTGTATCTGTTCCCAAGAAGTGTCTCATAACTGCCTTCTGCCGGATTACGGCTCCTGACCATCCTCTTCATCCCCTTCACTTATTGCTTCACATTAATCTGCATTCTTCCAGCACCAGCAGGAAGAATGCACCGTAGCAATCTGCTCTGTCTCCCTCTATGTTTTCCTTTCGGTTTCCTTGCATCTTTCTGATTCTATGTTCCTATTTGGTTACAGCAGTCCTTCCTGTACTGCCAGCCCTGAAGGCGCTGACATCCCATAATGTATTTTTCACCATATTGAAAAGGTAAATATGATGTATACCATGGTCATTGACTGCATGGATCACCCACGTTATCATTAATTAGCATTTCAATTTCACAGTTTTCAGTTGACGCTGTGAAGGAGTGGTTCAGGATAAAAATCTACTCCAATACATTGGGCTAATAAAAATCTATTGATGCGAAAATATGCCCATGTCACAGCAATCAGATGATCATAACAAGTAAGGAGATCCTATCATGCAAAAAAATGAGTTCATTTTAGATTATATCCTCATCACATTTTCAAGCCTTCTGATGGCACTAGCCGTCATGCTGTTCTTCAAAGAGCACACGCTTGCTCCGGGTGGAATCACAGGAATGTCCATCGTGGTAAATGCCTTGACTGGATTCCCGGTTGAATATGTTTCCCTTGGCATATCTGTACCTCTGCTCATCATGGGGATCTTGTTTCTCGGAAAGAGTTTTGGGATTAAAACACTATATATCACACTCACCGCGCCGCTATTTCTGAAAATCATCCCTCAGACCCATGTGACAAGTAACCTTCTACTTGCGGGAGTACTTGGGGGCCTTCTTGTAGGCATTTCCATCGGCATTGCCATTATCAGAGGCTGCGCCACTGGAGGAACGGATCTTCTGGCTATGCTGATCAACAAAGTCATGACAAAGCTGAAACTGCCGGTCATTCTGTTCATTCTTGACGGAATTGTGATCATCGGATCCGGACTGATCAGCAGAAACTACATGGTATCTGTTTATTCACTGATATCATTGTTCGTCATCATCAGCAGTATAGGCTTCATCACCAGAAGATTTTCTCAGCCTAGGGCTGAAGTCACTCTTCAGTCTTAAGCTGCGGTGAAGTCTTCTTGAGAATCTAGACTGCTTTCTCCAGGAGGCATACTATACTTGCATCCTCTTTATGCAATCAAAGCGATTAACCACATAAAATGCTCTGGAAGCAGCAGTACATGGCTGCTTCCAGAGCATTTTATGTTTATGGCAGGATATTCTTCAAGCAGTGACCCCCTGATCCAGTATCTTCTCAACAAGCATGTCCGTAATGATCAATATACATTATTTTCATATGATATTGTCAATGAACCCAAATTCATATCAAATAAATAGAGAGCAGATGTCTCTGCTCTCGTAAACTTTGTATTATTATCTTGTATTTTATTCTGCATTTCATTTTAGCGTATTATTTTCTATTGTTCTCTTATGTATTTTATTTTTTATCTTATTAATCTGTCTTCTTAAATTATTATATAGTGATGTTGTCCCGTAGTCAACCTGAAATTTCTTCTTCCCAGATAGAATCGGATTCTAGCAGACCTGTATTCATACATCGATATTCTCCATCTTTCGATTCCAGAATCTTTCCTTCTTCAGACAATCGTTTGTATGTAAATTGAAAATAATTACGCCAAATTCGATAATATGGGTTCCTCTATTTATCTTCATTTTCCGCATCAGACGGAATGTCTTTCCTCTTGAGAAGCTCTTTCTTTCTCATCTCTGAGTGATGATCGAGTCCCAGAGATAAAGCGGTGGCTTTGTCAGTACGCTATAGGAAAACTCTGCCATGGATACTGTGCACAGAACGAATTACTGTGGAAAGATACTGAGCTGATTCGTTATTCCTATTTTTGCTCCTTTCACATTGACATCATAAAAATGTCTAGCTTCACTCGATTTGATGGATACAATACCTTGAACTATGTATGACAAACAGTCCCTCAAAACCTACTCAGCTAAGAACATTTCTGAAAAGATGTTACATTGCTGGCAGCTCCAGGGGGAGCTACGTTTCATGGCGATAATAAAATAAGAGGTTCGTCACTCCAAAGAAATGACGAACCTCTTATTCGATCATGATTATATATACTAGTCGATTTTCCCGCCCACGGCCACAATGTCTTCCTCATTCTTCACAATGGCGGACACGGCAGCTTCCAGCGCCCTGGCAATGTCTTCCATGGACATGGAAGGCGCTGGGGCAGGTCTTCTTGCCACCTGCTGAGGAATAAACGGCACATGGACGAATCCTGCGCGGATGTCTTTACCCATCTTATCGATGGTATAGAGTACTCCGTACATGATGTGGTTGCAGACGAAGGTTCCTGCGGAGTTTGAAAGAGACGATGGCAGCCCTTCACTCCTGATGGCTTCCACCATGGCCTTCACAGGCAGGGTGGAGAAGTAAGCAGGCTCTCCATCTTCATAGATGGGCACATCAATGGGCTGATTGTTCTCATTGTCGGGTATTCTGGCATCGTCCACATTGATGGCCACACGCTCTGGTGTCACCTCAAAGCGTCCGCCTGCCTGTCCGACGCAGAGGACCACATCAGGGTTTTCCTTTTCGATGGCTTCCCTGGTCTTGTCGATGGATTTTCGAAACACCGTGGGAATCTCCAGTTTCACGATTTCTGCCCCTTCAATGGTGTCTTTCATAAGCTTCACCGCTTCCAGAGCGGGATTGATGGATTCACCGCCAAACGGATCAAAAGCTGTTACGAGTATTTTCATGGTTTATCGACCTCCTTTGGTCAGTGTGAAAGTTTTCTTTCTTTAGAACGCCAGGAAGTACATCAGGAAGATATGGACCACGAGCATGACTGCAGCCATAGGTGCCTGGGACTTGATGATGGCATACTTGTCTTCCGTCTCCAGGAGCGCTGCCGGCATGATGTTGAAGTTCGCCGCCATAGGGGTCAGAAGGGTTCCACAGTATCCTGCTGTAAGGCCCAGGGCACCTACTACGATGGGGTTTGCGCCCTGCAGGATGACAAATGGAATACCGATGCCCACTGTAATGACGGAGAAAGCGGCAAACCCGTTCCCCATGATGATGGTGAACAGCGCCATGCCCAGGCAGTAGGCCACAACGCCGATGAATCTGCTTCCGTCAGGAATGACCGTGGCCACGCCACTGGCGATGACGGTTCCGACGCCAGCTGCGGTGAACAGTGCACCCAGTGCTGCCAGAAGCTGAGGAAGGATTCCCACAGGTCCCACGTTCATCATGAGCCTTGTACCATCCACAACCGCATACTTGGCGGGCGCTTTGGTGATGAGGAAAGCGATGACCAGTGCGATGGCGGCGGAAATACCGATGGCATGGTTCGTGCTGAGTCCCAGTTCCACCAGAACATAGGCGACGCCCACGGCGACCACTGCCAGCGAAACCGCTGGGATGAAGATCTTGTTCCCGATTCTGTCCGCACTTTTACGGGTGAATTCTTCCGTAGGCACGTCGGTCTTGGGCTGCTTCACCTGATTTGTGGATGTGAGGGCTGCGATGATGAGAATACAGACGCCTGTGATCCAGCGAGGAATATGAGGTCCCACGATGAAGGTGAACGCCAGAATAAACCAGAAGATGGCCGTAGGAATTCTTGTTTTCAGTGCTTTGTCCTTTAATGCGTAGATTCCGCAGATGATGAATATGATTCCGATGATGATGTAGAAAAATTCGCCGATTCCTGTATTAAGATCCATCTGCTATACCTCCTTCTTGTTGGAAAGTCTTGCGGCAAGCTTCTTGTCCAGCAGATAATTCTTGATGAAACCAAGAATGACTGAGATCACAGCGATTGGAATGGACCATAGGGCGATGTTCAGCGCTGTGACTTCCGTGTACCCCTGCTCTGCCATGGTGCTCACGATGAGAAGAGTTCCTGATGCACCCATGAAGGCATTCTGCGCAAAGAAGTTTCCGTAGTTTTCCGATGCGGCGGCAGCACCTTTGATTTCATCTTCCGTCTTGGTCTCGAACTTGCCGTACTTCGCGATGGCGGCAGCCTGAGCCATAGGATTGACGAGCGGTCTGATGAACTGAGGATGTCCACCCAGTCTTACGGAGAAAGCGGCGGCAGCGGCACGAATGGCCTGATAGATGGACAGGACCTTACCGGTGGTGGCTCCTTTGATGCTGCCGATGAAATCCACGGCCTTGTCCTTGAGACCGTATCGTTCACTGATTCCGATGACGGGCAGTGTCAGAACAAACAGTGTGGCGGTTCTCTGGGTGATGAAGGAATTTCCGAGCACCTCCAGAATCTCCATGGGCGTCATACCTGCCACAAGACCTGTGACGACGCCTGCGACGACAACTGTTGCGATGGTGTCTTTCTTGAAGGCGAATCCGAGAACCACCACAAGAACACCGATGAGTTTTAAGGCTTCCATATTGTTACACGCTCCTTCCTGCTCTTTTCGAGCATAACTTATTATATCACTGGCCCATATGTTCAACAATATTCAGAAAACATTTGCAATAATATTTCGTCTGATTCTTGTTCATATTTTCGCTGGTTTGATAAAAAATAACAGGAGGTGATGAATATTTCACATTTTAAAGACCGGTCTCAGACTTTACCTTCTCCGGAAGATGCATTCCGGACAGCCTCCAGAATGGGCTCGATATACTTCCTGTCCACAAAGTTCGTGGGGTTTGTGAATCCTTCCAGAATGGCGTCCTCATCGGCTGTCCTGTTATTCTTCCTTTCCATGACTTTTCGGAACACCCCCAGCATGAGACGGAAGGGTCCTTTCACCTTGGAGAAGTCCACCCCTCCGGGCACGTAGAAGAACCGGTGAAAGGCAAGCTGGGACTCGGTGAAGTTGCGCTTCCTGATGACCTCGATCTCATCGGGGTCATTGTTGTTGCCTCCACAGGCAACGATGACGATGGGTTTATTCTCGAACCACTGCAGCGCTTTGGCAAGGGCATTCATTTTCCCCATATAGACGCCTGTGGCGAAGATGATTCCTTCGTAGTCACCGATTTCGCTCTTTCTGAAATCGGAAAAGTCTCTCAGTTCCCACTGAAGGGCTTCCGCCATCCAGGTTGCGTACTGTTTCGTATTGCCATACCTGCTTTTATAGAGCACTATGTTTTTCATCTCTTTCTTCCTTTCGTGAGGGCTTTTGATGCACGGTCAGCGGCGATCTTTCCTGTAAGAATGCTGATGGGTACGCCCGAGGGACTGTAGGTCCACTGGCCTGCCTGCAGCACATCCGGTATGGGGGTCAGGACCGACTGGGTGATCTTCGTCATTTCGGAGACGGAAGGTATCCCATCATTGGTGAAGGCCCATCCCGTGATGCCTCCATCGTGGTTTCCGCTGAGCCTCTCGATGGTTAATGGCGTGGAGCTGAAACGATGAATCACCGCATCCTTTATGCCTTTATAGAGATGCTGATCCAGAATGTCCAGGATCTTCTTCTCCGAGAAGTCTTTGAACGCTTCGTAGAATCCCAGGTCTCTGATGTTTCGTATGAAGTCGTAGTCCATGAGGACGCTGATGATGAGTCCCGTTTTCCCTTCGGGAGCCAGGCGCGGATCCCTAAGGGATGGAATGGCGATCTCATAGGTGGTGTACTCCAGGTAGTCATTCATCCACTCTAGAATCTCCTCTTTCTTCTTGGAAGCGCGGATTTCCTGAAGGCCTGAAAACACCTGAAACTGCCCCTCCTTCCGGGGCGTATAGAACATATGACCTGTGGATCTTCTCCTGAAGAAGTCCTGATGAAGGTCTACGGCCAGGAACATGGAGTAAATGGAGTCGCCTCCGCGTTTTCCTTCAAGGAGGCTTTTTCTCTCTTCGATTCTCCCCTTCACCTCATCCTTTCCCACCTTATTCATGTCCACAGCCTCATAGAGCTTCGTCTGGTCTGCCGCCCAGATGAGCTGGTCGTAGGCATGGGTTCTCCCTTTCTGATCCAGAAGGGTTCTGCTGTCCACATGGATTTTCCTCACTTCCGATTCCGTTTCTATGCGTCCTCCTGATTCAAGGATCCGCTCTCTCATCCTTTCAGCAAGCTGGCCTGTTCCTCCCAGGGGATATTCATAGTCCAGATACAGACTGAAATAGCTGAGGGCAAAGGAGGCCGGCGTCTCCTGGAAGAAATGCTGACTGATGATGTCTACCAGGGACTTGTTCTCTGTGATGGCATCCAGATAGTCATAGACCGGCTGATTGTAGCTCTTGATCTTCCGGGCTTTTCGAAGAAACCTTACTGTCCAGGGCATCAGGGTCTTCAGGAGATACTCCCTGTCCTTTTTCAGATCCTTGAAGAGGGGATTTTCAATGCCATAGAGCACATCCATGTAGTCCATGACCTGGCGGATCCGCTTCATGATTTCATCGATGTCATTTTCGCTTTCGGGATAGAGCTTTGCAAGAAGATTTCTGTACGCCTTGAGACTCTCCAGATTCTCCACCTTCACAAAGGCATCTTCAATCCCGATGGTCACGATGCTTTTCTGAAACTCCACCTGAAGGTCCAGTGCCTTGAGCATGGGCTTCACGATGCCTGAATCCACGATGCCCCTGGCACCTGCATCATAAAGAAAGCCGTCTACGGTAAATGAATTCACAAGGCCGCCCACTTGTTTCTCCTTTTCCAGAAGCAGCACCTTGTAGCCTTCCTTTGACAGAAAGGCGGCACTGGTGAGACCTGCTATGCCTCCTCCTACAATGATCGCATCATATCTCATATCGCATCCGTCCTTTTCTCTTCGCTCAGACCTGTCATGTCCAGACTCTTTTCCCAGATCTTTTTCTGATTCTTTCTGCTTAAGGCATGTTTCGCCGGTTTCTCTTCCACGGTGAGATTGTAGAACTTTCCGCTGACATCCTCCATCTCCGGTGCGGAAGCCAGGTAATAGACCGCTTCTCCGGAGATCACAGGATCCTTCAGGAAATGCCAGGTGACATGGCGCAGAAACCATCTGTACAGAAAGCCATTGTTGCTGCCGATGCCGGTCCGGACTCCGCCCGGATGCATGGCGTTGATGGTGACGCCGGTGCCTTTTAGTTCTTCTGCCATCTGCCACACCGTCAACAGCTGGGCGGTCTTGGAAGCCCCGTAGCCTCGAAGACCTGTATAGATTCTCCTGTGCCAATTGAGATCCTCCGGGTCCAGTCCATTGAACCGGTGTCCTTCGGAGTTCACCTGGATGATTCTTGATGGAGATGATGCCTTCATTCTCTCCAGAAGCATTCGAGTCAGAAGAAAAGAGCCCAGATGATTTACGCAGAAGACCTTCTCAAAGCCGTCTCTGGTATAGGTCTTCTTTGTGGAATGAATGCCTGCGCTGTTGACCAGCACATGGATCTTCTCCTGGTCTTTCAGAATCTCCTCAGCTGCCGCTCTTACGGATGCTAGGTCTGAAAAGTCTGCGATGTAATACGCTACGGAGACGGCATACTTCTTCTCCAGTTCTTCCTTCACCGCCTGGGCTTTCCGCTCGTTTCTTGCAACAAGGATAATCCGGCACCCACCCGCAGCCAGGGCTTTCACCGCTTCATAGCCGACACCGGAGGTGGCGCCTGTGACCACGGCCGTTTTCCCCTTCATGGAAGTGGTGCTTTTTTTCTGCTTTGCTCTTCCGTTTTTCAGAAAGACCAGTTCTTCTGGTAGTTCAAATCTCATACTGCTCACCTTACCCGAAAAATTTTCTCATGTACCATCGATAAAACGGTTTATAGAATGGAATGCCGTCGTAGATGTCTCCCCAGAGATCATAGTAGTCTCTCTGGTGGATAATCTGCCCCTCCTCGTTGAAAAGCAGTTTCGTGGCTCCATAGATGGGACTGGAGGGAAACATGCGGAAAGACATGGTCATAGTCCAGTCCATCATGATGGTGTTCCCCTCTTCCGTCATTTCATGGATCTCCATATGAAGACTTCGACACCGCTTTGTGAGTCTTCTGCACATGGCCACAAAGTCCTCTTTCCCTTCAATCCTCTGGATGGAATCCTGAAAGACGATGTCCTCATGATAATAGGGAAAAATATGGGACCAGTCCGGCTTTCCTTCTCTGCTGTAGGTTCTGGACCACTGGGTCCTGATTTCCTCTATGGACGGCCTGCTGCTTTCGCGGATCTCTTCTATATCAGAAATGTACATGAACTCCCTCCCCTTTATGTGATTCTGAACCCCTTCATATTTCCCAATATTCAGGCAATTCATCCTACTCTTATTTTACCCTCAACCGGACAATTTTCCCAGTATTTTTCTCAGATCTGTCCCAAATGGCAATCTGGACATACTGACTTCCACATTGGGTCCTGAAGAAATATCTATCCTATTCCTGTAGTCACTGAAGCGACTTCCTTTATTCAATCACAGGATGGGCAGTCCGTTCTCTTCCATGAAAAGAAGATCTGATACCAGCCAAAGCTCATCAGCCTTTCCTTAAATAACCGATATTGTTATCCCGTGGCCTATGGGATCAGTGCCAACCGGCACAATGGGTGAATCCAATTCTTCATTTCGACGCTTCTGCTCCTGTCTCCCACTGACTCCAGCTATTGTTCCATCAAAGCGCCAGAGCCCTGTTCATGAGCTGTAGAAGATTTCTTTTCCCCATCTCGGATCTGATGCAGTTTTTTCGTGAATTCATGGAGCATGTCCGGATAGTTGAAATCCCTGATTCCGAAATGAATCTCGTCCTTCATGATCTTCCGGTACTGATAAGCCGTCAGGTGAAACAGTTCCTTCATAATGGCGTTGAGATACTTCTGGTCACTGAAGCCACAGTCCCGGACGATGTCTCTGATGGGCAGTTCCGTATGCTTTAATGCATGGAGCGCTTTTTCCAGGCGGACTTTCAAGAGGTACTCCTGGAAGGAGATACCCAGTCTTTCCCGGATGAAATGGGACAGCCGGGAAGGACTGATGCCCGCAACTTTTCCCAAGGCCTCCAGGGTGATCTTCTCTTTGTAACAGCTTTCCACATAGGCGCTGATCCTCGTAAGCCTGTCCAGATAGGTGTCATAGTTCTTCTTCTTGATGTCCAGATACTTCTCCTTGAGGCGGACGGAGTAGAGATCAAACACATACATGTTGTAGTATCCGATGAGCTGATATCTTGTATGCATGGAAGACCCCGGAGACTGCATCAGTTTAATGAGCTGATACATGATCAGCGGCACTTCCGGGTATTTATGGGCCAGTTCGTCAAAGGAGAACACCCGATTCCGGAAGGGTAGTCGTTCAAAATAGAGATGCAGACTCTTCAGGTAGTCCTTCCGGAACCGAAAGGAAGCGGAGATGGTTTTATCCTCAGAGCGCATGGCATGACGCTGATGCACATAGAAGATGAATACCGTATCGGGCAGCAGATGGTAGGTTTCCCCCTCGCACCAGATGGTGGCACTGCCCTCCAGAAGCCAGACGAATTCGATCTCGTCATGGGTGGTCTCCTCATGGTTCATGTCCGCGTTGAAATAGCACGCAAAGGGCAGGTCATGGTCTTTGAATACATCGATGCATTCCTGCTTCATCCACTGTCTCCTCCTGTGGGGTTTCATTGTCCCATCATTCTATCATGATAATAATATGACAATCAAGCTAAGTTAATTGTCCGGATTGCTATTGTATTGCTACCACTTATTTAGTATTCTTATTGTGAAATTCATAACAATATTAGGAGGGATATCATGCCGTTATTAAGTATTTTTGTCTCCATGGCCTTCTACATGCTCTTTCTGTTTCTTTTTCTGGAGTATTCCAGAGAAAAGCAGCAGTTCTACAAATGGTTTTCCATTGTAGCCATCTGCTCTTTTCCTCTATGGTTTCTGAACATCGATTCCTGGTTCCGATGGGCCAAGACCATCAGCATCCTGATCCCGCTTCTTTTCTTCAACTACATCCGTATATCCAATGACGGACACCATAAGGACCGCCTCATGGCTCTGAAGAAGAAATGGCCCATGTGGATCCTTTATGCCATTCTCATGCTGAATATCATCGAAGCCATGCTCCAGGACATGAGCGGGGGCTACTACTACAATGCCCTCTGCGGACTGATTCTATGCATCACCATCCCGCTGCCTGTGAAGCACTGGCGGGTGGGCGGTAACGACGGAAAGAACACCTTTTCGGAAATCCTGGCGGATCTTCCCCTGGCCTGGTGTCTCCTCTATGTGACCTGGAATGCGGCTTTCGTCTACGGAGAGAACATCGCCTACTTCGCTTCCAGCCTCTGCATCCTGCTGGTGCCTCAGATCTGGATGCTGGTCACAAAGCGCGTGGATCTGTGGCTCATGGCCAGAGTCTACACCCTGGCGGTGCACCTTCTCATCCGGGCATCCTATGACATCTTCACCCCGGTGATGGACTCCACCGCCTGGTTCAGCGCATCCTTTCTGAACCTCTGGGGCATGGTGAATCTGGCTCTCCATGCGGGCTACCTCTTCTACTGGTTCAAAACCTATCGGAATAAGGACCATGTCCTGAAATACTCTGAAAAATATTACGGCTTCCACGAAGCCACAAGGGGGACTATCAATGACGGATCAGATCAGACTGCTTGAATTTGTGAATAAGGTGTCCAATACGAGAATGGGCTCGAAAAACGGCGTGACGGAAGAGGACCCGCGGTTTAAACTGCTGGAGAAGATCGTCACAGAAGAGATGGCCGAGGTGGCGCTGTCCCTGGAATACCGTGGCCATCGCACCGCGGAGGAGATTGCAGCAAAATGCGGCAAGCCTCTGGCGGAGACAAAGCATCTCCTGGATCAGCTGGTGGATGTGGGCGTTTCTCTCATCAAGCGGGGAGGAGACGTGGACACCTACTGGTATGAGACCTGGGTGCCGGGTATTTTCGAGCTGGTGGTGAACCACAAGGAGAATGTGGCGAAATATCCTCAGATCGGAAAAGCCTTTGATGACTATGGCCTCATGCGCAATCCCATCGCAGCGGGGAACTTTCCCGTGGGACTGGGCCTCATGCGGGTCATCCCCATCGAGTCCTCCATCGACGGGTCTTCCCGGAAAGCCTCTTCCGAGGAAGTGTCCGGCTACATCCGGGGAGCCCGTCTGATTTCCGTGTCCGACTGTTCCTGTCGAACCTCCCGGGAGGTCATGAATCAGGGCTGCGGTCATCTGAAGGAAGACATGTGCCTCCAGCTGGATGATGCGGCGGAGTACTACATCCGCACCGGTCGCGGCCGAGAAGTGAGCAAAGAGGAAGCATTTGAGATCATCCGGAAAGCCGAGCGGGACGGCCTCATGCACTCCATTCCCAACACCGAAGGCGAAGGACATACCCACGCCATCTGCAACTGCTGCGGATGCAGCTGCTATGCCCTGCGCGCCGCCAACATGTACAACAACCCGGACATGATGCGCTCCAACTACGTGAGCACCATCGACAAGGACAAATGCGTGGGCTGCGGAGAGTGCGTGGAGGTCTGTCCCACCAATGCCATCCAGCTGGGGCATCGCCTCTGCGTAAACAGTGAAGTGCCTCTGCTGAAGCGGAAGGACTTCCCCCATGATACGGAATGGGGTCCGGACAAGTGGAACCCGGATTACCGGATCAATCGAAAAGAGACTCTGGAAACAGGGACCGCCCCCTGCAAGAGCGAATGTCCTGCGCACATCTCCATTCCCGGATACATCAAGCTGGCTTCCCAGGGGCGCTTCGATGAAGCGCTGGAAATGATCAAGAAGGAGAACCCCTTCCCCGCCGTCTGCGGAAGAATCTGTCCGGCTCTGTGCGAAAGCGCCTGCACCAGGAACGGTCTGGATGCTTCCGTGGCCATCGATGACATCAAGAAGTTCATCGCGGAGCTGGATCTGAAGAAGGAAGACCGGTTCCTCCCGGAAATCAGGAGAACCCACGAAAAGAAGATCGCCATCATCGGCGGTGGGCCTTCCGGCCTGACCTGCGCCTACTATCTGGCTGTAGAGGGCTACCCGGTGACGGTGTTCGAAAAGGAGAAGGACATGGGCGGTATGCTGCGCTACGGCATCCCTGCCTTCCGTCTCCAGAAGGATGTGATCCAGGCGGAAATCGACGTACTGAAATCCCTGGGCGTCATCTTCAAAAACGGTGTGACCGTGGGCGAGGACGTGACGATAAAGGAGCTGCGTAGCCAAGGCTATGAAGCCTTCTATGTTTCCATCGGCGCTCAGAAGGGCCGCAGCCTCTCCATTGAAGGAGACCAGGCCGAGAATGTGATTGCTGGTGTGGACTTCCTGCGGGAATCCGCCGTGGAGCCGCCAAAGAAGTCCCTAGGCAGAACCATAGTCATCGGCGGCGGCAATGTGGCCATCGATGTGGCCCGTTCCGCCCTGAGAATGGACCAGGAAGGCGTCTCCATGTTCTGTCTGGAAGAAAGAGAAGCCATGCCCGCACTGCAGGATGAAGTCCATGAAGCCCTGGAGGAAGGTGTGGTCATAACGAACGGCTACGGTCCCAGAAGAATTCTGGCCAAAGACGGTAGAGCCTATGCCATCGAGTTTCGAAAGTGCATCCGCACTCTGGACGAGAATGGTAGATTCTCCCCTCTCTTTGATGAAGAGGACTACCTCCTGGTGGAAGCGGATACGATTCTCCTGTCCGTGGGGCAGGCCATCCACTGGGGAAGCCTTCTGGAGGGACTGGGCGTCGCCCTTCATCCAAACGGAACCATCAAGGTGGACCCCAAGACGCTCCAATCCAGTGTACCGGATATCTTTGCCGGCGGCGATGCTGCCACGGGGCCCAAATATGCCATCCATGCCATCGCTCACGGAAAAGAAGCATCCATCTCCATTCACCGTTTCGTGAACAAAGGACAGAGCCTGGTCTATGGCAGAAGCAACAAAGCCTTCATCCCTGTGGATCTTACCAATGTGGATTACAGCGGCTACGATACGGTGCAGAGGGAACGGGTCTACACGGTCCACTCCGATACCCTGGCCGGAGTCTTCACCGATGCCCGTGGTCTTCTCTCGGAGGATCAGATCAAAGCGGAGACCATGCGCTGCCTCTCCTGCGGCATCTCCGTGGTGGATGAGTTTCTCTGCGTGGGCTGCGGAGCCTGCAGCACCCGCTGCAAGTTCGATGCCATAAATCTTACGAAGGTCTATGACGCCAAAGGAGTGGATTTTCCCAAGCTGAAGCCTCTCATTGTACGGAACGTCATGAAGCGTAAGGTCCGCATCGTCAGAAAGAAGGTCAAAGCCAAGATTCTGGGTGCAGTCTAAAAGAATATATTCTCCGCTTCGAAGCCTCTGCACTTCCCTTTACGGGCATGCAGAGGCTTTCTCCTTTCTCAAATCCAGATCCGTTTTTCTCTACTGATGCACTATTCATATAGCATTCAGATTTTTCGAAGCAAAGAACCCTGAAATGGAAAGTAGTGCCTTCCATCTACCGGGTTCTTTCATCGGTTCTTATTCTGCCGCTATAGTCGTTGAGGCTTCACCCAGGCCACAATCTTTCCTCCTGCATGACCCTTGTGCAGTTCTTTCAGTCCTTCTGGAATGTCCTGGAAAGGAATCTCTTTATAGAGGACCGGCTTGATGTTTTTGTGTTCCACCTGGGACGTGATGTAGTCCAGATCCTCTTTCCGCGGTTTAGCCAGAAGGGCTTTGAGGCTTTCCCTCTTTCTTCCGAGCAGAAGCCCACCCAGTACCGAAGCAGCCATCAGCTGGTAGACCGAGCTGCTTCCGATGAGGACCACTCTTCCCGTTTCTGACAGAAGATGTCCAAGGGTACTGAAGGGATAATAGCCGTTGACGGCCAGAACCAGATCATAGGATTCCTCCAAGCGGTCAAAATCCGTCTCCTGATAATCCAGTACATGGTGGGCTCCTAAGGACATGGACTGGGCTATGTGGCTGATGGAGGTCACCGCCGTGACCTCCGCGCCCAAGGCTCTAGCCAGCTGCAGGGACAGGGTACCTACACCGCCTGATGCGCCTAGAATAAGAACCTTTTCTCCTTGCTGCAGTTTCCCCTCCTGACGGAGGCCTTGGAGGGCCGTCACCGATGTCATGGGCAGTGCAGCGGCTTCGAGATAGCTCAGGTTCTTCGGCTTCAGGGAAAGCAGCATCTCTTTCACGGCCACATACTCAGCAAAAGCGCCAAACCCTGCACCGGAAAGGTCTCCATAGACTTCATCCCCGACTTTCAGATTTCTGCAGTCGGGAGAGGCTTCCACCACCGTTCCAGAGAGATCTGTTCCTCTGATTCTGTGTTTCGGCCGAAAAATGCCGGAGACCAGTCTCATGAGAAGGGGTTTTCCGCTGAGCAGTCTCCAATCCGGTGCGTTGAGGGACACCGCTTGGACCTCCACCAGAACCTCTCCTTCTTGGATCTGGGGCTTTTCTGTTTCCTCCATGGTCAGGACTTCATAGGTTCCGTAATGTTCCTGCAGGATGGCTTTCATTTCCTTTGCTCCTTTCGGATGAATATATTGGCGAGTTGCATCTACTGATTGAATCTATCTTCAGTATACGCCAGATAGAAGCTTCTGTACCATGTTTTTTCTTTCTGATGCAGAAGATGCACGGAGTGTGGTCTTCTGTGAGGAGAAAGAGCGCTCCTTCTTTTCCTTCCTGAAAAAAGCCCCTTCCCTGTCCGGATTACCAGTGTCTTTCGGAAACCCAGGTCAGCGCTCACGGGAATCCGGGATCATACCCTTCTTGCTCTTCCAATCCTTAGCAGTACAGTCGACAAGGTCCCGGCAGTGGAAGGGGTGTATTCCATCTGCCGGGACCTGTTTTCGATTATGACTTTCTTCTCTTTTCTCTTTTCACGCAATTCATCTGAAGGAAAAGAAAATCTCTGTTCGGGCCGCCATGGCCCGTTTTTAGTTCTGAAGGGAGGAGCTGTACGCTATGTCTCTGCCGTCACCTGGAGGCTGGATATCTGGAACGAAGCGTTTTCTCCTCCGAGCCCGAAGTGCCCATAAGCATTCTCGATGCCTTCGCAAGTAAGGACGGCGGCTCCATCATTGAGGAGGAAGATTACCTGGTCTCCCTTGACGATCAGGTGGAGATGCATGGACTCATGAAAATTCACCGAGGTTTTGCTTTTTCGAAGCACCCTATAGCTGCCATGTAGTCTCTGCTCGATGGAGAGAGCGTTTTCTTCTATTCGCACAAAGTAGTAGTTCTCCAGCCCTTTCGCTCTGAAAGGCACAAGGATGCTTCCACCCTTGCACTGTTCCAGTCTGAAGCACAGTTCCACGTCCTTTGCAAAATAGTGGCCCGTGAGACTGATGCCCTGCTCTTCCTTCGCTTCGAAACGGATCTGGCTCTGGAATAGCTCTGTGGTGATTCTGTGATTGGAGAAGGGGGCCACATTCCTAAGAAAACCTTCTTCGAAGGAGAATTGATTCAGAGAATACGACGCAGTTCCCGTGAGGCTAAAGGTTCTTATTCGAATGCGCCCCAGCAGACCATTGCCATCCACAGGCGCGCTGTCTGTTCTGACCTTTATCCCCACTTCTCTGATCAGGCGGCCACCATGCTCTGGAAGAGTGTATTCCACTTTTTCAAGAGTTCTATCCGTTAGCGGCCTGAATTCATCGGTGGTTTCATCTCCATTGGCATACCGCACATAGGGTGCTATCCAGAGATCATCAAGAAAGCTGATTTCGCTCTCCAGCTCAACAGTCAGTTTCTGGCCAGGATAGGCAAGAGGTGCAAACACCGGATCATAGCGATTGTCTCCGAAATCCTTCGTCTGATAGAAGGTCTGATAGTATAAGGCAGCCTCATCTCCCTTGACCAGATTGTCCACTAGAATGTCGTAGCTTCCTTTGCTTCTTCGAGAACGCTGATCCCGAAGAAGTCTGAAATCATTTCTGATCCTCAGTCCGGAAGTGCTGCCCTTCAGGGAAAAATCCAAAGAAAGCTCGTGTGCCTCATTCGTCTGTCCCTCTGCCATGCCCGCAAGAAACTTCGCGAATACAGGGAGATTGATCACATTCAGTGTTGGGCTCATGCTGGACCCGATGATCAGATCATTCACCGGACTTCTGTAATGCTCCGGAATGCCATCGATGCCTTTCAGCACACCCATGATGGTGCCCACGACACCGGCATTGCTGTCTGTGTCCCATCCGCACATGCAGGTGATCTCTATGCTTCTTGCAAAGTCATTGTCTCCGTATAGGAGACCGATGAGCACAAGGCAGGCATTGGGAATCACCGGACACATTCCTGCAAAATGAGCGTAGCTGTATCGGTTCTGGGCGTAGTCATAGGCCGCTCTGAAGTCCTGCGGATGCTCCCTGTGAAAACGCCTCATGTCCTCCATGGCCTGTCTGTATAGACTGGATGAAGGAAGCTTTGTAAGCACTTTGGACACAAGGACTTCGATGTCTTTTTCCACGAAGGCGCACGCGATGAGTCCGCCGATGAATCGAGCCCCCACAAGGGCTTCTCCGTCATGGGAGACGGCAGCGGCAGTCTCTGCGGCATCCATGGCTTTCTCCATGTCCCCTGGATGGATCAGGCCCCAGCTGTCTATGAAGATCTGTCCGCCCACCTGTTCCGACAGGGAGACGGTATTTTGTATGCTTTTACCGCTCCTGTCCGGGGAGACCCCCTTCTTCAGGTTGCTGTATGCGGTATGTTCCGTGCTTACGCCTTCGCCGCCCCACCAGAACATGCCCTGGCCGTCTCGTGTATAGTTCATCCATGCTCTGGCGACCTTTTCCGTGGTGATATCAAGGTTTTCTTCGTCCACCATGGCGCGTATGAAGAAAACCGGTCCGTTGGTGTCGTCATCTGCCGCAAACCGCTCCGAGTTTTTCACATACCCTCTGATGTCTCCGAAACTTTCCTTGATACGCTCGTAATCCCACTGGTAAGGCTCGATGGGTGCACCGAGGCGGACCCCGATGGCTTTCCCCAGAAGACCACTATAGATCTTTTCTAGTAGGTCATCCAATTTCTCACTTCCTTTCATAAGACCGGATGCAGTCCAGCACATAAGCTGCGAAAGCCTTCTGGTCCACATCCATCACGACCCTGACCTTCCCTTCCCGGGAAGGTTTCAGGCGGCGATCCGCACAGGTCATGCCTCTTGTAATGCCTTCGCATGAAATCTCCACATGCAGATCCTCCCAGGTGAAGAGATCCGGTCTAGAGATCACCGCCACCGCACAGATATCATGAAGCGCGGATACATCGAATCCGAACTGCTTTCCAGACTCATGATAGAACTTCAGAAGCTCATGGGAGAAAAACCCCACTGCCCCGCAATCCTTGAGCGGCTCGATGTCCTTCCATTCCAGATAGGCTTTCTCCGTCACATCCAGTCCGCTCATGATGATGGGCACGCCACTTGAGAATACCATCTTTGCCGCTTCAGGGTCCGCATAGATGTTGAATTCCGCATAGGGTGTTATGTTTCCATGATGAATTCCTCCGCCCATAAGGGAAATGCACTGGATGGAGGATTTCACTTCCGGATACAGATGAAGAAGCATGGCGATATTGGTCAAGGGTCCCAGCGCTGCGATGGTCACGTCCTTGTGTGTCTTCAGAATATCTCTGTAGGCTTCCACAGCATGTTTTTCTTCCACCGGATAAATGATTTCAGGTATCTCTGCAAGACCATCCATGCCACTGTCGCCATGGGCATGGGGCTGCACTTCCAGTTCTCTCTGAAGGGGCTTATGACACCCTTGGAATAGAGGAATCTTTTCTTCGATGGTCTGGAGAATCAGCCGAGCATTGTCCGTGATTCTCTCCACATGATGATTGCCTCCCACTGTGCCCACACCCTTGATGTCGAAGATGTGTTTTTCGCTGCAGGCCACAAGAATGGCCAGGGCATCATCGTGACCTGGATCGCAGTCGATGATCATCTTATTCATACTTACGACCTCCTTTGGATTTCATGACGGAATAGGAAACCAGCGCCACCACAGTAATGATATTGGGCAGAATGGTCACAAGTTCTGTGGGCAGGCCTTGAAGCTGCAGGATATTGGCCAGTGCTGAGGCAAACCCGAAGAGCATGGAGGACAGGACGGTTCCGACCATGGTATTTCTGCCCATGGCTTCTGCCGCCAGGGCAATCCATCCTCTTCCAGAGGTCATGTCTCTGGAGAACCAGGAAACGTATCCCATGGAAAGAAATGCTCCTGCTATGCCGCACACAACGCCACAGATGATAAATGAAATGATTCGGGTCCGGTTCACATTGATTCCCACGGATGCTGCCGCATTTTCATTTTCCCCCACCGCTTTGATATGCTGTCCCAGTGGTGTCTTCTGAAGAAGGATATAAACGAGCACCACAATCACAAAGGTGACATAGACCAGCACATTG
Organism: Proteiniclasticum aestuarii; assembly: GCF_017368455.1. GTDB lineage: Bacteria > Bacillota > Clostridia > Clostridiales > Clostridiaceae > Proteiniclasticum > Proteiniclasticum aestuarii. The sequence goes on along the minus strand of NZ_JAFNJU010000006.1, from coordinate 59,335 downwards.
TGGTTGGAAAGCACGGCTCCGATGAAGGGGATATCTTCAATGATGGGCAGCCTGATGGAGGGTAGGGTCTTGCTGGCCAGCGAAGCGGATGTCCCCTTGTCACCGGTAAGGATATAAAGGAGAAATACCGTCAGACTGGAGGAGAACAGATTCAGGGCGATTCCGCCGAGGATCACATTGGTTTTCAGTTTCAGTGTGAAATAGGCCAGAAACAAAGACATGACGATGCCCATGAATATGGCTGCCAGAAGTCCCACCATGGCGGAACCGGAAAAGGCACTGCCCACAACGCCAAAGAAGGCGGACATGAGCATGATCCCCTCCAGTCCGATATTGGGCACGCCTGCACGATTGGTAACCAGAGCCCCCAGAGCAGGCAGCAGTAAAGGCACAGAAACTCGGATGACAGAATAGAAGAAAGTGGATGTCAGTAGCTGTTCTATGATGTTCATTTTACTTCAGCCTCCTTGAGTATCAGTCGGTTGCGATAGAACTGCAGGAACATTCTTCCGGATATGAAAAGAATAATCAGCCCCTGCATGATCCCGACCATCTCAGCCGGAATATCTGTCAGTCTGGACATCAGGTCTGCCCCGATCCTGATATAGGCCAGGAAGAAGGCGGAAAAAATCACATTTTTCGGCTTGTTCTTGGCCAGCATGGCAATGAGCGCACCGTCAAAACCCAGCCCTGGCAGAGAAACCCATTTGAATGCATCATACATGCCGATGACTTCCACGGCACCGCCGATGCCTCCGATGAACCCGGCGATCATACTGACCAGTATGATCGCTCTTTTTGTGTTGATGCCGGAATACTCCGCAAAACTTTTGTTGGCGCCGGTCATACGAATCTCATAACCGAGTTTGGACTTGTTCAGAAACCAGTCACAGACGAAAACAGCCACCACAGCAAGAAGGATGCCTGAATGCACTTTGGTGCCAGGCAGAATATCATTCAGCAAGGCGGTTTCCTTTATGGGAACGGATTTCAGTACCACTGTGCTTTCTTCCCGAAAATAGTAGTTCAGGATGTAAAGCCCGACGCCATAGAGAATGGAATTGAACATGAGAGACAGGACCAGTTCGCTGACATCCCATTTCGCCTTGAAATAGCCCACGATTCCCATGACCAGAGCCCCGAAGACCGCTGATGCCAGTATGGCCACCACCGGATGGATTCCTGCCGGGAGCGTGAGGGTGATTCCGGCAATGGCAGCGATGAGTCCTCCGATGTAGAAGATCCCTTCGGTACCCATGTTGAACAGTTTCGTCTGAAACAGCAGCGAAACTGCCAGTCCTGAGAAAATCAGTGGAATGGCGGTTTCGATGACGTTGCCCATGTATCTGAATTTCGTGAGCGGTCCCACAATGAAATTGAAGATGGACTCCATGGGATTATCGCTTAACAGCAGAATGATCACAAAGCCTACGCCCAGTGCAATACCTACCGCTGCCAGTGTCCGCATCGTTTCAAATTTTTTAAGTACTTTCTTCATCTCTATTCTCCCTGCTTCTTCAGTCCGAGCATGTACTCTCCAAATTCCTGCTCGGAGTGGTTCTTCGGTTCATGGAAATCCGCAACGATCTCGCCGTCGTAAAGGATCAGGCACCGATCGCTCAGTTCCACGATTTCATTCATATCCGCGCTGATCAGAAGGATGGCTGCGCCTCTTTCCCGCATGTCCAGAAGCTTATGATGAATGAGCTCTGCAGCCCCCAGGTCTACGCCTCTGGTGGGCTGCTCTGCGATGAGCAGTTCCACATCCTCATCGCATTCACGCCCTACAACTACTTTCTGGATATTTCCTCCGGACAGATACCCGACAATGTGATCATTGCCATGGCAGGAGATCTCATAGCTTCGGATGGCTTCATCGGCATAGGAAAGGATGGCGTTTTTATCCAGCTGTGCACGCTTCCCGAACTTCCTGCTATGGAATCGGGTACTGATGAGGTTGTCCGATATGGTTTCTTCCGCTGCGATGCCCTGGGTCATCCGGTCTTCCGGAATATAACCCAATCCTCTGGATCTAAGAGACTTTATGGAGTGATTCTTCAGCCTCTCCTTAAAGATTCTGATTTCACCATCATAGCTTTCCCCTCTTTTGGTGAGGATCTCCACCAGTTCCGACTGGCCATTGCCCTCCACGCCGGCTACGCCAAGAATCATGCCTCTTTGAAGCGCGAAACTGATGTTTTTGAGCATCTTTCCACTGTCTGTCTTGCTGGTGACGTTTTTCATCTCCAGCAGCACTTCACCATACTGAGACCTTGTTTTCTCATAGTTCAGAGATACATCTCTTCCCACCATGAGATTGGATATCTCTCTGATCTCCAGATCCTCCGTAGGGAAGGTGCCTCTCGTTTCTCCTTTTCTGATCACCGTGATCCGGTCTGAGATCTCCTTCACTTCTTTCAGCTTATGGGAAATGAACAAGATGGTATGCCCAAGCTTTGTAAGCATCTTCAGCTGAACAAAGAGTTCCTGGGTCTCCTGAGGTGTCAGTACTGCTGTGGGTTCATCCAGAATCAGGATTTTCGCCCCTCTGATCAGTGCTTTGATTATCTCCACTTTCTGTTTCATACCGATGGAGATTTCAGAAACCGGCTTATCATAGTTCAGCTGAAACCTGTATTTCTCCGCCACGTCCTGGACCATTTTCCTGGCTGCCTTTTTGTCCATAAGCATTCCTTTTTTCGGTTCGATGCCAAGCATGATGTTGTCCACCACATCCATGGATTCCACCAGCATGAAATGCTGATGGACCATGCCGATTCCGCTTCTGATGGCCTGCTCCACGCTGTTCATTTGTGTTTCGGCTCCATGAAGAAAATACTTGCCCATGGTGGGCTGCTCCATGCCGAAAATGATCTTCATAAGGGTTGATTTCCCTGCACCATTTTCTCCTACGATGGCATGGATCTCATTCTCCCATATTTCCAGATCGATCTTCTTGTTTGCAACAATTCCGTTGTCATAGACTTTTGTAATATCTTTTAATTCCAATATCCCTTTACTCATGAATTTCTCCCCACATTCGGATTTTCCGTTCAAATCTGCTGCCTCATACATAATTTCATCATGCTTTTCGTTCATCTGATAGTCAAACGGGGAATGCAAGCTGCATTCCCCTTCTTTGATTATGGCTTTACGCTGTCTTTGTATTCTGTGATTTCCTGGGCAGACATGGCGAAACCGGATTTGATTTCGATTGCACCATCCATGACTTCCTGAGAAATTCTGGCTATTTCAGTTCGGATCGCTTCGGGTACATTCTGATAGACTTCATTGTCGGCAAGTCCCACGGCATCTTCGGATAATCCGATGAGCTCATGTTTTCCGAATTCCAGTTCACCAGACTTCGCTTTTTCAGCGCTGTCTACAATGACTCTGTCGATCTGCTTCACCACTGAGGTCAATACGCTGTCTGCCTTACCTGGTTCGGTTTCTCTATAGAGTGCAGACTGGTCAGAGTCAACGCCAATGGCATATTTTTCAGACTCAAAGGCAGCATCGATCAGACCAAGACCGGTCTGTCCTGCCACATTGAAGGCGATGTCTGCGCCGGACTGATACATGGCCAGGCTTAACTCTTTTCCTTTTGCAGGGTCTACGAAGGATCCTGCATAGGTTGTGAGGACTTTGATTTCAGGCTCTACATGAAGTGCCCCCTGGATATATCCTACAAGGAAGTCGTTGATTCCAGGAATGTCCATACCACCGAGGAATCCGATGACCTTTTCTTCGTTGACATTCTCCAAGGAGGTGTCTGAAGTGATCATGGCAGCAAAGGCTCCTGCTATGAAAGATCCTTCGTTGGTGGCATAGGATACGGAGTACAGATTATCAGCCGTTTCGATGTCCGAGCTGTCAAAATCGAAGTTTAGAAACCGGTGATCCGGATTGTCCATGGCGATGCTGTTCATCAGCTGACTGGCTGCGTTTCCGCTGATGATCAGGTCCCAGTTCTCATCAACGGCATCCAGGAAAGCAGGTTCCCATTTGGTTTCATCCTGGCTCATTTCGATGACTTTTGTCTCGTATCCTTTTTCCGCAAGCTCTTCCAGTCCTCTATTGGCTGCATCGAAGAAGGATTTATCGCCTAGATTTCCAGGAATGAGCAGAAGAACTTTGTAGGCATCAGAATCGGTCTCGGCAGTGCTGCACCCGGCTAAAACCAGTATGGACACCATGAGGGCTGATAAGAGTTTATACGCTTTTTTCATTGTTTTCTTCCTCCAGAATTTTATTTTCGATTTCACGATAGGTTGGACTTGCTATGATGGCTCCGTTTTTTTCACAGGTGAGCCCTCCTGCCGCGTTGGCAAACTGCAGGGCTTTTTTCACATCACCATATTTGCTGATGGCACTGACATAGACTCCTGTGAAGGCATCTCCTGCACCGGTGCTGTCGATGACGTTGCTCTTGTATGCCTTCTGGAAAATTCTCTTCTCCTTTCCGGCGTAAATGCTTCCATGATCACCTAATGTGACGACTACATGGACTACTCCTCTGTCGAGGAAATACTGGCTGGCAGCAAATGCTTCTGTTTCTGATGAGGGATAGTTTCCTGTGTAGTACTCTACTTCCGTCTGATTGAGAATCAGCGTGTCTATGCACTTCAGCACTTCTTCTTCCATGTCCGATGCGGGAGCGGTGTTCAGAACCACTTTGATCCCTCGGTCATAACAGTAGCGGATGATGTTCATGTTCACTTCATGAGACAGCTCGAACTGCAGCATCACATAGTCCGGTGCTACGGAATCAATGGTTTCTCTGACACTGCCAAAATCCAGCGTTCCATTGGCTCCCTCATCGATGATGATGGCGTTGTCTTCCTCAGCCCTGACAATTATGGCGCTGCCGGTATGGGTCTGTCCATCCCTTTTGATATGCTCTGTACCCAAGCCATACCGTTCCAGGATTTCATACACCATGGCTGCATCATGATCGAATCCGATGTTTCCGCAGAAGCAGACGTTCTGACCGAACTTATGAGCGGCCACTGCCTGGTTCAGCCCTTTTCCGCCGACGGTCTTGAAGAAATCTTTCCCCTTCACCGTTTCTCCCTTCTTCGGGAAGCAACTGCTGGCGATGCTCAGATCGATATTGATGCTCCCAATGACTAAGATTCGTTTATTCATTTCACATCTCCTAAGTTAAGCGTTTAACTAAAATTAGTATATCATCATTTTTCCTTCTGTCAAGAACTTTGTAAACGAAACCATGAAAAATATACATATTTTTTTTCATAAAATAGCAGTCATTGTTCGTGTTTTAAGAAGCCTCGAGCTGTAAAATGGTGCAGATTCTGCCGGAACTTAACATTTCCATATATTTAGCGTATAATTCACTATATCGAGATTGAAGAAAGTAAAGGAACTGATTTTTATGAAGATTACAATGAAGGATATCGCAGAAGAGGCCAAGGTATCCATTGCCACCGTTTCTCATGTACTGAACAACAAACCTGGTCGTGTTTCCGATGCCATGAGAGAGAAAATCAAGAAGATCGCCAGGGAAAAGAAGTATGTGACCAATCACACCGCCAGGCAGCTGGCCACCAATAAATCCAACACCATCGGCATTATCGTACCGGATCTTGAGAACTATTTCTTTGCAAGCATGGTTTCAAGGCTTCAGGCCAAGATGAGAGAACGCGGGTATTTTGTGCTGGTGGTGACTTCCAATGATGAAATCAGAAATGATCTGGAAGGCATACGACTTCTGGTCAGTAGAGGTATTGATCTGCTGGCCATTTCGGTCTCTAACGCTGCGCAGAATCACCCAGAGGAATATCTTTCCATGCTGGAGGATCTTTCCGTACCAGCCATCATGATCGACCGAATCATCAAGGAGTTCAAAGGGTCAAAGATCCGCTTCGATGATTTCTCCGGTATGAATAAGCTGACGGAATACGTCATCGATAACCATCACAGAAAGATCGCCTTTCTCAACGGAGATATGAACATGGCTAGAACCGCGGGCAGAATCCAGGGATTCCTGGCCTCCATGGAAGCCCATGGATGCGCTGTGGATCAGAAGGACATCTACGATGGAGATTATTCCTTCGAAAGCGGTTATGCTCTGTTTGATGCGATTTATGACCAGCATACTTATACGGCCATCATCGCAGCCAACGATATGATGGCCTATGGTCTCATGAATAGAGCCATTGAGAGAGGATTGACGCTTCCAGATGATATTTCAATCAGCGGGTATGACAATGTGATCTTTTCTGAAATGCTGAATCCCAGCCTCACTACTGTGAATCAGGATATGAACAGCCTCATGGATGAAGTTCTGCGCGTCATTGATCTATCTCTGAAAGATCCCCACTACTCAGAGAATATCATCATTGACACGCAGCTGATCAAAAGAAACAGCGTGGGCTCCATCTGACCACTTTCTATGGTCCATGACAGATTTGCCTTTAACGTTGAGCAACGATGATCCATTCATGTCTACAACAGAAAATGAAAGCAGAAAAGCTGGTATCATTATGATCTTGATACCAGCTTTTCCACTATTTCTGTACGATGTGTTTTAAATTTCAAAGCAGACGAATAAAGCTCTTCTCCATGCATCTACATCTCTTTCAGCGCTTCCATGAATCCGTCGGCAATGACAGGGTCAAAGTGTGTGCCCTTGCATCTTTCAATCTCATCAAAGGCTTCCTGGAAGGATTTGGTCTTCTGATAGGGCCTCTGGTTGGTCATGGCGTCGAAGGAATCCACAATGGTGAGGATTCTTGCCAGATAATTGATCTCATTGCCTTTCAGGCCGAGAGGATAGCCGGAACCATCGTATTTTTCATGATGCTGAAGCACCACGGGAACAATGTCCTCGAATCCTTTGATCTGGCTGACGATGTCCGCACTGTCCTGAGGATGCTTCTTCAGTTCCTCCCACTGATCGTTGCTGAGTCTTGCATTGGTGATCAGCGTCTCCTTTGACGTATTGATCTTCCCCAGATCATGGAGGTAGGCTCCAAAGAGCAGGGACCGCTTCTCCTCTGATGAGAGCTTCAGATGATCCGCTACGATTCTGCAGTAGTGGAAGACCCGTTCCACATGGTTGAATGTATAGGTGTCTCTGGAGTTGATGACGGTCATGAGGGTCTTCAGCGGCTTGATTTCATCGAGAAGGTTCTCGTTGGGTTCTCTTTCGATGATATGATCAAAGATGGAGGAGTAGACCTCTACCTTGTTACGCCTCAGGAACTTCGCCCTGTATAGGGCCATATCCGCATTCTCGATGAGACTCATGTGCCTCTCCATCTGCGGGCCGGATGTGGAAACCCCTATGGAGGCTGTCATGGCCCTATTGTTCATATTCTCCTTGCCTCGATACTCGTAGCTGCAGACGGCTTCTCTCAATTCATCTGCAATTTCGCAGGCCTGTTCTTTATCTGTATCTGGCAGAATCACGCAGAATTCATCTCCACCGTATCGGCATAGGATATCCCGCTCTCTGATGGAGCTTTGAATCACCCCAGTGATTTCCTTGAGGAAGGCATCTCCCTGAGCATGTCCATAGATGTCGTTGTATTTCTTGAAATAATCCAGGTCCATCATCACCAGGGAAAGATGAGTGCCTTTCTTCTTATGCTGGTCAAAGAGCCTTTCTATGATCTCATAGAAATAGCGATGATTGTATGCACCGGTGAGGCCATCAATATTAGCATAATCCACCAGTTCCTTGATGTGTTTCTGTTCCAGTCTCGCATAGTGTCCTATGGTCCAGGCTACCAGGAAGAACATGGCAAAAAGAGCCAGATCGTTCTGGAACTGAATGTTCACATTGCTGTTGTTTCCCAGAAACAGGTCCATTCCTGCTATAACCACTGTGGCGATACCCGAAACAAAAAGTCCCGTCTTCATACCGTACTCGATGGTATAGGAAATGATGATGAAAAGGAAGATGTACTTGTTCTCGCTTTTATTTGCTCCGCTCACATAGATGGACACGACAAACACAATGATGAATGTGACGACTTCCACGATGTAGTAAAGCTGATTGTGTTCTTTTCGATTGTATATGAATAGCAGAAACACCATGATCAGACTGAAGGCACTGAACGTGATACCGATATAATATATGCTTAAGAGATCATATCCATGATTCTGTATGTTGAAGTACTCCAGTATGGGAATGGCACTGAAGAAAAGCGCCAGAATCTTCACTGTGAAGAACATCATTCTGATCTGTTCTCTTTTTCTGCTGTTTAAAGATGGGAGTTCGTTCCACATAGTTACCCCTGCTTTCTCTATCTAAATGTTGAAAAGACTTGTTAAAAACAAGTCTTTTCGCTTTAAACTACTACTTATCTCTTAGAGATTCTGGTTCTTCTGGCTGGTAGAAGTAGAATATGCAAGCTGAAGTTGCCATGCTCGTTGCAATTACTGTTGCGAATGCAGCCACTAGTGTTAATAAGTTCTTCTTTTTCATTTTTCTCCCCTCCTTTCAGTAAGGAATTGTTATATTTTAAATATCCAGCTACGTAAGCAGGGCTGACACCCTGCGGTGTATTCATTTCTATAATACAGAGTTGATTGCGCGATCCACTCTAGCCAATAAGGATCCTCCTGTTTCAGTCAGTGTGATGGCCTGCCAGACCATGGCCATGCGGATACTGGAGGCGATGCTGTATAACCTTTCAGAACTCTCCGCCAGTGCAATGGCAGCCCCTGTCAGCAGAAGAAACAGACAAAGCTTACCGAAGCTCTCTCTCCTCAATCTTCTGATCTTTTCAGAGGATACAATGGGCTTGTTGGGACTATCCACTGGAACACGCTTGTGGAAAATGATGAATCCTGCAAGAAACACTGCCATGGTGATACCCGCATTGACGTAGACGTCAAGGGGGATGCCAAACAGATATCTCGATAATATGGCTAGTAGCGTAATGGATGCCACACTTACAGTGTTGCATCCCCACATGGTTCTTGAATGTGCTCCTCCAGTGGATTTCCTGATATAGCCTACACTGAAGAATATGATCAGACTTTCGTACAAGGTCCCTGTCATCAGACCGATGACGGTGATCATGAGAAAGAGCGATGTGACTTGAAGGATTCCGATGAGTCCATAGGCGATGACAGAGCGTTTTTCCTGATCCAGATTCAGCTGAGAAGCGAGCCCGTCAGCTATCCTGCTTGCTAATGCTTCTATGATACTCACCCTTTCGATCCAAGATGAAATACAGTGCTATGATGATGATGGTAAATACAATGTTTGCCATGGTTCCGATGTAATGTCTCTGGGAGCCGCTGCTCACAATGCTCTGAAACTGAGTCTGACCATACATCATGACGATACCTGCTGTGACAATCATTTCAGATATAAGGATCAGGACTACACAGAGGGCTGTGGACCTGATGGTGATATAGGGCTGCATCTTCAGATAGACCACACAGATCAGATACATGAAGATCATATTCATGATGGTCTGAACACCTACGGAGATGGGCAGTGATTTCATGAAGAAAGTGACGAAGGTCACAAGTACTGATGTGATCAGATAATCTCTGAGAATCAGTTTCTGCTTATTGAATATATAGACGCCTAGAACCAGAATAAAGCTCTGTAGGGCGAACCCAAGAATATACTTTGTCAGAATCATTGTGCTAAATTCCATTTTATGCCTTCCCCTTTTTGTCTATTGAATATGGATCCGATTTAGAATTGTTTGCCTTGATGGTGGCATAGACCACCAGAAATATGAATGCATGGATGAGTACATCTCCGATGCTGAGGATACTGTACCCTACATCGATGTAGTCTGTTAGAATCTTGAACTTTGTTGCCTCATTGCCTAAGACATGGATCTGATCTGCTGTTCCCAGAACGCTTTCATCAAAGTACCCTGTGTATTTTGACAGGGTCGCATAGACCGGCATCTTTCCTCCGTTCTGGCTCATGACGAACTTGTTCAGGATGGAGCCGATGGTTAAGATCATGGACCCGTAGATTCCTGTCTTGTATAATCGATGGACGACTATGGGAACGATCAGGGTATAGAGATAGATGGATTTGAACACCCCTGCATATTTAATGTAATCATACTGTCCCATGAATACAGAGATCTGCAGAAACAGATAAATGGCTTCTGCCAGAAACAAGGGGTATAAGGAGTAATCTCTTGTGACAGGTTTTATGCTGTATCCTTTGATTCTGGCCACAACAGCTGCCAGCAGTATGTAAATGAACATCCTTCAACCTCAGTTTCAAAGTTATATACCCTTGTGTGTATTTTAAAGTGTTATGCTTCTATATATAATGTCTTTTTTATCATACCACAAGCTACTTATAGTTATCAATCTTAATACCAGGCTCTTAACAAAAAAATATCAAAGTCCCGCATGAATATTCAGACCCCTTTATATTTTTCAGAATGAAAACAAAACCAGAATCAGTTGAACATGGGAAAGAGGCCGCTTTCACAAGCAGCCTCCAAAATAGGCTTTTCTGTTATTGCTATGCGGTTTTTCGTCTCTTCAGAAGCAGCAGTCCACCCATGATGAGCAGTATACCCTGTAGGCTCCAGAAGCTGTAGTGAATGCCACCCGTCTTTGGAAGCTCAGGCTTCTCATCCTCTGTCTTGTCCTTGATATCTTCCTCTTCCGGTTCTTCCTCCTCCGGATCTTCGTCACCACCCGTATCCGGCAGTTCATTGATCTCCGGATCATTGACGAAGGACAGCTCAATGACTTCTCCATCTATATCCAGCACTGCCATTTTGGGTGTTTCATCCAGAATGAAATCTTCCGGCGCTTCCACTTCCATGACCTTGTAGGTGCCCAGCGGAAGCAAGGCTTCCACTATCCCGTTTTCATCGGAAATACCGCTATAGACAAGCACACCCTTTTCATCATGGATTTCAAACTCCCCACCTTCCAGGGGCTCATTGAAGTTATCGGTCTTCAGAATCCTGATCATTCCTCTCTGCTGTCTGTTGTGCAGGTCATAACCGTCCACCGTGGTTTCATAGCCTGCCACGGGCAGTTCTTCTACGCTGTAGGTGCATGGAATGCCTTCCTCATCAAATTCATGCTGATTTAAGAAGGTGTATAGCCATGCTCCACTTGCATTAGGCGTTACCTTCATTCTATCCACTTCTACCCCATTCTCTAGAAGCAGTACGGTTATTTCTTCCGGTCTATCAGAAAGATCATCCCATGTTTTTTCTCCAGAGATGCTTACGCTCCCTGTTCTGGTGTTGATGAGATCATATCCATCTACAGTGGAAAGATATCCTTCTACTTCCAATTCATCAATGGAGTATGCGTAAGGTTTGCCTTCTGCATCAAACTCTGGAAGATCACTGAATGTATATGTCCAGTTTCCTTCTGGATCAGGCATAACTTCCAGCGTCTCATATTTTTCATCGTTCTGAAGAAGCACTACTTCAATATATTCCGGTCTCATTTCCGTTTCTGGTTCATCCATCCAGGTCTTGGTTCCTGATACAGATGTCGTTCCGACTCTTGTATTGATGAGATCAAACCCTTCTACCGTGGTCTCATAGCCTTCCACTTCCAGTTCATCTATAGCGTATTCATAAGCCATACCATATTCATCGAACTGAGGAAGTTCATTGAAGCCATAGGTCCAGTTTCCTTGCTCATCCGGCAGTACTTTCATGGTCCTGTATCCTTCTTCATTCTGAAGCAGCACCACTTGAATATATTCCGGTCTCTTTTCCGTTTCCGGTTCATCCATCCAGGTCTTGGTTCCTGATACTGAAGTCATTCCAACTCTTGTGTTGATGAGATCAAACCCTTCCACTGTAGTTTCATAGCCTTCCACTTCCAGTTCATCGATGCTGTACTTATAAACCGCACCATATTCATCGAACTGAGGAAGATCATTGAATGTGTACGTCCAGTTTCCATCTGTATCAGGGGTCACTTCCATCGTCTTATATTCTTCTCCGCTCTCAAGCAGAACTACTGTAATGGATTCAGGTCTCATCTCTGTTTCTGGTTCATCCATCCAGGTCTTGGTTCCTGACACCGATGTCGTTCCTACTCTGGTATTAAACAGATCATATCCTTCTACCGTAGTGACATAGCCCTCCACTTCCAGTTCATCGATAGTGTACTTATAAACCGCACCATATTCATCGAACTGAGGAAGTTCATTGAATGCATAGGTCCAGTTCCATTCTCCATCAGGCATGACTTTCATTGTCTTGTATTCTTCTTCGTTCTGAAGAAGAATCACTTCAATATACTCCGGTCTTATTTGCGTTTCCGGTTCATCCATCCAGATCTTAGTTCCTGATACTGAAGTCATTCCAACTCTTGTATTAATGAGATCAAACCCTTCCACTGTGGTCTCATAGCCTTCCACTTCCAGTTCATCGATGCTGTATTGATAAACCGCACCATATTCATCGAACTGAGGAAGATCATTGAATGTGTACGTCCAGTTTCCTTGCTGATCCGGCATCACTTTCATGGTTGTGAATTCTTCTTCGTTCTGAAGCAGAACCACTTCAATATATTCCGGTCTCATTTGTGTTTCCGGTTCATCCATCCAAGTCTTGGTTCCTGATACTGAAGTCATTCCAACTCTTGTATTGATGAGATCAAAACCTTCCACTGTAGTTTCATAGCCTTCCACTTCCAGTTCATCGATGCTGTATTGATAAACCACACCATATTCATCGAACTGAGGAAGATCATTGAATGTGTACGTCCAGTTTCCATCTGTATCAGGGGTCACTTCCATCGTCTTATATTCTTCTCCGCTCTCAAGCAGAACTACTGTAATGGATTCAGGTCTCATCTCTGTTTCTGGTTCATCCATCCAGATTTTGGTTCCTGTTACGCTGGTGATGTCTGTTCTGATGTTGGTAAGATCGTATCCGTCTGTTTCAGTCTCATACCCGTCTACTTCCACTTCATCAATGCTGTACTTATAAAGTGCACCATTGGCATCGTATTTCGGAAGATCTATGAAGGAATACTTCCAGTTTCCTTCTCCATCAGGCATGACTTTCATTGTCTTGTATTCTTCTTCGTTCTGAAGAAGAATCACTTCAATATAGTCCGGTCTCATTTCCGTTTCCATTTCATCCAGCCATCTTTTGGTTCCATGGATTTCCATGGTCTGGATATTTACCAGGTCGTATCCGTTGACACTGCTGGTATAACCATCCACGTCAGCTTCTTTGATGGTATAGGTATAGGCCCCTCCTTCGGCATCCAGTTCCTTCAGGGAGTCAAATCTGTAGGTCCAGTTTCCTGATGCATCAGGCATCACGGTTTTGGATCTGTACAGCACATTATTTCTATATAGTTCTACAGTGATGGAATCCGGTCTGGTGGTCGCGCTGGTTTGCGGATCATCGATCCAGGTTTTCATGCCTTCAATGGTTAAGAGCTCTGTATTGTGCACGAAAAAACTTACAGCATCGATTTTCTCAATATGTGTGCTGAATCCCGGTACAGCTTCCTCTTCCACCTTATAGTTTATCTCATTATAATTTTCATCGTATTTATACTGATTCTCAAATGTATGTTTCCAGAGTCCGTCTGTATCGGGATATACATCTGTTGATGCTACATCCACTCTTACTTCCTGATCATCGAGATAATAGAGATTCAGCGTAATGAAATTAGGTTTGTCCACTTTATTGTCCCCATACCACTTCTTTTCCACCACAATGTCCACTGCAGGCCTGGTGTAGGTATTGGTGATGGTGAACGCGTATTTATGAAGTCCTTCAGCATAGGAATAGTCTTTACCCACTGATACAGAGTAACCATCTTCTACTGTAGTCTGATCTTCTGTGACACTGTAATCAATCACTCGTCCGAGACCATCGGTATAATACAGATCCGTCACCGCTTCAGAAGAATCAGCGGTGCTCAGTTCATAGGTCCCGATGGGGGCACTGTAACCGGCTCTGTTCAGATGGACCGTTACAGGATTCTTTGGTCCGCCTGTCCATTCTTTCGTGATGGTGATCTCCAGTTTGGGGACCAGAAATGCTACCTCTTCACCCAGTTCATGTCCATCCCCCACAACGCTGGCGGCAATGGTATGGGTTGCTGCACTGCTTACAGCAGCTACAGGAAATCTTGCCACGGTCAGAAACGAGTTGTTCTTTACAGGAGCAAATAAGGTTGCACCAACCGTTATGGCATGTCCTTTGGCATATTCTTTGAGATCCCCTCCTGTTGCAGTAATCCCATCCATGCTGACGCTCGTCAGCTCTTTTGAGCTTTCAATAAGAAGATAGGCGAACCCTTCATTGGTCCAGGTTGCTCTGACTGTCGTGAGACTGTTTGTGGAACCCGGATCACTTGAAACCAGCACAATTGAACTTCCTGCCTCCAGAGAATAGACTGGTCCTTCTTCCGCATGCACCTTCAAAGCAGACGGAGAAACAAGCAGCACCGATAAGAAAATACTCAGAAACCACCGCATCATTCGTTCAATTTTCATTAAAAACCCACCTTCCAAATTAATATAAGTTCTATGTGCCAACTACACATTCTTCTTTATTCGGAATAAAGCCACTCTATGATATATTGCTATTATTTTCATTACTATTATTCTACTTTATCCGACATTATACAGCAATATTTTTTAAGTAATACACTAATTGTTAACAATTATTCGACATATTGTCTGGATTTTGCGCGGTTAATATGACATCATTCTATATGCTTTCGACTTTAGTGATATAATTTTATAACATTACTATGATTCAATAATAATCAAATCTAGAATTTCTTCATAGCATCAGCAGTTTGTCACATTAAAAGAAGCTCCTCTATCTTGAAACAGAGAAGCTCCATGTGCACTAGTGTATTCTGTTTTGAAAGAACCTTATTGGACTTAGTGTAATTCGCGTTAATGAGTGTTCATTCCATCCGCTTGTCTTCCCTTATAAGCCGATTGCCTGACTGCACTTTTTACCCCTTCATTCATAGCATCGATTTTAATTTATGAAACAGATGCCAGCTACAAGTACTGTATTTCTAGATTATAGCTATAGTCTAGAAGAGAACGTTCTATGGCAATAGCATGCAGCTAGAAAGAAGGATGAACAGTAACGAATTTCATCATGGCTTCACTTGTAGCGAAATAGTAACGTCTTGAATCCAGACGAATCTGCCAGACCTAGAGTATGCCAATGATAACATCACACTCTAAGTTCTTTATGTATCCTTTGCTTTCATAAATCTCTAATTCAGCGGTTGGTTGATTATTCCGATTTCGGAGAGCCAGGTATTCCTTTGTATTAGAACCATCAGATTTTAAATAGATTGGATCTCCATCTTTAGTTGCAAAAATGAAAGAAGCAGGTGTCATGTCATACTCACCTTGAAGCTTTTTCAGGTATTTAGCAGGACTGAAACGTACACTAGTCGAATCAGTAAGTTGAACTTCTACATCCACCGGATCATAACCACTATAAAACGACCGAAGTGATTCTTGAATATAAGACAAGTCATCCCTCGAATGCTTAAAGATATTTCTTGAGTCTTGTTTTCGAGCAAGCATGACAAAGTACCCGTACATAAGTTGATGGTTCTGATGTCCTTGCGAACTGTTATGAGGAGAAAAGGAACTCAGGTCTGAGATGAACGCCTAAGCTTCTTTCCATCTCCTAAAGCACTACACAGTACACGGTCGGCAAAAACATCCATATCCGCGTCAGTCAGTGCCTCATAAGTGCCAGATCACCTTCTAATCGGGGTTTTAGTGGTCTTTCTCTACCCGCCATAACCTTTTTCTCCTTTATTTACTGCAAAGAAAAAAGACCCGTAGGTCTTCGTTCAAGATTTAGTTAACCATCATTGGTTTATATTATGTATTTTAATATACATAATCCCTCTTCCAGATCCGGCTCTCTATTGTTAAACTTTATTCAGTCTTAAATCGTTGCGTCTTTCAGTTCCTTAATCTTTTCAGTCAGCTTTGCTTCATTGTCCCAAAGCTTCAGAATAGTGCTCCCTACAAAGACCCCATCACATCCAGCATCTTTAGCCATTTTAATCTCATTTTCCCCTCTTATACCTACACCCGCATAAATTTCTCTTGTGATCCCTTGCTCTTTAAGATAAGTTACACAGTCTCCTAGTTTAGGAAACTTGGGATTAATCTTCCCATCTTCTGCCACAGCCTGAAGATAGACAAAACCATTGGAATTTTTTGCAGCTTCAATTTGTTCTTCAGGAAGTCTAAATTCTACGTAACAAGAAATCTTAAGACCGGCTTCCATGAGTCTACCTTGAAGATCCTGATCCTCTCCGACATAAATCATATCTAGCAAGTTCTCTTTCTGACAAAAAGAGATGAACCTATCTTCTCCAATGTCCTTAATGGTATTGTCATAGGCAAGTAGAAGAATCTTCGTATTACTATTCTGTTTTTTCATGATCTTAATGGCATCCATATATTTCTCAAAGTCAGCACATGTCTTAAGCGCTTCTTTCATACGACTAGAGATAAGTTCTCCCTCTAGATACGGATCTCTTGAGGGAAAGTCCACTTCGATCACATCACACCCTGCGTCTCCATAGACCTTAGCCAATCTTATGCTTTCGTCAATAGTAGGATAACCATTAGATAGATAACAAATCAGTTTCATCTCAAACCTCACTTTTTCTGCCAAAATAGGCTTCATTAAACAATACTTTGAACTCATCTCTTGTAGGAATGATCGGATTGGTCTTGGTACATCCATCCGCCAAGGCAGCATCAATAAGACGTTCCATGTTTTCTTTAAACTTCTTTTCGTCTGGAATAATCTCACTTAAGGTCTTAGGAATCTTTACCTGCTCATTTAGACGTCTTACCAGTGTCGCCATATCTCCATCAAAACCTAAATCCCTAGATAAGTGATTATACTTGATTCTGGTATCTTCGTCTTGACTATTAAAGTCAATGACGTAAGGCAAAAGAATAGCATTTAATCTTCCATGGGCTTGTTCAAACACACTGCCAAGAGTATGGGCCATAGAATGGATAATCCCCAAAGATACGTTAGTAAAAGCCATTCCTGCCGTCATGGAAGCATTTAGCATGACCTCTCTATAGTCTAGATTCTTAGGCTCTTCCATTACTTTAGGCAAATACTCAAATATATCCTTAATGGCAGCTTCAGCCAAAATGTCACTGAGATAATTAGCCCGTCTAGATACCCAAGCCTCCATGGCATGGGTTAGCGCATCCATACCTGTTTCTGCTGTGATGCTTAATGGAAGAGTTACTGTAACTTCAGGATCTAGTATTGCGAAGTCCGGCATCATTTCCATGTTTCCAACCCCATATTTGGTATGGGTACTATCTTCTGTGATGACGATGGACCGACTTACTTCACTTGCTGTACCAGATGTGGATGGAATACAGATCAGCTTCGCTTTCTTTCTTAGTTCAGGAAAATTATTTGGGGGCAGGATATCCTCTAGGCTAGTAAAATCTTCATTCTCATAATAGATCCACATTGCTTTTGCGGCGTCCATAGCTGAACCTCCTCCAAGACCTACAATCAAGTCCGGTTGAAATTCTATCATCACGTCTCTACCTCTCATCACTGTACTAAAGAGTGGATCTGGTTCTACTCCAGAGAACACTTTACTCTCAATTCCAGTATCTTTAAGATAGTCTATCACCTTTTGCAATATTCCGCTTCTCTCCATACTGCTTCCACCGGTAACAATTACAGCCCTATTCCCCTTCATGGTAGACAAATGGGATAAACATCCCGCACCAAAAATAAGCTCTTCGCCCGCTAATTTCATAGGTCTCATCATTATGCTTCACTCTCCTTGTTTCTCGCTTCCACCACATCTCTTGCTAATTTATATGAGATAGGATTACTAATGATGCCACCCTCTTTCATGCTAGACCCTACAATGGCTCCGTCCGCCAGGTCCAATTGACTCTTTATATTCATGGCTTTTACACCACTGCCAATAATCACTGGAATATTGGCAATGCTTTTAACTTTCTTGATGATCTCCATGGGGGTTTCCACTCCGATATGGGTTCCGGTTACGATAATCGCATCCGCTCCGCAGTCCATGGCACTTCTAGCAGAATCCTCTATGGACACTGAAGACAGAACCATATGGGTGTGTTTAACCTGAATGTCCGCGAAGATCAGAATGTCTTCCGCATTAATCTGTTTTCTAAACAATGTGGCTTCTCTTGCTACCGGATTAATAATCCCTCCATAAAACTCGACGGTATCGACAAAAACAGGAATTCTTACAAAATCAGCATCTATTGCTTTAGCTAAAGATAGAGATGTTTCATAATCATTCATGGCAGCATCGATGCCAATGGGCAAACTCACTTCTTTCGCCACCAATGCACTGATGGCTGAAAGTGCAGTCACTTGAGCAATATCAAGCTTTACTCCAAAAGGGTCATCCCCCATGTTTTCGATAATGATGGCATCCACACCGGCTTTCTCCAGCGTCTTAGCATCATGTATGGCCTGGGTTGTAATTTCCGGTAAATTGTCTTTAAACTTCATGGTTCCCGGTAGGGGTAGACAATGCACCATTCCAATGATGGGTTTTTTATTAAAATCTAATTTCTTCATGACTGTTTTTCTCCTTGGTCCAGCAGTACAATTCCGTCTAGTACAATCTTACATAGATCCTGCTCCGCCTTTGTTCTCTCTTCCCCTTCTAGCACCTTAGACAGGTTCCTGAGCACTGTGGTCATGGTGACACTGCACACTTTAATATCCATGAGATTACCTAACACCAGCATTAAGCTGGTTTCCATATCTACTCCAGACACATTGAATTTTTCAAGGTCATCAAAGGTCTTCAGAATATCCGTGTTCATCTTCTTGGATAATCTGGATTCTCTCATCTGGCTGTAGAATCCATCCATAGTGGCGGAGATTCCATTAAGATACTCTCTGTTATTATTTTTCACACTCTGATTCATAACATTAATGAGATCAATACTGGCCACAGCGGGAAACCCCTTAGGCACATAGGAATCACTTGTAGATTCTAGTCTCATGGCTCCATTGGGGATTAAGACTTTCCCCAGCATTCCTTCCTTAAGCCCCATGACGGTACCCATACGAATGGCCACTTCCATACCACAGTCATAAAGTTCTTCCATGGCAATGGCTGCAGAGGGTGCTCCAATTCCTGTAGAAGATATGGTGATTGGAACCCCCTGATAGGTACCCGTATATGTATTGAATTCTCGACTAAATGCTACATGTTTTGGGTCATCTAAGAGTTTTTGCAGCATCTCCACTCTCCAAGGGTCTCCTGAAAAAATAACATACTTCGATATCGTCTCCTGATCTGCTTTCAAATATAATGTGCTCATATTTCCTCCCTAATCCTGTCCATCGCAACAATGTTCTTAAATTCTTTTAATCTCCCCTCAAAGTCTTTCTTGCTGGGGGCTCCAGTTGTACAACCAACGGCTTCAATGACAAATGAAGACATGACACTACCCATTTCGCAACAAGCGCTAGTATGCTTGCCATCGAGGTAACCATACAAGAATCCTGCTATATAGGCGTCTCCAGCCCCGCTGGAATCCACCACTTGTTTTACCGGATAAATAGGCAATCTCCCTTGATGTTGATTATCTCTTTCTCCATCTTCACCTTCAACATATTGAAAATACTCACTCCCCTTCTCTCCCAGCGTGGTAACAATAATCTTCGTCTTTCCCATGCGAAAGAGATCTGTTATCTTTGTAATACCGAACAGTTCCAAGATTTCTTGCCTCTCATTCTCATTCGAGAAGATAATCTTACTGTTTAGGATAATCTCCTTGAGAAACTCCTCAGGAAAAGCATCAAAATCCAGTTTCGTTCCAAACACAATGGGAAGATTATACTCCAGACATTTTCTGTAAAACTGCTTATTATCCTGGTACGAACCCACGGTAATCAACGCCATCTTTGCATCTTTAAAGAATTCATCTGAAGGTTCAGCGGCATATTTCGAATCCATCGCTCCTGGGTAGAAGATGGTGACATGGTCATGACTCTCATCTGATATCAGGTAACAGTTAGATGATGATTCATTTTCTATCGTTTCTAGGCCCTTTAAACTCACATTGGCCTCTTTCAGGTAAGATAGAAACCCTTTCGTCTCTTCATCATCTCCTACTCTCAGAATAGGCAATGGGTTCTTCCCCATTTTTGCCAGTAGGTAAGAGACATTTATAGGACATCCTCCGTAGTACGGTTTAGTATTGTCTGCATTTCGAATTATGGATGTTTCTCCTGTTTTTAGAGGGGATTTAATCTTAATAATCCTGTCGATACTCATGTATCCACTGGTGACAATATCAAACATACTACAACTCCCCTTTATCAAGCATTTCAAAGAGTTCCTCTGAAGTGTGAACCTGACCAAAGTATTTCCTGATATCCGTAAGGTGCACCTGATTCACCACCTCATCATTAGTGGCCACACAATCAGAGACCACATGGACCTTATAGGTTAAGTAGTAGGCATCTGTTACCGTTGCACGGATGCAGCAATTGGTCTTCGTGCCCACGATGATCAGATGCTCAATGCCATTCTCCCGTAGAATCAGATCCAAGTCTGTCCCGAAAAAACCACTATACCTTCTCTTCTTAATGACATAATCCTTCACGGGGTCCACGTCCAACATGGAATCAATCTCGTCGCCTCCAGTCCCGGAAATGCAGTTAGGACGCATACTCACTAAGTTCTGATCAAACTTATCTTTTCGATAACTATGTCTGAAAAATATAGTGAGTACATCGTGCTCCCTGCATTTGTCCAACACCTTCTTTATTCGTGGAAGAACTTCTCTATTTTGTGGATAGAACACCAGACCGCTAGGGTCTGTAAAATCCTTCACCATATCTACAATCAACAGTGCTGTTTTTGTCATTACTTTCCAAACCCCCTAACTTTCGTCTTCTTAGATTCCATATACGATACAATAAATAGCACTCCAACAATCATCAAGTATGGAATCATATCAAATAATCCTGATATGGGTCCTGCATATAAACTTAAGTTTATGGCCAACGCTCTAGCCAGGCCAAATAAAATTGCATATACAGAAGATTTCACTGGATCTGCCTTCCCACAGTAAATGGCTGCGATCGCAATGAATCCACGCCCTGCCACCATGTTGTCCGTGTAGAGCGCCAGCCTCTCTGCGGATAGATTCGTTCCTGCCAATGCGCACAGCACAGCCCCGATTAAGATAGCAGCGTATTTCATCCTGTTACTCTTTAGTCCCACAGATTTTGCTGCTTCTTCACTCTCTCCCACCACTCGAAGATGGATACCAAATCTGGTCTTATACAAGACCAGATAGACCACAAAGATGAGAACGAACGACAGATAGGTAATCAATGTGTGGTTGCTTAAGATGGAAGATAATATTGGAATTTCATTAATTACCGGTATACTGATTTTCATTTCATTGACGTTGATCATCTGGCTTAGATTAATATTGGATAGATTCATGTACTTCAGTACAAATGTTCCAATTGCCGCCATGAGTAGATTTAATCCAAATCCTGTAATAATAAAGTTACTTTTCATTGTGATGCTAAAGAAGGAGAACACCAACCCCACAACTAAAGTAGATAGGATTCCCACAAACACTCCTAGATAATAGCTTCCCGTAAGATAAATGGTTAAAGATGATGAGAAAGCCCCTGTTATAATCATGCCCTCTAGTCCAATGTTCAGCACATTAGCCTTATAAGCGAATAGTCCACCGAGAACAGCTAATAATAATGGAGTAGCATGATAGATGGTATCATATAGAATATTTTGAACTAAATTCATGATATCTCCTCCTCTACCTTTTTGGTCTCCCCATTCTTGTTACGCTTAGTACGGCTATTTTTAAACTTTTTCACCAGTCCCAGTCGTGCGGAAATAAATTTCACTGACAGGAAGAGGATCAGAATGCCCTGAATGATGGCTACAATATCTTTGGGCACATTGGTATAAATACCTATGTACTCGCTACCGGTTTTCAAGGCTGCATAGAAGATGGAGGCAATCAGCACTCCTATAGGGTCATGTCCTCCCAAAAGTGCAATCAGCATACCATCCCATCCTAGACCAGGATTCCCTGAAAAATCCAAGGTGAACCTGAATTTCTCACTCATTAAGTATCCCGCTCCCGCCAGACCACTTAAGGCTCCACTGATCAGCATGATCTTAATGATGGTTTGCCTAACCTTCATGCCCATAGCTTCCGCAAACTCTGTATTCTTACCAATGGCGGTGATTTCATAACCCAGCTTAGTCTTCTTGAACAGAATGTACAGCATCACAAAGACCACCATGGAGATGAAAAAGAAGTATGTTAGATTGGTCCCAAGTATCTTCGTGAACATGGCACTGTCATAAATGGCGTAAGTGGCCACATATCCTGAGGAAGGATCCCTAAAGACACCTTGGGACAGGAAGGTGACTAGAACCACCACAGCGTAGTTCAGCATTAAAGTTACCACCATCTCATCCATCTTGTAATAGGCTTTAAGAATGGCAGGGATTAATGCATAGAGCATACCAACCACTGCCCCTGTTAAAAGACACAAGAAGATATGAAGGGGCGCCGGTAGACCATTAAAGGTAAATCCTGCAATTCCGGCAAAGAATCCTCCCAGAATAGCTCCACCTTCAACTCCCATGTTAAAAATATTCGCTTTAAAGGTAATTGCAATAGCTAATCCCGTCAGAATCAAAGGAGAAGCCAGATGCAGCGTTTTAAGGAGGCCATCCCAATTCAACAGGGATTTCTCAACCATGACCCGATAGGTTAGAATCGGATCTTCTCCAATGGCAAGTATCATGATCGCACCAACTAAAAATGCAGCGAAGATGGGAATGAATGTAGATATTAAGACTCTTCTTAGATTTCCCTTATCCATCAACTTCCACCACCCCTTCAGGACGATTCACCCGTATACCTGCCATGAGTAGTCCTAGTTCACTCATGCTGGTGTCTTTAGCATTAACTATCCCTATAATTTCTCCCTTGTACATAACCGCAATTCGGTCGGAGAGATTCATAATCTCCGTCAGTTCGCTCGAGATCAGCAGAATCCCTTTATCCTTAGCCCTCAACTCCAATATTTTTCCATGTATAAACTCAATGGATCCGATATCTACTCCCCGAGTGGGCTGGGATGCAATGAGCAGGCTGGGATTCGACTCAAATTCCCTGGCAATGATGATCTTTTGAGCATTTCCACCCGATAGGGAAGATACATTGGACTTACGTTGGGAAATGCGGATATCATACTTGTTTATGAGTTCTGAGGATTTCTTTTCAATCTCCTTAAAGTTCAGGAACCCTCTATTGAAATAATCCTTGTCTTTATACTGCCCAGCAATAAAGTTATCATCTAAGGACATGTCTACACATAACCCCTGAGCATATCGGTCTTCTGGTATGATACCAATGCCGCAGGCTCTAATCTCCTTGGGCCAGGTATTCGTGATGTCGAGCCCATTTAGAAGAATCGCTCCTTCAGTGGACTCCATGAGTCCTGTTATGACTTTAACCAGCTCGCTCTGACCATTCCCCTCCACTCCAGCAATCCCCAGAATCTCTCCTGCTTTTATGGTCAGGTTGATCTTTTTCAAGCATTTCACTCCAGGAGAAGACTCCGTGCTGATGTCTTTGAGTTCATAGATTACTCTTGAGTTCTTAGAAGCATCCTTATCTGTGTTAATACTCGCCACCACTTCTCTTCCCACCATGGAGGTTGCAATGTCTTGGGCATTGGTGTCCTTTGTTCTCATTGTATTGATTAACTTCCCCTGTTTAATGATGATGACCTGATCACTTATTTCCATAACTTCTCTCAGCTTATGGGTAATCAAGATTATGGTCTTTCCTTGTTTCTTAAGCTCTCTGAAACTCTCCAGCAGCTCATCCACCTCTTGCGGGGTAAGTACTGCTGTAGGCTCATCAAAGATTAATATATCCACATTCCGATAAAGCATCTTTAAGATTTCTATTCTCTGTTTTGCCCCAATGGAAATGTTTTTCACAACATCATCAGGGTCTAGGTCAAATTTATAGAAGTCGATGACTTTTTGGACTTCCTCTTTCTCTTTCTTTTCGTTGATAAAAAAGCCCTTCAGCTTTTTGTCTCCAATCTTTATACTCTTCGTAATTTCCGTACCTAACATGATATTCTCATAGACGGTCAGGCTGGGCACCAGTTTGAAATGCTGGTGCACCATCCCAATCCCATGAGCAATGGCATCTACCGGAGACTTTAAGACCACTTCCTTGCCGTCGATGAGTATTTTTCCACTGGTAGGTTCTAATAATCCATAGAGCATGTTCATCAAGGTAGTTTTCCCTGCCCCATTTTCCCCTACTATGGCAGTGATCTCTCCTTCCTGGATCTTCATGCTGATATGATCATTGGCGATAAACTCTCCGAATTTCTTTACCAAGTTTACGGTTTCGATCTTAGACATAATTTCTCCTTCTCTTAACTTAATTCCCGCTGGTACTTAAATGAGTGAGGCTTCCAAAGTCAATTTCTTCTCCGATTTGGGCGTTGGTGACTTTAATCTCACCAGAGACAATCTTACTCTTTACATCTTCAATCTCAGCCTTGATTTCTGCCCACTTGGCTTCACCGGAAGCTTTGACGAAAGATTCAATAGTAGCCAGGTCTGTAATTCCTGTAGCCATAGACCCTAGGTCATAATAAAGCGCTTCTCCGGCAATCTCACTTAGGTTTCCGTCCTTGAACTTCTGGGCTATAGAGTAAACAGGAACTTCTGTATTCTTAAGAACGCTGGTTAGAATATGTCCAGGTTGGTTTGCATCTTTATTTGCATCCACTTCTATGGCTAGTTTCTTAACTTCCTTAGCCTTTGAAGTAACCCCATCTCCCACAGCTCCCGCTACAGATATGATAATATTGGCTCCATCAGAGTAAAATGTGTTAGCTTTGGTGGACCCTGCAGCAGAATCACTAAATCCTACGTTGTAATCGGTGATGAAGCTATAATTAACATCCAGCTTTTCTGCTTCATAGTTGATCCCTTCTGCATAACCATAGGAGAATACAGTGATTCCATTGGACTTGGTTCCTCCGAAAAATCCAACCTTACGCCCTGCGTCACCTTCAGTGAAAGAATAATCTCCTGCTTCAAAAAGTTCGTCTTTGTTCTCATTGACTAGAACACTTAAAGCTCCAGCTAGGAAAGATGCTTGATGAACATCAAAAAGCACGGAAACCACATTGTCATGCATTGGGGTACCATCTTCCTTCACATTAGGGTTTTCATTGAAAACTACGAAGGTGGTATCGGGATATTGCTCTGCTAGAGGCTTGCTTCCTCCTACACCATTAATCAGTGCATCAAAATTGTATTCTAATGAAAAAATCAACTTATATCCCGCTTTAGCTAGTTCATCTAGACTTCCTGGAATATCTGTAGTTTCCACAACTCGATAATCAATGCCCATATCTTTCTTCATCTTTTCAAGTCCATCAATAGCAGAAGCATTGTAGCCGTTATCATTGGGTCCAGCAGCAGATGTGATTAAAGCTACCCCCAAATCCTTTTTCTCATCATCAACTGACCCACATGCAACGGCAGTCATAAGCATGATGGACATCATAAAAGTGGCAGCAATTTTTTTCACAAGATTAGTTTTTTTCATTTTGATTTCCCCCCTGTTTTTTATTTGTTTTGATTGATATAAAACTTAAATCGATCAGATCGATAATAGCTTTTAAAGGTTTCAATTGGAATCTCTCGACCATTGACGATACCGTAGGTAATGGCTCTAAAAAGTATAACCGGTTGCTTTTGATTGATATCTAGCAGTGTGGCTACTTCATCTAAAGCCAAAACTGCTTCTAGCGTTCTTTTCGCTGAAGTAATCTTAACATTATAGATGTTTTCCAGAACATCGTAGATGGATTCCTTCGAGAAGTCATGCTCCTCGATGCCAGGAAAATATTTGATTGGTAGATATGTAGTGGTGTAGTTCACCGGTATTTTATCTGCGTAGTACACTCTCTTCACCATGTAGACCATCTCATTATTCGCAAGATGCAGCCTTTTCTGCCTGGTCTTATCCGCCTCTATAACCTCTTCTTTAATCAATGCTTTCGTGGGAGTCATCCCCATTTTTATAATGTCTTCTGTACAGCTCATAATAGAGACTAAGTCATGCTCTGCCTCTTCTTCTCGTAGAAACGTACCTTTTCCCTGGACTCGGTACAGGTATCCTTCATTGACCAAGTCATCTACAGCTCTCTTAGCTGTAATCCGGCTAACATTAAACTGCTTCATCAGTTCTCGTTCACTGGGAATCATTTGAGTCTCCGCAAAAGCTTCACTATTAATCAGCTCAATCAGTTTCTTTTTGACCACATAATACTTCGGGGCCATTTCATAAGTATTATCCATTTCACACATCACATCCTTATGTCATTATGTTGATATAACCACTTACCTAAGTATAGCGATAACGTTTCCATCAGTCAAGAGGGAACGTTATCATAATCGGTATTTTATTTCTAAATCTTTGGCCTATTATCTGAAATATAACTTGTAGCTCAAACTCACTGGGTATTCCGGGATAAATTGACCCACCTGTCCGGTGTAACGATACCGTAGTTCCGGTCATAGAGTACCACCATTCCAGAGTTGGGATACCGGTATATCAGCTTTGAAATCGTTAACTTATAATATATTCATACATCGTAAGATGTAAATATATTATAAGGAGGTCATATATATGACCGAGTATCGAGAAATTTTGAGACTGCATTCTATGGGTTTTAGTCAAAGAAACATTGCCTATAGCTGTCATGCCTCAAAAACCACAGTCAGCCGAGTTCTTAAGAAAGCCAAGGAACTTGGCATTGTCTGGCCGCTTGATGAAAACCAGACCAATGGTGTCCTGGCAAAGCTGTTTTCCACTCCTTCGGGCAAGCCCGAAGACGCCAGCCCCAAACCCGACTTCGCATATATTCGTAAGGAACTTATGAGAAGCGGTGTTACGAAAAAGCTGCTCTGGGTAGAGTATATGGAAGAGTGCAAGATGAACAATCAGACTCCACTAATGTACTCTCAGTTCTGTCACCACATCCAGAAAGAGGAACAGAAACATCGTGCTTCAATGCACATCAGCCGCAAGCCGGGAGAACAGATAGAAGTTGATTGGGCTGGAGATCCAGCACACATCATTGATCCTGACACGGGAGAAATTACAGATGTTTCCATCTTCGTTGCAACCATGTCTTATAGTCAGTATGCCTATGCTGAAGGATTCTTGAATGAGAAACAGCAGGCTTGGATTACGGCCCATATCCACATGTATAACTATTTTGGCGGTGTGGCTAAAATTCTGGTGCCTGATAATCTTCGGACTGCAGTAGATCACAATAAAGATTGGTATACACCGAAGTTGAACAGATCCTATCACGAAATGGCGGAGCACTACGGTGCAGCAATCCTACCCGCAAGGGTAAGACGCCCCAAGGATAAGCCCAATGCAGAAGGCGCAGTAGGCCATATTTCCACATGGATCGTAGGAGCGCTTCGTAATGAGCAGTTTTTCTCCTTGACTGAACTAAACAGTGCCATAATGAAGAAACTGAATGCGCTGAACCGTAAAGAGTTCCAAAAGAAAGAAGGAAGCAGGTTAAGTCTCTTCCGTAACGAAGAAATGCCGTTCTTACTCCCACTTCCTACTTCCCCATATGAACTCGCAGTTTGGAAACAAGCTACAGTTCAGTTCAATTATCACATATCCGTGGAGGGAATGCTATATTCCGTTCCTTTTGAATACATCAAGAAGAAAGTGGATGTAAGAATTACAGAGACTATCATTGAGGCCTTCTACAACCAGAACCGTATTGCTTCGCACAGGCGCCTCTACGGGCGTAGAGGGCAATACAGCACTATTCCTGAACATATGCCTCCTGATCATCAACGATATGTGGAATGGGACGGAAACAGATTCAGGAAATGGGCTGAAAAAATAGGTCCTCACACTCTTATAGTCATAAACTCCATGCTTTCCTACTATAAGGTGGAACAGCAAGGTTACAGATCCTGTATGGGACTTCTGCAGCTTTCCAAGAAATATGGAGAGAGAAGACTGGAAGCTGCCTGTGAAAAGGCGATGGGATTCACAGGAAGTCCGAGTTTAAAAATCATAAAGAATATTCTAGCAACATCGAATGACAAACCCTTACCGCCAGACCCTCCAGAGACGAAAAAGAATGTTTATGGGATGACCCGTGGAGCAAAATATTATGGAGGTAATGGAAATGATAAATAGAAGCACAATTGAGAAACTTATTGAAATGAAACTGGTAGGAATGGCCGATGCCTTTCGGCATCAGTTAAGTGATCCACATATGAATAAAGTTGCATTTGAAGATCGATTTGGGATGATGGTTGATATTGAGTACACCAGAAGAAAGAACAATCGATTAGATCGCTTAATCAAAAATGCAGAATTCGATCAGGCCGATGCCAATATCATGGATATAGATTATAATTCCGGTCGTAGATTGAACAGAGATCTTATTATGAGACTTGCAACGTGTGAATATATAGCTGATAACAGAAATATATTCATCTCAGGGGCTACAGGTAGTGGGAAGACTTATCTTGGGTGTGCCTTCGGCATGGAGGCCTGCAAACAGTATTACAAAACAAAATATGTCCGTCTTCCTGATTTCTTGATCGACTTAGAATATGCTCGAAGCAATGGAACTTACAAGAAAGTCATGAGTAAATACACCAATCCCATTGTGCTCATCATTGATGAATGGTTGTTGACTAAACCAACAGAAAGCCAGATTGTGGATATTTTCGAATTGCTGCATCATAGGAGGAAAAAATCTTCCACGATCATTTGCTCACAATATCGTCACCAAGGCTGGTATGAACAGTTGAGTGGAGATGAAAACCCCCTCGCTGATGCTATCCTTGACCGAATTGTTCATGATGCCTACAAAATACACATAGAGCCAATAGACCCTGAAAAGGACATTTCCATGAGACAACTATATGGCCTGGACCAATCTGCCAGTGAATAATATCCATTAAGCGGTATCATGAGTCAGGACAAGCGGTATCCACCGCACCGGATTCATGGTACATCTAAACAAGAATATTCAGTTATGATCCCATGAGCTTTATGTCTAATGTTTTCACACGAATTTCCGCAGCTTGTTTAGATACATGGAAAGCTTCAGCCAAGGCATCAATGATGAGTTCATTGATAATAGTTGGGCTAAATCCTAACCACATATGATCATTGATTTTACTACCCACTTTATAGTTCGCCTTTATCTCCATCGCTTTCTTTCTAAACATCTCTGCAGGCATTAGAATTGCTGCGGCTAAATTGTCGGCTTGCCATTCCATCCATTCTTCAGGTGTTTTAGGACTGTAGGCTTTTTCTTGCGGACATCGACAGGCCTTTGCTAAAGACTTATCCTTCAATCCCATCATTGTAAACCGTAATTTGTGGATATGCCAGTGAACAATTTCATGTGCTATTGTAAAACGCTCACGACCTCTATTACTTACATCACCAATATTACTCTCCACAAGTAGTGTACCTCTCTTATATGGTCTTAGAACATATTGGTCATTTTCAGGGTCATATAACTCGACAGCTCCATCAGAGAATATCATCATACCTAATGTTTCACAAGCTTCATCGATATTGACATAATCAATCTCAAGTTCCATTTTAAGCTCTGCGATATCTTCAACAGGAACCGGCATTGGACGCTCTAATGCTTCTGGATAATACTTACGCAGAAACTTTGTGGCCTCTATATCCATCTCTTTCTTGCTGATAATCGGCACAAAATCGCTGTTCAACTTCATAGGCAACCCCTCCTTACTTATTGTAGACTTCTATACTGTTGATTGAAAAGTTATCAAATGAATGGCCTTCAAGTACTGCGCTACAGTTTAACTGGAACCACTGTGGAACTGACTCTTGAATTGATTCTTTTGCAAAATAGTCACCGATTTCTACGTCACAATTTACAAGGACATCAAACTCAAATTCGTCATCTTCCTGGTTAAAATTAAAAACCCGCAGTATCTGAATGTCATCCAAGGATGCTTCCAGGACTTCATTAACAACATTTGCACGAATGGTGAGATCATACTCATCATAGTTATCTGTTAATTCTTCATTCAACGCGTCAAATATCTCTTGATAGAAATCTCTTTGCAATATTTCTTTGAACATCTCCGTCATCCGATGCCCTCCTTATTCTTCATCATCCAGCGCTTTAATAAAGTCTTCCCATGCCTTCTTAGTTGAATCAGTACCACTTGCCTCGCTCTTTTTACGAGCTTTTCTAAGTGCAGTTCTGGCAAGTTCACTGTCTTTGATATACTCTGGTAAATCCATCGGTATCTCGTCTCTGTCAACTGATGCCATATCTACCATCTCATCAAATTCACCATTAGTTAATCCTAGTATTTTCGCTAACTCTTGAAGTGTATTGAGGTTAGGTGGGTTTCTTCTTCCCTTCTCGATATCACTCCAATAAGCTGGTGATAGATCTAGCAATTCTGCCATACCTCTTAAACTGATTTCCTTCTCTTTTCTCTTGTTTGCAACAAATTCTCCAAATTGATTAGGACTCACAAAATTCACCTCCATTCTATATAGCAACACCTTATTATAGGTATTAGCCTTCTCACATTTCACGCAATTTAAAACAAATGCTGTTGGTGATCTTGCTGCTCTTTTACAAAACCCAGGCTCTTCAAGCGAATCTTTGCAGCTGCTAAAGATACATCAAACAAATCCGCCAGTTCACGAGCCATAACATCTACCCATAAGTCTTTCTCAAAGTCAGTACCTAATTGATAACAACCTTCCTTAAGTTTTGCTAATTTAAATTTGCCTTTAACAACTCTACTAAACGCCCGCTGAGGCATAAGAATGGTTGAAGCCAAATAATCAGCTTGCCACTCCATCCAGTCATCATCTGTACCTAGTTCTTTCCTACCGTTACTTTCAATATCTGACGTTCGACACTTGATTAGTGGTAATTTCTTATCTTCAATTTTCATTACATCGAAAAGAGAAATCTGACTCTTATCTTGTAAATACAGATGCCTATGCAGAAACCAATGAGCAGTTTCATGAGCTAATGTAAATCTTCCACGCCTTAACTGGTCCTCTTCAAGTAATCTGTTATCAACGATTATTGTTTTCTCGTTGATAGGTATTCGTTTTGCCTTCTCTCTCTCGGCATCATAAACAGGTATGTGACAGTCGTTAAAGACAATCATGCCCAGTATTGAACCATCATGCGTCAAATCTTTATAGTCCATCTCCAACCCTGCATAACTTTCTACGAAAAGTTCTACGTCCAAAGCTCCTGGTTCTGTAACAAGAGTAGGTTTATATGAATATAAGACTTGCTCTGCTATATCTTCAATCTCTTTTTTTGAGAGAATAGGCACACCATTTTTCTTGGTTCTAAAATCCAGTGAGATCAATCGACCACCCCTTTCAAGATTGCGTGTATGCTTCTATGCGAACATTGTATCATGAAAATATCTTCCACGTCAATTACCAAATGGAAGATTTTTCAGATATTTTTATTCGAAAATTTCAAATATCGCATTTTACTCATTTCAGCTGCTCTAAATTATTCCTCTAACTCTGCCATCTTTTCTCGGCGCTTCTGATCTAGAGTTTTAGTTTCACCTTTAATAAGAGTCCACTCATAAATATTAACCGCTGACCATCCAGTAACTTTTTCCGCCCAGTTATTAAAGGTCATCACTATCCCTTGAAATTCAACCGATCTAGAGTCTTTTACAAATGCCTCAGAATTATCGAAGTTTTTAATAACAATTGTATCTCCCGCTTTAAGAAGTCCCCACTCAAACAGCTTATCCATTCTTGGCAGATAGGTTCTAGTAATACCGGTAGCCCCTTCGGTCCTAACCTCAACAGTTTTCTTTTCACTGATTTCAACATAGAAATCCTCAAGCAGTTGTGGTGGGAGTAATCTATTTATCTCCAAAAACAATCCTTCTCCAACCTTCAGAGGCTTCAAAGTAAAGCAGCTGATATCTACATGATTGGCAATGAGCCAAGCGACTGCCGATTCGGTTTGACGGTCAAACGATGAAGCGATCAAAATAATTCTTTGCTTCTTATTAAATGTTTTCATGGCATTGTTCTTTTCCAGGAAAGACTCTAGGATCCTCGTAGCCTTTTCGTGAGGTGTCAAACCACCAAGATCGAATTCATGTGCATATCTCATAACATATGGAGCAAATATCTTATCCACCAGTTCTTCCGGTGTTTTAATCTTTGCATAGCCTGCTGCATAACGGATGGCCTGAAACTCTAACTCTTCTTTTCTGGACTTGATATCCTCAACATCACGCTTAATCTCGATAAGAACAAGATTTCCATTTTCATCAATAGCAGTGAGATCGCTTCGTCCCTTTTCACTATTGGTGACCTGGCTTCCGATAATTAGGAGAGATTCATCAGTTAAAAGAAGTTCAATATTTGTCCTGATGAACTCTTCGATATGTGATTCTTTAAGATTTAAAGACTTGAAACTGGTCTCTGTTATATCCATTTCATCTACAGTTATATTTGCATCAGTCTTGATTGGTATGATCATTGTTGGCGGCACCTCCTTTATGTATGCTAACTTTCATCTTTCCCCAGACAACACTTCTTATATTTCTTTCCAGACCCACAAGGGCATGGATCGTTTCTGCCAATTTTCTGTCTCGACTTCATGTCGATTACATTAGATCCACCAAAGTCAAATGGCTTATCCGGAAGTGGTCTCAGGTTTGGCTTTTCAAACTTCTCAAAGATTTCATTTGGAGTGTGGCCGTTGTTTTCCCATATCCTAATGTTATTTGAGAGATCCATAATGAGCTGCATGACTTCATTAGTCTGGTTCATGTCTTCAAAGCTTATCTTCATTTTGTTGAAGGAATCAAATATTACCTGCATGTTCACGCCAAACTGACACATTCCTTGGATATCCTCAGCCAGCCATTCAGCCTTTTCATCTCCCGGCTTAAAGAAGTTCTTCTGCAGATAACTCAGCAGATTATTATATTGCTTTGATTTCTCAAAGTAACTTTCATCAACATAGTTAAGAAGCTCCTCTTTAGCAGGAACATAGTATGGCTTATCTGCTTTCTTTCTGAGCATCAAGTCAAATTCATTGTTATCAATGATGGTTTCCATTACAAAGTAATCCTTGTGAGTGAATACGAAATTGTCCTCTAACTCTTGCGGAGGATTGGCTAATATCTTATCAACTGCGCTACAATTGATCTGATCTTCATTCTGGCTATTGTAGATTTCTACAATTTTATCCTTATGGACCATTCCATATAGATTTGTTAATGCGATTATATACTGTATTAATTGGTTCATTGCATCTCTCCGTTCATTTCAATTTCATTTGTTGCCCTATATTCCAATTATAATCATACCCTAAAAAGCTTAACATTCTCATTTGGTATTTTCATCTCTGACACAAATTCAGTTATTTTCCTTAATCCATCTGAACTATACCAGCTTATGAACCATTTCAAATCAGCGCTACTGGTATTATACTTAATAATCTCTTTAAAGTATGGATAATCAACCTTTGATAATGAATGTCCAATTACAACAATGTTTTTGATGCCTTCCAGCGATTTGAAGTAAGACTTATTCTTGATTATAACTTCACTGGTTTTCTTGGCTGAGTTTTCATAATAATCTTCAATGAGACCAACAGTATTATTAATTGCATCGTATCTCATTTGACTCTTCCAATTCCCCTTTGTTTCGTCTTTTAAGAAATATCCTAAATAAACTGGGTTGTCATTATGATCATATCGTCGATCTTTTTCCAACAGTCTTGGCTGAAATTCCTTACGGTTTTTATTTGCTTGGTACCATTCTTCAAAGACTTCTTCTATGTCATGCCCATGCCCCAATACAAGCTGGTTCTTCTTATCTCTTCTATCCCCATGAATATATAAAATATTCTCTTGAGGTACTCCATAGATTGTTTCCAAAAACTCAGTATAGTTAAAATTGATATATCGAGCATCCATTTTGATTATATTATCTACAGGCTTCGAGAGGCTAAGTGGTTTTAAAGTGCTTATCCACTTTCTGAATCTCTTAGGAAGCTCTTGAGTTAAAATATATATTTGGGATGTAGCGATATCTTGGGCAGCAAAGTAATCCGCAGCTGAAAAATCATCATCGTCTTCATCAGGCACATCAAAATCATCTAGCCAATCATCAAGAGTTCCTAGCATCATTTCTCGATCCAAGTATGCCAAGCCATCCTCAAAATTACCCCATACATCTTCTTGTCTGATATAGTTTTCCAATGTGAATCTCAATATGTTTTTTCTACCAATAGAATCTCTAAAATTGTAATAGCTGGATTTAACACCATGCATTATATCGAATCCATTACCTATTATGAAAAGTGAGGTAGCAGAATCATTCAAAGGTATTTCTGCCTTTTCAATAGGCATAAATGGTAAAGCGGAAAGAACCTCTTCGAGTTCTACTCTTTCTTTCTCTCGCTTAAGCCCGGCCTTCTTTTTATCACGACATGGCTTACATCGTTTAGGCGTTTCAAGACCTTTACTGAGATAGAAATCCTGTTCTCCTACTGTGAAAAAACCAGCTCCGCAGTCTATGCATTTTAACAAAAAGTCTGTTTTCTCTGCCACTACTTCACCTCAATTCCTGCTGAAGATATTGCTTCTGCATGACAAACTAATACCTTACTTTTTGTCTATGCAGCATTTTTTGTACTTTTTACCACTCCCGCATGGGCATGGATCATTTCTACCTGGTAGCTTTACTTTCATTACAACTGCATGCTTTCCATCTCGCCAAGCTAAATCCATGTTATTTACTTTCTCATGGTATAAATCCCGCCAAATGATCTCAGGCAACCCTCCGTTTTTAAGAGTAGTCTCCCCATTTGCATTATAATCAATAAAGCACACGAAGTTCTCATTTTTAGGCATTAATTCCTTATTACTTCTTGAATCATTCCTATAAACATTGATATACAGAGCATCTGCTTCCATCGATCCATTTTTGATTGCCATTGTAGGGTTTTGAATATTTCGTACAGACTTTAACCAGTTAATCGCTTCTTCAAACATCACAAGAAGCTCTTTCTTATCATTTATGTTTCCGACAAATAAATGCGCTTTCAATCTTTTTCGATCTTCTAAACTAGCATCTTGCACATTATTGATTTTAAACTTATCAGTAGAATAATTAGGATACCTATAGTATTTATATTCCTGCATATCAACTTCATGTGTAGCAGGATCCCATACAATAACATCATTGCGATCTAAAGCTGATTGAACCGCCTCAACAATTTCACATCTATGTGTCAAAACACTTTCAATTTCTTCATGGGTAAAACGCACCCAGCTCGTTTGTAACCTTTCATTACTAAATGAAATGAAGTATTTGTCGTAATCACAATACCTTTTGTACGCAAGAATTCCAATTTCAACAGCTGTTTGCAATATAAATGTTCTATCCAGGTTTTCAATGTATACATCAATGTTTAGTTGCTTATGTTGGTCTGCAGTATCAACACCATTAACATTTGTCACCCTAATAGAGGGAAGACTAAGCTCCATCGAAAATAGTCCTAATGCCGGGAAAGTTTCTTCATGTCTATTTATATTTATTTTATCAATATGATTATTTATGAATAAAGCAAAGCCCAAAAGAACTGCACTTGCTGTGTCATATGCATTATCTAACAATTTATCAAATTCATATGTCTTCAGCGTTTTGGATTCAACTATCCTGTTTTTTGAATAGGTAAAATTAATATCTCTTCCATTGTCTCTTAAAACTACATTGCCATGATTAATTGCATTTCTAATGTCTATATCAACATACTGTACCAACTTTTCAAAACCATTACTACTCAAGGCTTCACAGATTGGTTTCAACTTGTTTTGTGTTGAGAAATCTTTTGAAGTGGTTTTATCGATGATTAATAAAATTCCTCGAAATAAATTTGTGAGGCACCCCTCTACAATAGATATATATGTAGGAATCCTATACAATCTATTTTTAATAATCGGGCTGTCATTAAGTTCTGAGAGGTCTTTTATAATATCAGAGAGTTGAGAATACGTATGATATCCAATTAAAAAATGTTCCAAAATAGTCTCGTCAAAGTTAATCAGTTGCTGATTTAATTTGAACACATCTTCTAGCTCTTTATATGTTTGTTCAAATATCTGCTGATTCCAATAATAATTTGGTTCATTAAATAGTAGTTCATTAAATAGACATAGGAACTCATCGGAAATATGTTTAACGTTCAATTTCAACTTTGAGTTTAACTCTTGAATAACTTCATTCTTATTTCCTTTTGAGTAATACCTTGCTTTACAGGCCTCAAAATAATCCACAAGTAACACCTCCCTCAGTTATTAAGCCAATATTTGTATCATTCACTTAGAATGAACTTCCAGCAAAATTCAATCCAATAAAACCTAAGTTAATTGAATAGCCTGTAAGTCTGTTCGATTTTATTAAACCTTTAATACCTCTAATTATCATAAGGCATCCCTCCTTCATAAGCTTCACTGGCTTGTTTCGTCCATCCATTGGATCTTGAGGGAAATCCATCCTAAGTAAATGATTATATTTTTCCTTTGATACTATATTCTGACAGTTATTCTTCTTAAAAACGGACACTACTTATCTCTTCATGTCCGTCCTAGATGTCTCTAAATAGCCCTACTTCAAATTCAAGCAAAGAGTCAATTCAAACAACTTATGAGTTTACTCCTGATTCCCCAGGCAGCACTTTTTGAATTTCTTTCCCGAACCACAAGGACATGGATCGTTCCTGCCGATTTTTTTCGACGTTTTATTAGGCTCATGTGGAATAATTGGTATATGACCCTTAATCATTAACTCAATTTCTCGTAGTCTATATAAATACTCAGAAATCACAATAATAGCTTGAATCAAATGAATTGCTTCATTTTCGAATTCGAGTAGATACTTTGTCAGTTGTTTGCTTCTATCTTTTGGATTAGGTATATATGTTATTTGCTGTGTTATGGTGTTGTATTCAACATCGTTATGACCTATTGCATTTCTCAACTTTGAATTAACCTGTAAATTCAACTTATCAACGTATATTTCATCACTATTGCAGTAATGATACCTTGTACCTTTTGACGCAGCTATAAAACCATCAAGATTTTTTATCTTCTCGTTAATGGGTTGAACTGATTCAAAATTACCACGATACTTTATATTGTCTAGTGCAACAGGCAAAATCATAAGGTTCCCCAACGCCTCGTATGCATCAAGATAAAACTGTTTTACAGAATCAAAATCGCTAGTTGAGGATCCCTCAACATCATAATCAATAATGGCAGCTTCCTGATAAAACTGAATTGAAAATGCTGGAATAAGCGATTGGTAATTTTTAATGAAACCATCAAGCACTTTGTATATCAAAGCTTGTAAATCAACCAAGCCATATCCATCGTGATTATTTAGATAATCAATAAGCTTTGTCAGTTCTATATTGTTAAGTTTTAGAATATCACTGCTAAACGAAAGATCTTCTAAAAGATCACCTCTTAATGGCGAGAGAAACCCATGAACTTCTACCATGTGAATTGCTCTCATGATTTCGAACTCATTTCTACATGGCATGATATTTTCAGGGAATACTTTTCTTATCTCTTGAAGAAGGTATTCTCTATTTCCATTTTGAGCTAAATCGATAATGCGTTTGAAATCTTTCCATCTACCTGCTGTTCGAATGAAAGTCTGTACACTCTTAGTAAACTTATTATAACCGTCATCCGACATTCTCGACACATTCGTCATGAAAGGTGTGGTGATGTTTGCGATGGATTGTTCTTCTGCATTCTGCTTGTTTGTTGGAAACTCTCCAGAGCATTCTACAATAAAATCTGGCTTTTCGTCATTATTAAGAATGTCAGCATTCTCAAATTCAAATTTAAGTCCAGGCTGCATTTGACCGATGTCTACTTTACCCGAAAGAGATACACCACATTTGCCACAGGCTATAACTATCGGATGTTGTTCCAACCAACCTACTTGTAATCGCACCCTAGTGATGCTATTGCAAACTCTACATTTGATATAACTGTTATGTACCATAGCATCAACTTCCTTTCTGATTAAAGCCCCTCTCCACACCATACCCATCAACAAAATATTCTGTAAACTCATCTTCTTAAAAAAACGGACATCTCTGCTTCTAAAAATGCCCGTCCTCTTTCACTGCTTATCTGAAAAGTTACCATCACTGCTTATCTGGGTGTCAAAGTAATCATGCGTATCTCAAAATTCACTACCTGAAAAATCCAGCGTCACTACCGATCTTGATGTCACGATATCAATCAGAATCAGT
Source organism: Proteiniclasticum aestuarii (assembly GCF_017368455.1). Classification (GTDB taxonomy): domain Bacteria; phylum Bacillota; class Clostridia; order Clostridiales; family Clostridiaceae; genus Proteiniclasticum; species Proteiniclasticum aestuarii. Next base: position 20,867 of record NZ_JAFNJU010000006.1, on the reverse strand, counting down.
TCAAATACCCCATTCTCTTTGAAGTATCATCTCTGCATATCTCGAATGTCACGTTCATCCCACTGTTGCTTCTAACGCCTCATATAAGATTCCCAAATCCCCCATGTGGAGGAATAGTTTCTTGGGGACTAGGGAACTAGCCGGACAGCAGGAATCAAGTCTAGTCTATTAATCTCTACTGAACAAATCTCTTGTGTAGACCTTGTCCACAACATCTTTGATCTCATCAGATAGTCTGTTTGCAACGATGACATCAGAGATCTTCTTGAACTCATCAAAGTCTTTGATCACTCTTGAGTGGTAGAATTCATCCTCATGTAATGCAGGTTCGAATACCACCACTTCAATACCTTTGGCTTTAATACGCTTCATTACTCCCTGGATAGCAGATTGTCTGAAGTTATCAGAGTCCATCTTCATTGTAAGTCTATAGATTCCTACTATTTTAGGCTGTCTCTTAATGATCATGTCAGCGATATGATCTTTTCTTGTGCGATTAGCATCAACAATAGCAGTCATTATGTTTTGTGGAATATTCTGGTAATTGGCCAATAATTGCTTTGTATCCTTTGGCAAGCAGTAACCACCATAACCAAATGAAGGGTTGTTGTAATGAGTACCTATACGTGGGTCGAGCCCTACTCCTTCAATAATTTGCTTAGTATCCAGCCCTCTCACTTCAGCATATGAGTCAAGCTCGTTAAAGTATGCAACACGTAGCGCAAGATAAGTATTAGCAAAAAGTTTGATAGCTTCTGCTTCTGTTGAATCTGTATAAAGAATAGGAATGTCCTTCTTGATTGCGCCTTGAGCTAGCAGTTCAGCGAACACTTTAGCTCTTTCAGATTGCTCCCCCACTACAATTCTTGATGGGTAAAGATTGTCATATAAAGCTTTTCCTTCTCTTAAAAACTCTGGCGAGAAGATGATGTTCTCAGTATCAAACATTTCTCTTACCTTCTCTGTGTATCCAACAGGCACTGTAGATTTAATTACCATTACAGCATCTGGATTGATCGATAATACATTTGCAATTACCGCTTCAACTGTTCTTGTGTTGAAGTAGTTCTTCTCTGGATCATAATTTGTTGGTGTTGAAATGATGACATACTCTGCATCTTTATAAGCCTCAAAATTATCTGTAGTCGCAATTAAGTTGAGATCTTTTGTTGCTAGATACTCCTCAATCTCAGGATCAATTATTGGAGACTTTTTATTGTTTATCATGTCAACTTTGTCTTTGATAATATCTAAAGCGATGACATCATTGTGTTGTGCTAAAAGTATTGCATTAGACAGACCAACGTAGCCTGTTCCAGCTATTGTTATTTTCATGGTGTACATTCCCCCTTTTCACTTCTGTAAAATCTTAGACTCGAAGACCTCCGTTTGTAATCCATAGTGGCTTTCATTATCATTTGCCCTATACCCGGTTCAGAGCATTACTTCTCAACTTTATAATACGCCTCATACCAATCCACAAACTTTTGAAGTCCGTCCTCAATACTCGTAGATGGTTTGAAGTTAATGTCCCTTTCAAGATCAGATACGTCAGCATAAGTTCTTAAAACATCTCCAGGCTGCATATCCATATATACTTTCTCGGCTTCTTTCCCAAGTGCAGACTCTAAAGCATTAATAAATCTCATTAGTTGTACTGGGTTGTTGTTTCCGATGTTATAGATTTTGTAAGGGGCAAAGCTCGTACTTAAATCGTCTTTGCTTTCATCCCACTCTTTATTAACAACAGGCGCTTTCTCAATCAGCTTCACAATACCTTCAACAATATCATCAATAAAGGTGAAGTCTCTTTCCATCTTACCGTGGTTAAAGACTTTGATAGGTTTACCAGCTAAGATGTCTTTTGTGAATGAGAAGTAAGCCATATCAGGTCTTCCGTATGGACCATAAACTGTGAAGAATCTAAGTCCAGTTGTCGGAATACCATAAAGGTGACTATAGGTATGGGCCATCAACTCATTTGACTTCTTGGTTGCTGCATAAAGAGACACAGGATGATCCACATTATGATTTGTAGAGAATGGAGCTACCTTATTGCCGCCATAAACAGAACTAGAAGAAGCATAAAGTAAATGTTCCACAGGATAGTTTCTACAAGCCTCTAAGATATTCATAAAACCAGTTAAATTTGAATCCACATAAGCATAGGGATTCTCAATGGAGTATCGCACTCCTGCTTGAGCCGCTAAATTTATGACGTGAGTAGGCTGGTAGGTTTCAAAGATATGATCTACCGCTGACTTGTCTTTTAAATCTACTTTATGAAAGTTGAAGTTATTATACTTACCAAGGATTTCAAGCCTAGATTGTTTTAGGCTTGGATCATAATAATCATTCAGGTTATCAATTCCTATGATCTGAGAGGATTCATCTAGTAATTTCTTTGAAAGGTGAAATCCTATGAAGCCGGCTGCACCTGTTATTAGTATTTTCATCCTATTTCCCCCCAAACAACCCTATTCACATAATCAGTATAAGATAGGACAATCCTTAGTACCTTATCAGACACATTTGGCATACTATAATCTGCAACCAATCTTAAAGCATCTTTTTCTTGTGTCTCTAGTACTTCTAGCCCCTGAAGGATTCTTTCTTTCTTTAGCCCTACCATCATAACTGAAGCTTCTTCCATAGCCTCAGGTCTCTCGTGTGCTTGTCGAATATTCAGTGCCTTAAAGCCAAGAATTGAAGATTCTTCACTAATAGTCCCACTATCGCTAAGAACCGCCTTAGCATGCATTTGAAGCTTCACATACTCATTAAATCCAAGTGGCTTCATGGTTTTAACCAATGGATTAAACTCAATTCCTTTTGATTCGATCATCTTTCTAGTTCTTGGGTGTGTACTAACAATTAACGGCAGCTGATATTTTTCTGCTATTGTGTTTAAGCTTTCTATAAGATCCATAAAATTTTGCTCGGAACTTATGTTCTCTTCTCGATGAGCAGATACAACAAAATACCTGCCTTCTTCTAATCTTAATCTATCCAGAACATCTGACTTCTCAATATCGTCTTTTCTCGAATTAAGAACTTCAAACATCGGACTACCCGTTTTTATTACTCTATCTGCTGGAAGACCTTCTCTTAAAAGATACTCTCTAGCAATATCGCTATAAGTTAGGTTGATATCTGCTGTATGATCAACAATCTTTCTATTTGTCTCCTCAGGAACCCTCTGATCAAAGCATCTATTTCCTGCTTCCATATGGAAGATTGGGATATGTCTTCTCTTCGCTGCTATTGCACATAAACAACTATTTGTATCTCCAAGCACTAGAAATGCATCAGGCTTTACTTCCTCAAGGATTGGATCAATCTTAACTAGAATATTACCAATCGTCTCAACAGCAGTTCCAGTTGCAGCATTTAAAAAAAAGTCTGGTTTCTTTAATTTAAAATCATTGAAAAATACTTCATTAAGTTCATAATCATAGTTCTGTCCTGTATGAACAAGTACATGCTCTATTGCTTCTGATTCATCTAATTTATTAATAACAGCTGATAGTCTGATAATCTCAGGTCTAGTCCCAACTACTGTCATCACTTTTAATTTCTTCATCTAGTATACCTCCCAGTTTTTCTAGTAAATACAAACATATTATTTTATCCTCTCTGTTATAAATAGTATCTCAAGTGTTTGATGTCAGGAATCGCTTTAATCGTTGAGTATATTGCAATTGGAATATAAACACAATAAGTCACAATTACATCTAGGCCATTTGGAAGACCAACAAGATTAATAGTCAGAAAAATTACTGAAAGCAATAAATTCCCAAAATGATACTTTAATTTAATGTCAGAATTTTTGTTATATAGTGCAACAATAACTATACACCACACTACAAATGCACCATATGTAGCAACTGCGACACTTGTAATGTCTTTTACAACCATTAGTGAACTCATACTAAATATTACACAAACCAGTAGCGCTATTATTAAATTATAGACATACTGTCTTTCTAACCGTTCAACTTTATAAATTGTATAATATACCATTGAAGTTCTTCCTTGTAGTAGAACCAGTGGAAACAAAACCACTAAGATCTTGAGGGCAGATTCATATTGGGGGTACAAAATGCTTAGCATACTTTTTGCTGGAAAATATAATAGTAAAATCAAGATACCAACCCAGTCCAAAAGATTATCTAAGATTATCATTTGCTTCCTATATGCTTCTCCAGTACTTCTCTTTAGCATAGGAAATAGTACCGTTGCAATTGCTGAAAAAAAGATAGTAAACAATCCTGAAATTGATAAAACAAACGAAAAATAACCTAACTCTGTCACCCCTAGTTGGTAATGTATAAAGAATCTCCCTATCCCAGTCATAGCCGTAGTTCCAATTGCTGCTAAAGTCATCCAAATTCCGGCAGAAAAAAACGTTGCCATATCTTTCAATGCTTCTTTATATGGACTATGTTTGGCATATAAAATAGGCTTTGAATTAGCATAATAATAAAATACAGTTATCATCCTACCAATTATAGAAGCCATTATAACTACAAGTGGATTTCTCAATTTAATTAATATTATTGTTCCCGCCATAATAGCTATTTTTTCAATAATATGACCTTTTGAATATATATTAAATCTTGAGGTTGCCTGATCTATCATTACTACATAATTTATCAAGCATGCCAAAAAAGATGATAACCCGATAGCAAGCATAATTAACAACTGTTGTGTGACTTGCTGTGAAAAAAAACAATACAAAACCCAAATTATTAAAAATACTGATAAATAGAATAAAATAATATTAAAGTATGCTTTGAATTTTCCTTTTTCAAGATCATTATAATTTTCCCCTCCAAATAATAAATAAATCCCATCAGAAACACCTAAATTGAAGAAACCAGCATATCCTATATACAGTAAATACATAGACCAATACCCATATTGATTAGGACCCATCAACTTTGGAAACAAAAAAGATTGAATTATCCCAACAAACATAACGAAAAAATTTGCTCCTAAAACGGAAAGCAAATTACGTGCGTTGTTGCTTAATTTATGCTGCAATAATAATCACCTCCTTAAAAAACACAAGTCTAAAACGCTATTCCAATTCTTTGCGTTTTCGTTCTATTAATTGTAGAATCTTATCAATTTGCTTCTTTGAACATTTTTCATTAGCAGCAAACAAGTAATTTTTTCTTCCAACACTATTTGCTTTGTCTAAATCATAATTTAAAACTTCATTAAGTTTTCTTGATAAGTCTGCATCATCAACAGAATTTTCAAAATATATTAGATGCTCATCATATTCATTGGGGATTGCTTCTAATTTTTGACATATAACAGGTCTTCCACTTAATAAATAATCAATAGTTTTACTTGGAAACGAAAAACCAGTAAAATCCTGTCCTTTCTTTCTAGGATTAACCAAGACCCAAGCTTCTTTCATTAACGAAACAACCTCATCCTTGCCTAAAACTCCAAGATAATTGATTCTTGGATCATTTTTTGATGCTTTAATTATTTCTTCTTTTGTATCTCCATCACCACAAATGTCCAATTCTATATCTACGTTAGACAACTGCATAAATGCATGGACCAAATTTAAAATATTATACTGCCTGGCAAGTGTACCAGCATATACGACTCGCTTTCTATCTTTCTCTCTAATAGGTTCATATTTTCTACTTTTGGGATTTGTTAGAGCTTCGACTAATACACAATCTGAATCCTTTTTTGAAATTCTTTTAATTTGATTTTCTGCCACTATCATGCAGCCATCAATTAACTTCAACCCTCTATAAACTTTATTTGTGATATATTTCTTCCAAATTCTAACCGCAATATTGCGTTCTTTTGATTTCATTATATGCTCCGGTAAATCCATAACTGAAATAACAATCGGTGTTTTAGGAGATATTTGTTTAATGTAGCGACTTATTCGCACGAATCTAATATCCAATGAATATATAAAAACAGCATTATTAGCGGGATGAGTTTGTAACCAGCGTCTAATAATTTTTTTTTCACGAAATGGGTGCAGTAACTGTTTAAGAATAGTAATGTTTACAAAGCCTAGATTCGTATCTACAGCATTTGTAACATGCGAAAATTCAGTCTCTTTAATAACCCAGTCTTTATAATTTTTAGGATACGATCCAATAAACATTTTATTCATAATTGTAACGGGACTACTGAGAACTTCATCAAATCCATTAATAAGATCCCATTGAAAATTATTAGCTGCAAGCTGAACATTATTCCGGCTCTTGCTAATAATTTCCTCTTCCATTTCTTTAGGAAACATTCCACCTACAAACAGTATATTTATATCTTTCATTCCGATCCTCCATCAATAACAATTTAACTATTAGTCGCTTATAGCATCATAATAATTTTTATCTCTAACAGCTTGAACAGACATATAAAAATATGCTATAAATATTATTTCCTTTGAATATAGTAATCCCGGTAAAGCTAATTCAAAAAGCATAATAACTATCCATGTTAACCAAAATATTTCTTTTGGCAAATTTCTTCTAAAACTTTTGTATAAATTTACGTAAAGAACAACTGGCAGAATAATATTACCCATTGTAAACAGCACAACATATCCTGAATCTGAATAAACCAAATTACGAGTTGCTGGGATTGTAAATCCAATCCCTAGAATAGTTTCTTTAACAGCCTGGAAATTATTTTGAAACCAAGTTGAAAGGTATCTTGATGCAAACCCATTTGTAGAAGTTCCAATAACTAAACGGGTCCAGTCATAGTCTTGCACATATATAAAATACACACCAACAGCTATAAATAGTGGAACCACTAAAAAACTCCAATTACTTTTTCCAATCCTTCTCAAGAAAGCTACTAACATAATAATTCCAAGTAGTAATGCTGTACTTCCTCTCATTAAGATTTGAAATAATATGAACGAAAAAGCATATATATAGTATCTGTTTTTGAAGGGATCGTTCTTCTTTATCTTAGAAAATATAACATACACCCAAAATATAAAAAGCATAGCATAAAAGAAGGCACCATAGCTATATATTCCGAAAGTAAACACAGGTTTACTGTTTTCAACAAATGTTCTTGTAGTAAACCAGTTGAATTGTGAATAATAGTTCGTGGTGAAGTTTTGAATAAGTTCAACATTAAAAATAAGGAAACTATTCCAAACTATAATAATAATTGTTAACACTTCATTAATAATCAGCACAAATTTAGCAGGCACTTTCTTATCAGAGTTAAATAAAAAAATAACTAATGGCAGTAATATATATACAAATCTAGCAATATCTATTGTTCCTTCTAAAACTTTTGATGAAACGATAGAAGCAACAAACATATAAACCATAACCGCTAGTATTCCTAAAATAGAATTTATGTTGATTTTTTTTCCTATCACATACCACATAACAAGAATTATACAAATTCCATAATAAATAAACACATAGCTATTAGATTTTAGAATAATCCCATCTGCAGAAGTAGGATAAAAAAAGATGACAAAAAACATTAATAAATATAATATTTTTGTGCTTAGTTGATTTCTTTGCAAATACAAACCTTTTCCTCCATTTCAAATGACATATCTACATAATTAAATATTGAATTCATTTATAATCTTTTCTTCAAGAAGCAATTACTCTGCTTTTTTAACTTCGTATACAAAAAATCATCGTTCGAACTACATCTATTCTTTATGAACTTTTATGTTCGCTTGGTATTTCAAAATATTGAGCAAATGGTTTATAATTATTTCAGTATTATCTATATCCACAAAAAAATCATTTTTCTTTAGATAATATATGATGATAAATTACTCATTTTCGTAGTTATTAGTGTGGTTCGTAATAAGATGTTTTCCAACTCTTTGTAGGAAAGTATGCCATCATTACTTAATTTATCTCTCCAAAGTATTGTAAAATCTACGTTTTGAATATACGCTTGAACATCTTACATGTAGACATTTCGAAACCCACTATTTTATTGTTTACTTAATCAAAGATATCGTTTTTTTTAGAAATACTACTAAATACTCATCTTTTATTAGAGCAAAACACGAAATTTACTTCTAGACTCTAACTTAATATCCTATGACACATATTGTAATTTCTTCTTCAATTATACTTTTAAAAAGTAAGTATCCGGTTTTTCAGGATCGAATGGCTCATTTGCCCACATAATCGTGACCATATCTGTATCACCAAGATTCTCTATGTTGTGTGTATAGCCCGTTGGGATATCAACGACTTCCATCTTGTCTCCACTTACAAAGTACTCCAGTATTTCATCTGAATCAATTTTTCTAAATCGAATAACTCCTATACCACTAACAACTAAGAACTTCTCATTTTTTGAATGATGCCAGTGATTACCTTTAGTGATACCTGGTTTAGATATATTTACTGAAACCTGTCCTCTATCGTGGGTTTTTATAAATTCAGTAAAAGAACCTCTATCATCTACATTCATTTTCAGATCATAATTAAACTCATTCTTTGGCAGATAACTTAAATATGTACTATACAGCTTTTTAGTAAAAGCATCCGACATATTGGGAACTGATTTTTCTTCTCTACTTTTTTTAAATGAAAAAATCAAATCAACTATCTCACCAAGTGTTAGGGTATGCAAAATCGGAACTTTGCAGAACAGATTATCTCTATTCTCATTTCCTTCTAAAGTATTTATCAGTTCATTAACCACATCATCTATATAAACAAGGTTCATTACTACACTTGGGTCGTTTACTTGAACAGGTAAATCATGTGCGATATTATGACAAAACGTAGCTACTGCGCTGTTGTAGTTTGGTCTGCACCACTTTCCAAAGACGTTAGGAAATCTGTAAACAAGCACTTTAGATCCAGTTTCTTTACCATAAGCAAATATGAGCTCCTCTCCCGCCTTCTTACTTTCACCATAAGGATTGTCTAGCTCAGCTTGAATGGAAGACGAAATCATCACTGGACAGGTATTTTTATGGTTCTTAAGAGAATTCAACAAATCAGATGTAAAGCCAAAGTTACCTTCCATAAATTCAGATTGCTCTTTTGGTCGGTTTACCCCTGCTAGATGAAATACAAAGTCTGCTTCCTTACAGTACTCATCAAGTAATGACGGATCTGTATCTCTGTCATACTCAAAAATATCGTCATACTTTCTATTTCTCAACTCTGCAATTAAATTTTTTCCTATGAAGCCCTTTGCCCCAGTGACTAAAATCCTCATTATCTATCCCAACTTTCCAATTGTTCTCTTACATAATCAAGCTGTAATAATTTCTCTTTAATCTGTTCGATATTAAGCCTTTCTGTGTTATGTGAGTTGTATTCATCCTCAGAAGAGAGCTTTTGATCTCCTTCAACAAAATACTTATCATAATTAAGATCTCTCTTATCAGCAGGAACTCGATAAAAACCGCCCATGTCTTTCGCAACTACATGTTCTTCTTTTGTAAGAAGTGTTTCATAGAGCTTTTCTCCATGACGAGTTCCGATTACTTTAATTTCATTGTCAGCTTTAAATAGTTCTTTAACTGCTTGTGCTAAATCCCCGATAGTTGATGCTGGCGACTTTTGAACCATAATGTCTCCTGCTTCAGCGTTTTGAAAAGCGAATACAACAAGTTCAACAGCTTCTTCAAGGCTCATTAGAAACCTTGTCATGCTTGGATCAGTTACCGTAAGTGGTTGTCCGTTTTTAATCTGATCTATAAACAATGGAATTACTGAGCCTCTTGAAGCCATGACATTACCATATCTCGTACCACAAATAAGAGTTCTTTCAGGATCAACAGTCTTTGCTTTAGCTACAAAGACCTTCTCCATCATTGCTTTTGAAATTCCCATTGCGTTGATCGGATAGGCTGCCTTATCTGTGGAAAGGCAAATAACCTTTTTAACTCCCATCTCAATAGCTCCAGATAATACATTATCCGTTCCTAATACATTAGTTTTTACTGCCTCAAGCGGGAAGAATTCACAAGAAGGTACTTGCTTAAGAGCAGCTGCATGAAAAATATAATCTACTCCATGCATAGCATTTTTAACGCTTGAAAGGTCTCTAACATCACCAATATAAAATTTCAATTTGTCGTTTTTATATAACTTTCTCATATCATCTTGTTTCTTCTCATCACGAGAAAAAATACGAATTTCTTTAATATCTGTATTTAAGAATCTTTTCATTACTGCATTTCCGAAAGATCCTGTGCCACCTGTTATTAATAGAGTTTTATTTTTAAACATTTTTTCATCTCCTAACTTTTAATAGAATAAATCAATGAGTTCCTTAATACTTTCTTTATAATTTCTGTAATTAAAAACACCTGAGTTGAGGCATTTCATTTTCATTTCATAAATACTATCTTTGTCTATATCAAAAATCTCTTTTAACCTATCAGCTGATTTAGAATAATTCAATGCATCTATGAAGAAGCCATATTCACCTTCAATAATAAAATCTTCCAAATCACTAGTTTTAGTTGTTATAACTGGCGTTCCACAACTAATGCTTTCAGAAACTTTAGTTGGAAAGCCCGCAGTCGTATCGCGATTAACATCTCTAACTAATATTGTGAAATCTGCTTTTGATATTTCTTCAGTAACTTCATTATTTGCTTTCATTCCATTAAATTTAATACTATTTGCTAACCCCTCTACATATTCCGCTTGAGATGGTATCGAATGTAAATACTCTTCTTTTGTAAACCCATAAATATTGAAGACAAATTTGGCTCCATTCTTTTTTGCTTTATAAAGCAAAAAAATTGTTATATCAATTCTATCTTTAAGTGAACTTAAATCTCTAATCACTTCACCTTTTCTAAATGGGAGTCCTGCATACACAATTGTTTTGCTTGGGTTATTTCCATATACAAAATCATACTTAACCGGGGATAAAGGAGGTACGACTACAGTTTTAACGCCAGCTTTTTTATAATATGCTCCTAAGTATTTACTAATAGCAATAACACCATCTACTCTCTTATTTAAGTAGGCCTTTTGATATGTATTATCTGCCCATTTAACTAAATTGAAAATTGGATTGCTCGTCTTAACAGTAAGCCAATCAACACAATCAGAAATGATTCTAATTTTGTTATGTCTGCAAAAACGAATTAATTTATAAATGAATAATGATAGTGACGGACTACCATAGTAAATTATCATATCAATATTTTTAATACCAATTTTCTCGTTAATAAATTCAACAAGTGTTTTGAACAACCTATTATATTTAATCCATGAAATAGTGTTATTAGGATAAGAAAAATTGTAATACTTGAAGCCATCATATTCTTTCTCAGTTTCTTCAAGTTTACAATAGCTCTCAATATTTCGATCTACTCCAATAAAAACAACTTCATAACCAAGTTCTTTAAACAACTTACCATTTCCATATACTCTTTTTCCGGCTGCATTTCCTAATGGAAATGCAAAATTGCCAATATAAATTATTTTTTTCATCGATATAAACCCCTATTTGAATTTTTGGGAGATTTCATGATATCTTCTTTTTCGAATTATAGCTGTAATTCTAGCACCAATTGAATAGTAATTTAGTCTACTCATTAACCATTCAAAATCACGTTTACCAAACTTTTCTTTTCTTACATTGTTTATTTGCATTGATCTAAGATTCTCATATTCATCAATTGAACTAATTTGATTTAGTTTCGATGAAATTCCATTTATTTCTTCATTAATATCAAAAAATTCAAAATCATCATTAGTTTCTTTGAATCCAATAAATGAAGTCCCAATAATTGTCCCTTTCTCAATTTCAACTCCCAAAATAAATGATTTCTTGTTTTGTTCATTTTGTTTTAAAATGAATTTGCCATTTATAGAAATGCAATCATCAAAAATAAAATTGCCTAAACTATACGATATAATCGAATTCGTGAATTTCTGAACTCCTTGAATTACATGTGGATGGTGACCATGAATAATTACATCTTTATTGTTAACGAGTTTTTTGGCTAGTTCAATATGCTCATACTTCGGGTAATTAGTATGTTCATCCCCCCAGTGGAAAGACAAAATGCTAAATGCACTATTTTTTCTATCTTCTTCTAGTTGCTCCTCTATCGATTCATAAGTAAGTGGATTAATACCTGATGTGCGATTTTTATTCCCATAACCAGAACCATTTGTACTGTAACATGCATATCCACTTATAGATATTTTCTCACCTTCAATAACTGTTACAATATTCTTCTTATCAACTCCAAACCAAGCAATATTATTTCTCTCAAGCACTTCAACTGTTTCTTCCAATCCAGCCCTTCCATAGTCAAATAAATGATTATTAGCTAATGATACAGCATCAATATTTAGGTGTTTTAATAATTCAACATTCTCCATTGGCGATCTTAAATGCATGGATTTACACACCAAAGTCCTATTAACTTCTGTTAATGGAGACTCAAGATTACCAATTATATAATCGTATCCCTTTAATTTATCAGCTAAAACATTTAATCTGTTTTTAGCTTCCGGATTTTTAGTAATATCATATTTTCCTATTAATGCTATATCACCAATAAACGCAATCTTCATTTTCAACACCTCAATATCTCATTATTACACAATAAATGTAATAAGATTCTCATTTCATTTATCTCTTTACTTCTGGTAATTCAAATTTTTTGCCTACAGTTAAGTCAAACTCATCAGGCTCATAACCCCTATATCCACTGCCGTTGTAGAACGTTAACTCTCCAAAATATATCTTTCCATCAATATTGTAAAGATCCACTCTAACATGAGGAAAATCTTTTGATAGCTTTCTTGCTATTTCAATCATATCATTGAAATTTTCTGGCTTTTCAACTTTCTTTGATAACTTTGGTATATCCACTCTCTTATAAGGTAATTGATTAAATTCTAAATCAAAAACCCCCAACTTTGCTCCACCATCCAAAAACCTCTCAGTAATTACATATAAATAGAATGGTTCTCCATTGAAGCAAAAAAATTTATAATCTATAAGATCGTCATTCTTGTCTTTTTCTAAGTATTTTTCGCATATTATTTTGGGGTTTATATTGTGATATGCCCATTCTCGCCCGACCTTACCGTCCCACGCATTTAGCCAGCGATTTAAATTTAGTATTGTACTATTAATATCTAAATCAATTTTATTTTTGCACAAGATATTGGTATGGCTCCCATTAGTCGTTTTCAAAACAAAAGATGAAGGTAACTCATCAAAATTTATTTCTTCAGCACGGTCATAAATACCATAAATTGGAACCAAAATATCTTCTAATCCTTTTGATTTTACATATTCTCGGACTCCATACTTATCCGAACACTGAACCATTAACGGGTCTCTATAGTTCAATTTGTACCATTGGATTTTTTCTGTAAATCTCATGGGAGATTTAAGATTTAATTTTCTTCCAGTGCTGATTTTATATTGAAGTTTTATCATTAATCTGTCCGGTAAAAAATCAAGAACCTTTAATAGTCTTAATCTCAACTTTTGACTCTTTATCAACTTCTTATAATTCACATCAACACCTCCTAATTTAGTATGTTAATCTCATCTAGATACATATCAATAACTATCTGCCTATCAAATTCTCTCTCAACCTTCGTTCTTCCAGCTAACCCCATTCTGACTTTATTCTCAAACCTTAAGTCTAAGAACTTCTTCACTTTATCTGTTAAGGATTCAGCACTTCCTGTTTCAAACAAGTATCCAGTCAATCCATCTTCAATAACATCCTTAGAACCATTAATTGTTGAAGCAATACATACTCTTCCCATAGCTGCGGATTCAAGAAGAACATTTGGCACGCCTTCTCCACCATGAGACGGGAGAATTGTGCAATGGCATTTCTCAATCCAAGACTTAATATCTTTTTGAAAGCCTATGTATTTTATAGTTCCTTTTGAATCATATTCATCTATAATAGGCTTGTACTTTTCTTCCTCAATAAAGCCTGCAATGAAAAAGTTAGTGTTTGGGTATTCAGCTTTCACTGCTTTTGCTGTTTCTAGATACTGATCTATACCTTTTAGCGCCATAACTCTTCCAATAAAAATAAAGTTTATCTCTTCATCTAAGGGTAAGTCGCTTACTTGGAACTGTTCTAAATTAACGCCAGATCCCGGAAGCATAGCATAGTTATCTTTAACCATATTGTTCTTGACGAATAAATCTTTATCTCCACTGTTTTGAAAAAACACCTTGTAAGATTTTTTAATTGACAACTTATATAGAAGCTTTGCAACTTCACTAACAAAGTTCTTTTTCAAGAAAGTACCGCCAGTACCAGTGATATTATTAACCTGCTTATTTTTTGTAATATTAGAAGCTATAGAGCCGTAAATGTTTGGCTTAATGGTATAAGAGAATACTATATCCGGTTTTACTTCTTTCATGATCCTTGTATATGACACAATCAAACCAAGGTCTCTTACAGGATTGATTCCTCTTCGGTCAACAGGGGTCTCAATAATCTTGCAGCCCATATCCTCAAAGAAGTTATTATCATCTGACTTTGGCATAGAGATATAAACTTCATGTCCTTCATCATTTAGTCTTTTAATCAGTTCTTTTCTAAAATTATATAAGGTTATAAAATGATTTGACAGAATCAAAATTCTCTTTCCCATTACATTACACCTACAATCTTCCAAGATATTCTTTAACTTCCCTTGCAATGCCTACTTCAAAAGATTCAGGTTTATATCCAAAGTCGGCAGTTGCTTCTTCATGTGAAAAGCTTCTATCTTCACTCATTCTTTGTACTCTTTCAACATAATCGATTTTACCTAATGTAATTCCTTTAAGAACTCTCGCCATGATCACACCAAAACCTAGCGGAAAACTTATGAATGTTGTTTTTTTACCGAGATTATTGCTTATCAATTTAAATGCCTCAAGCATTGTGATAGGCTTTTCACCAGATAGGATATATTCTGATTTAGCTTTTTCTACCGGCATCATCAGCACATCATAATAAGCCTTGCCTAAGTCTCTAGCATTCACAGGTTGAATCAGGCTCTTACCATGATTAATCACAGGAAAGATTTTAAATCTGTCAACCATCTTTATGAACTTGCTCATATTCCTATCACACACATCACCATAAATCATTGTTGGTCTCAATATTGTCATGCTGATATCGTTCTTAGAAAGAATATCTTTAATTTTCTTTTCAATGATTACATATTCTTCAGATGCAATTCTAAACTTAGAATAGATGCCAGTCGTATGTACGCTGACAATACGCTTCACATCATTCTTAATTGCAGCCTTTAAAACCCTTAAAGTATGTCTGATATTTATGATATGAACAATTTCATCTACACCCATTGTTACTTCATCTAAGAATGCTTCATTATGGATATCTCCATAAACCTTCTCAATATTTAATCCGCTGTTATCCAACATTGAAGTGTCAGATGTTTCCCTAACGATGCAGCGGATTGGTCCTTCATATTTGTGATTAATAAGTTCCTGTAGAAAATATCTGCCTGTATGTCCTGTAATTCCTGTCACTAATAACATCTGCTCACCCCTAATGTTTCACTGATTCTTTATCAGCTTTTTTCGTCCCAGTCCCACCTTCAACAACACCTTCAGTCCTAAGTACGCTTATCACCGTACCAAAAAAGCATCTAATATCCATCAAAAGTCCAATCTTCTCAGCGTACTCTCCGTCAAGTCTAGCCTTCACATCAATTTCCAGCTCATCTCTACCATTAATCTGCGCCCATCCAGTAAGGCCAACCGGCACATCATTCGCACCATACTTGTCTCTTTCTTCAATCAGGTCATATTGATTCCAGAGTGCTGGTCTAGGACCGATGATGCTCATCTCACCCTTAAAAATATTGATGATTTGTGGTAGCTCATCTAGAGAAGTCTTACGTAGGAACTTACCTACCTTTGTAATCCACTGATCCGGATTCTCTAAAAGATGTGTTGGCGTGTCCTTCGGTGTATCAATACGCATAGTTCTAAACTTCAATATATTAAAATGACTCTTATGGATGCCTATACGTTTCTGTTTGAAAAGTACTGGACCTTTCGAGTCTAATTTAATTGCGATGATTAAAATTAAAAATACAGGAGATAATATGATAAGTCCTAAAGTTGAAAGTATGATATCTATTAATCTTTTGATTTTTAAGTAAACCATGATAGTTCCTCCTGCTTCGGTTATGTATGTTTGTGGTGTGTAGAACACCTTATTTTCTTGATCTATATGTAGTGTTTTGATTAATTTTCAGCACTATATCTTGCATAAATGTATACTTTGATTGGATGAGACTACGTATAATGCTTCCGTAACATTAGTACATTTTGGAGTTATGCTGAAACCCTTGATATCACTGACTTACAGCCTCTTTATCCTTTCACCATACTCACGTCGAATCGGCGTTAAATACATAAAAGTTTGCGATTTCTCAGACTACATAGACTACAAAAATACTGAAACCATTGATTTTAGTGGCTTAGAGCCTGTAGTCTGACTTTTTTATAGACTACAAAATCAAATTTTACGAAACTACATATTGTGGTCCGATATTTTTGACCCACAATATATTGTGGTTTCATTCTTTTGATATACTCACGTCGAAAACACATAATTCTCACAGTTTGTGAGTTTTTATCTACCACCATCTACCACCTTTTTCTGAAACCATTGATATCACTAACTTTCAACGGTGGTCGATAGTTTTTTATGTACCACTTTTGTGAGAACTTAGTAACTACATGTTGTGGTCCGATATTTTTGAGCTACTATATCTTGTAATCCTATTAGTATACTCACGTCGGTCTCTTCATCCAATCACAACCACGGAACTGGGTCCGGTATAGGATCAGGATCAGGTTCACCGCTACCAGGGGCACCACCACAGTTTATCTTCCCATCGTTGTAATCATACTCTGATGAATCCAATCCATTTTCAATCATGAACTGATTAAACAGCTGTTCACTATCCTCCGCACCAGATCCCGCAAGATAAAAGCTATATGCTGCATTCATATACAAACTTTTAATCGCGCATCTGAATCTTGGACTACTCAGTATAAGCACCACAGATACTGCAATGAGCATCAGAATCAGTCCATATTCTACTTTTGACTGACCATTGTCTTCATTCATCACTTTTCTCATAAAAACCGCACCTCTTTTAATCAAATGAGATACTCCATAATTCTGAGTGAAATAACTAAGTCAACAGATCACTTCTACACATCTTTAAATATTACTGAAACACGATTCATCCAGCATCGTTCTAAGCAATTGCTTTACACGGCGGAATGTTCATTCTTCTTTAAGTCCGGTTTATATGTAGGTACAATCCCATGAATGATTTCCTTCAGCATATCCCCTGAAATCTGTTCATCATGAACATCCTTCTCCAGCTGCTCCAGGGTCTTCTTTAGACCCTCTTTGTCAAACCCGTTGGGTCTGCCCACAAAGATCAGTTCATTAGGCGTACTCTCCAGACCTTCTTCCGCCATCAAGAGCTCCTCATAGAGCTTCTCCCCAGGTCTTAATCCAGTGATTCGGATCTGGATCTCATTATGAGGCTCATAACCGGAAAGCCGGATGAGATTCTCCGCCAGATCATAGATCCTTACAGGGTCTCCCATATCCAGCACAAAGATTTCTCCCCCCTGGGCATAGGAACCTGCCTGCAGCACCAGCTGAACCGCTTCCGGAATCGTCATGAAGTACCGGACGATGTCCTTATGGGTCAGAGTCACTGGTCCACCGTTTCGGATCTGCTCCTTGAAAAGTGGAATCACGGAACCGTTGGACCCTAGAACATTTCCGAATCGCACGGCCACATAGTCCGTCTTTTCTGAGGTTGCATCCATGGTCTGCACAATCATCTCGCAGAGCCTCTTGGAAGCCCCCATGATGTTGGTGGGATTCACCGCTTTGTCTGTGGAGATAAGGATGAATTTTTCCGCCTCATATTTGTGCGCCGCTTCCGATACATTCAGCGTACCGAACACATTGTTCTTGATGGCTTCCTCCGGGCTGGTCTCCATGAGCGGCACATGCTTATGAGCCGCCGCGTGAAACACCGTCTCCGGACGGTGGGCATCAAAGATCCAGTTGATCTTTCTCTTATCTCTCACTGAAGCGATAAGCACCAGAAGGTTCAGCTTCGGATGATTTCTCTTCAGTTCATTCTCTATGGCATAGGCATTGTTCTCGTAGATATCCACGATGATCAGCTGTTTCGGATGAAGGGCTGCGATCTGCCGGCAGAGCTCGCTGCCGATGGAGCCGCCTCCTCCAGTAACAAGCACCGTCTTGCCTTCTATATACTCGGAAATCTTCTCATTGTTGAGATGAATCTCCTTTCTGCCTAAAAGATCTGATATTTCCACATCTCGGATGGACTTAATGCTCAGTCCCTTGTCCACCATCTCATAGACACCCGGAAGAGTCTTGAGCTTCGCTGGTGTGGTCTTGGCCACATCCAGTATGATTCTTCGCTCCTCATGGGTAGCGCTGGGTATGGCCAGAAAGATCTCATCCACCCCATATTCCTTCACTACAAACGGAATGTCCTTCACCTTGCCGAGAACCTTGTGTCCGCTGATTCTGGCATGCTGCTTGAACTCAGAGTCATCCACCAGGCCTGCAATGTTCATGGCAAGCTCCGGATGGTTCCGGATTTCCTTGATGATAAGTGCTGACGCCTCTCCTGCTCCCACAAGAAGAATATTCTTTCGTCTGGAAGGATTTGCTCCCTTCACGTTCTTCTTCTCGTAAAGCAGCCTCCTGTAGATTCTGAAGAACATCCTGTTCCCCAGCGTCCCTAGAAGAATCCCACCGCCTGCAATGATGATCAGGGGCAGAGATAGCGCTCCTTTTAGAATAATGAAGTCGTAAATCGCCGCCAGGCCAGCTGCCATGAGATTGGCCAGAACGATGTTCATATAATCGTAATACCCTGCCACTGTCCACAGGCTTCCATAGAGCCTGAAGAAACAGAATACTGATTCATAGATCAGCGAAATGACCAAGACATACCCGTAGAATCCATTCCCATCCCCCCCTGGGAGACTAAAATCATGAATCAGGAGAGCGGACAGAAAATACGAGAGAAAAATGATTCCTATGTCGCTGACAAACATCACTATTTTCTTGTATTGTCTGAATTTCATTAGAATCAAAGGAATCATCTCCTTAGCTTTATTTTTTCTGATTAGTTAAAGGATTCGTGTTCTGTGTAGGGTATAGCAGCCAGTACCGGCAATCTTAATTCGTTGGATATGAACTCTGGATCCTTCACGGTCTTGTCCAGGAATTCCAATAGGAATACCACAAACACCGACAGCATCAGCCCCAGTACGAATCCTATGGCCAGATTCATCTGAATGTTCGGGGAGGAGGGTCCTCCAGGTACATTGGCAGGGTCGAGAATCTGCACGATGTCTGTACCCCTTAGTTCTCTGCTGACAGCCTTGAGGCTTCTTGCCATCTGATTGGCCATGTTGTACGCCTGCTCTCTGTCGGTGGAGGTGATGGAAAGATTCAGAAACTGAGTGTTCCCCTTAGGGGAAGTGGTGATCATATCCTGAATCTCACCCACGGTCATATCCAGCTCCAGATTCGCCATGACATCCTCAGCCACGGTTCTGGATTTTGCAATCTCCGCGTAAGTGTCCACCAGTTTCTGGTACATGTTGATGTCATTGATGGTTTCCATCACCTGACTGCCGGTTCTTTCATCACTGATGAACACCGACACAGTGGAACGGTATTCCGGTTCCACAAAGAAAAAAGTAAAGATTCCTGACATCATGGTCATGAGAATCGTTACTACTATAATCAGACCAAGCTTCTTTCGTATGATCAGCCAAAGGGTTCCAAGATCAATGGTTTCTTCATTCATGTTCATTACCTGCTCCTTCTACTTTAAAGTATCCATGATTTATTATAGGGTGCCGCTTGAAAAAGCAGCAGTCGAAATATCAGTATATCATACTATCGGCTATATTCCTGAGCTTTTGCTCTACATTATCTGCATCCATCCACCATGAATTTAAGCAGAAGTTAAATATTTCATAGGAATATACTTTCGCAATTGAGATTCATTCTTATCTCCTGTTTGAATGCGCAGGAAATAAAATGAGTAGTATTGTTCTTCCTGGAAATCCATTGTTCCATTCGACTTCTATAGGAAAAATAATTTTTACTCTCCAGCTCAAATAGAATTCTATTCTTTTCATAGAAAGTATTACTTTTGAGTTTGTTCCGGATATCGGAAGATGCGTGATGATTATTTTATAAAATTATTCTCATTCTTTCAACAATACCTTTATATTATAACATCACTGTAAGAGTATTTAATATTCACAAGAATTTTTAATAGATTGAAATCAGACAGGAAGAAATTCATTCAATTAATCACTGTAATCGTTGGCATTTACAAAATTAAGGAATAGTTCACACATCAATAATTCTTTAACATAGAGTGGTGATATCACTGAATTTCATATTTTTCAGGGATTATTTTTCTCATTTTGACAGTTTCAAGCACCGCAAAAACTTCTCGGAATCCTTCTGCATTTCCAACCTATGCACTTCAGCTTTCCGTGAATAACAGAAAGAAGCCACGCCTCCGCATCCAGATGATGTCGCGTCGGAAGGTGATCAGGATGCTACCCATTGCCAACCTTCATTTCTGCCTACATCTTCTATTAGAAGCGTTCTTCGTGAGTATGGAATGGACAAAGAATATCAATCGTAAGCGTTCAATAAATGCATGGATTCTATGTGAAATAAAACTATGAGATAATCTTCTCAATGGATTGGTTTTATCCTCAGCTGAGCTTGCTGAGCCAGGGTTAAAACTGTGAGTAAGGAGAGGATT
>NZ_JAFNJU010000005.1 GCF_017368455.1 Proteiniclasticum aestuarii | reverse complement strand
ATCCTCCTGATGTCCTGGGGTCGGATATCCTGTTCATCATAATGGCTTGTTTATTCTCTTTGCAACACTAAGTTCTGTTTCTCTCTTTTTTTCTTTTCTAAACGGAACTTACTATTACAATTAACATCAGAAGTGTCTTCGATAAAAACACAAAAGTTTTTCTTGACACTTCCTGAAAATTTTCTATAATGAGATATAACAAAGCGAAGATGAGAAGAGTACATCATGGTTAATGTCCTAGAGAGTCGGGGATGGTGCAATCCCGGTACAGAAGCATGGTCGAAGAACACCTCGGAGCTGCCAGAGGAAAGGAAACGAGTAGACCTGGACGGACCTCCCCGTTATAGGAGTCGGATATCGACAGATCCATTGTCTGTATCTTAAAAAGTGAGCTTTGTAAAGCTAAACTGGGTGGTACCGCGGAAGCCTTTCCTTTCGTCCCTATGTAGGGATGGAGAGGAATTTTTTATTTTGAGGAGGAAACCGCCATGTACAAACCGACCATGACCTTAAAAGAGACGCAGAAAGCCATCAAGCTCATCAAAGTGTTCTTCGAACACGAGCTTTCCGAGCGACTGAACCTGACCAGAGTGTCAGCTCCCCTTTTTGTGGAAAAAGGCACAGGCCTAAACGACGATCTCAATGGGATCGAAAGACCCGTGGCTTTTGATATCCTGGATTCAGGTAAAGAAGTGGAAATCGTGCAGTCTCTGGCCAAATGGAAAAGAAAAGCATTGAAAGACTATGAATTCTCCCTTGGGGAAGGACTCTATACCAACATGAATGCCATCAGGCGTGATGAGAAACTCGATCACATCCACAGCATCTATGTGGATCAGTGGGACTGGGAAAAGATCATCGGAGAAGGTGACAGAAACCTGGAGACCCTGAAAGATACGGTCTCTATCATCTACTCCATATTCAAGGATGCCGAACTGCTTCTTGCAAAGAAGTATCCATTCCTGAAGCCGGAGCTGCCTGAGGCCATCACTTTCATCACCGCCCAGGAGCTCTATGAGAAATATCCTGACAAGTCAGCCAAAGAAAGAGAAAGCGCTTTTGCAAAGGAATCAGGCGCATTCTTTCTCATCGGCATCGGTGATCATCTCACCAGCGGTGAAAGACATGACGGCCGTGCACCGGATTATGACGACTGGAGCTTAAACGGGGATCTTCTCTTCTACAACACTGTCCATGATGAGGTTCTGGAACTTTCTTCCATGGGCATCCGCGTGGACAAGGAGACGCTGCTGGCTCAGCTGAAGAAAGCCGGAAAAGAAGACCGCACAAGTCTTCCTTTCCATTCCCTTCTTCTGGAAGGGAAACTGCCTCAGACCATGGGCGGCGGAATCGGCCAGTCCAGAATCTGTCAGTTCCTTCTGAAGAAATACCACATCGGAGAGGTGCAGAGCAGCATCTGGCCTGAAGAAATGAGAAGTGAACTGGCTCTGAAAAACATTTCTCTCCTTTAGCAATCAGCATTCTCCTTATGATGAAAGGCAGGCTCCGCGCTCCGCGTTGCCTGCCTTGATCATACTTGCATAGAATCATGGATAAAAGCTCCCTCGGCATTCACTGCTGAGGGAGCTTTCTTATGCTGTTTATATTCTATTCCTGTGGCTTCATGGTCGGGAACAGTATGATGTCTCTTATGGAATGTGCATCCGTCAGGAACATGACGATACGGTCCACTCCGATGCCCAGTCCGCCTGTTGGAGGCATACCGGTTTCCAGGGCACTCATGAATTCCTCATCGATCATGTAGGCTTCATCATCCCCAAGCTCTCTTTCGCCGGCCTGCTGGTTGAATCTCTCTCTCTGAACAATCGGATCATTCAGCTCTGAATAGGCATTACAGATTTCTCTTCCGAAGATGAATCCTTCGAAACGCTCTGTATATTCCGGATTCCCTCTCTTCTTCTTTGTCAGCGGAGAGATCTCCACCGGATAGTCGGTGACGAAGGTAGGCTGAATCAGCTTGTCTTCGCAGAATCTCTCGAACATGGCATTTAGGACATCTCCCTTTGAGGTGTGCTCGATGTCGTATTTGAAGTCATCCTTCATATGATTCTCTCTTGCCGCTTCATGGGCTTCTTCCACAGTGATGGCATCGAAGTCAATACCTGTGGCTTCCTTCACAAGCTCAGCCATGGTGGCTCTTCTCCATGGAGGAGTCAGATCGATTTCTGTTTCCTCATAGGTGATCTTCATGGTGCCCAGCACCTTCTGTGCAACGGAAGAAACCAGATCCTCAGTGAGATCCATCATATCGTTGTAGTCGCTGTAGGCTTCATAGAGCTCAATCATGGTGAACTCAGGATTGTGCTTATAGTCGATTCCTTCATTTCTGAAGTTCTTGCCCATGTCATAGACCTTTTCAAAACCACCCACGATGAGTCTCTTCAGGTAAAGCTCTGTGGCGATTCTAAGATACATGTCGATATCCAGTGAGTTGTGATGGGTGACGAAGGGTCTGGCCGCCGCTCCACCCGCGATGGGGGATAGAATCGGTGTCTCCACCTCCAGGTATCCTCTCTCATCCAGATAGTTTCTGATTTCTCTGATGATCTTCGTTCTCTTGATCATCTTTTCCTTCACATCAGGATTCACAATCAGGTCCACTTCTCTCTGACGATAGCGAAGATCCGCATCCTGCAGTCCATGCCACTTGTCTGGAAGTGGTTTCAGGGCTTTGGCGATGAGCTCAAAGCTTGATACCTGAAGAGATACTTCGCCTGTTCTTGTGATGAAAACTTCACCCTCCACACTGATCCAGTCTCCCAGGTCCAGTGTCTTGAAGAACTTCAGCTTTTCTTCTCCTACGTTGTCCAGCTTGATGTAGAGCTGAAGCTTCCCTTCTCTGTCATGAATATCGGAGAAGCCCGCTTTTCCCTGCACTCTCTTTCTCATAAGCCTTCCTGCAGTCTTGATCTTCACGCCTTCTAGTGCTTCGTGATTCTCCTTGATTTCCGTGGAGTTGTGTGTCACTTCCACCTTATAGACATCAAAAGGATCCTGCCCTGCATCCTGCAGCGCTTTCAGCTTTTCTCTTCTCTGCATCTCCTGTTCTGACAGTCTGATTTCATGTTCTCTGATGTTATTCTCTTCGTTTGTCAATCCTGCACCTACTCTCTTCCTATTTCTAATATCTTGAACTTGCTTGTTCCATTTGGTACAACGGCCACGACTTCATCATCCACTTTATGTCCGATGAGCGCACTGCCCACCGGTGATTCGTTGGAGATCTTGAAGTTCATGGGATCCGCCTCTGTGGAACCCACAATGGAATATGTCACTTCTTCCTCAAAATCATAGTCGTATACTTTCACGGTGCAGCCTACACTGACCACATCCAGTGAAATCTCACTTTCATCAATGACGGATGCATTTCTTAGTGTATTCTCAAGCTGTGAAATCTTACCTTCCACAAAAGCCTGCTCATTCTTCGCTTCATCATATTCGGAGTTTTCACTGAGATCCCCATATCCCAGCGCAACTTTGATTTTCTCTGTTATTTCTTTACGTTTCACTGTCTTCAGGTATTCCAGTTCCTTTTCCAGTTTTTTGACACCCTCATAGGTCATTACATACTTTTTTGCTTCACTCATTTTAAATCCCCTTAATGGTTTATTTGATTTCCTATTATAGTAACATTGTCCTTATATGTCAATGATTTTAGCTTTTTTCAGCCAGCTTCTCTTTGTAGGAAGCCAGTGTTTTCAGTACTACTTCGGGGTCCGTCTCGTAATTGATGGTGTTTTTCACCTCTGTACTATTGGGCATCCCTTTCAGGTACCAGCCCACATGCTTTCTCATTTCCCTTACCGCCTTATACGCTCCGTCATAAGCCAGTGTGTTGTTGTAGTGGAGAATCAGCGTATCCAGCCGCTCCCCATATCCAGGCCTTTCATAGGCTCTTCCTTCCATGGCGGCATGGATTTCCTCAAAGATCCATGGATTTCCAAGGGCTCCTCTGGCCACCATGATGCCATCACATCCTGTTTCAAACATATCCAGGGCATCCTGTCCGCTGAAGATGTCTCCGTTTCCGATGACCGGAATACTCAGACTCTCCTTGATCTTTCGGATGACTTCCCTGTCCGATGTTCCAGAATAAAACTGGTCTCTGTATCTTCCGTGCACCGTCACAAGGTCAGCCCCCGCATCTTCCATTCGCTTGGCGAAATCCACTGCGGTCTCCTCCCCCATCTTAAACCCTCTCCTGAACTTGCAGGTGACGGGTTTATGCGTAGATTTCTTCACTTCCGTGATGATCTCCGCAGCTTTTTTCGGATCCAGCATCAGAGAGGATCCTTCGCCGTTCTTCACGAGTTTCGGTGCGGGACAGCCCATATTGATGTCGATGAGCACGATGTCCTCATTCTCACTGAGTTTGCCGGCGATTTTCGCAAGAATCTCTTTCTCGCTGCCGAAGAGCTGCACCGCGATGGGCTTTTCCTTGGGCGAAATCCTCAGAAGCTCCTTTGTGTTTTCACTTCCGTAATGCAGCGCTTTGGCGCTGACCATTTCAGAGTATACCATAGAACAGCCCATGGATATGGCGATTTCCCTGAAGGAAATATCTGTTACGCCAGCCATGGGTGCCAGAAAGACATTACTCTCGAGTACACTATTTCTTATTTTTATCATATATCAGTTTCAGCCCTTCCAGGGTAAGATTCGGTTCCACAACATCAATGCAGTCCGTATTCTGATTGATCAGTCTCGAAAAGCCACCCGTTGCCACAACAAAGGGCTCCTCCTCGCCTTCCGCCATCATCTCCGCTTTCATGAGCTTGACCAGATGCTCCACCAGGCCGATATAGCCATGAACCATGCCCGACTGCATGGAAACCACCGTATTCTTCCCGATGACTTTCTCAGGCTTCATGAGCTCGATTCTGGGCAGCTTTGCGGCTTTCTGGAAAAGCGCTTCTGCGGAAATCTTGATTCCAGGTGAAATGATTCCCCCTGCATAGGTTCCATCCTTCTTCACGGAGCAGAATGTGGTTGCCGTGCCGAAGTCGATGATGATGAGACTTCTCTTGTATTTCGCTGTAGCCGCCACCGCATTGACGATTCTATCCGCTCCCACTTCCTTGGGATTGTCGGTTTTCACATTGATTCCAGTCTTCACTCCGGCTCCCACCACAATGGGGGTCACCTTGAACACCTTTCTCACCATGTTTTCCAGCGAATACATGACGTTGGGCACTACAGAGGAAATGATGACGCCATCAATGCTTTCCACATCGAGATGATTCAGCCTGAAGAGACTGATCACATCGATGGAGATCTCGTCAGAGGTCTTCATGTAATTGGTGGACAGTCTGAAGTCCGAGACAATGCTCGTGCCATCATGTACACCCATGACGATATTGGTGTTTCCTACATCGATTAATAATATCATAAGACAACTCCCCATAATATTTTAAAAGCAGCTGTAAAGCTGCTGATGAATACATTTTTCTGTGCTGTTATATTTTTGAACAATATAATTTTAGCAATAACCTACCGTTTGTCAAGTAAATCGGGCAAATCCGTTGAAGTTTGACTTAACTGTCCGGCTTCCTGTTTTCATAAGAAAAGTGAAGTCAGTCATTGGGACTGGCTTCACCATTATTCATATTTTCTAGAATAATCCGAGTATGTTTCCATCCTCATCAATGTCCATATTGTTGGCAGCTGGAACCTTCGGCAGACCAGGCATGGTCATGACATCTCCTGTGAGGCATACAATGAAGCCTGCGCCGTTTGAAAGCTTCACCTCATTGACCTTCACTTCGAAGCCCGAAGGCGCTCCCAGAAGCTTAGGGTTGTCAGAAAGGGAGTACTGGGTCTTCGCCATACAGATGGGCTTCTTGTCCAGTCCCATGGCCTCGATTTCTCGGATGGCCTTTTCCGCCTTCGGTGAGTAGGCGACGCTGCTTCCGCCGTAGATTTCCTTCACGATGGTGCCGATCTTCTCCTTTATAGGAAGCTCCACATCATATAGAGGCTTATAGGTGCCCGCACCCTCTGCCACCTCGATGACCTTATGAGCAAGCTCGACTCCGCCTTCTCCGCCTTTTTCCCATACTTCGGTCAGGGCAACCTTGACGTTCATCTTGTTCAGGAAGTTCTCGATGTACTGGATTTCCTCATCCGAATCGGAAACGAATTTATTGATGGCAACCACAGGCTCCAGATTGAACTTTCTGATGTTCTCAATCTGCTTCTCCAGGTTGACGATTCCCTTTTCAAGCCCCTCCACATTCGGAGTGGAAAGATCCGCTTTCTGTACGCCGCCGTGATGCTTCAGCGCTCTTACAGTTGCCACAATGACCACCGCACTTGGGTTCAGTCCACCGAATCTGCACTTGATGTCCAGGAACTTCTCTGCACCGAGGTCTGCACCGAATCCCGCTTCTGTGACCACATAATCGCCCAGCTTCAGCGCAGTCTTTGTGGCCAGGATGCTGTTGCACCCATGCGCGATATTGGCAAAAGGTCCGCCATGGATGATGGCAGGGGTGTTTTCAAGGGTCTGAACCAGATTCGGCATGATGGCATCCTTCATGAGAAGCGCCATGGCGCCCTGGACGTTGAGGTCCCTGGCAAAGATCGCTTCTCCGTCATAATTGTATCCGATCATGATCTGACCCATTCTTTCCTTCAGGTCTTCCAGTGATGTGGCAAGGCAGAGAATCGCCATGATTTCAGAAGCCACCGTGATCATGAATCCGTCTTCTCTCGGGAAGCCGTTGGGCTTTCCACCAAGACCCACGTTCACCTGTCTGAGCGCTCTGTCATTCATGTCCAGGACTCTCTTGAAGAGAATTCTTCTTACATCTATATTCAGTTTATTTCCCTGATGGATGTGATTGTCTATGGCTGCAGAAAGAAGATTGTTGGTGGTGGTGATGGCATGCATATCCCCTGTGAAATGAAGGTTGATGTCCTCCATGGGCACTACCTGCGAATATCCACCGCCGGCAGCGCCACCCTTGACCCCGAATACAGGTCCAAGAGAAGGTTCACGCAGCGCGATAACCGCTTTCTTTCCGATCTTTGTCAGTGCCTGACCCAGTCCTACCGTTACGGTAGACTTTCCTTCTCCTGCAGGAGTCGGATTGATGGCGGTGACCAGGATGAGTTTCGCATCCTCCGTCTTCTCTTCTCTTCTTAAGACGTCCAGAGAAATCTTCGCCTTGTACTTTCCGTAAAAGTCCAGATCGTCCTCCGTAAGTCCCATCTGTCCTGCCACATCCCTGATGTGGAGCATGGTTGATTCCTGTGCAATTTGAATATCTGTTTTCAAAGTGTACCTCCTAAATTGTATATATTATTTGCTGAATTTACTCATGAATCTCTGTGCATCTACCATTACTCTGTCGTGAATCGCTTCACCGATGAGCATTTCGCCCTCATAGGCTTCGATGCGAAAGTGTAGTCTTCTGCCTTCCATTTCCAGAAGCTCTGCTCGTGCACGCACTGCGCCGCCCACTACCGTGGCTTTCAGGTGGGATATGTCCATTTTCACGCCTACCGTGGTCTCCCCTTCCGAAAGGCCGGGCTTGACAAGCTCCTTGGACGCATATTCCATCAGGGCCACCAGAGCAGGTGTGGCATACACCGGTAGATCTCCGGAGCCGTGGGCTTCTGCGGTATCTTCTTCTGTCACGATCTTAGTATGTTCATAGACCATTCCCGGTCTCAGTTTGTCCATATAGTAATACCTCCAATTCAAATACCATTATAACATCCCTTGAGATCTGATTAAAGCGCTTACCCGAGAATCTGTAATCATTTACATTTCTTCGTAAAATAATAGGCAGAACAACTGCCTATTATCATCTTCTATCATATAATCAGCTTTCGGTCACAGGTCTTCCTTTAAAGTCCTCTTCTTCAGCCTTTTCTTCCACTACCACTTCTGGTGCCTTCTTCGCTTCCTTCACTGGTATCTCATCCCCATGGACACGTTTTGTGATCTGACCGGTGGTGAAAAGTTCTTCGAACTCTTCCGCTTCGATCTTCTCGAATTCCAGAAGCTTGGCAGCCAGAATATGAAGTTTATCCATGTTTTCTGTAAGGATTTCTTCCGCCTTCTTATAAGCGGTATCCACCAGTTCCTTCACTTCATCGTCGATGAGCTCGCCCATCTTCTCAGAAAAGTTCTTGGACTTGCTGAAATCTCTACCCAGGAACACTTCCTGGTCCTCTCCAAAGGAGATGGTGCCCACCTTATCACTCATTCCATATTCCGTTACCATGGACCTTGCGATCTTCGACACTCTGTCGATGTCGTTCTTGGCCCCTGTGGAAATATCCTTCAGCACTAGAGATTCCGCCACTCGGCCCCCCAGAAGGGAGACCATCATGTCCAGAAGCCTTGATTTACTCATATAAGAGCGGTCTTCTGTAGGAATGTGCATGGTGTATCCACCAGCCATGCCTCTTGGAATGATACTGATCTGATGGATGGGATCCATATTCGGAAGCACTCTGCCGATGATGGCATGGCCTGCTTCATGATAGGCTGTCAGCCTTCTTTCATGGTCGGAGACCAGTCTGGATTTCTTTTCCGTTCCCGCAATGACTCTGGTGATGGCTTCATCCAGCTCTCTCATGGTGATGAACTTCTTATTTGCTCTCACCGCCAGAAGGGCTGCTTCATTGGTGAGGTTCTCAAGGTCGGCTCCTGTGAAGCCAGTGGTCATTTTGGCCAGGGAACTCAGATTCACATCTTCACCCAGTGGCTTCTTTCTGATATGCACCTTAAGAATCTCTTCTCTTCCCTGAGCATCCGGATAGCCCACCGCAATCTGTCTGTCGAATCTTCCGGGTCTCAGGAGTGCATTATCCAGAATGTCAGGTCTGTTGGTTGCCGCGATCATGATGATACCTTCATTGATACCGAAACCATCCATCTCCACCAGCAGCTGATTCAGTGTCTGTTCTCTTTCATCATGTCCACCACCAAGACCTGCTCCTCTTTTTCTGCCCACCGCATCGATTTCATCGATGAAGATGATGCATGGAGCATTTTTCTTGGCCTGCTCGAACATGTCTCGCACTCTGGATGCTCCGACACCGACGAACATTTCCACAAAGTCTGAACCGGAAATGCTGAAGAAGGGAACACCCGCTTCTCCCGCCACCGCTTTGGCAAGCAGCGTCTTACCTGTTCCAGGAGGTCCTACCAGCAGAATTCCCTTTGGAATTCTGGCACCCAGATCCAGATACTTCTTCGGATTCTTAAGGAATTCCACCACTTCCTCCAGTTCATACTTTTCTTCTTCCGCACCAGCCACATCCTTGAAAGTCACGGACTTGTTGTCGGGGTTGGCCATTTTGGCACGGCTCTTTCCGAAATTCATGGCGCTTCGGTTGCTGTTGCCCATATTCTGATTCTGCTTGTTCATGAAAATCAGGAACATGGCTACACCACCTAGAAGAAGCACGGGTGTCAGAATGGACCAGATGGAGAAGTCGGATCTTGGCGTGTATCTTTCGATGACCGTGTCCTTCCCTTCCTCACTCAGAAACTGGGCCAGTCTTTCAGGTGCCGCCACCGTTGTGAAAGTGGTGTCATCTGTTTTGATTCCCTTGATGGTCATGCCATCACTGGAGATATTGATTTCTTTGATTTTGTCTGCTCTGTACTCGGTGGTGAACTCATTAAACGAAATGGAATTCAGCTGATTGTCCACGTTGTTGAATAACAGCATGGCGATGAAAAACAGCATGATTACCGCAACAAAGCTGAACATATTGGGTACTTTACGATTTGTATTCATACGCTCATCAGGCAATTCTACTTTTTGCCTGCTCCTTTCTTTTGCTCATTTAGAAGAATGCTCTTCCAATTAAATTGTATACTATTTATTCTACAGGGAAATCCTGAAAGAATAAAGGATAATCGATCTTATTTCTGATAAATTTCTTCTTTAAGGGATGCCACATAAGGAAGATTTCTGTACTTTTCCGCATAATCGATGCCATAGCCGATGATGAACTCATCAGGGACTTCATAGCCCACATAGGTTACGGGAATGTCATTGGTTCTTCTTTCCTTCTTGTCCAGAAGACACACGATATCGATTCCGGCAGCGCCTCTTGTCTTGAGATAGTTCACAAGATAGCTTAAGGTCAGGCCTGTATCGATGATGTCCTCCACGATGAGTATATTCTTTCCTGTGATGTCCATGTCCAGATCCTTATTGATCTTCACGACACCGGAGCTTACCGCTCCCGTTCCGTAACTGGACACTTCCATGAACTCGATATTGCAGGGGATGGTGATTTCCTTCATGAGATCTGTCATGAATACCACAGATCCTTTCAGGATGCCCACCAGCACCAGGTCCTTTCCTTCAAAGTCCCTGCTGATCTTCGCTCCCAGTTCTCTGCACTTATCTGCCAGCTCTTCTCTGCTGATCAGCACTTCTTTTACATCATTTTCAATCATTTGGTTCCTCCTCAAAGATTCCGATTTCAAGAATCTTCTCTGTATTGTCTTTCACTTTATAATCATCACTGATGATCATGGATCCGATATAGAACACCTCATTTCTGTTCTGGAAGATGAGCAGCCTGTCCCGGTCTTCTCTGCTGATCTTCTTATCAATGAGAATATTCTTGAGTTTTCTGTATCCGTTCATGCCGAAGGGTCTCATCCGGTCGCCTTCCTGCCGGTTTCTCACAATGACGGTTTCCTCCATGAGATCGCCATTGAAGAATCTCAGTTTCTTGTCCTTGACCATCTCATCTCTTTCCACATAACGGAGTCGGATGGTCTTCCCATCCACCAGGTAGGTCCCTGGAATTTTCAGTTCCTCATGAAGCATTCTTTCTTCCCTTTCTGAATCTGCTTTTTTTCTCTCGATTATGAGATTTCCATAATCGTTTCTGGCTATGACGTCATCCTTGATATCGACGCGTTTACCGGTCTCCTTTTTCTGAAGAGCCATCATGTCCCGGATATGCACTTCTTCGATGTCGGACACATCCCCTTTCACGACGGAAATGGCCTGTAAAAGTACTCGCGTCAGCAGCGCCTTGTGGGCTTGAAACGCTTCCTTCTCAATGACGATCCTCTTATTTTCCACCTGTTTCACATACAGACGTTTCACTTTCTCCATCTCGATCTGTATATAATCAAGATCATCCTTCAGAAGTTCCGACATTCTCCATACCGTTTCGGGGAAATCCTCATTGAAGTTTTCTCTGATATAGGGAATCAGTTCATTTCTCACTTTGTTTCTCTGATAGACATTGTCCCTGTTGGAATCATCTTCCCTGGGCATCATCTGCCGCTTGTCAAGGTAACCGCAAAGCTCCTCTTTCTTCAGAAACAGGATGGGCTTGATGAACTCCTCTCTTTTCGAAGACATTCCCGTGAGTCCATTGAGACCACTGCCTCGCATGAGATTGAGGAGGATGGTCTCCACCTGGTCATCCAGGTGATGGGCCGTGGCGCACTTCTCATAGTTATGGTTTACCATAATATCCTTAAAAAATGCATACCTTACTTCTCTTCCTGCCGCTTCAAAGGACAGTCCTTTTTCCTTTGCATAGGTCTTCACGTCTTTCCTCATACTGTAGAAAGGAATGGAAAGCCTTTCGGCCGTCTCTCTGCAGAAGACTTCGTCCGCCAAAGCATCTTCTCCTCTTAACATGTGATTCACATGGCAGGCACCCAGCTCCATTGGCAGGGACGCCTTCAGCTCGTGCAGCATCAGAAGAAGGGCCAGCGAATCCGCTCCCCCGGAAAAAGCCACGAGAATTTTCTCATCTCGTCTGATCAGGTTATTGGAAAGGATGTATTCCTTCACTCTTTCAAGAATCATTTCTGCTCCTTCCTGGGCATAATGTCTCCATATTACTGTTCTTACTAATGTACCTTCTTAGTTTACATGCTTTTTTCTTTGATATCAATGAAAAAGGCAAGGTTGAAAACCCTGCCTTCTTGCACTTCTTCTATTCCATTTCATCGGGTGTGTACAGATCCACCACCGTGTCCGCCTTCAGGGAAGGATCTTCATTCAGGTCTCTGGGGCCTCGCATGGTATTGATTCCTTTACAGTTCTGGCATTCATATCCTTCTTCTGTAAGTATGAAGTATGTTATTTTCTCGCAGTTTATGCAATAAGCATCTTTTGCTTCCAGCATGGTCATCCATCTCCTTTCGACGAAACTATGGTTTACTTTATTATACAATGCATCTACTCTGCTTTAATTAATATTGTAGAAAGATACTGTAAACATTATTTTTTCCATTTCCGCTCCCCTCCCATCACAGGATTCTGGAATCAGGTCTTGAATGTTCCATGGCGATAGGCTATAATTAGTTTGTTCGTCGGGGTGTAGCGCAGATGGTAGCGTGCTTGACTGGGGGTCAAGAGGTCGCAAGTTCAAGTCTTGTCACTCCGACCATTTTCATGAAAAAGACTGTTTCCAGAGAGAAGAATTCTCAACGGAAACAGTCTTTTTTCTGCTTATTCAATAATCACTGCATAAACCGCAGATGAACAGATTCATCAGCTGAACAGCACCAGACTTGCGGCCATGACCATCATCCCTGAGATCAGTCCGTAGATTGCGATATGATGTTCTCCGTACTTTTCCGCTGTGGGCAAAAGCTCATCCAGTGAAATATACACCATGATTCCTGCCACCATGCCAAATACAATGCCGAACATGGAATCACTCAGAAAACTTCTCAGAAGGAAGTAGCCGATGATGGCACCGATGGGTTCTGACAGCCCGGAAAGAAAAGAGAACTTGAACGCCTTTCTTCTGCTTCCGGTGGCATAGAAGATGGGTACAGAGACCGCGATACCTTCCGGTATATTATGGATGGCTATGGCGATGGCTATGCTCACACCCATGGTGGGGTCTTCCAAAGCCGCAATGAACGTGGCCAGCCCTTCCGGAAAGTTATGGATGGCTATGGCCAGGGCTGAAAACAGACCCATACGAAGCAGCTGATGGGATTCATGGGCATCCTTCTCCTGCTGTGGAAGCTCTTCCATCTCACTTGGATCCTTCAGCTCATGGGGATTCTCCGCTTTGGGCACCAGTTTGTCGATGAGGGCAATGATGAAAATCCCGCCGAAGAAAGACAACGTGGCATAAAGATAGCCCAGGCTTTCCCCATGTACCGCTTCCAGAGAATCTCTTGCCTTCACAAAGACTTCTATGAGAGATACATAGATCATGACCCCTGCGGAAAAGCCCAAGGCTGCGGACAGGAATTTTTTATTGGTTTTCTTCGTGTAGAAAGCCATAAGACTTCCCACTCCTGTGGCCAGACCGGCAAAAACAGTCAGCCCAAAGGCAAATAATATGGTTCCGGTATCGTAATTCAAACAAGTCACCTCTCTTTGCTATCCATTCTATTATAAGCACTGCCTACATTCAATGGATGAATTGAATTTAAGGATGAGATTTATCTCCTGTCAGACCTGCATCAGTAACACCTCTTAAGAGAAGGCGCCCCGATCAAGAGCTTGGTCGGGGCGCTTTTCCTTATATTCTTCTCAGATTCTTCTCTATTTCATCGATGTCTCTGCAGTACTTGTCGGCGCCGGTAACCATGGCCACATTCTCCACACGGTCGAAAGCACCTCCCCCGATGAGAATCGTAGGTGTCTTCGTGCCGAATCTCTGCTTCAGAATGTCGATGAGATTCTTTGCGGAGTCGATGTGGTAGGCGATGGTCACAGAGAGAATGATGGCATAGGGCTTCTTCTCCTCGATGGCCTGAATGATGTTGTCTGTGGGAATGAGATTCCCCAGATAGATCACATTGTGACCATTGGCTTCCAGCATGTCTCCCACCATCTTGAGACCGATATTGTGCTGCTCAGCACCCGGGGTCAGAAGGAGAATGGGTTTTCTGTCTTCGTTT
The DNA here is from genome assembly GCF_017368455.1 of Proteiniclasticum aestuarii. Classification (GTDB taxonomy): domain Bacteria; phylum Bacillota; class Clostridia; order Clostridiales; family Clostridiaceae; genus Proteiniclasticum; species Proteiniclasticum aestuarii. The sequence continues at coordinate 230,704 of NZ_JAFNJU010000005.1, read as the reverse complement.
TCCTTATACTTCCTTCTTTTGATCAGCGCCATATTCTCCAGGGAGATTTCCGAAATGAAATGCTCTTTCCAGATGGGCAGTTCTCCCTTCTCCCAGAGTTCTCCTACCTCTCTCAAGGAGCGCCTGATATAGTCCTCATAGATGACTCTGGAGGGCACCCCCTTTTTCAGGAAGGAAAGAAGGATCTTTCTCACCGCTTTCTTGTCTCCATCCAGAAGACTCTTCATGTATTCCTCATAGGTGAACTCCGGCTTTTCCTCTTCCACACTCTTCTCCTGGACTTTCTGGGCATAGTCTTCTCTTCCAAGGAGATAATCCACCGACACCTTATAAAGATCTGCAATTTCCGCTACTTTCATAAGATCCGGTACTCTGGTTCCATTTTCATAATTGGCGATGGTGGTCTGTCCGATGCCAAGAAGCTTGGCTGCATCTTTCTGCGTCAGATTATTTTTCTTTCTCAGCTCTTTGATTCTGATGGTGAATTCACTGTTCATCTTCTATCATGCTCATCCATTCTGAGCACTTCTCCTCCTCTCTATATAGTTCTTCTTTGCACTCATTATGTGATATTTTTCGTATTATCGTATTTGTGATTCTATTAAATCACGTTTTGTGATAATAAGCAAGTTATACAATTAAATTGATTGCAATATTTCATTGCGTGGTATATTATGAACACAACGAATAATAATTATCAGTAAAGAGGTGTGTTATGAACAATTATCTGATGGAATTCAATGAAATCATTGAATCCGAAAACAGAGAGAAATCTCTCTCATTTGTCAAGGAACTTCTTGAAGAACGAAAACTCAGTGTCATGGATGTATACGAAAAAGTGCTGACCCCTTCCCTGAATTCCATGGAAGGTACAGGAAACGAAGAAATGGATATCTGGAAAGAGCATATCAGAACTTCCATCGTGAGAACCATCATCGAAAACATGTATCCCTATGTGATCAGAGAGCGAGATGAGAAATACGGCGTGAAGAGTGGAAAAAAGGTTGCAGTCATCTGCCCCAGCGATGAATATCATGAACTGGGCGCTAGAATGATCACCGACTATTTCACCATGCTGGGCTATGAATCTACATATGTGGGCAGCAACACCCCAAGAGAGGTATTCGTATCCGGCCTGAAAACGCAGAATCTGGATTATATCGCCATCAGCATCTCCAATCCCTATCATCTGATTTCCACCCGAAACACCATCGCAAGGATCAGAGAAGTGGACAAAAACGTGAAAATCATCGTTGGGGGTCACGCCATTAAAAGTCTCGGTGAAAAAGCCCAGATTCTGAAGGCAGACTATATCCTGACCACTTTCGATGACATCATTTCACTAGCAGGAGGACATACAGATGAAACTACCCTTTAAAATCGCGCTACGGTTTCTTAAATCCAGCAAAGGACAGACCCTGCTCATTGCCCTGGGCATCGCCATCGGCGTATCGGTTCAGATCTTCATCGGCTCCCTGATTCAGGGGCTTCAGAAGTCACTTGTGGATACCACCATCGGCAATCAGCCTCAGATAAGCATCACAGCAACCAACGAGGATAAACTCATTGAAGGATATGATGAAATCCTCTCCTCCATAAGAGACAAGGAAGATCAGGTGATCAACCTTTCAGTCGCAGCAGACGGTCCGGCTCTGATCAATCACGAGGATGACACCTTCAGCATCCTTGTACGAGGATTCAACATCGATGAATCCGATGCGCTTTACAACATCAAAGAGAGCGTCGTGGAAGGAACTCTTCCTGAAAACGACTATGAAGTCCTGATCGGTATCGATCTCAAGAACGAGTCCGGCATCGATATCGGAGATGAAATCGACGTGGTGGCCAATTTCGGCGAAACCCATACCTTCACCGTGACAGGAATCTTCAACCTGGGCGTATCGTCCCTGAACAGCTCCTGGACCATCACAACTCTTCCCACCACCCAGGACATGTTCTCCTTTGAAGATCGTGTGACCAGCATCGACATGCAGGTGACGGATGTGTTCGCAGCAGATGCTGTGGCCGCATCCATCAGTGACAGACTGAGCAGTGATGAACTGCTGGTGGACAACTGGAAGGACCAGAATGAGGATCTCCTCAGCGGTCTCAACGGACAGAGCGTCTCCAGCATCATGATTCAGGTCTTCGTCATGATCTCCGTACTCCTTGGTATCGCAAGCATCCTTGCCATCACTGTAGTGCAGAAATCCAAGCAGATCGGTATCCTGAAAGCCATGGGTATAAGAGATAAGACTTCCAGTCTCATCTTCCTGTTCCAGGGACTTCTGCTAGGTGTTGCAGGCGCAGTTCTGGGTGTCATTCTAGGCCTCCTTCTGGCCTTCGCCTTCACGAAATTCGCCCTGAATCCGGATGGAACCCCGGTGGTTCCTCTGTTCATTGACCCCATGTTCATTGCCCTGTCTGCATTCATTGCCGTCATCGCATCCGTCGTCGCCGCACTTATTCCTGCCAGAAAGTCCTCCAGACTGGACCCCATCGAGGTGATCAGAAATGCGTAAGAATATCATAGAACTGAAAAACATCAATAAAATATATGGAACCACAGTGAAGACCCAGGTCCTTTATGACCTGAATCTAGATATAGAGGAGGGAAGCTTCACTTCCATCATCGGACAGTCCGGCAGCGGTAAGAGCACCCTGCTGAACATCGTGGGCACCCTGGATAAACCCACCAGCGGAGAAGTCTTCATCGGTGGAAAAAGGACAGACCAGATGAAGAAGGATGAGCTGGCGGATCTCCGAAACAAAACCATGGGATTCATCTTCCAGTTCCACTATCTCCTTCCGGAATTCACAGCCCTTGAAAATGTGCTGATGCCACACCGCATCATAGATGAGAAGGTCAGCAGGGAAACCCTGGACCGCGCCAACGAACTCATGAATCTCGTCGGCCTAGAAAAGGTGAAGAACAACCTGGCCACCAACATGTCCGGTGGACAGCAGCAGAGAACCGCCATCGCCAGAGCCCTCATGAACAATCCCAAGATCATCCTGGCGGATGAACCCACAGGTAATCTGGACTCCGACACCACAGAGACCATCTACAATCTACTGCGTGACATCAATGAGAAATTCGGCACCACCTTCGTCATCATCACCCATGATCGAAGAATCGCGGAGAAAGCCGACAGAATCGTGGAAATCTCCGATGGCAAGGTCGGAATGGATATCTAGAAAGAAGGGGGCGCGAAGATGATTCCACAAGGACGAATACAGAAACTCAATAACATGGACCCTCGAGAGGGAGACTACGTCCTTTACTGGATGCAGGCCTCCCAGAGAGTAACCTGCAATCATGCACTAGCCTATGCCATAGATGAAGCAAACAGACTTCATCTTCCCCTTCTGGTCTATTTCGGACTCACGGACGACTATCCCGAAGCCTATGAAAGGCACTACCGTTTCATGGTGGAGGGACTTCTGGAAGTGAAGAAGGAGCTTTGGGCCATGGGCATCCAGTTCATCGTTCTGAAGGACACTCCCTCCACGGGAGCCGTGAAGCTGTCGGAGAAAGCAGCGCTACTGGTCACCGATCGAGGGTACCTGAGCCTCCAGCGAAAGTGGCGGAGCGAAGCGGCAGAAGCAGCATCCTGCCCCATGTTCCAGGTGGAATCCGACGTTCTGGTTCCTGCAGATGAAACTTCCATGAAGGAGGAGTATTCGGCAGCGACCATACGGAGGAAAATCGAGCGACTGATCCCAGAATACGCGCTGCCCCTGGAAAGAAGAAAGATGGAAAACTTTTCCCTTGCCATTTCGCCAGCCTTTCCTTCCATCCCCTTTGAAGATGCAGAATCTGTCATGGAAGAGCTCAGTGTGAACAGGGAGGTATCCACCGTGTCTCACCTCTATAAAGGCGGATACAGTGAGGCCCGAAGAAGACTGGATGAATTCATCAAACACAGACTGGACTTCTATGCGGACAAGAGAAATGACCCTTCCGAGAATCTGGGCTCCGACCTCTCCCCTTATTTCCATTTCGGCCAGATTTCGCCGCTGGAAATCTATCTATCCCTGAAGGACCATCACTCGGAAAACAAAAGAGTGTTTCTGGATGAGCTCATCGTCCGAAGAGAGCTGGCGGTGAACTTTGTCCTTCATAATCCCAATTATGACTCCTTCGCCTCCATCACGTCCTTTGCAAGAGAAACGCTTCTGGCACACCAGGAGGATGAAAGGCCCTACCTTTACACTCTGACAGAACTGGAAGAAGGAAAGACCCATGATCCCTACTGGAATGCGGCGCAGCTTGAAATGGTCCACACGGGCAAGATGCAGGGATATATGAGAATGTACTGGGGCAAGAAGATCATCGAATGGACGGAAAGTCCCGAAACCGCCTATGAAACTGCACTGCATCTCAACAACAAGTACAATCTGGACGGCAGAGACCCCAATGGGTTCGCAGGAGTTGCCTGGTGCTTCGGAAAGCATGACAGAGGCTGGAAAGAGCGTCCCATCTTCGGAAAGGTGCGCTACATGAATGCCAATGGTCTGGAGAGAAAATTCGATATGAAAACCTATGTGGAGAAGGTCCAGGAAGACATAGGAAGGAGCATAAATCATCATGCGTAAGGAAAACATCATCACAAAAGAGAAAATCGAAATCGGCATACTGAAGGATCTCCTGCCGCATTATGAACTGGAAAAGCTTGAAGCGGCCTATCCGGAACTGCGCTTTATACAATGCAGAAAGGCACCAGAGACAGACGACATACACTTTTTCATCGGGCCGGATCCTTCAGGTCATGATCCCTTCGGCGCATCTGTGGATCTTCTGAAGGATCCCATCGCCTTCTGGGACTATAAAAGAAGAGTCATGGCCTATACCTGGCTGAAGGATCTTCCCCTCACAGATCTCACAGATCTCTATGAAGCCTGGTATATTCTCAAATTTCTCTGTCAGGAGATCCATAACACCAGAGCAAGAAAGCTGGGCAGAGACATGGCCGCATTAGAGGTTCAGAGTCCACCGGAAGTCCTCGAACTGTTTCGCAGCGAGATTCTTCTGATTCTCACTAAACCTTCCAGTTCCGCCCGAATCAGAGGCAGCCTCTGGAAAAACTACAGCAATCAGCTGAAGAAGACGAAAACGCCTCTGGCCGGCATCAAGACGCCGGAAGACCCGAGAAGCGAGGACACGCTTCTGGAAGAGCTCCGAATTCTGGAGAAAGAAGCTCTTGCCACCAGACTTTTCTTCGGAACCTCACCGATTCTATACAAAGAGACCGAAGAGAAAGATGCAGAAAAGTCGAAATAATAACATTTTGTACAACACTCAGAAATAAATCTGATTTATAATAAGTATATATACCTGAAGCTGACAATAAATGCCAAGGAGGAAACCGTTATGCAATTTTTAAAACTTTATCTCATGACCCTGGTCATCTTCTTTCTCGTTGACATCGTATGGCTCGGCGTCATCTCGAAAAAACTCTACAAGGAATATCTGGGTCATCTCATGGGACCTGTGAACTGGCCCGCAGCTCTGATCTTCTATGCCATGTTCATTGCAGGACTTGTATTTTTCGTCATAAGTCCAGCCATCGAAAAACAGAGCCTCTTCTATGCAGTCTCTGTCGGTGCATTCTTCGGACTCATCACCTATGGCACCTATGATCTGACGAATCTGGCTACACTGAAAGACTGGCCCGTGACCATCACCATCATTGATCTGATGTGGGGAACCTTTTTAAACGCAGCCACCGCCGGCATCACCTATTATGTGGCAACGAACCTGTTCAATATTAGATAAGTCAGAAGGAGACCAAAGAGTATGAGTATAACTTATTTAGACAGTGAAAAAATCTATTATTCCTTTCTATCGGGGGCACAGGAAGTCATCCGGAACAAGAGGGTGCTGAATGAAATCAATGTATTTCCCGTATCCGATGGAGACACTGGAAGCAATCTTGCCCATACGATGTATACCATCATGCAGGAAGCGAAGATTGCGAAGACCGTCAAGGAAACCATGAATTCCATCGCCGATGCGGCGCTGACAGGAGCCAGAGGAAATTCCGGCATCATCATCGCCCAGTACATCAACGGAATCTTCATGAGTATCCGAACCGACGACAATCTTACCATGGCCTCCTTCGCGGATATGGTTAAAAACGCCGTTCCTCATGCCTATCACGCCATCTCAAACCCCGTGGAAGGCACCATCATCACCGTCATCAAGGACTGGGCGGAAGCCATTGACAGATACAAAGACCATGCCAAGGATTTTCATGAGCTTCTATCAAGCTCAGCCCAGGTGGCCATCGCCTCATTGAAGGAGACTCCCCATCAGCTGAAGATTCTGGAAGAGTCCAATGTGGTGGATTCCGGCGCCAAAGGATTCGTCTATTTCGTGGAAGGATTCACGCAGTTTCTGAAGACCGGACATTTCGTTTCCGACCATGACATAGACCAGGAGGACATTGCCTTCACCGAATATCCTTCCCATGATCACGACGTCATCCATGAACGGTACTGCACCGAAGCGCTGCTCTCCGGAACGAATCTGGACCTTGATGCAATCAGAAATGAGCTGACCCCTTACGGAGATTCCCTTATCGTGGCAGGAAATACAGGCAAGGCCAAGGTTCACATTCATACCAATGAGCCTACTCAGATCTTCCAGATTCTGAAGACCAAGGGTATCATCCTGCAGCAGAAAGCGGATGATATGATCCGCCAGAATGAAGACGCCTACCACAGAAAATATCCCATCGCCCTGGTGACGGATTCCATTGCGGATCTCCCTCTGGAGTATATGGATCAGCACCAGATTCATATGATGCCGCTGAATCTGCTCTTCGACAGCTCCACTTATCTGGATAAGGTGACCATGACGCCGGAAGTGTTCTATCCCCTCCTGGACCAGGTGGAGGAATACCCCAAATCCGCTCAGCCCAATCCGAAAGTGGCGGAGAATTACCTCGGAACCATCGCCTCCCATTACGACAAGATCCTCGTCATCACCGTGGCGAAAGCCCAGAGTGGTACCCATGGAGTCCTTGATAAAGCAGCAGAGCGTTTCAGAAAGGATGGGAAGGAAATCATCGTCGTCGATTCGAAGCAGAATTCCGGTGCAGAAGGACTTCTCGTCATGAAGGCATCCGAGCTGATCCAGCAGGGGAAAGATCTCCCAGAAATCGTATCGGAAATTGAAGCCTTGAGAAAGGACACGAAAATCCTTGTCAGTGTCAATACCTTGAAATACATGGTCCGATCCGGAAGACTGAACAAGGCCGCAGGCCTTGCCGGTTCCATCATGAATCTCAAACCAGTGGTTTCACTGGATGATGAAGGAAAAGGCAGCATTGCCGCAAAAGCATTCAGTGAAAAGTCCAATACCGATAAGATTCTGCAGATTATGAAAAATGATCATGACCACAAGAAAATCACCCGTTTCTCCATCCTGCATGCCAACGCCGAGAAGCGGGCCAATGACCTGAAAGAAAGAGCTGTAGCCCTCTTGGGCTACGAACCTGAATATACAATGAACATTTCCACCATTGTAGGAATGAGCGCAGGTGTGGGAACCGTTGCCGTATCCTACATGTGCGAGAATGTAGATTCATGAGTCTGCACATCGGACTGAGAGGATTTCAAAGCCTATGCCAGATGAACCAGTAAGTTCTTCCCCTGGTTTCTGAAGAAAAGCACATGAATAAGAGAAGTAACCACACATGCTCAGGATGAGATTTCATTCTTTCGTCCTGAGCATGTTCAGATGAAAAGACCATTATTCAATGAGAAGTCATGACGATACAGAGAGTAGGAGTTAATTGTATGAACAACACGTATTTGAAACTGATCGCACTGACCACCATGATTATTGACCATGTAGGCGCAATTTTCTTTTCCTTTGAACCCAATTTCAGAATCATAGGCAGAATCGCCTTCCCCATCTACTGTTTTCTTCTGGTGGAAGGATACTTCCATACAAGAGATGTGAAGAAATACAGCATACGTCTGCTCCTGTTCGCACTGGTGTCTGAACTGCCCTTTGATTACGCATTCTTCGGTGGTATGAACAACACCCATCAGAACATCTTCTTCACCCTTTTTCTTGGCCTCTTAGCGGTTCATGCCATAGAAGAGTATTTCATGAAAAAGCCTGTGATTTCCGTGGCCGTACTCTTTCTCGCGTTTTTTCTGTCGGAATACTTTCATACGGATTACGGAATGCTGGGCATTCTCTATATCCTCACATTCTATGGACTGAGAAAGGTGGATGGACTGAGAAAGGTGCTTCTCATGGTTGTCTTCATCGGAATTCTCAACATCCTTCTTTCCAGAGGTGTTCAGTACTATTCCGTTCTTGCGGTTCCCTTTATTGCAGCCTACAACGGAAAACCCGGCCCCAGAAACATCCTTCTGAAATACGGATTCTACACCGCCTATCCCCTGCATCTTCTGATTCTGTATCTGCTTCAGTAGCAGGGGAGCAAGGATACCCTACATGATTTCCTGCTGCAACAGCAGAACCCGGAAAACCATCCAGATGGATGATTTTCCGGGTTCTGTTTTTTTCTGAAGAATATTCTGAGATTCTATTTCGTGTGAAGGAACATACCTGCTCTTAGAATCTCCATGACTTTATCCACCACCGTATCAAACTCTTCCTCATTATCCTCGTCAAACATGACATACTTCAGACCGATGAAGTTCGATACCCCCATCAGGAGATAACTGAGGATCACAGGGTCCACGTTGACCACTTCTCCCTCGCCCTGGGCTTTCTTCAGCGCCTGGGCATATCTGTCGGCGAAGCTCTCATAATAATCCACAAACAGCGTCTTATCTATATACAGCGACTCCCAGATGATGTTGTAAACATGTTTGTTTTTCCGAATGAAATGGAGAAATGCTTTGAGACCGATCTTTTCCGCTTCAAATCTGGTGTGAGACGGCTTGATGTCCACTGCGATGGCTTTTCTGATTTCGTGGCTGTAGCTTAGCAGAAGATACTTATATAAGCTGTACTTGTCCTTGAAATAGATATAGAAAGTCCCCAGCGCGATATCCGCTTCATTGGTGATATCAATGATGGAGGTGGCATGATAGCCCTTCTCATAAAACAGGTCTTCCGCAGCACGTACGATATTGTCTAAAGTTTTCTGTCCTCTTTTGGTTTTCGGTAAATTCACAAACTCTTCCAAGTGTTTCTCCTAACTGCCAGTCCTTCTCTATGCTCATGCAGACTGGGCTTTTGTTTTACATCAGTTAAAATTCTACCACATAAAACAGAAATATGAAACAGTGCCAATGCCTATGCGCTAAAGTACGCTCATGGAGAGGTCTTTAGCATTGACATACCCCAGCGTCAGTGCAGTGAACAGTGCGGGCTGCTCGTACATGGACCCGTGTCCTGTATCGGGAAGCAGCACATAATCTGAATTCTCAAGGAGCCTGTGCAGTTCCTGCTGTTCCTCCTTCGGTGTCACGAAGTCATGCTCGCTGCTGACAATCAGGGTCTTCGTTCTGATGCCTTTCAGCTCTTCCCTCACATCATGATTTTCCGCACTGACGGTGAGCCTCACCATGGAGTCCATGAAGTCCTTGTCGCTGAAAACCGTATCCGTAAGCAGCTTCTTCCTTGCCTCCATCCAGGCTCTGTTCCGGTTGTAGAAGGAGGGAGAATAGATGACGGGAATGGTGGTCAGGTAGTAATCCATGGCATCGCCTCTGGAAAGGTTCCAGGCATCACCGATGTCCTTCAGCCAGGGACTGGTGCGATAGGTGGTGTTAAACAGCACCAGCCTGTCCACCAGATGCTCATACTTCACAATGAACTGCAGGGCCACTTCTCCTCCGTAGGAAATGCCCAGAAGATTCACCTTCTCATAGCCGAGCTCTTCAATGAGCCCTTTCACCACCTCCACCTGGAGTTCCTGAGTATAGGGCTCAAACACCTTGTCCGACTGCCCCTGGTCCAGAAAATCCACGAGAATCAGTCTGTTCTGATGACTGAACGTCTCCTTGAAGATGGTCCAGCTTTTTGTGGACATCATGATGCCGTTTAGTAGAATCAGCGGCTTTCCTTCTCCATGGGTCTCATAGTAGACCTTTTTTCCGTTTACACTGAAATACGCCATAATGTCCTCCCTACCTGTCGAAAATCAGACCGATTTCATGGGCTTCCTTCATGATTTCCTCTCTGAAATCCGGATGCGCGATGGCAACGAGTCTTTCGATTCTCTCTCTCACATTGGTTCCTCTTAGATGGGCCACGCCATACTCGGTGACCACCATATCCACATCATTTCTGGAAAGCGTCACGATGGCGCCTCTCTTCAGAAGGGGCACGATCTTGGACTTCTCTTCCTTTTCACCGGTCTCAGGGTTTCTCACCATGGCTGTGGAATACAGGGCGATGAAGCTTCTGCCGTTTTTGGCATTCTGTGCACCGACGGCGGTATCCGCCTGTCCTCCGGTTCCGGAGAACTGGATGTGACCGATGGACTCGGAACACACCTGACCGGAAAGATCCACTTCCATAGCCGTGTTGATGGACACCATGTTGTCGTTCAGTCCGATGACCGCAGGATCATTGACATACTTACCGTTGAGGATCATCACGGAAGGATTGTTGTCGATGAAGTCATAGAGCTTCTTGTTTCCCAGGGCAAAGGTCGCCACATGCTTGCCCTTATGAAGGGTCTTCTTCTTTCCTGTGACTGCGCCGGCTTCAATGAGCTCCACCATGCCGGAGGTCATCATTTCCGTATGGATGCCCAGATCCTTCTTGTCTTTCAGCGCGTAGGCAACGGCATTGGGGATGCCGCCGATGCCAAGCTGCAGGGTATCTCCATCGTTTATGAGATCCGCAATGAGGGCTCCGATCTTCTTGTCCTTCTCATTGGGCTCCACATCCGGAAGGGTAGGAACAGGATAGTCCGCCTCGATGAAATAGTCGATTTCGGAATAATGGATCTCCACATCTCCGAAGGTTCTCGGATAATTGGGATTGATCTCAAGAATAACAATATCCGCAGTTTCAATCATCTGGGATTCATAGGTATTCGATGTGGAAAGGGAGATGAATCCATGTTTATCGGGCATGGAAGCGGTACCCACGAATATATCCGGCTTCACATGGTCAAGTCTCTTCCATCCGGCCAGGTGCAGATGATTGGGAATAAAGGAGATATTGCCATTCTTGAAAGCTTTTCTGAGTGGGGGTGAAAAAAACCAGCCATCGATATTGAAGCTGTCTACATACTCCTCACTGAGAAAATCACCATGGGCCATGGAGAGACAGTTGGTTATGGTCACATTCTTCACTCGATCTGCAATGGTATGGATGTTGTTCATGATCAGCTGGGCTTCTCCTGCACCAAGTCCTGTTACAACATTCATGTCAGGCCTTATCATATCCAGTGCCTGTTCCAGCGTTATGACTTTATCTTTATACGACATAAAACATTTCCTCCTATCAGGGTTCTTTTTTAAAAATAAGGGCAGGTACTTCGCCTGCCCCTATCCAAGACCAGTAAATGGTGTACTGACACACCCCACCGATTCACGGTGGGTCGCCTCCTCTGAAACAAATCAGATTCTTCCGTGTGTCCCACGGCATTGATCGGTCTTTCTATTCATTTATGATTATACTAGTTTCCTAGAAGTGAATCCATGGACTGCAGTCCGTCCACTGGCTCCCAGCCAGGAGCACCTTCAACCATGGCAACCTTGGCCAGGTTCATTTCCTGAGTACCTGCTCTTAGGCCATCTGCATAGTTGATGGTTCCACCGAATGGGTTCTTGATGGGTTCGCTTTCCATAGCATCCATGAACTTATCCCATGTGACGGTTCCTTCCACTCTCTTGAGACCTTCTGTGAAGAAGTGTCCAGCGATCCAGCCAGTCATGGCATAGACGTTTGTCGCATAGTCTGGAGCCCACTCAGCAAATGCAGCCAGTGCGTCCGCATTCTCCACCAGGTCTACCCAGCCAAGTCCGTATACGTCGAATTTGCCGTCGATTTCGTTCACAACCGCCTCAGAGATAACAGGAGAAACGTTCACGTAGGTTGTGATGACATCCTTGTTCACGTTCTGTGCAGCAAGTTCCTTCACGATGGTAGGAATCGTCGCCTGAATGGCAGCTCCTATGATGAAGTCCACTTCAGCATTCTTGATGGATGTGACAGCGGAGGACACGTCTGTTGCACCAGCAGCAACCTGCTCAGCCACAACTTCAATGCCAAGCTCTTTTGCCTTGGCTTCCACACCTGAGTAGAGGTCCTTACCGGCATCGTCGTTCGTGTAGATGACGCCGATCTTCTGTGCATCAAAGTCACCTACTGCACGGGCAACCATGATCTGACCTTCGGTCTTGTAGATTGGCTGTACAGGGAAGATGCCTTTGTCTTTTCCTTCAGCTTTGTCGTTGTAAAGCTGACCGATTCCTGTTGCGAAATAAACTGCTGGAATTCCGTATTCCTTCACGTCTTCGATGGTGGCACCGACAACGGGTGTACCAAAGTGACCAACCAGAGCAAAGATTTCCTCATCTTCCACCAGTGTGGATAGTGCAGCCTTACCCTTTACTGGATCGAACTCATCATCGATATGGGTGAATTCAATCATTCTTCCATCTACACCGCCAGCATCATTGATCATGGCAAAGTAAGCTTCGATTCCTGCGTTGAAAGGTACACCTACTGGTGCATAGGCACCGGATGTGGCAGCAGAGTTTCCAACAAGGATAGATGTGTCTGTAACACCCTGTGCTGGTTCCTCTTCTTCTTCTGGGGTTTCTTCCGGAGTCTCTGCAGGAGTCTCTCCTGGAGTCTCTTCTGGGGTTTCTGTCTTTTCACCGCAAGCGGCAAGAGAAGCAACTAATGCCAGTGATGCTAACATAGAAACGATCTTTTTCATTGATATTTCCTCCTTAAAATTAACAATGGTATCCATTGTCATCTTGAAAATAATGGATTGGTATGTTGTGTGTTGAATATTATTTAAGCACGCTAGGTGCATTAAATAGGAATGCTAGTGCTTGCCGAGGTAAGCCTCCACAAGCTTGGGATCATCTGCCAGAACGGATGCCTTACCATGGGTACTTACTTTACCCAGTTCGATGACGTATCCGTAGTCTGCGATTTTCAGGGTCTGCGCGGCGTTCTGCTCCACGATGACCACCGTTGTGCCCTCTTCCTTGATTTCCTTCACGATCTTCATGATGTCCTGGACGATCAGAGGAGCAAGTCCCAAGGAAGGTTCATCCAGAAGCAGCACCCTGGGGCTGCTCATGAGGGCTCTTCCGATGGCCAGCATCTGCTGCTCTCCACCGGAAAGGGTTGAGGAGACCTGATTCTTTCTTTCCTCAAGGACCGGGAAGTACCGGTAGACTCTTTCGAAGTTCTTTCGGATCTTCTCCCTGTCCTTCAATGTGAAGGCTCCTGCTTTGAGGTTCTCCTCCACAGTCAGGTCCTTGAATACGGCTCTTCCTTCCGGCGACATGGAGATGCCAAGTCGCGCGATCTTTTCCGGTTCCATCTTCGTGATGTCCTGCCCGTACAGTTTGATGAATCCATCTTCTCCGTCGATGATGCCGCTGATCTTCTTCAGGGTTGTGGTCTTCCCGGCTCCATTGGCGCCAAGGATCGCCACCACATCGCCTTCATAGACCGTAAGGTCGATGCCCTTAAGCGCCTGGATGGCGCCGTAGCTAACTTTGAGATTCTTTATTTCCAGTGCTATTTTCTTCTCGCTCATATTACTCCACTCCTAGATATGCCGACTGAACAGCCTTATTTCCCTGGATTTCCTTTGGTGTGCCAATGGCCAGGAGTTTTCCGAAGTTGATGGCGCAGATTCGGTCACAGACATCCATGACCAGTCTCATGTCATGTTCCACCAATAGAATCGAGCAGTCATACTGGTCTCTGATCCTCTTGATGAGTCTGGCCAGATCGATGGTCTCACTGTCGTTGAGCCCTGCAGCAGGTTCATCCAGAATGATGAGCTTCGGTCTTGCCATGAGTGTTCGGGCAAATTCCACCTTCTTCAGGATTCCGTAGGGCTGTCCGCCTACAAGCATGTCTTTTCGGTCCAGAATACCCAGATCCTCCAGAATCTTCTCGGCTTCTTCCCGGTACTTCTTTTCTTCTTTTCTCGACTTAGGCAGCTTCAGTGCCTGAGACAGGGTATTGGCTTCAAAATCTATATGGCCTCCGATGAGCACGTTATCGATGATACTCAGCTCTCTGATGAGCTCCACGTTCTGAAAGGTTCTTACAAGTCCCTGGCGGATGATGTCATGTACAGGCTTTGTCGTCAGATCCACGATCTGATCGCCATGCCCTTTGAATCTGAGGTCTCCCTTATCGGGCTTATAGAACTGGGTGATGCAGTTGAACACCGTGGTTTTCCCTGCTCCGTTGGGACCGATGAGTCCGTATATTTCCTTGTCCTTGATATCAAAGGAGAGATCATCTACCGCCTTGAGGCCGCCGAATGCGATGGACAATCCATCCACTGTCAGTACATGATTTTCCATTTTACTCATTCTTTGTCCCTCCTTTCGTCAGCTTTCTGAAGAGTTTTCTGATGTCATAGCCGATACTGATGAGTCCATTGGGATAGAAGATGATGACCAGAATGATCAGCACTCCGTTCAGTACGTAAGACAGATCTTCGAAAAACGGGATCTGCTTCAGGAACATGTCCGGTACGGCATATACAATGAATGCGCCCAGGACCGTTCCATAGATGGATCTCAGTCCACCGATGATGATGATGGCCAGGAAGTTCAGCGACATGGCCAGGCTCCAGGTGGATGGATAGGAGAACTTCACGAAGTGCACATAGAGTACTCCCGCCACGCTGGCAAAAATGGTGGCCAGCGCGAAGGCGATGAGCCTGTGGGTCAACAGGTTGACACCCATGGCCTGGGCTGCAGCTTCGCTGCCTCTCATGGCGTTCAGCGCTCTGCCCAGTCTTCCGTTCATCATATTGGAGGTGAGGATCATGATGATCACCAGCACGAAAATGATGAAGTAGAACGTGGTGGTTCTATCCAGTTCAAAGAGTCCCAATAATGTCGGATAGTCCGCGGACTTTCCGCTGAATCCTCCGGTGTATTTTCCCAGTTCCTCAAAGGTTTTTCGGAGCACCTCCGCCACCGCAAGGGTTGCTATGGCCAGGTAGAGTCCTTCAATCTTCAGAGAGACCAGCCCCACCAGAATGCCGATGAGGGTGGGAATCAGAACCGCCAGGAAAAAGGAGACTTCAAAGGGCAGGTTCAGATCCACTGTGAGATAAGCGGACATGTACGCCGCCAGTCCCATGAATCCTGCAGTACCCAGAGAAATCAGTCCGGACCATCCAAGAAGGATGTTGAGGCCCAGTGCGGCGATGGCATAGATGAGGGTTCCACCGATGGTGGTCACATACCCGTTTTTCAGGATGCCCATTTCAGCCAGCGTTGGAATGAGGGCAAGGAGTAATCCGAAAAGGATAAATCCGATTGCAGGATGTTTCTGAAATATATTCTTCTTTGCTTTCATACTCTTCATCTTACACCTTCTTCACAATCTTCTTACCGATCAGTCCATAGGGCCTGAACACTATGAAAATCAGGATAAGAATGTATAGAATCTGTCCACCCCAGACGGAGGAGACATAAAACAGCAGGAGATTTCTCACGATACCCATGATGTAGGCCCCGATGACGGGTCCATGGAAGGTCTGGAATCCGCCCAGTACACAGGCAACCAGTGCCGTGATCTGCACTTCATCCATGAGGTTCAGGGTCACGGAGGTCATAGGCGCCGTCATGACACCTGCGATGACACCCAGTACACCCGCAACGCCCCATGCTGCCATGGTCACGTTCTTTGTGGGTACACCCATGAGTCTTGCCACATACTCATTGGAAGCAGTGGTTCTGATGGCCAGCCCCCATTTGGTTCTCTGGAGAATATAGAACATTCCCGTCATGATGGCCAGGCCTAAAGCGATGTTGAACAGTCCGTTATAGGAGATGGATGCGCCTAGAACGCCCAGATCTCCGCTTTCAATGAGCCTTGGCAGTCTTAATGGATCCACCCCGAAGAAGATCGGAGCAAGGCCCAGGACGATCATGATGAGTCCCAGGGTGATGATCTGCTTCGCCACCGGCGAAACATTCTTCGTGTGCCTCAGGATCAGAACGTCAATCAGGAAACCCGTGAGGATCGCACTTAAGATTCCTCCAATCACCGCCAGCCATAGAGGCAGGCCGAATTTATTGAAGAGGAAGGTGACCACGAAGGTATTGAACATGGCCACAACACCCTGCGCAAAGTTTGTGGTATAGGATGTTCTGTAGATGATGATGATACCAAGAGCGGCCAAAGCATAGATGCTTCCCGTCTCAAGACTTCTTAATATAATCTGTATAAAGGTACTCAATTAGCTCTCACCCCATTTGATCACATTCGCTGCCCAGACATATCCGATGCCGGCAGCCACCATGGAAATAACGCTTCCATCTTTGACCTTGCCCTCTTCCAGTGCCAGATGCAGAGAGAGGATCTGGTCGATCTGACCGATATGTCCATAGTCCTCCAGATAGATGGACTGGTCTTCCTTCATGCCCAGTTCACTCAGCATGGCCAGATGACCGGAACGCTTCATATGAAGAATGGCCAGGTAGTCAATGTCTTTTCTTTCAAGGTCTGATTTTCTAAGAGACTCGTCAATGCATTTGTACCAGTTGGGCATGGATACTTCATTGAGTCTGTCTTTCATTTTCTTCGCATCCATGAGTCTTAAGCTCTTGTATGCTTCCTCTGTATTCTCCGGTGTGATGGGATTACAGGTTCCACCGATTTCCACACCTGCGGTTCTTGCAAGAGAACCATCCGCGATGATGTGTGAACCCAGCAGAAGATTTCTGCCATGGTTCTTCTTCAGGATGATGGCTCCTCCTCCCGCACCCAGGTTGTACATCATGGACATGTTCTTGTCTGAATAATCCACGAAATCACCGTTCCGGTATCCGCCTGCGATGAGGATTGTGTCGATGGTGTCATCTGCCATGAGCATATCCTTCGCGATCTTCATGGTGGATACGGTGGTGCAGCATCTGTTTGCCAGATCGATGCCCCAGGCATTCACCGCTCCGATGCGGTCCTGGATATAGAGCGCGGAAGTGGTCAAGGGATATTCCTTCCACTCTTCTCCGACACAGAGAATCACATCGATGTCCAGAGGATCCACTCCAGTATTTTTTAATGCAGCCAGTGCAGCCAGTGCACCCATTTCCTGGGTGCCGTCCTTTTCACCTGGTACAGGCTTCTTCCTGATCCCAAGCTTCTGGACCACTGCTTCCTTTGCCCAGACGCCACCGGTCCTTTCCGCAATTTCTTCCCCGGTGATATAGGTGTCAGGGATATAGATGCCGGTGCCGACAATTCCAACGTTTGCCATGATAATCCTCCTTACAGTCTCATTCCTCCGTTAACGGATAAGTTGTGTCCAGTGATATAGGATGCTTCATCGGATGCCAGGAAAAGCGCAGCGTTTGCGATTTCTTCAGGCTGTGCCAGTCTGCCGAGCATGGTCTGGGCCGCAAACTTGTCCAGAAGATCCTGTGGTACGGTCTTCA
Organism: Proteiniclasticum aestuarii; assembly: GCF_017368455.1. GTDB lineage: Bacteria > Bacillota > Clostridia > Clostridiales > Clostridiaceae > Proteiniclasticum > Proteiniclasticum aestuarii. The sequence continues at coordinate 213,088 of NZ_JAFNJU010000005.1, read as the reverse complement.
GGATGTCGGTCATGGTATATCCGGGAGAAATCGCATTGACTCTTACCTGGGCACCCTTCATGGCGAATTCCTTGGCCCAGGTCTTGGTCATGCCGATGACGCCTGCTTTGGTTGCTGCGTAGTTCGCCTGTCCGATGTTTCCGAACTCTCCCACTACGGAGGAGATATTGATGATGGAGCCTTTTCCGTCTGCCTGCATCTTAGGTCCCACGAATCTTGTGAGATTAAAGACACCCTTCAGGTTCACATCAATGACGAGATCCCACATTTCGTCTGTCATCTTTCTGGTCAGTGCATCTCTTGTGATACCTGCATTGTTCACCAGGATATCGATTCTGCCATACTTCTCTGTGACATATTCTGTGAACGCTCTGCATGCCTCCACGTCGGTGACGTTCAGCTTGTAACCTTCCACATTGGGGTTTTCATAGGACAGGTCTCCCATGTCCACTGCCACAACCTTGGCCCCTTCACTGGCGAAAAGCTCCGCCATGGCCTGTCCAAGTCCTCGTGCACCACCTGTAACCACTGCAACCTTATCTTGTAATCTCATCTTGATATTCCCTCCATTTTCTATTATTGCTCCATAACATATCGTTGAATCTGATGATCATTTCTTCTCGGAAAGTCCCTTCAGAAACTTCAATATGAAATATGAATCACTCTTCATGTTTAGAGTAAATGATAGCGTTTCCAAAGTCAACTATTTTAACAAAGAGTGCATATTTTTACTCATTTTTGATTAATGCCACCTTCTAATTGAACTTTTATCATCATAACCTTTGCATAATCATCATTTTCATTGTTTTTATGTAAATTCATGTAAAGGTTCACATACGTAGCACTGGTGCCTTCGTTATATCTGTAACAACATGTTGTTCTTTAATCTGACATGACTCTCAGGTCTATTTCCTTGCATTTCATCGTGTTCTTTCACTCTGATTCGATCTATGAACTGCAGTTCTGGCTGAATTACCACTGGTTATAGTATATTTATTGTGAACAATGAATCAATCTATGGATAATATATATTCTTCCACGTCTTATGCATCATGGGTAGTTACCTCCAGACTTTGTTTCTTTATTAACACAATAAACACCTTAGTACATTAGGGATCTTCCTCCCTTTTGCTAGGCAATTTTCAGGTTCCTGTTTTATAATGGAGAAGGCAGTAAAAAAATAGGAGGGTTGAAAACAGGTGCTTTTTGCTCAAATCAGATTCATGTTAAAAAAATAACATTTTTTTCTCTTCCAGCTATTGAATTTAAAATATAAAAGTTTATAATGAGATTGAAACATGAAAGGTTCGTCATGTTAAACATTTTCAAACCATCATTTTGTGAATCAATTATCAGATTGGAGGTAACTTATGAAAGGAAAGACCATCAGAGAAATCCGAATCGGAGACTCTGAAACCTATGAAAGAACCGTTACTGAAACGGACGTCGTCCTGTTCGGAGGAATATCCGGCGATCTCAATCCGGCACACTTCAACGAAGTATATGCCAAAGACACCATGTTCAAAGGCAGAATTGTACACGGTATGCTCACTGCATCCTATTTCTCCACCATTCTCGGAACACTCCTTCCAGGACCTGGAACCATCTACCTGGGGCAGGAGCTGAAGTTCACGAAACCCGTACACATTCAGGATACCATCAAAGCTGTGGCCACCGTCACAGAAATCATAGAAGAGAAGAACATCATAAAGCTGGAAACCATCGCATATAATCAAGCAGGTGATGTGGTAGTAAAAGGAACCGCTACCGTCATGCCACCTAAGTAGGAGGACAATATGGATTTTGATTTGAGTAAAAAGCAGGCACTCTCTCTTAAATTGTTCAAGGAATTCGCTCAGAATGAAGTGAAGCCTCTGGCAGCGGAAGTGGATGAAATGGAAAGATTCCCCCTGGAAACCGTGGAAAAAATGGCGTCCATCGGCATGATGGGGATTCCCGTCCCCTCCACCTACGGTGGTTCAGATGGCGACAACCTCATGTACACCATGGCTGTGGAAGAACTGTCAAAGTTCTGCGGAACCACAGGGGTCATCCTCTCCGCCCACACTTCCCTGGCATGTGGTCCTCTCCAGAGCTTCGGAACCGAATCCCAGAAGAAGAAGTACCTGGTCCCTCTGGCAAAAGGCGAGAAAATCGGCGCCTTCGGGCTGACAGAGCCCAACGCCGGCAGTGATGCCGCCATGCAGCAGACCGTGGCCGTAAAGGAAGACGGGCACTATCGAATAAACGGCTCCAAGATCTTCATCACAAATGGAGGCTATGCGGATGTCTTCATCGTCTTTGCCATGACCGATAAATCAAAAGGCACCCGAGGCATTTCCGCCTTCATCCTGGAAAAGGGCATGGAAGGGTTCACCATCGGAAAGACAGAACATAAACTGGGCATCAAGGGCAGTTCCACCACGGAACTGATCTTCAAGGATGTTCTGGTGCCCGAGGAGAATCTTCTGGGGCAGGAAGGCAAGGGATTCAAGATTGCCATGAATACGCTGGATGGCGGTCGAATCGGTATCGCGGCCCAGGCGCTGGGCATCGCCCAGGGGGCTCTGGATGAAGCCATCAAATATGTCAAAGAAAGAAAACAGTTCGGAAAACCTCTTTCCGCCTTCCAGAACTCCCAGTTCCAGATTGCGGAGCTTCAGACGAAAATCGATGCGGCAAGACTGCTCACCTACCGGGCAGCCTCCTTCAAGGACAAAGGACTTCCCTATTCCAAGGAGGCGGCCATGGCGAAATACTACGCTTCAGACATCGCCATGGAAAGCACCAGGGTTTCCATACAGCTTCTGGGTGGCTACGGCTATACCAGAGAGTATCCCGTGGAAAGAATGTATCGTGATGCGAAGATCACTGAGATCTATGAAGGCACCACCGAAGTGCAGAAGATGGTCATCGCCGCATCTGTACTGAAGTAAAGGAGAGGATAGCATGAATATAGTAGTATTACTGAAACAGGTACCCGATACCACGGAAATGAAGATCGACAAGGAGAAGGGCACCCTCATACGAACCGGAGTCCCCACCATCACAAACCCCGACGATCTGGCGGGCCTGGAGGCTGCGCTGAAGATCAAAGACCAGCAGGGCGCCAGCATCACCTGCGTCACCATGGGACCCCCTCAGGCGGAGTCCATGCTAAGGGAGCTCTACGCCATGGGTGCTGATGAGTGCGTGCTCATCAGCGACGGTAAATTCGGTGGTGCAGACACCTGGGCCACTTCCAACACCATCGGTGCGGCTTTATCGTCCATGGACTATGATCTCATCATCGCAGGAAGACAGGCCATTGACGGAGATACCGCGCAGGTAGGCCCTCAGACCGCTGAAAAACTGGGTCTCCCACAGATCACCTACGTGGATGAGATCCTTGAGATCAGCAAGGAGAAGATTCGGGTGAAGAAGGCGCTGGAGAACCGATACGAGATCATCGAATCGGACATGCCCTGCCTCATCACCACCTTAAGCACCATTGCAAAACCAAGGTACATGCATGTGAAGAAAATCATGGAAGCCTTCGATAAGGACATCAGAATCATCCGATACGACGACCTGAATCTGGATCCCATGACCATAGGCCTGAAGGGCTCTCCCACGAAGGTGAAGAAGACCTTCACCAAAGAAGTCCATAAGAATTCAGATATTCTTACACTGGAGCCGAAAGAATCCGCAAGAACAATCTTCGACATGCTCCTTACCCATAACTTCATCGGAAAGAAGGAGGTCAGCTATGAATAAGAATGAATATCGCGACATCTATGTTTTCATCGAGTATCATGAACATACCATCCATGATGCGAGCCTGGAGCTTCTGGGTGAAGCGGTGAGGCTGACGGAGAACAGAAAAAATCTCGGATACAGCGTCATCGCAGTGATTCTGGGGGAACCCTCAGAGGAGACCCTTCATGAACTGGGCTATAGAGGCGCAGACAGGATCATCAACCTGTCTCATGCATCTCTTCACACCTACAGTACAGAGGTCTACACCACGCTCCTTAATGAACTGATCCGTACAGACAAGCCGGACATCTTTCTTGTTCCTGCCACCGTCCTTGGAAGAGATCTTGCACCAAGACTTGCAGCGCGCTGCGACACCGGCCTCACGGCAGACGCCACCAGACTGGAGTTTGATCCGGAAGATGAATCCTCCGCCCTTCTTTATGTTACAAGACCTGCCTTCGGCGGAAATCTCTTCGGCACCATCATCAATGAAACGAAGCGACCTCAGATGACCACCATAAGACCCGGTGTTATGGATGCACTGCCTAGAGACACATCGAGACCGTTCACCATCGACAAGCGGGAAGTCCATCCGGAAGGCATCCAAGACTCCGTCCGAATCCTCGATGTTCTTCATAAGGACCACATGGCCATGGACATCGCCAAAGCGGACATCATCATCTCCGGTGGCCGTGGGGTCGGAAACAATTTCCATGTGCTGAGAGAATGCGCAGACATGATCGGTGCAGAAGTGGCAGGCTCGAGAGCCGCTGTGGATGAAGGACGCATCGACAAGGAATTCCAGGTGGGTCAGACCGGAAAAACCGTGAAACCGAAAGTGTATATCGCCTGCGGCATCTCCGGTGCTGTGCAGCATATGGCCGGAATGGAGAAATCAGACTTCATCATCGCCATCAACAAAGATCCGGATGCACCCATCTTCTCCGCCTCCAATATCGGTCTTGTGGGGGATGCGCTGGAGATTCTCCCTCTTCTCACCCAGGAAATCAGAAGCTACAGGGAAAGACCTTATTAGGCCTTTCCTTTTCCTCTATAGAAGGAGCTTTTTCTGGAATCCTTTTTCAGAAACTGTTTACATAGAAGAAAAGTTGGTCTACAATAACCTTTACTATGATCTTGAAAGGAAGGATGTATATGCTGCCTCAATTTGAGAAGAAAGAAATCAGAACCGAAAGACTGTCTGTCTCCTATCTGGAAGCCGGTGACAAGGAGAAGGAACCTCTTGTTCTGATCCATGGAAACACCTCATCCAATCTGTTTTTCACGCCGACCATAGAGGCGCTGAAAGACAGATTCCATATCTATGCACCGGATCTCAGAGGATATGGCCATACGGAAAAACTCCCTATTGATGCCACACAAGGAATGAAGAACTGGTCGGAGGATATCCGAAGCTTCATGGAAGCTCTGTCCATCGAGAAACCTCACATCATCGGCTGGTCCATGGGTGGCGGCGTCGCCATGCAGTACACCATGGACTACCCACAGGACGTGAAAAGCCTTGGGCTCATCAATCCTCTTTCTCCTTACGGCTTCTCAGGAACCAAAGGTGTTGACGGAGAAGTGAACCACGCATCCCATGCCGGTACCGGCGGAGGCCTCGTGAACAAAGCCTTTGTGGAAAGCCTGAGAAATAAGGATGTCAGTGCGGATAATCCGGCCTCAGCCCCTAATGTGCTGAAAGGACTTTTCGCCAGTGACTATGAGCTCTCAGAAGAAATGAAGGACCTCTTCGTGCAGTCCATGTTCCTCATGGAGATCGGAGATGAATTCTATCCAGGAGATGCTACCCCTGCACCAGAATGGCCTTTCCTGGGGCCTGGTACAAAAGGTGTAGGCAATACCATGAGTCCCAAGTATGTAAACCTTACGGGTATTACACAGATCAGCCCGAAGCCTCCTGTCATCTGGTTCAGAGGAACCCAGGACAAGATCGTCTCAGACACTTCCTTCAGTGATGTGGGCTTTCTTGGACAGCTGGGCGTCATCCCCGGATGGCCCGGTGCGGAAATCTATCCGCCACAGCCCATGGTGACTCAGACAAGAAGCGTCTTCGAGAAGTACGCGGAAAAAGGCGGCATCTTCAAGGAAGCGGTCTTTGAAAAGTCCGGTCACAGTCCTCAGATCGAGGAACCGGAAAAGTTCGTGAAAGAGTACGAAGACTTTCTCAGTAGCATCTGATGTGAAGAAAATAACATTTTGTACTTCTCCGGGTAAGTTATGCTATACTATCTAATGTAAAATAATCTTGTCCCAACGGGAAATGGAGAGGTACATTATGGAATTAAGAGAAATACTGCGTGCATTTCTGTTCATCATCGCTGCATGCTCATTTGGCATATCCGTCCTTAGTTTCTTCACTCTGGCAAAGATGAAATCTGTGCCGAAGAAAAACAGAAACCTGATGGAATACCAGAAACCAAAGCAGTATAAGACTTTAGGAATCAGCACACTAGCCATATCAGCAGTGGCCCTTGTTCTTGCACTCTGGGTGTAGGAATCGTTTTGGCCAGCATAAAAGGACCGGGGAAAATCAGCGATGATTTTCCCCGGTCCTTTTATTATTATATCAAGCAGCACAGTCTCATTCCGGATTTACAAATACCCTCTCTGCATAATCAGGAAATCGAATTTACTCGGATACATATGCTTCCTATCAGAAAACAGGGCTCCGTAGAGCCCTGTAATCCTTAAAAGAATCAGCGAGTTTTTTTAGGTTTCAGACTCAGGTAAGTGCCACTTAGAATCAGTATCACTCCAGCGAGTGGAAACATGGTCTTGGCTTCGCCTGTACTAGGGAGTGGCAGATCTTCGATATCTTCAAATTCTAGCGTTTCGTTGTTGAAGATTGGAATGCCTGAATAGCTTTGCCCTTTTCGTTCTATGGTTGTCGTTGCAACATAATCACCCGCTTGATTCTTCGATACATCGACGGTGATTTTGTAAACGGACGGATCGTACTGAATAAAGGGATCTGACCCTTTCTGCTCTCTTAAATAATACACATTGGTCCCTGTTTCTCTGATAGCAATCTCATCAAAGATGACATCCTCACTGAGATTGCGTTTGGTCTGGAGAACAGCTCCTTCTGCATCCGTCAGCATAAAGGTAAAATCATCATCGTCTGGAATGTTTCCATCCAGCAGCTTCTCTGCGGTGAACCGCACAACTGCGGGATTGGCGTAGTGGTTATCAAAAATCACATCGGGACTCTTATCGGTTTCCTCATTTTTGTAAAGAAGTGATGTGATTTCAAGTCCACCGTCTTCAGCATTTGTGATCAACACATTTAAATGATAGATGGTGCTGTCATAGTAACCATTTGGGTCAGATCCAGGCTGCTGCCAGATCCGGTACTTGTAGATCCCCACCTTTGAGAATGTCATCTCCGGAAAGGTTATTGCCCCGGCTCCCGTAACGGTCATGGTATAAACACCATTCAAAGCTCCCTCTGGCATCGGATTGCCAATCTCGTCCGCTGCGAGCTTGATCAGAAAATCTTCTGGCGTCGTCGGCAGGGTGCCTGACAGTTTTACTGTCACACCCAGCTCCAGGCTTGGATTTTCTGCAGCCAGCACAGCGGGAGATCCAATCGCAAGACAGAGAATCATAAAAATGAGTAATGTAGTGAATCGTTTCAAACTCTTTCTCATACTCATCCTCCTATTCCGCTGGCATGGAAGGCTCCATAACTGCCAGAATAATAGTTCTTGCATCGGTAAATTCTCCTGAACAGGTCGTCAATGATAATATCTGTAATCCGTTGTCTGCTGCCTCTTTCAAATCTTCTGTCATTTCCGGACGAATGTACAGCGCATTTTTTTCTGCATATTCGATGAACTGTGACAATCCGTCATCGTGAAGATCCGGATTGAAAATCATCTCATCGGACGCCTGGACAATCAATGCGGCATAGATTTTCAGCTGATAGGATCGGTCGGGTAATATCAGGATACCTGTAGAATTTTCATTGAAAAATTCTTCACCCTTATAAAGCACCAGGTCTCCGAACATTTTACCCTCAACCATATCGTGGCCGTAAATCAGTGAATAGGGATCACGGAAATTCCCATCTGAACGGGTATCCATAAAAATGCTGCCGGCCAGAGCAAAGTTTCCGTAAACATCTGTATTGATATAACTGAGGTTCGTTGTGCCTTGCAGTATGGGATGATCGATGATGGTATTATCCAGCGTGACCCAGGCTTTGACATCAGTATTGACAGCTAAGAGCTCATCAAAAGATGCACCACCCTCAGTCGACTCGACAGGTTTTATTTTGATCATCTCCAGCTGAACATTTTCGGCAGCAGCATAAATTGCATTATTGTCCCATAGTGCAAATACCGCATATGTTCCTGCAATCAGAAAGGCAAGAGCAACCACTACAGTTACACATGCATTGGCGATTTTAAGAAACAAGCCGGCAAAATCCATACTGCAAACCTCCTTTCAGCACTTTACGATAGGTCTGGGAGGGCAACAGCCCTCCACCCTTAAAATGATTGTCTATTTATCTAATCTGATATCAAGGTGATTAGAATGCATGTCTTCTTCTAAAGAACAGTAGACCCATTCCAGAAGCTGCAAATCCAAGAATCAGGATATATGGTAAGCTGTCCAGGCTGATTCCTGTATTAACAGTTGTGTCTCTGTTATTGATGATGGTTGTTGAAATGGATGCCATATCCATGTCTCCTGTAGCTTCAGCATCATATTGTGGCATATCATAATCAGGGTCTTGTGTTTCAACAACAGTATAGGATACGTCATATGGAAGGTTCTCAATTGTAAATGACTCTCCACCTTTCAGTACGTATACAGCTGTATATACTCCACCCACTTCTGTAACATCGTTTGTATTCCACTCGATTGGTCCATCTTTGATTACTTTGCCAGGAACAGGAGTAACAGTAACAGTGATGGTAAATTCATCATCAGGATCTGCAAAGTTACCGGTGATTTCTTTATCAACCGTTAAATCACCTGCATCAAAGTCATTATCAAATTTATCTCTTTTAACATTGTTGGCATCTGTCAGTGTCAGAACACGCAGGAATTCAGGTTCACCCTCATCTGGATAAGCTGGGTTGTTGATGACTGTAACTACGATATAGTATGTGGCCGGATCGTAGTCCATACCAGCTGTGTTTCCAGCTGTCTCCATGACAGGATATGTATAAACGCCCACTTGAGTAAATAGCGGTAAGTTTACGCTTGCTTTTCCACCTAACATACCTTCTAACACATCAATGGAGAATGTATTTGGAGTAAAAGCAGGAGCTGCAATAGGCAGTCCATCTCTAACTCCTGTTCCTGTTCCAATAACGAAATTAAAGGTTTCTGCAGGATTAACGGTTCCAGGATTGTTGATTTCCAGCATCTTGTTGATTTCAATTGGGCTCCAATCATAATAACCTTCTGTAGATGCAAAAGCATTAACACTTAATCCAAAAATGAAAGTGAAAGCAGCCAAGAACGTTAAGATTTTTTTCATTTTATATTTCCTCCCATTATTTTGATTAGATTTCAAATTTCTGAACTTACTTTCCATTTATAGCCCTCTCCTGCGAAGAATCGTAATGACCTTCCCTTTCAGGTCTTCAAAAGAAACTGGTCCATGATCTCTGCTGTCCTTTGTCTGATTCCGATGGTCTCCAAGCAGGAACAATCTTCCCTCAGGTACTTGCAGAGGATAATCATAACCATCCTTCGGAAAAGTCTGGAACACTATTTCTCCGCTTTGGGGAGTTCCGTTAAGCCGAAACACGCCTGAATCATCCAATAGCACTTCATCATTTTCCAGCGCGACAATTCTTCCTAGACGTGTGACATCACCGACTTCATAAACTACAATGTCATCTTTAACAAGTTCTTTCTGCAATCGAAATGCGATAATGAGATCGCCGTCCTTGATTGCCGGGAACATGTCATTCCCTCTGGCTTGAGTGATCAGAAACACCTGTGTAAATAGTATGTATCCTACTGCTGCAATAAGAGCAATCCGGATCAGTAGACTGATGTAGCCCTTTCTGATATACAGCGCTTTTCTTCTTTCTGTTATCGCCTCCGTAATACTGTTTGAACTCTGTTTCTTAATCATCAGCTGCTCCATCCTTTTCTAAAATGTCACTCTGAATGATCATTTTGCTGCCTCTTCGCTGCTGTTCAAGTAGTACGTCGTAGCGAACTCTCTCAGCTTTAAGCGCAGCGTCATACATTTCGCTTAGTTTCTCGATTTTTTTCCAGACGTCCTGTTCATTTACTCCACCGAAAAGCTGTTTGCGAAATCGTACTTCTTTGATCCAGTTTATAATCTGGAGCTTTTCCCGGTTTAAGGCATCAGCTTCCAAGGCAGTCTGATCATTAAAATCTGCGGAGGTTTCAGATGTCAAATGCTGCATAGGGTTGTAATCAGTTTCTACCATCTTGTACCACTCCTTTAATCAAAATTCAGGTGTCTTCGTTTCGAAAAGAAACCGCTGAATCCGACCACGCCGACCATCATCAGAATCAGAACGTACGGCATAGCGTCCATATGAACCCCTGTAGGGATGATTACATCTCTGCTGTTTATGACATCAATGGTAACATCTGCATTGTCAAGTGTTATGGTATATTTACCATTTTCATCTGGTTCTTGTACTACACCACCGATCTTCACTGTCACTTCATAACCCATCGACACTTCCGAAAGTGTCACTACTCCATCTTTCGGCAAGTCAAACATAGTATAGATGCCATCATCGCCGAGGCTAAAATTAGCCGTTTCTCCTGGATAGTGAACGGAGGTGACGCCTTTTTCAATCGTTACCGTGAACGCAAATGTATCTGCTGGATTACTCATGTTTCCGGTTACATTTTTTGTAACCGTAACATCGACTGCTCGTACTGTAACCGTAGCAAAATCTTCCTGACTTACAACACTTCCAGCAGTGTAAGCTCTATTGGTTAATACGTCACCGTCTTTCGCATTCGTATTAATATAAGCTTTCACTTTATAGACAAGAGGAGTGGCAACAGTCAAAGTTTTATTTGTGTCTAAAACCAGCACGCCACTATCGTATTCCGGATCTAACCAGGTGGTTCCGCCATCTTTAGATACTTTAAGAATCGTTAATCCAATAGGTACCGTATCCAGCACATCCATATCAGAGAGTTGATACTGTCCAGTGTTTGTCACCGTAATGGTATAGATGACTTCTTCACCGATGGTTGCAGTGGATTTATCTACAACTTTAACAATTGTATGCTTCAGATCCAGCGTAAAGGTCATACCGTCTATACTAAAACCATCAGCCTGGTTCTGCATACTTAATGTATTGGTTGCCATCAGCTTGTCCGTCATCGGTCCAAGGTTAAAGATAAACATTCTTGTTCCAGGGATCGTCTGTGTACTGCTGTCAGGATAGTTCAAATAGACATTCGTCGTGTATGGAGAGGATGTTGCTCCATCCCAATAAGTTTCATAATCTTGCCATGACAAATTGTATCCCGCAGCCTCATAGCCGTTTAGCATAGGTTCATAAAATCTGTATTGCTGAGCCGTTGCCTTATTGTTATCCAGAATCAAATAGACGTTGTTATCTGTACCAATAAAGACTCCGACTACAGAATAATGGTCATTGGTACTTGTTCCAGATGCAGGAAAATAGTTTATGATATTGTAGGTATACGAAGCAGCCATGATCCCGATATCTCCAGCAGCCAATAATTCATCTTCTATCACTGCTGTGTCCTCTGTTAGTTTGACTGGTTCAGGTATCGTTTCTTCTGTCATCACCGATACTTTGGATAGTTCAGGTTCTGAGATCGGATCGATTTTCTCTATTGGCTCCTCAATTGGTGATTCAATCGGATCTTCGATCGGATCTGCGATTGGCTCTTCGATTGGTTCTTCAATCGGATCTACGATTGATTCATCGATCGGATCTACGATTGTTTCTTCAATCGGCTCCTCAATTGGTTCTTCGATCGGATCCTCAATTGGTTCTTCGATCGGATCCTCAATTGGTTCTTCGATCGGATCCTCAATTGGCTCTTCGATCGGTTCTTCGATCGGCTCCTCAATTGGTTCTACAATAGGATCCTGATTCAGCAGGTCCTCTTCAGGTTCTACATATGTATTCTCTACAACAAAACCCATCACATCAGTTGAAAAATTCTCCAGAGGATCCTGAGAGACGCAATAGAGAATTTCTGTACCAGAGTCATCAAACTTATCAACGGGACTAAACCTGACTTTGACAGAACCATCCGTGATCTCTTTACTTTCGACAACTGTTCCATCTGTCATCAAATGTAAAGTAATATTCGGCATAGCCTCATCTTCAGGTAACCCCGTCCAGATCACTTCAGCAACAAACTCCACAGTTTCACCAGACTCTTCCCCTGCCAGTTCTTCAGCTCTAATATTTCTCATTCCACCTGAAAGAATGGTCAAAATAAAACTGAACAAAACCAGCAAAGCGAAAAAGCCTCTCTTCTTTCTCAACTCGCTTCCAATATGCACTTTCTCAACTCCTTTCTCTAGTTATTGAATTCACAATAAGCCATCTAGTTGAGTTTCCTTTAACAACCTGTATCAAAAAAAAGAACCGCGATAGTTCATATCAGTCACCATATTCATCCGCACTTACTAATAACTGTTACCAGCAATTTGATCGCCTTTATTGTAACACTTATTCGACAATATATCATTGTTTATATAGTTTAATTAACATTAACTTTATAATTATCATAAATATTAATTATAATTTCGATATATTAAAACATTTCGCTTGAAATCATGCTAAATTGAAAATTATTTATGTACTAAGTTAATTATTGACTCAAATAACTCTCTTTTCACTCAAAATAATTTCGAATTCAATCTGCTCTATCATAAAGAACAACAACTCACCTATACCAGGGCCGATAGAGTTTTATTGATTTTTTCTCTTTTAATCAATTTAAACCCGAATCCCTTATAGAGACCACTCCTATAGTTGTGATCAGATTCCAGCAAAAAAGCACCCAGACCCTATCAATCCGAATGCTGACGCTTTCCCTTTTGCTCCTTTTCCCAAGTTTCAGGTCTTCACTATACCGAATTTATCTTCATGCGAAAACCCCTTCTCCATGGGCACAAACGGTATCCCATGAATCATTTTTTGTTCCCCTGTAATGCAGAACCCCATTTTTTCATAGAAAGACACGGCACCCAGCGAAGAATTTGTTGAGATCTTACTGCAAGTCACCTCACCAGAAAGAATTCTATCTTCATAGAACCTGTACAGTCTTTTTCCGTAACCTCTCCCCATATGGTCCACACGCACAAAGAGTAGCGCAAGAAACCCACCTCTGGCACCTAGGACACCCGCAAGGCGGTCCTCTTCATCAAAAGTTCCTGCCAGAATATACTGCTCCTCCCTGATCATGGCTATGAAATCAGACCCCTTCAGCGAATCAAGAAAGACACCTACTCCTCCAGGAGTGCACTCCTTCGCTTCCGTATCAAGAAACACTTCCTTTATAAGAAGAAGCGCATCCTCTACTTCACTGATACTAAGCTCTCTGATTTCCATGGCTCCTTACCTCCCTAAAACTCAAAAGGACAGAACCCTCAGGCTCTGTCCTTTCACCAAATGCCTCAGGCACTTCGTCTCATATATGTTTTTTTCTCATCAGCTTTCCCTTGTCCATGTTTTCGGCACCAGGAGGGCGATGATTGTGAAATGCTCCAGTCTACCCAGCAGCATCACCAGCGACAAGAAGAGCTTGGTGAAGATGGAATAGTCCGCAAAGGTCATGGTAGGACCCACCGACCCGAAGCCAGGACCGATGTTGTTGATGGTGGCAGCCACTGATGAAATGGAACTGATCATGTCCACTCCTTCCAGGGAAACCACCAGCACCCCGATGACAAAAATCACCAGATGTAGCGCAAGGAAGCTGTTGATTCGGGCTATGACTTCATTGGAAACAATCTTCCCACCCACCTTGATGGGGATCAGCGCTCTCGGATGAAAAATCTTGGATACTTCTCTTTTGATGAGCTTCAGGATGATCATGATTCGGATCACCTTCATACCACCGGCTGTGGATCCCGCTGATCCTCCGATGAACATGAGGAAAAACAGAATGAGTTTACTGAAACTCGGCCACTGTTCATAATCCACTGTACTGAATCCCGTGGTGGTCATGATGGAAGCCACCTGGAAGAAAGAATCCCTGATACTTATGAAAACATCTCCCTTGAAGGTCATGAGCAGGTTCACCGCAATCATCACCACCGCAGAGAAGATGAAGAACAGATAAAGCCTCAGCTCCCGGTCTTCCAGGAAATCCTTGTATTTCTTTCTGAAAACCAGAAAATACAGGGAAAAATTGACCCCGGACAAGACCATGAAGATTCCCGTGACGATATGCACATAAGAACTGTAACTGGCGAGAGAGTCATTTCTTGGACCAAATCCACCGGTACCCACTGTTCCGAAGGTGATCACGAAGGAATCGATGAGGTTCACTCCACCAAAGAGTAGAAAAACCAGTTCAATCAAGGTGATTGCGATATAAGTGATGTAAAGCACTCTGGCCGTATCTTTCATTCTAGGCACAATCTTTCCTGCCACAGGTCCTGGAGACTCCGCTTTGAAGATCTGAAGGCTTCCCACCCCCAGAGCCGGCAGCAGCGCCAGTGTAAACACCAGAATCCCCATTCCTCCGATCCAATGGGTCATGGAACGCCAGAAGAGAATCCCCTTATCCAGAGACTCCACATCCGCTATGACGGAGGAACCCGTCGTGGTGAATCCGGATATGATTTCAAAAAGCGCATCCACGTAATGCGGAACGCTTTCCGTCAGATATAAAGGAAGCGCTCCGAATATCGAGATCATCAGCCAGCCCAATGCTACAATGACAATCCCGTCTTTTGCTCTGATCTGATCTTTTCTGCTTTTCACATTCATCATAATAAGACCGATGACCAGCATCACTGCAATGGTCAAAAGAAAAGCGCGTACCGCTTCTCCGCCATGCTGCTGCGATATGAATATCGCAGGGGACATGAGCAGCGACTCAATCAGCAGGATTATCCCTAGTACCTTTATTACGATTCCATAGTTCACTAAACAGTCCTCTCTTTCCAGGTGTAAATAACTTCTTGAGATTTTCAGTGTCTTCCGCAAGAGAGAACACTACAATACGGTCATTGGCTCTGATGACAGAATTTCCGTTCGGGATAATCACCTCACCATTATGCACGATGGCCCCGATGATGATCCCCTTCGGTAAATTGACCTCTTTCAGCGGCTTATCCAGGTATAGCAGGTCTTTTGTCGCAATGATTTCCGTCACTTCACCATCCCCTCCAAGAAGAAGGGATACCGATACAACCTTACCACCTCTGACATATTTGAGAATATTAGACGCAGTAATGTTCACCGGATTCAGCGCCGCATCAATATCCAGCTTATCGATGATTTTCGTATAATTCTTTCTGCTCACTTTGGCGATGGTCTTGCCGACCCCATACTGCTTCGCCATGAGCGCCATCAGAAGATTCTGCTCGTCATAACCGGTGGACCCTATGAAAGCATCCATCTGATCGATGTTCTCTTCTTCGAGAAGATTGACATCCGTTCCATCTCCATGGATGATCAAGACATGCTCGAGAGTCTCCGCAAGCTTCACCGCTCTGTTACGATCCTGTTCCACCAGTGTTGTGGCCACCTTCGCTTTGGACAGTTCCTTAGCAAGATAATACCCTACATTTCCTCCACCGATGATCATGACTCGCTCCATATGCTTGTCATTGCCGATGAGATTGTGGTTCTTGCTTAACTTCAGAAGCTCATCTTCCTTTCCGATGATATGAATCACATCATCCGCCTCGATTTCAGTACTTCCATAAGGAATGATCAGTTTGCCCTGTCTTGAAATCGCCGTGATGATGAGATTTTCGAAATTCTCCAGTTCGTAGAGCTTCTTCCCCACAAAACTGCTCTTATAGGAACATTTGAAATCAATCATCTTCACTTTCCCATCAGCAAAATCTCCTGTATAGAACATGATGTTCTTCAGGAGATACTTTGAAATGGAACTTGCTGTGGCAAAATCAGGGTTGATGATGAGATCGATCCCCAGCTCATGCCTAACGAAATTGATCTGCTCCGTATATTCCGGATTCCTGATTCTAGCGATGGTCTGTCCGCAGCCCAGCTTCTTCGCAAAGGTGCAGATGACCACATTGGTTTCATCATTCTCTGTGGACGCCACCAGAATGTCATACTCCTCGATATTCATTTCCTTCAGCATGGTCACATTGATTCCATTTGCAACTACCGTAAGCACATCCAGATGCTCATTGATCTTCTCGACAACCTTTGCACTGCTGTCTACTAAAGTTACATCCATATTTTCAGTGGTCATGGCTTCAGCGAGCTTTACACCCAGCTTACCCGCCCCGACAATCATTACCTTCATATCTCCTCCATAATGCATGTGTTTTTTTACATTATTGCCATTGTATCATATTATGAAGATATGTCACCCCCCGAAAACAGAAAACCGGCAGCACCAGTGCTGTCGGTCATTTTTCAGTATACAGGCAGGTCAATCCGTGTCATGAGCTCCTCGGGTGAAGCCACCTCATCCGGAGCGTTCAGGTAGGTTTCATAGGCAGGTCCTTTTGTCTTAAGACCCTTTTCTTCAATATATCTGTGCATCTCGCCGTAGGCTTCGACCATCCCTTCATAAGGGCCGATGTACATGCAGGTGACCATCTTGCCTTCTTCGATTTCTCCTGGACACATGTCCCCGTCTCCAGGAATCACATCCTCCACCGGAAACCCGATCTCCACATCCAGATCATTCATATCCTGATTATAGTACGCAACAAATGGAGCCCCTTCTGGTTCAACATCAAGTTCACCAAGGTACTGCCCGATTCGTCTGTAGGATTCACCGATGAGACCCGGCAGATGCGCAATGTCCGTATGCGTTCGTATGCTTAAAACCGGCTGATGGTGCTGCTCTCTGACTTCAATATCCAGTGTTGCCTGTTCCATCTCATTCGCACTCCTTCTCTGTTTTTTCGTCAATATTATATCACGCACCTCTATTTCTGCCATGAACTTTCAGTGAAGAACAGTTTACAAAGCACTTTAAGAATGAAGTAACACGAAAAAACAGCCTGAACAAATCAGACTGTTTCTTAATGGTAGCGGGGGTAGGACTTGAACCTACGACCTTCGGGTTATGAGCCCGACGAGCTGCCAACTGCTCCACCCCGCGATATTATATTGTAAGTTGGTGCTGAAGACCGGAATCGAACCGGTACGGTATCGCTACCGCAGGATTTTAAGTCCTGTGCGTCTGCCAGTTTCGCCACTCCAGCATATGTAAAAGAAATGGTAGCGGAAATAGGACTTGAACCTACGACCCTTCGGGTATGAACCGAATGCTCTAGCCAGCTGAGCTATTCCGCCACATATGCTGTCGCCTCATCTCAGCGACAAAATTAATTATATATCATGCCCCATACCTTGTCAACATTAAAAGCAAAAATAATACCCGGTTCACCCAGGTATTATTTCCCACTTTCATGATTCACTTTGGCAGACTAGGAATTACCCTTTTCTGTTTTTTGTTCTGACTTCCTGTTTCTTCTTGTAGTCAGACATGATTTCTTCACTTTCTTTCATGAATTTAGACATAATATCTTCAAAATCACTGGATGCAGGCTTTTTCTTTTCTGGAGCAGTCCACTCAACCTCTGCAGGTCTGGATGATCTTTTCTGCTCAATTGCGACGCCTTGCTTTATGGATAGACTGATTTTTCCATTATCATCAATTCCTAAAATTTTGACCTGTACCTTGTCGCCTTCTTTGATAAATTCTTTGATGTCTTTAACATAGGTATCAGCTACCTCTGAAATGTGGACTAAGCCCGTCTTTCCGCTTAGGTCTATGAAAGCTCCAAAGTTAGTAATATTTACTACAGTTCCTTCTACAATGTTTCCTACCTCTAAGGTCATGTTAATAAGAATCCTCCTTAAATTTTAAATGAATAAAGTATATAATGAAACCCAATCAGTCACCTGACGAGTCAATTACCGGAATTTCACCTGGTCTCAATAAGCCCAGCCTACTTCTGGCACTTCTTATAGTATAGTCTTCCGTAAGGGTGCTGTCCACCAAATTAGTCAGTTTTTCGTTCTCTTCCATTACTTTTACCAGTTCTTCCTGCTGCAGCGCGATATTCTCTTCAATATTATTCATCATAATCTGCTGTCTATACACAGTGAAAACAATGACGCCTGCAAACAGCAGCAGAGCCAATCTCACGAATACTTTCCCTATTTTCATGGTACTCCTCCAAACATCAGGAGAATCTACTCCTCTTCTTCATCTGTATCTTCTTCACCTTCGAGAATCTCATACATTTCAGATGCCTCGTCTTTTCTCACATGTTCCTGTATTTTCAGCACCTTCGCTTTGATTCCTTTTTCTTTGAATGTGATTTCTATGATATCCCCTTCATTGATTTCAGAACCCGCCTTTGCGATCTTCCCATTGATGGAAACTCTCTTTCCGTCACAGGCTTCCTTCGCTACGGTTCTTCTTTTGATGATACGGGATACTTTCAGGAATTTATCTAGTCTCAACTTCTTCACCTCATTCACAATGAATAAACATAATTTCATTCATTGTGTATATTATATATTTTGATTGCGCCAATGTGAAGTAAAACTTCCCGTTTCAGGGAATATAGCCCTGTTACGAAACACCCTTCCCATCCTCAGATGAAAAAAAGATGCAGAAGAATTCAATCCCCTACATCTTTCCTACTGAGTTTCTGATTTAAGTTATTTTTTCTTCTTAGGTGCAGCCTTCTTCTTCTTAGGAACAACGTTCACCTTTTCTTTGAATTCTTTACCAGGCTTGAAAACAGGTACCTTTGATGCTGGTATCTTGATTTCTTCCTTCGTTCTAGGATTTCTTCCTACTCTTTCTTTTCTGTCTCTTACTTCGAAGGTACCGAATCCAACTAATTGAACCTTTTCACCCTTCTCAAGTGTGCCAACCACGTTATCAAGAAATGCTTTCAGGAAAACCTCAGAATCTTTCTTGGTGAAACTGGTTGATTCAGCTAATGCAGCGATTAATTCAGCTTTGTTCACAATAAATTCCTCCTTGTTTTTGTTTTATAATGGAATCTACTGTTATTATTCCATAAAAAACCCTGAAACCCTTTATTTATAAGCGTTTTTTTTAATTATTTTCTTCTTTTTTGGCCATTTCCCAGTATTTGTCCAGTTTTTCCAGTGGAAGGTCCTTGAAAGTGAGTCCCTCCGCCGATAAAAACGCTTCCATCCTTCGAATTCTATCGATGAATTTATCCGAAGTTCTGTTTAATGAAAGCTCCGGATCCGCTTCCAGAAATCTTGAAAGATTCACCACCGAGAACAGAAGATCACCCAGTTCTTTCCCGACCTTCTCAGAATCCTCCTCCGCCATGGCCTCCTTGATCTCTTCAATCTCTTCTTCCACTTTTTTGAACACATAGGAAATCTCGTCCCAGTCAAATCCGTATTTTCTGGCCTTCTTCTGAATCTTTTCCGCCCTGGAGAGACTCGGATAGTATTTTGAGATACCGTTTAGCGAATCACTGAGCGACTCCTCTTTCTTTTCCTTCTTCTTCAGCTCTTCCCACTGAACCAGCACCTCATCCGCTGTCAGGTCCTTCTCTTTATTGAAGACATGCGGATGCCTGTACACCATTTTCTCCGACACGATCCGAATGACATCATGCACCGTGAATTCTCCTCCCTCTTTCCCGATGGTGGAATGAAGAAGAATCTGGAGAAGCACATCTCCAAGCTCCTCCGCCAGAGCGTCATAATCCTTCAGATCCACCGCCTCCAGAGCCTCGTAGCTTTCCTCAATGAGATACCTCCTGAGCGATTCATGGGTCTGCTCCCTATCCCACGGACATCCATTCTCACGATCCCTGAGACTTTCAACAATCCTCATGAAACTGTAGAAATCATACCTCCCCTTCAATGGAGGTACATATACACTGGTCAGATCATCCACATCTTTCTGTCTGTCCAGCTCATAAAGAGGGATTCTTCTAAGCACCTCTTCGTCCGTTCCGGCAGCTCTCACATAGATGATCTCATTCTCATCATCCATATACTGCCCCAGAGCGATCTTCACCCTACCAGCGATATAGGGAGAGAACACCTGGGTTATGATGGTACCCTTGGAAAAATCAGGTGTTTCCTCCTCTATCGTCAAGGCATCCACAATGCGCATCCCTTCAATGGGATCAATCTCCAGCGCTTCCAGCATGGTATCCACAAAACTTACAGATGGATGGATCTTATAGGATATCCCCGCCTCCCTGCAGGCCTCCAGGATCAGAACGACAGACTTCTCCGCCACCAGAGGATGCCCCGGCACCGCATAGATCAGCTCTTCTTTTTCCGCAAGGTTTAAAATCCTCTCCTTGATCCCTTCATAGACATCCTCAAACCTCTCCGCCTTCTCATACAGGAAATCGAATGTCTCAAAAGCGATTCCTTTCTCCTTCAGATAAGCCACCGTAGGGTGTTTTTCCGTTCTCAGATAAAGCGGATATTCCCCCAGAAGCTTCACCGCCCCCAATGTCAACGCATCGATATTCCCTGGGCCTAAACCAACGATATGTATCATCTTTTCACCTCTATTTACTTTTGCGCCCATGGCACAAATATACTAGGACAATTATATCACAGCCTCCAATTTTATGAAGAAAAGAAAGAACTCCGATCTCGCATCCGTCATAATATCCGATTCCATGAAGGCAGAATGTAAAATCAAAAATCACCTTTAACCAAAACACAAACCAACCCCAGAATAAAACACATGCTGTTTTCAAAAAATCACTGACTTTGATCAGAAAGTATCTTGTTTTTGCTTGATAATCATAATATTATCCTCTCCCCTGATTTTGCGCTTCTCGCAAAAACCGCCAGATTAAACGATAATTATTATCCTTAAAATATATAGAAATTGACTTCTATTATATAAATAGCAATAAACTTAGAATGACAATTAATTATCATAAACTCGAAAGATTGTTTCAAGTTTTATTTAATGAAACTCGTTTTTAGTTCACAAAATATTTATATCATGCGCCTTTTTTTACTCCGATATTAAAAATAATACAGAAAACCGCATAAAATTAATAAAATATTAAATAATATCCCAGATTTATTCGGATAATCATTATCTCAATCATGTTATATACAATCCTGCAGTGAATAATCCTATGTTTACAGTGAATTCACCGTAAATTTATCGACTAATTATTAATAATTATCTTTTCAGATTCAAATTATATTGATAAGCTATGTCGAATAACGTAGAATATGGGTATAAGGTGACAGCGTGAACAGCAGGAATCCTCAAAGACTCATGTGAAATACGATAAACAGACATATCACAGTTCATTCCTGTCATAATTCGACACACAAAAACAAAGGACGGTGAAAGAAATGAAAGTCGGCAAAACTCTACGGACGCTATTAAGTTTTTTCATTGCATTCGCTATGGTTTTCCCTGGTGCGATTAAAGTCAATGCTGCGGATCACAGCTATCCATACGATGTACAGAATAATATCATTCTCGATGCAGACATCACAGGCACTTCCACCAACGACCATACTTATGCCAAAGCATTCTGGACCAATGGTTCCACTGTATACCTCATGGTTGAAAGCACCCATGACGCAGAAGCCATCGTTCTGGAAAACGGCGGAAACTCTTACAGATCCACCACTTTTACTGCATATCCACCCGGCGATACCGTGACTGTAGATAAGACCTACTATCCCAACGAAACCCAGGGTAACACCAAGGATGCTCACCTGAGCGTTTTTGAATTCCCGTTAAGCGAAATTCTGAAGCTTGGTGTAACCGGCGGCAGTTACGCGATCACCTACGAATCCGAGCAGGGTCTGGGACACTGGATCTACGGAACACTGAAGATCTATATCCCCCGGGCAAAGGTCGAGGTCACTAAGACCTGGAAAGACGGCCCTATGGATGATGTATCCATTCAGCTTTACAGAAAACTGAAGGATGCAGATGACAGCACCTACAAACCTGTCGGAAGCCCATTCACTCTGACCACCGCAAATCCCTCCAAGACCATTTCCGATCTGGACTTTACAGATAATATAGGAAGAATCTATACCTATAGCGCTAAGGAAGTCGACCTGGGAGAAGGCTATGTATCCGAAGTAAACGTAACCGGTCCAACTCTAGTCAATGGTGTTCAGGTATTTTCAGTAGCAATCAAGAACACTTATACACCACCTAAGACGGACATCAAAGTGACGAAGGTATGGAAAGACGACAACGACACATCATCAAGACCATCAACATTGACCTACTACTTATATGCTGATGATGACACAGAACCAGTAAGAACGGAGACAGTAAACAGTCCGAACTGGAATTACACATTCATGGGTCTTCCAAAGACCCAGCTTGACGGCACACTCATCAAGTACAGCGTGAAGGAAGCTCCTGTCCCTGGATACGAAACCTCCATCGACGGACTCACCGTGACCAACACCAGGTCCGAATTGACCGACGTGGATGTCATGAAGCTCTGGAAAGACGGAGACGATCCATCCGGCAGACCTTCCATGGTCACTTTCAACCTCTTTGCCAACGGAGTGAAAATCGATTCTGTTGAACTCACTTCCACAAAGAGCTGGAAACACACTTTTGAAGATCTGGATAAATATGACGAGAACGGTAAGCTCATCAAGTATACCGTAACCGAAGATGCCGTAACGGGATATACCCCTACCATCGACGGACTGACCATCACTAATCTTCGAGTCGGTAAAGTCGACATTCCAGTAGAGAAATTCTGGAAAGATGACGGACCTGACGGAAGACCCGAATCCGTCACCATCAACCTTCTGGCCAACGGCGATGAAGTTGCTGAGAAGAGCATCACAGCTGCCATGGACTGGAAGTACACCTTCTCTCAGATGGAGAAGTATGACGAGAACGGAAAGCTCATCACCTATACCATCAAAGAAGATGCTGTAGAAGGCTATAAGAGCGTAGTGGAAGGATACAAGGTCACAAACACCAAGGTTGGAACCACCGATGTCAGGGTTTCCAAAACGTGGCTCGATGACAACGCTCAAGACGCCAGACCATCAACCATCACCATCTACCTGCATGCAGATGGAAAACAGGTGGATTCAGCAGAACTCGACGCTGAAGGAAGCTGGACATATACCTTCAAGGATAAACCGGCATACACAGCAGACGGAAAAGCCATCACCTACACCATCACAGAAAAAGCCGTGGAAGGCTACAGCAGTACCGTCAAAGGCTTTGAAGTGATCAATGTGAGAAAAGGCAAGACCGAAGTATCCGTGGAAAAGATCTGGAAAGACGATGATGTAACCAGTGAAAGACCTCAAAGCATTCTGGTCAACCTTCTCGCCAATGGTGAAGAAGTGGATGAAATGGCCATCACAGCAGCGATGAACTGGACATACACCTTCAAGGATCTTGAGAAGTATGATGAAATGGGTAAAATGATTGCCTATACCATTACAGAAGATGACGTCGCCGGATACACCTCAAGCGTAAATGGCTTCACCATCACCAACGTAAGATCGGCCCTTACTGATATTCCGGTTGAAAAACTCTGGAAGGATGAAGGTCCTGAAGAAAGACCTGAATTCATCACCATCAACCTGCTGGCCAACGGCATGAAGGTTGACAGCATGGAGGTCACCGCAGCCATGGAATGGATGTACACCTTCATGGACGTACCGGAATTCGATGAGAACGGAAAGAAAATCACCTACAGCGTAACAGAAGACAGCATCAGCGGATACAGCGGAAAAGTGAATGGATTCACCATCACCAACACAAGAACCGGCGACAGAGACATCCCGGTTCAGAAGGTATGGCTGGATGGAAATGATCCTTCCGCAAGACCAGAGAGCATCACAGTAAGTCTTCTCGCCAACAAAACAGTCGTCGACACCGCACAAATCACCAAGGAAACCGGATGGACCTACCTATTTGAAGACAAACCGATCTATGATGAGAACGGAAAGATGATCAGCTACACCATCAAGGAAAAAGCGGTTGATTTCTACACAAGCAGCGTAGACGGATTCACCATCATCAACACAAGAACCGGCGAAATCGACATACCTGTAGAAAAAATCTGGCTGGATAACGGCACAAGAACCATAGATAAAATTACTGTTAATCTATACAAACAGGTTATGAGTCAGCCCCCAATGGACAGGACTGTAGAAATCGTCACCCCATCCGCCATTGCACTGGTACTGGTGGATACCCTGGAACTCAGTGCTGACAATGAGTGGAAAGACACTTTCATGGATCTGCCTGAATTTGATGAAAACGGCTACCTGATCGAGTACTCCCTGGAAGAAATCCCAGTGGAAGGATACAGCACCTCCATCATGGAGAACGAAGATGGAAGCTTTACCATCACAAACCTTCGAACAGGCATCACAAGCGTAAGCGGAACCAAGTTCTGGATGGATGAGGAAGGCACCAACCTGAGACCTGAATCCATCACAGTAGAGCTTCTCCAGAACGGTGAGTTCTACAAGAGCATGGACGTCTCAGATGTGGAAGGTCTATGGGCATACAGCTTCAAGGAACTTCCAGAGTTTGATGACAAGGGTATGGCTTATGTATACAGCATCAACGAAGTATCCGTACCTGGATATGAAACAACCTATGACGGATTCGACATCTATAACCTGAGAACCGGCGAAATCGACATCCCAGTGGAGAAGATCTGGCTGGACAACGGCGAAAGAGATATAGAAGAAGTCACCATCAACCTGTACAGACAGTTTGCAAACCCACCACTGACGGATATGAACACCGAGCTTGTCACACCATCAGCAGTATATCTGGAACTGGTAGAGACCCTGGTGCTAAGCGAAGACAACATGTGGAAAAGCACCTTCGAAGACCTTCCTGAATTTGACGAGATGGGATACCCCATCGAATACATCCTGGAAGAAGAAGCAGTGGAAGGCTACACAGGGTCCATGACCATGAACGAAGACGGCAGCTACACCTTCACGAACCTGAGAACAGGCATCGTCGACATCGAAGGCGTAAAGACCTGGTATGATGCAGATGAAGCAGACAGACCGGAATTCATCACCGTGATCCTTATGAGAAACGGAGAAGAATTAGACAGAATGGACGTCTCGGAAATGGAAGGAACATGGACATACAGCTTCACAGACCTTCCAGAATTCGACGAAGAAGGCATCGCTTATCTCTATGAGATCGACGAACTTCCAGTGGAAGGCTATAACACCATCATCGTAGGATACGACATTCAGAACACAAGAACCGGCATCACCAACGTGAACGGTGAGAAGACCTGGGATGACCTTCTGAACAGACCGGAAGCCATCACCATCAACCTGCTTCAGAACGGAGTGGAAATTGATGATATGGTTGTTGAAGAGAACGAAGAAGGCAGATGGCTCTATAGCTTCACAGATCTTCCAGAATTCGACGAAGACGGCATCCCATATACCTACACTGTAGAAGAGGATCCTCTTGCAGGATACGAACCTACCGTAGAAGGCTACAACATCATGAACAGACAGCTAAGAGGTACCCTGCGTATCGTGAAGACCGATGATTTCGACGAAGCCGTTGAAGGTGTCATCTTCGAAATCGAAGATGCAGAAGGCCTGCTCATCGACACAGTTTCCACTGATGAAGATGGTATCGCAGAAGTCGTATTACCACTTGGAACCTATACGATCACAGAGATCTTCGCTCCAGAAGACTACATCATGGACGATGAAGAAAAGATCGTCATCATCGATGAAGACGGAGAAACCGTAGAACTCACTGTTGTGAACATACTGGAAATCGAAGAAGTGGAACCACTTCCACTACCTAAACCAAAACCAACACTACCAAAGACCGGTGCACAGGGAAGCTTCCTCTGGTACGGAATGGGCGCCATCCTTGCACTGGCAGGATTCACACTACTCAGGAAGAAAAAGACTTCCATCTAGTGTAAATCAAACTGAATAGGCTCAAAGGGACTGCCCAGGCAGTCCCTTTCCTTTTCCTGTCGATCCAATGCCTCACGAAATATCCGTCATACGAAAAACAGCCTGTCAGGGGAAATCCCCTGACAGGCTGTCTGTTTAGTTCTCTAGTTATCTGATTCTGTCTTCGTAGATCTTCACATTGTATTCTTCTTTCCACTCTTCCATGGAGGAAGCATACTTCTCGTTCTTCATTTCTGTCTGAAGATTGGAGTTGATGGATACTTCCACTTCTTCAAGAGACTGCTGCACAGCTTCCTTCTGAACGCCATCCACCTTGATGATATGGTATCCTGCTGAGGACTTCACCACATCGGAAATCTCGTTCTCTTCAAGCGCCTTCACATGTTCCATGAAATCAGCATACAGCTCCTGATTGTCGTAAGCATAGTATCCGAGAAGTCCGCCCGCTTCCGCAGACATGTCGTTTCCGAATTCCTCCGCCGCTTCCGCGAAATCCTTTCCGTCTTCCTTGATCATCTTCAGCACTTCTTCCGCTTCCGCCTTGGCAGCATCATCTGTTCCAAAGTAGATGTGATAGATGTTTGCTCCAGGTGGTGTCATGAAGGCTTCCTTGTTCTCTTCGTAGTAAGCCTTGACGTCATCTTCTGTCACAGTCACATCTTCCATGAGCTTCACATAGTAGTTCTGTCTGATGACATCTTCCTTCACGAACTCATAGTAGGTCTCTTCTGTGAAACCTGCATCTTCCAGAGCCTTCTCATAAGCGCCTTCTTCCGCCTTGTACGCCTGCTTCACCTGCTCGATTCTTTCCTCGATGGCTTTGGTGATTTCTTCGGTATCCGTTTCCATGCCGGATTCCTCCACCTTCTTGTCGATGATCTTCATCTCCACGAGGCTGTTCAGGATATCCACCTTCAGCTGCTTGACGACCTCTTTTCCTTCTTCCTGCTCCAGAATATCTTCACCGTAGGTGACCTTCAGGCTGTCCATATAGGAAACCGCTTCTGTATCGACATCCTTCTGGGTGATCTTTTCATCGCCTACTTCAGCAAGGACAGTTCCTTCGATGGATTCTGGCGTTTCTTCCACCAGTCCGCATCCTGCAAGCGCGATGGCTAATACAGATACAGATAGGGTTGTGAGCACTTTTTTCTTTAAACTAATCAAGTTGATTCCCTCTCTTTTTTCATCTACTTTTTCTGACTTATTCATTATAAACTCTTTATGTTACATTTCGTTGACACATTTTAATATTATATAGGCTTTAGGCCTCTTTTGCAACTGCGTCCGCTTCTATGAGCTCCTTCATGAGCCTGGTCAAAGCATCCATGGTCTGGTATTTTTCCTTTTCTGTGATTTTGAATGCCACAGCAGGTTCCTTTCTCTGGAACTCTGTTCTTGCTGCATACTTCTTCAGGAATACATCCACCTTCTCCGGTGTCAGTTTCTCGGAAGAGGCGAAGGTGATCAGGATATCCCTGCCGCGGTCTCTAATCTCCAGCACGCCGGCACGGTTCGCATAGAACTTCAGTCTTGCGATGTCCATGAGATTGTACAAGGAGTCCGGTATATCACTGAAACGGTCCAGAAGCTCTTCCTTGATGTCCTCATAGTCCTCTTCGCTCTCCATGGAGGCGATTCTCTTGTAGACTTCAATCTTATGGGCTTCTTCCGCAATATAGGAAGACGGAATATACGCATCGATCTTCATGTCGATGGTGGTGTCCACCTTCTCTTCCATGATTTCTCCCGTGATCATCTTGATGGCTGTATCAAGCATCTTCACATAGAGGTCATACCCTACCACAGACATCTGCCCATGCTGCGCTTTACCCATGAGATTTCCCGCGCCTCGGATTTCAAGATCCCGCATGGCGATCTTGAATCCCGAACCAAGCTCTGTGAAGTCTTTCAGTGCACGAAGCCGCTTTTCAGCCACTTCAGTGAGCACCTTGTCCTTCTTGTAGGTCAGATACGCATAGGCGATTCTGTTGGTTCTGCCCACTCTGCCTCTCAACTGGTAGAGCTGTGACAGTCCCAGCTTGTCGGCATTGTCCACGATGATGGTATTGACGTTCTGGATGTCCATGCCTGTTTCGATGATGGTGGTGCAGATGAGAACGTCCGTCATGTTCTCCATGAAGTTCTTCATGGCATTTTCCAGCTCTCTTTCATTCATCTGACCATGGGCCACATCAAACACCACTTCCGGCACCAGTTTGGAAAGGTAGCTGTGCACCACATGGATATCATCCACTCTGTTATGCACAAAGTACACCTGTCCATTTCGCGCCTTCTCCCTGAGGATGGCATCTCTTACCAGCTGCTCGTTGAATTCCACCACATAGGTCTGGATGGGATATCTTTCATCAGGAGGCGTCTCAATAAGGGAAATATCTCGTATACCCGATAAGGACATATGGAGGGTTCGCGGAATCGGCGTCGCCGAGAGCGTAAGCACATCCACGTTCTTCTTGGCGCTTTTCAGTTTCTCCTTATGGGCAACCCCGAATCTCTGCTCCTCATCCACGATGAGCAGACCCAGGTCCTTCCACTGAACACTCTTGGATAGAATCTTATGGGTTCCGATGAGGATGTCCACATTGCCTTCCTTGAGCTTTCGCAGGGTCTCCTTCTGCTCCTTGGGATTTCTGAATCTGGAGATCATATCCACTTTCATGGGGTATCCCTTGAATCTCTTGCGGAAGGAATGATAGTGCTGCTCGGCAAGGATGGTGGTGGGTACAAGAACAGCCACCTGCTTGGAATCCATCACGGCCTTGAATGCCGCTCTCATGGCCACTTCCGTCTTTCCGTATCCCACATCTCCGCAGAGCAGTCTGTCCATGACCTTGGCTTCTTCCATGTCCTTCTTGATCTCTTCAGCGGATTTCAGCTGATCCTCTGTTTCTTCATAGGCAAACTCGTCCTCAAACTGTTTCTGCCACTCTGTATCGTCACTGAACTGATATCCACGGACCTTTTCTCTTTCCGCATAGAGCTTCACCAGATCCTCCGCGATCTCATCCACAGAGCGCTTGACTTTCGCCTTGGCTTTGCTCCACTCCTGACCCCCGAGCTTATTGATCTTGGGGTCTTTGCCTTCTGTCCCGATATAGCGCTGGACCATATCCAGCTGTTCCACCGGTATGAACAGTTTATCGTTTCGGTCATACTGGATTTCAAGATAGTCTCTTATGAGCCCCTGGGCTTCCAGCTGTCTGATGCCAAGAAATACACCGATTCCGTGATTCACATGAACGACGTAATCGCCTTTCTTCAGCTCCGTGAAGCTGTTGATCTTAGCAAGACCTTTGCCCTTGTTGATCTTTTTCTTCTTCTTCCTTTTGGCTTCTCCAAAGACTTCCTTGTCTGAAATAAGCGCAAGCTTCAGGTCCGGAAACTCGAACCCTCTCAGCTGATTTCCAAAGGTTATGACTAC
The DNA here is from genome assembly GCF_017368455.1 of Proteiniclasticum aestuarii. GTDB lineage: Bacteria > Bacillota > Clostridia > Clostridiales > Clostridiaceae > Proteiniclasticum > Proteiniclasticum aestuarii. Next base: position 183,781 of record NZ_JAFNJU010000005.1, on the reverse strand, counting down.
ATTAGCATAATCCAGCGTGCTTAAAGTATCCTTATAGACGGATTCGATTCCCTTGTCTCTGAGGACATCCACAAGCCGCTCTCCCCTGGGACGGGTTCCTGCAAGAATCACCACCGTGTAGCCTCTTTTCTTCTTTTCCTTGATGTCTGCGATCAGCATATCCAGCTGACCCTGATAGTTGTAGATGGTCATCTGATTGAAGCTTACGAGGGCTCTGGGTGGAAGAAAACGCTCCGTCTTCTGGAACTGATTGAGGGTGATGACCTCTCCGTCTCTCAGGGTGTCGATGAGAAAATCCTTGTCGATGAGGATATCCCCCTGGGTAGGCATAATCTCACCACGTGCAAGGAACGCCTCATAATCCTCCCTGAATTCCATATAGGTGGACTCCAGTTTTCCTAGGGAATTGGCAGTATCATCTATGATGATCTTTCCTTTTCCGATGAAATCGAAGAACGTGGAAGGCTGGTCGAAGAAATAGGGAAGAAAGGCATCCACATTGTCAAAGAACATGCCTTCCTTCAGGTACTCCAGATTCGAAGCCGTATGGCTTTTCAGTTTCTCCAGGGCTTCCTTCTCATAACCTTTACGCTTCGCCTTGTTTCGAATAATGGAATCCAGCTCACTTTGTATGGCTTCCGCCCCTTTTCTCATGCGCTGCTCATCCAGAATAATTTCCTTGGCAGGGAAGATTTCAAAGGAATCCACCTGCTCAATACTTCTCTGGGTTTCCGCATTGAAAGTTCGTATGGAATCGATCTCGTCCCCGAAGAGCTCGATTCTATAGGGAAGCTGGCCATCCGGCGGAAACACGTCGAGAATCCCTCCTCTTAAGGCGAATTCCCCTTTCCCCTCCACCAGTTCCGCTCGGAAGTACCCGGAGCTTGTGAGTTTCTGCGCCAGATCCTTGAGATCGATCTCCATGTCCTTCTCTATGGTGAAGAAATACTCCCTGAAATAGTCAAAAGGCGCATAGGTGGACGCCAGAGCTTCAATGGTGGTCACGATGATCTTCTTCTTTCCATTCATGAGCTCCTTCATGACCTTCAGTCTTTCCCACCTAAGGTCTCCGGAAATGGCATCTATGTTATAGAAAACCGCTTCCTTCGCAGGAAAGTAATAGACCTCGCTCTCATAAAGCAGCAGATCTTCATAAAGGTTTTTGGCATCCATGTCTTTTGAGGCAAACACAAACAGGCTTTCCTTTTCCTTTCCGAAGAGTGCAGAAATGAGGAAAGCCTTCGCCGACTCCGAAACCCCATACACGCCTACGGGATATTTCCTGTCTTTTATTCCATTGCGGAGCTCTTTGAAGGTCTTGTCCTTGTAGAGCTCCTGTCTTAATCCTTCCAGTCTCATCTATTTCACCTACTCCGCTATAAATCCGTTGTATTCACTGATGGCTGAGTCAATTCCGTTCTCCAGAATGGCGATGACGGCATCCCTGGACGCAGAGAGACTCTGGTCCATCCTCTGTACTTCTTCTTCCGTGAACTTTCCAAGCACATGCTTCACCATATCCTGCTTCGGCGCACCCACGCCTACTTTGACCCTCGGGAAGTTTTCCGTCGTCAGATGGAGGATGGTGGACTTGATGCCGTTATGTCCTCCGGCGCTGCCTTTTTTTCTGATCCGGATCTTGCCCACTTCCAGGCTCACATCATCAAAGACCACAAGCACTTCTTCCGGCAGTAGCTTGTAGAAGTCTGCTGCTTCTCTGATGCTTTCTCCCGATAGGTTCATGTATGTCTGGGGTTTCAGAAGTACCACCTTCTCGCTGCCGATCCTTCCTTCCGCCACTTTACCTTTGAATTTATTTCTGTCAAACTGTATGCCAAGCTTGTCCGCAAGCCTGTCCAGGACCATAAATCCTGCGTTGTGTCTTGTATGTTCGTAATCTTTTCCTGGATTGCCAAGTCCTGCTATTAGATACATGTTTAACCTCCTGAACGTGAAAATACGAGGAATCTTCTCTTCGAGCGTGATTCCCTGTTTTTCTTATTATACTATCTTTACGGGTTTTTGCTAAGTGCGGCTTCCATTTTGAATGTTTTACACAGGAGCAGCCTTTTATTTCCCTTTAGCCTCATAGTTTACATCAAAAGAAGGGACTGTTACAAGCCCCTTCCTCATACTTTATTTAGTCTACTGCGGTGCCGTAGAGCGTGGCATCCACTTCAATGATCTCATTCACTCTCTGATAACGGATCTTCACGATGTCGCCCACTTTTTTGTTCTTGATGTACTCATCCAACGTGGTAGCTGTCTCGATGGGATTCCCGTCGATGCTGAGAATGATATCCGTGGGCCGCAGTCCTGCTCGGTCCGCTGTTCCCTCCGGCGCGATTCTCTGCACATAGAAGCCTGTTCCGATCTCCGGAATATCCGTGATCACATCCCCGAAGACACCGATGAACGGCAGCAGCTCTTCTCCTGTGTTGATGAAGGATCGGGTGATGCTTCTTGCCTCATTGGATGTTATGGCAGCGCCAAGGCCGCTCTGAAGCCCTTCCGTCAGTCTCAGGCTATTGATGCCCACCACTTCACCTTCCATGTTCACAAGGACCCCGCCGTTGTTTCCATGATTGAGGATGGCGTCGGTTTCGATTGCATAGACCTTCACTTCCCGCTCATCATAGGTGGTGGTGTGAAAGGCTTTGTTCACCGTGGAGATGACACCGAAGGTCACTGTACCGCGTTCGCTTTCTCCGAAGGGATTGCCCATGGCGATGACGCTCTGGGCAGTACGCACGGTGGTGGAATCAGAGAAGTTCGGAGGTCTGAGACCGATGTTCTCCACACGAATCAGCGCTACACCGATGGTCGCATCCCGCCCGATGAGCTCCGCCTGATAAATTCTGTCGTTGTCTCTGTCCGTTCTGACGTAGATCATTTCTTCCGCATTTTCCACTGCACCATAAGGCACAAGAATATATCCCTGCACGTTCATGACGACCCCAGTATAGACATTGTCATAGGCATCTTCATAAAAAAGCTCCGGGTTGTTTGTGACACCTACAAGAGAAGTGGAGAGATCCGCATAGACCTCTCTGATCTTCGTTCTGTCATAGAAGGAGCTTTCGAAATTATCCAGAGACTTTCTCAGCACCTGGGCGAAATCGCTGTTATCGTCTATGACGAAGGCGTCCGAATGGATTCTTCTCGCCACGAAAGTGGCCGTCAGAAAAGAAATCAGTACCACCAAGACCGATAAGGATATGAACTGGAGGACTCCGCCTCTGATTCTTGATCTCTGGTCCTGCCTGTATTTGATTTCTCCTGTTCTTGTCTGCTCTTTCAGAACATCCTGCTCTACACTATTTTCCTTGTCACGATTCTTATTCTCTTCCATATTACACTCCTAGGTCATGCTCAGCGTGAAGGTGAACAGGACACCCTGGCCTTTGTTTTCCACCCAGATATCTTCACCGAACTGCGTGATGATGTTTCTGACAATAGGCAGTCCCAGACCTGTGGATACTTTGTTGGTTCTCGATTTATCACCCTTGTAGAATCTGTCCCAGATGTACTTCATATCTCCCTCAGGGATCGGTGTACCATCATTATAGACACTGACATGGACTTTCTTGCCTTTGCTCTTGGTCTGAATTCTGATGTTGCCGTTGTCCGGGCAGTGCTTGATGGAATTATCCACCAGATTCGTGATGACCTGAATCAGTCTGTCGCGATCTCCTGCCGCATAAAGATGGTCCCCTTCCAGGGTCACATTCACCTTCAGGCCCTTATCGTCGATCTTCGTCTCGAATCTTCTGATGCAGACTTTCACGATTTCATTGATATCCAGCTCCGTGAGCTTGAAAGAAAACTTTCCCGATTCCATGGCGGAGAGATCCAGAAGATCGTTGACCAGTCTTGTGAGTCTCTGTATTTCATCATAGACGATCTTCAGATAATATTTCTCCTTGTCCATGGGAATGATTCCATCCAGAATGCCCGCAATGAATCCTCTCATGGAGGTGATGGGTGATCGCAGTTCATGGGAGATGTTGGACAAAAAGTCTCGCCTGTTCTTGTCTGTCTGTTCCAGGGACTCCGCCATGCTGTTGAAGGACTCGGAAAGCTGTCCGATCTCATCGGTGGATGTGACCAGCACTCTCTGGGTGACTTCACCTTTGGAGATTTTCCTGGCGATGGTATTCAGCTCCGCCAGGGGCTTGAAGAGCATCCTCTGTGCGATGTAGTAGATGAGAATCACAGAAAGAAGCACCGCCGTGGCCGTGATGGTCCATATTCTCACATAGATGTCATTCAGCGGTTCCCTGATGGTCTCCAGCGGCGTATAGACAACAATGGCGCCCTGATAGCTCATGCCCGATCGCACCGGTTTTATGAATAATGACATCTCCTCATTGGTTATGGGATTTATTTCCCCATTGATTTCAATGGAATTGCCCTCTACCAGCCGGTCTCTGTCCGGAAAGTTGAACCTCGTGAAAACAAGGCTGTCATAAGCCTCGTTGGTCACAAAGAAAATATATCCCGAGGCATCCACCAGAAGAATATCCCCTTTTTCAACCCCTTTGATCAGAGACAGGTTACGAAGCAGCTCCGTATCATCAATTTCCTTATTCAGATACAAAGGAACACTGGGGGAGGCCAGCGCTGTCGTCTCCTCCAGATCCTCTCTGTTTTTTTCCAGAAAATAACTTTGGAACCACATGGAAAGAACAACAGCTATCAATACATAACCAATGGTGACCACCAGTGCGAAGGTGGCTACCAGTTTTGTAACTAGAGAACTGTTTTTCATGTTCCTAACCCCTTCTTATTTGACTTCAAACTTGTATCCTACGCCCCACACAGTTTCCAGCTGCCAGTTGGGACCGCCATGAAGTTTTTCTCTGAGTCTCTTGATGTGCACATCCACGGTTCTGGAGTCTCCAGGATAGTCGTAGCCCCAGACCTCGCAGAGCAGCTGTTCTCTTGTGAACACCCTGTTCTTGTTGGAGGCCAGATGATAAAGAAGTTCGAATTCCTTCGGCGGCATCTTCACATCCTGTCCCTTGTAGACCACATTGTAGGAATTCACATCCACGTTCAGCTCAGGGAAGTTCAGCACTTCCTTGCCGCCGCCGTCGGTATTGAACCTTCTCATGACAGCCTTGACACGGGCCACCACTTCTTTCGGCTCAAAAGGTTTCACCATATAGTCATCTGCGCCCAGTTCCAGTCCCAGCACCTTGTCAAAGGTGTCACCTTTGGCTGTGAGCATGATGACCGGTGTTTCATAGTCTTTTCTGATCCACTTCAGCACATCCACTCCATCGATATAAGGCAGCATGATATCCAGAAGCACAAGGTCCGGCTTATAGTCCACAAATACTTCCTGAGCAACCTTGCCATCACCTGCCACCTTGATGTCATAGCCTGAGCTCTGCAGATACATCTTCAGCACTTCACTTATGTTCTCATCGTCATCGACAATCAGAATTTTTCCTATTTTACCTTCCATTTTTTAATCCCCTCTCTTTTTTGGATATTCCTGTTCATGACGATTCATGAACATTACTTACTTTCATGATATATGATTTTCAGACTAAAATCATATACTTCACAATTAATTCATGCAACGGGGCAATTGTTAATAGATTGTACTTATTATAATCTGTTAAAATTTAAAAAATCAAGTTTCCGCTCATCTCTGTACTGGCGTTTTCAATCAGTATGCATATTATAATCATGTATCCACTTCTGGATATCTTCTAATAATTAATCTGATTTTAACCCATATTCAGATTATTTAGTCTATAATATACGTGAAAATCCTAACAGCAGGAAGGGGAAAATCAATATGATCATCGAAGTGGAAAATCTGAAGAAAAGTTATGGGAAGCTGCTTGCCCTGGACAATCTGAATCTCGCCATTGAAGAAGGAGAAGTCTTCGGTCTTCTGGGACCCAACGGTTCCGGGAAGACCACCGCCATCAACTGCATGCTTTCACTGCTTCATTATGATGCGGGAAGCATCCGCATCTTCGGGCAGGAAATGACGCCCGAATCCTATGATCTGAAAAAGGACATCGGAGTGGTCATGCAGAATGTGGCCGTCTTTCCCGAGCTCACCGTTGAAGAGAACGTCGACTATTTCTGCGGTCTCTATGTACCGGACAGGAAGGAGCGGAAGGACCTTGTAAATGAAGCCATCACCTTCACAGGCCTGGATGAATTCAGGAAGTTCATTCCGAAGAAGCTCTCGGGGGGACTGCTTCGCAGACTGAACATCGCCTGCGGCATCGCCCACAAACCGAAACTGATTTTCTTGGATGAACCCACCGTGGCGGTGGATCCGCAAAGCAGAAACAGGATCCTGGAAGGCATACTGGAGCTCAACAGAAAGGGCTCCACCATTGTCTACACTTCCCACTACATGGAGGAAGTGGAAACTCTCTGCTCCAGAATCATGATCATCGACAAAGGGAAAGCCATCGCCACAGGAACAAGGGAGGAACTGAAGTCCATGATTCACCTGGGAAAGAAAGTCTCCTTTGAAGCGGAAGAGATCACCGCCGTGCAGATCGAACTTCTGAAAAATCTGCCTGGTGTGCACAGCGTCGAGCAGAGCGGGCATACCGTCCATCTGAAATCAGATGAGGAAAACGGCATTCTGGAGAAGACCCTGGCCTTTCTCAAAGATCAGGACATCCGCTACACCAACATCTATTCGGAAATGCCTACCTTGAACGACGTATTTCTGGAAATCACCGGCAAAGAGCTTCGGGACTGAGGTGAAATGAAATGTTTGGACATCTATTCAAATACCGTCTGAAGAAACTCCTGAGAACGAAGGAGATGATATTCTGGACCCTGGCCTTTCCCATCATTCTCTCCATCTTCTTCAATCTGGCTTTCCAGAATCTGGATTCCAGCGAAGGCTTTGATCCCATTCCCGCAGCAGTAGTGACGGATGATTCCTATGCGCATCACCCCTTCCTGAAAGATGTGCTGAAGGAAGTTTCAGAGGGGGAAGACCCCCTTCTCATACTCAGCGAGGTCCCTCTTGACGAGGCGAAGGCGCTTCTGGAGGAAGGGAAGATCAGAGGCTATATCACCGCTGAAAACCCCATCCGTCTCCATGTGAAATCATCGGGCTTTTCCCAGAATATCCTGAGACTTTTTCTGGACAACGTCAACCAGAGGTTTGCCGTCGTTGAAGATGTCACTGCTCAGGACCCGGCCGCTCTTGAGGCAGTCTTTTCCGCCATGGAAGAGGAAAGAGACTTCACACGGGAAAAGGAGAAGACGACAGCACCGCCCAGCCAGGTCCTGAACTACTTCTATTCCCTTATCGCCATGGCCTGCATGTATGGGGCCTTTTTCGGCGCGGACGAAGTGACGGACATCCAGGCCAACATCTCCGACAGAGCCGCCAGAATCAACGTGGCTCCTGTTCATAAGCTGAAGGACTTCCTTGCAAGCTCCACCGCCTCCTATGTGGTCCTCATGGTCAATATGAGTATCCTTCTGCTGTTTCTGAGATTCGTTCTCGGCATCGAGTTCGGAGACCGCGTGCTTCTCCTGGTGCTCACCACCTTTGTAGGCACCATGACGGGCATCTCATTCGGTGCATTTGTAAGTTCTCTGGTGAAAAAGGGAGAGAATCTCAAAGTGGCCATCATCATCACCGTGAGCATGACAGGGTCCTTTCTGGCAGGCATGATGTATGCCCAGATGAAATACATCGTCTATGACAAGGCACCGATTCTTGCCTATATAAACCCCGTCAATCTCATCACGGACTCCTTCTACTCCCTGTATTACTTTGAAGATCTGGGCCGTTACGTCATGAACATCCTCATCCTTCTTGTTATGACTATCGTGTTCAGTCTAGGCACCTACATGGTCTTAAGGAGGCGAAAATATGCAAGTATTTAAGGTGAGCATGAAGGTTCTGAAAAGAAATTATCCCAGCATTCTCATTTATCTCGGCATCTTTCTCGGACTCTCTCTCCTGTTCGCCTCCCAGGGAAGCCGGCAGGAGGAAGAATACACTTCCTTTGAAACCGTGAAGACACCTGTGGCGGTATTCGCCGAGGAAGATACCCCTCTTGTGAACGGATTCATCGAAAACCTCCGTGAAACCGCCGAAATCAAAGAACTGAAAGACGAGGAGGACACCATCAGCGATGCGCTCTATTTCCGAGTCGTCACCTATGTGATCCGTATCCCTGAGGGTTTCACGGAGAAATTCATGGGTCAGGAGGAAGTGATGCTCGAAATTGAGACCATCCCCGGCAGCGCAGGAAACACCTACACGGATCTGGCTGTGAACAGCTTCTTCCAAACAGCAGCGCTGTACCTGGCGGCAGATGAGACCCTCACTGAAGAAGCCCTGGTGGAAGAGAGCGTCTCCGCCCTCAGAGAGAGAACGCCGGTAGAGGTGAAGAGTCAGAACCAGCAGAAAGAAGACGGATATGCGAAATTCTATTTCAACTACATGTCCTATTCTCTGGTCTCTATTCTGGTCCTGGGCACCAGCCTGATCATGCTGGTCTGGAAAGACAAGGATCTCTATGAGCGAACCGAGGTGTCCCCACTGAAGAGAGCGCACATCAGTCAGCAGAAGTATCTGGCCCTTGGTGTGTTCACCCTCCTCACCTGGGTGGTTTTAAACGGAGCCTATTTCGTCGTGAATGCACAAAGCACCCTGGATCTGCGCACCCTTCTGCACATGGGAAATTCTGTGGTGTTCGCTTTCACTGCCATGGGAATGAGCTTTCTCATCGGAACGCTTCTGAAAAGCAGAAATGCCATCTCCGCAGTGAGCAATGTGGTATCTCTTGGACCATCTTTCATCAGTGGTGTTTTCGTTCCACAGGAGCTTCTGGGCAGCGGCGTTCTGTCCATGGCAAGAGTGACACCCACCTACTGGTATGTCACCGCCAACAACAGAATCGCTTCCATCGGAACCCTTCAGGAGGCCAAGACGCAGTCTGTTTTCAATTTCATGCTCATCGTCTTCGGGTTCGGACTGCTCTTTTTCATCCTTTCTTCACTGGCAGGAAGTAGAGCCAGGCGAAACTGATCCCCATCAGAATAGCGAATCTGTGACCTGTTCCTGAACGAAGAGGAACTGAAAAAGAAGGTCTGCCGGGCTTCATTGTGAAATCCGGCAGACCTTCTTCTATTCTACGTGTATTCTAGTCAAAAAGCTTGGATAGAGGAACATCCTCTGTGATTCTTCTGATGGCCTCCGCAAAGAGCGGTGCTACAGACAGACATGTGAATTTATCCATATCTTCTCTCTTAGGCTGTGCGATGGTATCCAGCATGACCAGTTCCTTGATGGCACTGTTATTGATTCTGTCAATGGCTGGTCCTGACAGCACGCCATGGGTACAGGCCGCATAGACTTCCACTGCACCAAGGTCCATCAGCGCATTGGCTGCATTGGAGATGGTTCCCGCGGTGTCAATCATATCGTCGATGAGGATACAGGTCTTGCCCTTGATGTCCCCGATGATGTTCATGATCTCAGAAACGTTGGCCTTGGGTCTTCTCTTGTCGATGATGGCCATGGGGGCATGCAGTCTTTCCGCAAGCTTTCTTGTTCTTGTGACGGAACCAAGGTCAGGAGAAACCACAACCACATCGGAATTCTCCATGAATCCCTTTTTGATGAAGTAGTCTGCAATGATCGGCATCCCCAGAAGGTGGTCCAGCGGAATATTGAAATACCCCTGAATCTGTGCTGCATGAAGATCCATGGTGAGCACTCTGTCAGCGCCCGCTTTGGTCAGAAGATCCGCCACCAGTTTCGCCGTGATGGGATCTCTTGATCTCACTTTACGATCCTGTCTCGCATACCCGTAGTATGGAATGACCGCATTGATTCTACCGGCTGAAGCTCTCTTGAACGCATCAATCATGATGAGCAGCTCCATCAGGTTGTCATTCACAGGATTGTTGGTGGACTGGACGATGAATACGTCGCATCCTCTTACCGTTTCGTTGGTTTCCACGAATATTTCTCCGTCTGAGAATGTGCCCACTTTGTTGTCGCCAAGTTTAACGCCCAGGATGTCGGCAATCTGTTTTGCAAGTTCAGGATGCGAGTTACCCGCAAAAACCTTGAAATTGTTGTACTGCTTAATCATTACATTATCCTCCTAATATTTACCGCTTTCTTTTCTTTTCTTGACCCAGCCTTCTTTGTTGACCTGTTTCGTACGTGCTATGCCCAGACCTTCCTCCGGGACATCATCGGTTATGGTGGAACCTGCTGCCGTGAAAGCGCCCTTATGAACAGTCACTGGGGCCACCAGATTCGTGTTGCATCCGATGAACGCGTTGTCTTCAACGACGGTTTTGAACTTGCTTTTTCCGTCGTAGTTGACCACTACGGTCCCGCAGCCGAAATTGACTCTGGACCCTACTTCAGCATCTCCTATGTAGGTGAGATGCGAGATTTTCGTTCCGTTGCCGATGGAGGATTTCTTGATTTCCACAAAGTCTCCGACCTTCACTTCCTCACCGATGACCGATTCCGGTCTGATGTAGGCAAAAGGACCTACCGTAGTCTTTCTGCCGATCTGCGAGGAGAGGATCACGGAGGATGTTATGCTGACTTCGTCATGAATCACGGAGTCCACGATCCTTGAGTTCTGATATAAGGTGACTCCGCTTCCAATGACCGTGCTGCCTTCAATGACATTGTTCGGATAGATGATGGTGTCGTTTCCGATTTCCACATCCGCTCCGATGTAGGTGGTATTGGGGTCGATGAGCGTGACGCCGTTTTCCATGTGGCGAAGATTGATTCTCTTTCTGAGAATCGCTTCCGCTTCCGCAAGCTGTGCTCTGGAATTGACGCCTCTGGTTTCATCAAATTCTGTTACACTGGCACCGATTTTGAGGTTTTTCTCCCTCATGATTTCAATGACATCTGTCAGGTAATACTCTCCCTGGGCATTGTCGTTCTTCAGAAGGCTAAGTGCCTGAAGGAGCTCCTGCACATCAAACATGTACATTCCGGCATTGATTTCCTGAAGAAGAAGCTCTTCGCTGGTGCAGTCCTTGTGCTCGATGATCTTCTCCACATCATTTCCGTCTCTCTTCACGCGGCCATAGCCTGACGGATCTTCGATGATGGAGGTCAGAAGCGTGGCGCTGTAGGCCCCTTCTTCGTGACTTTTCAGCATCTCCTTCACGGTTTCCTCACGGATCAGCGGTGCATCTCCTGTGAAGATCGCCACGGTCCCTTCTTTTCCGGCCAGGAAATCCTTGGCGCATAATACCGCATGTCCTGTACCCAGCTGTTCCTCCTGCACGGAGAAGCTCACTTCTCTGTCTGCAGTCTTTGCCATCACCTGGTCTTTGCCTTTCCCAACAATGACATTGACATCGTCAAAACCAGCTTTCCTCATGATGTCAATCACGTGATTGACCATCTCCTTGCCGCAGACCTTGTGAAGGACCTTGGACGTGGCGGATTTCATCCGCTTCCCTTCGCCTGCAGCGAGAATTAATGCATATTTACCCATATTTCACCTCAATTATTATTCACCGACATGACAATGAGCTTTCGACACATCTGCATCAAAAGCCTTTGATTTTCCATTTAATTATAGATTAGGTTCCTCTTTATTTCAACCGATTGCAACGGTTATTGCACTATCTCCCGTGTAAAATACATTTAAAAATCAAATCGGCCTCATTCACTGACAAAAGAGCGGTATTTGTACCCGTTCTTTTTGAATCTATCAACGGAACGAAAAAATAACCCGCACAAACGCAGGTTATTTTTCTCACCTTAATCTACCGCTATAGGTTCGTGGACAATGGACTCCTCTTCTTCCAATCTGACCTTTTCATACTCTGATAGAATGGAGTTCTGCAGATTCTCTCTTGTCTGGGTGTTGATCGGATGCGCAATATCCTTAAACTCTCCATCCGGAGTTTTCCTTGACGGCATGGCAATGAATAAGCCATTCTGTCCTTCGATCACTTTGATGTCATGAACGACGAATTCATTATCAAAGGTGACAGAAACAATGGCCTTCATTTTCCCGTCTGTTGCAATTTTTCTGATTCTTACGTCTGTAATGTTCATGTAAACCTCCTTCATTTGTCTAATGCTTGAATGTCCTTCAAATTCATTTTGAAAATTCAGAATTTAAGGATTACAATTAAATTATAAACTGTAACGGATTACATTATCAATCAAAATCAGAAAATTTCTTTAATTATAAGAAACATTCTGTAAAATACGGTCCCATATTATCAATATCGTTATTTCTGTTGCTATTTATTGCGACAGTTATAACAATCTTTAGTATATTCAGTTAGTAGTCTATCTCTAGATGATGATGATGTATACTGGAAGAAAAGGAAACAGGAGCGAGATGCATGAAAAAAACATATAAGCTGATCTGCATCGATGTGGATGGAACCCTCTACAACGATCAGAAAATCATCCCCGAAGAGAACAAAGAAGCCATACAGGAAGCAAGCCGCAAAGGAATCCACGTGGCCATCACCACGGGCAGAATGTATCATTATGGACACCTTTATGGCGGTATGCTGGGCACCGATACCATCACCATCGCTTCCAACGGAGCTTTCGTGAAGTACCAGAATGAAATCCTCAATCATCAGAGACTTTCCTATGAGGATACCCTGTTCATGAAAGAGAAAATCGAGAAGTACAGCTTCTTCGCTCATTACAATACCTGGAATGCCCTTGTATGCAAAGGAGACCTGGGAGACGGAAACGGGTATCTTGCCGCCAACGAAAAGCTGCCGGCGGATATGAAAATCGATATCGTGGTCACGGAAGACCTGGAAAACGAATTTCTGGACAGAAAAGACCAGTTTCTGAAGGCCATCGTCTTCTCCAGAGGACGGCACGAGGATCTCAGAAAGCTCAGAGAAGAATTCAGAGACCATCCCAGACTGGGCGTCGCCTCCTCCTCCGTGGACAACCTGGAGATCTTCCGTAAAGATGTGGGTAAGGAGAAAGGCATTCTCGCCCTCATGAAGAAGCTCTGCATCACCCGGGAAGAGGTCATGGCCATCGGAGATGCGGAAAACGACCTTTCCATGATCCGCTTTGCCGGTCTTGGCGTCGCCATGGGCAACGCATCCGATGAAGTGAAGGAAGCTGCTGATTTCATCTCGGAAACCAACAACGAGGCTGGTGTCGCCAAAGCCATCCGCAGGTTCTGCCTCTAAGAGGAAAGGAGACTCCCTGCACTTTTATCTGCTGTTTCTATAAAACCAGAAAGTTCCTTTTTCTCCACATCTTCTGTATGTAGAGAAAGAATGCTGTTCATCGCATGAATCGGTATCCCAGAAGCCATAGCCCGTCTATGGCTTCTTTTTTCACTTATTCTTTATCTGATCCTGCAATATGAAAAGCTCACAAAAAAGACCCCGCAAATCTTCATTTCCGGGGTCTTTTCTTTGATGTATCTGCTTGGCAACTATTTCCGCTACAGCCTGGTGAGATTTTCCTCTGTCACGGTGAAGGTGATTTCCTTCTCGCCCATGTTGTCCGTTCTGATCTTCACGCTGCCGTTTCCTTTGCCTCTTCCGCTTCTGACATAGAAAGCACCCTGTCCCCCGCGTAGAGGAAACCGCGAAGGTCCGAGAATCTCAACATTCCCTACAGCTTCCAGCTCGATCACTTCACTGGAATAGTCAAGGATCTCCTCGTGATTATTCCTTGCGCTGACAGATACCATAGCCACGTCATAGGTTTCTTCCACATGGAGCACCTGGGTGGATGGTGTCACCCTAAGATGCATCGAAGCGCCCGGCCCCTTGGTCACCGATGCCACTTCTTTTCCATCTTTGTATCCTTTGAACGTATAGGTAAGCTGGTCCTGTCCCCATCCGGCATAGTACTTCCCGAAAAGGTCCACCGCATCATCCATGTTCATCCTGTATTTCAGAAGGATTCTGCCCATGGTCATTTTCGATGTCAGAGGCAGATTCATGCCGTAGATGGCGGCTTTCCGGATGATTTTCTTCACCCTCTCCGCATCCCTGGCTGAAAAGCCTTCCTCTTCCACCAGCAGATTTCCGATGAAGTCATCCATAAGAATCGGTGGATGCTTCAGCCTGCTTTTCTGATCTTTCTCGAATCTCCTGATGAATCTGCCATTCTTGTATAGATCCACATAATCGCAGCTGGTGAAGGCATAGACCTTGCCCAGATTTCCGCCTGCATGGTCTCCGATGTTCATGGAGGATGAAACATGAAGGATGGGTTCGTCCTTCTGACTGGCATAGACATAGGCAGCGGTCTTCTTCTGACGGAACATATCCAGCACGCCATGATAGCAGACCCGATCTCCACTGCCGAAATCCACATGCGTATTGTAATCGGCCATGCTCCAGCCTATGGCGCCCGAAATCTTTGTGTTTTTCTCCATGTCCTCCAGTACCCTGGCATGCCTCAGTGCATGCTCTGTTCTCCGGTCTTCCGGGTCCGCGCTCTTGACGGGATACATGTGACCATTATGCTCCGTCACCAGATACGGAGCCTTGGAAGGAAGAATGTCATTGGGGCTGGACAGTCCCTCGTTGTCTCCCCTGTGCACAAAGTCGTTGTAGGTGTAGACATCCTCCAGAAGCTCACTCTTGGCGAAGTTCCTCACGCCACCTGTAGGTCTGGACTCATCGTAGATATGGGCGATCTTGTTCATTTCCTTATAAAAGAGCGTATCATCCTTAGACTCATTGATCCGCACTCCCCAGATGATGATGGAGGGATGATTCCGGTCTCTCTTGATCATCTTCTTCAGATTGTCTTTGCAGTTCTCCTTGAAATGTTCATCTCCGATATGCTGCCATCCGGGGATCTCTTCGAAGACCAGCAGGCCGATGCGGTCACAGTGGTCCAGAAAATGGCTGGACTGGGGATAATGTGAAGTGCGCACGATGTTGACACCCAGATCCTTTTTCAGAATCTCCGCATCCAGGATCTGCATGGATCTGGGCATGGCATAGCCCACATAGGGGTAGCTCTGATGCCGGTTGAGCCCCCTCAGCTTGATTTTCCGCCCGTTGAGATAGAATCCGTCTTCCCTGAATGTCGCTTCCCGAAAACCGATGATTTCGGTTTTCCTGTCCACTGCAAGGCCGTCACGGTCCACCAGTGTCACTTCAAGGGTATAGAGTCTGGGATCTTCGATATCCCAGAGCGAAACACCTTTTACGGACAGAGTGTTTCGCATGCGCTTGTCATCCACATTGCGAATGCTGGAAAAGAGAGCCTCGCCGACAGGATTATGGTTCCCGCCTTCAAAGAGCTTATAGAGGATACTCCCCCCCCGCTCTGCGGAGAGAATGGTCTGTACTGTAAGACTTTTCTCTTCTTCCAGAACATTTTCCGCGAAGGCGAAGATATTCTGGATGAAATACCGGTCATGAATCTCCAGGCTGACCTCTCTGTAGATTCCTCCATAGGTAAGAAAATCCACCACATGACCAAAAGGCGGAATCCATTCATGCTCTCTGGAATCCACCATGACCTCGATGATGTTTGCTTCTCCGAATCTGACCTCATCGGAGATCTCTTTGGAGAAGGGAAGAAAAGCACTTTCGCTATGAAAACTCTTTTTTCCGTTCACATAGACCACGGACATGTTCGCCACGCCTTCAAACACCAGGAACAGGGCCTTGTCTCTGTATTTCTCGTCAATGAAGACCTCTTTTCTGTAGAGGCTTTTGAACTGATAGTCTTTCTCGTTGAAGTTGTTGAAAGGCAGCATCTTCACTGTATGAGGAAGATCCACACGCTCTCCTCTCATATGCTTCAGTTTCCCTGCTACCTCCTGGTATTCTTCAATGTCGGGATAAAAGGTCCAGTTTCCATTCAGATGAATCTTTTCACGCATCGCACAACTCTCCTCACATGCTCGTTCCATCAGGGTTGTTCTTTCCAGATTGTATTTCATTTATCATACAATAGAAATATGAAAAATCTTTGACTATAGTCAGACTATTATAATAATCTTATCAGAAAAGAGCGAAAGATGTATCTGTTTTCACTTTACATCCCACGCTCTGTATCTTTCAGCCTGATTTCGCTATATTCTTGTATCTGCTCTCGTTTCACTGGCTTTACGCTCTTCCATGACGCCGAGAAACTCCTTCGGTGTCAGTCCATATTCGTTCTTGAACGCTCGAAAGAAATTGGAATAATCTCCAAAGCCGCACTCTTCATATACCGATGTGATGGGATTCCCCTCCAGAATCAGCCCTTTGGCCTTGATGAGCCGCTTCTGCACCACAAACCGATACAGCGTCGTACCCGTGTATTTCTTGAACTCACGGGAGAGATGATACTTGCTGATGAAAAACTCCGCCGCCAGCAGGTCCATGTTGATTTCCTCTTCCAGATGCTCATTGATGAAGCTGATGACGGAATCAATGAGCTGATTCTTCTTCACCTGAGGCTGCAGCTTGTCTTCTTCGAAACTCATGCGGTTCAGTTCGATCATGAGCTCTGTGAGCAGTGCTTTAGGAAGAAGATCCGCTCCGAAGCCGTCTTCTTTATTCTGATAATGGAGTTTATCGAGAATCCCTCGTATGAGCTGATGGTTTTCCATGGAGGTTCGGAGCAGCGTCTTCTTCTCCTGATCCAGAAAGCATCGGGTCAGATCCGTCCTGCCGCTGGAGAGTGAACGGAGATAATCCTTGTTCAGCCAGAGCACATAGCGCTCATAATAATGATCCGGGTTCTCTATGAGCACCTGATGCAGCTCCTTGTGATTCACAAGAAGGATATCCCCCGGCACAAGGTGATAATTTCTTCCTTCAATCTGGTAGCGCACTTCACCCTTCACGAAGAAATAGACTTCGAAGAAATCATGATGATGAAGGGAAACATTCTTGAACTGCATATCTTTGTAGTAAAACAGCTCATAATCCTTACGGTACATGTGCTGGCGGTTTGAATAATCGTTCTTGCTCTTGCTCATGACATTGCCTCCCGTTTTTCCTATTTTCATCTTATAGATAATGAGCAATATTTGCAAGTCCCTGGGCAACTTAAATCATCATCAAAAGACACGGGAATATGATACTATTAAGCAAAGAGATTAAATTCCGCCCTTTGGTTTCAATTATGAACAGAGAATTAACATCCTGTGAAATCATTCTGCATTCCAGCAGCTTTCATGGATGAACGATTTATCTTCATGGTGAAAAAACGATCAGCGATCGGCTAATGGGATGTTGTTACACTGAATTAAAATATATAGGAGATGAATGCCATGAAACTATCATTCAGATGGTACGGAGAAGACGATCCCGTAAAAATCGAATACATCAGACAGATTCCAGCCATGCACAGCATCGTTACCGCGGTATACGATGTTCCAGTAGGTGAAGTATGGTCTGTGGAGAGTATCGAAAGACTGAAGAAAATCACAGAGGACAATGGACTGCACTTTGATGTGATTGAAAGCGTACCCGTTCATGAAGACATCAAACTGGGACTGCCTTCAAGAGACGCGTACATCGAAAACTACAAGGAGAACATCAGAAGACTGGGCGCTGCAGGCGTCAAGGTCATCTGCTACAACTTCATGCCGATCTTCGACTGGACAAGAACACAGCTGGATTATGAGCTGCCAGACAAGTCCACTGCCCTTGTCTACTTCAAGGAGCAGCTGGAGAAGATGGATCCGCTCACCGGAGAGCTTTCCCTTCCAGGCTGGGATGCCAGCTATACCAAAGAAGGCATGAAAGCACTCTTTGATCAGTACAAAGACGTGGATGAGGAGAAGCTTTTCGAAAACCTGGAGTATTTCCTGAAAGCGATTATCCCAGTGGCTGAAGAGTCCGGCGTGAAAATGGCCATCCATCCCGATGATCCACCATATTCCATCTTCGGTCTGCCAAGAATCATCACCGGAGAAAAGAATCTGGACAGATTCCTGAAGCTCGTAGACAGTGAATACAATGGTCTCACTTTCTGTACGGGTTCCTTTGGCTCCGCCAATGCCAACGATGTGCTGGCCATGGTGGACAAGTATTCCAAGATGGGCAGAATCCACTTCATGCATGTAAGAAACGTGAAGCTCTATCCTGATGACAGCTTTGAGGAAAGCGCACATTATTCCCCATGCGGTTCCCTGGATATCGTAGCGATCCTGAAAGCTCTCCATAAAAACGGATTTGACGGATACCTGCGACCAGACCATGGACGAATGATCTGGGGCGAAACCGGAAGACCCGGATATGGCCTTCATGACAGAGCGCTGGGTGCTTCCTACATGACAGGAATCTGGGAAACCCTTACAAAACTGGACAAGTAATTCCCAAAACCCTCATAGAATCCCGAAAGGAGCTGCCTCAGGAAGTTATAATCTTCCCAGGCAGCTCCTTGTTTTTCCGTTTATACGCTATTCTATTTTTCAGATGCTTCCATGACCACATTGCCCTCTTCATCCACACCATGATAATCCACAAGGGAAATGTATGGAGTCGGCAGCTTCTTGGCCACTTCCTTGCTGTCCACCAGGACACCGATGCCGATGAGCTCCGAATCAAACTCGTTGAGAAGATCCGCGATGCCGTTCACTGTACCACCAGCTCTTAAGAAGTCATCAATGAAAAGACATCTGGAAGAGGTCTTCAGTGTTCTCTTGGCCAGTCCCATGTTTCCGAGCCTTCCGGTGGTGCCGGATACGTAGTTGATGGTGACGCTGGTCCCTTCTGTGACTTTCGAGTTCTTTCTGGCGACGATCAGTGGTACGCCCAGATACCTGGCCACTTCATAAGCCAGCGGAATGCCCTTGGTCTCCACTGTGATCACATAATCCGCTTTGGCTTTGGAGAATCTGGAAGCCAGAATCACACCCGCACGATGGACGATGGTCGGATCCAGCATAATATCCGTAATATAGAGGAAATTACCGGGAACAATTCTTGATTTATCCCTCAGTGTTTCGCAGATGGCATTCGCAAAGGCTTTTTCCTCCTCTTCTCCTATTCTCGCCACATATCTGACCCCACCCGTAGCTCCGGCGATGGTTTCAATCATCCCCATTTCCAGTGTCTCCATGATTTCTCTGATGACCAGAATATCTTCACTGATTGTGGATTTTGCCGCGTTCAGCATTTCAGAAAAATAATTCAGACTCATGATTTTATTGGGATTCTCAATCAGAATTTTTGTAATGGCACTTATTCGGCTGTTTCTCGAATATTTTTGCATAACGGTCCTCCTACCTGGATTTAATCTCTTCTAATTTTATAACATTATCGAATGTTTTACAATATAATACTACCTAATATTCGTATTGGGACCTTATCTTTTTCCATTTCTTCACGCTAGCATTCCTTTCAAAAAAATCTTTGAAATTTAAGCTATGTAGACTATGATATTAATGGAAGGAAGTGTGATCATGTTATTTGATTTAAAGGAATACGAAAACAAGAAGGTGCATTTCATTGGAATCGGCGGAGTCAGCATGAGCGGACTGGCAGCCATCCTTCTGAACAGCAACATCAAAGTCACAGGATCTGATTTCAAAGAATCAGACAACGTCAGACGATTAAGAGAAAAAGGGGCCGTCATTTTTTTCGGCCATCATAAAGAAAACATCACAGACCAGGACATCGTGGTCTATACCGCAGCCATACGGGATGACAACGAAGAGCTAATGCAAGCCAGAGAGCTTGGGATCACAACCTATGACCGAGCAGAGTTTCTGGGTCACATCATCCAGAACTTCACAAACTCCATCGCTGTGACCGGAACCCACGGCAAGACCTCCACCACCTCCATGCTTTCCGCCATATCTCTGGCAGCGGACGTAGACCCCACCATACTGGTCGGAGCGAATCTGCCCCTCATCGGCGGAAACTACAGAATCGGGGACAGCGACTTCTTCATCACAGAAGCCTGTGAATACAAGGAGTCTTTTCTGAGGTTTCCTGGAAAAGTGGCGCTGATTCTGAACATCGAAGCGGATCATCTGGATTACTACAGAGATCTCAATCATATTCTGGATACCTTCAGAGTGTATGTCTCTGTCATGCCAAAAGATGGTATTGTCGTAGCCAATGCAGATGATGCCAATATGGCATACGTTCTTCAGGATGCCACCATCAAGACTCTGACCTTCGGTATCAGAAACGGTGATCTGAGAGCGGAAGAGATTTCTTACAGCCCTCTGGGGAAGCCAAGTTTTAAAGTCGTGTATCAGGGTAAACCTCTCACTGAGCTGACCCTTCAGGTTCCCGGGGAATTCAACATCTATAATGCGCTGGGTGCCATCGGTGCATCTCTTTCTTCAGGCTTAAGCATGGATGCCATCAAAAGAGGTCTGGAAACCTATAGGGGCGTGGATAAGAGATTCCAGCATCTCTACACGGAAAACGGCATCATGGTCATCGATGACTATGCCCATCATCCCGGTGAAGTGACAAGTGCCATCGACACGGTCCTTAGAATGGAACATAGAAAAGTCCATGTGGTGTTCCAGTCTCATACCTATACAAGAACCCGCGCTCTTTTTGACGACTTTGTGGAGTGCTTCGACCGCGTGGACAGCCTGACCCTTCTGCCCATCTATGCCGCAAGAGAGCCTGATACAGGCCTTGTCAGTGCACAGGAGCTGGGTGATGCCATCCGCAGTCGAAAGACCGTGGAAACGAAGAACTTTGAAACCTTTGAAGAGGCCGCAAAGCATCTTGCATCCATCGCAAGATCCGGAGACATCGTCCTCACCATGGGCGCCGGCGAATCCGTGAAGGTGGCGGAATATCTGAAGCCACTACTTGAAAAGCAATTACTGTAGAATACGATCTGATTTCACTGGAGGAAAAGCATGAATAACATCATCTATCGACCCCTTCAGCTGGAGGAATGCCATAGAATCAGCGAAATCGACGCTTCCCAGTTCATTCATCGTGCTTACCGGGAAGTTAACGGAAGAAGATCTCTTGTGGACATCAGCTACCAGGACCCCACCTGGCCGGAAGGTTATGAAGCGCATCTTCACGCTCTTCATAAGACCCTGTCAGATGACGGCGCTGCCATCGGTGCCTTTTCGGAAGAAGGAGCTCTTCTCGGATTCATTTCCCTGAACAGGCCGTTTTTCGGAAAAACCTGTCATCATGTGCTGCTGGACCAGCTCTTCATCACCCTGAGTCATCGCAGAAAAGGAATCGGAAAAGCGCTGTTTCAGAAGGCGGCAGATATCGCCCGGATCTGGAAAGCCGATAAGCTCTATATCTGCGCAGGTTCCGCGGAAGAAACCGTGCACTTCTACTTCGCCTTAGGCTGTAGAGAAGCCAGTGAAATCCACAAGGAATACTACGAGAATGACCCGCGGGATTTTCAGCTGGAGTATGACCTCCATCTATAGATCCCGTACACGGACTGCACCTGAACCTCACCTATACCCCCTTGCCAGTCAAGGGGTTTTGTTATATACTGAATGAAGCGAAAGCGCAAATATCAGTTGTGAAGACGGGAAGAGTAATAAAGGAAACTGCCCATAGCGAGCTAATGATGGTGAAAGTTTAGCAGCAAGACCTTTCATGAAAAACGCCCCCGAGCATCTTTATGGAAAGAAGAGTACATAAAGACGGACCTCACCGTTACAGGATAAAGTGACAAGGAAATTATTTCCTTGTAAATTGGGTGGTACCGCGAGATCCTCGTCCCTTTATGGAGATGATGGTCTTTTTTATTTACACAAAAATGAAAGACTATAAAAAATAAGAATAGAAAGAAGGAATTATCATGGTTAGAATCAAAGAATTATACAGAAACGCAAAAGACTATGAAGGCCAGGTCGTCACACTCAATGGCTGGATCAGAACTTCAAGAGTATCCAAAGCCTTCGGCTTCATTGAACTCAATGATGGAGGGTTCTTCAAGAACGCACAGATCGTCTTCGATGAGACCCTGGAGAACTTCCTGGAAGTGTCCAAGTATCATATCGCCACTGCTCTCACCGTAACGGGTACAGTGGTCTATACGCCGGACGCGAAGCAGCCCTTTGAGATCAAGGCATCGGAGATCATTCTAGAAGGAAGCTCTTCCTCGGATTTCCCCCTGCAGAAAAAGAGACATACCTTTGAATACCTGCGATCCATCGCGCATCTGAGACCACGCGGCAACACCTACTCTGCAGTGTTCAGAGTCAGAAGCCTTGCTGCCTTTGCCATCCACAAGTTCTTCCAGGAAAGAGGCTTTGTCTATGTGCATACCCCAATCATCACCGGAAGCGATGCGGAAGGTGCCGGTGAAATGTTCAGAGTGAGCACCCTTGACCCCATTCATCCTCCGCTGACGGAAGACGGAAAAGTGGATTACAAGGAAGATTTCTTCGGAAAAGAATCCAACCTTACCGTATCCGGACAGCTCAATGCGGAAGCCTATGCCCTCGCATTCAAGGATGTGTATACCTTCGGACCTACCTTCAGAGCGGAAAACTCCAATACCGCACGACATGCGGCGGAGTTCTGGATGATCGAACCTGAGATCGCTTTTGCCGATCTGATGGATGATATGAAGCTGGCAGAAGACATGCTGAAGTATGTCATCCGCTACTGCCTCGAAGAAGCCCCTGAGGAAATGGCCTTCTTCAACCAGTTCATAGACAAGGGTCTCCTGGAGAGGCTGCACTTCCTTGTGGAATCCGACTTCAAGCATGTGACCTATACGGAAGCTGTGGAGCTTCTGGAGAAATCCGGCAAGAAATTCGAGTATCCTGTGTCCTGGGGAAGCGATCTCCAGACAGAGCATGAAAGATACCTGACAGAAGAGATCTTCAAGATGCCTGTGTTCGTCACAGACTATCCAAAGGAGATCAAGGCCTTCTACATGAGACAGAACGATGACGGAAAGACCGTAGCAGCTATGGACTGTCTGGTACCCGGCGTCGGTGAAATCATCGGAGGTTCCCAGAGAGAGGAAAGAATGGATGTCCTTCTTGCTCGAATCGAGGAAATGGGACTAAACAAAGAGGATTACTGGTGGTATCTTGAACTGAGAAAGTTCGGCGGCACCAAGCATGCTGGTTTTGGTCTCGGTTTTGAAAGACTCATCATGTACATCACGGGCATGACCAACATCAGAGATGTGATTCCTTTCCCAAGAACTACAAACAACGCAGAATTCTAGCAGACCCGGCAAGGAGAGCTCAAGCTCTCCTTTTTTATATGGTAAAATGATTAAAATCATATATACCGTTAACAAAATAAAGTTTCCGTTAAATTATCTTAATATTCAATATATTAGTGGTAAAATAAGAGTATAGACCTGAATACTTTAATCGAAGGGGGCATTAAACATGATTAAAAAATTACTTGTTGTGAACCAGACACTACCCTATGATCATCTTGTTCTGAAATTTGCCAGATCACTGAAATTTCTAGGCGCAAAAGAAGTGGTTGTCGCCAATAACATCACGACACTCAGTGACAGACTCATCGATGGATATGATCCTCTTGTCATTGAAGAAAGCCTCAAAGAGATCGAGAAGGAAGGATTTACAACCCGTACACTGGAACTTCAGGATCTGCCCGTGGAAGACATCAACAAGCTGGTCCAGAATGACGATACTTACGACTCCCTCATAATGGTCGGCGCAAAAAGATCTTCTCTGGGAAAACGAATCTTCGATACGGAATTCGCCTACGAGCTGATCCAGATGCCAAGTAAACCGATTCTCATCGT
This sequence comes from Proteiniclasticum aestuarii, assembly GCF_017368455.1. Classification (GTDB taxonomy): domain Bacteria; phylum Bacillota; class Clostridia; order Clostridiales; family Clostridiaceae; genus Proteiniclasticum; species Proteiniclasticum aestuarii. The sequence goes on along the minus strand of NZ_JAFNJU010000005.1, from coordinate 160,110 downwards.
CAGGATCGATGAAGAAGATGAAAAATTCTCCACAGTCCCTGCGGAGTTATCCCCTGAAAGTCACATACTGTTCCCCACAGACTTCTCGGAAAATGCTCACCAGGCCTTCCAGTATCTCGAAAGAATGGTGGAAGCGGGCATCCGCAAAGTGACACTGATGCACATTCAGGATATTTCCAAGATCAGTCCCTATCTGGACTACAGAATCATTGAATTCAACCAGATTGACCGGGACAGACTGGAAGAACTGAAAAAGAGACTGGAAGAAAAAGGCGCAACTAAAGTGGAGATTATTCTGGAAATGGGTAGACCTTTCAGAGAAATCAGCCGGGTAGTGGAAGAAAACCATGTGGATCTGCTCATCTTAGGCAGACAGGGTAAGGGGATCATCAAGGACATCTTCATCGGAAGCAACAGTAACAACCTGGCAAGACGTGCCCATACCTCTGTTCTTCTTGTGCCTGAAATGAAGAAGAAATAGCACATACAGCAAAAGCCTGGCTCACGCCAGGCTTTCATTTATGCTATTTTCTATTCCCTGCTATCTGATGATCTGAAGATCCTTGGGATAACTGTTCAAGACTTCATGTCCCTCTTCCGTCACCAGAACCAGATCCTCGATTCTCACACCCAGTTCACCTTCCAGATAGATGCCAGGCTCCACGGAAAAGATCATACCGGGCATCAGAAGATCCTCATTGGCTGAGGACACATCCCCATATTCATGCACTTCAATGCCGATGGAGTGACCTGTTCTGTGGGTGAAGTATTTTCCATAGCCTTTCTCTTCAATGACCGCTCTCGCCGCCTGGTCGATCTCACTGAATTTCATCCCAGGCTTCACCTTGTCAATGGCTTTCCGATTTGCCTCCAGGACGGTCTCATAGACTTCTTTCGCTTTTTCATCCACTTCCATGTAGAATACCGTTCTTGTCATATCCGAAGCATAGTTGTCTTTTCTGCATCCGATGTCGAGAATCACGGAATCGCCCTCTTTCAGCAGCCTGTGACTGTTTTCATGATGAGGATTCGCCCCGTTCTTTCCGTAGGCGATGATGGGCGTGAAGGAGAATCCTTCGGCGCCCAGGCTGTCATAGATTTCTCTGAGCCTGTCTTCCATCTCCTTTTCCGTCATATCCTCATGCAGAGCATCGATGAGCATCGTCATGGCATCGTCATTGAGCCTGGATGCCTCTCTCATGAACTGAATCTCCTCTTCATCCTTCCTGGACCGAATCAGATCCAGAAGCAGTGAGGAATTCACAACCTTTGCTGAACCTGTGGTTTCCATCAGGCGGATGAGAAAGCCCGATGGCCAATTCTTGTCGATACCGAGTATCTCTTCCTTTTCCAGCTTTTCCGCAAGGAGTGCAATGGAGTCTGTGGTGTCCTTGATCCACACAAAATCCAGGTCCTCTGATTCTTTTTCCGGAAACAGCTCATTGATGAAGAACACCGGTTTTCCGGACTGCCTGATGAGAAGAACCAGAAGTCTTTCTCCAGCTTCAATCCAGCGTCCAGTGAGATAGAAAATGGATGCGGTGTCTGTCACCAGAAGCTGCGTCAGATTCTTCTCCTTCATTAAGGCTCTCAGTTTTTCAATTCTTTCCGAATACAAATTTCCCACCTCCAAAATGGTTTGATTCTCTATAGTCTAAGCGTCTACTTCTTTGCACCCTTGGCATAGTAGTACAGGGTCTTCACAGGCATCCCTGTGGCACCCTTGGGCAGATATCCTCTTGCAGCAGCAATGTCTGAAGTTCCTGCGATATCCAGATGCACCCAGGGCGTATCTTCCACAAAGGCTTCTATGAAGGCTGCCGCGGTACTTGCTCCGCCCCATCTTCCACCGGTGTTTTTAAGATCACCCCGGTCTCCTTTGATGAGGTCTCTGTATCCCTTGGATAATGGAAGCTGCCACATAGGCTCTCCTGCCTCTTCTGCGGCTTTTTCGATTTTTCCGTAGAGTTCCTTGCTGTTTGTGAATGCACCTGTATTGAACTCTCCCAGAGCCACTACGCATGCGCCTGTAAGCGTGGCCACATCCACCACTTCACTGACCCCTTCATGCTTGATGCTGTAATAGACGGCATCCGCCAGAGTGAGTCTTCCTTCTGCATCGGTGCTGTGGATTTCGATGGTCTTTCCCGCCATGGAACCTACAATATCTCCAGGCACATAGGCATCCCCTGAAATCACATTATCTGTAGCCAGAACCACAGCTGTCACATTTCTTTTCACCTTGTTGAGGGCAATGGCCTTCATGGCCCCAATGACGACACCAGAGCCTCCCATATCGCCGTTCATGGTCATCATGGAAGGTCCTGGTTTGAGAGAGTATCCACCCGTATCAAAGGTGACGCCTTTTCCTACCAGTCCGATGGGCGCTTCATCCTTTCCGCCCTTGTATCTCATGATGATACCCTGAGGCTCATTGGTGGATCCCTTCGCCACGGAAAGGAAGGCTGTCATGCCCAGCTTCTCGCAGGCTTCTCTTCCCAGGATCGTCACTTCCACGCCCAGGGGTTCCAGCTCTTCCTTTGCCGCTTTCGCTAAGGCTACTGGTGTGAGGGTTATGGCAGGTTCATTGATGAGATTCCTTGTCAGGAAGATCCCGTCCATGAGGTTTTCAATTTCAGAAAGCTCCGGAAGAACCTTTTCCTCTTTTCCTTCCAGAAGAATCAGAGAGACCTCTTCCAGATGGAAGTCCTTCTTCTTGGAAAGATATTTATCAAATCGGTACTCCGCATGATAGAGCCCTTCCGCAAATGCTTTGGAGGACTTTCTGTAGCATAGACCTGAGAACTTCGGAAGCTTAGCGGAGGCTTTCCTGATCTTCAGCTTTGAAAGCTCCTTCGCTCCTTTGAAGGCTGCCAGTCGAAGGGCCTCCTCATCCACCTTCTCCTCTTCTCCAAGTCCCAGGTATACGGAAACCTTGCCGCTTTCCATATCCACATGACTGAACAGCTCTTCCGCTTCTCCCTTGAACAGGTCCTTCTCCTTCAGCTGCTCCAGGACTTTTTCCAGACCTTCATGGGTCTGGTCCTTGCATACCAAAATCAGCTTCGCATTCTCTTTCTGTCCGATGGTTATTTTCAAATTCATCACCCTTTCAAATATAGTATCTGTCTTTCATTCTACTATAAGCGTCTGAAAAATAGTAGGCACGTAAGGCACCATCTATAGTGGATTCCGCGAATCTCTGTACTACTTTTCTTCTCAGGGTATTCACCTTCTCTTCATTGCTACACCTAATTCCAAGTGGTATACTTGATACAAATAAACTCTTTCGGAGGAATATTTAATGGAAAAAATAGCAATATTTACAGATAGCGCCTGTGACCTGCGTGATAAGGATCTTGAGGAATACGGAATCAGAATTCTGCCGCTGCAGATCATATACAAAGACGCAACCTATCGGGACCGTGTGGAAATCAGTGCGGACACCGTCTATGAGAACTTTGAGAAAGAAGTGCCCAAGACCAGCCTTCCTAAAGGCGTAGACATTGATCAGCTATTCAAAGATCTGGTGGCTGAAGGTTATACCCATGCCATCGGTGTTCTCATTTCAGGAGGACTGTCCGGGACAGCCAACTCCGTGAAGCTGGTGGCTCAGGAACACCCTGAAATCGAGACCTTCATCTTTGATACCCTCAATCTGTCCATGGCAGAAGGCATTCAGGCACTGAATGCGGCCAAGATGGTCAGAGAAGGCAAGAGCTTCAGTGAAATCAAGGAAGCTCTGCCGAAGCAGAGAAAAACCGTAGATACCTATTACTGCCTGTCAACCCTTGAGTATCTCATCAAAGGAGGCAGAATCGGCAAGGTTTCCGGTACCATCGGTCAGATGCTGAACATCAAACCCATCATCTCCGTCAACGAAGAAGGTGTCTATTACACCGTGGACAAGGCCAGAGGAACCAACCAGGCCTACAGCAAGCTCATCGATATCCTGAAGGACAATCTGGAAAAGACAAAATGCAGAGTCTGGGTCATGCATGGGGGCGCAAAGAAGGAAGCGCAGAAGATCGTGGAGCGCATCAAGGATCTTCCAGGCATCCTGAGCCTGGAATACGATCAGATCAGCCCTGCACTGGGCGTGCATACCGGAAAAGGTCTTGTGGGCATTTGCGTGGAGAGAATCATCGGAAAGTAGAGCCTTGACGAAGTCACTATCGTATACTACAATCTATTTATGGCTAGGGGTGCTTAAAAAGCTGAGAGACACATTGTCAACCCTGTTACCTGATCTGGTTAGTACCAGCGTAGGGAAGCGGATAAACGAAAGTTTTTACTGTCTTACCTATAAGTAAGACAGTTTTTTTATTTTATCCTGGCCTTTTAACAAAAGGAGGTATAAAAAATGACCCTGTTCCTAAGCAGTGCCAAGGAGGCACTAAACACACTGATCGCTGAACCCGCATCACTTGCCGCCCTGGTGATCGTCCTCTTGATGATCATCTTCATCCTGGTGGTGAAGAAAGTGAAGCTGACCCCGCTCCTCATGGCACAGATCAGCATTTCCGTGGCCATCTGCGCGGTGCTGAATGCATTTCCCATGTTCAGAATGCCCCAGGGCGGAAGCGTGACCCTGGCATCCACTCTCCCCATCATCATCATGGCCTATGCCTATGGACCCGAGGTGGGCATGCTCACCGGATTTCTGTTCGGCGTGGTCAATCTGTTCCTGGGACCCTATATCATCCATCCCCTGCAGACGCTGCTGGATTATCCGCTGCCCTTCATGCTGGTGGGTGCATCGGGCTATTTCAGAAACCGCTATCTCGGTAGCATCATCGGTCAGGCACTGCGGCTATTCATGCATATCCTCTCCGGCGTCATCTTCTTTTCCTCCTATGCCCCTGTGGGTCAGCAGGAAGGACTGGGACTCTGGATCTACTCCACAGGATACAACGGCTCCTTCGTGGCCGTGGAGCTGCTCATACTGCTTGTGATCCTTGCGGTGATTCCATGGGAGCGATTCATGAAGGTTCTGAAAAATACACAGCCCAGACTGTCCATGAAGAGCACAACGGATCATCAGTAACTTATCCATATACCTAAAAAACCGCCAGGGTTCATCCCCTGACGGTTTTTTCATATGCTTTTTCCGGTTCCTACAGGAAAGGGATCACCTTTCTCTTCACCGCTTTGTTTCTTGCATAGATGTCTTTCTCATCATCCTTGAAGGCTTCCAGGATCACATCATATTCCGGGTTGGTCGCTGCAAATCTCTCTGCCTGCCCCGCCTCCATATGTTCTGCGAACTCCGGATTGATGGGGAGCTCCGCGATGAGGGGCAGCCCCATCTTCTCCGCCTGACTCTCCGCGGAATTGTTCGAGAACACGTTCATACGCTCTCCGCACTTGCCGCACTGGATGTAGGACATGTTCTGGATGACGCCCTTCACTGGAATCTCCAGCTTCTCCGCCATATTGACCACCTTCTGGACAATCATGGAGACCATGCTCTGAGGAGTGGAAACCACCACCAGGTAATCCACCGGGAACTGTTCCATGATGGTCATGGCCACATCTCCCGTACCAGGTGGCATATCGATGAGCAGATAATCCAGCTCACCCCAGTCCGTATCCGTAAACAGCTGCATCAGCACATTTCCAAGGACCGGCCCCTTCCAGAGAAGCGGTTCTTCTTCATCGATCATGAAGTTCATGGAAATGGATTTGATGCCAAGTCCCGTCTCCACAGGAACGAACTTATACACATCCTCCACCTCGGTGGGGGCATATCCCGTCTTTTCCTTTTCCAGGCCAAAGAATCTGGGCATGGAGGGTCCGGTGATGTCACCATCCAGAACCCCCACTTTGTAACCCAGTTTTCTCAGCTGCACGGCCAGCACACCTGTCACCGTGGATTTTCCTACGCCACCTTTACCGCTTATGACACCGACAACGTGCTTGATCTTGCCATATTTGGGCTTGATCAGATCGCACTTCATATCTTTGAGACATTTATTCTTCACTGCGCATGTCGCACACTTCACCATATGGTATACCTCCTAGAATTCTTCGGGCTCTGCATCTGAAATGATGGTTTCCCAGCCTTCCAGATCATTGACATAATTTCCCAGGATATAGTACTTCTTTGCCTCATGCTCCGCAGTCACCTTGAGGTTCACCACCGCTTTATACACGATGGTCGTATACCCTTGGGTATTCACCTCCAGCACCACGTCTGCCGTCTCCCCATGGGATAGGACCACAGCACCTTCTTTCAGGGCTTCTTCCCTGAACGTCTCGATGTCTCTTGAGAGCTGATACTTCAAAGTCTCCACATCATCATAGAATTTTATGCCAATACTCTTCCCATTATACTCCTCTTTCACCCTTTTGATAAGGTCTATAAAGGAGCCGTAATAGATCTCCTGGAAGAACTTGGGTTTACGGATGCTGTAGAGATTCTGAATGAGATTGTTGTCGATCCGGTCCGTGACGGCATAACTGCCTTCCTCATTATAGAAGTTGGCCTGCTCCTGGTCCGAAACACCCGCCACATAGTTGTAGTAGCGTACCTCTCCGTCCATATCGTGGATCTCGAACACATAATCCGGTTCATGAGAAATGATCTCTTCCACTTTCTTCGCAGTGGAAAGACTCTCATAAAGTCCGCTTATGGTGCTCTTGTCCGTGACGATGAATCTGAACCCCTTATCCCTTGTACTCTGAATGATGATCTTACTGATCTCCTGGGATTTCAGGTATTCAAAGTCCGTATTCTTGAACCCGTATTTCACCTTCAGAGACTCCAGTCTTGTACAGCCGCCGAGAATCAGCACTGCAAGAACAAGAAGAATCAGTATATTTCTCTTACTTGGCTTCACCACTATTCATCTCCTTGATGGTATTGGCAAGATGTGCAAACCTTTCAACGGTCAGGGTCTCTCCTCTTGCTTTAAGATCGATGCCCGCTTTCTCCAGAGCCTCTTCGATGAATTCCCTGGAGTAGCCCATGGCCTTTAGATTGTTGGAGAGGGTCTTTCTTCTCATATTGAAGACCTGGCGGACGAGTTTGAAAAAGAGGGCTTCATCGGTGACCTTCGCCCTGGGCTCAGAGAGCTTCGTCAGTCTGATGACGGTGGAATCCACCTTGGGTCTTGGTATGAAAGACTCCGGAGGAACCGTCCTTATGATCTTCGAGTCGCAGTAGTACTGAACCAGCACCGACAGTGCGCCATAGTCCTTGGTGCCTGGGCCTGCGTTCATACGCTCCGCCACTTCCTTCTGGATCATGATGGTAAGGGACTGGAAGTCCGTCTTGTCGTTGAGGATCTTCGTGATGATGGGTGTGGTCACATAGTAGGGCAGATTCGCCACAAGCTTTATGGATGCTCCATCGGCAATCTCCCCTAGATCCACCTTGGTGGCATCCTCATGCAGCAGCGTGAAATGCTCATAGCCCTTCAGCTCTTCTTTCAGAATCGGAATGAGCTTTTCATCCAGCTCTATGGCCGTCACTTTACCAGCCGCTTCCAGAAGACCCCTTGTAAGGGTGCCCACCCCAGGTCCGATTTCAATGACATGGTCTTCCTTTGTGATTTCCGCCCCTCTGATGATATCCTTCACAATGTTCATGTCCACCAGGAAATTCTGTCCCAGACTCTTGGTGAAACGGAACCCGTATTTTTCCACAATCTGTTTTGTTGTATTACTCATACCTATACTCCTCAAAATTACTTACGATGGCTTTTTCGAATTCTTCCTTGGAAACCTTGTAGGCATTCAGTCTGGACAGGAAGGAGGACGTATTGCCGTACCCGATGCCTAAAGCCTTCCCCAGAATCTGCCTTCTCTTCTTCGAATCCTTCGCACCGGACAGTTTGAAGAAGACCATGTCTCTGGTGCTGAACAGCACTGCCTTGTCTTCCACCACCGCCTTCGCATTTTCCAGCGCCCGGATGATGGCGGCGGCATCGGCATTCTCCACACCCACATTACCGTTCTTCGTACCTTCGTCTCTCATGATGTAGGCATGTTTGGCATCGGGCACTCTCTTCGCGATCATTCTTCTGATTCTTTCCCCTGCATGGTCCGGGTCGGTCAGAATGATGACACCGGTTCTTTTTGCAGCTTCTCTGATCTTGTTCATGGAATCCTCATTGATTCCGTATCCGTGGACTGCAAGGACCTCCGCATCCACCGCTTTCTTCACAGCGGAGATATCGTCTTTGCCCTCCACCACAATCACTTCTTTTATCATAATATTATCACCTTCAAAATTTCTACCCCTTATTATAACAGAAAAACCATTATACATGAAAAAAAGGAACAGACAAGTTTTTCCACTTGACTATTCCCTGATTTCTTTCTGAATCAACGCATCTCTATCCTAGTTCAGGATATAGATGGTCACGTTTCTTCTTCCCCAGTTCAGTGCTGCACTGACGGAGTTCATATAAAGATCCACTCTGTTGCCCTTGATGGCTCCACCGGTATCTTCTGCTATGGCATAACCGTAGTTTTCCACGTAGACCTTCGTACCATAAGGGATGACTCTTGGATCCACCGCGATGGTAGACCATCCGCCTTCCACTCTTCTCGGTACGGTTCCTGTTGCAGTGATGCCATCCAGTGCATAAGCTGTGGCTTCCACAGTGAATGCCTTGGAATAACTCAGACTGCTCGGAATCGCTCCACCTCTGGATGCGACGATGGATGATGTGGATGGTTTCTTCACTGTCTGAACCACTTTGGTTCCTACAGCCACGATCTTGTCCACAGGCTCCTTGATCACTTCTTCGGAAAGCTCTACAGATGCGACTTCCACGCCGTCTTCATAGGTGATTTCCTTAGTGATCTTCTTTTCGCCCTTGACACCTTCCTGCTTCACTACCGTCTTGCCTTTGTACATGGTGCTGTCTTTCTTTTCCTGAACACCGAAAGCGATGCTCTGGATTTCTTCAACGACTTCAGATGTCACTCTGACGATGGACATCTGAAGTCCTGCAATGACACGCTCTTCCAGTGCCACGGAGAACTTATCCTTTTCGTTGAAGGGAATCTTTTCCGCTTCCAGAAATTCTCTTACCGTTTTCTCCGGTGTCAGATACGTCTGGGTCTCCCCATCTGCAGTGAGCTCCACTGCAACTGCTCTGTCGATCCTCATGCTCATGCCGCTGACGATCTGTGCATCAAGGTCCACGGACACTTTGTCCTTTTCATAGAGCGTCACATCCTCAGCTTTCAAGAAAGCTCTTACAGTTTTTTCCGGAGTCAGATAAGACTGCACTGCTCCATCGGCAATGAGTTCCACTGGAACTGCCCGATCGATCTCAATCTTGTCCGTCTTTGCTAACACATCAGATGTATTTCTGCTGACTCTATCTTTCTTTTCTATGGTGATGCCGTTTTCTTCTAAAACTTCATCCACGGTATTTTTAAATGTTGATACTACTTGCTCTTTTCCATCGATAACAATAGTAACGTGTTTCTTCATGCTATTCACAGTTATGGATACAGCGAGTATAACCACCGCTGCGAATAATGAAATGAAAACACTCTTTGAAAAAAATCTTTTCATATTACCCTCCTTTGAGCTACGGACATATTATAGCTAGGGGTAATATAAGTGTCAAAAAACAGCGATAACCTTTGTATTTCAATGGGTATCGCCGTTTAAACTCTTAAATATGAATAATTTGTTAACGCGCAACTTCACAATCTCCATCCTTGTTTTACAAGGAAAGTAATCGTTTCATATTCTCGGCCGTGATTTCAAGAACTTCCTCTCTTGTGAGTCCTCTGATTTCCGCAATCTTCTCCGCCACCCCATACAGGTAATCGGACCGGTTTCTCTTGCCTCGGTAAGGTACAGGTGCCATATAGGGTGCATCTGTTTCGATGAGCATCCTCTCCATGGGGATTTCCTTCACCACCTCCGGAAGCTTTCTGGCGTTTTTGAAAGTCAGCACGCCGGATACGCCGATGTACCCTCCGATCTTGATGATCTCTCTGGCCATTTCCACACTTCCTGAATAGGAATGAAATACCGATACTACATCTTTATATTCTTTTGCGATGGCGAGAATATCCTCATGAGATTCCCGATCGTGTAAAATGATAGGAAGTTCAAGACTTTTCGCAAGTTCATACTGATCTCTGAGCACACGGATCTGCACCTCCCTGGGTGGATTGGAATCCCAGTAGTAATCCAGGCCCACTTCTCCTACTGCCCTGAATTTTTCCCCTTTCAGGATTTCGGTGAGTTCTTTTCTCACCTCTTCGTTGTACTCCTCTGCATGTTCCGGATGAATTCCCACTGCTCCATAGATAAAATCGTATTTTTCCGTCAGCTCCACGGTCCTTTTCACGGACGTATAGTCCGAAGACATATTAAGAATTGCTCCCACTCCATTATTCTTCAAATCCTGAAGAAGCATATCCCGATCTTCATCAAACTGTTCATCGTCATAATGGGCATGAGAGTCAAAAATCTGTGCCATTTTTCATCCACCTTTCCGTTTTATCGATTCCTGGACTTATGAAGTGAAAACTTTACATTCATGAACGAATTGTAAACAATTAGCGCGAACGTTCATTGTTTATACATACATGCATCAAACCCTCTGTTTCCAATGGTTACAGCAGTTATGAAGACGTCTTTACAGCTTTAAACTTTCTAAATCCAGCGATTTTTGTAAGATTTCTGTCATAATCCACGTGATTTTTTATAGTAAATCCCTATCCGAATCATATGTTTTTCCAGGTCAGAACCTCTTACTCTTTCAGTGTAACATGAATCGAACCTTCAATAAACACTAAGCGGATCTCTGAAAACACCGACAGATGGTTCCAGATGATCTTTCCAATTTTCATCAGCGATTATATCTTGACGCGATATATCACGTTATGATATAATTACTGTATCGAACCTTGATATAACAACTTGTGATATAGGAGGGTGCCAATGGATACGGATTTATTAATGAAGCAGTTTTTACCCATGACGGAAAGCGCTTACTACATTCTTCTCAGTCTTCATGAGCCTAGACACGGATACGCCATCATGCAGCATGTGGAGGAAATCACCGATGGAAGAATCCGGATCGGTCCGGGGACCATTTACGGAACGCTGTCGAAACTGGAAAAAGAGGAACTGATTCTGCAGAAGGCTGAGACGGATCGAAAGAAAATATACAGCCTCAGCGAGAAAGGCAAAGCGGTCCTTCAGCTGGAACTGAAAAGACTGCAGGAACTGGTCCAAAACGGACGCAGAGAAATGGAGGTGCAACGATGAAACATATCAAAACTGTCTGGTACTGGTGGTGGGGATGGAATCCTACTCACATGGAGACTATGCTCGAAAGGATGGAAGCCGCAGGCTGGAAACTCTTTCAGGTGGATTTCTTCGGAATCCGCTTCCGGTTCACCAGAGGCAAGGAAGAGACCGTCCGGTACTCTGTGGACTATCAGCCTGAAATCGAGGAAGACTATCTGTCCATTTTCGAGGAGGATGGATGGCAGATGAAATGGAGCGGAGGCGGCGGATGGTATCTATGGAGAAAGCCCTACACGACGCAGAAGCCTGAAATTTTCACTGAAAACAGCTCCCTCATCGAGCGGAACAACCGCCTTCTGAAGCTTCTGACCCCACTGTTCTACATGCTTCTCTTCATTTTCGTGATCCTTCTCATTGCTGGATATGAAAAATTCCAGTGGCTGATCTGGGTCTATGTCATCCTCATCGGGCTCTATGTCTATATGCTGACGCAGCTCCGAAAGTATAATCAGAAGCTGAAAAGCGAAATCAGAGAATGAATATCCATTCCTATATATAAGAAGAGATGAAGTTGAGCGCATAATCTGCTCCACTTCATCTCTTTCATTTACTATCATTTACTTTCTTTTAGCTGACTACAGTTCCTTCTTCCATATCCTGGTCCAGCCCTACAAGAGCCAGCGCGTCCTTGGTTGCTGCCGCAAGAATCATGCCCTGGGAGACTTCCCCTCTCAGCTTCGCACTCTTCAGGTTGGCTACCAGAATCACTTTCTTTCCGATGATGTCCTTAGGATCGTAATACTCTGCTATCCCTGAAATGACCTGTCTGACTTCATTGCCCAGATCCACTTTCAGTTTCAGTAGCTTCTTGGCGCCTTTCATAGGCTCGCATTCAAGAACCTTGGCCACTCTGAAATCCAGCTTTGCGAAGTCCTCGATGGTGATTTCCTCTTTCAGAGGTTTGATTTCTTTCTTGGGCTTTACTTCTTCCTGTAGGGAAGCCAGTTCCTCCAGCTTCTTTTCCACATCGATTCTAGGGAAGATGATTTCTCCCTTGCTTACCTTGACACCAGACTTTGTGGCGCCAAAGGATGCAGTGCTTTCAAAGGTGATGTCTTCTGCACTGATCTGCGTGCGGATCTTCTCTGCGGTGGTTGGCAGGAAAGGTTCCACAAGGGCCGCCACAATGCGTAGAGACTCGATGAGATTGTACAGTACGCCGCCCAGTCTTTCCTTCTGCTCTTCGTCTCTTGCAAGAATCCAGGGTGTTGTTTCATCTATATACTTGTTCGCACGACCAATGAGGGTCCAGATGTGACTGAGCGCTTCCGGAATCTTCAGCCCGTCTATGGCATCGGATACGAGCTTTGGCGTTTTCTCGCATAAGAAGATCAGTGACGCGTCAAACTCTCCCTCGATCTTCTTCTCCGGTATGATCCCTTCGAAGTACTTGTCCACCATGGATACGGTACGGGATAGAAGATTGCCCAGGTCATTGGCCAGGTCCGAATTGATCTTCTTGATGAAGGTCTCGTTGTTGAACAGACCATCGCTGCCGAATGGAATTTCTCTCAGCAGGAAGTATCTCACTGCATCCACACCGAAGTGGTCCACGAGAACTACAGGGTCTACCACATTCCCTTTGGACTTGCTCATTTTACCTCCGTCCACCAGAAGCCATCCATGACCGAAGACCTGCTTAGGCAGCTCCACGTCCAGTGCCATGAGCATGATGGGCCAGTAGATGGTATGGAATCTTAAGATGTCCTTTCCGATGAGATGCACATCCGCTGGCCAGTACTTCTTGAAGAAATCATTCTCTTCACTTCCATATCCCAGAGCGGTGATGTAGTTGGAAAGCGCATCGATCCAAACATAGACCACGTGCCCCTCATCAAAGGTCACCGGAATGCCCCAGTCGAAGCTGGTTCTGGAGACACAAAGGTCTGTAAGTCCTGGTCTCAGGAAGTTATTGAGCATTTCATTCTTTCTGGATTCAGGCTGGATGAAATGAGGATTGTCTTCTATATGCCTAATGAGTCTGTCCGCATACTTGCTCATTTTAAAGAAGTAGGCTTCTTCCTTGGCTTTTTCCACCGCTCTTCCGCAGTCCGGACATTTGCCGTCCACCAGCTGGGAATCGGTCCAGAAGGATTCATCCGGTGTGCAGTACCATCCTTCATAGACACTCTTGTAGATGTCTCCCTGGTCATAGAGCTTCTTGAAGATATCCTGTACCGCTTTGATATGGTAATCATCTGTGGTTCTGATGAATTTATCATAGCTGATGTCCATGAGCTTCCACAGGTCCTTGATGCCCGCAACAATATGATCCACATAGGCCTTCGGCGTTACGCCTTTTTCTTCTGCCAGCCTCTGGATCTTCTGTCCGTGTTCATCGCTTCCTGTAAGAAACATCACGTCATAGCCGTCTTTTCTTTTGTATCTTGCCAGTGCATCCGCCGCAACGGTGGTGTAGGTATTCCCGATATGAAGATTTGCGGATGGGTAGTAGATCGGGGTGGTGATGTAATAAGTTTTACTCATTCTTGATTTCCCTCCTATAATATAAAAAATCTCTATGGCTGTAAGCCATAGAGACGCATTCAAAACGTGTTACCACTCTAGTTCGCATCCTCCTCGCGCAGGAATGCCTTATAAGGTGACGTGATCACCTAAGCCATGTAACGGTGGCAACCGTGCATCTTAAGCTATTCAGATGCAGGACTCCAAGGCCATCTTCCGAAACTTCTTTCCTGCCTCTCTTTCACCATGCGTAGGCTCTCTAAAAGGATTCCATCCCGTACTCTTCTCTTCTTCGTCCTTCAGTTATATCGTATTTCATTCTAGCAAAGAATCAGGGAATATGCAATGCATCTCTTCAGGTTTCAGCCCCAGAGATTTTTCAGAGATTTTCCAAAATTTCAGTTGAAACCCCCTCCTCACTTTATTTATCGTAAAAACCTATGGATATTTGATCCTTCCTGTACTATAATAGTCTTTGTACGGGGGCGTAGCTCAGCTGGGAGAGTGCCACACTGGCAGTGTGGAAGTCGTGGGTTCGAGTCCCATCGTCTCCACCATACGATCTTGAAGAAATCCAGAACCATGCATGTGGTATCCGGGTTTCTTTTTTAGGAAATATCTTCATATTTCTTCATGCTCAATCACTTCATAGCATGGTCCTGAACTGATGAAAGAGAGCAGTTTGAAGTCCTCATGATTTTTATAATATTTTTTATAAGAAGTAGTTGAAAAATCTCTTATAAAGTTGTATTATGTAATAGTTGACTTATGCAGATATGGCGGAATTGGCAGACGCGCTAGCTTCAGGTGCTAGTGGGGGCAACCTCGTGCAGGTTCAACTCCTGTTATCTGCACCAGCAGAGAAAGACTTCATTTTTAAAATGAAGTCTTTTTTCATGCCTTCTATTCGACAGACAGCCTCAATAAAAAAGCAGCAGAGATCTCCCCTGCATCAGCATGGGCAATCTCTGCTGTTTCATTTTCTGTGATTCTTCTTCTATCTCTTGGCCAGGAACTCCTCCACTTCATCGGGTGTGATCATGATGTCCTTGGACAGATTCTCACAGCCGTCCTTGGTGATGAGAATATCATTTTCCAGTCTGATTCCGATGCTCTCTTCCTCTATATAGAGTCCAGGTTCCACCGTGATGACCATGCCTTCTTCCAGAATCACATCACGCTTGCCCACATCATGGGTATCCAGACCCAGATAATGGGAAGTGTTATGATAGTAGTACTTTCTGACTTCCTCATCCTTCTCTATGAGTCCCAGCACTTTCAGCTCCCTGGCATAGATCTCATGGACCAGTTCGTTGATTTTGCTGTAGGGAACCCCAGGCCTTAGCATCTTCAGCACTTCATCATGGGCCTTCAGAACAAGCTCGTAGAAGATTCTCTGCCTTTCGGTGAACTTTCCGCTCACAGGGAAGGTTCTGGAAATATCTCCATGGTAATATTCATACTGGGCACCCAGGTCCAGAAGCACCATCTCATTTTCCTTCACTTCCTGGTTGTTGGCCACATAGTGCAGCACCGTGGCGTTATGACCACCGGCACAGATGGTGGTGAAGGCGAAATCCTTTCCTCCACGGGACTTCACAGTGAAATCGAAATAGGCTTCCATCTCGTTTTCCTTCATACCGGCCTTCGCATGCTTCATGAGATTCAGGATGCCTTCCCCGGTGATTTCGATGGCCTTTCTGATCTTATCCACCTCTTCCTTGGATTTGATGACACGCAGGCTGCAGATCTCATTATAGATATTCTTCACCTTCACCTGTGGATACTTCGCTAAAATTTCTTTGGCGAAAGCCACTCCTCTGGTGTCCAGGGAATCGTAGCTGTCCTTCTCCAGATCCAGATAGATTCTGCAGAGATCCTCCTTGGCGATGGCCAGGTTCAGGAATCCTTCGAAGGTGTCTAAGAACCTGATATCCTCTACGCCGGATACTTCCTTGGCTTTCTCTTCGGAAATGGTTTCTCCAACCCATTTCACCATCACAGGATCTCTCCTTTTGATGAAAAGGCTCTCTGTGATCTTTCCTTCCTGCTTCTTCACAGCAAGAATCACATGTTCCTCATCAATTCCTGTCATATAGTAGAAATTCCGGTTCGGTGTGAACTTATAGGCTTCATCTGCCGTCTTCTTCGGTGCCTGCCCGGCAAAAAGAAGAAGCATGGAATTGTCTTTCATCATTTCACCGATTCTGTTTCTTCTGCTTACATGAAAATCTTTCATTCTATTCCTCCTCAGGGATATTTTCAGTCTCTTTCTTGATTGTAACATACTATATGAGAAGGCTTAACAGGCAAGACGATATTTTCTGCACTTCATGAAAAGGTTCTGTAATCCTGCCCTTCATGATGAAATAGAAGAAATATACCCCTTCTGAAAAACAAATTGCTTTCAGAGCATGAAATCCATCTCAGAATCCGTATATTTTCTGGCCCCGTTGAAAAGTTCATTTCCATTGTTTACAATAGAACTAGGCAAAGTAGGAATAACCGCGTGAAGTGCCAGTAGGACGGGAAGTTGCCGCTGGACGAAAAACCCATGGAGGTTTACGGTGTTTATTCCGCATTCCGTTGCCACAGAAGAGTCTTCTCTTTGTGTGGTTCATTCACCAATAAGGGAGGTCATTTTTTATGGAAAAAATGATAAGTTTATTCAAGTTGTCCGCACAGGAGATGAAAAAAACCAGAGTCATCGCTCTGGGCGGCATGTTCATCGCCATCAGCGTTGTGCTGTCTCTGTTCAAGGTTCCACTGGGACCAACCCTTCAGATCAGCTTCGCATCTCTGCCCATCGCCGCAGGCGGTATGCTGTTCGGCCCTTTCGTAGGGGCCATCATCGGATTCATCAGTGATATTCTGGGCTACATCGTCCGTCCCCACGGATTCTTTTTCCCAGGCTTCACCCTGAACGCCATCCTCATAGGCATGTTCTTCGGGTTCTTCTTCTACAGAAAGAAACTCACCTTCATGAGCGTCATTCTAAGCTCCCTCCTGATCACGGTGGTGATCAATCTGGGACTGACCACCCTCTGGCTGAGCATGATGTACGGCGATGCCTTCATTGCGCTTCTTGGTGCAAGAGTGGTCAAGAACCTCATCGAGTTTCCCGTCTACACTTCCCTTCTTTTCATGGTCCTGAAGCTGGTGGAAAGGCTCCGGGAGAGAATGAAGACGCTGGGTTAGACAAACCTGTGCAGGAAAATGCCAGAGCATATACAGTAAAGAATCTTAATAGAAGATACCGGCTTTCAAAAGATGAAAGCCGGTATCTTCTATTATGCTATATATCCAAGTACATTCCTTACTCGATTTCCAGGAACTTTTTTAATCTATTCCACAGCCACCAGCTGAACATTGATGATGTATTCCTCCTGATCAAAACTGTCCAGAAGTTCCTTCACGCTCATGCCCATTTCCGAAGTATCGATGGTGAGGTTGACACTCGCCGCATTGTTGATCGGAATATCCTGATTGATGGTAATTATGTTAGCTTTCGCCTCTCTCAGCTTTTCAAGAATTCTCGAAAGCACCCCTGCTTCATGACTGATGAGGAAGGAAAATGTGGCTTTTCTCCCCTTGCTCCCTTCCGAAAGCAGAAACACATGGTCCTTGTACTTATAATAAGCGCTTCTGGAGATGCCCACCGCTTTTACACCCTCACTGATATCCTTGACCTTTCCCGTATGAATCAGTGTTTTGACTTCCAGCACCTTGGAGAAAATCTCAGGGAGGATCCTGCTGTTTACAATATACAGTTCATCGTCCATTAAATCACCTTCTTCTTCACATTTTTCATTATCTGTCAGTGATGCTAAGCTTCACTCTCAGCTTCTCCAGCATGTCGATCGTCATGGTTTCCAGATTGTATCTGGTCTTGAATCCCCACTCCTCGATGGCAGCCGAATAGTCGATGCTGTCTGGCCAGTTGTCCGCAATACCCTGTCTTACAGGATCCACCTTGTAGGTCATCTTGAAGTCCTTGATATGCTTACGGATTTCCCCTGCGATCATCTCAGGATCGAAGGACATGGCGGAAATATTGAATGCGTTTCTGTGGATCAGTTTCGATGGATCCGCTTCCATCAGCTGGATGATGGCATCCAGCGCATCGGGCATGTACATCATGTCCATGAAGGTACCTTTATCGATGTAGGATTCATAGGATCCCTTCTTCAGGGCATCATAGTAGATGTCCACCGCATAGTCTGTGGTTCCGCCACCAGGAGGCGTCACATATCCGATGAGGCCAGGGAATCTGACACCTCTGGTATCCAGACCGAATTTCTGGAAGTAGTAGTCACAGAGAAGTTCTCCGGATACCTTGGTCACGCCATAGATGGTGGTCGGTCTCTGAATGGTATCCTGAGGCGTTGCAACCTTTGGTGTACTCGGTCCGAAGGCTCCTATGCTGCTTGGCGTGAAGAACTGTGTATTGTTTTCACGAGCCACTTCCAGTGCGTTGACAAGACCGCCCATATTGATGTTCCAGGCAAGCTGCGGGTTGGCTTCAGCGGTGGCTGATAAGAGCGCTGCCAGATGAATGATGGTATCCACCTTTTCCTTCTTGACGATGTCCGCCATATTCTGGGCGTCCAGCACATTCAGTATTTCAAATGGCCCCGCCAGCAGCGGTGAATCTTCATCCGGTCTTCTTATGTCTGTTCCGATGACGTTATCCACGCCATACTGCTCTCTTAATATGGTGGTCAGCTCTGATCCAAGCTGTCCCATGGCTCCTGTGATGAGTATTTTCTTCATGCTCTGTCTCCCTTAAATTACACCTAATTCTTTTCCGACTTTTTCATAGATTCTTACTGCTTCCATGAGCATCTCTCTTGTATGCTCAGCAGTCGGCATGTTTCTCACCCTTCCTGTACCTAGTGGCACTGTAGGGAATACGATGGATTTCGCGTAGACGCCTTCTTCATTCAGTCTCTTCGAGAACTTCTGAGTGAGGTTTTCATCCCCAATGATCACTGGCGTGATCGGTGTTTCTGAATGTCCGATGTCAAATCCCAGATTCTTCAGCTCTTCTTTCAGGAACCTTCCGTTTTCCCAGAGCTTTTCATGAAGAGATGGATCTTCTTCCATGATGGTGATGGCTTCAATGCAGGCAGCTGCATTGGCTGGGGTCAGTGATGTGGAGAAAAGGAAAGGTCTGGCTCTGACTTTCAGCCAGTCGATGAGATCCTTCGTTCCTGCCACATATCCGCCTACTACACCGATGGCCTTTGACAGTGTGCCCATCTGGAAATCGATGTCCTTGGCATGACCGAAGTGCTTCACGGTACCTGCTCCTTTGCCCATGACACCTGAACCATGCGCATCGTCTATATAGGAAATGAGATCCAGTTCCTTGCAGACTTCCACGATTCCGTCGATGTTCGCCACGTCTCCATCCATGGAAAAGACACCGTCACTGATGTACATGATCTTTTCATACAGACCGGATTCTATGGCCTCTTTTCCCTTTGCTCTTAAGTCATCCATATCCTGATGCTTCACGCGGATGATCTTCGCACCGGATAATCTGCATCCGTCAATGATGGAAGCATGATTCAGTTCATCCGAAAGAATCGCATCCTTCTTGGTCATGACAGCGGAGATGGCCCCCATGTTGCAGTTGAATCCGGACTGGAAGGCGATGGCCGCTTCCGTTCCCTTGAACTTCGCGATCTTCTCCTCCAGCTCCACATGGATGTCCATGGTTCCGTTGATGGTTCGAACAGCGCCGGCACCCACTCCATATTTGTCCGTGGCATCCTTGGCGGCTTTCTTCAGTCTTTCATTGCCTGCAAGCCCCAGATAGTTGTTGGAGGAAAGATTGATCAGCTCTCTTCCATTTATCTTGATCTTTGGTCCGTTACTTCCTTCTAATACGTCAATTTCATTATAGAGTCCCTTTTTCTTCAGGTCATCCAGATTTTCTGTCAGGAATCTCTCCAGTAGTTTACTCATTTCATAACCTCCTGTGTTCTTCGTGTATTTACAAATAGTTCTATTTGTCCATATACTTTATTATAGCAGACAGGGAAAAGTTATAAAACCTCTCCCGAAGAATTTGACTGTTTATTAAGAAATCCTTTACACAAAAGGGCAGAATGACAAAAAGAGCAAGGTCCTATCATAAAAACTGATATCCCTTACTCTTTCTCTGTTTTTCTCAGTTCGTGTCTGAGCTTGATGATCTGCTTCAGTTCGGACACTGAGAGATTATTCTCCTTGTTTCTGTGGAGGATGCCATGACAGTTCTCACAGATGGGTATGAAGTCTTTCTCGATGTCATATTCCTCCATATGGTTTTCATCCCGTATGATGTGATGAATCTGGATATATCCTCTGGCCACATCTCCATAGTAATTTTCATAATTGAATCCGCAGATGGCGCAGCTCATGCCTTTCAGCTTAAGCACCTTCATTCGGATGTCCGGATCGTTTTCGAATCTGGCTTTCACGCCGTAGATGAACTTATCCGCATGAAGCATGTACTCCCTGGCATCTCTTTCCACATCTTCCGGAAAGATGATGTCGGCATTGAAGGTTTTCCTGTCGATCTTTTCCAGCCTTAAAAGCGGCGTGCTCTCTTCCCTGATTTCATAGCCATAGCTCTCAAATACATACTTGGCAGTGACGTTGCTCAGCTCTCTTGTGAGGTCTTTGCCCCACCTGAGCTTTCCCCTGAGCCTCTTGTAATCATCCAGATACAGTACACCATAAAATTCGGTCTTGTTGTAATGGATGGTGATGTCCCATCGGTCATGCTTTTCCATCTCATGAAAATGGAAGAAGTCTCTCAGGTAGTTGGGAATCCTGATCTCACCATAGGTCAGAAGCGATTTGTCTATTCTTTTGATGATGATCTGCTCATCAACGACTTCGAAGGAATTGAACGACTTCTGCATGGGAATCCCACCACCTTTCCTGTTTATTTAGACCAGAGTTTCAGACTCCTGGGCTGGACCTGAAATCAGCGCACATTTTCTCATGAACTTGCCACCTGTCCGATCCCCTGTTTTTTCAAGGGGTTCCGGTGATATATCAACATCATTCTCTCCAGAAAGGAGAAAAATCGATATAAAATTCTGTCTATTTTCTATTATAAATTATTACAATGCTTTTCTCCACCAATATAATAAACTTTTTTACTTAGCCCAGTTTTCTTTGTTGCATTAAATGAATCTTAGTGCTAACATAATGAAGAATTATTCCTAAGGGAGGCTAACTAGTGAATTTAAATGAAGTAATGAAATTCGTGGAAAGTGAATATATAGTCATCAACAACACCCCGTGCGAAATCTGCGGTGGCGATTTCCTGACAGAATCTGTAGGACTCACCTTTGAGAACGGGAAACCTGAAAATATTACACACTGTGTCTGTGAAAACTGTGGTCATGAAAGAGAATTTTCTTTCAGAGCACCTTTCATCGGCGCCATGAATCAGGAACCAGAACAGGAAGAATTAAATTAGAGGTGAAGCATGAAAAAAGAAATCATTGATGCCATCAACAAGGATATCGAAGATGCACTGACAGAAGTAACAGACATGGAAGCGATTCTAGGAGAAGGACCGGAGCAGGAACTCATCAAGGAAAAGTTCAGAACCCTATCAGAGAAAGTATCCAGTCTTGAATCCCTGCTGAAGAAAGAGGGAATCCTCTAATTGGAAACAGAATGCATCTGCATTCTGTTTTTTTTGTTGATAAATTTTATCATACGTGGTTAACTGAAGCTATAGTTAATCAACATAAACGAAGGACAGGTGAAACCCATGCTATTAGAAACAGGCTGCAACTGCTCATGTGATAACTGCCGGAAAAACGGCGTCACATGTGTGGATAAAATCAGTCTCTTTGATTCCCTATCCACGGAGCAGAAAAATCTCATTCTCTCGAAATCCATCCACAGAAACTATGATAAAGGTGAGATCATCTTCTCTCCTGGTGATCCTGGAGACAATCTCTATATCATCAACAGCGGAGAAGTGAAAATATACAAGCTGTCCAGCCAGGGAAAGCAGCAGGTTCTCCATGTGCTGGGACCCAAAGATTTCCTGGGCGAACATGCGCTCTTTGACCAGAAGCCCATCATGAACACCGCGGAAGCCATGAAGAAGACCAGCATCTGCATCCTCAAAGGCTCCGACATCAGGGATCTCCTCATGGAGCATCCGGAGATGGGGCTGAAGATTCTGGCCCAGTATGCCAAGAAGAATGTGCAGGTTCTGGACATCGTGGAATCCATGGGCCTTTACGATGTGGAGCAGAGAATCGCGAAGTATCTACTGGACCTCTCCAGAGAGTTCTCCATGAATGCCTTCCGGCTCCCCTTCAGCAAAGGGACCCTGGCCAGCATCATCGGAACCTCCCAGGAGACACTCTCGAGAAAGCTCTCCAGCATGCAGGAGGAAGGAATTCTGGCTCTTTCAGGTCAGCGTAACATCGAAATCCTCGACATGGAAGCACTGGAGGATATTCTGGAAGGCTGATCCTTTTGACACACTCCCTGTCACGAATACGACCATATTAAAGGGCATTCGTACCATCAGCGTACGAATGCCCTATTTCTTTTCTTCAGTTCTTCCTGTTCTTGTTTCCCTTCAAGGACTTCTATCGTTTCTCATAAGGCTATGACAAGGGTGGTATTCACTGGATTATCACTATAGGGATGCTGCAAGCTCTCCCACAAGATCATACTCCATGGCTTCTCGGATCACGACCTTCACAAAAGATCCGACCATGAGTTCCTCTTTCGATTCGATGAAGACCATGCCGTCAATTTCCGGTGACATCTCATAGCTTCTGCCATAGTATCCGTTCTCATCCAGGCCTTCCACCAGCACTTCGTAGACTCTTCCGATTTTCTTCTCATTGACTTCTCTGCTGACTTCCTGCTGTCTTCTCATGATGAGGTCCAGTCTCTTTTCCTTGTCCGCCTTCTTCACCTGACCCTTCATGAGGGCCGCTGCGGTGCCTTCCTCCTTGGAATAGGTGAACACGCCCAGCTTATCAAACTTCACATCCTTCACGAAGTCATAAAGCTCAGTAAACTCCTCTTCCGTTTCCTGCGGGAATCCCACAATGAGAGACGTTCGAAGCACAATCCCAGGCACTTCCTTCCGGAGCTTTTCAATGAGGGTCAAGATGCCCTCCTTGGTGGTTCTTCTGGCCATTCTTTTCAGCACACCGTCACTGATGTGCTGAATGGGCAGATCCAGATACTTCACCACTTTCTCGTTGTCTCTGATTTCAGCGATAAGTGCATCATCAAACTCTTCCGGATAGAGATACAGCACTCGGATCCAGCGGATGCCTTCGATCTCCTTGAGCTTCTGCAGCAAAAGCGTCAGGCTCTTCTTCCCGTAGAGGTCAGTGCCGTATCTTGTGGTGTCCTGTCCCACCACGATGATCTCCGATACGCCGCCTTCTGCCAGGATCTTCGCTTCTTCCAGAATGTTCTCCATAGGTCTGCTTCTGTATTTTCCGCGGATCTTCGGAATGATGCAGTAGGTGCAGAAATTGCTGCAGCCCTCCGAAATTCTAAGGTACGCCGTCTGACCGAATCCTGTGGTGAGGACACGCTCCCCTTCATTGATTCCTTCTTCCAGGTAATCGATGGCCATGATCTTCTCTCTGGTTTCGATGAACTTCTCCACATACTGGTCCAGGAATCCGTAATTGTTCACCCCTAGAATGATATCCAGCTCCGGCATGAGCGTCAGAAGCTCCTCTCCGTACCTTTGGGTCAGGCATCCTGTGGCCATGAGAAGCTTACAGTTATGATGCTTCTTGTAGTCCGCCATTTCCAGAATGGTATCGATGGATTCCTGCTTGGCGCTTTCAATGAAGCCGCAGGTATTGACGATGATGATCTCCGCTTCCTTCGGATCCTCTGTGATCTCATATTTATTCTTCAGCATACCCAGCATGATTTCCGAATCCACACGATTCTTGTCACAGCCGAGACTGATCAGTCCGATTTTATATTTTCCCAAATCTCTCTTCTCCCCGTTTCCCTCTTACTCATAGTGCATGCGCTGTTCTCTTTCATTTCAGTTCCGGTATATTATATCTTTAATTTCTGGAATTGCCAATGCTTCTCTTCAAGAAGTCTTTCCACTAAGCCTGCTAAACTCTTAAAACAGGTGAACCTTTGAAAAAGCCATCCGGTGAAGCCTGATCTGATATCATGCTTCTCCGGACGGCTCTGCAGTCTATTCCATATCCTTCGGTTTCCCGTTTCGGTTTCTGTTTTCTTTGGGCAGCTGCACTTCGATGATGGTGCCGCCTTCTTTTCTTCTTTGGGCTGAAATGGTTCCGCCATGGCAGTCCGTGATCCATTTGGCGATGGAAAGACCCAGGCCCGTGCCGCCGTTGTTTCTGTTTCTTGCCTTGTCTTCTCTGAAGAACCTCGTGAACACCTTATTAAGGTTTTCCTCCTTGATGCCGACACCGTTGTCTGACACCCGGATGATGCCCTTGTCCTTGTTGGACGTGATGGAGAGCTCTATGTCTCCTTCATCCTTGGTGTACTTCAAGGCATTGTCCATGAGAATGATCAGCAGCTGATGCAGATTCTCATAGTTCCCTTCAATGACCACCTCTTCGGAAGGTGGAACATAACGGAACCTTTTGTTCTGAATCATGGCGAACTCCCCATAGATGATGGCGATGTCATCGCCCAGTTTTCTCAGGTCAAACTGCTCCACCTTATCAAGGGTCGCCCCCGCATCGGCTCTGGTGAGAATCATGAGATTGGAAACCATTCTCGAGATTCTCCTGCTTTCCCGCAGGGCCGGTTCGATGTACTCGTATTTGTCGATGATCTTTTCTTCCGGATTCCGAAGCAGACCTTCCAGTCGGCTCTGTATCACCGCAATGGGCGTTCGCAGCTCATGAGAAGCATCCTGCAGAAAGGCTCTTTCCTTTTCGATGGATTCCTTCATGGGTCGTATGGTTGCATTGGCCAGCACATAACTGATGCCTATGGAGGTTAGGATGATGAGAATGCTGCCGTTTATGAGAATCTTCTTGAGACTGTTCAGCACTCTGATATCGGAATCAATATTGTAGAGCACCTGCACCTCTCTCAGCTCATCTTCCAGAAAAAGATTGAAGCGGATGGTTCTGTAGTGACCTCCTTTGTAGGAAATGGTTCGGATCTCCTCCATGGGAATATCCTGAATCTCACCGAGTCCGTCCCGATAGAATTCCGTTAATGGAAAGTCCGGGTCCAGTCTGCCGTCACTGCCGCGTACGATGGTGATGGTCTTGGGATTCAGTGGAAGGGCCACCTTGAGTTCACTGTCATAGACTCTCTGAACCGCGGATTTGAAGAGCATCAGGTCCTGATCCACCTTGCTGATCTGATTGGTGGAAACAAACATGAAGATGCTCACCGCAAAGAGCAGAATGATGATGAAAAAGGCGGAAACATACCCGATGATGATCCTAAGCTTTTTCTTCTTCATCCGATTCTTCCTCCACAGAGAACATATATCCTAATCCCCTGACGGTTTTGATAGGAAGTGTATATCCGTAATTTTTCAGCGCTTTTCTGAGATTGGACACATAGACTTCCACGACACTGACCATGGTGTCGGAATCAAATCCCCAGATTCTGTCGAAAATCTGCTCCTTGGTCAGGATGGTGTCCTTGTTGGAGATGAGATACTCCAGAAGATCATACTGTTTACCCTGGAGGAAGATCTCCTTGTCCTTCAGAAAGACTCTCTTGGATTTTCGCTCCAGCGTCAGATCCTTGTATTTAATGGTTGCGATGTCCATGAGTCTGCCGCTTCTTCGAAGAACCGCTTCCACTCGAGCCAGGAGTTCTTCTCTGAAGAAAGGCTTCACGATGTAGTCATCGGCACCCAGTTTCAGCCCCTTGATCTTGTCATCCAGACCATCCTTTGCCGTAATCATGATGACAGGCGTCGTGATGCCCTGTTTCCGGAGATTCTCCAGCACCTCATAGCCGTTCATCTCCGGCATCATGATATCCAGAAGAATACAGTCATATATATCTTTTTCTGCCTCATAAAGGCCTTCTTCTCCATCGCGGGCAAGATCCACAGAAAAACTGTCAGAAAGGTAATCCGCAATGGATTCCGCCAGGAGCTTGTCGTCCTCTATTATCAACATTTTCATTGTTTTCACCTCTACCTATTTAACAAAGAAACACGCACAATATTCATGAAACCTTGTGCTATAATGGATTATAAGCTTTTATAATTAAACTTGTCTTAAAGGAGGCGTATCCCTTGGATTTCATCGTCATCGCCCTGGCGTTCTTCGCCATCGTCATCGTCCTGAAAATCATGAAATCAGCATTCAAATTCGTACTGACTGTGGGTATTCTGCTTTTCATCGCCTACTATCTGGATCTGCAGGGAATCATCGATATCAGTCCCTTCCTGGATATGCTGGGAATCTGACTCAAGTAGAAGCAGTACCGCTGAAAGAAATATCATCAGAAAGTCGAAAGAGGAAGAGAAACAGGATCCGCAAGGGCCTTTCTCTTCCTCTTCTTATTTCAGTTTCCGGATGATTTCAATGATTTTCTGAGAGGCGTTTTTCAGGTCTGTGAGGTCTTCCTCTGAAAGGCTTTCCAGTTTATCTGCAGTATGGCCCTTCACCTTCTGTTCCACCTCTTCCAGGTATGCTCTGCCCGCATCGGTCAGGGAAATCACAAGCTTTCTGCGGTCCTTGGGACCGGGTTTCCGCTCCACATAGCCATCCAGAATGAGCCTGTCGATGACCGGAGTGAGATTGGGCTTGGAGATCACCATGATTTTAGCCATTTCAGACATGGTCATTTCCCTGAATTTCTTCAGTATGAACAGCACCCGGACATAGCTTTGCGGCACTTCGCAGGTTTTGGATATGGTATGGAAATTCACGAACTTGCTATGCATGAGAATGGTCATTCCCAGGATGTTTTCCCCCGCATCTTGCATTTTCTCTCTTTTTCCCAAAATAATCTCCTCACTTTTCTTCTCGTCGTTTCTCCCTTTAGATTATAAGGACAATCACGACAATTTGCAATAACTATTTATGATTTCATAATTATTATTGACTTATAACTTTCCCTAAAATATAATGAATGAGATATAATGACCTCTGGTCAGATACCATAGACCATCACAAAGGAGAGACCTCACTATGATAAAACTGATGTCATTTTTAAAGAAATACAGTCTGCACATACTGGTAGTCATCGCGCTGCTGTTTGCTCAGGCTGCCCTTGAATTATCTCTTCCTGATTATATGTCAAAGATCGTCAATGTGGGCATTCAGCAGGGCGGCATCGAGTCCCCTTACCCTGAAGTGATCCGCGAAAGTGAAGTGACACTTCTGGACCATCTTATGACCCAGGAAGAAACCGAAAAGTTCAAAGAGTCCTACACCCTTTTCGAAGGGGAGGATCCGGATCTTCTGAAAGACTATCCCGTCATGGCGGAGGTGCCTGTGTACAGACTCACCGGAGAGACAGACGATGCCTCCTTAAGCTATCTCAACCCCTATCTGCTCATGATGTATGGGCTGCGAGATGTGGAGCAGGCGGAGGCGCTGATTCCCGGCGGAGATTTTTCCCAGCTCCCTCCAGGGGTTTCTCCCATCCAGGCCATCTCCATGATGCCTGAAGCAGAGAAAAGAGCTTTCATCGACACCGTCCTTGAAAAGCTCTCCATCATGCCGGAAGCGGTCATCACCCAGACCGCCGCTTTGTATACCAGAGGCGAATATGAAGCACTGGGTGCGGATCTCAATCAAATCCAGACAGACTACGTGCTCATGGCCGGTCTACAGATGATCGGCATCGCCTTCCTCGCCATGCTGGTGGCCGTCTCTGTGAGCTTCATCGCCAGCAGGGTCAGTGCATTCCTCGGAAGAGACCTGAGGTCTTCTCTCTTTCGAAAAGTCGCTTCCTTCAACACGGAAGAGTATGGCGACTTCTCCACCGCTTCCCTCATCACGAGAAGCACCAACGACATTCAGCAGGTCCAGATGTTTTCCGTTCTGCTTCTGAGAATGGTGTTCTTCGCGCCGATCCTGGGTATCGGTGGTATCATCAAGGCCCTGAACACCAACCGTTCCATGGCATGGGTCATCGCAGTGGGCGTCATGGCTATCCTTACGGTGGTGGTCATCATGTTCGCCACAGCCCTGCCCAAATTCAAGAGGCTGCAGACCCTGGTGGATAAGGTGAATATGGTGGTGAGAGACTCCCTGGTGGGTCTCATGGTCATCCGAGCCTTCAATACGGAAAGACATGAAGAGAAGAAGTTCGATGTGGCCAACAAGGACCTGACGAAGACCAATCTCTTCGTCTCCAGACTCATGGGGGTCATGCAGCCCCTGATGATGCTCATCATGAACGCCTTAAGCATCCTCATCGTCTGGGTCGGCTCCTCTCAGGTGGACCTGGGGAACATGCAGGTGGGTGATATGATGGCGTACATCCAGTACACCATGCAGATCATGATGTCCTTCCTCATGCTGTCCATGGTCTCCATCATCCTCCCTCGAGCCATGGTCTCCATGAACCGAATCGGAGAGGTGCTGGACAAGGAGGTTTCCATTCTGGATCCGCTGGAACCCAAGACGCTGCCTGCCGGCATCAAGGGAGAGATCGAGTTCAAGGATGTCTCCTTCAAGTATCCCGGTGCAGAGGACTGCGTACTGGAGAACATCTCCTTCAAAGCCCACAACGGTCAGACCACAGCCTTCATCGGCTCCACGGGTTCAGGTAAATCCACCCTGGTGAACCTGATTCCGAGATTCTACGACGTGACCCGGGGAGAGATTCTGCTAAATGGTGTCAACATCAAGGACATCCCACTGAAGGAGCTTCGAAGAAGAATCTCCTACGTCCCCCAGAAGGGCATCCTTTTCTCCGGTACTGCAGAGACCAACATCAAGTATGCCGATGAGCACATGAGTGACGAGAAAATGAGAAAAGCCGCCCGAATCGCCCAGGCGGAAGACTTCATCAATGAGAAGGAAGACAAATTCGACTTTTCCATCGCCCAGGGCGGAAGCAACGTCTCCGGCGGACAGAGGCAGAGACTCTCCATCGCCAGAGCCCTGGCAGCGGATGCGGAAGCCATCATCTTTGATGACAGCTTTTCCGCACTGGACTATAAAACCGATTCGAAGCTGAGAGCGACTCTGAAGAAAGAAGTCAACAACACCGTCATCATCGTGGCCCAGAGAATCAGCACCATCAAGACCGCAGACCGCATCATCGTCCTGGATGAAGGAAAGATCGTCGGCCAGGGCACCCATGAGGAGCTCTTGAAAGACTGCCCGGTCTATATCGAAATCGCCAAATCACAGCTTTCAAAGGAGGAGATGGCATCATGAGTAAAGAGACAAAAGCTCCTATGAGAGGTCCCCGAGGCGGTGGAGGATTCGGACATCCCGGAGCCGGCGCCATGGGAGACAAGCCCAAAAACTTCAAGGAAACCTTCCGGAAGCTCCGCAGTTTCCTGAAACCCTATCTTGTGCCGCTTCTTTTCGTGTTGATCTTCTCCATCGGAAGCACCATCTTCGCCATTCTCGGACCCAGAATCCTCGGCGATGTGACCAACGAAATCTTCGAGGGACTCCAGAGAAAAGTGGCCGGCACAGGAGAAGGCATCAACTTCGAGAGCATCCAGAGAACCCTTCTGTTCCTCCTGGGACTGTATGTCATCTCCGCCATTCTGAATTTCATCCAGAACTTCATAGTGTCAGGAGTAGCCCAGAAGGTATCCTACAACCTGAGAACCAGCATTTCCGATAAGATCAGTAAGCTCCCCCTGAAATACTTCGACAAGAACAGTCATGGTGACGTGCTTTCCAGAATGACCAATGATGTAGACACTGTTTCCCAGAGCCTCAACCAGTCTCTATCGCAGATCATCACCTCGGTGACCACCATCATCGGAATTCTCATCATGATGCTGTCCATCAGCGTGTCCATGACCCTCATCGCACTGCTCATCCTACCTGTCAGCATGGGACTCATGGTGACCATCATCAAGCGTTCCCAGAAATTCTTCAAGGAGCAGCAGACCTTCCTCGGGGAAGCCAACGGATACGTGGAGGAGGCCTATGGCGGTCATGTGATCATGAAAGCCTTCAACCGGGAGGAAAAAGCTGTGGAGGAATTCAGTGAGATCAATGAAAGGCTCCAGAAATCCGCATGGAAGTCCCAGTTCTTTTCCGGACTGACCCAGCCCATCATGATGTTTGTAGGAAACCTTGGCTATGTGCTTGTCTCCATTGTGGGCGGATACCTGGCCATCAGAGGTTCCATCAAAGTAGGACATATCCTGTCCTTCATTCAGTACATCCGAAGATTCACACAGCCCATTGCTCAGGTGGCCCAGATCTCCAACGTACTGCAGTCCACCGTGGCCGCTTCCGAAAGAATCTTCGAATTCCTGGGTGAAGAAGAGATTGAAGAGGAAGATGGCATCCGCGTGAACCCGGATGAAGTGAAGGGGGCTGTCACCTTCCAGAACGTTCAGTTTGGCTACAATAAGGATCAGATGATCATCAAAGACTTCACCCTGAATGTGAAACCCGGCAAGAGAGTGGCCATCGTCGGTCCCACCGGTGCCGGAAAGACCACCCTTGTGAAGCTCCTCATGAGGTATTATGAGCTGAACAGCGGAACCATTCACCTGGACGGCATCGACATCCATCAGATGAACCGGAGAGATCTTCGAGAGACCATCGGCATGGTGCTGCAGGACACCTGGCTCTTCCACGGATCCATCATGGATAATATCCGCTATGGTAAGCTTGACGCCTCTGACGAGGATGTGGTGAAAGCCTCCAAGGCCTCCTATGTCCATCACTTCGTGAAGACGCTGCCTGGCGGGTATGATATGGAAATCAATGAAGAAGCCTCCAATATCAGCCAGGGTCAGAAACAGCTTCTGACCATCGCCAGAGTCTTCCTGAAAGACCCTTCCATCATCATCCTGGACGAGGCCACAAGCTCCGTGGATACCAGAACGGAAGTGCTGATTCAGGAAAGCATGGAAGAGCTCATGAAGGGCAGAACAAGCTTTGTCATCGCCCACAGACTGTCCACCATCCGCACCGCGGATGTGATTCTGGTCATGAATGAGGGAGACATCGTGGAAACAGGAACCCATGAAGAGCTCATCGAAAAGAAGGGCTTCTACGAAAAACTGTACAATGCACAGTTTGAAGTCTAGTAAAGCTTCCTGAAACTGAAAACAAGAGCCTATGCAGAGTGCCGGATCAATCTTCCGGTTCTGCATAGGCTCTTTGCTGTTCTTCTATAAAGGGTACCGTGTTATTTATCAGCATTCATTCTGTCCGAGAGATACTTCGTGCATATCACAACCGTGGACAGTAAGACTGAAAACCCGATGAGCATCAGCATGACTTCAAATTCACGCAAGATATTCGTGAATGTCGTTCGGCTGATGGCCGATACGACGACATACAGCAGAAAACCTGTAGCAGCACTGCATCCAATCCACCCTATGAAATACTTCATCATTCTATTTCCTCCTCAGTTCTTACTTTTTGATTTCAAATTCACAGGAAACATGATACCTCTCTTTCCCGGGTTCTTCCATCTTTCTCAACTCATTGTACTCTGTGAGATAGAAGGTCTTGATGAGCCTGTATGTTCCACTTCTCATGTCCTTGAAGCTGTCCAGATTGAGCCTCATCCCCTTCTCGCTGCCGGAAGAAAGCCCGTAAATCTCTGCGGTGAAATCCGCCACCGGCTCCACTTTATACCACTTTCCGGCTTTTTCTGTTTCCAGACGGATTTCGGCTCCATACCACATGGTTTCCCCTGCATGGTTTGACAGCGAATAAGCCAGCCTGTTCCCGTCCTGCATCACCTCACCAAGCTCTATACCAGGCACCGTATTTAGATCCTTCTCCTCGAAGGAGGATCTCATCTGACCCGTGCATCCCATGGTAAGCACCAGAATCAGGAGGAGCAGGGCTACTGCACGCTTCTTCACAATCACACTCTCCTTCACCGATTCTTATTCTTCTCATAGTCTGCCCGCACAAGTCCATACATGGAGTAATCGCAGATGCCCTGATTGTTCCAGTCTCCCTGTCTCATGGTTCCTTCATAGAGGAGACCACATTTCTCCATGACTTTTCCTGAATTGGCGTTTCTCGGATCGAATCTGGATTCAAAACGGTTCACCAGAACTTCCTCAAAGAAGAAGCGGATCACCCTGTCCAGGGCTTCAGACGTGATGCCCTGATGCCACCATTTTCTTCCGATGCAGTAACCCACATGGACCATCTTGACGTTCTTGTCCTGCCTGACGATGCTGATGGAGCCGACGGGTTCAGGACCTTCAGATTTCAGGACAATGGCCCACTGGTAATAGGTCTTGTCGGCATAGTTCTCCACCCAGTCCTCCAGCACCGCCTCGGATACGCTGATGTTCTTATGGGTCGGCCACATGAGATATTTAGTGACCTCCGGATCGCTGGCCCAGTTTCTGTACATGGCCTCTGCATCATCTGCTCTGAACCTTCGAAGCAGAAGTCTTTCCGTTTCCAGTTCTTTCGTACCTAAATGCTTCATTTTACTCTTCTCCATTCATGAGAGATTTCGGTCCACTATAATGTGTTTTCTTTTCTCAGTTCTCTGATCGCGTTTTTTACCGCCAGCTTGATGATGAAATACAGAATCAGAAGCGGTATGGCTGCGAATACCGGTATCAGAATCAGATACATGAATATAAATCTTTCCATTCTTTTCTCCTCTCTCAAGGTCAGTTGCAGTGACTACTATGGGTTCAGTTTTCTATTCTATATTTTTCAATCAGGTTTAATATGTCCGCCGCTCTGTCGCCTGTCAGTTTTTTGTAGAGAGGGACTTCTGAATGAAATTCGTCTTAAAGTATTCAAAATAGATTCAATCTAATATATGAGATTATATGAATTATAGATTCAATCGTAACGAAAACAAGCAGAAGTAAAAACAGAGCTATAAAGAAAATCCGGATCTTCTCTGCTGGTTTTCTGTTTTGTTGTTTTTTGAATTCACCTTTCAGCAAAAAAGCAACATTCAATGATACATATATACTGAAAGTGATTTGAATTAATCTGAAAGAAATATACGCATAAGGAATATCTGCTATTTTCTCATTATTATTTAGTGCCATAAGTACGACGATGAAAAGAATAAATGTTAATTGGAATAAGGGACTTTTTTCCTTTTCATCAAATAAGCTACCCATTTTTACCTCCAAAGCATTGAGTTTATCTCATAAAAAATCTGCAATTATGTAATACAATCTGAACTCTATCTACTTATTTCGCAATGTTTATTTCAATCTCATTACCATCCAGTTCCAGATGCCCCTTCAGTTCATCCGACAGATAGATCGTGAGCCTCTCCAGAGGTTTTTCCTTGCTGAAGGTATAGATGAAGGCTTGCACATGGGTTCCGTCGGTGACATCCATCTCTTCCGGGTCCACTTCTCTGAAGCTTATGTGCTCGTCTACGCTTCCCGTCAAAGTTCCTGCGGACTCCAGCTTCTGCGGAAGATTGATGTCGAGCAGCATTTCAGAGACGATCTTCACTTCCACAGGACCTTCAGGAACCGTAACAGCTTGTGCTCCCTCTAGTACTTCTCCATTGATCATTAAAGTGTACCGATGCTTCAGCCTTGCTAGGCTCTTCAGATCCTCTTCATTCATATACTCCATAGAAGATTCCAGAAACGCCGCATACTGACGGTTTAGCTCCTCCAGCACTTCGATCTCTTCGTTCATCTCTAGAATCTTCTCTTCCAGCCCGCTGATTGTCTCATCAGAGCTGCTCTTCACTATGATCGGCTCCTGATTCCCATTATCCACTTCTTCTGACCTTTCAGATTCCATTGCGAAGCATCCTGCCATAAGCATCATGGCTGCTGCAGTCAGAAGAACCAGTTTGACTGTCTTCATTACTATCACCCCCTAATCTCATATTCAAGCTGAAATAACAACTACCTGAGTATTTTCATTACTGCCCTTCCAACCTGAATCCTCTTCTCGGCGCTTCCTCCTATTGCTTGATGGTCAGCCTTCTGATGATTTCCTCATGCTGCGGGTATTCTTTCAGAAGCTCTTCTTCTGTGAAAAGAGCGAAATCGGAAAAATCAAATCCCGGCACCACTGTGCAGCTGACCAGTGCATACCCTTCCTCCACCGTGGACCCGAAGATCTCTCCTGCGGGTACAGTATGGTGAAGATGCTGCCCTTCTGAAAGGCCCAGTACATTTTTCTCATAGGTGCCATCGGATTTTATGGAATGAATGGTCAGCGCATTGCCCCCATGATAGAACCAGAGCTCATCCGATGTCAGTCTATGAAAGTGCGATGGGCTTTCCTTTGTCAGCAGAAAATAGATGTTGGTGTATAGTGGCAGCATCTTCTTCCCATATATAGCCGCAGACCTGTCGGTCTGTCTGTAGTATCCACCCTCGGGATGAGGGATCAGTTCCAGGTCTCGTATCCACTCTTCCTTTGTTCTCATTGTTTTTCCTTCCTTTCTACTCTATGGAAAAGAAAAATCAGCCTTCCTCTTTCACCAGATTCTCCAGTTCCATAATCCTTCTCTCCAGTCTTCTGATCTCT
Source organism: Proteiniclasticum aestuarii (assembly GCF_017368455.1). Taxonomy (GTDB): domain Bacteria; phylum Bacillota; class Clostridia; order Clostridiales; family Clostridiaceae; genus Proteiniclasticum; species Proteiniclasticum aestuarii. The sequence continues at coordinate 125,703 of NZ_JAFNJU010000005.1, read as the reverse complement.
TCCCTGTTGCTTCTGATCATCCTGACGGATCGAAGAAACTCCAGCGTCAGAATCAGTATGACCCCTGCGGCGATGCCCAGTTCCATAATCATTTCCTCCCTTTGATTCAGATTGAAACCCATTGAGCTGGTGATACTTCTCTTCAGCTAACATGCTTCTCCGAATCTGCTTATCCTATCATGGTCTATATAAGGCGCACTCTTCTTTTCCTATAGCATTTCAATCTTTTCTTATAATGGTATTATACGCATACTATACTGAAGAAAGAAAGTAGAATCCCGAACTTCTTTGGAAAAAATGACAATCTTCTCACAAATCAACGAAAGAAAACGTCATGATGAAATCACTTGGATTTCACCATGACGTCTATGGTCTATTTCTTTTACCTGCCTGTTATATTTCTACACCAAGCTTCTTTTCCACTCTTTCTTCGATTTCTTCCATTCTGTGTTCTCTGAAATGCTGTTCTTCCTTGTTCATGGTTCTGACCTGGAAGTAGAGCAGTACAGCAGTTGTAACAGTGGCTGCACTATCGGCGATGGGGGCTGCAGTGAAAATACCCACAAGGCCGAAGAATCTGGGCAGAATGAGGATCAGCGGAATCAGAAAAATCACCTGTCTCGACATGGACAGGAAGAATGCCTTCTTCGCCTGGCCGATGGCCTGGAAGAAATTGGCACTGATGATCTGCATCCCGATGACCGGCATGGCCAGCATGAATCTTCGAAGACCCAGCACACCCATTTCACGGATTTCGGGATCCTTGGAGATGAAGTTGATGAACACATGAGGAATCGCCTGAATGAGGATGAATCCGACAACACTCACGAGTGTGGCCGACAGAATCCCCACCTTCAGCGCACCTTTGACTCTGCTGAAATTCTTCGCACCGTAGTTGAAGCCAATGATAGGCTGCAGCCCCTGATTCATTCCGAAGATCGGCATGAAGAACAGGATCACCACAGAGTTGATGGCGGCATAGGCACCAATGGCCAGCGAACCTCCATACTCAGAAAGACTTCTGTTGAGAAGGATTCCGATGATGCTTCCAGCTACCTGCATGGCAAAAGGGGATGACCCGATGGAGACGATCATCATCACCGTTTCCTTTCTGAATCGGATATAGTGCTTATGAAGCGCAAGCATGCTCTTTCCGGACAGGAAGTATCTCATGGTCCAGACGAAGCTTGCGAACTGAGCAATGATTGTGGCAAGTGCTGCCCCCTCAACCCCCATGTCCAGTCCATAAATCAGAATCGGATCCAGGATGATGTTGGTTACGGCACCGATGACCATGGTCAGCATACCGATTTTCGCATTTCCTTCCGCTCTTATGATGTTGTTCAGACCGAAGGCGATGGTATTGAATACATTCCCGTAGAGAATGATTCTGAAATAGCCTGTGGCATAGGACCTTATGGTGTCGTCCGCTCCGTAGAGGTTGACGATCTGATCCAGAAACAGCAGGCCGATGACGGTGATGGCAAGGCCTGTGACCACCAGCATGAAGAAGCCTGTTCCGAAGATCTGTTCCGCTTCATCCTTTTTGTTTTGTCCCAGCTTGATGGATATGTTCGCGCCGGAACCGATGCCGAAAAGCATGGAAAATCCCATGATGATAAAGGTGATGGGCAGGATAACACCGATACCACTGATGGCAAGGCCTCCTGTCACCGGAATATTTCCGATGAATATTCTGTCTACAATATTATATAGGGACTGTATGATCATCCCGATGATGGCTGGAATGGAAAATCTCAAGAACAGCTTGAAAATCTTCTCTTCCCTCATTAATTTAGCTCGATCGCCCAATTCTAATTCCTCCTAAGTCCAAAAGGACATCTATTGTGAACCCTGTGCGGGTTCCTTCTTTTGTTCAGTTTCCGCCTCTTTGTTGTCGACACGAAAAATTGTTCTATAAACATAACTAATATCATAGTCTCATTCCACGCTTTTGGGTATAGACCAGACGCAGAATCAGGTTGTAATCTGCAAAATCTGTACTGCACTCAAAAAAGAAAGATACACAAATCACTTGTGCATCTTTCTTCGAATTGTACTGCTGTAAGATTCTACGGACGATCAGAATGGGCTATTCTACTAGCCGCCGCTGCCGCCAGTGCCGCAACGATGTCATCGAGGAAAGTGTTCACATGGATACCGTGCTTTTCCCGATCCAGTTTCTTGATGATTCCGATTTTTTCTTTGTCCAGATACCCGAAGTTGGTCAGACCGATACTGCCATAGACATTCACAATGGAAAGGGGCAGTATTTCATCAATGCCATAGAGTCCTTCATCGCTCTCCACGATTTCCTGAAGAGGCTGGGGCAGTAGCTTCTTTTCCGCGATTTCATCCAGAGCGATTCCAGTAAGGACCGCATGGATGATTTCTCTTTTTCTCAGCACCGCCATCAGGTTCTCCACACACATTTCATGTGTCAGATCCTCCTTGTATCCCTGCTGAAGAATCAGCACGATATCCGCGATATCGCTTAAGGTGACTCCTCTTCGCTCCAGAGTCTCAATGGTCATCTTCTGAAGCTCTTCCATATTGTAATCGTAAGCCATATCCTACTCCTTCTACTTTACAGAATCTCTTTCCACCAGATAGTACTGAAGTACATACTGATCATCATCAAGAGGTTTGTTGTTCACGATCTTGATGAGCATTCTCATGCCTACGGAACCCATGTCATACATAGGCTGCGCCACGGTGGAAATCTTTGGATAGAATACAGCCGCCATGGAGTTGTCGTTGAATCCCATGACATCCACATCCTTAGGACAGTCCAGTCCCTTGTCTCTCAGTGCATTGATGGCGCCCATGGCCACTTCATCAGACGCGCAGAATACTGCATCGATTTCACTGTTTTCCAGAATCACATTGATGCCGTTGTATCCGTCAGCAGCTTTGAGGCCTCCGAAATACACAAGACTTGGATCCACTTCGATGCCGCTGTCCTTCAGCGCCTTCTCATAGCCGTTGTAACGTCTGGATACGGCGTTGGTTCTGTCTTTCTTCAGTCCGATGTAGGCTACCTTTTTATTTCCTTTTTCAAGAAGATATTTGGTCGCATCATAAGCGGCCTTCTTATTGTCGATGGTGACGCTTGGAAGCTTCCCGCCGGAAATCTTTGTTTCCACAAGAACGGTCTTCAGTTCCAGTTCATCGATGAGATCCAGAATCTCGCCTTCCAGGGATGAACTCATATAAAGCATGCCATCCACCATCTTTTCCTTCAGGACGCGGATATACTCTTTCTCTTTGTCCAGGTCGGAATCCGAGTTACACAGAATGATGTTGTAGTCGTAGATGTTTGCTACGTCCTCTGCACCTCTCACGACTTCAGGATAGAACTGATTGGAGATATCCGGAACCAGAATGCCGATGGTCTTGGTCTTCTGGGTCTTGAGGCTTCTTGCCACGATATTCGGTCTATAGCTCAGTTTCTTGATTGCATCCTGAACTCTTTTTTTTGTGTCTTCATTAACTACGTCCACATTGTTAAGTACACGAGATACGGTTGCGATGGATACGCCCGCTTCTCTTGCAACGTCTTTGATTGAAGCTGCCATGTTACCACTCCTCATATTTATAAATTAATATTCATTCTCTGTTGAAATCCGATATTTTATATTAGTATATCACTTCACACACGAATATTCTGTGTAATTTCGGTTAAAATATTAAACAGTAAACCTTATCATATACATTGTAATATATATTTACTGAAAATACTCTACCTTTTTACAGAAAAATGTAAAAGAAACCCATTATTTACATCTGTTCTATTTACTATCTTACCATCTTCCAGAGAAAAATGAAAATGTTTCATGAAAATTTAACCTGTGTTTTCATTGCATATTCAGAAATCAAGAACCGGGCTACACATCCATAGCCCGGTCTTCATGAAAACTGTTTATCTTAACTCTATCTTGGGTTATTTCACCACTTCAACACCGATGAGGATGGTTTCCCCGTTGATGTTGAATTCTTCCGCTGCATGTTCTTCATTATATCTGATTTCCACTGTGAGGGTTTCCTTCTTCAGGTGGTCTTCAAACTTCTTCATGATGGCCGTAAGCTTCTCATTTCCTGATACATACAGTCTGATCTTGTCCGCCACCTGGAATCCGGATTCCTTTCTGAGGTTCTGGATCTTGGAGATCATTTCACGGACGTCTCCTTCTTCCTTCAGCTCAGGTGTCAGGTTCGTATCCAGGATTACGCCCAGTTCTCCTTCTCCGGCAAAGGCGAATCCTTCCAGACCCTGCATGGTCACAAGAAGATTGTCTCCGTTTAGAAGAATCTCCTCTCCATCAATAGACACGGAAACATTTTCTCCGCGGCTCACCTTCTGAGCAAGCTCCATCTGATCCATGCCGTTTATGGCGGCTCGGATCTTTGGAATCATCTTTCCGTAGGATTTGCCCAGAACCGGCAGGTTCGGTTTGATCTCGTAATTCACATACTTGGAAAGGTCTGCGCCCAGCACAACGTCCTTGATGTTCAACTCATCCTTGATGATGTCTCCATAATACTCAGGAAGCTCCTTCTCCGAAATCAGCATCTGAGACAGAGGCTGTCTGTTCTTCATGTTGGAGGTGTTTCTTGCACTTCTGCCCAGGGTCACCAGGTTATAGGCAAGTCCCATTTCTCTTTCCAGGTCCCCATTGATGAGGGCTTCGTCCGCTTCAGGATAGCTGGTGAAGTGGATGGATTCCTTGGCATCCTTATCGAGGCCCACCACCAGATTCTGATAGATGGTTTCTGCGATGTAGGGCACAAATGGTGCCGCAGTCTTGGCCAGGGTCACCAGCACATTATAAAGTGTGGTGTAGGCACTGATCTTATCCTCTGTCAGTTCATCGGACCAGAATCTGGAACGATTTCTTCTTACATACCAGTTGGATAGTTCATCTGTGAAGGCTTCAATGGCAAGAGCCGCCTGGGTGATTCTGTATCCGTCCAGATTTTCCGTGACGGTCTTCACCAGGGAGTTCAGCTTGGACAGAATCCACTTGTCCATGACGTTTTCAGATGTGTGGTCCTTGTAGTCCAGCGGATTGAAATTGTCGATGTCCGCATAGAGAACATAGAAGGAATACACATTGTACAGGGTCAGAAGGAACTTTCTCTGGCTTTCCGCCACATCATCCTGTGAGAATCTTGTAGGAAGCCATGGCATGGAAGCGGTATAGAAATGCCATCTGGTGGCGTCTGCCCCCTGCTCGTTGATGACCTTCATCGGTTCCACCACATTGCCCTTATGCTTGGACATCTTGATGCCCTTCTTGTCCAGTACATGTCCCATGACAATGACGTTTTCAAAAGGACTCTTCTTGAAGATGGCCGTTGAAATGGCCAGGAGTGTATAGAACCATCCTCTGGTCTGGTCCACTGCCTCAGAAATGAACTGTGCAGGGAAATTCTCCTCGAACATTTCCTTGTTTTCAAATGGATAGTGCCACTGCGCAAAAGGCATGGAACCTGAATCAAACCAGGCATCGATGACTTCATGGGTTCTGTCCATGACACCGCCGCACTTCGGACAGTTCAGATGCACTTTGTCTATGTAGGGCTTATGAAGCTCGATGTTTTCTGGAACTTCGATGCCCTTTTCCTTCAGCTCTTCAATGGATCCGATGCATTCCCTGTGTCCACAGGAACATTCCCAGATCGGCAGTGGCGTTCCCCAGTACCTATCTCTGGAGATGCCCCAGTCGATGACATTTTCCAGGAACTTACCCATTCTGCCTGTTCTGACGTTATCAGGATACCAGTTGACGCTGTTGGAGTTCTCCAGCAGTTCGTCTCTTAAGGAGCTCATGCGGATGAACCAGCTGTCCTTTGGATAGTAGAGAAGCGGTGTGTCGCATCTCCAGCAGTGGGGGTAGGAGTGAGTATACTTTTCCGTGTGGAAAAGCTTGTTCTCATCCTGCAGCCACTGAAGGATCGCCTTGTCGGCCTTTCTGACATCCATGCCCTTGAAAGGCTGCACTTCATCGTTGAATTTTCCTTCTTCATTGACCAGATGGATGAACGGAATGTTGTTCTTCATGCCCACCATGTAGTCATCTTCACCATAGGCAGGTGCTGTATGAACCACACCGGTACCATCTGAAAGGGTGACGAAGTCTCCGTGGATGACAAAGAACGCTCTCTTTTCCGGTGTATGGAAAGGCATGAGCTGCTCGTAATCCATATTGACCAGTTCTTCACCCAGGAATTCACGAATGATCTCATATTCTTTTCCGTCCAGAACCTTTTCCACCAGTTCCTTGGCCAGGATGTAGATTTCCTCTTCCACTTGTGCTTCCACATAGGTGAAGGTTCTGTTCACTGCCAGGGCCGCATTGGAAGGCAGTGTCCATGGGGTGGTTGTCCAGGCGAGAATGTACTTGTTCTCAGTCCCTGCCACCTTGAACTTGGCGATGGCTGTGCTGTCTTTGACATCCTTATAGCCCTGGGCCACTTCATGGGAGGAAAGCCCTGTTCCACAACGTGGACAGTAAGGCATGACCTTGAATCCCTTGTAGAGCAGATCCGACTCCCACATGGTTTTCAGTGCCCACCACTCTGACTCGATATAATCGTTCTTGTAGGTGATGTAAGGATCTTCCATGTCTACCCAGAAACCGATCTTTTCAGACATTTCCTTCCACATGGTGGTGTACTTGAATACACTTTCCTTACATTCATTGATGAAGTTTTCCACTCCATACTCTTCAATGCCTTCTTTTCCGTCGATTCCCAGTTTCTTCTCAATTTCCAGCTCTACAGGCAGACCATGGGTATCCCATCCTGCCTTTCTTAAAACCTTGTATCCTTTCATGACCTTGTATCTTGGAATGAGGTCCTTGATGACTCTTGTGAGAACATGGCCCACATGAGGCTTTCCGTTGGCTGTCGGTGGTCCGTCAAAGAATGTGAAGACCTCCCCGTCCTGGTTCAGCTTGTAGTTCTTTTCCACGATCTCTTTTTCCTGCCACAGTTCTCTTACTTCATCTTCCATCGATACAAAGGATTTTCCCGCATCAACTTTTTTATACATGCTTACAACTCCTTCTTCCCTTATATATATAAAAAAGACCCGCCCAAAATAGGGCGAGGTCTCGCTATACCACCTAATACATTTCATTTTCAGATACACGAAGAATCTCTTCTTTTTCATATCCTATTTCTTAACGCGAAACCACGTATCCGCTTACTTCCATTTTTCAGCAGATCCACTCCCAGGTGATATTCTCTTCTTTCAGGCTAAGGTTTTTCAGCAGCCAACCTCTCTCTGTAAGCCTTTTTCCGGAAGATACTTGTCCTGTTCACAGCGTTTGACCTAATCATTATAGTATATGCATAATCCCTTGTCAAACAACTGAATCTGGGGCTATCAGCCCCATGATCCGGAAGAGTCATGCTACTTTTTCTTTTTGCCCAGATAGGCTTTCATGTGCACCACATTCTGATTGTCCAGCTTCAGTTTCGGCATCTCATCGTTGGCGAATCCCAGATTGTCCCATCTGCTGACCTTGTTGAGATAATCCATGACAAGCTTTCTGCCTTCCCTCTTTTCCTCTTCAGACGAGAACTCCATCTCTTCCAGGAAAGCTTCCACAACTTCATCAGTCTCCCCGGCTTTTCTACCCAGATCCAGAAGCAGTTCGATAAAATAGCTGTAGTAGAAGTCATCGGGTATGTGGCTGTACTTCTTCTTCACATCCTCGCTGATGGTGAACTTGTCGTAGAAGTAGTCGTAGATTTCATCATACTCCTCTTCTTTCTCCACATAGAGGGGGTCACCCGCTTCCAGAAAATCAGGCCTTTCGAACTCCTTGTACCCCTGCCCTCTGTTCCACGAAAGGGTATCCTCGATTTCATAGAAATTCTCGAAGTCCGCATCCACAATGTATTCCTTGTCCTCCATATAGACGGATTCATATTCATGGGTCAGAGAATGCCTGTAGGAGAGTACTCTGTTAAAGAGCTTCCGGTCCATGTTCCCATGATTCTTCATGACGATTTCATGCAGCTTATCCAGCTCCAGAGCCCCATAATAGTAGAGAGCGCCCTTAATGATCTTTGCAGCCTCATCCAGATACCCGGCCATGCTGAGTCTTTCCGGAACCAGGAAGCTTTCGAAGAGATCCAGGAACTCCTTGCTCACATGCACGGTGATGAGCTCTGGATTCTCCTCATCCATCTCCGGATACACAAGGCATAGATCCATGAGCCCCATGATTTCCATGAGCTCTTCCGGTGGGCCTGCCGAAGGATCCTCACTGTCTCTGAAGGTGAATCGCCCATGATTCTCTTTCATTCGGGAAAGATGAGTCAGGTCATCATGACCCAGCATATAGAAAAGCTCGATGCCATACTGCCTGAGTCCTTCTTCCAGAATGCTTATGAGCTCCGTTTCCTCCGCATCCTCCTCAAACTCCAGATGCATGTAGTCCAGCGCATCCATAAGCTGATCCTCTTCATACTTCTCAAGGATCTCTCTGATGGTCTTGTATTTATACTCCATAGTTCCCTCTCCTTCTCTGTCCATGACCGGACACTCTGTTTTACTTTACTTTCCTACTATTATAACGTATCTCTTTCCTTCTTAGTCGATTTTTACGGAGAAAGTGAAAAAAGAATCCTGAAACAGAAAGTTCGCACTGCCCGTTTCAGGATTCTTTTCAGTTGAGATAGAACACCTTCATGCGTCTGTTTTCCTCCTGAAGATCCTCAAAGACCTTCAGAAGGGATGTGCCATAGTGCCCCAGATTCTCTCTGATGCAGTGGGCATTGACGATGACGATTTCCGTTTCCTTCGCCCTGGTGGACAGAAGATCCCACAGCGCATCCAGATTCCGTCCGTAGTAATCGGGAAAGGAGAATTTCCTCTTGAGATAGGCATGGGTCACTTCTCTTGTGATCATTCTTTTACCGTTCAACATGATTCTATTCATTGCAGTCCTCCTAATAGAGCTTCTTGAAGGATTCATAGTGGTCATCCGTATAGTAGATGAGCCCATCACTGGAGTAGACGATGCGCAGAGCGTTCCTGTACCCACCTTCATAGTCGATGTCCGCTTCATACCACTGTCTGCCGCTTTCATCGGGAAGGAGCCCTTCCCTGTTACCGAATCGGTCTCCCCCGATGCTCATCTCATCGGTCACATCCCAGAGATTCCCTTTACTGGCATCCCACCCCAGGTCCATGGCATCATTTTTCCGGATGTAGTTTCCAGGCAGTCTGCCGTAGGTGTGGATGTAGAGCGCCACTTCGTCTTTAGACGTATAATGGCCGTCTTCGTCGATGGCAGGGGTTTCAACACCTGTCTCTCCTTCCGACTCCGATGGATTTTCCACCTGAGGTGCGTTTCCCTCTTCCACAAGTTCCATCTCCAGAATGGAGCATCCGGAGAAGGTGAAAAGAAGAAGCAGCGTCAGAAACAGCGAAGCACTTCTTTTCAGGAGCTTTCTCATCATTCCCACTCTCCCTTCTTGTATCCGTCCACCAGAGCCTTGATCTTGAGTCCGCATCTTCTTCCGCGGCACTCTCCCTGTCCGGAACCCGTGACTTCATTCACTTTCACGACACTGTCTGCACCGCTTCTTATGGCGTTCTTTATCTTGCTTCTCGGTATGGCTTTGCATATGCATACTTTCGTTATGTTATCCATGATCTTCGGATCGATTTCATTATCCATTTCATCACCCCTCATCTGAATTATACCGGAGGAAACCGCCCATTGACAAGAAATCACGAAATATTCATGTGTCGTTCACCCTGCCTTTACAGCATTCATTGTGTTTTTTTCAGAATAATGTCATAATTAATTAAGTTCATCAAGGAGGTTCCCGCATGGAAGATAAAATACTCGTCATCACAAGCAGCATACTCGATCAGGGCGCTCTGCCGGAAAACAGAAGAGCGGGTCATGGGCCCTTATCCGTCGTATCGGATCTGATCGATCTAGGGGTCAACCTGGTTCCGGTGCCGAATATCAGCAAACATTTTGACCTCTACAGAAAAGATATCACTAAAGAGGAATATACGGAGGAAGCCTATCAGAAATACATCAAATCCCATCTTGTTCCCCTCGTCAACGAGGTCATGGAAAGAGTACGAAACGGAGCCACCTTTCTGGGGATTCTCTCCTATGGCGCAGATGAAACCCAGCGGGTCGAACCCGAAAGCAGTCCCATCATGATTGAGCTCTTCCGCCTGTTTGACCGGAACTGCATGCTCACACCCTACTATGAAATCAAGGAGAATCTGCCTCCTGAAGAGATGGAACTCATCATTTCAGAGATCGCAGTTTCACTGAGCATCTAGTCATGAGATACGTAGTGATCAAGAATCATGTGGTCAACGAGGCGAACCTCATCAAGCTCAAGGAGAACGACCGGGTACTCAGGCTGGAAGAGTACATCGGCAATCCCGTCTGGCAGAACTGGGTCTACTGCATCGCAAAGGACACCCTGAAGGAGGGCTGGATTCCAAGAGCATACCTGAAGGACATGGGGGATGAGTCCACTCTGCTGGAGGATTATTCTTCCAGAGAACTGGATGTCTCCACAGGAGATATCGTATCGGTGAAAAAGACCGTGAATAGCTGGGCATACTGCATCCATGAACATAATGGAGAGGAAGGATGGGTCCCTCTGGAAAATCTGGAAAGCATTAATGAGTAGCCACTAAAAAGGAAGAAGCTTCATCATGAACGTATGAAGCTTCTTCCTTTACTGCTGGTCTAGAAATTCAGTTTGATGATTCCGTTCTTGTACTCCGGAACGATGTCGTAGAGATCCTTGTGCAGACAAAGCCGGATGTCCTCCTCCAGTCCCAGGTCCATCAGCACCTTGTAGTGTCTGGCTTCCCTGATGTAGCTCAGAAAATCCGGATGGGCTTTGTAGATGAGAAGGGCGGTCTTCGCCACATCACTCAGTTCATAATCTCTGATGCTCAGCATCTCCGAAATGACGGCACCCGATGCGATGAAATCGTCCATGGAAAACTGTCCGTTGGTACCGGAGTTCACGATGACCACGTCATCTCCTCCCTCAGCCACCTTTTCGGAAACCGCCCTGGCATTGAGCAGTGCACCGATGTACACCTTGTTGGCTGCGCTGCTTTTTGAAATGGCATGGGTTCCATTGGTGGTCGTGAGAATCACATTCTTGTCGTAAACGGCCGTAGAGCCATATTCCAGAGGTGAATTGGAGAGCTCGAAACCTTCAATCTTCTGGGCTTTCCGCTCTCCACCCAGGATGACATTCTCAAGTTTCTTCTTGGTCTCCAGTGCCTCTTCCACTGAGGTCACAGGCACCACACTCTTGGCTCCGTTTTTTAATGCGGAGATGATGACGGATGTGGCTCTCAGCACATCGATGACGATGACTGTGGTATTCTTTACAGACTCCGGTGTCACATGGTTACCGGTGGTGATGATATCGATTTTCATTTATTCTCTCCCTCTAGAGGCCTCTGGCCTCTGTTATCCTTGGTTTCTCTATAGTTTTTCCCTTGATACAGGTCATGTTTTCTGAAATAATCGTCGATGGCATTTAAGACCTCCCACTTGTTCAGGGACCACATGGGTCCGATGAGAAGATCTCTGGGCGCATCGCCCGTGGTGCGGTGAATGACCATATGCTCCGGAAGCAGCGCTATGGACTCCGCCACAAGGGAAACATATTCCTCCATCTCCAGAAAGACCAGTTTCCCCCGCTCATACAGATGAACCATGGGGGTGTCCTTCATGAGATGCAGCAGATGGAACTTCACACCCTGGATATTCATGCCCGCAAGGTACTTCACCGTACGGAGCATGTCGTCTCGAGTCTCTCCCGGCAGTCCGAAAATCACATGAACCACCACATCGATGTCAAGGGCTCTGAGCCTGCTCACGGCTTTCTCGAAAACCGGCAGATCGTAGCCTCTGTTGATCATGCGGCCGGTCCTGTCGCTGACGGTCTGCAGTCCCAGTTCCACGAAGGTATACACCTTGCCGCGAAACTCCGACAGTACCTCCAGAACTTCCTCGCCCAGACAGTCTGGCCTGGTAGCGATGGAAAGGGCCACAACGCCCTCCTGACTGATAGCTTCCTGGTATTTCTCGCGGAGCACTAAAGGCTCCGCATAGGTATTGGTATAGGCCTGAAAATAGGCGATGTACTTTCCGTTTTTCCATTTCTTCTCCATCATGGCGCTGATGTCGTCAAACTGCTTCTGGATGCTGAAGTTCCGGTCTCCCGCAAAGTCTCCGGATCCTCTCTCACTGCAGAAGATGCATCCGGTTCCATTTAACGTTCCATCTCTGTTGGGACAGGAAAATCCTGCATCAAGGCTGATCTTATATACTTTTTCGTTGAATTTTTCCCTTAAAAAATAATTCAGGCTATGATATCTTTTATCATTCCATGTCTTCAATCCACTCACCAATCTTTCCTTCTCCCTAACCACAGCTTCTCATTTTTCATGGGTTTTCGAATCTCATTTATCACATTAGCTAAATTATACCGATTTTTGAAGTAATTACAAAGGATAATCTCTATTATTTACAATTTCCCGCTGGATTTCCGGCTGAGATTGTCTCAGTTTCAACGTATGAGAAGAACAAAAAAAAGCGGAACCCCAGGCCTTGCAGGCCCCAGGTTCCACTGCTTCCTATTCTTTATACTGCTCGAAATACTTCTGGATTCCTCTGACCAGGCCTTCCACAAGCTTCGCCTGATAGGCTTCTGTTTGAAGCAGCAGGTCTTCCTCTTCATTGGACATATAGCCCAGCTCCACGATGGATACAGGCACCTTGGACCAGTTGATCCCCACCATGTTGTCCATGGCCTGGATGCCGGCACTTTTCCCTTCCGTCCCACTTACCATCTCATCATGAAGATCCCTGGATAAACGGTAGCTCTCTTCACTTAGATGCCCCACGAAGGGATTGTCTTTGGAGGGGTGAATGGTCATGATGCCCTGTTTGTCCCTGTTTTCACTTCCATTGGCATGGATTCTGATGAAGACATCGGCCCCCGCCTCATTGGCCATCTCCGCCCTCTCTTTGTTGCTGATGGAGACATCATGGGCGGTCCTTGTCAGGAGCACTTCAAACCCTTCCTCAAGAAGCCTGTCTCTGAGCTTCAGGGAAAAAAGAAGATTCAGTTCATACTCATAGACCCCCGTCGCCACCCCTCTGGTTCCTGAGGAGACTCTATTTTTCAGGATCTCTGAGCCTGGTCCCAGGGGCTCTTTCTCCTTATCCTGCACCGCCTGATGACCTGGGTCCAGCACAACAATCTTTTTCACCGGTTCCGGCTTCTCCGGGTTTTCCCACGCTATGAGATCGGCGAGAAGAGAACTTCTCAGCACTTCAAGCTCCTCCTGGCTGCCCACCATGTCCTGGTACTCATCCAGAACGCTGAGCGCTTCCTCGTACTTCTTCTCCTCACTGAGCTTCTGTACGTTGGAAAGATAGCTGTCCCGAATCTCTTTCTCCAGATCCTCTCTTCTCTCTTGTCCGCCCAGATCTTCCGGATGAATTTCCTTGAGCTGCTCATAGGCACTTCTGAATGCCTCCGTCTTCATGAGTCTTTCCGCCTCCTGAAGATTTTCTCTGGACTTTACCATGTTAATTGAGAACTCATGCTTCTCCATCACGGTGAGGCTGTCCCGGTTCGCATCAAAAAGTTCAGCGAAGTAGGCGGAAGCCTCCTCGAATCTTTCCTCCGCCAGAAGCAGTTCCCCTTCAGCGATCTTTTTGTTGAGCAGTTCTCTGTTATCTGATTTGCAGCCACTCAGCGCCAGGATTCCGGCAAACAGAAGCAGGATCGCAGTCACTTTTCTCATTCCATTCATTGAATTCGTACTTCCTTCATCCTTCTTTATTTACGCTCGATGTCTCTGTGCTGCGTGGCCACATTATATCCCTTTTCACTGAGATGTTCTGCTGTTCTTCTGGCGAAGGATACAGAGCGGTGCTTGCCGCCTGTACATCCGTAGGCGATGACCAGCTGGCTCTTGCCTTCCTCCATATAAAGCGGAACAAGATACAGGATGAGATCGATGAGTTTATCAAACAGCGTTTTGGCCAGGTCCGTCTTCATGACGTAATTGAACACATCATCACTGATGCCGGTCTTATCCCTCAGCTCCGCCACATAGTAGGGATTGGGAAGATATCTCAGATCGAAAACCAGATCCGCATCATTGGGAATGCCGTATTTGTATCCGAAGGAGACGGTCTTGATCTGCATGGTGTGAAAATCTCCCACCGAGAACAGACTGGTCACTTCCTTCTTCAGATTGGCACTGCTGAGATACGTGGTATCGATGATGAAATCGGATTTGCTGCGGATGGTCTCATAAGAGATCCTTTCTATGTCGATGGCCTCTTCCAGCGAAGTGACCTTGCTCCCCATGAGGGGATGCTTTCTTCTGGTTTCCTTGTACCTGTTCAGAAGTGTTTCATCAGAAGCATCCAGAAACAGAATTTTATATCTGAAGCTGTTCTCATCCAGCATGCGGATCTCATCCTGCAGACCTGTGAAAATATCCTTGCTTCTGGCGTCCACCACCAGTGCCAGCTTCTCTTCTCTTCCCTTCGTGCCGATACTGAGCTTGGCAAAGGGCAGTATGAACTGAGGTGGCAGATTGTCCACACAGTAGTATCCCAGGTCTTCCAGAGCATTGATTGCAACGGACTTCCCTGATCCGGACATTCCTGTTACTATTACCAGTTCCATTTAAAACACCTCCATCGTCTATGTCTGTCTAGTCTTTCTTGCCAGGCTCCCGTACCACCTTGGAGTGATTGTAAAAATCCTTGGCGATATTCCGGTAGCCCATGTCTTTCAGCGCACGCACCACCGCACCTCTGATTTCATAGGTGGACGTGATTCCAGTCTCTCCGCGAACCTTCGATATGGTCTTCTCCACCGATCCGGCAATGAGTTTCAGCTCTTTTTCCGTGATCTGGATTTCAGAGTCTCTGGCACTGTTGGCCACAGATGTCTTGATTCGATCCGGATCAAAGTCCACAATTCTTCCATCTCTTTTCACTACTTTCAGCATTGACTTATCCCACCTTTACTTTGATTTCTTTCTATCATTATACTATATCCGCCTGATTTTTACGTCCAATCCCCGGAATTAACCCTGTAAACTTTCAGGAAAGAATTCAAATAAGAAATCATTGTAAACTTTTCGAACCTGTTGTTAACCTGAGAACAATAAGCTTTGAATTTTTGCAAAATTACATCAAATCCCATTTTCTATGCGGTACAATGGAGAAGTCAGATAAATGATATAAAGTATGAGGAGTGATTTTTATGAGTAATACAGTATATCAAATTGCAAGACGTAGAGAGGGTGTCAAAGCCAGGAAGCTGAGACGGGAAGGATTCGTTCCTGCTGTCATCTACGGGAAGGAACACAGAGATTCCGTGCCCGTTGAGCTGACCCTGCAGGAAGCCAACAGGCTTCTTAAGGAAAACACCCAATCATCCATCATCAAGCTGGATGGACTGGACAAGACGACCAGTGTGATTGTGAAGGAAGTTCAGAGAAACGGAGCGACGTTCCTGCCGGAACACATCGATTTCCAATCCATTTCCCTGCGTGAGATCATTCACGTTTCCATTCCGCTGCATATCTTAGGTGAAGATCAGCTGCAGAGAGACCATCTGCTGTTCCAGCCGAATATCACGGAAATCGAGCTGAAGGGACCCGCAGAAGATATTCCGGAGAGACTGGAATTCGACGTCAGCGAGCTGAAGTTCGAGGACAAGGTCTTCCTGAATGAAATCAAGGTGCCAGAAGGAATCGAAGTACTCGGAGAAGATGATGACCTCATCGGTATCGTGCTATCCGCACAGCTGTCCGAAGAGGAACCTGAAGAAACAGAAGTAGACGAAGATGCTGCTGAAGTGCCTCTGGTGGACGAAGAAGAATAATAAGAAGAAAACTGAAAAGATGCAGATTCAAATCAACATTCATATATCTGATAGCCGGCCTTTCGGGGCCGGTTTTAAATTGCTGTGGATTGTGAAGAAATATACCACTCCATTATGTCCTTTGTGTTAATTGTATATTTAAACTCTGTTCAATAATTTATTGTATAATTATTTCACTTACAGAATATGGAAACCCTTATTTTTTAAGTTCAGAAAATTCAAATAATCTAGGAGGTACGTTATATGACTTACATTGTTGCAGAAAGATTTCCACATCCAATCATTGAAAAAGGAGAAGCCCCATTGGTTTCCATCTATCTGCCCACCAGTAGATTAACTACCGAATCAAAAAACAATGAGATTCGTTTCAAGAATCTATTGAAGAAAGTGGAAAGCAGGCTTTCCGACTATCGGGGAAAGCAGGAAGATAAGATCCTGAGCGACCTGAAGAAACTGGAAGAGGACACGAAGTTCTGGGCAAACCAGCTCGATGGACTCGGTGTTCTGGCCACCTCGGAAGACATTGTGGTCTACAAACTGCAGAGAGAGGTCATGGAATATGTGGAGGTATCTGATACTTTCTACATCAAACCCCTTCTGAACGCCTATCAGACGGATGACAGTTTTCAGATTCTCGCTTTAAATAAAAATGACTTCACCCTTTATGAGGGAAACCGGTACGCTCTGAGAAAAGTGGACCTTCCCGAAGAGGAACAGAAGTCTCTGAAAGACGTGGTAGGCTATTTCACTGAGAACAACCACATGCAAGGATCTTCCGTGGGCCTTACAGGCAGTGCAAGATTCGGGTATGGCGGGTCTGCAAGAGATGAAGAAGAAATCGATGTGGAGAAATATTTCAGATGGGTGGACCGTTACATTTACGAGAACCATTCTAAAAGAACGGAAGTCCCCCTGATTCTGGCCACGCTTCCTGAAAATCATACGGAATTCGCCAAGGTCAGCCACAATGACTATCTGACCAAGGAAGGCATCAGAAAAGATCCGCAGTCCCTGGATCAGACGGAACTGAGAAAAATGGCCTGGGATGTGCTGGAACCCGATTTCAACAGCCGCCTTGAAAAACTCAATGATCAGTATGAACTGTCAAAATCAAGAGAACTGGCATCCGAAGACATCAGCGAAATCGCACGGGCCGCCATGGAAGGCAGAGTGGAGAGTCTTATTGTGAATCTCAACAAAACCATCCCCGGCAGAATCGCCCCCGGAAAGGACCCTCTCCTTGTAGAAACGGAGTCCGGCGACATGCTCAATGATCTGACGCTACTTGCACTGAAGCAGAGCGCCAAGGTCTATGTGGTGACCGATGAGAAGCTGTCCCTGGATACCGGTGTGAAAGCCATCTACAGATATCAGAAAGCATAAAAACATAACCGTCAGAGACAGCTGCAGAAAATATTTTGCAGCTGTCTTCAATCCGTTGACCTTGAAAACGATGTCGTGTGATATACTCTGAGTAATAAGAGTAATCACGTTTTGGAGGATTTTTTTATGAAACTATTTGTAACAGATTTGGACGGTACCCTTCTGAACTCGGAGCACAAACTGTCCGAGTTCAGCATGAATGCCATCAAGACTGCCATGGACAAAGGAATTCCCGTCTGCATCGCCACAGGAAGATCCTATAATGACATTCTGGAAATCATCAGCGAACTGGACGTGAAGCCCTACATCATCTCCAGCAACGGGGCCAGTGTATACAACACGGACGGAGAGAAGATGTATTCCATCTCCATCCCCAAAGACCAGGTCAGGGAGATCATCACCTATCTGAAGGCCCAGAATCTGGAATTCGAAGTGGCCGATGATGAGTATACCTACATCACTCAGAAAGGCCTGGATATTCTTCATCAGGAACTGGAAGATGTGGGATCCGTGGACACGAAGAAGAGAGAAGAACTGGAACAGGATGTCTTGGGCCTTGTCCTTTCCCAGGGCAATCTCAAAGTCGTGCCCGACATGGAGGTGCTTCTGGATTCCATCGAAAGCGCCAACAGCGTCTCCTCCATCAGTGCCTACCTCAACAAGATCCATAAAGCCATGGAGCGTTTCACCATGGATAAAAGAATTCTCACCTTCAGCTCCTGGAAATACAACTTCGAGATGACCAGCAGCGACACCTCCAAAGGCATCGCCCTGAAGCATCTTTGTGAGCACCTGGGCATCGGCCTTTCCGATGTGGCCGTCATCGGAGACAACTATAACGATCTCTCCATGATCAAGATTGCCGGCATCAAAGGGGCCATGGGCAATGCCGTGGAAAACATCAAATCCATGGCGGATTTTCAGGCACCCACCAACGATGAAGATGGTGCCGCGAAGTTTCTCTATAAGCTCATGGAAGACATGGGACTTTAGAAAAGAATCGATAAGAACATCATGAAGTATCAGAGTCCGCTATTTAAAGCGGACTCTTTTTCATGCCTTTTCAGCTCCTGACGGATTGACTTTGCAAACGCTTTCAGATACTCTGAATATGAGTGTTGCATCATGTTTTATAGTACTGATTGAAGGAGGATCATAATGTCATTTTTTAAGGTCAACGGAGTCCGTCTTTTTTATGAAATCCGAGGAAAAGAGGATGCGGAAGAAAACATCGTCTTTCTCAACGGGGTCATGGCCAGCACAAACAGCTGGTATGTTCTCTCCAAACCTTTCGAGGACATGGGTTACCGGGTGATTCTGCACGATTTCAAAGGTCAGCTGAAATCCGATAAGCCTGAAGGCCCCTATTCCTTTGAAGAGCATGCAGAGGAGCTGGATGCTCTCCTTGCGTATCTTGGCATCTCATCCGCTCATTTTGTGGGCACTTCCTACGGGGGTGAAGTGGCCATGAAATACGCCACCCTCCATGGGGATCGGATGAAATCCATGGTGATCATCGATTCCACTTCGGAGCTGGACCCGGTGATGAAAGCCTTCATCTCCTCCTGGAAGGTTCCTGCCAGAGAAGGAGACGGAGAATCCTTTTTCAATCTCCTTATGCCCACCATCTACGGAACAAAGTTCATGAGGGAGAACGAGGAATTTCTCAGCGCCCGGGCAAAGGCCACAAAGAACATCGGGGAAGATTACCTGAAGGGCCAGATCACCCTCTACGACACCTTCCTCAGAGACGTGACCATGGTCGACCGCCTGAAGGAAATCCAGGTGAAGACCCTCATCATCTGCGGAGAAGAGGATATTCTGAAGAAGCCCCACCATTCCCTTCGGATCCATCATGAAATCAAGGGATCTGAATATGTGCTTCTCCCTGAGTGCGGACATGTGGCCATCTTCGAAAAGCCTGATGAGATCATCACCCTGCTTCTGGGCTTCATCCTGAAAAACAGATGACGAGAATCCGACTCATAGGAATCCACACTTAGAACCCAATGAAAAGTCCCAGCAGAAGAGCCATTGCGCTTCTGCTGGGACTTATTATATTGATCTACCTATTTCTTCGTTAGGCTCAGGAACTTTTCAATGTCCTTTTCCACGATCTTCAGAGAATCTCTGAAGAAGTCAGGCTTTGTCACATCGATGTTCATCATTTCGGCCACTTCTATGATATCCTTCTTTCCGGTGACAGAGAGAAGCGCATCATATTCGGGAACGAACTCTTCTCCTCTTTTCAGGTATACCGCATAGAGACCCTTGGAGAACAGCAGTCCGAAGGCATAGGGGAAGTTGTAGAAATTCCTTCCTGCGGAGTAGTAGTGGGTCTTGTTGAGCCACATGTAGGGATGCAGCACATCCTCATCCAGCCCTTCTCCATAGGCTTCCTTCTGGGCTTCCACCATATAGCTTTTCAGTTCCTTCACAGAAAGAGGATGATCTTTTCTGGTTTCAAACAGCTTCGTTTCAAAGAGATATCTGGAGTAGATGTCCACGATGACCTGTGTGGCATCGGAGATGGACTGTTCCAGAATGGTCACCGCTTCCCGATCGTCCATTTCCTTCAGCGCCGCATTGACCACGATGGTCTCGCAGAAGATGGATGCGGTTTCCGCGATAGGCATGGGATAGCTGCTGTTTAAGATGGTTTCATCCTTCAGGTTATATCCATGGTATCCATGACCCAGTTCATGGGCCAGGGTCGTCATGTTGCTGAAGCTTCCGTCAAAGTTCGCCATGACTCTGGATTCTCCGATGGCATGGAGGTTGGAGCAGAATGCGCCGCCTCTTTTGCCGTCTCTGGGCTCCACATCCATCCAGTTCTTCTCATAGGCATTTCTGGCATAATCCCCCAGTCTAGTGCTAAAGGTGTTGAAATTCTTCACGATGTAGTCCATGGCTTCCTCGTAGGTGAAATGCAGCTGGCTTTCTCCCATGGGCGCAAAGAGATCGTAGAAGGGAAGTCCCTTCTCATGGCCTAGAAGCGCAGCTTTTCTTTTCAGATACTTTCTGAACATGGGCAGGGATTCCTTGATGGCCGTGAACATGGCATCGAGGGTCTCCTTCTCCATTCTGGACTGAAGCAGCGTCTCCTCCAGAGGATGCGAGAATCCGCGAAGCTCAGATACAGTGAGCACTTCTCCCTTGATTCCATTGAGGGCCGCAGCGGAGGATTCCTCCACCTTCTCATAGGCGGAAAGCTCCGCTTCAAAGGCTTTCTTTCTCACATCCGGATCCTTGTCATAGGCAAGGTTTCTTATGGCAGGCAGAGGCAGCTTCTTCTTCTCTCCCTCCAGCTCGATGTCCACCAGTAGTGTGGAGGTGAGGATATTCTGAAGGTTCGTCCAGGCCTTGGACCCGGTGTTGCTCATCTTGGAAATGAGCATCTCCTCTTCATTGCTCAGGAGATATCTGGCATTCTTTCTGATTTCCTTCAGCATGAACTCATGCTCTTTCAGATAATCACTGGAGTCCATGACTTCCTGCAGATTCTCGATGGCTGCGATGAATCTTGTAAAGAGCACTTCCGCCTTGGTGAGCTCTGACAGGCTCATAGCGATTCTCGCATAGTTCTCCTTGGCCACTTCGTTTCTAGCATCCACTGCCATGGTGAGGCTTGCATAGCTAAGAACCTTTGAAATCAGTTTGGTCAGGGTCTCATCGTAGCGGAGATACTTCTCCGCTTTTTCCTTCGCCCCTTCTGTACTGGTCAGCTCTTTCTCCGCGAAGGTGTTCACCTCGCTGATCATCTCCAGAATTCTCCTGGAATCCGTAGTATATGCTTCTGATTCGAATGAATCATACAGCTCGTTCAAGCTCCATCTCATCTTTTGTTATCCACCTTTCATCATTTTTCTCTATTCTAACATGGGCAGACCTTTCTGTACGGAAGGCGCCTGACCTTCTGTATGAGTGTCTCCCATATCTGTTTTCATTGTGCGTATACTCTTCTTTTCTGCACTTCCTCCAGAATCAGCTCCACAATCACCGCCAGAAGGGTCACCGGGATGGATCCCATGAGGATCAGCACCATGTCGAAGGTCTTCACTCCATTGACCACAAGAACGCCAAGTCCTCCTGCTCCGGCCGCCGCCGCCAGGGTCGCGGCACTGATGTTGATCACTGTGGAGGTTCGGATGCCCCCTAAAATGGCATTCATGGCCAAGGGAATCTTCACCTTACGATAGGTCTCCCATTCACTCATGCCCATGCCTCGGGCCGCCTCCACCACATCTTCAGGCACTTCTTCAATACCCACCACCACATTATAGACAATGGGCATCAGGGCGTAGAGAAACAGGGCAATGAGGGCTCCTTTGATGCCGTAGCCCACGATGGGCACCACCAGCGCGAGAAGCGCGGCGGAGGGAAAGGTCTGTCCCAGATTCACAAGCTTCAGCAGCGATTCCTTGAACTCTGCCCCGGTCTTTGTGGTGAGAAAAACACCCAGAACAAATCCGAAGGCGATGGCCATGGCGCTGGAGATCACAACCATCTCCAGATGCTCCAGAAACAGCACCGGCAGGGGTGTTCTGGAGCCCTGGGTGAACTTCGATGTGAACAGGCCGGCAAGAAGCGTCTCGAACTGCTCTGGAAACAGGAGCATGGCCCCAAGGAGCAGGGCAAGCAGCAGGATAATGAAATACGTCACCCTGATCTTCTTCATTTATGCTCCCTCCTTATGACTTCCATGATGCCCTGAAGGGACAGACTGCCTTTTTCAAGGGGCACCCGATCCACGCCTCTCAAGATCATTTCGGAAAGAGCCTCCTTCAGTGATGCATCATCAGAAAGGGGTTCTCCTTCCGCCTTCTCCGTCTCCTTATACTCTCGGGCTTTGAATCTTGTGAGAAGGCTCAGAGCACCCTCTTTGCCGAAGAAGTCCTGCACAAAGGCATCTTCAGGCTTCAGAATCACCTCTTCCGGCGTGCCCTCCTGAACGATTTCCCCGTCTCTCATGATGCAGATCTTGTCCCCGAGCAGCAGAGCTTCTTCCACATCATGGGTGACGAAGATCACCGTTTTCTTCAGTTTTCTCTGTATTTCCTTGAACTCGTTCTGAAGCCGCAGTCTGCTGATGGGATCCACTGCACCGAAGGGTTCATCCATGAGGAGAATATGGGGATCCGATGCAAGGGCTCTTGCCACGCCTACCCTCTGGGCCTCCCCTCCGGAAAGCTCCTTGGGCAGCTTCTTTCCATAGATCTTGGGATCCAGTCCCACCAGTTCCAGCATTTCTCTGCCTCTTTTTTTTATTCTTTCCGCATCCCACTTCAGAAGAAGGGGGACCGTGGCAATATTGTCTTCCACATTCATATGGGGAAAAAGCCCCGTGCTCTGGATGACATACCCCATTTTCTTTCGCAGGGTCTCCACCTGGAAGCTGTCCACATGCTCTCCCTCCACATAGATGTCCCCGGAGGTTCTGTCCACCATTCTGTTGATGAGTCTCAAGGTGGTGGATTTGCCGCAGCCTGATGGACCCAGCAGCACATAAAGCTCTCCTTCGTTTACATGGAAGGAAATACCTTTCACCGCTTCATATCCTTCGTAATTCTTCACTACATCTACAAGCCTTATCATCTTTTCCTCCTCCTGATTCTCTCTATGAGCAGTTTCAGCACTTTATCCATGGTCAGAGTCAGCAGCACAATGGGTATGACCCCGAGAAGAACCAGGTCCGGTGAAGCTTCCGCCAGCCCCAGGAACACGAAGGTCCCAAGACCTCCGCCACCCACCAGGCCTGCAAGAACCGCACCACCGATGGTCTGGACCAGAGCGATTCGAACACCTGTGATGATGATGGGCAGCGCCAGAGGAAACTCGATCTTTCTGAAGATCTGCTTCCTGCTCATGCCCATCCCCTGAGCTGCCTCAATGACATCTCTACCCACAGTGGAGAAGCCCACCAGGGTGTTTCTTCCGATGGGCAGCAGCGTGTAGAGAGAAAGCGCCACAAAAGCCGGTGCCCATCCGATGCCGCTGATGCCAAGAGCACGGAAGAAATCAATGCGCCCAAGACTTGCCAGAGGCACCAGAAGAATCCCGAAGAGGGAAAGACTTGGTATGGTCTCCACAATGCTTAGGGGTACCATCACAGCGCTTTCCAGGTTCTTCTTCCTGTAGGCCAGATACCCCAGGGGAATGGCCACCAGGCTTCCAAAGGTCACGGATCCCAGGGAGAGGAACAGATGGGTGATGAAGCTGTCCACGAACTGGTTCTTCTTGATCTGATACTCCTTGAGTATGGAAAATTCATCAAAGATTCCCCTATATACCAGCAACGCCAGGGTGAAGAAGATCAGAAGCGACAATGCCTTCTCCAGATTCAGATACGGGTCTTTCCTTGCCATGACATGCCCGAAAAGAAGATAGACCATGACAAGGAGGATATAGAATCCCATGGAAAGGGTCACCCGAATGGAGCTGCTGCCTGTGGCCGCCTCCTGACCGGCTTCTCCCATGAAATAGAGCAAGGCGGTTAAGAGTGCCGCACCTAAAAGGACTGTCATCGGTCCTTTCCATTTACTGGTGGTGATGGATAAAAGCGCAATGAGAAGAAAGCCTGCTCCTATAACAAGGACAGGCCAACCTATGAACTCATATGCGGTGAATCTATCACCACTGGCGATTCGATTGGGCTTTACCTCCACAAGTTTCATGGAGACCAGCGCAAGAAATGCGATGATGCTGTAGACCAGTTGTGGTTTGTCGATGTTCTTTCCCAAAATATTCCTTCTTTCAATACGCAGTATTACTCCAGAATCCCGTTGTCCTTAAGAAAAGTCTCTGCCACGTCTCTTGGTGCCAGTCCATCCACAATGACTTCTTTGTTCATCTGCTGCAGATTCTCCTTATCCAGAAGAGAAAATACATTCTCCACGATTTCCTGAATCTCAGGATATTTGTCCAGAACCTCCGCTCTGATGATGGCTGATGGTTCGTAGACGGGTGGTATGGACAAGGTATCTTCCAGAAGCACAAGGTCCAGATCCGCCAGGGAGCCATCGGTGCCATAGGCCAGGGCCACATTGACGCCATCTGTACCATTGGCCAGAGCTTTCAGGGTTTCTGCGGTATTTCCGTGAGGAAGCAGGATCATCTGGTCGGATTCCAGTTCAAATCCGTAGCCGGCTTCCATCCCCAGAAGTCCGGATTCCTTTTCGGCAAAAAGCTGGGAGGTGATGAGCTTCACCTCTCCGCCGCCGTTGACATACTCGGCGAAGTCCTCCATGGTGGATAGACCGTTGGCTTCCGCAAATTCTCTCTTCACCGCAAGAGCCTCTGTGTTGTTCGCATTGGCTGGCTTCATCCAGATGAGATCGTTGTTCTCCTCATCATAGGCTCTGATGGCTTCATAGCCCGCATCCTTATCTCTCCAGACATCTTCTTCGATGCCTTCGGTGTAGAACTGCCCGTTTCCGGTATAGTCGATGCCCAGGTCCAGTTCTCCCTGAAGAAGCGCATTTCTGTGAACATCCGGTGTCCCGAACTGCACTTTATCCTCGATGAGATATCCCTCGTCTTCCAGTGCCAGGAGAATCATGTTGCCAAGGATTCCTCCTTCGGTATCCACAAAGGATCCCAGTGTGATGGCATCATCGGGATTCTTCACTTCTCCTTCTGTTTCATTTGCTCCACAGGAAGCAAGTATGCTCATTGTAAAAACAGCGATGACTGCTGCGATAATCTTCTTTTTCATTTCATTCATTCCTTTCTCTTCAGATTTTGCAGTCTTCTATACAGAAGATGCTTCATACTACTCATTATATAGCATAGGCCGTTTGCAAATAGAATAATCCATTAAGAAACCACAAATTTTAAGTGAACAATTCACAATGTGGTATATGGAGCCTCCGTCTGCAGGAAAGGAACCCATAGTACATCGCTTTTTTCAGAGCAGCCTGTGTATAAGTTTTCAACTGACAATAGTTATCCATAGAAACGGATAAGTTATCCACATTCTGTGGATAACAAGCACCGGAATATTCTGTCTATATTTATTCTTCCTGAACTTCAATCCGTCTGTTATGCAGAAACACTGTGGTTTTATCCACAGCTTTTCAAGGGTATTGTTGATAAGATGGTTCGATAAGATGAGCGTCTATGGATTTTCGTGGCATCGTCCCTTCTTTTACAGGATGCTCTGATCCTGGTAACCTTCGATCTTCGCATCATACCTGAAGTTATGATTCTGTTGGAAAGAAGCTGAAGATGGATATTTCATAGCGAGTAGGATATACTAAGGCTATATGAAATGCAGCAGAGTCAGTCGTTCTATGCTGTCAGTCCAGGAAATCCGGCTGTATCATAGGATCCGGGTTTTTCTGGTATTGAGGCGTTATTATAGGAATAGTAATTTGATGAGGGAGATTGTCCTATGTATACAATTGTCAGTGCATCGCCTAAGGATGCAGATCTGCTGGCTGCCCTGGAAGTGAGATCGGAATCTTACTGGGGCTACAGCTCCGAATTCATGGAAAAATTCAAACAAATATACCTGATCACAGAAGAATTCATAGCCGATCATCCAACTTATATGTTGAAGGACAATGAGACAATCATCGGTTTTTACGGGATACTTCAAGGTGACCGTGAAAACTCCCTGGAGTATCTGTTTATCGAACCTGCATATATCGGAAAAGGATATGGCAGAATCCTATGGAATCATGCTCTGTCAGAATGCCGAAAGCTTGGCATCAACGAATTCACCATCATAACCAGTCCCGATGCAAGAGGATTCTATTTCCGATTGGGCGCAACGATCTTCACGGAAGTCGATTCTCAAATCGCAGACGGAAAGAAAACACCTAAGCTCATTTACAGGCTATAGTCCTTTCCCTTTGACACTTCAGAATGACGCACTTCGCAATTCTGTTTATAAAACGGCGTAAAAGGAACCTCCTGCGAGGTTCCTTTACTTATATGACTATAACAACAGTATGAATGCACATAACCTTTATGATCAGTAATGTAGTCTCTCTTCCTGAAAAACCATCTTTCCGGCATCGTCATAGGCGATGATCTTCATGAACTCGGATGCGCTCTCCCAGGTGAGCAGGAACAGGTCCTCATGAAACTTTTCCTGAGCGATGACCGTTCCATCCAGGAGATGCACTTCCACCTTTGTGATGCTTTCATCATGACGGATGCCATAGGCTCTGGCATTAGGCTGTCCATACTGGGCTTCATAGTAAATGGGATGGTCATACCTGATTTCTGTTCCAGTGACATAGCTCCCAGCACTCCAGAAGATGCCCATGGATTTCTGCATGATATTGCAGGAAATCCAGCGGTCGTATTTTCCCAGAAAGTATTTCCCGCCGGGAAAATCTTCCACATGAACCACTTCCGAGGGACCATAATGGATACTTCTCTCAGCTCCCCTGTACGCCGCCACCGGGTCTATATAGAACATTCCGGACAGCAAAGCAAAAGAGATGAAAATGGCAATGAAAATAATGTTTCTCAGAATCTTTCTCTTTCTATTCATAGGCCACCTTCTTTCAACGGAATCTCCACTTTATAGTACCTGTTGTAGAAGTCATACTCGATGATGAGTTTTTCCGCATCTTCCGGGAATCCATGGACGGTATGTCGTCCTCTGGAGAGGATGCCGCCGATGGAACCTGACCCCGAGCTGAAGAAATAATCCTGCCCCGTTTCATCCAGGATGGTGCCGATGTTTCCGAAGCTGTAGCCAGAGGTTCCGAAGTCCCTCGTCAGAAGGGTATTGTAGAGGATACTCAGATCCCCGTTTTTCTCCACGATGACTTCATCGAAATAGATGATTCTGTTGTCCATTCTCACTTTTTCATTCACATCAATCCTGTAGAGAACGTCTTCACGCGGAACATCTCCTGATCCGCTGTCAAGGATGGCAAAAATCAGAGTTAGTAGGGCCAGGAGCAGAACGCCCATCGCTATGCCCGCCAGGATACTGGAGAAGAAATGGAGCCAGCCAAGAAGGGGACGATGCTCTCTGTTCAGCGCTTTTCCGATTTCCACAGGATTGCCGAAATTCTCCAGAGCCCTTTCCTCGGCTTCCTTTTTCTCGTATCCTTCAGATAGATAGCCCTCCACCCGCTCTTCCAGATGACCCGTCAGTTCCTGATAGATGGGCTCGTGATCATAGGAGAACTTCACCTGGGACAGCACTTCCCTCAGATACGCTTCTTTACCTTGCCAGCTCATACTGTCCACCAAACACAACCTTCTCCACAGATTCCGTAAAGACCTCCCACTGCTCTTTCTCAAGAGCCAGCTGCTTTTTTCCTTTCACTGTGATCTGGTAGTATTTCCTTGCTCTGCCTGCATCCCCTTTGGACTGGTAGGATTTCAGCCACCCCATGTTCTCCATCTTGTGAAGGACGGGATACAGGGTCCCTTCCTTGAACTGGAAAGAACTGTCGGAGCGAAGCTCCAGTTCTTTGATGATCTCGTAGCCATACATATCCTTACCTGAGAGAAGAGATAACAGCAGCATTCCTGTGGTTCCTCCCAGCAGATTCTTGTCAAAATTCATGGTACAACCTCCCTTTCGTCTATACATAGACCTTCTAGGCTTACAATACATCGAAGCTCTATGTATGTCAAGAAGAAAAAACAGAGGCTTTCCACTCTAAACTGCAGACCCTGTCTCTATTGAGAATTCCTGCCACAACAAAAGACTTCAAGATGAAGTCCCGTCTGTAGATACATTTGAAGTGAAAAAAAGAAAAGCAGCCAAAGTCTTCACTTTAGCCACTTTCTCTACAGTCAGACAGGAGCCTGCATTATGCGGAGCCCTGTCTGTGTTCTATTTTTCATTTCGGTCCCAATACGTTCTGTCCACTTCTTGTACGAAGGACTTCTCTGTCAATGGTAACCTGAGGATCTTCTTCAACCGGCTTATCGTAGGAAATCTTCCTTTTACGATTCATTTTCCTTTCAGGTTTCTTCCCGGAAACCTGATCTATAAAGTCTTTTTTTCTGATCACATCCGCAATGAACGCTCCTGCAGCAATTACAGCGATTAACCCGATCACAAGAAGGTATAACAATGTATCACTGTTCATTTCTTTTCCTCCCACTTCTGTTAAATTGATGCTCCAACTACTGTCACGAACGCATTTTCACGGATAGGTACAGCTTATTTTCTTTTTTGTCTGATGCCTATAACCGGATCTCCACTTTGTAGAGTTTCAGTAGAATCGTCACTTCCTTCAGCGGCACGATCTCCGATCTCTGGGTCTCGTTAAAGGTCAGAAGCTCCACATTTCCATTGTTCAGGTTTCTGATCTTTCTCAGAAGATTCTTCCCTTTATAGGATAAGAGCATCATCTGTGTACCCTGGATCTCTTTGGCTTCCACCCCAGACACCAGGTCTCCTTTCTGAATGCGATATCCTTTGAGATCATCATTTTCCACCTTCAGCATCACAACCTTATCCATGGGATACCCATCAATCTTCTTCTTTTCCACCACATGGCTCTGGTGCCCCAGGGGATTTTTCATATCATACCCGAATATGGGCACATTCTTGATATTTTCACCAAAGGCCTGATTCCAGAGTTCATTCACTGGCGTCTTAGGTGCCACATAGACTTCCTTCTTGATGGTTTCCTTGGTTCTTTCAAAGGATTCCGACTGTGCAGACTCCTCCAGCGATCCCAGCCCCATGGTTCCAACCTTCTTGTTGAAGACTTTGGAAAATCTCTTGATGAGATCCTCATTGACGATTCTTCTGCCCAGCTCCACTTCATTGACGAAGCTTTCGGAAACTCCCAGCTTCTTTGCCACCTGCTTCATGGACATGTTCGCTTCCAGTCTCGATTTTTTCAGTTCTTCACCGACTCTTGCCATTTTCTCACCCCAGATTTTCTGCTAATTTCGCACGTCGTTCCATTTCAATCTGCTTGTTCTCTTCCCGCTCTTCCAGAAGATGCTCGATCATATAGTCGAACTTCCACTTCAGATTGGTTCTTGTGATCACGGCCATGATGGAACCGAAGACATGCTCTTTTCTGATTTTCGAAATGAGGTCCTTCAGCTCATCATTGGTCTCATATCCGCAGAAGATCATGATCTTCACGATGCCAAGGGGGGCTCCCTCATGGGGAATCTCCTTGTTTTCAATGAGCTCTTCCAGTGTTCCACCTGCATTGCCGTTATGAATCTGATGCAGATTCAGTCCTTCGCCCATAAGGCGTTCTTTTTCTTTTTCACTCAGTCCGTAGACGAGTATCTTTCTTTCCTTAGTCATATTTTACTCCTGATTCAAGTATTTAACACACACAGGAATCTTTACAGTACTTCAGGTTCCCCTATGTTTTCCGCATGTTCCACTGTGACCTTTTCCATGACCTGGTCCACCCTTGGCATGTCTCTGTAGTCACGGTCCACCCTGACGATTTCCAGCGCATTGTCGAGGCCTTCTGTGATTTTACCAAAGGCTGCATACTGACCGTCCAGATGTGGAGAGTCCGCCACCATGAGGAAGAACTGACTTCCTGCGGAGTCGTTGTGCTGGCTTCTTGCCATGGAAATGACGCCCTTCTCATGCTTCAGCTCATT
Organism: Proteiniclasticum aestuarii; assembly: GCF_017368455.1. Taxonomy (GTDB): domain Bacteria; phylum Bacillota; class Clostridia; order Clostridiales; family Clostridiaceae; genus Proteiniclasticum; species Proteiniclasticum aestuarii. The sequence continues at coordinate 95,805 of NZ_JAFNJU010000005.1, read as the reverse complement.
TCTGAATCCGTTGCCGGAGAATTCCCCCTTGATCTTGTATCCAGGTCCGCCGATGCCGATGCCTTCCGGGCATCCGCCCTGGATCATGAATCCTGGAATGACGCGATGGAATTTCAGTCCGTCATAGAATCCCTTTTTCACCAGAGATACGAAATTCTTCACCGTATTGGGGGCGATTTCCGGATATAGTTCTACTTTAATTTCTTTTCCTGTTTCCATTTTTATCGTTACAACTGGGTTCATTATATTACTCTCCTTCTCAATTAGAATTTTCTTCTTCATTATACCAATAGTTCCAGATAAAGAAAAATAAATAAATCGTTGACTAGAACGAACGTTTGTATTATACTGAAATCAGAACAAAAGTTCGTAGTGCATCATCACACTATGGGAGTGGAGATTATCTTCCCATAATCAGCCACCCCTGGGCCTATGAGAATCTGCGCGGATTCTTAAAAGCCTTCTATCATATTTCATAACCCCACTTAAGGGGTTTCTTTTTTTTGCCCATTTTCTGTGCTTTCTCATTCCAAGCACTCAAAAAGGAGTCCTTTCGAACTCCCTGTTTCATACTTGAAACATATACGTTTGAACCAGTCTGTAGATACTGAGGAGTATCACCGACACCGAAAGAAAAACAATGCCTTTTGAAACCTTCACTTTCTTTGACTTGTGCTTTTCATATTCCTTCACCAGGCTATGGGACATGAAGCCTATGGCAATAAGGGATCCACTGCTGAGGGTATAGGCCGGATCCAGCAGTCCTATGAGAAAATCCATTAGCACGGATACCACGGTCAGTCTTACAATGACTTTCTTCATCTTCTCTGATTTCTCCACATCATCACTCCATCCGATCTATCCATCTATATATTATGATTATTATAGTGTACTATTATAAAACAATCAATATGAATCCGTACCATCCCCTTCTCCTTGTACTGATTCATAGAATTGCACTTTCTGCAGTGTCATCTGCTTTCTTTCCAGATTAATTTCCCAAATTTCAGCAAAAAATATTTCTATACGGTATAATATGAATAAAATGATTATATCTCACAAATAAGAATCAGAACTGAAAAAGGGGGGAATTTGCGTCATCTTCTCATGGGAGAAGCAGGCGCTTTACGTATGAACAGACAATTCACATCACTACTGAAATACATAGGACTTATGCTGCTGGCCATAGCCGGCGAGCTGATCATGGGCTTAACTTCCGAAAACAGCGCAGACTATTACAGCCTGGGCAGCCTCATTGCGACCATTCTCGTATTCACCCTGTTCGGAGCTGTACTGGGTGGAAGCGATCTTAGTCAGTATCTTTTCTCAAGACTTCGGGTCAGAACCAGTTTCTTCAAACTGTCTCTTGGCCTGGCAGGTCTTACCATCTTTCTCACAGTGGGCATTCTTGCACTCTTTGAACCCGGAAACAATTTCGCCCCCAATGGTGTATTTGAGTTCTTCCTGAAGAGCCCTGTGTTTACACCGCTGTATCTCATTACCTGCGGATACTTCCTCGCCTGGTCCGTGGAAAAATATGACGGCATGTTCTGATCTTGCTGTTGACTTTTCCTCGGCAAGAAGGTAATATAACTCTTAATCAATAAGAAAAGCGTTGATGGGAACGAGTACTCAAAAGTCATGTCTTAAGAGAGTTTCTGGGTGGTGTGAAGAAACAGACAGCTTCTGACGAATACATCTCTGAGCTAAGCACCCAACGGTTTAAAACCAAGTAGGCTGCTTCGGGAAACTGCACCCGTTACAGTGCTAGGGTATGAATGTACCCGATAAGTTTTTCTGCGGTGACGCAGAAGATAAATCAAGGTGGTACCATGGAGCATCAGTCTTCATCCTTTTTACAGGATGAGGGCTTTTTTTATTGAAAAATAGAAGGAAACAGAAGGGATGGTATTTTATGGATATCGAAAAAACAATGGACATCGTAAGGAAAGGAACAGTGGAAATCATCGGAGAAGAAGAGCTCAAAGAGAAGATGCTTTCGGGAAGAGTGCTGAAAATCAAGCTGGGACTGGACCCCAGCGCACCGGACATCCATCTGGGGCATACGGTGGTTTTAAGAAAGCTGAAGGCTTTTCAGGACCTGGGTCATGAAGTCCACATCATCATCGGCGATTTCACCGGCATGATCGGAGACCCCACAGGGAAATCCGCTTCCAGGGTGCAGCTCACAAGGGAGCAGGTCATCGAAAACGCCAAAACCTACACCAGCCAGATCTTTGAAATCCTGGATGAGGAAAAGACCATGGTCCATTTCAACAGCAGCTGGCTCAGGAAACTGACGCTTCAGAATATCCTGGAGCTCACAAAAACCACCACGGTGGCAAGGATGCTGGAAAGGGAGGACTTCAGAAAAAGATACGAATCCCACACCCCCATCGGCATCCATGAATTTCTCTACCCTCTGATGCAGGCCTATGACTCTCTTGCCATAGAAGCGGATGTGGAACTGGGTGGAACCGATCAGACCTTTAATCTCCTCATGGGGAGAACCGTTCAGAAGGCGGAAGACGTATCGCCTCAGACCGTGATCCTCCTGCCTCTTCTGGAAGGCCTGGACGGCGTGCAGAAGATGAGTAAGAGCCTTGGCAATTATGTGGGCATCCATGAAGACCCGGATACCATGTTCAGTAAAGTCATGACGCTGCCGGATGATCTGATTCTCAGATACTTCACCCTGGTGACGGATCGTCTGCCTGAGGAGATTCTTGCACTTGAAAAGCGACTTGAGACGGAAAACCCCCGCGACATCAAAATGCTTCTGGCTGAGGAAATCACCGCCATGTATCATGACACGGAAAAGGCGGAGGCTGCCAGAGAGAAGTTCATAAGAGTCTTCACAAAGGAAGAGATTCCTGAAGATGTGAAGGAAATCAGCATATCAGAAGATGGATTCTCCTTAGGCCATGTGCTGAAGGAAGAGGGTCTGGTTGCAAGCTTCAATGAATACAGAAGACTTCTTTCTCAGAATGGAATCTCCATAAACGGCGATAAGATCTCATCGGAAGAGTCTCTTCCCGCTTCCGGTTCCCTTCTCGTCAAGGTGGGCAAAAGAAAATTCATCCGGATTCATAGAGAAGCGCAGTAGGGAAATTGTATTACGCGGGTCCATTTGCTAAAATAGAATGAAGACAATCAAAATGGATGGGATGCGGAGGCAATGATAATGGCAAACAATCAGCCCATTGGTTTTTTCGACTCAGGTGTCGGCGGAATCAGTGTATTAAAAAAGGCGATGGAACTTCTTCCTCACGAGGATTTCATATATTTCGGCGATTCAGTGAACGCCCCCTACGGGGACAAGGACCTGGAAACCATCAAGGAGCTTTCCTTTCAAGCTGTGGACTTTCTTCTGTCCTTTCAGTGCAAAAGCATCGTAGTGGCCTGCAATACGGCAACCAGCGCCGCCATTGCAGACATCCGGGCGAAGTATCCTGACCTGCCTGTCATCGGCATCGAGCCGGCTCTGAAAGTGGCCATTGACCATACAGCCGATGGCAAGATCCTGGTGCTTGCCACCAACAGGACCCTCCACGAAGAAAAGTTCAGGAAACTGTCGGATCAGTTTTCCCAGTCCAGAAACATTGTGAGTCTGCCTCTGCCCGGTCTTGTGGAAATCATCGAGAACGGAGAGGACTTTCAGGAAAAGAGCTATGCGTATCTAAGGAAAGCGCTGGAGGATGTGGACAGGGATCTCAGCTCCGTGGTGCTCGGCTGCACCCACTATCCCTTCATCAAGCCTTCCTTGAGACGAATCTTCAGTGAAGAGATCCTCATCGTGGACGGTAGTGAAGGTACCGCAAGGAGACTGAAGGAAGTGCTGACCGAAGAGGATCTCCTACATGAGGAGAATCACGAGGGCACCCTGCGCGTGTTCAATTCCTCGGACAGCACGAAGCTCATTGACCTGACGTACAGATTACTCCAGGAAGACAGCGACAAGGACATCTTGTAATCAAATAGGCACGAAGCTATAGAGTTACAGCTTCGTGCTTTTTCATGTTTACAGTATTCTCTTCCCTGAAAGGATGAAGTACTCCTCATCATCTCGTACACACTGGAGGCTTAAATTCTCATCGAGAAAAGCCTCTTTCAGCACAGACATCTCCGGCAGACGATCATTTTCCACCACATCCCCTGCTATGCGATGCAGCCGATTGATAGCCGCCCGGCTTTGCGTATGGCAGATGCAGAGTTTTCCACCAGTCCTAAGCAGCTGACTCAGCACCTTTATGGCTTTCATCTTTTGCTCCTTGAAGTGCGGAAACATACTGTAGCACATGATCAGGTCAAACTTTTCCTCAAAGGGCATCTGAAGTACATCCCCATGCAGGTAGGTGATGTTTCCGCCCTTGTATTTTCGCTGGGCCACTTCAAGCATTTTTTCTGAAACGTCCACCGCTGTAATATGGCCATCATCAAGATGCTCCATAAGATGCGGAATCAGCACACCGGTGCCCGTGCCCACATCCAGAATCCGGTCGGAAGAACCGATTCCCATTAAATTTACAATATGTGCGACCTTATCCTGATCATGGACACAGGTCTGATCCCAGTTGAAGGCTCTGGCATTGAAATAGTCTCTATCAGATGAAGCTGTGTTTTTCATTGTTTTTACTCCTGTCGCGAGAATATATTCTGATCTGATTCTGCATCCAACAGAAAACTGGAACCAGATCTGTCTATCAGTATCGGTTTCTTGGGCCTGTCACATCTTCTGGCAGGCACTCATACAGTGTACAGTTGTCGGTGACACCTTTCAACCTCAGGGACAGAACTTGTTCGATTCATGGGCAGATTCATGATTTCAGTCTGAAATATATACTCTCCGCCCTGTTTTTTCTCAAGATGAGTCCCTACATCTTATGCTGATTTTCTTCGGAATCTCCAGACGGAAATTAAGTCTGTATTTGCCCTGTTTCCTCCTGGATCGTTATTTTCTATCAATGGTTGACATCCCGAATCGCTGGGAGTAATATTATCATATTCCCATATAAGAATATGTGCATGTAAATAAAAAGGAATGTGATGAAATGAACGACTTACTGAATATCTTTAAAACCCTTTCTGATGAAACCAGACTGAGAATTGTGATGCTGCTGCACCATGATGAGCTCTGCGTCTGTGAAATGAGCGGAATTCTTGATGTGTCCCAGCCTACCATTTCCAAGGGCCTCTCTAAGCTGAGGGATCTCAATCTGGTGGTGGATACTAGGAAAGAGAAATACGTGTATTACAGGCTAAGAGAAGATCACGCCATGCTTCAGAATATCATAAAGGACATTGCCGATCACATGGACCAGTACCCGAGACTGAAGGAAGATATAGGAAACATCTCCACAAAGTGGAAATATTCCAACACCCCTACCCCCATTGATGCAAATGTCTTTGCAGAATAAATCAGCATAAGAAAATAAATTATTAGGAGACAGAAATGTTTATATTCGAATGGATCAACAATCAGCTGCTCAAGATGGAGTGGCTCTATAACTTAGTGGAATCTCTGGTGGTCAATGTCTTCGGCCTCAACATGACGGATCGTCTGGGCGCAAGCATTCACTTCTTCATTTATGATGTGGTGAAGATCTTCATCCTGCTGTCAGCACTTATATTTATGATTTCCTACATCCAGAGCTTCTTCCCGCCCGAAAGGACCAAAAGAATCCTTGGAAACTTCAGCGGAATCACAGCCAACATACTGGCTGCGCTCCTTGGCACCATCACTCCCTTCTGTTCCTGCTCCTCCATTCCGCTGTTTATCGGATTTACGAGCGCAGGGCTTCCCATCGGAACCACCTTTTCCTTCCTGATTTCATCGCCCCTGGTGGATCTGGCATCCGTCATCCTCCTGGCAGGAATCTTCAACTGGAAGATAGCCATCGCCTATGTCATCGTAGGACTGGTCCTGGCCGTCATCGGTGGAACCGTCATCGGAAAGCTGAAGCTGGAATCCCATGTGGAATCCTTTGTCTTCAGCAACAACATGGAGATGGGTGAAGAGGATGTGATGACGAAAAGAGAACGAGTAGAATTCGCCAGAGATCAGGTTCTTGATATCGTGAAAAAGGTGTGGATCTATATCCTCATCGGCGTCGGTATCGGTGCCGCCATCCATAACTACATCCCTGAGAACTTCATCACAGCGGTTCTTGGTGCGGATAAGTGGTGGTCCGTTCTTGTGGCTACGGTAGTCGGAATTCCCATGTATGCTGATATATTCGGCACACTGCCCATCGCTGAAGCACTCATCGTCAAAGGCGTAGGCCTTGGTACCGCACTGGCATTCATGATGGGTGTCACGGCACTGTCCCTGCCATCCCTTGTGATGCTGTCAAAGGTCGTGAAGCCAAAGCTCCTTGCCATCTTCTTCGCAGTCGTGGCAGCGGGCATCGTCATCATCGGCTACACCTTCAATGCCTTCAGCTACCTGTTTATTTAGTAACCAATAAAATATATATATTTAAGGAGAGCATATTTATGAAAATCAAAATTTTAGGATCCGGATGCAAGAACTGCGTCACACTGGCAAAGAATGCGGAGGAAGCACTGAAGGACTTAGGCATGGAAGCTGAAATCATAAAAGTCACAGATTTCAAGGACATCGCTTCCTACGGAATCATGTCCACACCAGGACTTGTCATCGATGAAGAAGTCGTTTCCTACGGAAAAGTGCTGAAACCAGCTGCCATCAAGGAAATCCTGGAAAAGAAGTAATCTTTCAGATGCCTGCGGATCTTATGATCTGCAGGCATCTTTTTTCACGTTTCCACCGCTTCCATTCCTGCTTTCCAGCTGCATCATCTTTCATGCAAAGCACCCGTTCCCCTGGCACTTCCGACACCGAAACATTCCAGTCTCTTTCACTGATCCTCTCCTTTGAAGCTCTGGAGAGGATGGGCTCCATCCCCCGCATAGAGTCTTCTCTTTATAAGTCGTCCGTACCCTATCGTTTTAACATAAACTACGCCCCTTCTTAGAATCAGAGGAAACCCTGACTTTCAGAAGGGGCATTCATTTCATGTGTTTATGAAATGAAATCCTTGAGCTTGTCGCCTTCGATTTCATCCGGACTCCATGCCATCAGGGCAAAGATACCATTTGAACGTTCATCAATCTTGTTGATCCACTCGATTTCATTGCTTGCCTTGGCGGCCAGCATCTTGTTTGTTGTTCCTGCTCGATACATGGAAGAATTGATCACCCACCATTTGGTGGCGATGTCTGCTCTGATCAGGTCATCTTCCAGTCTCATGGCTTCATATACAGGTGTTGCTTCTGGAAGAGTGATGATAAGCACTTCCGTTTCCTTCTTGTTTCTCAGTCTTGGAAGAAGCTTTCTGGCTGATTCTGGAATATTTCCAGAGGATCTCTTGATTTCACTGTTGTAGCTCTGTGTGGAGTCAAGGAGCAGCAGAGTATGTCCTGTTGGGGCTGTATCAATGACCACCACTTCGTTATCCGCTTTGTCCACAATTTCAGCAAAGGCTCTGAATACAGCAATCTCCTGAGTACAGGGAGATCTCAGATCCTCCTCGATATAGTCGATGTCTTCTTCAGACAGATTGTTCCTCTTCGCATTACCGATGATTTCCTCGCGATACTTCGCCAGTTCCTTCTCTTCGTCGATTCTGCTCATGGTGATGCCCTCATGGGCGCGAACGATGTATTCCAGATGCGCTGCAGGGTCTGTGGTGGTCAGATGAACCTTCTTTCCCTTCGCTGCGAGTCCCATGGCAATGGCTGCTGCGATGGTGGTTTTTCCGACACCGCCTTTGCCCATGGTGAAAATCACTTTCTTGTCACTGACATAGAGATCTTCTATGACCTCCTTCAGTCCATCGATGGATTCGTTTCTCACTGTTTCCGTGCTCAATGTCACCTTATCAGAAGTCAGAAGGGCCCTCACATTATCCATACCCGTTATGTTGTAGGCTCTGAGCGGGATACGATAGGCGCTGATGTTCTTCAGGATTTCCGGCATTTCTTTCATGGCCTTCTCCTGTTTGTGGAAGAGGCTTTCTGAAATCATATCATCATGGCTTTCCATGAGACCATTGACGATGAGTGCCTGGTTCAGAACCCCGATATCCGCCAGCTCTCTGGATGCTCTTGCCGCTTCCTTCAGTGGTGTTCTTTCAGGTCTTGTGACCAGAATGAGGGTAGTCAGCTCCTTGCTGGCAAGGGTGGCCACTGCCTTCTTGTATACTTCCTTCTGGTCTTCCAGTCCAGAAAGCTGTCCAAGACAGGATGCTCCATGGGTGCTCTCACTGATGAAGCTGTCCCAGGCAGAGGGAAGCTGAAGCATTCGTAAGGTATGCCCCGTTGGTGCTGTATCAAAGACGATATGATCATAGGACTCATTGATATGCGTATCCGTGATGAACTTTGAAAACTCATTGAACGCCGCAATTTCCACCGTGCAGGAGCCTGAAAGCTGCTCCTCCATGTTCTGAAGCACATCTTCCGGCATGAGGCCTCTATATGGAGCGATGACGCTTTCCTTATACTCATTGGCTGCTTCGATGGGATCCAGATTGGCAACGGTAAGATTCGGCACGCCCTCAATCTCCACTCCTTTGTTGTTCAGCGTGGTGCTGAACACATCCTGAAGATTGGATGCCGGGTCTGTACTGATGAGAAGCACCTTGGATCCCCCATCCGCCAATGTCACTGCTGTGGCACAGGCACTGGATGTCTTTCCTACTCCACCTTTACCGGTGAAGAAAAGATATTTTGTCAGTTCCATGTTCTTGGGATTGAAAATTTTCATGTCATATTCCTTTCGTCAGACTACTTCAGTATGGCTCTATTATGCAGGCTGCTGAAGAAGCTCCATCACCATGGTCCCTGAAATCCCACCGAAGAATCTCAGCTCCCCGTTCACTGATGTCAGTGGCAGTCCGAATCCTTTGTTCATGGCATCGATGATGTATTTATACTCATCGAGATCATCATAGAACACATCGATGAAGCGCACTTCCACCTGATCCTTCAAGTCGGAATTCTTCATGAAGCTTTCAAATTCCTCATACATCTCGCCCATGGTTACTGTGGGTCCACAGCCACCGCTGCAGCTGCATCCGCCACCTGCCGCCTGATTTCTTACACCAAATACTTCGATCTTTGTTTTGCTGCTCATTATTTCTCCCCTTTTCTCTATATGATATTTTCTGATAAGTCTAAAAGTGTTATGAATTCTTCATTGGATGGATATCTTCCTGAGAGTACAATCTCATCATCCACCAAGGTGATGGGAAATACATCCAGTCCTTTTTCCCTGATGTGTCCATTGACAACAGGATTCGTGATGAATGCCTGAGGTGAACTGGACAGATTGTATCTCTCCACCACCACATCATTCTTTTTCAGCGTGGATAAAACGGTGGAGATTCTCAAAAGATCCTCATCCACTCCAACTCCGCATACTCCTGTGGAGCAGCACATTGCCGGTTCGTAGATTGCCATTTTCTTCATGTCTTTTCCTCCTTAGCTTCTTTTTTCCTGAGTGCTTTCCATTCTTATGTTGCCTGGTTCACACACACTTTGTATGTCATATTCCTTCTCTCTTGTGATTTCTGCGAGAAAGTCCATGACCTCATTCATGCGCTCCTGATTCAGGGCATATCTTACCCAGGAACCTTCCTTTTCGCCTCTTACCAGTCCGCTGTCGGACAGGATCTTCATATGGTAGCTCAGTGTGGACTGGGATATGCTGAACTGTTCCAGAAGATCGCATGCGCAGAGCTTCTGGCTTGATAATAAGTCTATGATTCTGAGCCTTGTCTCATCGGAGATGGCTTTGAATACTGGTACATATTCACTGAATGACATTTTCATGAATTTACTCCCCTTCATCAAATCGATACTTATCGATATCCACCCCTAATGCTACACATCATATCGATGATTGTCAATATGCCTGTTTCAAAGTGGAGATGGAAACTGCACTGCATTTGTTGGAAAAACGCTGAAAAAGCCCTGCATATCACATTGCTGAATGCAGGGCTTTTCACACTTGAATTGATTATTCTTCGAAATTGAACAGCTTCAGCGCCTCATCTCTGGTGTACATGCCAAGTTTCACCATTTCATCCACTGCGCTGCTGTTGATGTTGTTTCTGACGGAGTTGCTGATTCTGGAATCAATGCTCTTCACGTCATCCATATTCCTGTCCGTGATCTTCACATCATAGCTTCGGGTCTTTCCTGACCCGCTCTTCTGGAGATTGAAGTTGTAGAACAGGCTGTTCCCTTCCCCTTCCGCCTCCACATAGGCATTGACCTCCACCACTTCCAGATAGGTGTAGGAAGTGTTCGTCAGCATGGTCCGGTCCACGATGGTGTTCCCACGGAAATCCACGAATCGGAAGAAGGTGCTGATTCCTATGACCACCAGTACAATTCCGATCAGAACCGAAATCCATTTCTGCTGTTTGGACAGTTTGCCCTGTCGATTGAAAAGCGAAATGAATGCGATGATGGTCAGAATCACTCCGATGGAAATGAGAATGACCCCCACCGGCGGTATGAATAGACCGCCTTTGGGCAAAAACAGCAGTGAGTCCTCCGCTCTGAAGATCATTTCTCTGATGGCTTCCGCGAATATGGTGATGACCGCCACGATGGCTGCCAGAATCCCGAAGAACTTCATTCTTCCAGGTTTTTTGATTTTTTTCTCTTTGCCCTCGTCCGCAACAAGAACCTCATCCACTTCGATGATTTCATTCTCCTCGTGTTTCACTGGCTTTTCTTCCTGGACTTCTGGCAAGGATTCAAAGGTTTCCTCTCCCAGTGTCACTTTCTCTTTTTCATGATTTGGATCATTGGTGTTTTTCATGATGCACCCCCCGACTATTTTTGTTCATTATGGCAGATTCTTCCCGATGGATGCCTTATATACAGACAGCCACTCTTCCTGTGTGAACTGGATTTTCAGTGCGTCCATGGCATTCTTTATGCGATCGATCTTTCCTGATCCCACGATGGGCAGAATCTTACCCGGATGACTGGTGAGAAACGCAAAGGCCAGGGTATCAAGCCTTGTCTCACCATACTTCTCTCCTATGGAAAGCAGTGTGCTTCTCACATTCTTCACCCGCTGGGAATCTCCTGTGAAGAGTTCTCCTCCTGCCATAGGAGACCATGCCATGGGATAGAGTCCTCTTGTCATGAGATGGTCCATGGTGCCGTCCTGAAACACATCCAGATGCAGTGGTGAAATCTCCACCTGATTGGTCACCAGGGGATATTCAGTATAAGAGCTCAGCATCTCGAATTTGGTGCTCTCGTAATTGGATACACCGAAGTTTCTCACTTTTCCGGAATCATAGAGCTGTCTGAATGCTTCACTGACTTCAGCAGGATCCATGAAAGGGGACGGTCTGTGAATCAGAAGAAGGTCCAGATAATCTGTTCCGAAATTCTTCAGTGACCTTTCTGCTGACTGGATGATATGCTTTCTGGAATTGTCATAGTGATGGGTCTCATACTGCGGTCTGTTTTCACAGGGAAACACAATGCCGCATTTGGTCACGATGGTCAGTTTCTCCCGGAGTCCCTTCTTCAGCTTCAGCGCATCTCCGAAGGCTTCCTCACAGGAAAACCCGCCGTATATGTCTGCCGTGTCCACTGTGGTGATGCCCAGATCCATGACTTCTTCCGTGAAATGAAGCAGTTCCTCTCTGGTCATTTTCCAGTCCATGAGTCTCCAGTGGCCATGTATGATCCGATCCATGATCAGGGTATCGGATAATCTTACTTTTTCCATTTCCTTCCTCCTTTTTCTTATCCTCTGAATTACTGTTATGTACATTATATCCTTTTTTCAGTGCACTTATCAATTTTTACCATGGATCCGTCTGCTGTTTCCATTCCCTTTCCATGGAATCCATCCTGGAGCCTATAAAAAAGGAATCAGATAAATTGACAATAATCCGTTAATCTTCCGAAAAACCCATAGGCAAGGAATCCATCTCTGTTGTATGATAGAAATGTAAAGGATTACTTATTAGGAGATGATGAAAATGAATGAAAAAGAGAAATTCAGGCAGGAGAAGATCGATGAAGCCGAATCTCATTTCGAAGCAGAGAACATGAACAAGTATGATGAGCTGGAGCTGAAGGAAAAGAATCTTAAAATCAATGAATTCGAGACCGAGTATGTGGACCCGACGGACGAAGAAGTGAAGGACATCAAGGATCATCCCTGTGTGGACCAGGAAGAAGTCGAGAAAAGAAATCCGGATGAGTTCTCAAAAAAGATCTAGCAGAAACATCATAAAAATGAGGTATTTCCAGAACGAACTGGAGATACCTCATTTCATTATTCATTATTCATTATTCTTGATTCTTGCTCTGCTACAGACTGGTGATTTCCTTGAAGAGCTCCATGGCCGCATCTCTTGGACCACTCTTCTCCTTGTCTGGAACTCCAAGCTGGGTGTAGATTTCGCCCACCTTGATCTTGTTCTTGAACAGTGCAGTAAAGAAGATGTCCAGAAGTTTGTCGGTGTCCTCGCTTTTCTGCAGCGGTCCGAACGGATTGGCGAAGTAGGACTCCACGAGACCATTTTCCGTTGTGGTTCCCTTGGCCATTCTCTTGCCGGAACGGAAGATCTCCTTGGCTTCGTTCTGATCCTTGAAGTATCTTACGCCTGGTTCTCCTTCTGCCAGCACCTTGTAGTTGTTGGCATAAAGGAACAGGTCCACAGGATAGCCCTTGACGACTTCCTTGTAGGTGGCTACAGGCATGACCAGTCTTGCATTGGTCTTATCCGGATTCATGAAGATGGATCGGTCGATCTCCTTGAAGGCATAGCCCTGATCCAGATCATCCAGTCTGACGAAGGCACCGATTTCGGTTCCGTATCCCATGACTTTTCCGTTCTCCAGAGTGAAGAAGCCCATGTCATCAAAGATGATGGTCATATCACTGATATGGTCTTCGGAAAGACTTCTCAGCGCTTCGAGAGATTCGGACTTTCCTGCACCGGAGTCTCCCATGATGACCACATTGGCGGACTTGCCGTTCTTCATGTTGATGTTCACCATGGCTCCATGGATTGGAAGATGTCCTCTCTTGATCATGATGAGATTATGAAGGGTAAGACTCATCTTCTTCATGTATCCGAAGTAGTCGATTTCGTCGCTGTATGGCACAAAACCAAGCATGATGTCGTTTTTCGTATCATCGTAGAACACATTGCCCAGCTCTTCATTGGAGTTTCTTCCACCGAACACATAGACGATATCAGGTTTTCTGCCCACGTATTCTTCTTCTCTGGCCATCTCGAAGAGATTGGACAGGCTGATTCCATGAGCCATCAGGTCTCTGTGGAAATAAAGAAATGCGGTGAGCTTACCGATCTTCGCTGGATAGCAGAAGAAGTGGTCTCTGTTCAGGTAGGCTTCATCCATAGGATTCACAAAAGTCTCCTGGAAGATGCCGTCTCTCTTGTTCTTCTTCGGATAGGAAATGAAAGGGGAATCCATGACGATGGCACTGATGAACGGAATATCGCTCAGGATCTCGTATCCCTTGGGGATGGGCCATAGGGTCTCCTGCAGGATCACACCGGCATTGACGCCCGCTGGAACCTGTCTGAAGACATTGGGTTCATAACCCAGCACATTTCTTCCGATCTTTCGATACAGCTCCAGAATGAGGTTCGTGAACTTATGATTGGCATCGATGAAGCTGGTCTGCGCCAGTCCATCGGTATTCCTTCTGTTCTGAATGACGGAGTATCTTTCCAGTCTTCTCCAGAAGGCATAGAAATCCTCCAGCAGCGCCGAGAACCAGTCCGGGTCGGAGAGAAGCGGCTCATAGTCACATCGGATCTTGATCACTTCTTCTCTGTGGAATAAGGTCAGAAGCTTCAGCACTTCCACCATCTTGTCCGTGAGTTCACTGATGGTGTCTCCCTCATAGATGGAGACCAGTCTCTTGTAGTTCTGGGTATTTCTCTTCGCAATGGATTCAAGATAGGTCACGGTCACTCTGCGGAAAGAATCTGATTCCAGAATCTTTTCAATGGTATCGCAGTACTTGGCCGAAAAATTGATCATGGCTTTACCCTTACTCAGGGAAAATTCTTTTTTCATGGGACACCTCTCAATTGTAATTATTCTGAACCTAATGTGGTAATTAAGTCTATGTTATATAGTATACAGCAATTTCGATAAAGATATGTGTTTTTTTCTGACAGAATCTCATAATTAACAGTTATTTTTCATCTTCCTTTCATTGCCTTTTCATCATTTTTTAATTTAGCACCCTTACAATGGACACAAATAGTAAGAAAAAGAGGTGCAGACATTGAATCAGAATAAAAAGCTAACCAAGTCATCCACCAACAAGTGGCTCTTCGGGGTCCTTGGAGGATTCGCGGAGTATTTTGGCATTGATGCCAATCTCCTTCGAATCGGATTCATCATCTTCTCCCTGCTGCCCGGACCTTCCATCATCATCTATCTCATCTGCGCAGTCATCATGCCGAATGAAGAAGGCAGCTACTGATTCCATGGGCTGTCTTATCTCTGAAGCCGATTTCCGTCCTTTACAAGAAGATCCTTCCATCCTGCAGATCAGGTGGAAGGATCTTTTTTGCTCTATTTCACTTTTTCACCTGATGGCTGAGTACATTCTACAGGGCACCCTGCTTCTTCCTGTTGATTTCCCGCACTCTTTCGATACGGGTTTCCTCATCCAGGATGGTTCCATCCTCGTCCATGGTCACATGATATCCTTCATGGATTTCCGTTCTGAAATTCCCCTGGGCCACACTGAACCCTTTCAGGCCAGGCGCATCCAGGAGCCCTTCCTTGATGGCCAGGTGGATGACTTCAGGGTCCACCAGAGGATCCTCCACGTCTTTGATCTTACTGATCTCACGGAGCAGGTATCTCACTTCGGATTTCAGATATTCCAGTCTTTCCTTGAACGTCGGATCCTCATGAAGGTTCTCCAGAAGACCACGCTCGGCGATTTCCATGGACTTGTTCACAATACGGATGCTCTCCAGGATCTCCTTGCTGGTGGCTCTCTTCACCGCTTCCGAATAGGACACCACATGAACGATATCCGGTTTCAGGAAGGATCCGTAGAACATGGTGGATGCGATGAGCCCCTTGGCCTTGTCCATGTCTGCAGGATAAGCCAGCAGTCCTGTTCGCACCATGCGGATGATGTGGAAGGTATCATCCTCCAGCTCGCCCATGAGATCGATCTTCGCCTGCATTTTCGCCAGGTCCATCATGGGGGAAATGGAAGGCGGATTGGCCAGCATGTACTGCATGACCATATCCTTCACGCCCAGGTGTTTCGCCACCTTGGCCGTGATGTAGCTGATGGCCACTTCAATGACATCCGAGCAGTACCGGAGTGCCCACTGGTGAGACTCATTCATCTCCACAGGCACGCCCATTTCCGCATTGTAGGCGATGGCTTCCATGTTTTCCCTGATGGCGGTGAGAAGCTCTCTGTCGCTTCTTCTGTCCAGCTGGCTGTACCAGGTCAGTGGAATGGCAGCCCAGGCATTGTGCACGGTCTCTTTCAGAATCTTCGAGAAGGGATAGATGTCTCTGGTGCCGGAATAGCATCTCATCATGGGGTAGTTTCCGCGCCTGGTGGCTTCATACATCATCCTCAGATGCTCTTCGTTTCGTATGGGCACGCCCCCTGCACCATCTTCCCCCTTGGGCATCTCTTCCTGATGGAAGTAGAATTCCTGACAGTTCTGGTCCGGCGCCAGGGAGATCACATCCAGCAGCCTGCTCTCGGCCAGCACCTTGATGTCTTCATAGGTGGCCTCGATGGTTTCCAGCCCGATGTGATGACGGATGATGGGAAATGGCTTTTTCCATTCTATTCTCTCTCTCAGGCTCTGAGGAGGCATTCCGTCCTCCACCACGCCTTTTTCGATGTTTCTCAGGTAGATGATGCTTTCCGCCTGTTCCTCGCTGCCATCAAAAACCTTGCTGATATAGTCTAATTTTCTTGCCGCTTTGGCGGTTTCCACTGTTCCACCGAAGATGAACACGATGTCAGAAAATCCCTGCTCCTTGATGATGCCCTCCAGCTCCTTCAGTAGATAATAGGCCCCTTCTTCCGAAAGTCTGTAGCTTAAGGCCACCACATGGGGCTCATACTCAATGATGCCCCCCACCAGTTCCTTCAGGGGAACCGCCGAGCCCATATACTCCACGTCGTAGCCTTCTTTTCTCGCCAGTACACTGAAATTGTATATTCCCGCAGCATGCACACAGTTTCCTATGGATGCCACAATCATCTTTTTATTCAAAAAATCAGCTCCTTTTTGTGTTTTCCGCTTCCAGTTCGTCTATGGTCACACCCTTCATCAGCTGCTTGTAATCAAAATGAAGTTTCCCTGCCGTTCTTCCGATTTCCCGGAAGTCCTTCTGAAGAAGCGCATTGGCCAGGTTGATGACCATTTCCGTATGGGTCATGGGGAGTCCCAGATCTTTGCCCATGCTTTCCAGAGGAACCAGTCCGTAGGGAATGTCCTCATAGATGTATCGGTAGGAAAGGCTTTGAGGCGCAGAGATCTCTTCATAGGATGGATTGTTCTGGATGCAGTCATAGAGCGTTTCGCAATCGATGTTGTAGGAATGGCGCATCCACTCCTTGGCCGATATGACAGGGTGATTCAGAAGCTTTGCCACCTCCTGCCTCTCTTCGTCGATTTTTTCGATGAAGGAGGCGATGGTTCTGCTGATGCCTTCCCTGTAGTACTTGAAGCTCTGATCGGATTCCACCCATCCAGTGTTCAGAAGCATCGGTGCGCAGTGAAGAATCATGCCCACATTCCCGATGGAGGTTTCCACCATGCTGTCCGCCTTTTTATAGAACTTATTCAGTTCATCCGGAATCCTTCTCAGAAGCTCATCCAGGTCCACTCCGCTGAAACTGGAAATGAGAATGTCCCTTTTCAGCGCGATGATGTTGACGCTGGTCTGGGAGAGTTTTCTGCAGGTGTAGATGATGGTCTGGGTTTCCAGAATCTGGACATTGCTGAAATTGCCCGACTTAAAAAGCTCATCTTTGAAATCCACCGCCCCGAAGGTTCTGCCTGGATTGAGGATCACGATATGCTCATCCGTAAGATAGGGCGCCATGATTCTTGCCAGTCCCTGATGGGATGTGGCAGGCGTTGTCACCAGAACAACCTTCGCGCAGGACAGCACCTCTTCTACATCCGTGGTCACCATTTCCAGCTCGAATTCGCCCACAAGCACGCCTGTGGTTTCCACTCTCCTGGTTCTCATGAGATCCGAGATGTTGTCTTCACTTCTATTCCATAGGTATACCTTGTTCTCCGTAAAGCTCATATGGGCCGCCATGGCAAGCCCGGAATTTCCTGCTCCGATGATTGCTACTCTCATTCATTCATACCTCCTTTTCCTTCTGATGCAGTAGTCTGTATGTCTCTTTCCATTACTGGATGAAATACTTTTTTCTCTTCTATATTTTAGTGATTTCCCAATGTAATCGGTGTAGTATTATTATACTTGATTTAAGCTTACTACTTCCTTAATATTTCATCAGTTTACAGAATATTATAGATTTGCTCAGATTATTTACAGGAGAACGATTGAAAAGCGCCCTTTTCTTCCGGCATTGGAAGATAAGAACGCTTTTGCTGCCTCTTCTACAAATTGCAGGATAGGCTCTTTCATTTCTGTAAAACATAAAATCTGATATTCTAGTAAACCGCCTTGTAGTCCTCATCGCCCATGAGTCTGTTCAGATAGTGGATGATGATTTCTGCACTTGTGATATTGGTGGCGATGGGGATCTTATGAACGTCGCAGAGCCGCAGCAGCGCCTGCACATCCGGTTCATGGGGCTGTGCGGTGAGGGGGTCTCTGAAGAAGATCACGAACATGATCTTTCCTTCTGCAATGAGTGCACCGATCTGCTGATCGCCTCCGATGGGGCCGGACTGGAGTCTGTGAATATCAAGTCCTGCATCCTCAATGAGCCTCTTCCCTGTGGTTCCTGTTGCATAGAGATTGAATTTTTCAAGAATCTTCTTGTGTTTTCTGGCAAAAAGCACCAGATCATCCTTCATATTGTCATGGGCAATCATTGCTCCGTTCATTTCATTCCCTCCGTTTTGCTTTCATTTCTTCACTCCGATTATATCATGAAAGACGCCAGGCAGGGCGTTCTACAGGGCCATTGACTCAAAGTCCATAGAGATTTAACACTTCCTTCACGAACTGGGAGAGATTTGGTTTATAATGAATATATGAGTATTTTAACGAATCAAGGAGGATCCAATATGTCAAATGTGCCAATATGGAAACTAAACAATGGACTGGAAATCCCAAGCGTCGGCTTTGGTGTATTCAAAGTCAAAGAAGGGGACGAGGTGTACCTGGCTGTGCTGGAAGCACTGAAGGCAGGATACAGACTCATCGATACCGCAGCCATCTACGGAAATGAGGAAGGCGTAGGAAGGGCCATCAAAGACAGTGGTATTCCAAGAGAGGAAATCTTTCTGACCACCAAGCTCTGGAATACAGACCAGGGGTATAACAATGCCTTTACGGCATTTGAGACCAGCCTTAAAAAACTGGATACGGATTACGTGGATCTGTACCTTGTGCACTGGCCCGGCAAGGACAAGTATGTGGAATCCTACAAAGCACTGGAGAAGCTCTACAAGGACAAACGCGTAAGAGCCATCGGTGTATGCAACTTCCACATCCATCATCTGGAGAAGCTCCTGGCTGAAACCGAAGTGGTTCCTGTGATGAACCAGATCGAGCTGCATCCTTTGATGAACCAGAAGGAGATCCGAGACTACTGCAAGGAAAAGGGTATTCAGGTGGAAGCCTGGGGACCACTGATGCAGGGAAAAGAAGACCTGGATGCACCGGTCTTTGTGGAACTGGGCAGAAAGCATGAAAAATCTCCCGCTCAGATCATTCTGAGATGGCATTTCCAGAATGATGTGCTGGCCATTCCGAAGTCCGTTACACCATCGAGAATCAGAGAGAACATCGACATCTTCGATTTCGAGCTTTCTGAGGAAGACATGGGAAAAATCAATGCGCACAATCAGAACAAGAGATTAAGCGCCGACCCTGACACCATGATGAACGGGTTCGACTAGAAATCCAGAAAATCAGTCATGAAATTACAGCCCTGCCTTAGAGCCCCTCATCCCAGTGAATACTAATAGGATGAAGGGCAGCAGCAGGGCTGTCTTCACGAGTAGAAGCGAAAAAACATTACGAGGAGAAGTCTATGGATCAAATCGAAACTAAAAGACTACTATTAAGGAAGCTCCTTGCCTCCGATGCAAAGAGAATCGAGAAACTGGCCGGAGACTATGATGTGGCAAAAACAACCCTGAACATCCCGCATCCCTATCCGGAAGGTTCCGCCAGTGAATTCATCGAGAAATGCCATCAATCGGAAGAGATGAAAAGTATTGCGGCCTTCGCCATGGTGGAAAAGGAATCCCAGCTCTTCATCGGTCTCATCAATCTGAATCTGTCTGCACCGCACCGGAGAGGAGAACTGGCTTACTGGATCGGCAAGGACTACTGGGGAAAGGGCTATGGTACGGAAGCGGTAAAGGCGCTCCTGGCCTATGGCTTTCAGGAGCTTCAACTCCACAGGATCTATGCCGCCGCCTTCACCAGCAATCCAGGTTCCTGGAGGGTCATGGAGAAAGCGGGACTATCCTATGAAGGAACGCTCAGGCAGCATGTGGCAAGACTGGGTGAGTTTCATGACCTGGTCTATTATGGCCTCCTGAAAGAGGAGTATGAAAAAGGCTTCGACCAGAAAGAAGCCTTGGATGATCTTTCTTCGTAAGTAAGGATTGAACATCAGCAATCAAAAAGAAGGTGTAACTCTTAAAAAAGAGCTGCACCTTCTTTATCTTATGCGAAGTTTTCCATATAGAATTTCTTGATTTCTTCCTTCAGCTGATCTTTCGCTTTTCTGTAGGCTGCTTCGTCCTGGCCTTTGGGGTTTTCGATGAAGTCCCACTCGATGACTTTGTCTGCAAATACCAGAGGACATCCTCCTTCATCGCATCCCACCACGATGGCGTAGTTCATGTCGAAGTCCATTTCAAAAAGATTGGTCAGTTTCAGTCCTTCTGTACTGATTCCATCCTCTTCCAGAATCTTCATGGCGGTTTCATCCGCCTCTTCACCTTCAATGCTTCCTACGGCCACAATCTCCGCATCCTTGAAATATTCTCCTGCAATGGATGCTGCAAGCTGGGCTCTGGTGCTGCTTCCATTACATACATAAGCCATTTTCATATCGCTCTCTCCTTCAGAATCTGATTTTCATTTTGACTTGATTTTACCACAGATGAGGCGTCATCTCCATAGACTACAGCTCATCTGTGTCAAATATCATGTCCTCATCATCATAGAACTCCAGATAGGTATGCTTCTCCCCGTTCTTGTCTCTCCAGCCCACCACGGAGTCCATCTGGATGTTCTCCTGGGAACGGAAGATGCATTTGTCCACATCCTTGTTCTGTGCTTTGAGATTTTTAATCATTTCACGGACCTCATAACGCTTGTTTCCGATCTTCTTGGCGGCCACCATGCAGGCACAGTTCATGGGCCAGATGCCGGAATTCTGGATCCAGTTCTTGATGTTGTCCTCTTCCACCAGGTAGAGGGGTCTGATGATTTCCATATTCTCGAAGTTCTGAGCCTTGAGCTTGGGCAGCATGGACTTGAAGGTCCCTCCGTAGATGACATTCAGCATGACCGTTTCAATGACATCGTTGAAGTGATGCCCCAGAGCAAGTTTGTTGCAGCCCAGGTTCTGGGCGAATTCGTAGAGGGACCCTCTTCTCATTCTCGCACACATATAGCAGGGGTAATCCTTGGCGATCTTGTCGATGACATTGAAGATGCCTGACTCATAGATCTTCACCGGGATATCCAGATATGCGCAGTTCTCTTCCAGAAGTTTTCGGATCTCCTTGTGATACCCGGGGTCCATGGCAATGAACTCCACTTCGAAATCCACTTTCTTATGTTTTTTCAGCTCCTGGAAAAGCTTCGCCAGAATCAGGCTGTCCTTTCCTCCGGAGATGGCCACGGCAATCTTGTCCCCTTCCTGAATGAGCTGATAATCGTTGATGGCTTTTATGAATTTTCCCCACACATTCTTCTTATAGGTGGTGGTCAGGCTTCTTTCGATTTCCTGTAGTGTTTTTCGTTCACTGAACGGAACGAGGATTTCACACCCTTCTCCTGCAATACTCATCTATCTGTACACCTCTTTATTTTACTGATAACTGTTTTCAATGATTTGATTTACAATGATAGATTATATCATAAAAAAGTTATGGGATACACCTTCCGCGCAAAAAACATTGAAACTCATGAGGAGTCGCGAAAATCATTTGCGAATTCCGGGTTAAATTTCAATTAAAAATGATAAAAAGAAAACAAGTTGTCTTATAATGAAAGCAGATAGTAAAGTAGGAGGGATTTGATTATGGTCATTACAACAACCAATGCAGTGGAAGGTAAAAGAGTCATTGCCTATAAAGGGATTGTTTTCGGAGAAGTCATCACAGGAATCAACTTCATCAAGGACTTCACCGCAGGCATCTCCGATTTCTTCGGTGGCAGAAGCAAGACCTATGAAAGTGAAATGATTGAAGCAAGAATCAACGCTTTGAGAGAACTGGAAGAAAGAGCCTACAGCTTAGGCGCCAACGCCGTCATCGGTGTGAAAATCGACTATGAGACACTGGGACAGAATAACGGCATGCTCATGGTCACCGCAGCGGGAACCGCTGTGGTCGTGGAATAGGAAAGACATTGTAAAGGAGAGGAATCCATCTGCGGGTTCCTCTCCTTTATTCTAGTCTTCGTATTCTTTTTCAAAGACCCTGGTGCTTCTGACCGTATCAATGGGTCGCACCAGCTTTTCGATTTCCTCTCTCTGGTCCTCGAAGTAGGGTGGAAGCGAAAGCTTCTCGCCCAGGGTTTCATAAGGTTCATCTCCCATGAATCCGGGGCCGTCCGTCGCCAGCTCGAAGAGTATGCCGCGGGACACCTTGGCGTAAAGGGATTTGAAATAGTATCTTTCCACAAAGCCGGAGTTCCTGAGTCCGAAGGATGCATACCTGTCAATCCACGCATCCAGCTCCTTCTTGTCTTCCACTCGGAAAGCCACATGGTGCACTGTGCCGTAGCCCTGCCTTCCTGCAGGCAGATCCTTGTTCTCTTCCAGGATGACGCTTCCACCGTTGCCGCCATCTCCCATTTCAAAAAGATGAACGTCTCCTTCCGATGCGGTCTCTTTCATGAGATAGACCTTCTCCAGGATCTCCTTGAGCCCTTTATAGTCCGGTACGGTGAGCTTGATGGGACCAAGACCCGTGATGGCATATTCCAGAGGAATAGGGCCCTTCTGCCATGGAATTCCGGAAGGAACACCCTTATTCTTTTCGTCGGAGATCATCTGATATCTCTGGTCATCAAAGTCCACAAAGGAAAGGACTTTTTTTCCGAACAGCTCACTGATGCCTTCATGCTTCACCTTCAGTCTGTCGAATCTCTTCACCCAGTAGGTGAGGGCTTCATCGCTCGGTACACGGAAGGATGTCTTCGTGATTTCGTCTGTTCCATGGGTACCCTTTGCTATCCCAGGAAAATCGAAGAAGGTCATGTCCGTTCCGGGTCCGCCCACATCATCCGCAAAAAACAGATGATAGGTCTGGATGTCGTCCTGGTTCACCGTCTTCTTCACCAGTCTTAATCCCAGTACATAGGTGAAGAACTCATAGTTCTTTTCTGCGCTGCTTGTGATGGCGGTTACATGGTGTATTCCTTTTAATTCATTCATTGCTGTTTTCCTCCTGTTCATGAAGCTTTCCGCTCCATGACTTCTATTATTGTTTAATTCTTTTATATCGATCTTTCTTGCATTTGCTGTGATCTTTTGCGGTTTCATTCGGGTCTCTCCATGGAGATGATTTCTCCGATCCTCGCATAGCTGATTCCTGCAAGCCTGCTCATGGGCGAAAGGGCATGGGGATCGATTCTTCCTTTTTCATAGACCTTCTCATCGATATGAAATCTCACAATTCGTCCGATGAAAAGATCTGCACCGATTTCATCCCCGTCTCCGAGGGGCATGTGCTGGACCAGTCTGCACTCCATGCGCACCTTGGATTCCTGGATGCCTGGCACTTTCACCAGGTCGCTTTCAAGAAGTGTAAGCTTCGTCAGTTTCAGTTCACTCTCCCAGGATGGCAGCGAGGCTGCGGTCTCATTGACTTCATCCACATTCTCCTCGTCCACCCCATGGACGACAAATTCCTTCTCCCTAAGAATATTCCTTGCGGTATCCTTCAGCTCTCCCTTCCTTCTCTGTATGGAAAGGGAAATCAGAGGGGGACTGGAGGAGACCACATTGAAGTAGCTGAAAGGGGCTGCGTTGACCACTCCCCCTTCACCAAGGGTTGTCACAAAGGCGATGGGTCTTGGAATGATCGTTCCGATGAGGAGCTTATAGTTTTCTCTTTCGCTGTTTTTACCGGGATCGATGGATATCATATGGCTCTTCCTTTCTCTTCACACTTCCTACGAATTAGGATATTCCTGATTCGAGATATATTCGTAAAATTTTTTATCTGTTTTTTGCCTGTATACCCAGTTTCTTCAGCTGAGTAATCATTTCTTCCTTCTCCCAGGTATCCAGCCCTTCCAGAATTCTCTGAACAGCCTTCACATGGCCCGGAAAAATGTCATCCATCATGGCTTTTCCTTCCTCCGTGATAGACACCTGCGTGATTCTCCGATCCTCCGGATTGGGGGTTCTCAGAATGAGCTTCTTCTTCTCCAGCTTGTCCACCACATAGGTGATGCTGCTGCTGGCGATGAGCACCTTCTCTCCGATCTTCTGAACGGTCTGTTCGCCTCTATTGTATAGCAGTTCCAGCACGGCAAATTCTGTGGGATTGAGTCCATAGCTCCTGATTTCCTTCTCTATGCTTTTTCTGACGGAGTCCAAAGCTCTTGTGAGCACCACAAACAGCTTCAGGGACAACTTTTCATCCAACTGATTCCTCTCTTCTTCTTTCATCTGCATCATCCTCTACAAATATTATTTCGAATACGAGATAATTATACCGCGCTTGTTATTTCTTGTCAACCTTAATTGTATGAAATCTATTTAGCATGCTCGACAGGAGCGAACACTTAGGAAAAAAGCCAAAAAAAGTTTCCTGTTCAGGAGAATTTAAGATGACAGTATTGGATTATCCTGTATACTGAAGATATAGAAACGATTCTGAATACATGTTATGTTTTAGGAATTCGAATTTTTTGAGGATAGGAGAAAGGATATGGAACTGTTCATGGAGATCGTCATGGATATACTGTTTGAAGGCACCGCAGAGATTGTAAAGTCAAAGAAGTCCCCGAAGGCCCTTCGGTACTTCATTAT
Organism: Proteiniclasticum aestuarii; assembly: GCF_017368455.1. Lineage (GTDB taxonomy): Bacteria > Bacillota > Clostridia > Clostridiales > Clostridiaceae > Proteiniclasticum > Proteiniclasticum aestuarii. Next base: position 71,312 of record NZ_JAFNJU010000005.1, on the reverse strand, counting down.
TGGTCTGATCATCGGAATCATGGGCCTCTTCTTTTTTCTGTCCTATGTGCAGAGAGAAAATGAAACACTCATGTGGACATTCACTGTGCTGGGCAGCATCATAGCTGTCTTTCTTCTAAGTCTCTTCTACCGATTCGCTAAAGCGAGAATCCCTGAGTAGCCTCTATCCACTAAGAACTGAAACGGCCATGAGCTTAAAACTCATGACCGTTTTTCATTTGCATCTGATCTACATTCAGCTTTCTATAGCATCATCTCTTCTGCCTGCTTCTAGTATCCCAGTTCCAGATCCACCACGTTCTTCAGCTTTTCGCCGGCATAGAATCTTCTGATGTTCTCTGCGATGAGCGCAATGGAACGTTCATTGGACACATCACTGAACCCGCCCAGATGAGGCGTCAGAATGATGTTGTCCAGGTCCCACAGGGGACTGTCTTCCGGAAGAGGCTCTCTGGAGAACACATCCAGACCCGCTCCGCGAATCTTCTTCTCCTTCAGCACTTCTATCAGCTCTGCTTCATCCACTAGAGGTCCACGGGCCAGGTTTATGAGCACCGCATCTTCCTTCATGAGGGCAAGCTCCTCTTTGCCGATGAGGCCTCTGGTCTCTTTGGTCAGCGGTGCCAGGATCACCACATAATCCGCTGTTCTCATGGATTCGGAAAGCTTCTCCAGTTCTCGCACCTCATCGAAATGCGGAAGCTTCTCCACGGTTCTTTTCAGGCCGATGACCCTCATGTCGAAGGTCTTGGCTTTCTTGGCCAGCAGCTGTCCGATGCTGCCCGCACCGACGATGAGCATCTCCTTTCTGGTCAGCTCCGTCAGAGGATAATCCACCTTCCAGTTCTTCTCCTTCTGATGTCTGATGCTGGGCAGAAGAGCTCTTGCAAAGGATAAGACCATCCCCATGATATGGTCTGTCATCTGAGGTCCATGGACCCCACTGGAGTTTGTAAGAAGAATGCCTCTCTCTTTGATTTCCTTCAGGGGCAGGGTGTTCACCCCCGCACTGAAGGTCTGAATCCACTTGAGATTCTTAAAGAGCGCCAGGTCCTCCGCCTTGAATCTCCAGGGCGGAATGATGGCTTCCACTTCATCCAATCTATCCACATGGTCGCGGAAGTTCTCCACATCCAGTATGTCTTTTCCTGTTAATGCTCTGAGTTTGTCTGCCTCTTCTTTCGTCATGATGTAGTCCGGCATGCAGTTCATGATCATACGCTTCACCTCTGTCTTGTTCTTTTGTACTATTTTAACACACTTGGCAGCTGAAGCCTGATGGAATGGGGAAGATTCTCCATTTCTTCATAATGTTAACAAATACCATAGGTATTTGATATAATTAATATAAGAACATTCTGAAGGAGGATACCATGGAGAAGAAATCCACCGCTTATCTTGCCGCTCTGTCCATGTCCGTGATCATCGGCTTCTCTTTTCTCACCAATAAGATCAGCCTCGATACCGCTTCTCCATGGGCCATCCTTGCCCACAGATTCACCTTTGCCTTCCTCGCACTGCTTGCGCTGAAGGTTCTTGGATTCATGAAGTTCAGGCTGACGAGGAAGGAGGTCTTCGCCATCCTTCCTCTCTCTCTGTTTTATCCGCTGCTCTTCTTCTCCCTGCAGCTGCTGGGTCTTCAGAAAGTCTACTCTTCTGAAGCAGGCATCATTCAGGCGATGACGCCGCTTCTTACGATGATTCTGGCCACGCTGATTCTGAAGGAAAAGACGAAAAGAATGCAGAAACTCTTCATGCTGGTCTCGCTGTCGGGGGTGGTCTATATCTCTCTCGTGAAAGGAGCTGAGGTTTCGGTGGAGAGCCTGACAGGGTATCTTCTCCTTCTACTTTCCAGCTTTTCTTCCGCCATGAATCTGGTCCTCATCCGAAAGCTTGTGAAAGACCACAGCTTCATGAAGCTCACGTCTGTGGCCATCACCACGGGATTCATCCTTTGTAATCTCATAAACCTTACCCTTCATCTCATGGAAGGTCACCTCGAAAGCTACTTCTCCCCTCTGGGAACGCCATCCTTCCTTCTTGGCGTACTCTTTCTCGGTGTACTTTCCACTTTAGGCACCTCCCTTCTGTCGAACTTTGCCCTGTCCAGGCTGGAAGCCTCCAGAATGAGCATCTTCAATCACCTCGGGACTGTGATCTCCATCTTCGCAGGCGTCCTTCTCCTTCGTGAACACCTGCGCTATTATCAGGTCATCGGAGCGCTTCTCATCATCACCGGCGTCATCGGAACCAATTATTTTGCAGCGGACAAGAGAGAAAACAGGCAGAAAGCATGATGGGTTCCGGAAAGCACTGGACGTGGAAAAGAGCTGAAACACTCCGTTTCAGCTCTTTTCTCTATGTCTTAAGGTAAGGTCTAGAATTTTTCGGCGATGGTTTTCAGGATCACATAGGATGACATGGCACCCGGATCGATGTGACCGATACTTCTTTCGCCCAAGTAGGAAGCTCTACCCTTCTGTGCGATGATGGTCTTGGTGTAGTTCACTCCCTCTTCTGCTGCGGCTACGGATTTATCCATAGCTTCTCTTGTGGAGGATCCTTCTGCAATGGCTTTCTTCAGCGCTTCCAGTGCCGGCTCGATGGCATCCACCATGGTTTTTTCTCCTACTGTTGCTTTTCCTCTGATCTTGACTCCATCAAGGGCCGCTTCCAGCATCACCTGATAGTCGTTAAGATCCAGTTCCGTCTTTCCTGCTACGGATTTCGACGCATTCAAGAATGCTGTTCCGTATAAAGGACCTGCTGCTCCGCCCACTTTGGATATGAGCGCCATACCCACCGCCTTCAGAATATCTGAAGGGGTTTCAGGATTGGTGCTTTCCAGTTTTTCCTTTGCGGCACCGAAACCTTTGGCCATGTTAAGGCCATGGTCGCCATCACCGATGGCGGCATCCAGTTGGGTCAGATACAGTTTCTTCTCTTCGATGATCTCACTGATGGCCAGGATCACCTCTTTAACCTTTTGTGCATCAGCCATATGCGTTGCCCTCCTTCTATGCTGCTATAGTGATTTCAGTGCTGGTGTATCTGCTGGAGCATCAAAGAGCTCTTTCAGTTCATCATCCAGTTTCAGAAGTGTAACGGAGAAACCGGCCATTTCAAGAGATGTCATGTATTCTCCTACCATGGATTTGTATACCTTTATTCCTTTTTCCTTCAGGATTTCATGGACTCTCTTGTTTGCGATATAGAGTTCCATAAGGGGTGTGGACGCAAGTCCGTTCACCATGACAACCACTTCACTGCCGCTGTAGTCGATGTCTGCCAGGATCTTTCCTACCAGGTGGTCAACCAGTTCATCTGCAGGTTTCAGGGTTTCTCTGTGTGTACCTGGTTCTCCATGGATACCCATACCCACTTCGATCTCATTTTCTGCCAGCGTGAAGTTTGGCTCTCCAGCAGCAGGTACGATACATGGTGTCAGGGCCAGTCCCATGGATCTGACATTGGCGATGACCTTTTCCGCAACTCTCTTGACTTCGTCAAGCTCTGCTCCGGTTTCTGCCTTGGCGCCTGTGATCTTATGAACAAGAACGGTCCCAGCGATACCTCTTCTTCCTGTGGTCCAAGTGGAATTTTCCACAGCCACGTCATCGTTGACCACAACATAGTCAACTTTAAGATCTTCTGCTTCAGCCATTTCCTTGGCCATTTCAAAGTTCATGATATCTCCGGTGTAGTTCTTCACGATGAGCAGTGCACCCTTTGGTCCTGCTGTAGCCTTGATGGCTTCAAAAACCTGGTCTGGTGTTGGGGATGTGAATACAGCACCTGCTACAGCACCATCCAGCATACCCTTTCCTACAAATCCTCCATGAGATGGTTCATGTCCTGAACCACCACCACTGACAAGGGCTACCTTGTTTTCCACTGGGGAATTCTTTCTCACAAGAACCTCAAATCCATCCAGCTTTCTTACATGGTCGGGATGAGCATAAACCATACCCATCAGCAGTTCGTCGACGACATTGTTTGGATTGTTGATAACTTTTTTCATGTTAACCTCCTTGGATTTTGTTGTAAACCTTTACTTTGGTCAGCAAATAAAAACCAGACCATGTTTCCATGCATCCAGTATTCAGCTTTCTCATTAATTGTCCAACTAAAACAAAGCAATGTCAATCAACTTTAGGTAAATAATTAATTAATATTCAAAATACTTAACATCTTATCAATAAATATTACAGTTTGTCATTATATCACTATTCTTTGTCGACCACTCTGAACCCGCATGATAAACTATATCCAAACGCAAAGAATCAGCAGGATCCATGCGCATCCTGCTGATTCTTCTACTTCTCATTTATTCTCTTTGGACTACTTTCTTCTTCTTCTCGCAGCCACTTCGAACTTCGCTTTTCTTCCGGAAAGCTTCTTTCCGTTGAGCTTATTCACGATCTCATCCTCTGTACCAGCGACGACATCCACAAAGCTGAACTTGGTCAGAACGTCGATGGTTCCGATGCTGTCCGGCTTCAGATTCGTACCTGAAACGATGAAGTCGATCATCTTTCTTGGTGTAAGCTTATCCATGGACCCTACGGTCACAAAGAGTCTTACGAACTTCTTAGGCGTTTCCAGCATGTTCACTTTATAGTCAAAGCTCAGCTCTTCCTTATAAAGCATCTGCATGAGGGCAGCTGCCACATCTTCCACATTGAAGGTTTCCTTCATCTCTTCGATGACAGGGTAGAACTTCTTGTAGTTGTTTGTGGAAAGCTCGGTGACGATCTTGTTCTTGAAGGTTTCATTCTTGGTCTTGAAGATGTCTTCAAGGGTCGGAATCTCACGCTTCTCGATCTTGCCCTTTGTGACCTTTTCGATCTGCTTCAGGAACCCGAACTCTCTTGAGTTTACAAGGGAGTAGGCGATACCCTCACGCTGTGCACGTCCGGTTCTGCCGATTCTGTGCACATAGGACTCGATGTCCTGTGGCAGGTCGTAGTTCACCACGTGGGACAGATTGTCGATGTCGATTCCTCTTGCCGCAACGTCCGTTGCCACCAGGAACTTCAGCTTTCTGTCCTTGAACTTTCGAAGGGTTGCAATACGTACATTCTGGCTCATATCTCCGTGCATACCGGCTGCATTGTAGCCTTTATCCACCAGATTGGAGACCAGATCGTCCACATTTCTCTTGGTTCTGCAGAATACCAGTACGGATTCCATATCTTCAGAATCCATGATTCTGCATAGGGTCTCAAAACGATACTGTTCTCTCACCTCGAAGAAAGCCTGCTTGACGGTGGATACCGTCATGGACTTGTCTTTGACTTTGATGTGCACTCTGTCTTCTCTCATGTACTTCTTTGAGAGTCTCTTATATTCATCAGGCATGGTCGCTGAGAAAAGCATGGTCTGCTTATCGGCACTGGTTCCCGCCATAATGGTTTCGATATCTTCAACGAATCCCATGTTGAGCATTTCATCCGCTTCATCCAGGACCAGAAAGTCCACTTCATCAAGCTTCAGTACTTTTCTCTTCATAAGGTCGATGACTCTACCTGGTGTTCCAACTACAATATCCACGCCTCTTCTCAGTGTTCTGATCTGCGTATCGATACTGGAACCACCATAAACCGCGAGCAGTTTTACGCCGGTAAACTTTGCGATTCTCTCCACTTCTTCACTGACCTGAATGGCTAGTTCTCTTGTAGGTGCTAAAATGATCGCACTTACGGAGCCCTTCTTTTCGAGCATACTCAGCATAGGTGCTGAGAAAGCCAGTGTTTTACCTGTTCCGGTCTGCGCCTGTCCAATGACATCCTTGCCTTCCAGTATGACGGGAATGACTTCTCCCTGAATATCTGAAGGTGTTTCATAACCCATGGCACCGATACCTTTAAGTACACTTTCGCTTAGCCCTAGGTCAATAAATCTCTTGTCTTCCATATTTACCTCTTTCTTTCTATTTTTCATGATTGAGAATTCTCCATAAAAAAACCTCGCAGTCGTGCTGCAAGGTGTTGATAAATATCATCTATCATAAATTATGTACTATCCTAAACCACTGATGTATTATATCACTAAAGCAGACAAAGCGCAAACATTTCCTGAAATCTTTTCATTCTCTGATTTCTAAAGGTTTTCAGCCTTTTCATCCGTTTCTGTTTCTCAATTACCGCTCATGCTGAAATAATGTTCCTTCTTAAATCTCTTCTTTTACAAATCCTCATAATCCACGGAAACTTCATTGGAAAACAGAACCTTTATGTAATCTCTGCCTGCGTATAAAATGCGATATATATAGACATACTCATGATCTACTCGATAAAAGATGATATAGTTTCCAGCCACAAGATATCTGAAATCAGTCTGAACGCTGATTTTAGAACATAAGTCGACCCCAAGTAGTGGAAACATTTTTAACTGTTCGTAACGTTCAATAATCTTCCGCACCACATTCAATGCAGCTGCGGGATTTTGAAGTTCTTCTTATATGTAATCCCTGATTTCAATCAGATCTTCTGTTGCTTTTGGATTTACACGGATTTTATACATGTCATCAAACCCCCAGCTTTTCTTTCACCTGATCTTCTGACATCCAATCTTCATCACTGTTGATGTGTTTTTCAGCTTCCATTAGCTTAGACAACAATTTTATGGTTGCCTGTGTCTTTTCATACTCTTCGATATCTACAATGGCAAACTTACCCCTACCATTCTTTGTTAAAAACACAGGAGATCCGACCACAATATCTTTTAATACTTCGTTGTAATTTCTTAAATCAGAAACCGGCTTTATATTTGGCATACGATCAACTCCTTTTCTATATTAGATTTTATTTTACTTAAAATTCAACTTAATTTTTTACATCAATTTAGTTGAAGCACCATCCGGATTCATAAGACTCCCATTCTGAACATACTCTATGCCCATGAAAAACCCCTGATTCTGTCTCCAATCGAGCATTGAACCAGGGGTTGCATATACGATTTTACGCATTATTTTTTCTGATCTCTTTGAGAACCCTGCTATTCCAGTATGCCGAAGGTGTATCCTGCAGATTCGAACTGGTCGATGACCTGGTCCAGATACTCCGCTGTAATATCCTTGGTATCGTGCATCAGCACCACGGCGATGTCCTGCATCCAGTGCTCGCTAAGGGTGAACATCACATGCTCCGCCATGGCCTGGGGTCCTTCCGGCCTTCTGCTCTTGGGCTCTCCATCTCCTGATATGGCGTTCCAGTCCATATCATAGACGCCGATCTCCGCCAGAGCGCTTCTTGCCTCGTCGATTCCCTTCCAGCTCATGGAGCCTCCTGGAAACCGGAAGACTCTGGTGTCGAATTCATCCCCCAAGGATTTCCTCATGAGATCCCGAGTCTGTATGAACTCTTCCACAATCTTCTCCTTATCCGCCAATTTACCGGGATAGAGGGTATCGTAGACATGACTGTAGCTGTGCACAGCGATGGCATGTCCTTCCTCTATATAGCGATGAAGCACCTGCTCATCTGGATGCTCCGCCAGCACATACCCCGGGATGAAAAAGGTAGCAGGCACGCCTCTTCTCTTGAGAACCTCCAGCACCGCTTCGCTTTTCTTCACTGGACCATCATCAAAGGTTAAAAAGGCAATCTTTTCTCCCTCATAGGACACCCCGCCCCAGATCCAGTTCCGAACCATTTCCGTGCTGTAGGCATAGGCGGAGGCCCCTACTGAATGGTTGGTACCCACTTTCAGCGTGGTGAGATCGATCATGTCAGGAACGCTTTTTTCGCGATCCAGTGGCTTTTCCTCATGACTCTCTACAAACTCCTCCACTTCCACCTCTTTCGGCTCCATCTCTTCTTCCCCATTCTCCTCTTCCAGGTTCTGGTCCTCTATGCCATCAGCCACTTCCACAGGCTTCTTTTCATCTGCGAACCAATCCTTGAATACATACCCGGCTGTACCAAGGAGCACAATAAGAAGCAGAACGCCCAGAAGTTTTCTTCTGGTTTTCCTGCTGTGCATCTTTTTTCTATCATCTATTTCTTTTCTTCTTTTCATTTCCTCATATCCGTTCATTTCTCTTCAAGTCCCTTCTTCTTCGTCTCTTGATGACGCATACCCACTTCACTGTGACCGTTCTTGTTCATCCACATGATCGGAGGGTGAACGCTCTCTCACTTCTAAGGGTATAGGAAGTATACCGTCTAAACCTTACTAGAAGGTTAACAAAGGTTAACAATTCGGTTACTTTACGCTTCTCTTTTTTTGGTATGATAAACATAAATGAAACTACGGATAAAGGAGAATAGAGTCTCATGAAAGATTACAACGGATTCATCGGTTCCTATACAAGAAAAAAAAGCAAAGGCATACGAAAATTCCGATTCAACGCGGAAGAATTTGAAATAGAAAACTTCTATCAGGTGGATGACCCCACCTATCTGGCGTTGAGCGAGGATGGAACCATTTTATATTCCTCCATGCGGGACAAGGAGGACCATGGCGTGCTCTCCATCAATCTAAAAACCGATATCGTGGATAAGGTGCTATACGAAAAGGAGAATACCCCTTGCCATGTTTCCGTTTTTGAGGGGCATCTTCTGGCCTCCAATTACCATGACGGGAATCTGGATCTCTACCCTCTGGAAGAGCAGATGGTGAGAAGAAGAATCGCCTCCATCAAACATGATGGGAAAGGTCCCATAGAGAAAAGGCAGGACTCTTCCCATCTTCACTTCGCCATGAAGAATCCCCACAATGAGGATATCCTGGCCTGCGATCTGGGCACGGATAAAGTCTACCTCTACCAGTTATCTGATGAAGGCCTGGAAAAGAAAGGAGAACTCCTTCTTCCGCCAGGAAGCGGTCCCAGGCATCTGACCTTCCATAGGAAGGCAAGGTTTCTCTACGTGTTCTCCGAGCTTTCCTCTGAGATCTTCGTCTATGATTTCAGAAGTGGAGACTATATATTGAAGCAGGTCATGAAGACCCTTCCTGAGAACTTCCACGGGGAAAACACCGGTGCCGCCGTAAGGCTCACACCGGACAATCGTTTCCTCTATGTATCCAACAGAGGTCATGACAGCCTTTCCGGCTTCAGAGTGAAGGAGAATCATCTGCTGGAGAGGATCGAGACCGTCTCCACCGAAGGAGACCACCCAAGGGATTTCAACATCTCCCCTGATGGAGAATTCCTCCTGGCAGCCAATATGATCTCCCATAACCTGACCCTCTTCAAGATCGACAGAGATACCGGAAAGCTTCTATTACTCAAGAAGGATATTACTACCCCTGAACCCGTATCCATCGTATTCCAGAAATAGATGAAATCCATAGCGTCATGAGACGCAAAAGATGCACCCGGAAAAATTCCGGATGCATCTTTTTTCTTAACTATCTATACGCTGCTTCCTTGAAGTATGGGGACACTTCTAATTTATGCAACTGCAGTTAATATGAAGGATAGGATGAAGAGGACGGTGATGACGTAGAGGATCGGGTGAACCTCCTTGGCCTTCTTGTCCACAATCTTCGCGATGGCATAGAACAGGAATCCGAATGCGATACCATTGGTGATGGATGCGGAGAATCCCATGAATGCCAGTACCATGAATGCAGGTACTGCGATGGTCAGGTCCTGCCAGTCGATGTTCTGAAGCCCTTCCGCCATCATGATTCCCACCACGATGAGTGCAGGTGCTGTGGCTGCTCCTGGCACCATCAGTGCGATGGGTGCAAGGAAGAGGGATACGATGAACAGGACGCCTGTTGTTACAGAAGCAAGACCTGTCTTGGCTCCCTGCGCAATACCCGCTGCACTTTCCACATAGGTGGTGGTATTGGATGTACCAAGAAGCGCTCCGATGGAGGTTGCTGTTGCATCAGCAAACAGCGCCTTTTCCATCTTGGTGCTCATGCCCTTGGAATCTTCCACCGCATTGGCATCTTCCTCTGTGAAGATGCCTGACTTTCTGCCTGCACCCAGGAAGGTTCCGATGGTGTCGAAGGTGTCTGTCAGGGAGAAGGCGAAGATGGTTGTCAGGGTGATGAAGAGCTTATCCACGGCGAATAGGCCGTTGAAATCAAGCTGGAACAGTGTTGGTGCAAGGCTTGGCACTCTGAACATGTCCATGGACAGTTCAGGAACCTGTGTCACACCAAAGAAGATTCCGATGAAGGTGGTTGCAACGATGCCCACAAGAATCGCACTCTTCACTTTCAGAAGAAGAAGAACGATGGTGATGAGAAGGCCAATGAGCGCAACCTGCGCTGTGGGGTTTGTAAAATCAGTCAGTGCAGGCACGATGTCCGCAAACATACCGCTTCCATCTCCATTGTCAGTGATTCTGTTTACTGTCTCAGCTGTGAAGGTCAGAAAACCTGCCTGCTTGATGCCAAGGTAGGCGATGAAGAGTCCAATACCGCCGCTGATGGCGTACTGGAGAGATTCTGGAATGGCCTTCACGATCATCTTTCTGATCTTGGTCACCGTGATGAACACATTGATGAGTCCGCATAAAAATACCAGCGCTAGAGCCTGCTGCCAGCTGTATCCCAGAATGAATACGACAGTGAAGGTAAAGAACGCATTGAGTCCCATTCCTGGCGCTACCGCAAAAGGCACATTGGCCACAAAAGCCATGATGAATGTTCCGATGACTGCTGCCAGAATGGTTGCAGTGAAGACTGCTCCCTGGTCCATACCTGTGAGTCCCAGAATCTGAGGATTAACAAATATGATATAAGCCATTGTAAGGAAAGTCGTTGTTCCACCAAGAATCTCGGTCTTGACGTCGGTACCGTGTTCCTTGAGCTTGAATAATTTTTCCATTTTCCACCTCGTATGATTTATTAATAAGTACTCATTCATTTTATACGAATGATATCATTAACGCAAGTTATTTTGTTCGGTATCCACCCTTCTTTATTCATTTCATGACTGTAAACGGTAATCAAGCCTGTTTTTAGTCGAAAATCCTTGTTTCCATCTCATTATTCGCACTTAATCCATTAATAATCATTATTCCTTACCCCATCATTCGTATAATCTGCACTGAATCTCCGAACATTATTCTGATTCGAAGAAGGATAGCATCCCCTTATAATTCCATATATTTCGTGTTCATATCTTCCGATCATTCGCGGACTTCACAAAAGAAAAAAGAAAGAAAAAGAAGCAGCGGGATTGGCCCCTTTCGGGTCCTCCGCTGCTTCCATGCATTCTGTTTCGATTCCGTTTTATACCTTGTAGACTGTGGATGCGGTATTGCCACCCTGTCCGCTCCAGTCGTGATGGAAAAATTCTCCACGCGCTGTATCAATACGCTCAAACATATGCGCACCGAAATAATCTCTCTGCGCCTGCAGAAGATTCGCAGGCAGATTCTCCGTGTGATATCCGTCATAGTAGGCCAGGGCTGAGCTCATGGCAGGCATGGCGATGCCGTTTCTTACACCAGTGACCATGATTTCACGAAGCCCTGATACGGCCTTTTCCAGTTCCTTCTGGAAAAAGTCATCCACCATGAGATTCATAAGCTTCGGATTTTTGTCATAGGCCTTTCTGATGTCATCCAGGAAGGCAGAACGGATGATGCATCCACCTCTCCAGATGGAGGCGATCTCGCCAAGATTCAGTCCCCATTCGAACCGATCCGACGCCGCTTTGAGCAGGGAGAATCCTTGAGCATAGGATACCATCTTGGAAGCATAAAGGGCCATTTCAAGATTCTTTATGGTCTCTTCCTTGTCCACTTCACTGACAGGTCTCTTCACAAGCTTCGCCGCTTCCACTCTCTCATCCTTCATGGAGGAGAGGATTCTGGCATAAACAGCCTCTGTGATGAGAGACACTGGCTGTCCTTCTTCCAGAGCAGAGATGACAGTCCATTTTCCGGTTCCCTTCTGCATGGCCTTGTCCAGAATGGAGTTCACCAAGTACTCACCCTTTTCATCCTTTTCGCCCAGGATGTCTGCGGTGATTTCCACCAGGTAGCTTTCTAGAACACCCTTGTTCCATCTGGTGAAGACCTCAGCCATCTCCTCATTGGAAAGTCCCAGCACATCTCTCATCACCGCATAGGTTTCCGAGATCAGCTGCATGTCCCCATACTCGATGCCATTATGGATGGTCTTCACGTAGTGACCGGAGCCGCCGGCACCGATCCATGTGGTACAGGGCTCATCCCCGTTTTTGCCGGCTTTGGCCGAGATATCCATGAAGATATCCTTGATGCCGTCCCAGGCCTCTTTGGCACCGCCAGGCATGATGGATGGGCCATAGAGCGCCCCCAGCTCTCCGCCGGATACGCCTGAACCCACAAAGTGGATGCCTTTCTTCTCTAGCGCCTTCACTCTTCTTTCCGTGTCCTCGTAATTGGAGTTTCCGCCATCGATGATGGTGTCTCCTTCCTCAAGAAGTGGCAGTATACTGTCTATGGTGGCATCCACCACGCTGCCTGCTTTGATCATGAGCATGATCTTTCTGGGTTTCTTCAAGGAAGAGATGAACTCCTCCATGGAATAGGAGGGAACGAAGTTTCCTTCCTTGCCTTTTCCTTCCATGAAGTCTCTGATCACCGATGATGACCTGTTCCCGATGGATACGGTGTATCCTTTGGACTCGATGTTTCTGGCCAGATTTTCACCCATGACTCTGAATCCGTAAATTCCTATATCTCCTAACATATTTACCTCCTAAACAAACCTGCTGGCCTGTCATTTAATTTGATACGTCTGATTACTTATCATTCTTATTATCATTGTATTTCCATTCTTTTTCAAGGGTATGGAAGGGACTTCATGGTTTCTTAACACAAATGAAAGCAGGATACGCATCCTGCTTCCATTTTTTTATTCTACTGATTTTTATTTACTCCGTGTCTTTCAGAAGCTCTATATAACTGATATCCAGAGCCTTGGCAATCTTCTTCAGGGTTTTGATGGATGGATTCGTTCTACCAGTTTCTATATCAGAAAGATAGGTATTGGAAATGCCTATGGCTTCCCCCAGGTCTTTCTGCGTGAGCTTTCCACTTTTTCGATATTTACGTATATTATCGCCGATACTAACCAAACTAGCACCTCCTATGATACTAATTATACGTTACTATCGAAATAATTCAATTCATTTACGCTGTTATCGAAATATATTGCTTCTGATCTTTCGGATAGTTTTTATTTTCTCCAATCCTTGCTAAACTACTACTATATACGGAATTAAGGAGCGGACATGAATATTGGAGAAAAGCTGAAGAAAGCAAGACAAGAGAAGAATATGAAGCTGAGAGATGTTGCTGATGCTACAAATCTGTCCATTTCCTATATCAGCGATATAGAAAACGGAAACAGCACGCCACCTGTGGATACGCTGACCAGTCTCTGCAGAGCCCTGGATCTTTCCATTTATTCCGTTCTGGCAGAACCGGAGGATATGCGGCTTATGGAGAAGCACATCAGTGCGGAGCTCTATGAGCTGATCAGAGATTTTAACGAGTGGGATGAGAGAGACCAGGATGAGCTCATCACCTACCTGAGGGTGAAGAAGACCGCAAGAGACGAAAGGAATACTTTATAAATTATCGATAGAGATATCAGTTGTATAAAAGACTACTGATATCTCTATCGATTTATGTTATATTATTAATGATATAATCTGAATATTATAGGTAATAATTAGCATTTTTGAATTTATAGTTATTGGAGGTTGAAATGTCACTTCGAAAAGGAAAAACTAAGAGTATTTTAGAAAATTCTATTGATAGCGCATTATTGGCCGTTGAAATTTATAATAAGCCTAGAACAACTTTTAAAGTAGAAAATTATATAACTCTAATGATTATAGCGTGGACACGCCTTTTTCATGCATACTTCAATAACACAATCGGAGATAAATATTATTACAAAAATGGAAGAAACTACAGAAAAGTTGATGGAGAAAGAAAATCATGGGATTTACGTGAGTGTATTAAGCAATATAATAATTTAGATGATCCAGTGAAAAAGAACCTTGATTTTTTCATCCAATTAAGAAACAAAATTGAGCATCGGCATATCGATAAAGAAATATTGGGAACTCAAATATTTGGTGAGTGTCAGGCTATGTTATATAATTATGAAAGCACACTAACTAATTTCTTTGGAGAAGATTATGCAATTAATGAAAACTTAGCTTTTTCTCTGCAGTTCTCAAAGATCCTTACAAAGGAACAAAAAGAAGCACAGAAAAATTTACTATCGAGAGAAGCCCAAGATATTATTGATTACATAAATAAGTATAGAACATCATTGCCAGAAGAAATATTCAGCAGTCAAGAGTTCAGCATAAAGCTTATTCAAGTGCCAAAGATTGGAAATACTAATAGAAATGATTTGGCTGTTGAATTTATTAACTGGGAGGCTTTAACCCCAGAGGAACAAGCTGATTTTCAAAAACTAACCACAATAATCAAAAATAAGACCTTAACATTAGAAGGAGCAAATGTTGGAAAACTCAAACCCAAGGATGTCGTTGAAAAAATTAAAGAAAATGGCATTGATAACTTTACAATCTATAATCATACACTATTCTGGAAATTATTCGGAATTAGGCCTAATAACAATGCAGACAACCCTTTTGAAACTAATACAAAGTATTGCCATTATGACGAGGTCCATAAGGACTATGTTTTTAACGACAACTGGGTCTTATTGTTGACATCAATTCTTAAAAACCATCAAATTCCAGTAGAATGGATTAAAGACCAAGTTAAGAATAATATTGTAGTATCTGTTCATGATTACCCCCCCCAAAAAAAACATTCACCTATAGGAGGTCCCATTGTTGATTAAAGTGAAAAGAAACACAGGCTGGCAAGGGTCCGGTTCGCCTATAAAGATCCATGCCAATGGAGAGAAGATTGCTTCAGTTTCCCATAAGCAGAAAGTGGAGATAAAGATCCCTCATGATCAGGTAGAGCTGAAGGCGATGCAGTTCGGGATAAGAAGTAATACTATAACCGTACATGACGGTGACCTGGTGGAAGTCACGTCCACCTTTTGGACCAGATGGAGTCTGCCGGTGCTCATTATACTTTTCGCATTACCGATCCTGCTTCCTGATGCGCAAGAGAAGTTCATGATCACTGCTCTTCTGATGATACTACTGATCACTCTCCTTCTCCTTTTCGTTAAAGGATATGAACTTAAAGTGCTCCCTGCTGAAGAGGACAGGTAGCTTTCTTTCATGCAGCGAACCGTTCATGTTTCCATCTGGTCAGGCTGCGCCTGAAGCTTATGTTCTGGGGCTTTTTCAAACATAATACGTTCCATACTAAAAGGGGTTCTGGCGAACCCCTTTTGAAATGCCTTGAATTAGGATGGTGCTTATACCGCATCCTCTTTTTTCCAGAATGTTTTCTTGTCATACTCTGTTAGAGAGTCCGCAAACTCCTTCTTGATTTCCAGAAGGGTCTGTAGGTCTCGAACATACTGATAGAGAGAAGCCCTGTTTTCAAACTCCTCTCTTGTCTTGGGCAGGTCCTGATTCCTGAAGAGCTCCATATAACAATGGAGATCTTCCATGAGCTCTCTCGCGGTATTGAGCTCATTATACTGATGAGCTACCAGTTCCGTAAGGGATGCCACCAGGCGGTTCTGCTCGTAGTAGCTGTCCACCCTGCCAAGGACTTCTCTCATCTGTTTCAGAATCTCGTACTGCTTGATTCTCATCTCCATGTACCGGACATAGTAGAGGAAGGATTCCGAGAGATAATTAGATGAAAGCCTGTGCGCTTTCTCAAAGCCTCTAGTCAGCGTGGCATCCAGTTCCTTGAACATCTTCTCTTCTTCTATGTTCACAGACTGGGAGAGGATGTCTTCCGAAAAACTGGCAAGGATCTTCTTGAAGAGTCTTTCCACATCCTTCTGGGCTTCCTTGATATCCTTCTCCACACTGGGCATGTAGATATTAAAGAGGAGCGCAATTCCTGCTCCAACAATGAGAATGCCATATTCATTGAGAATCCAGGAAAGGGCCACAGACTCTTCCACCAGTAGGTGGGTTACAAGGACGGTACTGGGTACAATCCCATCATTGAGATTAAGTGCTGCCGCAACGGGTATGAAAATGAGAAGGTAGACCCCAAAGCTCACCGCGGAGTAGCCCATGAGAAGAAAGACCACAACGGCCACTATGATTGCTAGGGTTGTAGAACCCAGTCTTCTTATGGCTATATCGATGGACTTTCTCTTGGTGCTCTGCACACTCAGAACGGTGATGACACCTGCTGATACGGCGTAGCTGAGCCCGATGTATTCTGCGATGATTATGGCAAGGGCTGCACCGATGGCTGTTTTCAGTGTGCGGTATCCCACATATTTTCTCAGCGTCTTCATTCCTGCATCCTCTGCATCTTCTTAAGTAGATGGATCATTTCCTGTTTCTCCTCATGGGTCAGTCCGTCCATAGATTCCGCCAGAATCTCAAGGTGTCCAGGAAAAAGCGCACCGATGAGCTCTTCTCCTTTTTCCGTGATGCTTACGCTGTAGGATCTGCGATCCCCAGGGGTCGGTATTTTCTCGATGTATTCTTCTTTCAGCAGATTATTGATGACCACAGTCATATTTCCACCAGTGGACAGTATTTTTTCTGTAATATCACAGACTCTCATCTCTCCTTTGTGATATAAGACTTCCAGAACCATAAACTGGGAGGGAGTTATGCCATATTCCTTGATGTTTCTCATGGTCTCTCTGCTGATATTTGATAAGCCTCTGCTCAGTGAGATCAGAAGCTTCAGGTTTGTGTCGTTTTCTTTTCCATAACTGTTTCTATTCTTATCCATACTACTACTATAATGGAAAATGGCCCGAATTTCAATTGCACTCAATTTATTTAAGTGGAGATGCATTATTTTCATTCTATATCGGGAATGATCCATGGTATGATTAAGGTAATAGAAGGGAGGCGAAACTATGGTTACACTACTTGTTATCTATAGGAAGAATGAAATCCCAGATTACTATCTGGGTGCCATAAAGGAATACAGTAAAAGGCTGAAGAGGTACTGCAATCTGATTCTGCAAGAAGTGGAAAACCAAAGTGATGTTCTTCCTCTCGTTTCTTCCTGCTACACTTTCAGAGTATATGCAAAAGGAAAAGCCCTGGATTCTGTTTCCTTTTCGGAAAAGATCCAGGAGCTTACTTTAAACGGACATTCTAAGATCGCCTTTGTGGTTAATATGAAGGTAGATACAGATGACACACTAAGTCTCACCACACTTGATATGAGTGATGATCTGTCTGTCGTCTGTATGCTGGAGCAGATTTATAGGGCGTTTAGGATATGGTACGGTGAACCGTACCATAAGTAACGGCGTAAATTTTGCCCTTAGGTATGGTGAGGAAGCGAAGGAACTATGGTTTCTCTACAGTTATCATGAATACTTTCACTTATAATCCCTAATTGAATTCATCGGTTAGAACGGGGAATGTGTATTTTGAATTAGATTGTATCGGCAGAATTTAGGATTATTAATGAATCATCCACCTTAAGGTTAGATATAGCCTTGAAGGTGGATGATTCATTTCATTATCTATATGCATTATAGTGATAAGATAATCAACTCTTTGACAGCATCAATATAGGTCTCTTTATTCTTTCTTTTATAAACACTTATATAAGAAGGGTGATGAATTGGCATAAAACTATACTCACCATGCTTATATAGCTTATACTCATAATCATTAAATTTATCAAATGTTACCTTCATGCTTTTTTCAACTGACTGGATAACATTATTCCCTAACAAGATAATGATTTTGGGCTTAAGTATCTCAATCTCTCTCTTGAGATTGACAATACAAAGATCCATTTCCTTCTTAGTTGGGTATCTTAACTTACCATTATTGTTTAACGGTAGACACTTAACTATATTAGTTTTGTAGAACTTACATCCTTGTACTTCAGATTCCATTTCACTAATTAGTTTACCAGATCTAGTAGTTGCCGATAAGGGGATTTCATCTAATACATTATCAACCAGTTTTGCAGAAAGTCCAACCCACATTACATCACACTCTTCCACCTTATCTAATAATGGTATCTGATTATTACACATATTGCACTTATTGCAATTCATTATCTCCTTGATCATATTTTCCTCCTAGATTACTAGTTTTAAAAATAAACTCATATAATATTTTATCGTCACATTCACTGTAGTTTTTAGTCTGAATATTAAAATGTCTTCTCTCAATCAATGTAGATAAAATATGATTTTCTTGATAATCCAACTCTAACTTTGGTTCAACAAATTCATTGAATAATGCAGTGCCATGGTATGGCCTAAACTGAAAAACACTCGTTCTAAAGTTTCCATCAGAATTTTGTGAATATCTGTATATTGTAGTCGCAACATTAAAACTCATTTCCATATCACTCTCAGATTCCAATGGAAAACCGAAAATGAAATATCCTTTAATGTCAATTCCACATTTTAATATTTTTCTAGTGGTATTCTTTATCTCATCTACTGTTCCTAATTTGTTAATCATCTTCCTGACTTTATCAGATCCAGATTCAATTCCAATAAACAATTCAACACAACCACTTTTCTTCATTTGAACGATTAATTCTTCTGGTACATTTTCAAACGTTTTGATATGTGCCATGGCTCTCCAAGACACATTAAACTGACTAAATATCTCAATTGCATCCCGTATAGATTGTAGGCTCCTTAAGAATAAATCATCTAATATTCTGATGCATTGAACCGTCGGATCTACTTGAATTAGATCATTAATCTCTGACAATACCACAGCCTTATCTTTTAGCCTAATTTTTCTATTATGATTCAAGCTTTTTGCTGCTCCACAAAAAGCACAGTCATAAATGCATCCTCTTGATGTTATTATTGCTCTTTCTTTCAAACCATAGTAGTTTACCACAAACTCCTCATTTAGTAATCCTCTATTTAGCGGTAAAACATTAATATCAGCTGGGAAATACTTTGATGAACTATGTACTTGAAATACTTTTCTAGTCTTACTTTCATATACTGGCGGTTCAGAAACCACGTCTTCAATCACATCACAAATAATCAAATCGCCTTCACCGATAATTACCGCTAGCTCATTATTAGTATTCCATTTGATGATTTCATTATAAATAAAATTTGTACATTGTCCACCAACAATAAACTTTGCTTTGGATTGATATGACTCCAATATACTTCTGACAACTGGAATATTAACAGAAAAAATATTAATAGCAATGATATCTGGCTCCATTTCATAGAGTCTCTGAACGACTTGAGTTACATTTAGACCTAATTGAATTGTGTCTAGGATTGTTACATCCCAATTTTTTTCTTGAATTTTTGTCGCCAAATAACCAAGACCAAATGGTGGTAAATACTCATTACCTGCAGATTCAATTTCTAGTCGATCATATATTGGCGAATTAATCAGCACGACCTTCATTTCACACTCTCCCCATTAATCAACTAACACGCATCCAGAATTACATCTCCAATCTTTTTAATATTCTTTGCTAGGGACCCCTCGGTATCTATATATTCCATTAGCAACCTAATTCCTCTAGAAATTTCCCTGCTTTAAATGATAACTCAATTTCGTGTTTGCTTCTAAAACCTCTTTAGAATCTTGTTAATGTTGACCTTACAGATAACCTTTTAATAATTGTCTTTTCATTTGCATAAACTATTACAGATAAATCCGACTTCAAAATAATACATTAATAATCTTAATATTATTGTACTATCTAATGAAAATCTTATCAATTAATTAAAAAGATAGCTCACTATGGATCATGACAGTTTATCTATAAAAACTAAAAAAAGACTAGCCACAACAAGCACTAATTCTTAAATGACTAGTCTCTTCTTACGCCGATAGAATAGTTACGGAGAACCATACCATAAGTAAGTTGGAGTGTGCTAGTATTAATCAAATAAACATATCCCATCCAGCCACCTTGATCCTCAAGAGGTAGTTGAAACATTCCGGCATCTTCTTCTCTCTACTGACACCTTATCATTCTTAACACTATTGTGATAACATCCTATAAGTATTAATTAAACACTATTTTCCAGTTTATTCTATTTCTCAATAAGATCTATTTCTTTCACTATTTGAATATTGCACCCTTTCTGATTATATTCGATAGCCTTAATCACTTTACTTCCATAAGTTCCATTAGAGTATGATTGACACTCAAGGTTCCCAATCAGCAAAATATTTGTTGATTTCTTTACTGTGTTATCAATGATTCCGCCACGATTTACAATATATTGACTTACATCAGTCTTACTTCCAAATGCAAAATTACCTGAAAGACAGACATGTTTCCCTTCAACTGAATTGACTTGTACCTTCAACGCTTCAATTGGATTTAGAATGCTTTGTATCGATTCAGTAATATATTCCGATTCTTTTTCTGTAATTAGTGAATCAGCAAGAGCTTCCTCCAGCAGACACATAATTTCATCATAAGGATGATGTCCAGAGAGAAAACTATTATCACTCAACCAACTTCGCAGGTTTTCGCTTTCTTCAGTAGATATTTTCCCGTCAATAATTATACCCTTCATGATTCCATTTAGTACCTGCGTACCTAGAGTTACGGGTGATTTTGAGATGATGTCCATACATTGCCCAACAACACTCTGAAGTTTAAAAGATTCTTCTAGCGTAACGACTCCATCATCTAGAATACGATCAATGACATCGATAATAGATGCTAACTCCTCTGATCCAGTATATAGACAGTACTGATTTCTCCAATTTCTAATGTAATTTGCTTCGGTAATAGTGATTTTATTATCAATGGAAAACCCTTTCACCATACCATAAAATTCAATTATTGCCTTTCTGATTAATGGAGCAGCCATGAACTGTTCGAAATCTTTTATTTCAATCGAATCATATCTTCTAATATGCTCCTCAATGTAAATATCATAATTATTAACCAAAGCTCTGAATAAGTTTGCATTCGCACTTGCATCAGCAAAAGCATCATGCTCTAAATCTATATCGATATCAAAGTACTTACAAAGTGTACCCATGCGGTAATTTTCTACAGTAAAAGGTGGCACATATTTCTTAGCGAGATCAAGGGTGCAGATATAGTAAAACTCAGGAATATCTATACTGTAGCGTTTTAGATTTCTTGCCAATGCATTAAGATCTGCATTAGCTACATTGTGGCCAACAACAACGGTGTTAGTGAAATATTTTTCTATTTCAGACCACACCTCTGGTAAAAAGGGTTTATCCTTAACTTTAGAAAAGGAAATTCCATGAATCTTAACACAAATATCATCAAAACCATCTTGTGGATTCAGATAGAGATTCTGTTCTGGATAGTATAGCTTTCCAGAATCATAATCTTCACATAATAATCCTAATTGGCAAATAGATTTATTTTTGGGGTTCGCATATTCCACATCAAAATATGTGATTTTTTTCATATTGACCTCCCTTACTTAAAACTCCATATTCAAAATACATCTCGTGGCAAAGTAGGAATTAGTAATACTTCTAGTCATCATCAGCTCTGATGATGATCAAATTACATCAAAATCTTCTGCTCAAAAATATTATAGAATATTCTAAAAATTAATACAACATATAGGAAATAACATTTCATTCACTAATGTTCTATTCTATTATTTACGTTCTAAATATTTATTCAGATATAGATGGATACTCAAATATAATCAAATATCTATATCATTTGACGTTATCCCTTACACTATTGATCGTATATTATGCGTTTTTCGTTCCAAATTATTCATTTTTCGATAAATAAGTTATAATAAGAATTATTAGATAATTTATTGATTACTGGAGGATATATGAATCAGGATTTAATAGAAAAGATTATCAAGTTCAGAGATGAAAGGAACTGGGATCAGTTTCATAACCCTAAAGATTTAGCCATCTCAATCAGTATCGAAGCAGCTGAACTGCTTGAGACATTTCAATGGTCAGGAGCAGACTTAGAGAAAAGCGACAAGCTCGATAACATGAAAGAAGAGATTGCCGATGTATTGATCTACTCCATACTACTTGCAGAGAAACTGAATTTAGATATCTCAGAAATTATCGAACATAAGCTTAAGAAGAATGGAGAAAAGTATCAGAAAGACAAAGCATATGGGACAAGTAAAAAATATACAGAGTTGAGGTGATTACATGATTATCTACAAGAATGATGTGGAAGGATTCCGAAATGCTGTTGATAGTAATGCCATCGTCTCCGACATCGAAAAAGGCTTTCGAGAGAAATTCGGGCGTAAGGTCAACAGTAATGAGAAGCGATCCTGGAACAATTCACTCCGTTTCATGGAAACAGCCCTAAGAAAAGCAGACATACCTGGTGATTGCGGCGTACTTGTAGAGTATAATATTCCTTCAACAAGCAAGCGAATTGATTTCATTGTAACAGGACACAATGAAAAGGATGAAGCAAACTTTGTAATTGTAGAACTTAAACAATGGGAATCTGCTCATGCAACAAATAAGGAAGAACTGGTCGCAACTTACGTAGGTGGAGCGGTTCGCGATGTACCTCATCCATCCTATCAGGCTTATTCCTACAAAAAATATATTACTGATATGAATGAAGCTGTCTACACAAAGAACATCCAGTCCTACTCCTGTGCATACCTGCATAACTATCAGGTACATGAGCCTGAACCCTTGCTTAGCTCACAATATGCTGAAATCATAGAAGACACACCTGTTTTCTTCTCTAGAGACGTAAACAGATTGGAAGCTTTCATCAAAAAGTATGTCGGAAAGGGCAGCGGTAAAGAAATCCTCTATCAGATTGAAAACGGAAAAATCAGACCATCTAAGAAATTCGTGGAATATATTACTAGCATGTTTCAGGGAAATCAGGTATATACCCTACTTGATGAACAGCAAGTGGCTTACGCAAACATCATAGAACATGCGCTGAATGCTGAAGGCAAAAAGACAATCATCGTTAATGGTGGTCCAGGTACTGGAAAGTCCGTTGTTGCAATGAATGCTTTTGTAAAGCTGCTTAATGAAGATATGAATATCCAGTTTATAGCACCGAATGCCTCCTTCAAAGAAGCACTTATTTCTTCTCTCAGCGGAAGCAGGAAATATACTAAGAAGAGACTGAATGCGATATTTTCCGGTTCCGGAAAATATTATAATGCTTTAGATGATGAATTCGATATGCTCATCGTGGATGAAGCTCATCGACTAAAAGGAAAAGGCACTTATATGTACAAAGGTGCGAGCCAGGTGGAAGACATGATTCGATCCTCAAGATGTAATGTGTTCTTCATCGATGATTTTCAGAGAATCAGACCTAATGATGAGGGCACTGTAGAAAAGATCATCGAAGTTGCAGAAAAATATGGTTCTGAAGTAGTAAAAGTAGAATTGATCGCACAGTTCAGGTGTGCTGGAGCAGAAGGCTTTCTTAACTGGGTAGAGCATACCCTCGGCATCTCAGATACAGCGAATTTTGACGGCTGGGATCAGGAAACTTTTGAATTCAAGCTTGTCGAGAATCCCAATGACCTCAAGGACACTATAGATCAAAGGATTGAAGAAGGCTTTAAAGCAAGACTTTTAGCCGGTTACGCATGGAACTGGACATCAGAAAAAGAAGGAAACTCTAATGCAGAAATAGATGACATCGTCATCGAAGACTACAATTTCAGTATGCCATGGAACAGCAGAAACAATTCCTATTCTTGGGCAGTCGACCCGGATAAGGCTGGCCAGATCGGCTGTATTCATACATCCCAAGGCCTTGAATTCGATTATGTTGGAGTCATCATCGGCAACGATCTGAAATATGACCCCATATCTATGACGGTTTATGGTTCCTATGATGACTATAAGGACTCTGCAGGAAAGAAGGGATTAAAGAATAAACCAACTGAGCTAACAACCTATATTAAGAACATCTATAGAGTTCTCTTAAGTAGAGGCATGAAAGGTTGCTATGTATTCTGTCAGGATGAAAATCTAAGAGAACACTTAAAATCTCGATTAGTTAGCACGCAAATTTAAAGTCATTTCAAAGCATCTTGATTGCAGTACCCATCGCTGAGATCAAGATGCTCTTTTAATGTCTGAGCAAAAACTCAGATTAATTTTTAAGAACTAAACTATAAGCCAGATAGTAAACCATTGGAGAAAAACAATATCACCTTCAAGTCCTACTCTGAACCCTTTAAGACCAGTACTCCTGCTGGAAAGATGCAGTTTCAGATGATGGCCCTCATTGGTGAGTTTGAACGAGGCACCATAGCGCAGAACGTGAAGATGGGTATGAATGCGAAAGCGAAAGCAGGAGAATGGTGTGGTGGTATTGTCCTTGGATATGACCTCATACCTATTCCAGAAGAAGGCACCAAGAAAAAGCGGACAGAGCTCATCATCAATGAGAAGGAAGCCCAAATTATCCGGAGAATCTTCAAAAGCTTCATTCAGGGAAACGGCTATAAATCCATCACCAATCAGCTGAATAAAGAAGGACTCAAGACAAAGAAAGGAAACTCCTTCTCTGTGTCCAGTGTGAGAGATATTCTTCTTAATCCTCTCTATGTAGGTAAAATTCGATATAACATCCGTCAAAACTGGGCAGAAAAGAGAAGAAAGAACATCAATGCGAATCCGATCCTTGTGGATGGTATCCATAAACCCATCATTGATGAAACCACATGGAGTCAGGTCCAAGCACTCTTTGAGTCTTCCCAGGGTAAACCAGCTAGAATCTACGATGGTCAGTATCCTCTCACCGGAATCTTAAAGTGCCCGGAATGTGGTTCTGGCATGGTCATCGCCAGAACTGTGAATACCCTGAAAGATGGGACAAAACGCAGGCTTGTCTACTATGCTTGTGGTAACTGGAAGAATAAAGGCACCAGTGTATGTCACAGTAACACCATCCGAGTAGATAAGGCCAATGAGTATGTGTTCTCCAGAATCACAGAACTGATCTCCTCTGAGAAAATGGTGAAGAGCATCGTGACAAAGCTCAATACGGACAGAAATGACAAAATCAATCCTGCCAAGAAGATCTTGGAACAGATTTCTAAATATCTCCAGCAGCTGGAAAGAAGAAAGACCAAGCTGTTTGATGCAACGAAAATGACATCATCAGCCAAGAGGATTTCAGAAAACGAAATGATGAGCTCAATGAGAGAATAAACAACTTACACAACATGAGAAATAAACAGGAGATCATCCTGAACCAAGAGAAGGTCAATGAAGTATCCTATGAGCTGGTGAAAAACACCTTACAGAAGTTCAGTGACATCATGACCATATATATGACGAGGCAAAAGCAGAAGAGGCTTCTCCATATGATCATCTCAGAAATCACCATCAATGAAAAAAGAGAGGTGGACAGCATCAACATCAAGCTGACGGACCATCTCACCAATTACCTGAAGACTGAAAGAGGAGTATCCGCGAGTGATGCTCCTCTTTCTCCTTCCCCTGATTTACACATACCTCAAAGGGAGGATATCAGGTTTTCTATTTAGAATCGGGAAGAGAAGAGTTTAAGTGCCCTTCTCTTTTTTTGATTTACTTGGTTGGAGGTGATGATAAGCTTCTCCATAGTTCTCAGGTAGCACTTGCCAAAATCCAAAACTCAATCCATTTTCCTTCCATCTGAACTGCCTTTTCTCAAACAACTCAGAGAGTATCATAATCTACTTCCATAAAATTTTGTAATTCTTTTCTAATTTACTCTTAAACTTTCTTTACAGATGACGATACAGATAACATAGCCAAGAAAGAGATACTGCATCAAATTATATTGGTAAGAATCCCTAAATTGACTTGTTCTTATGCTGATCTCATAGTTAAGGTTATCAAGCATAAGACCGATGGATCAAGATGATCCATCGATGATACAAATATCTCCAATCGTCCAAGGAGATACTTAAGAAAAAAGGACGCTTACTTATGGTAATAAGCCGAGATGATCATAGGCTTGTTATAAAATTATGTGAACACGGAAGTTCACACTCAACATTCAAGGAGGAAAAATAATGAGAATTAACAACAACATCGCTGCAATGAATACTTACTCAAGACTGACATCAGCACAGGGTGCACAGGCAAAGTCTCTTGAAAAACTTTCATCAGGTCTAAGAATCAACAGAGCTGGTGATGACGCTGCAGGTCTGGCAATCTCAGAGAAGATGAGAGGACAGATTGGTGGACTGAACCAGGCAACTAGAAATGCTCAGGATGGCATTTCACTGATTCAGACCGCAGAAGGCGGACTGAATGAGACTCACTCCATTCTTCAGAGAATGAGAGAGCTGACCGTTCAGTCAGCGAATGACACAAACACTGATGAAGATAGACTGAACATCCAGGATGAATTCGACCAGCTGGCAAAAGAAATCACCAGAGTTGCAACCACCACTCAGTTTAATGGTAAAGCTCTTCTTGATGGAACAGCATCGGTTTCTCTTCAGATTGGCGCTAACGCAGGACAGAGCATGTCTTTAGCTATTGGAGCTATGGACGCAACTACTCTTGCAGTAGGTACGGGAGCAAATGAAACTGATACAGTAGGTCTTGATATTTCAACTGCATCAGCTGACTTTGACGCAGCTCTGACAGCGATTGACACAGCTATTGGAACAGTTTCTAGTGAACGTTCAAAGCTTGGTGCCACACAGAATAGACTGGACCACACCATCAATAACCTGACAACTACTTCTGAGAACCTTTCAGCTGCTGAATCAAGAATCAGAGACGTAGATATGGCTAAGGAAATGATGGAGTTCACAAAGAACAACATTCTGAACCAGGCATCCACAGCAATGCTAGCTCAGGCTAACCAGATGCCACAGGGAGTACTTCAGTTACTCGGCTAAGCAAAATACTAAAGGTAGACAGTGTCATACTGCCTACCTTTTTTCTTGCTCCTATTTTCTACTTTCTTTCTGCACCATTAATATCCAATCATTAAGCTCTCTTACTCATTTATAGGAAACCGCACTTAACTTAGTTACGGTGAACCGTATCACAAGTAGTGCCTTGAACACTTAGTGGCTTAATGGTAAACGGTAAGCCACGTTTCATCAGTCATCTGATTATTGAAAAAAATCCATACAATCTATACGTGAAACCCCTCATAACTACTCCGCGATCCCATCCAGAAGACTAATTTGCTCCATCTCTTTGAAGTGATAATTAACCATTTCAAGATTCTCATTCACTTCATCCTGATAGTCTGAAGAAGTTTCCTCCTCCACCGTCAGATATTCCATGGTTCCTGTGGTATTGCCCATGATCTTCAGCATGAAGATCACCTTGAACTGATTCATGATGGAGTTCTGCTTCAGATCCGTGAGACAGATCAGCTGTGTATCATACTTATTCGCAATCTCAAACAGAGGCTTCAGGAGATGCTCTGATGAAATGGGACCGAAAGGATTGTCCATAAGCAGCACTTTCGTGTCCTTGATCTTATGGTACTCCTGAATCAGCTTCTGGCTGTTTCTGGAATAGGACATAAGGGCCACCATGACGGCAAAGAAAGATACGAACCGCTCTCCCCCGGAGTTTTCCCTCATGACCTTCTCCCAGTCCTTCGCCTGACTGTGCTTTGCATTGACATCGATCTTGAACGCCTTGATTCTGAGATCTGACAAGTCAGACACCACATTAAGCAGCTCCTCGCTGGACATGAATTTCGCAATCATATCTCTCAGGTCCTTCTTCGTCTTGCCGCTCTTCAACTGCTGCTTCACTTCATCGGCTCTCTCTCTGATGTACTGCCTCATGGCCTCAAAGCCCTTCTCCTGTGGGGCCAGCTCCTTCAGAAGGATTTCTATCATCTTCACCTTTCTAGTGCGCCCCTCCAGCATGATGCTGGAATCATCGGCCACTCTGTTCACGTGGTCATAGATTTCTCTTGCCATGTTATAGCTCTGGATGACCATATCTCTGAAATTATCCTCCATCTTCTCAAGCTGCAGCTCGTTCATATGAATCAGCTGATTGAGACTTTCCAGATGATTTTCCGTATGCTCATACAGATAGTAGTACTTCTCATAATCTTTTTCTGCCTGACTATGCATTTTCTGAAACGCTTCTAGTATAGAACTCAAATTATGGTTCTTCCCCTGATACTGGTAATTCAGATTCTGATATACTGACTGCACTTCACTTCTCTGCTCACTCATAAGCTTCTTCAGCTGGCTTAGTCGTCTTCCCAGCTCTTCAAAGCTCTCACTGGCATTTTTCTCCGGAATCCATTTCTTTATTGCTTCCGCACGGTTCCTATCAGGCATAATGAGTTTTATCCGGTCTCGCAGTCTTCTGTATTCATCGATTCTGCCGTTTGAATCTTTCACTTTCACTCTGATGATTCTGATTGCTGTTTCACACGCAGCGGTTCTTTCCACATAATGTCCACGAATTTCTTCCTTATCCAGTGGTTCCGGCATCATTTTCTGTAGCTCAATTAACTTACCTTCAAGTATTCCTGATCTGCGGGCAGCCTCTAGACTGGCTTCTTCGAGTTCTTTCTTACTTGAAGTGAACTTTGGCTTCAGGTTCTCCAGATTCTCCTTTATCCTCGCCTTTTCCGATAGACTAAATGACTTCCCCTTGTACTCCTCTTCAGTTATTCCTGTATCCTTAAGCTTCCCTCTGGCCTTATCCAGTCTTTTATGCAGTTCCTCTTTCTCGCTGGTGAGCCTGAGAACATTACCATCCAGCGTATCTTTGTATTTCTTAAGCTGTACCAGAAGCGATGAAAGAGTCCCTTCCACAAGGGGTCTCTCTTCGAAAGATTCATAGACTCTGGCCTCACTGGCTTTTGCTTCCTCTACCAGTTCCA
This sequence comes from Proteiniclasticum aestuarii, assembly GCF_017368455.1. GTDB lineage: Bacteria > Bacillota > Clostridia > Clostridiales > Clostridiaceae > Proteiniclasticum > Proteiniclasticum aestuarii. The sequence goes on along the minus strand of NZ_JAFNJU010000005.1, from coordinate 42,477 downwards.
TTTTATAGACTTCGTTACGCTCACTGATAACATCGCTTTCCACTTTCTCAAGCTGTCTTCTTAACACTTCCATGTATCTTTCCAGCTCTTTCAGCTCATCCTCTCTGCTGCTCTTCTCCCTGAAACCACGTTCATACTCTTCATTCTCGGAAAGGTGCAGTCTGAAATCCTCCAGATTTCTTTCCTGATGTTCCCTGTTTTTCTCTTCTAGGGTTCGTTTTTCCATCAGGTCCCTACGCTCTATCTTCAGATTTCTCAACCTGACCCGAAGCTCCTCTTCCTTCTCTATCAGCTTCCTCAGCTTTTCGGATAACGCCTCTTCTTCAAGCCTTGCTTCCTTGAGCCAGTTTTCCGTATACCCGAAGTTTGTCGCTATGGACTCATCTGCTCTTATGCTCTTCAGAAGCTCCTCATAATGCTTTCTGCTGGCTTCTTCGCTTTCCAGCCTCAGCATCAGATCCTTTTTATAGGACTCGATTCCATCACTTTCAAAAAGTTTCCGATCCGGATAGCAGAAAATACTCATGCCTTTTCCAAGATCGATGGATACTTCTCCGTTTTCACCGTCACTTTCCAGAGACTGATACAGCATCACGGGTATGGGCTGCAGAAGCGGTCTCAGAGGACGATGATTCTTCACTTTCAGAAGCTCCTCTTCCGTCATAAGAAATGCATAGGGGAGCAGCGGCAGTGACTGCATCAGTTTTTCTCTGATTTCAGCGGTCTGCCTCTGAAGATAAGACTCTCCCGTCTCGAAGATGATGCCGCTGTTCATGAGAAAATCCCAATACTCATTGGATACATGGAGAATATTGTTCTTCATAGCGGATTCACGTTTTCTAAGACTTCTGATTTCCTCCTTATGTCCATCCAGCTTCTCCTGATCGGACAGGAGGAGTTTCTGGAATTCCAACGCTACATATTGCTGATCAAATCGCTTCACACTATTCAAATTGTACTTTTCAAGGCAACGGATAAAGATTTCCTCTTTCTTGAGGAAGGTCTCGATTTCCTCCTCCTTCTTCTTGTGTTGGAGTCTTGTTATCCCTTTCTCTTCCGTGATTTCAGGAATAGATCTCTGTATGGCTTCCTCTTCCTCATTCCGATTGGCGATCTCAGCATCCAGTCTTTCTATCTCTCCTATGGCGTCCTTCATAAGCTTTTCGAGATGCTTTTCCATTCTGCCCGTTTCTTTCAGATCCAGTCCACCCATGAGATTCCTCTGGAAGACCATGCGGATCCTTGCAGAAAGGTTCTCCTCTTTCTTCTGATACTGTTCTATTCGATTTTTGAGAGAAAACACTTTTTCCTTGAGTGTACTCCGCTCTTCATCCTTCTGGTTTATCTTCTCTTTCAGTTTCTGCTGTTCTTCTTTAAGTGATTCTGCCTGGACCCTTTTACTCTCAAGCTTCTGCCTGAGATTTCTCAGTTCAGCCTCATAGGCAAGCTTAATAGAGTAGGACAGCCTTTCGATCATCATCTGATCCTCAGACTGGTCCTCCAGTCTTCTCAGCTCCGTTTCTACACCCGCGAGCTTTGTCTCCATCTCAAGAAGTTCTTCATGAATCTCTGCCGCATCCATCACAGCCATGGTGTGAAGAAGACGTTCCTTCTCTGCGCTCAGCTCCTCAAAAACCTTCTTCAGCTCCTCTGCCCTCTTTCTGCTCTTCTCATACCTGTTTTCAGCTTCATAGTAATCATGGGAGATTTTCTCCTGACTGATACGCGACTTCTCTCTTTCCTTAAGGTCCAGTTTCACAAGATCTTCTTCAATGGACTCGGATATCCTCAGAATCTCCTCTTCCAGATACCGGTCCAGAGAAAGAAGCTTTTCTTCCACCTCCACCTGATCTCCATAGGTGGAAGCGACCTTTCGCACCTCATCGCTGATTTTTCTGAGATTGTCCGAAAAACCTTTCAGAAGGTCTCTTTCCACCATGTATTCTTCGTTGTCGATCATGGTTTGAGCCAGATTCCCCATCATTTCATGAAGACTCTGGGATTCTCTTGTGTCATCAAAAAGCACTTTGTCCACAGTCTTCAAGATCCAGTCTCTCATGAGCTGCCTGGAAGTCTTGCACTTTTCGAAAATCTTTATGATGCCGCCTTCTTCAGAGTTTATGGGTACCATTATGGTTTTCCATTCATCGCTGTTGATGTTGAAGCTGAGAAGATGCGCCTGATAAGCTTTCTTCTCGTGCTCAGGAAATGCCGAAACCACATTCGGGCGTTCCCTGCGCTCCGCCTGGAGCAGATCATAGGACTCCTTAAAGGTCCTTATGATCACTCTGTTGTCCGATTTTTCCACCAGCGGAATTCTCAGGATGTCAAAGGTGTCCGGTCTTCTGTAACTGGTGGTAAAGGTGAAGTACCTCACATAGTTTCCCTGTTCTTCCTGATCCTGAAGATGTCTTTCCTTGTTTTCCATACAGATACCTGTGGTAAGATACCCTCCATCACCATCCAGTTTCCACTCGATTAGGATATAGGACGGCAGCCTCTTCTTTACGAAAAAGTCGCTGATTTTTCTCTTCTGGAGAGTCTGAGCAGGAAGAATCGGCTGCATGATGGCCTGAACCAGGACACTTTTCCCTCCCCCGTTCTTGAGACTCATCAGCGCATTTTCACCCTGATGGAAATTGAACTGTTCATCCAGAATCAGTCTTTTATCGCCATTGTAGGAAAAATTAATGATACGGATCCGATTAATTTTCGGCATGGTGCTCCTCCTTGAAAATCTTCTGAATCTCTTCTACGCGGTCATCGTTCAGGTAATAGTGCAGCATGAGATCGTCCAGCTTGTTCGTTGTACGTATTTCCTTCTCATTTTCTGAAATGCGAAGAAGTCCTTCCTGCTGGAGAAGCCTCATGACTCTCAGAAGAAATCCCATCTTCGTGGTCAGTCTGCTTCCTTCCTCATACCCTTTCTTGATGTCCCAGTTCTGGGCGATGTTCATGAAGTTCATGTTGTATTCCTGCTCCAGCTCTTCCGTCTTTTCAGGATGCTCTAGGCAATCTCTGGTTCTTCTATCCATCTCCTCCATGATGGACACCAGGGATAGAAACTCTCTCTGTTTGGGATCACGGTTTTTCCCGCCATAAAAGAGATTGAAGATCACCGCAACGATGTAGTAGGCAAGAAAGGCATCCGCCTGCCTCACATTGCTTCCAAGCCAGTCCCTTACATCCTTGTTCCGAAACCCCAGAAGCTGATTCTCCGTGGAAGGGATCAGATAGAGGATATTGTTTATGCGAAGCACCTGTGCATCCAGTTCCTCCGTCATGGCGTGGAGAACCTCCTGAACGCCGGATTCACTGATGTAGCTCATGAACAGGTCCTTATTCCCTGTTCTTTCCAGTTTTCCTTCTTCCATCATCACCCGAAGAATCTGAGAGGCTGTTCTAATATTCTCCAAGACTTTTCACCACCTTTATTCGTATGTTGTCCAGCTCAATCTTATTTCGGATGAGCATGCTTTCTCTTTGTTCTTCCAGAATCACCTCAAAGCTTTCTCCTTCAATCTTAGAGAAATGGATCTCATTGACCTGCTCATAACCGAATCCACCCTGGTTCAGCTGATAGAGGAGTGCATCAATATTGAACTCACTGGTGGGATTCCCGAGAAAAGTGCTTTTAGACCGCCTCCAGGCTTCCACATCCAGTTTCTCCAGCTCATAGAGCTTGAGCATGGTGATGAAGAGAAGATTCCCTTCTATGAGACGCGCCCAGGTTTCTTCTTCCTTCTTCAGTTCCTGGCAGAGGGTTCTGAAATCTGTCTCACCGCCCTTCTCCATGGCGATTTCAGCAATGCTCTTCATGATCTTCAAGTAGCAGAGGTTAGTCTTCTCATTCTGTGTCTTTTCCAGATCTTCCTGAAGCTCATCCATAAGAAATCCCGCTTCAGGTGCCTCGTCCTGGTCTATCAGTTTTCCTTGGCGCTGATAGAATAGACTGATGGGCAGATGACGCACCGGCTCCACGTGGAAAAGAGGATTGAAGAGTCGCCAGAGGTTCTTCACGGATTCTTCTCCAGCAGTTTCCATTCGCCGAAGTATCTCCGCTTCAAAGTCATAGCGCTTCTGACGGGTGTACTGAAAGCTTTCCGCCAGTGTGGATTTCAGGATCTGATAGGACCCTTCTCTCTCATTGATGAGATTCATCTGCTCTTTCCTGGCGGAAGCCAGGTTCTGATTGATTTTACCGAGCTCCATCTGCGCCTTTTTCAAATCCTCCGTCAGCTCTCCCCGGAGGCTATATTCCATCTTCAGCCTTTCTTCGGACTTTCTCACCATCCCTAATATTTCCCCAAGCATTTCGTATTCATCCCGGAGAAGCTTATAGGTGCTGTTGATAAGCTCATCAAACTTTGACAGATCCAGCTCCAGAATGTTTCCCTTGGCGGTCTGAATGAACTGCTCCAGATCCCTTTTCTTCTGTCTGACCATCTGCACCAGATTATTGCTCTGCTGAAGGGCCTTCTTGTAGTTCTTGCGCTTGATTAGTTCTCGAAGCTTGAACTCCTCCACAGAGAAGCTGATTTCATTATCCACTTCCTTGGTTCTAAAAAGAAAGTCGTACCCCTGATCCGTCAGGGAATAGATGCTGACATATCCTCCTGGACGGTCTTCCACCTTTTCATCCAGAAGCTTAATTCTAAGCTCCGTCCATTCCTTTGTCTCATAATTCATCACCGGATAATAGGTGTTTTTCCCATCAAACTGCAGAATGGTCTTCACGATGTATTCACTGATCGGAAGAGCCATTTCCGTGGGACTGGGATACTGATACTCCTCTATCATCAGCTGCTCGACAAATGCGGCAATAGCCTTCATGGTGCACTCTTCTTCCTCTGTGAGGGTTTTTTCCATGATGAAGACGAGGACCGAAAAGATCAGGTTTTCAAACTGCCTGTCTCCGACGGGCGATTCCAATTCAGATTTCTTATTTCTTCGATTGATCAGGGCATCCACCACACCGATGAGCTGCATCCGCCTGTGGAATCCTTCCAGAAATTCATACATGGCTGTTTCCTTTCATATGTGACTTAAACGTCGAATAGTTCAGTATTTCCTGAGGTATATAGTACCCCCCTTCCAGAATGTCCAGTATCTTCTTCTGATGGTCTTCTGAAAAGAGAGCAAGAAAAGCAGTTAGATCTGCTCTTGGCATTCTGTGATCTCTGGTCATTGGATACTTCATGTTCTCACCGAGCGAAAGCATCAGTTCATAGGCTGGTGTAAGTAGCGACATCTGGATTTCCGGATTCTTCTGTTTCGCTTCCTGAAAGATGGAGATCCCCTCATAGTCCAGGTCGCCGAAATAATAATATCTGTGATCGCCTTCTCCCAGCACCTCTTCACTGTATTCCCGCAGTCTTCCGGACTGCCTGGTAATCTTCTTCCCTTCTCCATACAGAAGCACCTTGAAATCATTACCGAAGAGACGCACCTTGTCCTCTTCACGCATGATCTTTCGCAGCGTGTACCAGGTATCCTTATTCTCCACAACCAATATGTCTCCTTCAGGAATATTCGGATGGATGTACTCGAAAAAGGGCTCAGGCGTGGCATAGATGTTCAGATCCTCCCAGATGAAATCTCGAAGATGAAAACAACTGCTGAACTTCTTCTCCACGGATTTCAGAAGCTTCTCTTTCCCGAAGATGGAGAAGGACCTTTCATTGATGGACATGGGCGTCTCCAGCTCTTTTGCTCTATGCCATAGGAAGTCACTGAGCGCTCTGATGTCCTCCTCCTGTTCCCGATAGCTTTCCGGATGATCCAGATAGTACTGATGGTCGAATTTCCCATGCAGCAGACGGATCTGTCCATAGACATCGGAATAGTCTTTCTCATTTCTTACAATGCGATACCTGTTATATAGCACTGGTCTTCTGCCATTGAGTCCAGATGATTTTACAGGTTCAAGTAGACCTTCTGAGACCAGCTGGGTCACCTCATCCGCAAGAAGGCCATAGGGTAAAATGATCTTCTCCATGAGCTCTGCAGCACCTATGATCTTTTTCGGAAACTTTTCAATATACTTCCTTACTTTCATATTATCCTCCGAAATACTAATTCTCTTTCATTATATCAAAATATTCACAAATATAGCTGTGATCAAATCAAAACATATAAATGAATGAATTCATAGCTTAAAGTATTTTCATTTAGAGAAACAGATTCCTGCTAACGAATCGATTGATCTAGGCTTATTATGATGTTCTCATCCAGATCCAACCATCATATCTCTTCTGTCTATGGATGTGGCAATTGGATGACGACTTTTCTCAGTTTACTGCTCTGAATGTTCTATAATTTGTGAGATGAACTTCATCTGATTAATCGTATCAGTTATAAACACACGTAAACACTCGCGAGTGTTTCGAGTGTTCTCATAGGTTTCTATACTGTCATTTATGTAGAGCGAAGATAGATTATACTATCCATTACAAATATAACCACATGAGCATCTGACTCGCCTACTGCAAACATTCCATTCTGGCACTGGGTCGGATGTTGGACAGCATCCATTGTCAGCGTGTTGCATCTCATCTATTGCTGAACTCAAAAAGAGGAACATCTTCAAATACGATGTTCCTCTTTTTAAGTTTAAGTTTATTTCAATGCTTCTGCTGCATGACGTCCAGCCTCACGGCCAAAGGTCAGGAAGCACATGATGGCAGTACCAGAACCTGGGTATTCCTTGTACAGAACACGTCCTGATGCAGTCTCTCCCGCTGCATAGAGTCCTTCGATGATGGACCCGTCTTCGCTGTAGACTCGTCCCTGAAGGTCTGTATCGATACCGCCGAAGGTACCTGAACTGCTCATGCCCATATACAGCGCGTAGTATTTCTCTCCTTCAACAGGTTTCATGAAGGATGCATCCTTGCCGAAGTCCGCATCCTCTCCAGCTTCTGCCAGTTCATTGTATCTGGTTACGGTCTCGCTGAGCTTCTCAGCACCGATGAGTTCACTTAACGCTTCCACAGAGTCTGCCTCAAACGCAAGTCCCATTTCCATGGATTTCCCGATGCGGTCATTGTACTCAGTTGTAATGGCGTACATCTCATTGATGCCATGATCCATGAGAATTCTGGTTCTTGTGAAGTGGAAGACAGATTCATCCATGAAACGTTCTCCTTCAGGATTCACAAAGAGGCCCTTGAATTCTTCACCATACCCATAGTAGGTTCCACCATTTACGGTCAGATTGATGCCAGCTTCTCTCATCAGAAGCTTTGCACCTACAGCCTTGGCCATGGTGATACCGTCACCGGAATTCCCCAGGCCTACATTGCTGGTATAGTTTTTCAGGAAAGGAATGTAGGTCTCCATCATTTCTTCATTGTGATTGAATCCGCCAGTAGCCAGAATGACTGACTCCGCTTTTATTGTAATGTCATCCTTGTCAGGATTGGTCGCTTTAATACCGATGACCTTGTCTCCTTCGGTCAGAAGCTCTACCGCTGGAGTTTCATACAAAATGGTTCCACCTGCTGCAAGAAATTCTTCTTCCAGAGGGGTGATCATGCCTGCACCGGATAGGTTTGCTGTATAGTGTCCTCTGGCAGGACTGATGGTGGAATGCAGAGGCTCGATGTCATCAGCGAACTCAACGCCATGCTCGATCAGCCATTCCAGGTTTTCATTGGACTTTTCTGCAATGAGTCTCACATAGTCCTCATCCACCTGATTCTCTCCGACCTCCATGAGGAAATCACCAAAGGCTTCTGCGCTGTCCTCAATCCCATGGGCCTTCTGGATGTCCGTTCCAGCAGCAAGAATCTTTCCACCGGATCTCGTGGTGCTTCCACCAACAATAGGCATCTTTTCCACCAGTATTACTTTCGCGCCCAGCTCTACAGCCTCCATGGCAGCAGATAGTCCTGCGATGCCTGCACCCACAACAACGATGTCCGTTTCATGCGTAACGACTTCGCCTTCTGTTTCCTGGCCTGCTTCCGCTTTCTTCAGGGATTCGATATCTGCTCCTGCCGCAATGCAGGCATTCTCGATGGCTTCGAGTAGACCTTCGGACGTTACGGTCGCTCCAGCCACAAGGTCAGCCGTCAGGCTCTGCTCTTCGAGAACTTCTTTTGGAATCTTGTCCACAGGCGCTTCGAAAATCCCTAGAGATTCTTTATGGTCCAGCACCTCGATCTTCTCAATACGGTCTGTGGTGAAGGTGACGGCAACTTTGATTTCTCCATTGTGACCTTTTCCAGTTCCTTCAAAGGTTCCTTCTGTAAAGAGGCTTTCAGCGGCGGTGCCTGGCGTTTCCTCTGGGGCTTCGTTCTTTGCGCCACAGCCGGCACTCACAAGCATCATCATGGTAAGTAGTAGTACAATCAGTTTCTTCATAATTCCCTCCTGGTTCGTTATTTCACAAACAAATTGTACTAGATTTTATTGCTTTAATCAATATGTTTTAAACGTTTTGTTTAATTATTTTTATTTCTATCTCGTATTCAATGGAACATCTGCTTTATTCTACCCTTAATCGATATTTAAATGCTATTTTTAAGTACTGAAGAAGACCTTTCAAATATACTGAAGAAAATCATGCTATACTAATAACAAAACAAGAACTTTCAAAGGAGCCGCCATGAGAGAACTCAACAGTGTAGAAGAAAAAATACTAGATAGAACCTTGTACCTTATTGGAAAAACAGGCACCTTAAGCGTGCCTGTACGTGCCATCGCAAAAGAAGCTGATGTGAACGTGGCTTCCATCAATTACTACTTTCGCTCCAAAGAAGAGCTCATCAACAAAACGAAAGAGTTCTATATCGAAAATGTAGAGTCCACCATCGAGCCTCTAGAAGATGACACACTCACTGACATGGAAAAGCTGAAAGCTTTCTCAGAACGTGTCATGGACTACTGCATCCGGTTCCCAGGGATCACCATCCTCTCGAAGGAAGCCCGGATAGCAAAGAACCCGGATTCATTATTTAAAGAAATTGTTCGTGTGACAGAGAACATGAATCAGCTTCTGGATCAGGTTCTCGCAAGAGCTTTTAAACTTAGTCCTGAAGACATTGAAGTGCCACACACGATTCTAATTGCAAGTATTGTCCATCCACTGGAGAGAATCGTCGCTGAAGATAAAACCGATCACTATTTACTGGATCAGGACAGGCGCAGTGGGTATATTGATGTTGTAATAAAAATGATTGGGGATCTGCCTAAGCATTTGAATGCCATGAGGTAGTTTATTACGGGTCCAACATACTCACTCACTTTATATTCCCTTCCAATCGAGAAACCATCACACTGCTATAAAATCATTTGAAAAGAGACCCATCCGATATCTCTAGTAAACATGAGATTGGAAGGGTCTCTTTCTGTTCTTCTAAAATGGTCTTAAGAATAATAGATCTGTCAATAGAAAGGGTAGGCAGCTCAATCAACTTCTAGCCATTGAAATTAGCTATAACAAATGATGCTAGAACTGAAGCTCTGAAGGAAGTGCTGAAAAGTATAAACCTGTATCATACGAAACACGCCTATCTGAAAAGCGATTCTCCTTCACTTCGGAAAACCGCTTTTCTTCATCAGATTGCTTGATTATACCTGAATATGAGACGTCACCTTGTATCAAAATGTCTCCATCCAGTGGTTTGTGCAACACTTAGATTTTTTTGTAGTATCTCACGAGTTGTGCTATTTCTCTCAGCCTTTCATAAGCATGACTGTAATACTCCTTGTATGAACTGCAGAAGTAATTCTGACTGATTGTTCCATTTTGAACATAATGGCGCTTGCACCCTGATCTGCACAGCTTCAAGTAACTGCAGCTTACACACTCCTTATTTTTAGGATAGGATTCATTCACGAACTGAAGAGCTCGATCCTTCTTCTTCAGCGATGAAAAATCATCCTGTGTAATATTGCCCAGATTCCACTGATCCAGCACATAAAAGTCACAGGGATACATAGAGCCATCAGCTTCTATGACTGTATTCACAGAACATACCCCCGCCATATCACAGCTCTCAGGGGAATAACCAAGAATGATCTGGATCAGATTATCAAACATTCTGACACTCACAGGTATATTCTGTTCATGGTTCTGTGCCCGTGCACATGCGGATATAAGCCTGTTGTAAAACTTGCACGGCTGGGGACACAAACCGTATTCTGACAAAAAGTGTTTCTGAAAGAGATACCTTCCTCGGATGCAAAACGGTCTAAAAACGGAGTTTTTGCTGCGATATTCCCAAGATGCCCCATACTGTCACTTCGCATCTGATCTGGATTAAATATAATGATATGCGGTTTCTTCATTTTTGCCTCCTTACCTGTATATAAAACTGTATTTCTGATAGCTACATAACATATCCTTTATTATCCGATTATTGTCACCCTGGTATCAGTTTTTACACTTCAGATCTACCGCAATGACACTATGTGCAGGAATACTCAGTATCAGCTCCGAATCCATCTCCATGATTTCAGGAATGAGCTCGGATTCCCCATGAAGAAGCTGAAGCTCTCTCTCTTTCAGATACTCCGGTTCTCCAAGCTTCACCCAGAGCTTTTTGGGATTTGCATGATTCTCATCGATTCGATACACAACCACATTTTTCAGGGTGCAAACTGATACAGCCATTAAAGATATCGTCTCCTCACGAATCGCTTCTCCTGGAATCGTATGATTATAGAAAATGATTCGGTACCCTGAATCTGTTTTTGCTGCAATTGCCTCCACTGTGGCATGTGAAACATCTGAAGAAATCCCCACTCTCCGATCTCCGAGTCCATGAAACAGCTGAAAGACTCTATGGGATGGCTTTGCAATCCCATAGCAGGTCTGCAGTCCGAATCCACCATGAAAGGCCCCTGGCAGCTGTCCGCTCTCTTCAAAAATATCCGAGAAGGTCCAATAAGAATATCCTTGAACCAGTCCATCCTGATCCGCCAGTGTCTTGGCAATCATGGCAGCGGCAAAGGGTTCATCCCGCTTCGCATCACCTTGCATGGCAGAGGTGTTCCACTCTGTGAAGTACACCGGATAGTCGCCAGCTTCTTCACGAACCCTTTTTGCCATCTTCGTCAGTACACCACGTTCATAGGTGCGGTTTCCAGCCAAGTCCGACTGAAAAAAATCCATGATATCCATGCCTGATTTCCAGAGAGGATCATCTGTAGGGTAATGATGGGTTGTAATGAAATCCAGGGGAACATCATGAACGCTGCAAAAATCCACCGTATCCTTGATCCAGGAATTACAGGAGGTAGCTGGGCCACCGACTTTCAGCTCAGGATGGACTTCTTTGATCGTCCTTGCTGAAACTTCGTAGAGTTTAAAATACTCATCCTTCGTTCCATCGAAAAAGAAGAACAGATTCGGTTCATTCCAGACCTCAAAAAACCAACTTTTAACTTCTTCAATCCCGTAGCGGTCCACAAGATGCTCCACGAATCTTCGAACAAGCTCCCCCCACATCTCATAAGATTTTGGCGGAGTGATATTTGCTTTATAATGAAAAATCGTTTTGTCACCTCGGGCAATGGCAGAAGGCATAAAGCCCAACTCAATAAAAGGTTTCATGTCAATCCTGAGAAGAAAATCAAAAATATTATCGATGTTGGTAAAATTATATACAAGTCCGTATTCATTGCCCTGATGATCTTTTTTCATGAGAAGTGTACTCATCCGATCATCGAAAATGCCATGAAACCGTACATATTGAAACCCCAGTTCGTCGTGAGCCCGCTTCAGCTGTGTTCTGTAATCCTCTCTCAGTGCCGTATAAGCATTGCAGCTGCCGATGCAATGTTCCCAGTAGTGCGGAAATGGATGTAGCTGGTCACTATGTAATGTAAATCTGATCATTTTTCTCCTGCCTTTCCATTCTGTCCTTATATAGAATTATTTTAGAATGTGAAAAATTATTGTTCTTTAGGGATTCTGATAAGTTCACCATTCATTTTCTTCACCGTTTCTTCCGAGAGAACGCTTTTCATTTTATTACAGACCCAGAGTAGGGTAACCACTCCAGGCACAGCACGTTCGGCAAGTTTCGGCGCGAACTTTTTCACAATATTCCAGGCTGCCTCGTTGGCCATTAAGGTGTCTAATGAATCCAGGATGGAAAAGAAGTTCTCTGGAAAAACATCCACCTCACCCTGTTCCTGAGTAAACCAGTTCTTCACATTGATTTCCGGGTGAGGATCTACAAAGACGTAAGAAGGGTCAGGCTCCTCTACTTTCACAAAGACAACCTGGTCTTCCTCTCCATTCTGATACGCTCTGATGATGTTCTGCCCCGGCTTTAAAGCTACATTCTTGAAGATGAATACAACACTTCCAGAAACTGGTTCCATCTCAACACCATTGACGGATACTGTAACTTTAGATAAATTGGAATACACTTTAATATCCATCAAATCTTCATGCCGGTTTATGAACCGCTTTTCACAGATATGGATAAAAGGTTCCTTGGACCAGTTGGCCTTGTAGAAATAAAACGCATCCTTCCTAATTTTTCTGTCAAAAGTGACCAGGCCCTTACAGTTTTTCCCCTTGGTTCCACCTTCATCTCGTATAGCGCTGCCAAAATCAAACATATTCCAGAGAAAACTGCCCCAAAGATAAGGCTTGTCGCTGATTATCCTGTAGGTCTCTTCATGATAGATACTCTGAAACTCTTCCGTATAATCTTTCACTTTCGGCCGTTCAGAATGGAAGGCAAGGTTGGCATCTGCACCATATTCTGAAATCCCCAACGGAACCTGGGGGTTATCTTTATGAAACTCTTCAATCCACAGTTTAAGATCTTTCGTCTCTCCATAGTACCACCCGTAATAGAGATTATATCCTGTCATGTCGGTGATCTGATTCAGCTGGCTGGAATTTTTGACATAGTACATGTTGGCACTGGCAGTCAGTGCCTTAGGCAGAATTTTATGCACAGCATCATTCAGTTCATCCACAGATCTGTACATACTGATGGACTCCCCGCCCATGGCAATCTCATTCTGAATACCCCAGAAACATACGGATGGATGATGACAATTCTGCAGTACAAGCTCTTTCAGCTGTTCTTCTGCGTTTTCCAGAACGCTTTGTGAATCCGGCATGGACATCATTGGAATTTCAGCCCAGACAACATATCCTTCCTGATCACAGAGATCATAGACGAGCTGATCATGCTGATAATGAGAGAGTCTCACAGCATTGGCACCGATTTCTCTGATCAGATCAAAATCTCTTCTTATGACCTCTGGTGTCACCGCATTGCCATAGCCTTCACAGTCCTGGTGTTTTGCTACACCGTTGATCCGCAGATGTTTTCCATTGAGATAGAAACCATTTTCTGCATGGAGAGAGCACGCCCTGAATCCGAATTTCAGGCTGACCTCATCATAAACTGTATCTTCTCCCACAAGCTCTGCTTTCAGCTCATACAGGCATGGCTTCTCTTTGCCCTGCCATAGGTCTGGTCTCTCCACTTTCATTGAAATGTGTTTTTCTGATGCATCTGCAATTTTCGTCTCTATGGTTTCATGATTCTCATCAAGAACCGACACCTGAACCCTGACACCTTCATCACATTTCGCATGCAGCTCCAGATGAAGGATTCCATTTTCTTTCTCATCCACTTCGCTTCGAAGAATCACGCCACTGGTGCCATAATAACCCAGATCAAAATGGTTTTTATCTGTGCAGATCAGATTCACACCTCTGTAAAGTCCACCGTAGATCGTGAAGTCTCCCGCCAAGGGTGAGACATCTTCTGTAGGACTGTTGTCCAGAAACACGGTCAATTCGTTGTCATCATACCATCTTACCAGCTGGGTAATGCAGAATCGGAATGTAGAATATCCTCCACGATGCTCTCCAAGATAAGTGCTGTTTAGATACACCTGACATACGGAGTTTGCTCCAAGAAATTCAATGTATATCTCCTGGTCCGCATGCTTACTTCCCAAAGAGAAATTCCTCTGATAGACATACTTCCCCCTGTCATTGTTGTCATCTGCATTCCAAGTATGGGGCAGATTCACCACCTCGTGGGATGATATCATGTAACTATTATTCTCAAGTACTGTATTTGCTTTTTCAAACATCCATCCTGTATTTAATGGATATATTTCTCTCATAATTACCTCCGTATGACTATGCTCATCCACCAAAATCTGTCATAAAACTGAAGATTCTTTTATACTGACACGAAAGAGACAAGGCATGGATTGCTTGTCTCTCCTGGTATCGTATACGCCTTCAATGTTCTAAGATTTACTTATGGAATCTGCTAGATTATCATCCATTGCTCTTAAAAGTTCAGCTTGAATATGCTCATCAAAATCTCTATTCATGAACATCTGGAAGTATCTATCCTTAAATGCCTGCCAGGAAAAAGTTTCCTTGCCAGCCATGATGGGATAAAACCTGATGTTGTTTTTTTCGGCTGCTATATAATCACCGATGGCATCTCCGACCATGATGCTATTTTCATGCCTGTACCCTGAATCAATGAGTTTTCTGATGCATTCACTTTTGGTTCCATCATTCTGTGCAAAAAAATACTGCACCAGATTGTATAATCCACTCGTCTCCCATTCCTCCTGAATCGCAGATTTGTTCGCAGAAGATACCACAGCTATATCCGCCATCTCTCCGATTCGCACCATTGCTTCTCTCACTCCCTCAAAAGGAAGCGCCAAGGGCAGCGAAGTTATAAGCACATTCACTCGTCTAGACCACGCAAGGGCTTTGGATAAGATCTCGAGACCGGTTTTATCATATTCCTTCTGCAAGGATTCCGGTGATAGAACCTTCGTATTTTCAACCCATGCGGTAAAGCTCTTAAGTTCCATGGGATCGGAAAGCTCCGGGTAGTAGGATAAGATTGCAGAAAGTCCCTGAAATCTGTTGATTCCTCTGGTTTTTGTATAGAGATTCAGTTGATTCCACAGGGTAAGGATCTCCTGATGCCTTTCATCAGGAACATCCCAAATCTCAATCAACGCAGGTCCAAAGGCTTTTTCATGTTTTACCGTCATGGAATCTATGGCGCAGCCATCAGAATCAATGCAGACCAAGTATCTGTTTTCTTTAAAAGTACTCATTTATAACCTCGTTTCCCACCTGTTGCAGAAATAATGTTCCTTAACATCTCCAGTGAAGCTGGACTTCCCGCAGAGTTTATCCACGGTGGCTCTGATATGATCTCTCGAACTGCCAAAGGAGTTGATGAATGTCTTTACCTGAGGTATATCAATCAGATGATTTGTATAATTCAGGCTGATACCGATGGTAGGTACTTCTGAGATATACCAGGGCAGTTCCACACTGTGATGCTGACTCCACTTAACGCGGACAATATTTTCCTGAGCATAGCCGCTGATATTGAATACGACCAGAACCAGATCGTACTTTTCTTTGAACTCTTTTCTGCTGGTTTTGTTCAGCATCTTCACAAAATTCATCATGCCTGGACCATTTTCCGCTTCCAGATCATAAAAGCATGGTGCCAGTTCCACCTGGAATCCAGCTCTTTCGAGCTCTTCCACCATAACAAGTCGTTGAGGGTCTGGTCTGTAGGCGATGCTTGTAGGCGCAGACTGTACGTAAACCAGCCAGACCTTCTTCCTCTTATCTGGATCCACTGGAATCAGATTTGCCGTATCCTTTACCAGAGTCACGCATCTTTCTGCTGCCAGTTTTCTGAAGTTCTGATGCTCCTCTGTATTCACGTTGGTATAGAGAAGCTCTTTTTCAGGGATGGCCACACGTTCATCGGTCAGATTGAGCTTTGCTTTCAACCCTAGAATTCTTGTGACCGCATCATTAAGGCGCTCTTCTGACAGGATGTTCTTTTCAATTCCATTCTTGATAAATGCCATGTCCTCATCCAGATCATTTGCAAATAAGATCATATCACAACCTGCAGCCACCGCCAGAGGCAGCGCCTCTTCTCTACTCTTTACTGCAGAAAGTCCGATCATATGGGTGGCGTCTGTAAGAAGCAGACCATTAAATCCCATTTCTCCTCTGAGAAGATCTGTTAGAAGCTCTGGTGCGATGGTGGCCGGCATGATTTCTTCATTTTTAATACCCGGTCTTAGTTTTCTGCTCATTTCAGGTAACCCAATATGGCCTACCATGATGGTTTCAACACCATCCTCTATGAGATTTCTGTATACTTTGCCAAATGTGTCGTTCCATTCATCTACGCTCAGATTATTGATTCCGAATACCAGATGCTGATCGAGTTCCTCCACACCATCTCCTGGAAAATGCTTGATGCAGCAGGCCATGTTGGGATTTCCATCTTTCACGCCTTTGATGAATGCTCTGGTGTTTTTCAGAACTACATCTGCATCAGAGCCAAAACATCTTGTGTTGACAATGGTGTTTCTCCAGTTCATGTAGATATCTGCCACCGGATTGAACAGCCAGTTGCAGCCGATGCTTGTCGCTTCACGTGAGGAGACCAGTCCCATATGATAGGCAGTATCAGGGGACTCATGGGCTGCAGCCTGGGCAGCTGTTGCTACAAATGTTCCTTTCTCAGGTATACATCCATTGCCACCTTCATCACAGTTTGCAGCAATGAGCAGTGGTACTGTAGAGAGCTTCTGATACGTGGTGTTCTGGAGATGGACTGTTTCCATATCTCCTCCCTGCCAACGCAACCCACCTTGGTGATATTTCATCAAGGTCTCTTCAATTTCTTTTTCATCAACACCAGGTTTACTCTTCAGCGTAATAAACAGCTGACCTATTTTTTCTTCCAAAGACATTCCAGAAAGTGTCTCTGTGACCCAAGTGATTTTTTCTTCACTGAGCAGATATGGTTTCGTTCTTAAATTGACCATCATAATCTCCCTACATTTGTAACGCTTTCAAGTTCTATTCTTTTTTCCTTCGCTTCCTTAATGCGTGCTCTTTGTCTCCTTCGTAAAGCAGGAATCCTTTCATTGGCTAAAAAAGCAAGGAATCCGATGAACACCAGCATATTGATGACGGTATTCAGTGAGTTGGAGACTTTTAATGCTACCATTCCAATACCAAAGAGCTTTATGGTCAAAGAAGCACTGATGATCCCCACGGCGATGTTCGTTCTTCGTGCCAGATAAGTCCCGAGAAACATCGGGAAAGTCATGGCGATCACTGCACTGTTGCTGGTCATGCCGAGCATCGGTGCAAGAGCTCCAGTGAAAGAAGCACTGAACACTCCTGAAATCGCAACCAGTCCCCCGGCCAATGTGTAACAGATCACAACATGTCTGAACACATTGATTCCAGATGTCTTCGCGATCTTCTGAGAGCCTCTCATCGCTTGCATCTCATATCTGAACTTTGTGAATGTGAATAGGATAAAAACAAACAGTGTGCCCAGCCCAAGAACCAGCAGTGTAAAGTTTGGGTTCACAAGCATTTCGATATCAGGAACACCAAAGAGCTGTAGCCCTTTTCCATCAGAACCTGCAAAAGCCAGGCTTTCATAGATCATGGCCATGCCAAGACCTAGTATCACAGGTGGGACCCTGAAGACACTAAACACCATCCCAACACCAAATCCTGCCAGGAGTCCCATGAGAATTGCCATGATAAGCAGTCCAATGCCATTAAAGCCAAGACTCACAGCGATGTTGCCACCAATGATGGTGGCTACAAGTCTCTGAGCTCCTAAAGATAAATCAAATCTTCCACTGCCTAGATTTAAAGACAAGGCAAAAGCGATGACCGCTGTGACTCCGAGATCTCGTACTAAGTTCCGGAGGTCCAGCACCGAAGAAACCAGATGGCCTCCAGTCTGTGCATACACCAGCAGTTCCATGAAAAGACCAACAGCCAGTGGTACTGAAATTAAATAGATGGCCTTATTGACGAATTGTTTAACATTCAATTGCAGTTCTCCTTTACACTACCGTCTTACTTCAGTCCACGTCTTTCCAGAATGTTTTCCGTGGTGAAGTTTCGGCTTGTTTCCATAAGCAGATCATAGTCTGCAGCATCGTTATATTTTTTCAGAAGGGTTTTGATCTCATCGGAGGTGTACACATACATCTCATCGCTGGTATCCAGCTGCTCCAGTTTGCCGTATGCTTCTGCGCCACTGGCAACAAGTGGTCCTGGCGCCATGGTGATGGCCTTGCCTTCCGGCTTGAAGGCATCCCCATGTCCAGTGATGCCGTTATAGAGAAGGACTACACCATAAGCATCCGAAGCGGATCCGGAGTTGATGACAGCACCATCCAGTGTAGGGTTTCCTGTGGAGTCCAAGGTGCTAAATGCCTTCTTGGTATTTTCTCCAAAGTTTGCCTGACAAAGAAGCTTGACATTCTTGCCCAGTGCTTTTTCCACTTCGTCGATGGCGGTGCCGAAGGTTTCAGCTGTAGGATACACAGAGACGATGGCATCATAATCTCCTGTCTGCAGCAGTCCTGAAACACCAGAGACATATCCGTCCATATTGGGGAATCCTGGCACGATGGTAATCTTCACTTCCTCATTACCCGTGCTGATCTCCGTGGTGGCATTCAGTGTGGCAAGTTCTGTGATGTCCGCATCATAAGTCAAATCAAATTTCGTCTGAAATGTTTTGAGCATGGATTTTGTTGCTTCACGATGAGATGCAACGCCCATGGCGGAACCACCGGAAATCACAATGAAATTCGCAGGTTCAGCAGAATCAAACTGCGCATCCATCAGTTCACCATAGGCATCTGCAACCTTGCTTAAATCAATTCCGGTAATGCCCATGTAGGTCGGAACTGCGGCTACTTCTTCGTAGAGCGTGGAAGATACCACTGCGGTATACACACCAAGCTCGTCTGCTTTGGATACCAGCTGCTCCGTCCCGTCTGTAATAAGAGAAAGTAACCCGTCAGCGCCAGCTGCGTATGAGTTCTCAAGGAACGTCATGAGCTGCGCTGTATCAGAAATAGCCTCCGAAAAGATGAAGTCAATGCCCAGCGCAGGTCCCAGATGATCCTCCAGATAGGTCATTCTCGTCTGAGTTGTTGCATCGATGGCATTCCAGGCTACAGCGATGGTGATGTTCTCTTCTTCTGATGGAGCAGGTGTCTCATTTCCTGCTTCCGGTGAGGAAGGAGCAGACGGTTCCGGCGTCTCTTTACTCCCACAGCCTGCAAGGCCTACCACCATCATCATGGCTGCCAGTAATAATGCAATTTTCTTTTTCATTTCATTTCCCCCAATATTTATATTTCGTTGTCTGGTAATCGATCCGGCCGTTTCTGACCTGCAAAGATAAATGTCAGAAAGAATATTCCTCTGACCAGTTGAAGAACTGTTGGACTGATACCTACCATAAGTAATCCATTGTTTAAGAGTGTGACAGTAACCGCCCCAAGGGCTCCTGCATAGATATAAGATCTTGTTCCGCCAAACACAGACATGCCTCCGAGGACAATGGCTAGCACTACATCCATATTAAGGCTTGAAGCCGTTCCAACACCTATGGTACCCGTTCTGATGCCCGTCATGATGGCCGCAAGACCGATTCCTATACCCGATACAGCGAAAGCAATCATCAGGTACTTGTTCATGAAAATTCCGCTCTGCTCAGCACAGATCTTATTTGATCCTAGAAACTTTATGGAACGTCCGATTCCAGTAAAGTGAAAGAGCACCGCACACAGAATGAAGTAAGCCGCAAAGGCTATGTAATGAAAATTCGCACTGGTAAGCGCCGATGTCATCTCATAGGGCAGTGTTAAGGTTCCAGCACCCAGTATTGTCTGCAAAATTGCCTGGAATAGAACCATGACCACTATAGATACAAACATGACAGAAACTTTCAGCACTGTACTCAGTACTGCTGTTGCTACCATAATCAATGTAGCGACAACAATCGCAGAAAGAATCATCACAGGCACGGATTCTGTTGCAAGGTATGCCTTACTCATGATGGCAGCTGTTATTGCAGTGGTAGCTCCAAGAGCAATACTCACATTCCCCGTTCCAAATATAAACACCGCACCAGTTGCCACCGTACCAATGATTATCGCCTGGGTGACGATGAGTTTGAGATTTCGAACATCTCCAAATTTTCCATCCGTAGCGATATTGAATCCAATGGCCATGACAGCCAACAGAAAGATCGGCATCAGACGAATGAAGAATTGCTGTTCATTTAACCGTTTTAATTTCTCCTTCATTTCTTCCTCCTACAACATGGCATCTATCAGTTTATGTTCGCTGAATCCTTCACTCCTGGGAATCTCAGCACTGATTTCGCCGTCTTTCATGATGATGATCCGATCACTCATCCCTATCAGTTCCGGAAGCTCCTCACTGATCAGTAGAATGGCCTTTCCGCTTTTCTTCATTTCATAGATCAGTTTGTACATCGCTGCTTTAACCCCGATATCCACACCTCGTGTGGGACAGTCCATGATGAGAATATCGGAGTCAACGCCAATCCATTTCCCAAAAACAATTTTCTGCTTGTTCCCACCGGATAGTGTACTCACTAGATGAGCCTCTGATGCACATTTGATAGACAGGTCTTCGATCTGTTTTTTTGCATATTGGGACTCTTTCCTGAATGACAGGATGGGTCCGAAAACTTTATTGATATCATGGGCAATACTGACAATATTTTCCTTCACAGTGGCATTCAGAGCCAGAGACTCACGGTCTCGATTTTTCGAAAGGTAAGCCATTTTATGCTTGACTGCTTTCTTCGTATTGTCAATGACAGTGCCATCTGACAGAGTTACTTTTCCATCCAATACTTTCTCCGCACCGAATAAGGCTTTCCCCAGAGTGTGCATGCCACAATCCGATAATCCTCCGATGCCCAACACCTCACCTCGATGAAGCTCTACACTGAAACAAAGCAAATCCTCCAGCGTAGTAATCTGATCCGCCCGTAGAACCACTTCGTCTGCATAGCCTTCCTCATCTGCATGATAGTAGTCTCCTTCAAGATTTCGTCCGATCATCATTTCTTTCATGCGGTCTGCATCGAACTCATTTTTCTCTAGCGTTCCAATGAAATCCCCATCACGAAGGATATGAATGATGTCACACTGTTCCATGAGCTCTTCCAGGTCATGACTGATAAAAAGAACCGTTGTCCCCTTTGATGTCAGATTCTTCATCAGCGCATAGAGGAGTTCACGCCCAATATGGGATAAGGCCGTTGTTGTCTCATCTACTATAAACACTTTAGGATTCCAGTACATTGCTTTGGCGATCTCAACCAGTTTGCGATCCTGAAGATCCAGCTTGGATGTAGGGGTTTCAGAATTGAATGAAGTGATCTTCAGTTCATCCAGTATTTTCTGAGCAGCCACAAACATCTTCTTTCGGCTGATGAATATTCCTTTTGAAAACAGCATTTCTTGACCTAAGAATATATTCTCTGCCACAGTAATATTCTCAATGGTTCCTGTTTCCTGAACAATCATAGCCACTCCGTTCTTCTGTGCTTCCAGCACATTCCCGGGCTTCCACTTCTGACCATCCAGAAAAATCTCTCCACTTGTCTCTTGTGTAATCCCTGCAAGTATAGATGCAAATGTGGATTTTCCACTTCCATTTTCTCCAACGAGTCCGCACACCAAGCCTTTTGGCACGGTGAAGGATACTTCGTTCAATGCAACGGTTACGCCAAAATGCTTGGATACATTGCTGACTTGAATAAACCGATCATTGAAATCGTCACGCTTTACCATTTCCATAACATACACGTTCCTCCCCTGTATTCGTTAACATAATCAATGTATCACGTTTTTTTCTAGTCAGTTAGAAAAAAAACTTTGGTATTAGTATTATTTTAAAGTAATTGCATGAAATTGCATGTTTTCGTTGATTAATTCCTGTGTCTTAGTTATAATTTCTTCAAATAACTATATTTTCACTCGAAGAAGATATACTTAATCGCAATTCTTTAATCAAGGTCAGTTTCGTAATAAAGGAGTATCCTATGATCAGCAGAACACTAGATTTCATAACCAAGCTACTAAAAGACACATTGAAACTGGACATGCATTATTTTCTTGAGCCTTATAATGATTTACCAGCATTTGACCTTTATCTTCGGGATAGTCTGGAGAGATCTCATGATCTTTATGATGATGTTCGTGGCTTTATCAAGGAAATGGACCATTATACATTTCACATTGTCACCGACTCTTATATGCTGAACTATATTTTTTTCTATCCTTATGAGGACAAAAATGAGCTCATTACCATCGGACCATATTTTAATAAAACCGTCGATGACAAATACTGGCACGATTTAACAGAGCAGCACAATCTTACCATTTCAAATGTGCAGCACTTGAAAAGTTTCATTTATGGTATACCCGTCATTAACACCAATCTCCAGATCATCTCCACCATTGGTAATATCGTGAACTACATCAATCCCGATGCCACGCCTTTTTCTGTTCAGTACCATGACCTGTCCAATGTGTCAAAATCAGGAATACTATATCAGCCAAAAACTGATTTTGATGCCTACTCCAGAAAAGTAGAGCTGAGGTACCGCACTGAGAAAGAGCTTCTGCAGTATATATCAGCAGGAGACCGCAAAGCCGCATTGGAGTCCGCAAGAAAGTTCATCAGTGCACCCTTTGAACCTCGATTGACAAGCACTTTAAGAGAGCAGAAATCATTGCTTATCACAGCAAATACTCTCTTCAGAAAAGCCATTGAACCCAATGAGATTCATCCGATATTTCTACACGAGATCTCAAGCAAGTTTGTGAACTACATTGAAAACTCCCTTAGTGAGACAGCGTTAGACCAATTATATGAGAAAATGATTCGGGAATACTGTCTTCTTGTGAAGACAAAATCCACCAGGCAGTATTCCCATTGTGTAAGGCAGACCCTGTATTTCATCGATTTCAATCTGGATGCAAAAATCAGCCTTTCTGATTTAGCGGAAAAATACAACGTTTCCGTGCCCTACCTTTCCAATCTCTTTAAAAAAGAGGTTGGCACAACCATTATCAAATACATCAACAAGCTAAGAATTGAAAGAGCAAAAAACCTGCTGAACACCAGCTCCCTTTCCATACAGGATATTGCAATCCACGTGGGTATCTATGACCATAATTACTTCACGAAGGTTTTTAAGAAAGAAGTGGGTGTTGCGCCGACGGATTTCCGAAACAATGCCTACCTGGAGAAGATATAGGTTTGGTGCATAATATCTTCTATTTTTCAGCAGTTTGCTTTGAATAATCTGAACATGAACAGGTAAAGTCTGCTTCTCCCCAATAGACTTATCATTCGAACACATTCAAAAAACACACCAAAACACTCGCGAGTGTTTTGGTGTGTTTTTAGTTAAACTTTCTCTACTCTTTCATCTCTGGAATTTCTGTCTTTACGATCAGATTAAATTCAATTATTCCTTCGAAATCTGCAAAGACATCGATGTATGATTCATCAGCGTATTCTTTTGATTCTCTAAAAACATATATCGGTAATGAAACCTTGGATGCTACTTCTGAAACTATGTTATGTATTTAATTGTTCATTTCTTTAACGCATAAAAGATATTGGATGAATTAGTAATCGATACAAATATCCGTTACGTGAACTGCATCGCATCTTTCAGCAATTCAACTTCTGCATGACTACCTGAATAACATCCACTTTCATTTTGGTGTCTTCTTCTCTTCACATTCTGATTTCTCATAGATGGATGCTCTAACGCTGCACAAATGTAGTTATGGTCATGAATCACAACATTATTTTTCAACCCATTGTTCGGGATACTAAGGGCTTTACCACCTGCCCATGACTCCTTCAGTTCCTTAGAGAGTAAGGAAAGATTAATTGAGGCTGGCTTTCCTAATGTGATGATTACTTTTGGTTTTATTGTTTCAATCTGAAGCTTGAGGAACTCTAAATTTCTATGAACATATGCTTTGTCCTTTGATCCTGGAAATGTACCAGTCATCAATTTCACATCGCGAAGCCCCATGTAAACATTACTGAAGAAGCATCGGTTAAGATCAATCTCTGCTGTTTTAAAGAGTTTTCTCAATTCTCTCCAAGTAGGACCATTAATCTCATTCTGCATACTATCCACCATTTTTTTGTATTCTAGAACAGTTGAGAAATCATGTCCAAGAACAAGAATATCTGGAATTATCTCTGATTTTTCCTCTAACCATAGCCCCATTCCCCCAGGAAAAAAGGCAGTAAGCTCCATCATTTCAGAAACAGGCTTTACTTTATCGGGATAAGGTTCAACCATATTCATTTTGCTAAATAAAAATTCTGATAACTGTCTTCTATTCATAAATCACCTCAAAACAGAAATTTTCATATAATCATCTATATATTATAGTTTTCTACTTAAGCCTTATTATATAATTTGGAGATAATTATCACAACATATTTGACAATCAACCATTTATTATTCATTTTCTCCGACCTATTAAGACCAATATTGATTCTTCAACTAATCTTAAAACTGATATTTCAATAAGATTCTATGTCAAATAGAGAAAGCTTAGAAAACATAATAATTTCTCATTATTTTATTGTAATAAAGTGTAATCATCGTTTAAAATAATACTATGTTTTGATTATCGTTTTCAATCCTTAATAATATAGTTATTCTGACTTACCCAGAAAAGCTACCAAATCAATATTCCCATACCGAATCTGGAGCAAATTCCGATCTTATCACATCTTCATCATCGTCATCACAGGGAACTATCTATGAAACGAAATTCTGCCTAGCGCTACTGCTTTTTTCTGAGCATTTCTCTCTCGCTGAGCCAACTCTCTTCTTATTTCACTGCGATGCCTCTGCGACTCTTCACGCTTTCCTACAAATCTCAATCCATCTGCCTCATTATCATATTTTATACTGTTACAGGAGGACTTATTTTATGAGTAAACCCCGTTATGGCGTATGGAGTAATATCACCTATACGCTGAAGAACATCTGGAGAATCGATTCCGTACTCCTTCTCTCTATGCTGGCATTGGTCTTTACCATGGTGGTGCAGCCTCTGATCGGCATCTATATGCCAAAGTTCATCATTCAGTACTCTGAGGAAGGAAGATCAGTCAGGGAACTACTGCTACTAATCGCCATATTCGGTATAGTTTCCTTACTGGTCGGCCAGATCAGAAGTTTTGCAGATGGGTATTTTCCCAGAAGAAAATCCCATTTCAGAAGCATGAACCTGGGTTCTGAGATGTGCATGGCCTCTCTGAACGTCCACTATAAATACCTCTCCTCAGAGCAGGGACAGCTGGAAATGCGTAAGGCACGCCATGCCATGAGCAGACCTTCCACCGGTGTGGAGGACATGGTCACTCGCATCGTCGAGTGCAGCGCGAATCTCTTAGGCGCCCTCGTCTACATCATCATCCTGTCCTGGCTGAATCCGCTCATCATACTTCTACTTATACTCTGCGGCATCTTCAGCTTCCTCGCAGGAAACAGCGTGAATAAATTCAGAATCCGAAACAAGGATGCCATAAACAAGATCCGAAAGAAACAGTCCTACGTCATCGATGCCTCAAAAGACGTGAAGTATGCGAAAGACGTGAGAATGTATGGCATGTTCCAGTGGCTTGTTTCCTTAGGTCAGAAGTACATCAATGAAGAAATGGATTGGGAAAAGAAGATCTCGCTTCGAGTATTCATAAGCGCTGCAGTGGATGGACTCATCGCCTTCCTGCGGGATGGTTTCGCCTACATCTATCTGATCCTGCTGGTCCTGCAAGGCTCCCTTTCCGCTTCGGAGTTTGTGCTCTATATCGGCTCCATCACAGGGTTTTCCATGTGGGTCAGTAACTTCGTCAACAATGCCATCATCCTGTCATCAGACTCTCTGGAAGTCTCCGATTATCGTGTGTTTCTGGATCAGGTGGAAGAAAATGCCAACTTAAAGCTGCCTGACAGAAAAATTGAGACACCCATCTCCATTGAACTACGTGACATCTGCTTTTCCTATGGCGACAAGGTCATCTTTGATCATTTAAATCTGAAAATCGAAGAAGGAAAGAAAATCGCTTTGGTAGGTATCAACGGTGCCGGTAAATCCACACTGATCAAACTGATTCTGAATCTTCTAAAGCCCGACAGCGGAGAAATTCTCATCAACGGCATTGATTCAAGAGACATCGACATCAGCAGCTACTTCGATCAGTTCTCCGTGGCCTTCCAGGATGCGCTGGTACTGGCTTATGGCATCGATGTCAACATCTCCATGAAATCCCGGGAAGAAACCGATCAGAAGAAAGTAGACGAAGTGATCGAGCTGTCAGGACTTTCAGAGAAAGTGCGTACCCTTCCCAAGGGGAAATACACCAGTGCCGAAAAATATCTGGACCGGGAAGGCACGGAACTGTCCGGTGGAGAACGCCAGAAACTGATTCTGGCCCGAGCCCTATACAAGGATGCACCGGTGCTGATTCTGGATGAGCCTTCTTCTGCCCTGGATCCCATCGCAGAAGCAGAGCTTTATGAAAAGTATCATGATATGACCAGGAACAAGACATCCATCTATATCTCCCATCGCTTATCCAGCACAAAGTTCTGCGATGAAGTGCTGCTTCTGGACCAGGGACAGATCGTAGAGCGCGGCACCCATGAAGAACTGATGAAGGAAGGAAAGCAGTATGCCCATATGTTCCAGGTGCAGAGTCAGTACTACAACGAGGAAACGGAGGTAGCATCATGAAGAAAAGGCAAAAACCAAGACTGAACCTGACTTCCGTGAAGATGGCCCTACAGACCATCCATACACTGCGCAAGCAGTATC
The DNA here is from genome assembly GCF_017368455.1 of Proteiniclasticum aestuarii. GTDB lineage: Bacteria > Bacillota > Clostridia > Clostridiales > Clostridiaceae > Proteiniclasticum > Proteiniclasticum aestuarii. The sequence continues at coordinate 15,729 of NZ_JAFNJU010000005.1, read as the reverse complement.
TGCCGATCCTCTTCATAAATGCCATTCTTCAGGCCTTGAAGCCCTTTGTGCCCATCGTGTTTTCAGCCAGAATCCTGGATGAACTCCTGGGAGAAAGAAATCAGACAACCCTGATTACCCTGGCGGCGCTCCTTGTAGGGTTCCTGTTCATCCTCCATATCCTAAGCGGATACTTCACCAAAAGATACAATGATGAGACCAACCATCTGATCTTCAATTATGAATTCGAGCTGTCAAAGAAAACCATGAAGCTGGACTATGCCCTGGTTGAAAAGACGGAAACCATGGATCTTCTGCAGCTTATTCAGGAAGGCGGAAACAACTACATGAGCATCTGGCATATCGCTGAGTTTCTGCAGCTGGGCACACTGGCCATCCTGGAAATTCTCATCGCTTCAGGCCTGATCCTGACCATGTTCACAAGCGGAAGTCAGGTGGAGGTGACCGGAAACCTGGGATTCATCCAGTCTCCGCTGATGTTTGTGGCCATGGTTGTGGTCCTTCTCACCGGTATTTTCCTCTCCAGCATCATTCAGGGGAAGCTGGGCGAGACCGTCGCAAACAGTGCAAAGGGCGGCGTTGGTGCCAACAGGATCTTCGGTTATCTGTTTTTCCATATCAGCTACAACTACGCCAACGGCAAAGACATCCGGCTTTATAATGCACAGAATCTCCTCCATGAAAAGATCATGGACTTCGTTACGCCCAACTGCGATGATTGCCTGGAGAACTTTGTGAAACCCAATATCCGTCATTACTCGCTGCTGAACCTGGTGAATGTCTTCATGATGGTGGCCGTCTATACCTTTGTGGTTCTGAAGGCCTACGTAGGTGCCATAACCATCGGGGTCATCTTCATACAGGTCAATGCCATCATGAGGCTCTATCAGGCCATCGGCAGTTTTCTGAAGCAGTACAACATGCTCATCGCTGCCTGCGATCACTTCCAAAGCAGCATCACCTATTTCAATCTGCCTGAGATGAAGAAAGAAGGCTCCAGACAGATTGAGCCGCAGAGCAATTATGTATTCGAGTTCAAAGACGTCAGTTTTAAATACCCCTCATCGGAAACTTATGCTCTCCATCATATCAACCTCACCATAAACTCTGGAGAAAGGCTGGCAGTCGTCGGCATGAACGGCTCGGGAAAAACCACACTGATCAAGCTCCTCTGCAGATTGTATGAGCCTACAGAAGGAACCATCACCCTGAACGGCATTGATATCCGGGAATATGACTATGAAGCGTACATCCGTCTTTTCTCTGTGGTGTTCCAGGACTTCAAACTGTTCTCTTTCGGCATGGATCAGAACGTTGCTGTGAGCGAAGATGTTGACATGGAAAAACTGGAAGACTCCCTCATTCATGCAGGTTTAGAAACCATGGTGCATACATCGGTTCCTGATTACCAGGTATCCGTCGGTAAGAATTTTGATGAAGAAGGTCGAGATTTCTCTGGTGGAGAAGAGCAGAAACTGGCCATTGCAAGAGCACTCTATAAGGATGCACCCATTGTGGTACTGGATGAACCTACAGCTGCCCTAGACCCCATAGCTGAGTTTGAAATCTATTCGAAATTCGATGCACTGGTTAAAGACAAGGCAGCGGTCTTCATCTCCCATAGGCTCTCCTCCTGCAGGTTCTGCCATAACATCGCAGTATTTGATCGGGGAGAAATCGTGCAGCTTGGAAATCATGCTTCCCTGGTTTCTGATAAAGAAGGCAAGTATCATGAGCTGTGGTTTGCCCAGGCTGATCATTATGTTTATGAGTAAGAGGAAATCTCATCAGATTCTGCTTGTAAATTGTCCATGACCAAAATGAAAAATGCATAAACTAAAACAGTGTCATTCAAGAAACCCTTGAATGACACTGTTTTATTCTACCGTTTAGTGAGGCTAGTCCTGATTAAACCACCAATCTCGCCACAGACTAATGTAGTATTTCACTAATCATCTGAGATTCAGGATGAATAAGCACTACTTTACTTCCCCTCAGTGTAGATCTTGAATATTCATTTTTTCTAATTCCTTCATCGCCCTTCTTTTCTTCTTAAAATGAAAATTGATTAGAAGTAACGACACAGTTAGCATATTCGTAATAATGAATACTGTTAGAGAAAATCGGATCACTTCTGACATTACAACGTACTCTGGATCTCTTGAGGAAATATGAAGAATAAGAACGTAAATACGATCTAGTGAATACAAAAATACTGCACTAGGCAAAATCCATCCTAAGCCCTTACTCTCTTTTCTGGATAAGTAGATTTGTAGAAATAAGAGTGCAATAACAAATAGAATCAAACCAAGAGTCTTCATCTTATTCTCCCCTCTCATTCTTTTTCTTATATTCATTGATGAGAATTTTTGCCGTGTCAAAGTCCAGCTTATCATTTATCGCTAGTCTCTTGATCAATGCTATGTAGGGGTCTTTTGCATTATCCTCGCTAAGGTTGATTTTTTGTATTAATTTGTCTAATCGTAACCTTACTGTAGGATAGGTTACCTGATACTCTTTAGCCATATCCTTAAGAGACCCTGATGACAAAATAAATTTCTTCACAAAAACCATATCCTCATCATCTAGATTAGCCATCCAATCTGGAACCATTTCGATTGTCACAACGATCGCCTCCTTTAATTTAATTAAGTATAATCTTTTACTTTATTAAAGTCAATGTTAAATTTTACTTTAATATATCAGCAGTCACACTGCTATTTTTTGATTCTCATTCCTTCTTCCAATGTTAGAGACCCTCTAGACATGTTTGCATCTATTCAGAAGCTTACACACTTGAGAATCTTCCTGTTCAGTACATGATGGAACAACCGAAAAGAGCTCCTATATATTATTATTGAAAGTTCTGAGATAAAAGGTATGATAAAGTTGAAAACACGTGATAAGGAATCCGATTCTACACGCACATCCAACAACAATGAAGGAGTGAACTACATGAACAATCTTGCATTTAAAGAATCCCCTCACATCAAACCCAACGGAGTAGAAATCGCGGAAACAATTCTACTGCCGGGAGACCCACTTCGCGCAAAATTCATAGCCGAGAACTTCCTTGAAAACCCTGTGCTCTTCAACGAAGTCAGGGGTATGCTGGGCTATACAGGAGAATACAAAGGGAAGAAGGTATCCGTCATGGGTACCGGCATGGGGGCACCCAGCATGGCCATCTATTCCTGGGAACTGATCCACATTTTCGGTGTGAAGAATCTGATCCGCATCGGTTCCTGCGGAGCGATGCAGGATAACATCAATCTTTACGACATCATTCTGGCCATGGGTGCTGCCACCAACTCCAATTATGCCCATCAGTTCAATCTTCCAGGTCAGTTTCCGATCACCGCATCCTATGAGCTGCTGGAGAAAGCAAAAAAGATCGCTGATGGGAGAGACTGCAGCGTCCATGTAGGCAATGTGCTCTCCAGCGACGTCTTTTACAATGCGGATAAGACCGCCATGGAGAAATGGGCTGCCATGGGCATACTGGCCGAAGAAATGGAAACCACCAGTCTCTATCTCAACGCGGCAAGTGCGGGCGTAAAGGCGCTGACCATCCTGACGGTAAGCGATCATATGATCCGTCATGAACAGACCACTCCGGAAGAGCGACAGACCTCTTTCACAGAAATGGTGGACATCGCTTTAGCGCTGGTCTGAGAAAAAGTGTCGTTCCTCACAATCTGCTTACAATGATTATTCGGTAAAATAAGAAGAAAGCGAAAAGGTATCAAAACCTCTACGCTTTCTTCTTTTTTCTTTATCTTCATCTGATTCATGACTTCATCAGGTAACCATCATTTACTCAGACTGACTCTTTCCGAAATACGCGCTCAGCACTTCCATACTTTCTTCACGAAGAAGCCCTGCATGAACCTCCGGCTGATGATGGGAGTGTGTGAATACAATTTCCGAGCACTTGACCCCTTCCTTTCCCATAATCTCTTCCAGGTCCATATTGCTGGCTGCATAATACAGGGTGCCCAGGTTTGACCAGACCATGGCGCCGCTGCACATGAAGCAAGGTTCACAGCTGGAATACATCACATACTCCGATAAGTCGGTTATACCCGTTTCCTGGCAGAAACTGCGGATGAGTCCAAGTTCACCGTGGTAAGTGGGATCCGTCTTCGTGAAGATCTGATTCTCGTTAGAGTATACTGCTTCACCATCTTTGACCAGCACTGCGCCAAAAGGCTCATTGCCATTTTCAACGGCGGAAACGGACAGTCTTATGGCTTCTATCATAAATTCTTCATGTTTTGGCATTCTTACATTCCTCCCTGGTATCTGCTATTGCCTTTTCATTCAACGTCCCCATAGAGACAAGGTGAATGAGGCTGTTCTTCTCCCCTAGAGAATAACCCAAATAGAAGTGAAACGCAATGCAGAAAAACTTATGACACAGGACTTCATCCAACCGTCGGGACTTATGGATGAGTTTTCAACCCTTATGGTCAATGCTCGGTACGTTTGTGTTGCTTATGATGGTGTGTTCGTGAGCAGCCCTACCACTGGAAAATTATTCAATCCTGCTCACTGAATCGATTTGAGTCTCGAGAATATCCATCAAATAAATCAGAAAGCCGATGGTCATTCGAATCATGACCATCGGCGGAAAATCTGAGCGAATATCAGACTAGATACTCATTGCTGCCTGGAAAGCCTCATGTACTGCTTCGGATACTCTTCTTGCAGACACAGCATCCCCGATTGGAAGAACCCAGTACTTCTTTTCTCTTAATCTACTGATGAACTCATCACCTAAAGCAGGAACTCTTCCGATGGCAGAAACAATATGATCTGCCTTCGTTATGATCTTACGACCCATGGAATCAACCGTAAGGACGCCATCCTCATATATTTCCACGATAGGCGTATGGGTATGTACTGTGACGCCGTACTGTTCAAATAATCCTGTAGGTCTAAGCAGTGCAATGCCCTGCACACTCATGGCTGGTTCAAGCGCTTCAAAAACCGTCACTTTTTTATTCTGCCTTGCCAGGTTGTATGATAACTCTTCACCAACCATCCCACAGCCAATTACTATAACATTCTCGCCAACTTCCACTTTCTCATTCAGGACATCATCAGCGCTTAAACAGTGCTCCGCACCAGGAATCTTTGTCAGCAGCTCCTTTGACCCCGTCGCCATAATAATCGCATCAGGTTTCATGGTTTCAATATAGTACTCATCCGCAAGTGTGTTCAGCTGGACATCAATATCCAGTCTCTTCACTTCATTGATATAGTACTGAACCAGCCGATCAAATCTGTACTTGAAACAGGGTTTGGATGCAGTAGTCAATGTACCGCCAAGGCTCGGATTCTTTTCAGCAATTGTAACATGATGACCTCTCAGCTTTGCAGTTTTTGCTGCTTCCATACCAGCGATACCGCCACCGATCACTAATACTTTTTTCACATCATGAGCATAGGGTATCTCACTTTCATTGAGATATTTCCACTCTTTCCCACTTAGTGGATTCACAGAGCATCTCATCTCAGCATCGTATACAATTCGCTGACCACATTCTACGCACTTCACGCAGGGTCTGATCTCTTCTCTTTTTCCCGTCTCAACTTTCCGAATCCATTCCGAATCTGCTATGAGCCCTCTGCCAACAAACAACATATCCACATTGTGCTCTGTTAAAATACGTTCCGCTTCCTCAGGAGTCTCAACGCCTCCACCGGTCATCACCGGAACAGATACGACTTCTTTGATCTGTTCCGCATAATGAATAAATGCACCTTCAATACCTTCCAGCACATAAGCTGAAGGCACATATAAATGGATGACATCATCGGACCCTCCCGTGACGTCAAAGGCATCTACGCCAGCCTTCTCAAGCCTCTGAGCTGTGACCTTGGCATCTTCAATAGTAATACCCTTTTCCATGAATGTATCGCCCAGCGTTTCATCCGCACAGAGACGGAAAATCACAGGATACTCTTTACCGCAGACTTTTTTGATTTCTTGTACAATTTCAACAGGAAACAGATCTCTATCCACACCATAGTTGTCAATTCTGTGATTGGTTATGGGCGACAGGAACTGCATGATCAGATACCCATGCGTTCCGTGAACCTGTACCGCATCAAAGCCTGCCATCTGAGCTCTTTTCGCAGCCTTTGCAAAATCATCCACATACTGATGCACTTCTTTTGTTGTCATGGCTCTTGGAGTAAGTTCTGTAGAGATTGGCTTACCATCTATTCTTCCGATTTCACTTGGCCCCACTGATTGCTCCACCCATGCCTGGATACCAGCATGAATAAGCTGAAGGACAGCAACTGAGCCATTGTCTTTTATTGCATTTGCAATTCTTGAAAGACCGGGAATATATCGATCATTACTGACATTAATAGAACAGGGAATCTGAAGTCCATTGTCATTTACATAGGCCCCTTCCACAGTCACCATCCCAGCACCGCCTCTTGCTCTGGCTGCATAATACTGCATCAGCTGATCCGTAACTTCACCGTCACTCCCTGCATACAGCGTGGTCATAGGAGCCATATTGATTCGATTTCTAACCCTCACTTTTCCAATCTGAATCGGTTCCAGAATTTTTGAATAGGTCATACTCATTAAAATCATCTTCCTTTCTACATACTAGTAATAAAATTGACTCACTCATTAATATTATTCATAATAAATGATATAATATTAACAAATTAGCTCGAGCTATTTACAACATGATTGTACATAGAATTCATTTCAGTTCATATGGACAAAATAATCATACTGTAACGGATTGTTACATTTTTAACTATTTGTAAGGATCAGGCTGTCCTTACATATGTCAGCAAGGAGGTTCACTTAAAGGATTATGATAGGCAGAACAACAATAAAAGACATACTTGCAGATTCCCTCATTGAACTTATGGGAACCTATCCTCTGGAAAAGATAACAGTCCAGATGATAGCGGATAATTGTCATACAACCCGGCAGACTTTTTATTATCATTTCAAAGATAAATTTCAGCTGGTGAACTGGATTTTCCGAACCAGCATAGATGCTGTCACTTCTGGCAGCTCATCTGTTGATCCATGGAGCGAAGTACTTGGGAAAATGTTACACTCCATGAAACAGAATGCGTGCTTTTATGAGAACGCTCTAGCGTATGAAGGCCAGAATTCGTTCCAGAAGTATATTACTGAATATACAAGAATCGCCTATACCAATGAGCTGCGAAAAAGAATTTCCAAAAATGAGATGACGCCATCTCTTGTCTTTTCAATTGAATTCAATAGTTATGGGGCGACCGGCATGATACAGAATTGGATTAAACAGAAAATGAGTACAGACCCCTTTGAACTGGCTGAAATCATTGCAGATAATATGCCCGAGTCCATGAAGATATACTTTTGTTAAAAGAAATCATCAGATTGATTTCAACCATGATCATCTCTCATAGGACAATAAAGTACCAGTTGGGTTTCATCTGCAAAGCCTCACTTCTATCCGTAACCATTTCATCCCTTTGTACATTCCACTATAAGAACTATTCAAATAAAGAAGTCTGGAAATTTTGAGTAATTTCCAGACTTCTTCGTTCTGTAACGATCTGCTATGGAATAGAATCACCGGATCAATAGACCCTATCCTAGCACATCGGATGCATTATTGTTTCAGACTGATTTCAACAGATTCTGTTCCCCAGAATCCGGTCTGCCCCTTCAATATGGCTGTATTAAGATCCAGATCCTCACCGACCTCAAAAACCACTTTTCCCGTTTTGCTTAATCCTGGGTTCACCTGCTGCAAGAAAAAATCATCTTCATCCATCATTGCCATCATTACTTTTCCATCTGTGTTTGGTTCATATACAACTCCATCTACTGTTTCCAGTGAAAAGTAGCTGGAATTGATTGTCAGAGCTTCTTTCTTATCGTTCTTCACTGTGATCTCAAGAATAACATATTTCCCTTCTGTAGTAGCATTCTCTATGAATTCATTTCCGGAGGAGATCTCCTTCGTTTCTTCTAGACTATTCACTGTGAACGACACATCAGCAATCATTGCCGGCACACCAATACCAACTTCCACTACCTCATCGGAAGGCTCAATTAGTTCTTCAGGCTGCTCCTCCGGGGTATCAGCTGCTTCCTGCGCTACTTCGTTCCCACCATCAGCAACCGTCTGCTCATCTTCACCACCGCCTAATGCAGCGCCAATAATTACAATCGCCAGCAACCAGACCCACCACTTCTTATAAATCGGCTTTTTGATCTTCTCTCTTCTCATCATAACCTCCTAATTTTTTATTTGGATTATATAGATATTAACATTTCATGTGTACATAAATACGGACTCTTCTTTACCATACCGCATTACAGGTACCCCCTAATTTTCAGGTTCCTCTTCTTCACTTGCCATGCTCAGCAACACTTCAATAAACTCATATTCTAGTTGTATTGAAAAACATATCCATAGGATAACATTAATATAATATAGAAATAATAACACTTTTGAATTTAAAATAATTTGTGTGAAAACCGAAAAATATACTCATTTAGTAAATAATCGGTCTTAAAAGAAAAAGTAAGTAACCGAAATATAAAGTATGTCCTTTGATAACCAAAATGTCAAAGATCCCATTTCCAGACGAACACGCTGAAGACTTCTTCAGTGTTTTAAACAGCACACACAATCTCAAAACAAAGGAGACTCATGAAAATGAAGTTAAAAGGTAAAATCGTCCTCATCACCAGTCTTATTATTGTACTTGCCATCGGTGTGCAATCCCTGATCAGCACCATCACCACCACCAGGTCTCTGGACCGGGTCATTGAAATGCAGCTGAAAGATCAGGTGGATAACCTGAAAAGCGAGTATCTCTCTGCAGAAGATGTGGTGGATATCACCAAAGAAGCCCTTAATAAAAAAATCATCGCCATGGCGCGAAGTATTGCAGTGATGATCCGCGAGGATCAGACCTATCTGGAGACAGAAAGAATGATAGAACTGGCCAGTATTCTGGAGGTGGATGAAATCCATGTCACAGATGGAGAAGGAATCCTCCTCTATGGAAATATTCCAGATTTCTACAACTTCGATTTCAACGAATCAGAACAGACAAAGCCCTTTTTAAATCTGATTGGTCAGAACAGCGGCCAGCTGGTACAGGAACCTTCACCAAGAGGAACCGACGGAACACTCTTCCAGTATTTTGGTGTTTCACGACTGGATACCCCAGGAGTGATCCAGATCGGACTTGAACCTAAAGCCATCCAAGCGCTTCTGGAGAATCTCGACATCCAAAGAACCATTGACACATTGGACATTGGTAACGGAGGCTTCGGAGTCATCCTCTCTTCCGAGGGAACAATCCTAAACCACAAGAATGCTGAGCTTATCGGCCAGACCGCAGATGATGTGTCCTGGATGAATCAGGCGCTTTCAGAAAAAGACACCCTACAGACCATCACTGTGGATGGCATCTCCTACTACGCCATGGCAAGTGATGGAGAAGTCCGTACCTATGTCGCGACTTATCCTCGAGCAGCTATCGAGGAAATTATCAGAACCAACAACATCAACAATGCAGCGGCTGTACTAGTATCCATTCTGATCCTGGTCAGTGTCATTTCCTTCGTCATATCCAAGTGGGTTTCCAGACCTCTGGCCATGATGGAAAAGGCCATGGAACGCGTAGGTGCAGGTGACTTCACCGCCACCATGAACTATGCTTCCAAGGATGAAATCGGAGTACTCAGTGAGCGCTTCATGACCATGGTGGAAAATGTCCGAAAACTCATCAAGGGGACCGTGACAAGCTTCAACTCTGTGGCAGGAACATCCGACCGGGTGATGGAAAACGTGGATGGACTCATGTCTTCCAGCAAGGAAGTCACCAGAGCTGTGGAAGAGATCGCACAAGGAGCAATGGAAACAGCAACTGGTGTCAATGAGCGTCTCATTGCCGGTCAGGACCTGGGCAGAAGTATTAATATCATTGCTAGTAGCCTGGAAGATGCAAAGAAAATTTCCGAGAACATGGTGTCCTCAAATCGAGAGGGAAGACAGAAAATCGAAACTCTTCAGAACGTCTTCACTCAGACCGTTGAAAACACCAACGAAGTGGCAGAAAATGTATATGAACTTAGTAAGAGTTCAAAATCCATTGAAGATATTCTCAGCACCATAAAAGGTATCTCTGATCAGACCAATCTTCTGGCGCTGAACGCTTCCATTGAAGCAGCACGAGCCGGAGAAGCCGGAAGAGGATTCTCCGTAGTGGCGGAAGAAATTCGAAAACTGGCCGAGCAGTCCTCCAACTCAGCTGAGGAAATCAACACCATCATCACTGGCATCGTCTCCATCGTTTCAGTCACCACGAAAACTGTGGAAGAAACAAAGACCTCTGTTGAATCAGCAAAAGGAAACATATCCGAGACCGTACAGGTCTTTGACCAGGTGGACCATAACGTCAATGAACTGGAAAGCATCCTGAAAGATTTCATCAAGGAAACCGGAAACATGGATACACTGAAAAATGATCTCATTGCTTCTCTGGAAGCCATGGCCGCCATCAGTGAAGAATCAGCTGCCTCCACAGAAGAAATCAGTGCTTCATCCGAAGAGCAGTATGCACAAATTACAGAAATCGGAGAAGCTATGAACTCACTTAACGCTGACATTAGCAGCATACAAGAAGAACTGAGTCGATTTAAAGCCTAAAGTAATATAGGATTCTATGGTTTTAACTGGTCCATCAAGGTGAATGAACATCTTGATGGACCAGTTTCTTCTATTACAATAATCTGGTCTTCTAGAATCTCCTTATTCTAAACTAGATTGTGATCACTAGATAGAAGCAGCGGACCAGATTGATTTTCATCAATCCTCGTCCGCTGCTTCTTCTGTCTTCTTGTGCCGAAGGTTTATTCCATCATGCCATGGTGCATGCATCCATTATGGTCCATGTCGATGGCATTCAGTGTATGATGCAGATAATGCATCACTTCATGCGCATACATCGGGTCATTTTTTTCAACGCCCATGAAGGAGCCTCTTGGTCCGACATTCTTTGCCACCTGCTTCAGAACTTCTCCTGAAGGGGTTTCTCCATGTGCTTCCAGTATCTCTACTGCAAGAGCAGGGGCTGCTTTATGCTCTTCTGCTGGCTGTGACATGGCAAAAACCGGAGTAGCAGAGAGTAGTGTAATGGCTATTGCCATGCTTATAGTTTTTCTGATCATGTTCTTTCTCTTCCTTCCATATATATAGATTGGGGTGTTACTTATACTGTACCGGACAATTGTGGAGACATTATGGAGAACCTCACGATTTTTTCCGATGGATTCATCTCCATGATTGAAATCTTCAACTTCCTGAGCATCTTCCTCCTTTTCATATTGAAAAGGTTCTCATTCAGATGATAGAATACAGGAAGATGACGGCAATCTAGTCCATAGCAACATCATCTCATCTATGTATATGTACTTAGTAATAGACGGAATGAAACTAAAACACGCCCTGAATAAAGGAGGAGAAGTCATGCATGAAGAAATCATCGCTGCCAACCAGGCAGCCTGGAGCACCCTGTCCAAGGATCACTACGAGCATTTCAGAGAACTTCTGAAAGACGAGCACTTCACACTGAACCCCCTGGTCATAGAAGGCCTAGGTAGCGTTGAGGGAAAACGGATTCTGCATCTGCAGTGCAACACCGGTGCAGACAGCATTCTCCTTGCCAGAATGGGCGCCACAGTCACAGGCGTGGATCTTTCTCCTTCGAATATTCATTATGCAACCCTTCTGGCACAGGATTTCGGCATGGATTCCGTCCAGTTCATTCAGTCTGATGTACTGAAGCTTAGAGAGGTCCACGACGGGACTTATGACATTGTCCTGACCTCCGATGGAGCCATCGGGTGGCTGCCGGACCTTAAGATATGGGGACAGGTCATCGCTCATTTTCTGAAACATGATGGAATCTTCTTTCTTCATGACTCCCATCCTTTCATGATGATCTTTGATGAAGAAGAACTGGCTAAAGGAACCCTCTCGCCCAAGTATCCATATTTTGACACCGAACCGGAATATGATACCACCATCGGCGGGTATGCTTCCAAGGCAAAAACCGCTGAGAACTATTTCTTCGGTCATACCTTATCCGCCATCCTGCAAGGCCTTATCCAGGCAGGACTCCACCTCACAGACTTCAGAGAGTATGACAGGTGCGTCCCTGGCATGGGTGGCTCCAGACTCGATGAAAGAGGCTTATGCTATTACCCGGAACTGGAAGGAAAGCTTCCTCTGGTCATGAGCCTAAAAGCCAAGAAGCTTCCAGGTCTCAAGTAGATTTCTGTCACTCTATCAAAAACAGTGCGGATAAACCATTGTCACCTCAGCTATTTTTAGAGCAGCTATTGCGCCATTATTATACTGGAGGAAACATCGTGAAAAACAGAATGGAAATCAGAACAGACAGACTCCTCATCACTGAATTTGATGAAAGCATGGTAGAAAGTGTCCACCTTAATTCTCTGGATGAGGAAACCCGCCGCTTTGTTCCCGATGAAGTATTTGAAACCAGGGAAGATGCCCGTGAAGTAGTGGAATTTCTTATTTCTGCCTATGAAGGTACTTCCGGTCCCTTTGTCTATCCGGTCCTTCTTCATGAAGGAGAAAACATCGGATATGTACAAGCCGTGCCCATAAAGGATGGCTACGAAGTCGGATACCACATGGCACAGGCCTTTAGAGGAAATGGCTATACAACAGAAGCACTCAAAGCTTTTCTTCCCGCCATCATGGATCAGCTGAAGATCGAGCACATCTATGGCATATGCCATGGAGAAAATATTCCCTCACAAAGAGTCCTGGAGAAAACAGGCTTCACACTGGAGTGTAGAGAAATGGCTTCCTATCAGGGAAAGACCCAGGAAATCTTGAAATATAAGTACTCCTTATAGGCAATCAATGGAGCCTTCAACCAATGAAAACACCGTACTGAAAAGAGAAAATCCACCATCTGGATACAGATCGAATTTCTGCCCAGATGGTGGATTTTTCGATTCTAATTTCTGACTGAAGAGTTGCCCATGTTTTTCTCCATCTCCTTAAAGGACACTCCAGTGAATTCTTCCGTCCATCTCCATAGCTTTTCAGAAAGTTCTCGATCCTGTGCCTTTTTCGCAACTGCCATAGGCTTTCTGTTGTAGAAGTACGCTCCCGTAACCTTTTCTACAGATGGATCTGTGGCCAGAAACACCGCCGTATCCGCCCCTTCCTCCGGTGTTCTGAAAAAGGGTTTCAGCAGACTCATGATTCCTCTTCCAAAGCCCGTCTCCCGGTTCACCCCCATATTGGTGCCTACAGCACCCGGATGACAGCTGTTTACGGTGATGCCATGGGGCTTCAGTCTTCCTGAAAGCGCTTCAGCAAAAAGCACATTGGCAAGCTTCGACTGTCCGTAGGCCTTGAAAGGTCTGAAATTCTTCTCCAGCGTCAGATCGTCAAAATGGATTTCTCCCCACTTATGGGCACCGGAAGCCACCTGAACGATTCTTGCCCCCTCGCGCATCAGAGGAAGAAGCGTAAGCGTCAGAATAAAGTGTCCCACGTGATTGACGGCAAACTGCATCTCAAGACCCACTTCATTCAGCTGTCTCTTCGTGGTGATGAGCCCGGCATTATTCAGCAGAATATCCAGGCCGCTGCACTTCCTGCTGATTTCTTCTGCAGCTGCTCGTACGGAGTCTCCATCGGAAAGGTCGCACAGGATCATTTGAAAGCTTCCCGGAAAGGCCTTTTCCAGCTCCTCCAGGGCTTCTTTTCCTCTTTCCCTGTTTCGCACAAGCATCACCACATGATAGCCTTTTTCCGCCAGCATTCTGGCAGACGCCTTCCCCATACCGGAATTGGCACCTGTTATGACCGCGATCTTTCCATTTACTCTCATCTTTTCTCCCCTTGCCCTTCTCATGATTTCCTTCTATTCATTCTTCTGATCATTCGTTCCTGACATGGACAGTGCTACTCCTCCTTCTCCCTTGAGAAGTAGAAGGACCGGTCCACGCCATTTCGTCTCACGCTCTTTTTCTTCTTTTGACTGCTTCGATCCTTATAGTAGGATTCCCTGCTGGACTTCAGTGCCTCAAGCTCCTTCTGCTGACTTTTGAAGTGCTGAAACCTTTCCGCATCCAGTTTCCCTTCGGCAATGGCCTCCCTGACGCTGCAGTGGTCCTCCTCTTCATGTCTGCAGTCTCTGTATCTGCAGCCTTCTGCCAGTACATGGATATCGTGGAAACTCTCCATGAGCACTTCCTCATCCGCCCACAGCTGAAGTTCTCTCATACCGGGTGTATCGATGACCGCACATCCGCTTTCATGAAACAGCAGCTGACTTCCGGTGGTCGTGTGTCTGCCTTTTCCATTGGCTTCACTGGTGGCACCTGTTTTCTGCACGTCCTCCTCGAAGAGGTAATTGACGATGGTGGATTTTCCCACTCCGGAAGAACCAAAAAAGACGATGGTCTGGCCAGAACCCGTATAGGGGTCCAGCACGTCCATATGGATCCCGGCGGAAGCACTGATGGGATGGATCTCGATCCCCTCCGCCACAGCGCGCACTTTCTCCATGTACTCTGAAACATCAGGCACCAGATCGCACTTATTGAGAAGAATCACAGGATGCACCCCGCTGCTTTTCACCAGCGTGATGTAGCGCTCGATTCTGCCGATACTGAAATTGTCATCAAGCCCTGTGACGATGAATGCCGTATCGATGTTGGCACTGAGTACCTGCTCTTCGATGTTCCCGCCGACGATGACACCATTTCTGATTTTTCTTCCACCGGATATAGCCATTTTTCTCGAAAACGAGTTTTTTCTCGGCAGGACGACATAGATCACCGACTCCGATTCCTCAATAATCTTCACGGCCACCCAGTCCCCCACCACGGGATAATCTTTTCTGACATCGGAATGATAGATGAATTTCCCGCTCAGTTTTCCGCTCAATATTCCTGTCTCCGTATGGACCATGTAGCGTCCCTTATGCTGCGCCACGATTCTGGCTGGCACATATCCTTTGTTCTGGTAGGGTCTGAAGCTTTCTCTGAAACAGTCATCAAACCCGAATTTTTCTAGACTCATTATTCTAATCCCCTTTTCTTTCAACAAATCAGCTGCAGTTACGCTCTAAAAGCTTACTCTGGTCAAATAGGGTTACATAAGGCTTCTGTCGGTGATCTGAAAAAGGATAATAAAATACCACAGCAAGATCAACCTGCTGTGGTTACACTTCATTCTTCATAGCTGATACACACGCCGCAACACAGCGTGAAGATCAGCTTTCAGCAAAAAAGTTCCTGGAAGGCCAATTCTGAGTGTCTCAGAAGACGTAAAAAGAAAACTTTTCGTTACTTCAAACCTTCTGAGCAATATGCAATTAGACGAAAACCACCTCATATAACTTCTGCATCTAAAATCACTCCTTCCATGGATTATGCCATTAAGCTCTCATTACTACAACTATACGTTACAGATATACCAAGTGCAATGAAATTCAGACCGTGTCAATTTACTGTTGGTTAATATTTAGAAAATAGACACCGTGATAATCACGCTGTTCTCAGTTTCTTAAGAAGCTTGAACATGTTGGTTCGTTTACCCATATCGAGTATGGTGATATTGCTTGAGAATTCTTCATATATCTTCTTTTTTCTTTTTATCGTTTTTCTGTCCAAGACTT
>NZ_JAFNJU010000004.1 GCF_017368455.1 Proteiniclasticum aestuarii | reverse complement strand
ATGACGTAAGTCAGTAAGATCCCTTGAAGAACACGAGGTTGATAGGTGAGAGGTGTAAGTGCAGCAATGTATTCAGCTTACTCATACTAATAGATCGAGGGCTTAATCAGAAAATAAGTTACGAAAAATCTTTCTTCTCCATATGTAGTTTTGAAGGAATATCATATATAATATATGTGTGTTCTTTGGCTTCATAGCTCAGTTGGTAGAGCAGTAGACTGAAAATCTACGTGTCCTTGGTTCGATTCCGAGTGAAGCCACCATGGCGCCATAGCCAAGTGGTAAGGCAGAAGTCTGCAAAACTTTCACCCCCGGTTCAAATCCGGGTGGCGCCTCCATTAAGAAACTCCTGAATGAGTGATCGTTCAGGAGTTTCTTTTATTGCAAAAGAAATGAAGGGAATATGTAAAGGTAGCTTGACATGTTCTGGAACTTTGTGTAGGATATATGTAAAGCGAGCTTTACAAAGGAGTAGCGTATAAGATGAAAAACAGGCTGGAACAGTTAAGAAAGGAAAAAGGTCTGAAGCAGGATGAACTGGCAGAGATTCTGGAAGTATCCAGGCAGACTGTGAGTTCACTGGAGAATGGAAAGTATAATCCATCGATCCTTCTGGCTTTTAAGATCGCCAGAGTATTTCAGTGCACGATTGAAGATGTATTCATTTATGAGGAGGAAGAGAATGGAAAATAAAATGGTCAAAAATAACATAAAGAGAATAATCTGGATCTATATCGGAATGACTCTGGGAGGAGCCATCTTCATCATTAATGGAGGTGAGGAACCGATCCTGAGTGTGTTCTCAAAAGTCATTGGTGCGGCTATAGGAATGGGTATCGCCGAATATCATACCCATCGTAAAAATCCGAAAATGAAGAATCTGGAGAAGGTGCAATATGAGGATGAAAGAAACGTTGCGATTAGAGATCGAGCATCATTTTACATCAACGTAGTGGTCTTTCTAGCACTTTTTGTCTCCATGATCATTGGTGAAATAAGACAGGATTTCTATATGACTTACGGCTCTGCAGCTGCTGCGGGACTTCTCATGGTAACCCATATGATCATCTCATTGGTTTTATCCAGAAAAATGTAGCCTAACAAGATGCGCTTTCACAATACAGGTCAAGAAATATATTCAACCATTTGCTATCCTTACAGTAAGGAGGTAGTTCATGAAAAGATGGGAAAAGATCAATGCTGTTCAGAAGATGCAGGATTATGTGGAAAGTCATATTCATGAGCAGATCACGCTGAAGAATCTGGCAGATGCAGCAGGGTATTCTCCCTGGCATGCCGCAAAGATCTTCAAGGAACTGCTGGGGAAGACCCCTTTCGAGTATATCCGCTCTATAAGACTCAGTCAGGCTGCACTGGTGCTTCGTGATCAGCATGAGAAAATTGTGGATGTGGCCTTGGATTTTGTCTTTGACTCTCATGAGGGCTTCACCAGAGCCTTTTCCAGAGAATTCGGCATTGCACCGAAAAGATATGCTAAGGAGAAGAAGCCGGTGAAGCTTTTCATGCCCACGCGGATCAGGGACTACTACCTGATGATTCAGAAAGGAGAGCTAAAAATGGATAACAAAAAGAAGGCGAGTACGTTATTTGTGCAGGTGGTGGAGCGTCCGGAAAGAAAACTGATTCTCTTGAGAGGCAAGAAGGCGACGCATTATTTCGAATACTGCGAAGAGGTGGGCTGCGATGTCTGGGGAATCCTCTCTTCCGTCTCAGAAGCACTGTATGAACCTGCAGGATTCTGGCTGCCGGACCATCTCATAACAGAAGGCACGTCCAGATATGTACAGGGAGTGGAAGTTCCTTCTGACTATGAAGGAGAAGTTCCGGAAGGGTTTGAAATGATCACCCTTCCACCTTGCAGGATGATGATCTTCCAGGGTGAACCCTACAAGGATGAGCAGTTCGGAGAAGCTATTGAAGACCTCTGGAAGGTCATGAATGACTATAAGCCTGAGCTTTACGGCTTCACTTATGCCGATGAGGACGGACCAAGATTTCAGCTGGAGCCTCAAGGTTATAGGGGTTACATCGAAGGAAGACCTGTACGCAGCCTGAACAAGTAAATCTTCTACTAAAAATCTAAAGAAACGAAGCTTTTCTTTTATGGAGAGCTTCGTTTCTTTAGCATGAATCAGGTTGTGCCATCCATGTGCTATGTTATAATAATGTAAATGAAATTGTAAGGAGTTGTAGTGATTGAAGTATGATTTTGAGACCCTTATGGACCGGTATGGCACCGGTTCATTCAAATATGATCAGATGATCAAATGGAACCCGCAGGTGGTGGAGAAAAAGATTGTGCCATTGTCCGTGGCGGACATGGAATTCAAGACCCCACCAGAAATCGTGGATGCACTGAAGCGCTATCTGGATGAGAATATCCTTGGCTACACAGGACCGACCAGGGAATATTTTGATGCAGTGATCGGCTGGATGAAGAGAAGACATGACTGGGACATCAAGGAGAGATGGATTGTCACCACCCCAGGTGTGGTGGGCGCTTTCCACATGGCAATCTCCTCTCTGACAAAGCCAGGAGAAGGCGTCATCGTCATGCCTCCCGTATACTATCCCTTCTACAGTGCCATCGAGAAAGGGGAGCGTAAGATAGTCCGGAATGAACTGAAGGAAGTGGACGGTCGTTACGAGATCGATTTCGAAGATCTGGAGAAGAAGGCGAAGAATCCCAAGAATAGCACACTTCTTTTCTGCAACCCTCATAATCCTGTGGGGCGAGTATGGACAAGAGAAGAACTGCTGAAAGTGGCTGAGATATGCGAAAAATATGATGTGCTGGTGCTTTCTGATGAGATTCACTTTGATCTGATTATGCCGGGTCATAAGCATATCGTATTTGCAAATCTCAATGACTGGGCCAGAAACCATTCCGTCGTGTTCACCGCACCCAGCAAAACCTTCAATCTGGCGGGGATGCATACATCCAACATTGTGATTCCCAATGGAAGACTGAAGAAAAGCTGCACCCAGGAAATGAACAGAACTGCGGTGATGAACCTCAACGCCTTAGGTTATGAAGCCTGCAAGACGGCCTATAATGAATGCGAAGACTGGCTGGAAGAACTTATTGACGTGATCCACGAGAATCATAAACTGGTGAAGAGCCATATGGCAGAGCATCATCCGGAAATCCATGTGTACGACCTGGAAGGCACCTATCTTCAGTGGCTTGATTTCAGAGCCCTGGGCATGGACAAGGAGGAGCTGGAGAAAATGCTTCATGAGGAAGCGATGGTCTTTCTAGATGAAGGCTACTTCTTCGGCAAGGAAGGAACCGGATTTGAAAGAATCAATCTTGCCTGCCCAAGAAAGGTGCTGAAGGATGCTTTAGACAGGATCACGGAAGCGCTGAAGAAGAGGAAATCATAGAAGAATAAGCCTTTGAGAAAATGTAATCGATGATCAGATTTTCTCTTATCTGATGAATGGATGAACTTAAAAAGTAGAGTCAAGAAATCGAGATAACAAGAGAAATAAGGAGAGATACAGAGGGTGAGTCCGACATTTACTTCCTAATAGAGTACATAGCTGAAACAAGAGTTTTTTGATGTCTTTACCTGTTCGCTTTAATCTGTTAATCTACGTATAATAGCATATGTGATTGAAGTGCTTAAAGCTAGTAATTGAGGCACATGGAGGACATGAAGTTATGGGTTGTATCTACAACGAAAAAGTCAAAAGAAGTGCAAAACCGCTGGTCGGTTTACTGATTATATTTGGTGTTTCACTTATGATGGTATCGGTTCTAGGAACCAGAGCAGGACTCAATGAGGAAACCAAGAGCACAATGGATCTTGTTCTTGCCATGTTCTTTCTTTTAGCGGGCTATCGTGTGATTGCAAAGACAAAGGAAGTCTACAGATACTCCATTATAGCGGACGACCTGATCATTCATCGTATTTCCGGTGAGAAGAGTCATCTGGTTGAGAAGGTGAAGCTCTCTGAAATTCAGGCCCTTCATAATAAAAGGCCAGGGTGGAATCTCATAAGACTCCTCAGAAAGAATTATTCTGTGAATATGATGAAGTTGGACTGCTGCTGTGAATGCAGTGTGGAAGGAACCAGGAAAAGCTTCTATTTCAGTCCAAGCCCATCGATGCTCAATAAAATAAGTAATGCTTTAGAGGCATCATAGTTTATCTATGATGTCTTTTTCATATTAGTGTATTCAAGCGGTAAATACTGTATAATATAGAATGGATTATATGAATGATGAGGGAGTAACAGATGAAAGGTAAACTGATTGTAATAGAAGGAGTCGATGGTTCAGGAAAACAGACACAGTCTGAAAAACTCTATCGAACACTTCTCAATAAAGGTCTTAAGGTGCTGAAGATTGAATTTCCTGATTATAAATCTGAAAGTTCATCTCTTGTAAAGATGTATCTGAGAGGGGATTTCGGTAAGAATCCCGATGATGTTTCGGCTTATGTGGCGTCCAGCTTCTTTGCGGTGGACCGCTATGCATCCTATACGACCAAGTGGAAGAGCTTCTATGAATCCGGTGGGGTGGTCATAGCGGACCGGTATACCACAGCGAACATGGTTCATCAGGCTTCAAAAATAACAGATGAGAAGGAGCGGGATGCGTTCCTTGAATGGCTTGCTCATCTGGAGTTTGAGATGTACGGCATTCCCAAACCAGACCTTGTCTTCTTTCTCGATGTGCCTCCGGAGGTATCGATGGAGATCACAAAGGAGAGAAAGAACAAGATTACAGGGGCATCGGAAAAGGATATTCATGAAGGGGATCAGCACCATCTGGACACCTCGTATGAAAATGCGCACTATGTGGCAGACAAGTACGGATGGACGAAGATCAGCTGTGTGGCTGATGGGAAGATGCGCTCCAAAGAGGACATTTTCAGTGACATCTATCTTGAAACTGTCGACAGACTGTAAGGTTCGTTTCAATTTTAACTGAAATATAGTATAATAAAAGGTAACAATTGGAGGTGCTTAATATGAAACTGATAATCGCAATTGTCAATGATGAAGATGCCATCGACGTGATTGATCTATTGAACGAAAAAGGATACAGAGTAACAAAACTTGCGACCACCGGTGGGTTCCTGAAGTCTGGCAATACGACGCTCATGATCGGTATTGAAGCGGATAAGGTGGACACGGTTCTGGGAATCATCGAAGAGACATGCAAGACAAGACATCAGGTGGTTACAAATCCTTCACCTCTATCAACGACCACTGGTGTATATGTACCCTATCCGGTAGACATCGAGGTGGGTGGGGCAACCATCTTTGTACTTGATGTGGATAATTTCATTAAGATTTAGCTTGGGAGGGTATTTGTTTTGATCGGATTTTTCAAACTTAGAGAGAGGTTTCTGAAAGCCATAAAAAACGATACCCTTTCTCATGCCCATATTATCATAGGACCCGATGGAATCGGGAAATCGCTTCTTGTGGAAACCATATCCAGAGAGATTCTGGGTTTCGGAGACAGAGATTCTGTCGATATCATCAGAGTGAGACCGGAGAAGACCATCATAACGGTCAATCAGGTGAGAGAAGTGGTCATCGAAGCTTCCCTGAGACCCTATGAAGGTTACAGGAAAGTCATTATATTCTATGAAGCCAACAAGATCGGTCAGGAAGCGCAGAATGCACTTCTGAAGACCATAGAAGAACCTATGGAGGGAATCTATTTCTTCCTGCTGGCGGAGAACGAAATGTTCATGGCGGATACGATCAAATCCAGATGCCATATGCATAAGCTGCTTCCCATGGATGAAATGGAAATGGAAGCCTTTGTGGAACAGTTTGTGCCCTTCCATAACGAAAAGGAAGCAAAACGGGTGGAACAGGAGAAGCTTGCCAGTGAGTTCAGTGGCAAAAAGACAAAAGTTGCACCGGTTCATGAAATATCTCTCTCTGAAGAGGAGAAGAGAAAAGTGATTTCAGCATCCAGGGGGATCCCCGGGAAAGCGGAAAGAATCATATTGGGTGGCCTGAAGGATGAAAGCATTGAGGTGTCTTTTGAGCTGCTTACAAAGCTTGCTGAAGTGAAAAGAAGCAGGAAGAGAGTCTATCATCCCGTACTGGAGCTGGGAGAGAAAATCAGTCAGATGGAGCTGGAACTCTTCTTTGATGATTTCACCTATGCGGTGAACACCGTATTAAAGAAGAAATCCCTGGATGAAGATTCGATTCTTCTGGATGAAATCAAAGTCCAGACAGAATTTCTGTCAAGAGAGCTCACATTCAACACATTAGAGAAGTACCTGGAGATTTTCTTCGAGATGAGAAAGTATATCGCACTCGGGATCAATATCAACAAAGATACGATCGTCAGCAGCTTATTGCTAAGATTGATGGAGGTTTAATATAAATGGTAAAAGTCATAGGTGTACGGTTCAAGAAAGCGGGGAAGATCTACTACTTCGATCCTCTTGAATACACCATCGAAAAGGATTCTGCAGTCATCGTGGAAACCGCACGAGGAGTTGAGTTTGGTCAGTGCGTCGTAGGCATCAGAGAAATCAGTGAAAAGGAAGTTTTTTCACCTTTGAAGCCTGTGATTCGTGTGGCTAGCCCTGAAGACATACAGAAACATCTGGGAAACAGAGATAAAGAAAAAGAAGCATTCGCCATCTGCGAGAAGAAGATTGTGGATCATAAGCTTGACATGAAGCTGGTGGATGTGGAATATACGTTTGACAACAGTAAAGTGATTTTCTACTTCACAGCGGATGGCAGAATCGACTTCAGAGAGCTGGTAAAGGATCTGGCTACGATTTTCAGAACAAGAATCGAACTGAGACAGATCGGTGTCAGAGATGAGGCGAAGATGCTCGGCGGAATCGGAATCTGCGGGAGAAGCCTGTGCTGCTCCACCTGGCTGGGAGATTTCAACTCCGTGTCCATCAAGATGGCCAAGGAGCAGAATCTGTCCCTGAATCCATCCAAGATTTCCGGAATCTGCGGAAGGCTCATGTGCTGTCTGAACTATGAGCAGGAAGCCTATGAGGAAATCAGGCAGAGAATGCCTAAATCCGGCTCCTATGTGAAGACGGAGATGGGAAAAGGATATGTGGTATCCAACAACCTGATCAAGGAAACCGTCAATGTGAAAATCAATCTTCCTGATGAGGAAATCATTGAAACATTCAGTATAAAAGATGTGACCATTCTGAAAGGGGAGTATGAGAATCCCCCAGCGGAACCTCAGATTGAGGAGAGCATGCCTAGAACGGCCAATGATAAGATTCCAAAGGAAAAGATCAGAAAGAAGGCCAATAGAGACAACTGATCGGAGATTTCATCTGAATGAACAATAATGAATAAAAGAAAGAGCGGCTTATCAATGTTTCATCATTGTAGCCGCTCTTTTTCGATACTGTAGGTGAAAGTCCATCTAGCTGATCTTGTCTGCACGTATGATCAGATTCAGATTGCTGTTTATGCAGGT
The DNA here is from genome assembly GCF_017368455.1 of Proteiniclasticum aestuarii. Classification (GTDB taxonomy): domain Bacteria; phylum Bacillota; class Clostridia; order Clostridiales; family Clostridiaceae; genus Proteiniclasticum; species Proteiniclasticum aestuarii. The sequence goes on along the minus strand of NZ_JAFNJU010000004.1, from coordinate 247,833 downwards.
CTGCAGTGTGATCACTTCACCACCTCTAGTGGAGGTGAGATAATTGTAATAGTTCTCTCCATCACTGGGATTCACGCCATAATCATCCACTTTGAAGATTCGTGTGATTTTGTAAGTGGTAGGAGAACCCTTTGCATCGGTCACAACGATCTTGTTACCGGTGGATACGTTGAACATCACAGAGAAGACGCCGGGGTTATGTCCGATGAAGTGGGTGTTCTTTCCGTCTGTGCCTGAATAGGTGGCTGCGCCGCCCCAGGTGGAGATTACACTGGAATTGCCATCGATGATTCTCTGTCCGTCGGACTGTCCGCCGTTCTTGTATGTGATGGCCTTGCCTCCGATGTACATTTTGTAAGCTTCATAGGAAGGTTTCGGAGCCGGAGCTGGTTCTGGTGTAGGTGCTGGAGCTGGAGCTGGCTCTACTGGCCTGGTTTCTGGTGCATCCTTCTTTTCTTCTGGTGCGGGAGCAGGTTTTCTGACGATGCTCTCTGACAGATATTTTCCAGAGACAAAACCGGTCTTTCCGCTGTAAGCGACCTCTGCCCAGCCGTTATTTGCAAGTTTTGTGACCTTTACTTCTTCCCCCATGGGAATGGAGATCAGCACAGCATGCTCGGTCCCAGGGCCTTTTCTCATATTGAGCGGTGTGGTGACCCATCTGGTGTAGGATACATTCTTGTACGTGATCAGATTCTGAGCAGGTTTCTCTGCAGCGGGCTCTTCCTTGATGGTTTCTTCGGTCGGTTTGGAACCAGATGCATCAATGCTTTGTCCGTTCTTGTCGACTGATGTGGAAACGGTGTCGACACTTGATGTCGTTTCTATTATTGAAGTGGAGTCGGGGGCTTGAATGGTCGACTCATCTACTGCGGATTTTATCGGAAAATTTTCTCTGATATCCTCGGCTTGATCAGCAGTTTGCTTGTCTTCAGACTGATATGAAAGCAACTTCTCTTTGCGTATATCCATATCCTCCAGAACGGTTTTCTTCTGAACGTCGGCTGCAGCACTTGATACCGTCGAGTCGCTCTGTCTGGAATCGCTCTGCGCAATCATCGCAGCCTCAATCATTTTCGGAGCCATGATCCCCACGCCAAATAGCAGCAGCAGCATAGTTGTAAAACGTAATAATGATTTCAATTGCGTACCTCCTCTTTGTCAGGGGTTAGAATAATACACCAGGGACTAAAGGTCAATTGCCCGACTTTTCAGGAAAAGATTCGTCTTATTCCAAAAATAAAGTGAGGACTAAAATTAAGTGTTTAGTAATCTCCTATCATAATTTCAACTTTTTAAGGAATGTTAATATTTTGATGTTAGAATCAGAATTAACAGAACTGGAAAGACAGTTCGAGAAAGACACTATCAATTCATTATTGTATTTGATATAATTTAATTGTGTGATAGCATATTAAAATAAAGGAATCGAGGTGAGGATCATGTCCATGGACAGTTTTTTCGGATCATTGTTCGACATGGTGGAAAACAGCAATAAAGAAATAGACCGATGCCCGAAGTGCAAGATCTCCTTTGGCGATTTTCAGAGAAGTGGACTACTCGGATGCAGCTACTGCTATGAGCATTTTTCGAAATCATTGAATCCGACCATTAAAAGAGTGCAGGGCGGACTGACCCATACAGGAAAGATTCCTAAAAGCGCATCTCAGGAAGTGGTCAGCAAAAGAAAGATCGATGAACTGAAACTGAGGCTGAAAGATCTCATCACGGAAGAGAAGTTTGAGGAAGCTGCAGTGGTAAGAGATGAAATTCAGGAACTCAGAAAGAGTCTGGAAGAGGGTGAGTCTGATGCTGAATAAGGAGTCTCTGGTACTAAGAAGCAGAATCAGACTGGCCAGAAATGTGAAAACCCTGTTCTTTCCGCACAGACTGAGTGCGGAAGTGGCAAGAAAGCTTGTGGATCAGGTGGAAGATGCGTTTTACGTAAGCCGTGCCATGGAGGAGGGGTATAAGACCCACCGCATGTGGGAGCTGGGCAGAACAGACCTTATGGTTGCCTTTGAAAAGCACCTGGTCAGCGCAAAGCTTATCAACAACAGCGACATAGCGGCCTACATCATAGATGAGAAGGAAGATGTGAGCCTCATGATCAATGAGGAGGACCACATAAGGCTTCAGGTCATGGGTAGAGATCTGGATCTGGAAGAGCTCTATAAGAAAGCATCCAAGATCGATGATCTGCTCAGTGAAAAGCTGGATTTCGCCTTTGACTACAATCTGGGCTACATCACCGCCTGCCCCACGAACCTGGGCACAGCCATGAGAGCTTCTGTCATGCTCCATCTTCCGGGATTCACCTTCACCGATAAGATCGGCTATGTGAGTCAGGCGCTGGCGCAGATGGGGATGACCATTCGTGGGATCTACGGCGAAGGCTCCCAGGCGGAGGGGAACATCTATCAGATTTCCAATGAAGTGACACTGGGTATGAAGGAGGAGGACATCCTCTATAATCTGAAAGACACCATTGTGAAGCTTTTGGATGAGGAGCAGGATCATCAGAGAAAGCTTCTGAATCAGTACACACTGGAAATGGAAGATAAGATCTTCCGAAGCATGGGCACACTCATGAATGCGAGACTCATGACATCAAAAGAAGCGCTGTATCATCTTTCCCTGGTAAGAATGGGTATCGAAACGGAGCTTCTGAAGGATATTGACATAAGACTGATAGATGGGCTTATCATCAACACGCAGCCCGGTATGATGAAAAAAGCCTATGGAACGGAACTGACGGAAAAAGAGAGAGATATCAATCGCGCGAAAATCATTCGCGGTATATTTTAGAGGAGGGAACTTGTAAATGTTTGAAAGATTTACGGAAAGAGCAAAGGCTACGCTGATGCATGCGCAGAAAGAATCACAGCGTCTCCAGCATGGCTATATCGGCACGGAGCATATCCTTTACGGCATTGCAAGTGTGGAAGGGGCAGGAAGCAATCTGCTTCATGCTGCCGGAATCACAAAGGAAAGTGTGCAGGAAATGATCGAAGAGACACTGGGCCAGGGGAACAACATGTTTTCAGGAACGGGGCAACTTGCGCTGACCCCAAGAACGAAAAGACTTCTGGATAACAGCTTCAAAGAAGCGAGGAATCTGGGGCAGAACTATATCAGCCCCGAACATATGCTGCTGGCGATTCTTTCAGAAGAGGAAGGCGTTGCCTATGCGATCATCCAGAGTCATGGCATCGATGTTTCGAAGCTGAAAAATGACATCATCAAGAGTTTCGGCAATCCAGGCGCACAGAGCGAATCAGAGGTTAGGAGTCAGGAGAATTCAGAGACCCCTGCACTGGATCAGTACGGCAAGGATCTTACGGAGATGGCCAGAGACGGAAAGCTTGACCCTGTCATCGGTAGAGGGGAAGAGACGGAAAGAATTCTGGAGATCCTCAGCAGAAGAACCAAGAACAATCCGGTGCTGATCGGAGATCCTGGTGTAGGTAAAACCGCCATCGCAGAAGGTCTTGCCCAGAGAATCGTGAAAGGAAACATCCCGGAACTCCTGAAAAACAAGAGAGTGGTTTCGCTGGATATTTCACAGATGCTTGCGGGAGCGAAGTATCGCGGTGAGTTTGAAGAACGACTGAAGAATGTGCTTTCAGAAATCAAGAACACAAAAAATGTCATATTGTTCATTGATGAGATCCACACGATCATCGGTGCAGGTGGCGCTGAAGGTGCCATTGATGCGGCGAATATTCTGAAGCCTGCACTGGCCAGGGGAGAAATCCAGGCCATCGGTGCCACAACCATCGATGAGTTCCGTAAGCATTTTGAAAAAGACAGTGCTCTGGAGAGAAGATTTCAGCCGGTACATGTAGGGGAACCTACCATAGAGGAAGCGAAGCTGATTCTGAAGGGGCTGCGTGACAAGTACGAGGCCCATCACAGGATCAAAATCACGGATGAAGCGCTGGATGCCGCAGTGGAGCTTTCTGACCGATACATTACGGACAGATTTCTTCCTGACAAGGCCATTGACCTTATGGATGAGGCTGCAGCCAAAGTAAGAATACAGAATCTGACTGCTCCGCCTGATGTCAAAAGCATTGAGGAAGAGCTGAAGAATGTCCAGAAGGAGAAGGAAGAGGCAGTTTCGCTGCAGGATTACGAGAAAGCGGCAAAGCTGCGTGACAGAGAGAATGAACTGAAGAAGACACTGAACAATACAAAACATAAATGGAAGAGCGGCTCCATGGGAGACTCCAGCCTTGTGGTCACCGAGGAGGATGTGGCGCAGGTTGTATCAAGATGGACCAAGGTGCCCGTGAAGAAGCTCACAGAGACGGAGTCGGAAAAACTGCTCAATCTGGAATCCATTCTCCATGAACGAGTGATCGGACAGGATGAAGCGGTGAACTCCATTTCCAGAGCGGTTCGAAGAGCCCGTGTAGGCCTCAAAGATCCGAACAGACCCATCGGATCCTTCATATTCCTGGGACCTACCGGTGTCGGTAAGACAGAACTTTCCAAAGCGCTGGCTGTTGCCATGTTCGGAGCGGAGAAAGCCATGATCCGAATCGATATGTCGGAGTACATGGAAAAACATACCGTCTCCAGACTCATCGGATCTCCTCCAGGATATGTAGGCTATGATGAGGGGGGACAGCTGACAGAAGCGGTGAGAAGAAATCCTTATTCAGTCATCCTCTTTGATGAAATCGAGAAAGCGCATCCGGACGTGTTCAATGTGCTGCTGCAGATTCTGGAAGACGGAAGACTGACAGACGGACAGGGAAAGACGGTGAACTTCAAGAACACCATCATCATCATGACGTCCAATGTGGGGGCTTCCACCATCAGAAAGCAGAAGACCGTAGGGTTCAGCATTGCTTCAGACAAGAACACGGAAGAGTATGACCGCATGAAGGAAAACATCATGGACGAACTGAAGAAGTCCTTCAGACCGGAATTCCTGAACAGAATCGACGATACTATCGTATTCCGCTCCCTGACCAATGAAGATCTGGAGCAGATCACAAAGCTGATGCTGGATGAAGTTTCGAAAAGAATCGCTGAAAGAGAAATCTATCTGCAGTTTACTGATGAGACCTTGAAATTCATGACCAGAAGCGGGTATGATATGACCTATGGTGCAAGACCGCTGAGAAGAGCCATCACGAAAGAGCTTGAGGACACCTTGTCGGAGGAAATGCTCAAGGGCAACATCGTCAAGGGGGATGAAGTTCTCGTGGATATCAGAGAAGATAAGCTTTTCTTTACGAAAACCGGCCAGAGAGCGGTCCGCGTGGAGAAGAGAACCGGTACGAATCCTGAAATGGAGGAAACACCAGAAGAATCAGAAGAATCTCAGGAAAAATAAAAAAAACGATACCATGGTTTCAATCTTCATGAAACCATGAAGTGTAAGAGGAACCCACAATCAGTGATTTTTCAATAAAAAACAGACTGATTGCGGGTTTTTCTTCCGTAAGGGGGTATTATGGCGAAATCGAAAACACAATATGTCTGTCAGAACTGTGGAACCACAACGGTGAAGTGGGTAGGGAAATGTCCGGACTGCGGGCAATGGAATTCCTTTGTGGAAGAGACAGTCCAGAGTGAGCCGAAAAGGCTGCAGGGGCTTTCCAATAAAAGTGATCCGAAACGGATCGGAGACATCGTCTCTGGGGATAAGGAAAGGTATGATACAGGCATTCACGAACTGAACAGAGTGCTGGGCGGAGGCCTTGTGAAAGGCTCCCTGACGCTCATATCGGGCGATCCCGGCATCGGGAAGTCCACATTGCTTCTTCAGTGCGCAAACCAGGTTTCACTGAAGTACGGAAGTGTGCTGTATGTTTCCGGGGAGGAATCAGAGGAGCAGATCAAAATCAGAGGAGACCGACTGGGGGTTGTGGCGGAAAAGCTGTATATCGTTTCTGAAACATCCTTGGAAGTCATTGAGAACCATATCAGAGATCTGAAGCCGGCTTTTGTCATCATCGATTCCATCCAGACCATCTATTCAGATAAAGTGACCTCTGCACCAGGGTCTGTATCACAGGTCAGAGAATGTGCGAACGGCCTGATGCGTATCGGAAAAATCATGGGCATTCCGCTCTTCATTGTGGCTCATGTGACAAAACAGGGAGAGCTTGCAGGCCCCAGAGTCCTTGAACATATGGTGGATTCGGTGCTGTATTTCGAGGGAGAAAGAACGGAAGAAATCAGAATTCTGCGAACCATGAAGAATCGTTTTGGCACCACTTCGGAAATCGGTGTTTTCGAGATGGCTCAGGAAGGGCTTGTGGAAGTCTACGATCCCTCCAGGATTTTCCTGGAGGATCATATGGGTGCCAAGGAGGGTTCTGTGGTCATCGGTATCATGGAAGGCACAAGACCCATTCTCGTTCAGGTGCAGTCCCTGGTGGCTGAAACAAAAGCGGTGATGCCAAGACGGACTTCTCTGGGCATCGAACTGCCTAGACTGAATCTGATCCTCGCTGTACTTGAAAAAAAGCTGAGGATTCCTTTTTACGCCAGTGATGTCTATGTCAATGTGGTGGGTGGTCTTTCGGTGGAGGGAACGTCTCAGGATCTGGGGCTTGCCCTCAGTCTGGTTTCCAGTGCGAAAGGAAAGCAGCTCAAGTATGACAGGCTCATTGCGGTGGGAGAAGTGGGGCTTACTGGGGAGATCAGACCGGTGAATCATGTGGAGAGACTCATCAGTGAAGGAATGAAGATGGGATTCGAGAATTTCGTTCTGCCTAAAAGAAGTCTGGAAAAGGTGAAAATCAAAGGCATCAATCTCATTGCTGTGGATTCTCTGAAGGAAGCTGTGAATAAATTATTTTAAAAGGATTTTTTCTGTTAAAGTTAAGAATAAATAGCTATAATGATAGTATCATTCGAGTACAAAATATAAACGAATTAAAAAGTTATAAAGGAGGTGTAGATGTTGATTAGAAATATCGTAAGAGGAATAGTTGCTGTAGTAGGTGCGCTTACAGGTTATTTTGTGGCACAGGGAATCCTTTCCACTCCTTACCTGGACGATCTCGCATTTGCGCAAGGGTTGCCATTCACCATAGGTCTTATAGTGGTAAGCATAATTATTTTTGGACTTATATTTTTTCTGTTATCATCTAAAATTTACAATCTGCTCATTTCGATCAATAAAATCATTGAAAAGAACCTTTCCGGTATGTCCGTGACAGAGATTCTTTTTGGTGCAGGAGGTGCGCTCATCTTCCTGGTGATCACTTTCTTCCTGGCCAGACCTCTGGCTGATATGTGGCCTGGGGTTGGAGGGCTTCTGACCGTGCTGATCAATCTTCTGGCAGCAATGCTCGGAGCCAATGTGGCCATCAAGAAGAAAGACGAGATGATGGGGTTTTTCCATGGTCTCAGAGGGCGAAGCCATGCGACCAAGGAAAAGCCTGAGAAAGAAGTGGAGAAGGCAGTCTATAATGGTACACCGAAGGTTCTTGATACTTCTGTGATCATTGATGGAAGAATCTATGATATCTGCAAGACCGGTTTCGTGGAAGGAAAGCTTGTGATTCCCTTTTTCGTGCTGGAAGAGCTTCGTCATATTGCGGATTCCTCTGACTCACTGAAGAGAAACCGAGGCAGAAGAGGGCTGGATATCCTGAACAAGATCCAGAACGAACTGGATATCGAAGTGGAAATCTGGGAAAAGGATTTTCCTGAGATTTCCGAAGTGGATTCCAAGCTTCTGAAACTGGCTACAGTGCTGGGTGGTAAGGTCGTGACAAATGACTATAATCTCAATAAGGTTGCAGAGTTTCAGAGAGTCCCTGTGCTGAACATCAATGAAATGGCCAACGCCGTGAAACCGATGCTCCTTCCAGGGGAAGAAATGCATCTTCTGATATCGAAAGTCGGAAAAGAACAGAACCAGGGAATCGGATACCTGGATGATGGTACGATGATTGTAGTGGAAGACGGCAAGAAATTTGTTGGAGATACGATTTTCGTCATCGTGACTTCTGTGCTCCAGACGGCAGCTGGCAGAATGATTTTTGCCAAGCCTAGGGTGGATTAGCATGGTCATTGCACTGATTGTTTCAGGGGGAAAAGGAGTCCGGATGGGCAGTGCCATCCCGAAACAGTTTCTGGAGCTTGCTGGCGTACCGGTGCTGATCAGAACGCTGATGGCTTTTGATGCCGTCGATGAGATCGATCATCTAGTGCTGGTTCTTCCTGAGCAGTATTTCTCCTATTTTCGGGAACTCGGTTATAAACCAGAAAAACCGCTGGTGCTGGTCCCTGCAGGCAAAGAACGGCAGGATTCGGTTCGAAACGGTCTTCTGAAAGCGAGCGACCTGGATGAAGATTCCGTCGTGGTTATTCACGATGGGGTCAGACCTCTGGTTTCAGCAGAAACCATCAGAATGGGAATCAGACATGCTTTGGAATATGGGGCCGCCGCCTGCGGTGTGCATCCGAAAGACACCATCAAAGGGATGGATGATAAAGGGTTCTCCTCAGGTACGCTGGACAGAAACAGGTATTTAATGATTCAGACGCCGCAGTGTTTCCGTACGAAGGAGATTCTGAAGGGGCATGATGAGATCCTCAAACAGAGGAGAATGGTCACCGACGACACCATGGTGTATGAGGAGAGCTTCGGTCCTGTCTATCTCTACGAAGGTGAATATGCCAACATCAAGATCACCACTGAAGAGGATCTGCTGCTGGCGGAACAGATTTTATCCAGAAAATGATATAGCAATGTTAAATAATAACTAGTAAAAGGAGTGCATGTTATACGGACGTATAGCGTGTACTCCTTTGGCGTTCAGTTGTTTCGAGAATGCAAGTATGGTAATACGGAAGCCCAATTGTTAAGTTATTCATAAAATGTTAACGTTTATATAAAAATTCTATTCGACTTGCACGTATTTTAATGTTAAAATATTCGTAAAGGATTACAAAACAGATTGAATATGTGAGAAACGAGTGTTTTGAAGGTTAGGAGAGCTTATGCGGAGTGATTTATTACAGATGCTTAAACAGTATCCAATAATAGCGGCTGCAAAAGATGGGCCTGGTCTGGATGAAGCCTGCAGATCACAAATCAGAATTGTTTTCATTCTTTTTGGAGATATAGTCAACTTGCCAAGTATAATTAAAAAAGCTAAAAATTGTGGAAAACTTGTCTTTGTACATCTGGATCTCATAGAAGGTCTTGAGAATAAAGAAATCGCTGCAAAATATGTTAAGGATTATACTGAAGCTGATGGTGTTATTTCTACAAAATCTAATGTCATTAAGGCTGCAAATGAATTGGGTCTTTTGACGGTTCAAAGATTTTTTGTATTAGATTCCATGGCTTTGGAAAAAGCGAAGAAGCATATGGAATACACTTATGCAGATGCCTTTGAAGTTCTACCGGGGGTCATCCCCAAAATCATTAAAAAGATTTCTTTGCTGACAAGAACACCAGTGATTGCTGGAGGACTGATAATCGACAAAGATGACGCATATTCCGCTCTCCATTCGGGAGCAACAGCAATTTCAACAACTAGTAAAAGTTTGTGGAATTTGTAGTAGAGTGATAGAGAAAGCTACAAGCTTATTAAGTTTGTGGCTTTTTATATACAAATAATTACCAGGGGGGTACAAAATGAAAAAGTACGTTATCGCACTTGACCAAGGAACAACCAGTTCCAGAACCATCATTTTTGACAAAGAGCAGAACATCGTAGGTGTTGCTCAGAAGGAGTTCACTCAGATTTATCCTAAGCAGGGTTGGGTTGAACATGATCCAAGAGAAATCTGGTCATCACAGTATGGTGTTCTGAATGAAGCTATGGCTCGTTCAGGTGTCAGAGCTGATGAAGTTGCTGCCATCGGTATCACAAACCAGAGAGAAACAACTGTCGTTTGGGATAAGAACACAGGCGAACCAGTCTATAACGCCATCGTGTGGCAGTGTAGAAGAACATCCAACATCTGTGATGCTCTGAAAGAGAAAGGTCTTGGAGATTATGTAAGAGAAAATACTGGTCTGCAGATTGATGCTTACTTCTCCGGGACAAAGATCAAGTGGATTCTGGACAATGTTGAAGGCGCTAGAGAAAAAGCTGAAGCTGGAGAACTGCTTTTCGGAACAGTTGATACATGGCTGCTTTGGAAGCTTACCGAAGGTAAAGTGCATGCGACAGACTACACAAACGCTTCAAGAACAATGATCTACAACATCAAGAAACTGGAATGGGATGAAAAGCTTCTACAGGAGCTGAATATTCCAAGATCCATGCTTCCAGAAGTCAAGAAATCTTCTGAAGTTTATGGCGAAACCAATATCAATGGTGTCATGATTCCAATATCAGGTATTGCTGGTGACCAGCAGGCTGCCCTTTATGGACAGACATGTTTCACACCTGGTGAAGCAAAGAACACATATGGAACAGGATGTTTCTTACTGGTTAACATCGGTGAGGAAATGAAGCTTTCCGAAAACGGACTTGTAACCACAATCGCAGCTACATCCCATGACAAGGTACAGTATGCGCTTGAAGGTTCCATCTTCGTAGGTGGAGCAGTTGTTCAGTGGATCAGAGATGAACTGAAACTGATCTACGATTCAAAGGATTCCGAATACTTCGCAACCAAGGTTAAGGACAACGCAGGTGTATACGTAGTTCCAGCATTCGTTGGACTAGGCGCACCACACTGGGATCAGTATGCCAGAGGAGCAATCCTTGGACTGACAAGAGGAGCAAACAGATATCATATCATCAGAGCAGCTCTTGAATCCATCGCTTATCAGACAAAGGACGTTCTGGTTGCTATGGAAAAGGATGCAGGAATCGAACTTCAGAATCTGAAGGTTGACGGCGGAGCATCTGCGAATAACTTCCTGATGCAGTTCCAGGCTGACATCCTTGACAGAACCGTTCTAAGACCGGTGATTGCTGAAACAACAGCTCTTGGTGCTGCATATCTTGCAGGACTTGCAGTTGGATTCTGGGCTAATGAAGATGAAGTCAAGACAAAATGGGCCATCGACGGCGAATACAAACCAGAAATGAAGTCAGAAGACAGAGATGCTCTGTATGCTGGATGGGAAAAAGCTGTTAAGAGATCCATGGACTGGGAAAACAAATAAGACTCTCAACAAACTGAATCTATACATCTCTATGCTGGATCTTCAGCATAGAGATGTTCATAGATAAAGTCAGGAAATGATGAAGCAGGAAACTGACAATGGAATGAATGAAGGTTATGAAGACCGAAGACGATAAGGAGATGAAATTCATGATAGGTTTGATACTGGTGTCCCACAGTGAAAAAATTACTGATGGAATCAAAGACCTTGTTGTGGAAATGACGAAGGACGCAGTCCCAATCGTTTCAGCAGGGGGTACTACAGACGGAAGACTGGGTACAAGTGCGGATAAAATCGTTGAAGCTATCAATGAACTTTCAGGATGCAATAATATATTGATATTTACAGACATAGGAAGTTCTATAATGAGTTCAGAAATTGCATTGGATCTAGTTGATGAAGATCTGAAAGCGAAATGTATTCTTGTAGATGCTCCCATCGTTGAAGGTGCTTTTGTAGCTGGCGTACAGTCTATGGTCAGTGATGATGTGAATTCAGTTCTTGATGAGGTAAAACTGACAAAGCAAAACAAATTTTAGTTGTTGATCAACTGAAAAACACAAAAAGAGAGGAGATATACTATGAAATTTGTAAGAAGTACAGTAGGTTTTGCCATTGCTGGTATGTTCGTTATGAGCATATGGGGCGACTGGGCAGGAGCTTATGGAAACATCGGTGGCTGGTTCGCAGCTCTAGCGATCATCGGACCAATGTGGTTCATGAACCATTACATTGGTGTAATCGACAATCCTGGGGACCATGCGTTTGTTGATATGGCATGGGGTATTGCTTGGGTTGGTATCATGAGAGATGTATTTGGTGTAGGTGGAAACGGATTTGATTTCGGAAGATTAGTTAGTTCTCTACCAACCATCGGATTATTGACTGTAGGCGCTGCATTAGCTGCTTTAGCAATTAATGCTTTCAACAAAATAGAAGCGAAGTAAGGATAGGAGGTACAAATAATGGAACTAGGTCAGATAATTTCAACAATTGTAGGCGGATTTTTATTTCCATTCCTGATTGCGACTATGTGGGGCAGAATGGTTGAAGCTTTTGGTCCAATAGGGGGCTGGATGGCAGCTGCATTTATCGTTGGTACCATGTGGGCGATGAATCATGGTCTTGGAATGATCTATCAGTCAGGTACAGCCTGGGTTGATATGGCATGGGCAGCTGGTACAGGTTTATTCCTTGCTGACGTCTTTGCAGGAAAGAAGATCAACGGAAGCACAATCCTTGCTGGTATCCTTGGTGGTATCATAGGTGGATTTATTCTTTCAACATTCCTATAAAATATAACAACTACTTAAAGGATGCGATTTCGCATCCTTTTTCCTTTTGGGGGATGATGTACAAAAACTCCGTCTATTCGTTATAATCAATTAGGAAAGAATGATGATCGTGGTCAAAACAACAGCCATATTTTTGCGTGAAAAAATAAGCCTCTTTAATAACAGGAGGCGTTGGTATAAGATTAAGTCAAAGAACTATCGCGAAGCGATTTTGTTCAATAGAAGAAATGAACATAAGCGAGGTAAGAGATGAGAATAGAAGAACTGCTGCTACGAACCATGAAAAGTGATCAGAATCCTAATGAGGGAAGGATTGATTACTACATGCAGAGAGCAGGTTTTATGAAGAAGATCAATGGGAGGACGGTTTATACGACAGTTGGGCTACTTCTGAAAAACCGAATTGAGAAAGTGATTATGGAGCTTCTGGAGAAGCGTTCTTTTTCTCAGATCGGGTTTACGGGAGTAGATAGCCTTCAGGAACTGGAAGAGGCTGTCCATTCCTTTAATGATTCCTATGTCGGATCCTACAAGGACATTCCCCTGAAACTCTATATGAAGGAACAGATAACATTTCGTAATGAGTATTACGAGTCCTCATGGAGGGGGAATACCCAAAATATCATGGCGTTCTCGGTGCTGGGGGAAGAAGATGGTGTGAATGAACTGATGGTTCTGATACTCCATAAACTGGGTATAGAGGCAGTGGAGGATCACATGGGGTATTACTATCCTTCCGCTACAGGGCAGGATGAATACAGTGGAGCGGATCCGTCTGATAATAAAGGCAGGACTGAAGCTAAGGGCGAAAGAGCTACAGAGGAGCTGAGTATGGTGGAGACGCCTGGGGTCAGAACCATTCATGACCTGTGTGCTTTTCTAGAAGTGAATCCCTCCGATATACTGAAGACTATGCTTCTGACGGATGGGAGAAAAAACTATGCAGTCATTCTGGAAGGGCACAAGGAAATCGATATGGCCAGAGTAACCAGGATTCTGGGGCTCAAAGAAGATGCGCTTAAGGTACTCCCTTCAAGTCAGGTGGTGGAAGTGACTGGTGCGGAGGTGGGGTTTGCCGGACCAAAGAATCTCAAAGTGGATCAGATTCTGGTGGATGAAGAAATACGCAAAGAAAAAGCCTATATCGCAGGCGCGAACAAAACGGACTATCACTTAAAAGGCGTTCGATACGGACGTGATTTTTCAGGGGATTTCCATTCTGTATCAAGGCGTTTGAATAGTTCCAAGGGGTGGCTTCTCGGTGAAATGAGAAGGCAGCCTGAAAAAATCAGAGTGCAGGCACGGGAAGGCGGATTCTTCTATCATCCTTTAAATATCGGATATCTGAATGTGGACCGTATCCTGCTTGCTGTTGCAGAAATGTCCATGGATGAGATCGGACTTGATCTCTCAGATGAAATTTCATGCTTCGATGCAGTGGTGGCTTTGGTGGATCCGAGAAAGGAGGATGCCATCCGTATCGGAGAAGCGCTTTACAAGATGCTTTTATCTGCAGGACTCCGGATTCTCTTTGATGACAGAAAAGACCGCATGGGCAGCAAATTCAGTGAGTATGATCTTCTTGGCATCGGTAAAAGGGTCATTATCGGAAAAGACGGTGCATTTGATGTGAAAGATCGATATGGTAAGGTTATAAAGGCGGATCAGAATAAACTAGTGGAAATCATCATGTCTAAAGTGATAGAATAAGAAAAAAAGCGATGCAATATAGACAGGAGGAAGGTTATGAAGGTTTATAATACTTTAACCAGAAGAAAAGAGGAATTCATCCCCATTGAAGAAGGGAAAGTGAGCATGTATGTCTGCGGACCTACAGTCTATAATCTGTTCCACATCGGGAATGCAAGAACCTTCATCATCTTTGATACCATCAGAAGATATCTGGAATACAGAGGATATGAAGTCAAGTTCGTTCAGAACTTCACGGATATCGATGACAAGATGATCAAGAAGGCTCAGGATACAGATACGACGGTGAAGGAACTGGGCGATCGATACATCATGGAGTATTACCTGGATGCGGATAAACTCAATATCAAGAGAGCTACAGTGAACCCCAGAGCGACGGAATACATCACGGAAATGATTCAGTTCATAGAAGAGCTCATTGAAAAGGGATATGCCTATGAAGTGGATGGAGATGTCTATTATTCCACGAAGACCTTTGCGGGCTATGGCAAGCTTTCGGGCCAGAACCTGGAAGACCTGCAGTCCGGTTCCAGAGTGGAAGTGGACGACCGTAAGAGAGATCCTATGGACTTCGCCCTATGGAAGAAGGCCAAACCCTTTGAGCCTTCCTGGAAAAGTCCTTGGGGCAATGGAAGACCAGGTTGGCACATTGAATGTTCCTGCATGGCGCTGAATCTTCTGGGAGAAACCATTGATATTCATGCTGGCGGGACGGATCTTGTCTTTCCCCACCATGAAAATGAAATCGCCCAGAGTGAAGGCCGCTCCGGAAAGACCTTTGCGAAGTACTGGCTCCATGGCGCATTCATCAACGTGGACAATAAGAAAATGAGTAAATCTCTCAACAATTTCTTTACAGCTCGGGAAATTCTCGAGAAGTATGATCAGGAAGTGGTTCGTCTGTTCATGATTTCCGGACATTACAGAACCCAGATCAACTTCACCATCGAAGTGCTGGATGCGGCAAAGGCGAGTCTTGAGAGAATGTACAATGCGTTAAACAGGCTCCATGGCTATCTCAACAATGAGAAAGAGCACATGGATCAGGGGGAACTTCTTATAAAAGAAGAGCTTCTTCAGTATAAGAAGCGTTTCATCGAAAAAATGGATGATGATTTCAATACAGCCGATGGGATTTCTGTGATTTTCGAACTGATTCGAGATGTGAACAGCAGGATTAACGAAAAAACATCCAAGGAGCTGGTGCAGTTCACGCTGGATCTGCTTGTGGAAATGGGTTCACCCCTCGGAATCATGCAGCATCCGTTAGGTGGAACCCTAGATGAAGATATTGAAAATCTCATCGAGAAGAGAAACCAGGCAAGGAAGAATCGTGATTTTGCATTGGCGGACAAGATCAGAGACGATCTGACGGCGGAAGGGATCATCCTGGAAGATACACCGAACGGGGTGAGATGGAGCCGTAAAAATTCATAGAATCGTTATAAACGTCAGATGGTGATAAAATTATCATTATCTGACGTTTTCCTCTTTTTCAAATGAAAATGGTGGCTTTCTGTATCAGAATAGTACAATAATTTGATTTTACCATACTGATTTGGGTAATCTATTGATGAATTTCATATTTTACCATGGACTTTGTGTGTAATCGTTGTGTTAAATGTGAAATAATTGTTAATGTAATAAGTTTTTTCAAAGGTATTGTCTGATGATTAACAATGTATTAGAATGTAATAGTAGTTAATACAAAATATAAAAACTCATGGAGGGACAGGGAAACATGAAAAAAATACTATCATTAGTTTTATCATCAGTACTGGCATTTTCTGTATTAGCAGGATGTGCAGCAAACGAGGAACCAGCTGAAACACCAGCTGAAACACCAGTTGAAGAGCCAGCAGAGGAACCAGCTGAAGAAGAACCAGCTGAAGAACCAGCTGCAGAAGAAGGTTCCATCACAAAGCTTGGTCTTGGACTTGTTACATCTATCGCAAAGTCAAAGGATCTTGCTGAAGGTGCTGCTACAGGACAGGTTGACACAGTTATGGTTGCTGCAGGATTTGACGCTGACGGTAAGATCGTAAGCGTGACAATCGATACAGCACAGGATAAAGTAGGATTTGACGGCGAAATGCAGCTGACATCTGATACTTCCGTTGCTGGAAGAACCAAGATCGAACTTGGAGACGAGTACGGTATGAAGGGTGCTTCAGGAATCGGTAAGGAATGGCATGAACAGATCGCATCATTCGAAGAATGGATGATTGGCAAGACTGTAGAAGAAGTTAAGGGAATGAAGCTGGTTGAAACAGTTCCAGACGAAGAAGACCTTAAGAGCACAGTTACAATCAAGGTTCAGGGATACATCGATGCTTTAGAAAAAGCTTACAACTCCGCTATCGAAGTTGAAGGCGCAGAAAAGGTTGGTCTTGGTGCTGTAGTATCAACAGCGAAGTCCAAGTCTGCTGAAGGTGAAAACGGAGCAGTTGCTCAGGTTGACACAACTGTAGTTGCTACAGCTCTTAAGGCTGATGGAACAGTTGCAGGTTCAGTAATCGACGTTGCTCAGACCAAGGTTGCTTACGATGCTGACGGTGTTGTGACAAACGACAAAGCAGCAGCAGTAAAGTCCAAGGTTGAGCTTGGAGACGAGTATGGCATGAAGAAAGCATCCGGAATCGGAAGCGAATGGTTCGAGCAGGCTCTTGCTCTTGCTGAATGGATGAAGGGCAAGACAGCTGATGAAGTAACAGGTATGGAAATCGCAGAAGGCGTTCCTGCTGAAGAAGATCTTACTTCAACAGTAACAATCAAGGTTGAAGGCTACATGGCTGCATTCGAAGAAGCAGCAGCTAACGCTAGATAATTTAAACTGATGAGGCTCCTCCAGAAATGGAGGAGCTTTTTGTATCAGGCATTTCCCTGATCGAGATGTAATATAATGAAATATTAAGGAATATTACCAATCAATTACTCTGTCCTATGATATAATTTTTTATGTAAATAGGGATGAATCGATCTGTTTCTAGGAGGCAAAATGAGAAAGATTTATAAAATAATAGCACCACTGCTTCTGATTCTTCTGGTTATGACTGGCTGTCAGGCTGCGCCGAAGGAAGAAGCGAAGGAGAATTTCCGGAAGGATTTCTTCGAGTACTTTGATACGGTAACGAGAATCATAGGCTATGCGGATTCGGAAGAGGAGTTCAATGAGGAATTCGATGTCATCAAATCCGAATTCAAGCGATACCATGAACTGTTTGACATCTATCATACCTATGAAGGTATCAATAACATTAAGACCATAAACGACAATGCCGGAATCGAGCCGGTGGTAGTGGATCAGGAAATCATCGATCTGATCCTGTTTTCCAAAGAGTGGTATGAAAAGACCAACGGGAAAGCGAACATCGCCATGGGCGCTGTGCTTAGGGTCTGGAGCGATTACAGAGAAGAGGGGATGGATTTCCCGGATGATGCAAAGCTCCCGCCTATGGACCTTTTAGAGGAGAAGAACGAGCATACGGATATCAATAAGATCATTGTGGATGACGAGAAGAATACAGTGTTTCTGGAAGATCCTGAAATGAGTATAGATGTAGGTGCCGTTGCAAAAGGCTATGCGACGGAAAGAGTGGCCGACCATATGAGAGAAAGAGGATTCACTTCCATCATCATCAGTGCCGGCGGGAATGTCAAAGCGATGGACAAACCGCTGGATGGAGTGAGAGAGAGGTGGGGAATCGGCATTCAGAATCCGGATGAATCCATCTTCACGGATATGGACAGTCTGGACACCGTCTTCAGCACCAATATCGCAGTGGTCACATCAGGAGACTATCAGAGATACTACTATGTGGATGGCGTGAAGTACCATCATCTTATAGATGCGGAGACCCTGATGCCAGGAACCTACTTCAAAGCGGTGACGGTTGTCATGGAGGATTCCGGTCTTGCGGACTTTATGTCCACCACCCTGTTCCTTTCCTCATTAGAAGAGGGAAAAGAGATGCTTAGTCAGATTGAAGGAGCCCATGCCCTGTGGGTGACCTACGACAATGAAATCATTCTGACCGAAGGCTTTGAGGAAATGCTGAAAAGCGGCGGTGCATCAGGAGCGGATTAATTCAGAGAAAGAAAGGATAATCCTTTGGGTTCCAGTAAAATTAGTGGAAATTTCCTTTGACTTTTAGAGATAAAGAAGTTACAATAATTTATGGCATATCCAAAAGATACAAAATACCGCGGCAAAGTATTTAAATTTTTGGAGGTAAACACAAATGGCAAAAATGATGGGACCACGTTTTAAGACTGCTAGAAGACTAGGACTGAACGTAGTAGGACATCCTAAGGCAATGAACAGATCAAAGAGAGGAACATCCAGAGCGGACAAGAAGCTTTCCGAATATGGTGTTCAGCTGCTTGAAAAGCAGAGACTTAGAACTTACTATGGCGTACTGGAGAAGCAGTTCGTAAGATACGTTGATAAGGCAATGAAGAGCAAGGAACAGACAGGTCCAATGCTTCTGAATCTGCTTGAGAAAAGACTGGATAACATGGTATACAGAATGGGCTTTGCTTCATCTATCAGACAGGCAAGACAGATGGTTAATCATGGACATTTCTTAGTGAATGGAAAGAAGATCGATATTCCTTCCTATGGTCTTGAAATCGGAGACGTAATCGAGCTAAGAGAAAAGTCAAGAAAGACAGAAATGTTTGTTGACAACTTCAACAACCTTTCCGCATCACCACTAGGATACATCGAAAAGGATGTAGAAAACTTCAAGGCTACACTCGTAAGAGAGCCACAGAGAGAAGAGCTGCCAATCGAAATCAATGAACAGTTGATCGTTGAGTACTACTCAAAATAATAGGCATCACAAGGGGTCTGATTCTTTATCAGATCCTTTTTTCTATCATTTGTGCGTGTGAAAGCAGTTTGCTATGTCATTTGTGTCTAAAGAAGGATATAATGAAAACAAATTTAGTTTACTGGAGTAAATATGGAAAATATCAGACCAATCAGTGAAAATGGTGCAAGAAACTACAATCCCTTATCGCTGGCATTCATCGGAGACAGTGTCTATGAGAATCATGTGCGGGAAAGGCTGATTCTTGCCTATCCCAATATGCTGCCGAAGGATCTGCACATCAAGGCTGTCTCCTATGTGAAGGCATCCAGTCAGAGCAGAATCGTCAGCGGTATTGAGGAAAGTCTTCATGAAGATGAGTTATACATCTATAGAAGAGGACGCAATACCAAATCCCATACGGTGCCGAAGAATGCGGATCTTCTTGATTACAGAAGAGCCAGCGGCTTCGAAGCCCTGGTGGGCTATTTATACCTCATTGGAAAAGACAAAAGATTAGGAGAGATCATTGATCTTTCTTTTAAAATCGTGGAAGAAGGAGAAAAAAATGGCGAAGAGAGAGAATAAGAGAAAAGTAGAGCTGGATTTCCAGAAGGAAGCGGAAAGACAGAAGAGAAAAGAAAGGGCCATCAAAAAGGCGAAGGAAGTCATCGAGGAGAAGGAAATCAATGAAAACATCATTGAAGGAAGAAATCCTGTTCTGGAAGCCTTCGAAAGCAAAATCACCGTAGAGAAGATTCTGGTCTCCAAGGGAGACACCAAGGGATCCATCATAAAAGTGATGTCCATCGCCAAAGAAAAAGGAATCCCTGTGATTGAAGTGGATCGCAGGAAACTAGACGAGATCTCCAATACACCGAACCACCAGGGCGTTGTGGCTTATATCACCCCTTATCGCTATGTGGAAGTGGCGGATATCCTGAAGATCGCCGAAGATCGTGAAGAGAAGCCTTTTGTGCTCATACTGGATGAAATTCAGGACCCTCACAATCTGGGTTCTATCATCCGAACAGCTGAACTGTCAGGAGTGCATGGCGTGATCATTCCGAAAAGAAGAAGCATCGGTGTGAATACCACTGTATTCAAGACTTCAGCAGGTGCGGTCAATCACATGGCTATCGCGAAGGTCACCAATCTAGCCAGGGTCATCGATGAGCTGAAAGATGCGGGCATCTTTGTCTACGGAGCGGATATGGAAGGTGATTCCAAGAGCTACAATACCAATTTCGAGGGAGGCGTAGGTCTTGTCATCGGAAATGAAGGCAAAGGTATTTCTCGTCTGGTGAGAGAAAAGTGTGATGGAATTGTAAGTATACCTATGGTCGGTAAAGTCAATTCTCTGAATGCTTCTGTAGCAGCGGGAATCCTTATGTATGAAGTAATGAAGACCAGAATCGCTGGCAAGAAATGATGATGGGGGAGTGGGGACTTTCGTCCCCATTTTTAATATGAAGAAGGTATTTATTGACGGATATAATGTGATCAATTCCTGGGCGGAGCTGAAGGAGCTGGACCTGGGGTCAGCGAGAGACAAGCTGATCGAGTATATGATCAGCTATGCCAGTTTCTATGATGCCGAAGTGACGGTGGTCTTCGATGCACATAGGGTATCGGGGAACAGTCAGCACATTGAAAAGAGATTCTCGGTGGAGATTGTCTACACCAAGGACAAAGAGACGGCGGATGATTATATTGAGCGTTCTGTGGACCAGGTTGGAAGAAAAGTGGAGGTCCTTGTGGTCACTTCAGATAATCTGGAGCAGCAGATCATTTTCGGACGGGGTGCTCAGAGAATGAGTTCTCTCGAATTCAGGCAGTCTTTCAAAGAAGCAGAAAAGAGTATCACAGAAAAGACCAGAAAGCTCTCTGATACCCAATCCTTGAAGCTTTACGACCATATGGATGAAGAATCAAAGGAAAAACTGGAAAAATTGCGTAGAAATGGCTGAAAGCTTGACTTTTAGCCATTTTTGATTGATAATTTTAGTAATTTAGAACTATTCAAAATCTTTTGCGCCATCTGTAAGGAGGAGAGAATTTTGACCAGAGAAGAGCAGAAATACAAAGCTTTGAGTGATGAAGAGATCGTTCGTCTTGCACAGAATGGAGACAAGAGCGCCTCTGAATTCATAACGGCCAAGTATCTTCCTTATGTGCGAAATAAATCCCGCGCCTATTTTCTGGTAGGTGGAGAAGTGGAGGATATCATGCAGGAAGGGCTCATCGGCCTTTATGAAGCCATCAAGGACTTCAGTGACGGCAGACAGGCCAGCTTCAAGACGTTCATGGATATCTGTGTCACAAGACAGATCATGACTGCACTGAAGGCGGCATCCCGGCAGAAGCATATCCCGCTGAACACCTATGTGTCTCTGAATAAACCCGTATACGTGGAAGACACGAACAAGAGCTATCAGGACATGCTGGTGACAAGCAAGACAGATGATCCGGAATCTCTGTATATAGATGGAGAGAAGACAGAAGAAATCAGCAAAGAAATCAGAAATTCGCTTTCAGACTTTGAGTATAGAGTACTTCGGCTTTATCTTCAGGGCGTCAGTTATCTTAAAATCGCGAACGTGCTGAACAAGGAAGAAAAGGCCATAGACAATGCGATTCAAAGAATCAGGAAGAAACTGTCTCGAAACCTGGAGAGTGCTTCATCATAAGACTTCATAAGTTTTCAACTTAGCTATTGACATCGTATTGGGTTTTTAGTAAACTTGATGAGGTGAGATTAATGCCCATATAGCTCAGGTGGTAGAGCGTCACCTTGGTAAGGTGGAGGTCAGCGGTTCGAATCCGCTTATGGGCTCCATTTATCCCTTATAGCTTCGGAACACCAGGCTCCGTTGTAGGGACTAGTCATCTAAGTAAAAAAATATTATAATAGAATATGTAATGTTTAGTTATTTAAGGAGGAGAAAGTAATGGCAAAAGCAAAATTCGAGAGAAATAAGCCACACGTCAACATCGGAACCATCGGACACGTTGACCATGGTAAGACCACGCTGACAGCAGCAATCACAACTGTGTTATCACAGACAGGTGGAGCTACAGCAACAAAGTACGACCAGATCGACAAAGCACCAGAAGAGAAGGAAAGAGGTATTACCATCAATACTTCCCACGTAGAGTATGAGACTGAAAACAGACACTATGCTCACGTAGACTGCCCAGGACATGCTGACTATGTCAAGAACATGATCACCGGAGCAGCACAGATGGATGGAGCAATTCTTGTTGTATCCGCAGCAGATGGTCCAATGCCACAGACAAGAGAACATATCCTTCTTGCATCAAGAGTAGGAGTTAACTACATCGTAGTCTTCCTGAACAAGGCAGACATGGTGGATGACCCAGAACTACTTGAGCTGGTGGAAATGGAAGTAAGAGAGCTTCTGAACGAGTATGATTTCCCAGGAGATGATACACCAGTTATCGCAGGTTCCGCACTGGAAGCACTGGATAACCCAACCGATCCAGAGAAGATCAAGCCAATCATGGAACTGATGGCAGCCATCGACAGCTACATCCCAACACCAGAGAGACAGACCGACAAAGCATTCCTGATGCCTGTAGAGGACGTATTCACCATCACAGGAAGAGGAACCGTAGCAACAGGAAGAGTGGAGACTGGAGTACTGAAGGTAGGAGACGAAGTAGAAATCGTAGGCCTGCAGGAAGAATCCAGAAAGGTAGTATGTACAGGAGTAGAGATGTTCAGAAAGCTTCTTGATTCAGCGCAGGCTGGAGACAACATCGGAGCACTTCTGAGAGGAATCCAGAGATCTGAAATCGAAAGAGGACAGGTTCTAGCTAAGCCAGGATCCGTAAAGCCACATACCAAGTTCGTAGGACAGGTATACGTGCTGAAGAAGGAAGAAGGCGGAAGACATACACCATTCTTTGATGGTTACAGACCACAGTTCTACTTCAGAACAACGGACGTAACAGGAAACATCAAGCTTCCAGATGGAATGGAAATGGTAATGCCTGGAGACCATATCGACATGAATGTTGAACTGATCACACCAATCGCTATGGACGAAGGTCTGAGATTCGCGATCAGAGAAGGCGGAAGAACCGTAGGTTCAGGCGTTGTAACAACAATCAACGAGTAATTCAAGCAATATAAGAGGACTGGTTTGCCAGTCCTTTTTTATCGGTAAATTACGCATTATATAGACCACTGTTTTTTCAAGAGTTTCAAAAAAAAACGCGTTTTTTATTTGACAGGATAGGGGTCATATGATAAAGTAATTTAGTAATACCCTGCGCAATGGGGTTATTTATGATGTAAACAAAAAACTATAAAGTACGGAGGTGCTCAAAGTGAGAGTAAGAATGACTTTAGCATGCACAGAGTGTAAGCAGAGAAACTACGATTCAATGAAAAACAAGAAGAACAATCCAGAAAGACTGGAAATGAACAAGTATTGCAAGTTCTGCAGAAAGCATACTACACACAAAGAAACTAAGTAACACAGACTAAGGATGTGATTTTCATGGCTTCAAACAGCAAAGGACTCGTCAGTTTTGTAAAAGAGATCAAAAATGAAATTAAGAAAATAACCTGGCCCTCCAAAGAGGAAGTCAAGAAAGCTATTGGCGTAGTATCTGCCATAGTTGCGATCTACATTGTTCTGATTGCAATTGCAGATTTTATCTACAATGGACTTTTGACGGAAGTTCTATTCAATCTTTAAGGTAAGGAGGAAAGGGGTAGCGTTTTAGTCTGCTCCTCTATTTTCGTATGGAAGAAAAAGCACGTTGGTATGTTGTTCATACCTATTCAGGTTATGAGAATAAAGTCAAGGTAAACCTTGAAAAGGCGATTGAAAACCGAAACCTTGAGCATCTATTACAAGGTGTTGAAGTTCCCATGGAAGAAGTCATCGAACGAAAAGATGATAAGGAGAAGATCGTCCTTAAGAAGAAGTTTCCCGGATATGTTCTGGTGAAGATGATTATGACTGAAGAATCCTGGTATATCGTAAGAAATACAAGAGGTGTCACAGGATTTGTTGGAGCGAAGTCCAATAATCCGGTACCGCTGACAGATGAAGAAGTCCGTTCCATGGGTATTGCAGAAACTCATGAGCAGGTGGATCTGTCCATCGGTGAAAGCGTGAAAATCATCGCTACACCATTTATGGGATTCCCGGCTACCATTGTTGAAATCAACAATGACAAGCGTAAGGTCAAGGTGGAAGTGGAAATGTTCGGCAGAGCAACTCCAGCAGAACTCGACTTCAACCAGATAGAAAAAATTTATTAGGTTTATTGACCCTTTCGGGTCTTAAATAAGTGGGAGGGTAAAATACCCGCAATCTACCACAGTATAGGAGGAATAAACTCATGGCAAAGAAAGTTACAGGAATGATCAAGTTACAACTTCCTGCAGGAAAGGCGACACCAGCACCACCAGTTGGACCAGCTCTTGGACAGCACGGTGTGAACATTATGGGATTCTGTAAGGAATTCAACGCAAGAACTGCAGACAAGGCTGGATACATTATTCCAGTTGTAATCACAGTATTTCAGGACAGATCTTTCAGCTTTATCCTGAAGACACCACCAGCAGCGGTACTGATCAAAAAGGCAGCTGGAATTGAAAGTGGTTCAGGAGTACCTAACAGAACTAAAGTAGCTCAGCTTACAAAGGCTCAGGTTAGAGAAATCGCTGAAACAAAGATGCCAGATCTGAATGCAGCTTCTGTTGAGACAGCAATGTCAATGATCGAAGGTACTGCAAGAAGTATGGGCGTTACTATCGTTGAATAAGACAACCTAATAAAGTGGGAGGCAAAAAACCGTTAAAACCACGAAGGAGGCAAATTAATGGGTAAGAATTATGTAGAAAGTGCAAAGCTTGTGGACAAGAGTGTATTATACTCATCACAGGAGGCGCTTGAATTAGCAGTGAAGACTGCAAAGGCTAAGTTTGATGAAACAATTGAACTGCATGTAAAGCTTGGTGTAGATCCAAGACATGCTGACCAGCAGGTAAGAGGTGCGGTAGTACTACCTCACGGAACTGGTAAGACAGTGAGAGTCCTTGTATTCGCTAAGGGTGCAAAGGTTGCTGAAGCTGAAGAGGCTGGAGCAGACTATGTTGGAGCTGAAGAATACCTTGATAAGATTCAGAAGGAAAACTGGTTTGAATTTGATGTAGTAGTTGCAACTCCTGACATGATGGGTGTTGTAGGTAGACTTGGTAGAGTGCTCGGACCAAAGGGTCTTATGCCGAATCCAAAGTCCGGAACTGTTACATTTGATGTAGCGAAGGCTATTGCAGACATCAAGGCTGGTAAGGTTGAATACAGAGTCGACAAGACTTCTATCGTTCACGTGCCAATCGGAAAGAAGTCCTTCGGAGAAGAAAAGCTGAAGGATAACTTCAAGACTCTTATGGAAGCGCTGATCAAGGCTAAGCCTGCAGCTGCGAAGGGACAGTACCTGAAGTCAGTAACTGTTGCTTCTACCATGGGACCTGGAATCAAGATCAATCCTGCAAAGGTTATTGATTAATCTGTTGACTTAATCAAGAGCTCATGCTATACTTTTGTAGTTAAATAATTGAATTGTGCATTCTAAGACCGCAGGTGAGCGTAAGCTTGTAAGTCCTGCCGAGGTGCGAGTACTTTATAGTTTTTAAAACTAAGGTCTCTCCTCGCTTGGAGAGGCCTTTTTGATTATGTTGAATAAGCAGTTTCATAAACTGTGAGGAGGTGGACACACAGTGAACAACAACAAAGAGATCAAGGCGCAAAAGGTTAATGAAATTAAAGAAAAAATGCAGAAAGCTAAGTCTTTAGTTTTAGTTAATTATCAGGGTATCAACGTTGAACAGGACACAGAATTAAGAAGCACTTTAAGAAAGAACAACGTTGAATACAAAGTCTACAAGAACACCATGGTGACAAGAGCCGCTCAGGAACTAGGAATTGAAGGTATGGAACAGTACCTTGAAGGACCGGTATCCATGGCATTCGGTTACGATGATGAAACCACAGCTGCAAAGCTCATCGCTGATTTCGCAAAGGCTTCCAAGAAGCTTGAAATCAAGGGTGGTTATGTAGATGGTAAGGTTTATGATGCAGATCTAATGAACCAGCTGGCTAAGATTCCAAGCAAGGAAGTACTTATCGCGAAGTTCCTCGGAAGCATCAAGTCCCCATTATCCAATCTTGTTTACATGCTTAATGCAGTTGCAGAAAGCAAGGAAGCATAGGATCATTCCCAGGCGAATCGCCTAAAAAAATAATATTAAAATAATTACGGAGGTGTCTATAAATGGCAGTATCAAGAGAAGAAATAATTGCAGCAATCAAGGAAATGACCGTTTTAGAATTAAATGATTTAGTAAAGGCTTGCGAAGAGGAGTTTGGTGTATCCGCAGCAGCTCCAGTAGCAGTAGCTGGCGGTGCTGGTGAAGCAGCAGCAGCTGAAGAGAAGACTGAATTTGACGTTATCCTTACAGAAGTAGGTGGCGAAAAGATTAAGGTTATCAAGGCTGTTAGAGAAGCTACAGGTCTTGGTCTGAAGGAAGCGAAGGAAATCGTTGACGGAGCTCCTAAGGCAATCAAGGAAGGCGTTCCAAAGGACGAAGCAGATGCACTGGTTGCTAAGCTTCAGGAAGTTGGCGCTACAGTAGAAGTTAAGTAATTAAAGCTTAAATTGTACTTGAAGAATCCGGTAAGAAATTATCGGGTTCTTTTCTTTACCGAAAAATTCTCTCATGGCCTGGAATTAATCTGGCGTTAATCTCCTGAAGATATAATGAAGTGAAAGGAGTGATTGATTATGAGTATTTTAGGTAACCTCATCTGGTTTCTTCTGGGCGGTTTCATACCAGCCCTGCTATGGTTTTTCTTCGGGCTTTTATGGTCCATCACCATCATCGGTATCCCGGTGGGTGTGCAGTGTTTCAAAATGGCCAGTCTGCAGCTGTTTCCCTTCGGGAAGGATGTATCCTATTCCTCCATGGGGGCGGGCTCGCTGCTGATCAATATCATCTGGATTGTCGTTGGTGGTATCGAACTGGCTGTAGCCAATGTGCTCATCGGTCTGTTTTTCTGCATGACCATCATCGGAATTCCCTTTGGTCTTCAGAATTTCAAGATGGCAAAGCTCAGTCTCATGCCTTTCGGTGCGAAAATAATTCATATTTAGGACATGATCTAGAGGGTGTTTTTCTGATTTCCAGTAGTATAATGAAAGAAAAGGGACAGCTTGTGTTTGTGTCAGGTCCGGTTTGACGGATCATGTTTCTCTGGTTTATGTTGATTAAAATACATTAAGCAGGAAGTGAAAATCATGAGTAAATCCGGACATCCATTGAGAAGTGTACTGCTAGTCACTGTTTCTACACTGGGGATTCTCGTGCTGGCTTTTGCCCTCTATTTTCTCCTCTTCATGCTCATAGAAAGAGTGGTTGGGCGTGGAGAATATAATTTCGTGTCGATGCTTAGAGGAGGCTTTGGCATCCTATTTCTTCTGGCGGGCGTGCTGGTGGAAAGGACGCACTTTCCTTCGTGGTTCAAAGCGGCGTTTCTGGCTACCGCGGTGGCTGTATTCTCCATCACCATGAGTATTCTTCTTTATGAAACACCGATACTCTCCATGGGGGTAATCATTGTGGCGGGGATCATCGCATTAATTTATCTTGTGCTCGGGAAGAAGGAATGGGTCTATTACTATGGGATCATCTTATCCATCGCAGCTACGCTGTTTTACATCAGATAGCATGCTGCATTCTCAAATTCCGAAGATTCCAGGTAAGCCGGAGAAATCGGAGATTTCACGGCTTAATCCCATTTTTGAAGGAAATTTTCAAACTTATTTCTTTATCTATATTTCAAGGGATTCAGGCTCGATGAAAGGGCTTCTTCTGAATAGGTTCATCTCTCTTAAACCTGACAGGTGTATGTCTGTGGAGTATGGGAAAATCTGGTGGTTCTCTCGAATGAAGACGTGAATTTTGCAGTTTTTCATTGACCAGATGTTAATATTATGATAATATATATAATCGTACTCTTGTAAAAGAGAGAAAAATAGGTTAGAATAGTAAACGGGATTTTTCGCATTTGTAATAGCAAAATAATTGCGGAAATCGCAACGTATGGTCACAATCCAGAAGTGCAAGGTCCTTAGGGATACTATGCGCATTTTCTGGTTATTTTAGTTTATATAAGGGGTGAATGCTAATGGTACATCCTGTTCCAATTTCAACAGGAAAGAGGACGAGAATGAGTTTCGGAAGGGTTAAGGACGTCTATGATATGCCTAATCTTATTGAGATTCAATTAGATTCCTACAATTGGTTTCTAAGTGAAGGTTTAGATGAGGTTTTTGACGACATTAACCCTATTTCCAACTATGGTGGAAATCTGGTTCTGAAGTTCATAGGTTTCCATCTGGACCGCGAGAACATCAAGTATTCCATTGAGGAATGCAAGGAAAGAGATGCCACATACTCAGCACCAATGAAGGTGAAGATCAGGCTTGAGAACATCGAAACCGGTGAGATCAAAGAGCAGGAGGTTTTCATGGGAGAATTCCCTGTGATGACCGAACAAGGAACCTTCATCATCAATGGAGCAGAAAGAGTCATCGTGTCTCAGCTGGTCAGGTCTCCAGGTGTATATTACAACGAGAGCATAGACAAAAACGGAAAGAAGCTTTATTCCGCGACAGTGATTCCGAATCGTGGTGCTTGGCTGGAGTATGAAACAGATTCCAATGAAGTCATGAATGTGAGAATAGACAAGACAAGAAAGCTGCCAATCACAGTTCTTGCAAGAGCTATGGGATTCAACTCCGATCAGGAGATTCTTGACTATTTTGGTGAGGATGAGCGTTTAAAAGCAACCCTTGAAAAAGATAATACCAATACTCATGAAGAGGGACTACTTGAAGTCTACAAGAGATTAAGACCAGGGGAACCACCAACAGTTGACAGTGCTACTTCCCTGATTGATTCCCTGTTCTTCGATGCGAAGAGATATGACCTATCCAAGGTAGGTCGTTACAAGTTCAACAAGAAGCTGTCCATTGCGGGCAGACTTTATAATCAGACCGCCGCAGAAGATGTGGTCAATGGCGAAACTGGAGAAATCCTGGTATCCAAGGGAGAAAGAATCACCAGAGACATCGCGCATGAAATCATGGCTGCAGGAATCAACTTTGTTGATATTCTTGTAGAAGAGCAGGTAGTGCGTGTCATCGGCAACCATTTTGTTCACCTGTCCGATTTTGTATCATTTGACCCGAAAGCGCTTCATATCAAGGAAATGGTGCATTATCCAACACTGAAGAGTATTCTGGACCAGAATCTTCCTGAAGATGAACTGAAGGATGAGCTGAAGAAGAATATCCATAACCTGATTCCAAAGCATGTGCTGAAGGATGACATCTTCGCGAGCATCAGCTACGAAATCGGCCTAGGCCATGGCGTAGGACACGTGGATGACATCGATCATCTCGGAAACAGAAGACTGCGATCCGTGGGAGAGCTTCTCCAGAATCAGTTCAGAATCGGTCTTTCCAGAATGGAAAGAGTCGTGAAGGAAAGAATGACGATTCAGGATCAGGACAATATCACCCCACAGGCGCTGATCAACATCAGACCGGTAACTGCTTCAGTGAAGGAATTCTTCGGATCCTCCCAGCTGTCACAGTTCATGGACCAGACCAATCCGCTTTCTGAGCTTACGCATAAGAGAAGACTTTCAGCTCTGGGGCCTGGTGGTCTTTCCAGAGAAAGAGCCGGATTTGAAGTCCGAGACGTACATCATTCCCATTATGGAAGAATGTGTCCCATTGAGACACCTGAAGGTCCGAACATCGGTCTCATCAACTCCCTGTCCACCTATGCGCGTGTCAATGAATATGGATTCATCGAAACGCCTTATAGAATCGTGGAAAAGGGGACAGGTAAGGTCACCACGGATGTGAAGTACTTTACTGCAGATGAGGAAGATGAACTCTTGGTTGCCCAGGCCAATGAACTTCTGGATGAAAACTCCATGTTCATTGATGACAGAGTAACCGTAAGATACAGAGAAGACGTACTGGTTGTTCCAAAGGAAGAGGTAGACCTGATGGATATCTCTCCACGTCAGATCGTTTCTGTTGCGACAGCGATGATTCCATTCCTTGAGAATGATGATGCTTCCAGAGCACTGATGGGATCCAACATGCAGCGTCAGGCGGTTCCACTTCTGAAACCTGCTGCTCCTTATGTGGGAACAGGAATCGAGTACAAGGCTGCCTTAGACTCCGGAGTACTGCCCAAGGCAAGAAACGAAGGTACGGTCATCTATGTAAGTGCAAATGAAATCAAGATCAAGAGAGACGACAACGGATCCATTGATCATTATAAACTGCTGAAGTTCAAGAGAAGCAACCAGGGTACATGTATCAACCAGAAGCCGCTTGTGGTCAAGGGAGAACATGTGGAAAGAGGATCCCTTCTTGCAGACGGTCCTTCCACAGACCTGGGAGAAATCGCTCTGGGTAAGAATATCCGAATGGGATTCATCACCTGGGAAGGTTACAACTATGAAGATGCGATGCTGATTTCAGAAGAACTCGTCAGAGACGATGTGTTCACTTCCATCCATATCGAAGAGTATGAAGCGGAAGCCAGAGACACGAAGCTCGGGCCTGAAGAAATCACAAGAGACATTCCAAACGTCGGAGAAGACTCCCTGAAGGATATCGACGAAAGAGGAATCATCAGAATCGGTGCTGAAGTAAGAGCAGGAGACATTCTGGTCGGTAAGGTCACACCAAAGGGTGAAACGGATCTGACTTCAGAGGAAAGACTGCTTCGTGCAATCTTCGGTGAAAAGGCGAGAGAAGTAAGAGATACTTCCCTGAGAGTGCCTCATGGCGCCGCTGGTATCATCGTGGACATCAAGATCTTCACAAGAGACAATCAGGACGAGCTACCACCTGGCGTGAATATGCTCGTAAGATGTTACATCGCTCAGAGAAGAAAAATCTCAGTTGGAGACAAAATGGCTGGACGTCATGGTAACAAGGGTGTTATCTCAAGAGTCCTCCCAGAAGAAGATATGCCGTTCCTTCCTGATGGAAGACCGCTGCAGATCTGTCTGAATCCACTGGGTGTTCCATCCCGTATGAACATCGGACAGGTGCTTGAAGTTCATTTAGGATGGGCAGCAGCGAAGCTTGGCTGGCATGTGGCTACTCCGGTATTTGACGGAGCATCCGAAAAGGATATCGAGGAGACACTGGAAAGAGCCGGATTCAACAAAAACGGTAAGACCGTCCTTTATGATGGAAGAACCGGAGAACCATTTGATAATGAAGTTACGGTAGGATACATGTATATCCTGAAGCTTGCGCATCTGGTTGATGACAAGATTCATGCCAGAAGTACAGGACCTTATTCACTGGTTACGCAGCAGCCACTTGGTGGTAAAGCGCAGTTCGGTGGACAGAGATTCGGTGAAATGGAAGTTTGGGCACTGGAAGCTTACGGCTCCGCTCATACGCTCCAGGAAATTCTGACCGTGAAGTCCGATGACGTGGTGGGTAGAGTGAAAACCTACGAATCCATCGTCAAGGGTGAAAACATTCCACAACCTGGAGTGCCAGAATCCTTTAAAGTACTGATCAAGGAACTGCAGGCCCTTTGCCTCAATGTGAAGGTGCTGAACGACGAGCGAGAGGAAATCGAGCTTAAAGAAGATTCCGAGTACGAAGAGGCTTCCATAGAACTCAAGGCCATCAGGATTGACTCCCCAGAGGATACAATCATTGATGTTCCAGAGGAAATAACTGAAAAAACCCACGTGATAAAAGACGAGGATGATTTCGAAGAAGTAAGTTCAAACAGTTTCGCTGAAGATTTAGAGTAATTGAAGGGAGGATTACCCTTGATAGAATTAAATAATTTTGATGCCTTGAAGATCGGTCTTGCATCTCCAGATGAGATCCGAAGCTGGTCAAGAGGTGAGGTTAAAAAGCCTGAAACCATTAACTACAGAACACTGAAACCGGAAAGAGACGGGCTCTTCTGTGAGCGTATCTTTGGACCTATGAAGGACTGGGAGTGTCATTGTGGTAAATACAAGAGAGTTAGGTATAAGGGGATCGTCTGCGACCGCTGCGGCGTTGAAGTAACGAAGTCCAAAGTAAGAAGAGAGAGAATGGGGCACATCGAACTGGCTGCCCCAGTATCCCATATCTGGTATTTCAAAGGAATACCTTCCAGAATGGGACTGATCCTGGATATGAGTCCAAGATCTCTTGAAAGAATCCTGTATTTCGCTTCCTATGTGGTGCTGGATCCTAAGGAATCCACACTGATGAAGAAGCAGATCCTTTCGGAAAGAGAATACAGAGAACACATCGAGCAGGAAGGCTACGGCGCTTTCGAAGCGAAGATGGGTGCGGAAGCGGTGAAGGATCTCCTGGCAGAACTTGACCTGGATGCCATGAGCGTTGAACTGAAAGAAGCGCTGAAGACAGCTACCGGTCAGAAGAAGATCAGAATCATCAGAAGACTTGAGGTAGTGGAATCCTTCAGACAATCCGGCAACAGACCGGACTGGATGATCATTGATGTGATTCCTGTGATTCCACCGGATATCAGACCGATGGTTCAGCTGGATGGTGGACGATTCGCCACATCTGACCTGAATGACCTGTATCGTAGAGTCATCAACAGAAACAACAGACTGAAAAAACTCCTTGACCTTGGCGCTCCAGACATCATTGTAAGAAATGAAAAAAGAATGCTTCAGGAAGCAGTGGATGCCCTCATCGACAACGGCAGACGTGGCAGACCGGTAACGGGTCCTGGAAACAGACCGCTCAAGTCTCTATCCGATATGCTGAAGGGTAAGCAGGGACGATTCAGACAGAATCTTCTTGGTAAGAGAGTAGACTACTCCGGACGTTCCGTTATCGTTGTCGGACCGGAGCTTAAGATGTACCAGTGCGGACTGCCTAAGGAAATGGCTCTTGAGCTGTTCAAGCCTTTTGTCATGAAAAAGCTGGTCAGAAACGGTACAGCGCATAACATCAAGAGTGCAAAGAGAATGGTTGAAAAGATTCAGCCTCAGGTATGGGATATTCTGGAAGAGGTCATCACAGACCATCCAGTACTTCTGAACCGTGCTCCTACACTGCATCGACTGGGTATTCAGGCATTCCAGCCTGTGCTCATCGAAGGTAGAGCGATCAAGCTTCATCCGCTGGTATGTACAGCATACAATGCGGACTTCGACGGTGACCAGATGGCTGTGCACGTTCCACTTTCCATGGAAGCGCAGGCGGAATCAAGATTCCTGATGCTCGCTTCCGGAAACATCCTGAAACCATCCGATGGTAAGCCAGTGGCAGTACCTTCCCAGGATATGGTCCTTGGTGGATACTACCTGACCATGGAGAAGGAAGTGCCTGAAAACGAGATGAAGATCTTCTCCTCCAAGGAAGAAGCGCTCATGTCCTATCAGCTCAGCAATGTGACACTGCAGGAATCCATAAAGGTTCGTGTCAGCAAGACCATAGATGGAGAAGTCAGGAAGGCCATCATTCAGACAACCCTTGGAAAGCTTCTCTTTAACGAATCCATTCCACAGGACCTCGGATTCGTGGACAGAGACATTCCAGGCAATGAAATGATGCTGGAAGTGAACTTCCTCGTTGGTAAAAAGCAGCTGGAGAAGATCATCAACAGATGTTACATCAAGTATGGTCCAACCAGAACATCCGTGATGCTGGATGAAATCAAGTCCCTTGGTTTCCACTATTCCACCATCGGTGCGGTAACCGTTGCGATCTCAGATATGATCGTTCCGGAAAAGAAGAAAGAACTCCTTGCTGACGCGGATGCGACAGTCAAGAAGATTGAAAATATGTTCAGAAGAGGACTTATTTCCGAAGACGAAAGATATGAAAGAGTCATCGAGAAATGGACACAGACCACAGATGATGTGGCGGATGCCCTAATGGACTCTCTGGATCAGTACAATCCTATATTCATGATGGCCGATTCCGGTGCGAGAGGTTCCAAGTCCCAGATCAAGCAGCTTGCTGGTATGAGAGGACTTATGGCCAATCCATCGGGTAAAATCGTCGAACTTCCAATCAGAGCCTCCTTCGTGGAAGGACTGAACATCTCCGAGTACTTCATCTCCACCCATGGAGCCAGAAAGGGTAATGCGGATACAGCGCTGAAAACCGCTGACTCAGGTTACCTGACAAGAAGACTTGTTGACGTGTCACAGGACGTGATCGTAAGAGAAGCGGACTGCGGAGCGGAAGAAGGAATCTACATTGAAGCCATCCGTGAGGGTGCTGAAATCGTAGAGACACTGGCTGAAAGACTGACAGGAAGATATGCCCTTGAGGATATCATCAATCCGCTGGATGGTGAAATCCTTGTAAGAAAGAACGAATACATCGAACCGCTCATGGCGGAAAAAATCGATGAAGTCGGTGTGAAACGTGTCTACATCAGATCCGTATTCACCTGTAAGACGAAGGTCGGTGTCTGCGGTAAGTGCTACGGCATGAACATGGCTACCGGACAGAGAATCAACATCGGTGAATCCGTGGGCATCATTGCCGCACAGAGTATCGGAGAACCTGGAACCCAGCTGACCATGAGAACCTTCCATACAGGTGGAGTAGCCGGATCCGATATCACCCAGGGTCTTCCTAGAGTAGAAGAGCTCTTTGAAGCCAGAAAACCTAAGGGACTTGCTGTTGTATCCGATATCAAGGGTACCGTAAGAATAGATGAAACAAAGAAGAAGAGAGTGGTTTATGTTCTATCCGAAGACGGAGAAGAATACACCTACGACATCTCCTTCGGTTCCAGACTGAAAGTCCACGACGGAGACGTTGTGGAAGCAGGGGACAGCATCACGGAAGGGTCCATCAACCCCCACGATATCGTGAGAATCAAGGGGATCAAGGGCGTAAGAGAATACCTCCTTGCAGAAGTGCAGAAGGTGTATCGTCTTCAGGGTGTTGATACCAATGACAAGCATATCGAAGTTGTCGTAAGACAGATGACCAGAAAGGTGAAGGTGGCGGAAGCCAACGATACCAGTCTGATGCCAGGTGTCCTTGTGGATATCTTCGATTACGAAGAGGAAAACAGGAGAGTACGAGAACTGGGACTTCAGGAAGCTGAAGGCGAGCAGGTTCTTCTGGGTATCACCAAAGCATCCCTTGCAACGGATTCCTTCCTTTCCGCAGCATCCTTCCAGGAAACCACTAGAGTCCTGACCGATGCAGCCATAAAGGGAAAGATCGATCCACTGCTTGGTCTGAAGGAAAATGTCATCATTGGTAAGCTCATTCCTGCTGGTACAGGCATGAGAAGATACAACCACATCAAGCTCTCAACGGAGAGAGAAATGGTAGAAATGCCTGAGGTTGATGAAGTTGACCTTTTTGAAGAAGAATAATTTTTCTTTACATTGCCAAAGTATGGTGATAAAATAATCTTTGTGTGATTTTGACTGACCAGAATCGGACCTGTCCGGTTCTGGAGCGGTTTGATCTTCATGCTGAAGACTCTTCACAATAACTTAAAAGTTATTTAAAGACTAATGTTTTCATATGAGGTAAAATATTCAGTGGAATCACAACTGCCGGAACAGATTTTTGTTCCATGTTAAACTGCTATATTAAATGTAATATAGATACACACATCAAAATGGAGGTGAAATGATGCCAACTATTAACCAATTAGTAAGAAAAGGTAGGGAAACAGTTATTTATAAGACTGGTTCACCAGCCCTTAAGGAAGCTCCTCAGAAGAGAGGCGTATGTACTGTAGTTAAGACTACTACTCCTAAGAAGCCGAACTCAGCCCTTAGAAAAGTTGCGAGAGTAAGACTTGTAAACGGATTTGAAGTTACCGCATACATCGGTGGCGTAGGTCATAACCTGCAGGAACATAGTGTTGTTCTGATCAGAGGCGGAAGAGTTAAGGACTTACCAGGTGTAAGATACCATATCGTAAGAGGTGCTCTAGACAGCGCTGGCGTTACTGGTAGAATGCAGAGCAGATCAAAGTATGGTACGAAGAAACCCAAAGTCAAGAAATAGTTGACAATGACATAGTGCTATGTTTAGGATATAGATTGGAAAATAGTAGGTTTTCATTCATATAGAATACACAGAGCGCTTTGCGGTGAAGAATCACCGAGTACCGATGAATTAATTTAGTTAAGGAGGGAAGAAAAGTGCCAAGAAAAGGATACATTGCAAAAAGAGAAGTTTTAGCTGATCCAATGTACAACTCCAAGGTTGTAACAAAGCTGATCAACAGCGTGATGGAGGATGGCAAGAAGGGCGTAGCGCAGAAGATTGTTTATGAAGCATTCGGCATCATAAACGAAAAAACAGGAAATGATCCTGTTGAAGTTTTCGAAGCAGCTATGAACAACATCATGCCATTACTCGAAGTCAAGTCAAGAAGAATAGGTGGTTCCAACTACCAGGTTCCAATTGAAGTTAGACCAGAGAGAAGACAGACACTTGGTATCAGATGGCTACTTATAGCAGTTGAAAAGAGATCTGAGAAGTATGCAAGAGAGAGATTGGCTGGAGAGCTAATGGACGCTGCAAACAACACAGGTTCAGCTGTTAAGAAGAGAGAAGATACACACAGAATGGCAGAAGCTAATAAGGCGTTTGCTCATTACAGATATTAATTTTGAGCATAGAACTGTTTTGGCATAGCTGAAACAGTTTTGTGCAATATAATCACGAGAGGAGGAGTCCATGTGGCAAGAGAGTTCCCTTTAGAAATGTTTCGTAATATAGGGATTATGGCACATATCGACGCAGGAAAAACGACCACAACTGAGCGTATACTTTTCTATACAGGAAAGGTTCATAAAATCGGTGAGACACATAGTGGTGAATCACAGATGGACTGGATGGCTCAGGAAAAAGAAAGAGGAATTACAATCACTTCCGCTGCTACAACAGCAAACTGGAAGGGACATGTTATCAATATCATCGACACCCCAGGACACGTAGACTTCACTGTTGAAGTAGAACGTTCCTTGAGAGTGCTTGACGGAGCTGTTACAGTTCTGGATGCAAAGAGCGGTGTTGAACCACAGACTGAAACCGTATGGAGACAGGCTGACAAATATGGCGTGCCAAGAATTGTATACATCAACAAGATGGATGCAACCGGAGCAGACTTCTACAAGTCCGTTGAAACCATCAAGGACAGACTGAAGTGCAACGCAGTGCCAATTCAGGTTCCAATCGGGTCTGAACAGGGATTCAAGGGTGTAGTTGACCTTGTAACAATGGAAGGAATCGTTCATCTTGACGATCTTGGAAAAGAGATCGAAATAGGACCTATTCCAGAAAGCGTACAGGCCAGAGCAGATGAATACAGAGCGATCCTTGTGGAAGCAGTGGCGGATCTTGATGAAGATCTGACCATGAAGTACCTGGAAGGCGAAGAAATCACTGTTGAAGAAATGAAGGCTGCCCTGAGAAAGGGAACCATCAACAACGAAATCGTTCCAGTAATATGCGGTTCTTCATACAAGAACAAGGGCGTACAGGAAATGATCGATGCTGCAGTGGATTACCTTCCTTCACCAGTGGATATCCCAGCCATCGCAGGGGTCACACCTGATGGTGAAGAAGATTCAAGACCTGCTGATGATAATGCGCCTATGTCCGCACTTGCGTTCAAGATTGCGACAGACCCATTCATTGGTAGACTTGCATTCACAAGAATCTATTCCGGTGTCATGACTTCCGGTTCCTATGTAATCAACTCTACAAAGGGCAAGAAGGAAAGAGTCGGTAGACTAGTTAAGATGCACGCAAACCACAGACAGGAAGTGGAAGAGCTGAGAGCCGGAGAAATCGGAGCGGTTGTTGGTCTGAAGGATACTACTACAGGAGATACTCTTTGTGTAGATACAGACCAGATCATTCTGGAATCCATGGTATTCCCAGAGCCAGTTATTTCTGTTGCCATCGAACCAAAGACCAAGGCTGGTCAGGAAAAGATGGGTATTGCGCTGGCGAAGCTGGCTGAAGAAGATCCGACCTTCAAGACCTTCACCGACCAGGATACTGGACAGGTCATCATTGCGGGTATGGGTGAGCTTCACCTTGAGATCATCGTTGACAGACTGCAGAGAGAATTCAAAGTGGAATGTAATGTCGGTGCACCTCAGGTTGCTTACAAGGAAACCATCAAGAAGGCTGTCAAGGCTGAAGGTAAGTTTGTAAGACAGTCCGGTGGACGTGGACAGTATGGTCATGCCGTCATCGAACTGATTCCAACTGAAGAAGAGTATTCATTCGAAAACGGCATCGTTGGTGGTGTTGTTCCAAGAGAATATGTTCCAGCAGTTGACCAGGGTATCAGAGAAGCATCCCAGGCGGGTGTTATCGGTGGTTACCCAACCATCAACTTCAAGGCAAGAATTGTAGACGGATCATACCATGATGTCGACTCCAATGAAATGGCCTTTAAGGTAGCTGGTTCCATGGCATTCAAGAATGCTATGGCAAAGGCTGACCCAGTAATTCTTGAACCTATGATGAAGGTTGAAGTCATTGTCCCAGAAGACTACATGGGAGACGTAATTGGTGACATCAACTCCAGAAGAGGTAGAATCGAAGGTATGAGCGATAGAGCAGGAGCCAAGGTTGTTGCATCATTCGTACCACTTTCAGAAATGTTCGGATATGCAACTACGCTAAGATCTAAAACCCAGGGTAGAGGTGTTTACTCCATGGAATTTGATCACTATGAGCCAGTTCCTAAGAGCATTCAGGAAGAAATCGCAGGAAAGAAAAACGCTTAATTAGAGTTTTAAGGAGGAGAAAGTAATGGCAAAAGCAAAATTCGAGAGAAATAAGCCACACGTCAACATCGGAACCATCGGACACGTTGACCATGGTAAGACCACGCTGACAGCAGCAATCACAACTGTGTTATCACAGACAGGTGGAGCTACAGCAACAAAGTACGACCAGATCGACAAAGCACCAGAAGAGAAGGAAAGAGGTATTACCATCAATACTTCCCACGTAGAGTATGAGACTGAAAACAGACACTATGCTCACGTAGACTGCCCAGGACATGCTGACTATGTCAAGAACATGATCACCGGAGCAGCACAGATGGATGGAGCAATTCTTGTTGTATCCGCAGCAGATGGTCCAATGCCACAGACAAGAGAACATATCCTTCTTGCATCAAGAGTAGGAGTTAACTACATCGTAGTCTTCCTGAACAAGGCAGACATGGTGGATGACCCAGAACTACTTGAGCTGGTGGAAATGGAAGTAAGAGAGCTTCTGAACGAGTATGATTTCCCAGGAGATGATACACCAGTTATCGCAGGTTCCGCACTGGAAGCACTGGATAACCCAACCGATCCAGAGAAGATCAAGCCAATCATGGAACTGATGGCAGCCATCGACAGCTACATCCCAACACCAGAGAGACAGACCGACAAAGCATTCCTGATGCCTGTAGAGGACGTATTCACCATCACAGGAAGAGGAACCGTAGCAACAGGAAGAGTGGAGACTGGAGTACTGAAGGTAGGAGACGAAGTAGAAATCGTAGGCCTGCAGGAAGAATCCAGAAAGGTAGTATGTACAGGAGTAGAGATGTTCAGAAAGCTTCTTGATTCAGCGCAGGCTGGAGACAACATCGGAGCACTTCTGAGAGGAATCCAGAGATCTGAAATCGAAAGAGGACAGGTTCTAGCTAAGCCAGGATCCGTAAAGCCACATACCAAGTTCGTAGGACAGGTATACGTGCTGAAGAAGGAAGAAGGCGGAAGACATACACCATTCTTTGATGGTTACAGACCACAGTTCTACTTCAGAACAACGGACGTAACAGGAAACATCAAGCTTCCAGATGGAATGGAAATGGTAATGCCTGGAGACCATATCGACATGAATGTTGAACTGATCACACCAATCGCTATGGACGAAGGTCTGAGATTCGCGATCAGAGAAGGCGGAAGAACCGTAGGTTCAGGCGTTGTAACAACAATCAACGAGTAATCCGGTAATCAGGTAGATTGAAGAAGTCAGAGGATAAAGAAATTTATCTTCTGGCTTTTTTTTATGTCCAGGGTTGTTGCGAAGAAGGGTGAAACAAAGTCTTGATAAAGTGAAAAGTATGGAGAGTATGATTTGCTGGATAGACTGATATAGTAGCAGAAGGATAATTTCAAACAGCGCTTTACAACGTAACAATGTTATGTTAGTCTGGAGAAGACCTATATACATTCCATAGAGGAGGCTCTTATGCGTACATTGCTTTTCCAGGACAGAAAAGGATTCATCAAATATCTCATCGGGTGCGGCATACTCATCACGGAGTACATTCTGACGAACCTGGCCATCGCCGAGATTGCAGGGGTGGTCCAGACCCGGAGTATGGACGATCTCTTGAAATACAGCATTTTTGCGCTTTTCGCGTTTATATACGCGGCGCTCATTTTCATTGCATCCAGACTTCTTCGAATTGGGTTCATGCGTGACACAACGCTCAGAATCCGAATGGAAGCCTTCAAAAACATCATGACGAAGACCACCAGAAGCTTCAACAGAAAACTGAGGAATGAGTATATTTCAAACCTGGTCAATGACATCAATACTTTCGAGGGAAAGTACTTTCATGCGCTGCTGAATCTGTTTTTCGGTGCATCCATATATTCCGTGAGTCTTCTGATTCTATTCTATCTGGATTATAGGCTTGCACTGATGATGCTGCTGGTATCGCTCGGTGTCTTTTTCATCAACAGATCTTTTCAGAAGCGGACCATAAAGATGCAGGAAGAGGTGCAAAGAAGTAATGAGGCGTTCACGGTGAATGTATCCAATACATTTTCAGGATTGGAGATTCTGAAGCTGAACCGGATTGAAGACAGGTTTCTTCTGAATTCCATGAAGGAAACGGACAGGCTGGAAAGACGAAAGGCGAATTATTTCATCTTCACCTTCTGGCAGGGGAGATTCTCCAATTTTCTGGGGTTCATCACCACCATTCTGATTCTCTACTATGTCATCTCCACGGCGGAAGAAGGGTTTGATCTGGCCAGACTCATGTTCACTTTCAGTATGGCCAGTTCCACCATTTGGCCCATCACCGAAATCATGCCGCTCTTTAATGTACTGAAGTCCAATGCCACCATCATCGAGAATATTCTGAAGAGAGATGAGGACAGCGAAAAAACCGATGAAGTCATGCAATATGCCTTCGACCGGGATATTGAAATCCGGAATCTGTCGTTCAGTTATGAGGATAAAATCGTGCTGAAGGATGCGAATCTGAAAATAGAAAAGGGGAAGAAGTATCTTCTGAAAGGATCAAGTGGAGCAGGTAAATCCACACTGATCAACCTGCTCTCAAAAGTGCATGAGCATTACCAGGGGGAGATTCTCGTGGATGGGGTCAATCTGAAACAGATCAGAGAAGACAGCTTCAATGAACATGCCAGTTTCATCTACCAGGATGTATTTCTCTTTGAGGACACCATAAGGAACAACATCGCCTTGTTCCGAGAATATCCAGAAGCTGAGATGGAAAATGCTGTGAAAGGGGCGGGGCTCAAATCTCTCCTAGAGAAGAAAGAACAGGGTCTTTCCGAAGTCATCGAGGAAAACGGCAAGAATCTCTCCGGTGGAGAGCGTCAGAGAATCTCCATCGCCAGAGCGATCATCC
Source organism: Proteiniclasticum aestuarii (assembly GCF_017368455.1). Taxonomy (GTDB): domain Bacteria; phylum Bacillota; class Clostridia; order Clostridiales; family Clostridiaceae; genus Proteiniclasticum; species Proteiniclasticum aestuarii. The sequence continues at coordinate 206,142 of NZ_JAFNJU010000004.1, read as the reverse complement.
GCAAACCGCAGATTCTATTTGCGGACGAAGTGACTTCCGCCTTGGATGAAACGCTGGGGAGACATGTGGAAGATACGATACTTTCTCTGGATACCACCGTCATTGCCATCTCTCATAGATTTTATAAAGGGGTTTCCGAAAAATATGATTATGTCATAGAAATCGTCAATGGCGGTATCACCCTGAAAACCATGGAAGCGTATCTAGAGGGGGTGCAGTATGAATAAGGTCTATAAGAAGACATTCGGGCTGCTCCTTGCAGCGCTTTTCGTGGGGCTGCTCTCCAGTGGGATCAACGGATATATGAGCCTGCTCATGAGAGATCTGGTGGATCTTACTTTTGCATCGGAGAAACCTGGATTTATGGGCATCGCCTTAAGACTAGTCTTTTTCGCCTTCGTTCTTTTTCTTATGCAGACGCTGTTATCGGTCATGAAAGGGTATTACAGAAGAAAGACGAATCTGAATCTGAAGACCTATTATCTTCGTGGTGTATTCAATAAGAACATCAACGAGTTCAACAGGGAAAGCACAGCGAAGTATGTTTCGCACATCACCAATGATCTAAACACCATTGACCTGGATTACATAGATGGGATTTTCGAGCTGGCCTTGGCCTTCATCTCCTTCTTCGTCATCATCATCGTCATTGGTGGAATCAATATCGAAATCCTCGGCATCATCCTGGTGGTGTCGGTGCTTATGGGATTTCTTTCCAATGCGCTGTCTGGACCTGTGAAGAAACTGTTTCTCGAAAGAAGTGGTCTTTATGAGAAATATACCGGGTATCTCTCGGAAGTGCTGGGTGCCTTCCGGATCATCAGGGTGAACAATCTCTATGACAGAATCGAGCATAACTTCAGAGATCGCAGTCTTCACCTCCAGCAGAAAAGCTATCAGATCGAGAAGACCTCCACCTTTATCTATGCCCTGCAGAACTTCACCATCAATCTGACCGTGCTCATCGTCATTTCCGTTTCGGTATACTATACGATTCTCGGGAAACTCAGTTTCGGTGGTGTCATCCTCATACTTTCAAACTTCCAGTCCCTCATCGGTCCTTTTCAGAGAGCCAGTGAGCTCTTTCCGAGAATCGTCAGCGCAAGAAATCTCTTCACTACACTGGATGATTCGCTGAAGAACAGAGAAAACGCATCAGAGCATATCCATATGGAAGGATTCAGAGAGAGGATAGAGCTGGATGGAGTATCTTATGCTTATGGAGAGAACAGAGTGCTGGAAGAGGTGAATCTCTCCGTCAGAAAAAACGGTAAATATCTCATTGTGGGTCCCAGCGGAGGAGGGAAGTCCACATTGCTTAAACTTCTGAGAAAATACTTCAGTCCTGATCGGGGAAGAATTCTCGTGGATGGACAGAATCTATCCGAGATCACCAAGGAAAGTTTCTTCAGATCCATTTCCAATGTGGAGCAGCAGGTGTTCATGTTCGATGATACCTTACGAAACAATCTCACACTATACAGAGACATTACGGAAGAGAAACTGACAAGAGCCATAAGAGAAGCAGGGTTAGGGATGTTTGTGGAAAAGCTTCCAGGTGGACTGGACACAGTCATCGAAGACAACGGAAGAAACATATCGGGCGGAGAAAGATCAAGAATCGCCATCGCCAGAGCGCTCCTTAATGATTCGGATATCCTGATCCTGGATGAGGCGTTTCAGAGTCTTGATTATGACACTGCAAGAGAGATCGAAAGAACAATTCTCTCACTGGAGCAGCTGACCGTGCTGAATGTGAGTCACATCATCATCAAAGAGAACAGAAATCTGTACAATCAGGTTCTTTACGTGGACAACCGGAAGGTGGAAACTCTGGAGAATGCATAAAGAACAGTAGGAAGCAGCGTCAAAACAGTGGGATGTAAACATTTCAATCAACGAATCAGCCGGAGTTTCTCCGGTTTTTTCATTGATTTCATATATTTAGGCATTCCTTTCATGAATGTACAGTTTTTGTTTGTATTGAAAGGGGAAAATCAGTATAATAATAAGGATGTTCAATTGAAGTGAAAAAAACTTTTGCGGATTTGGATTTTCAATTGAATAGGTAACTGTAATGTAGTATAATATTATAGTTACAGCGAACAGCAATGATTCAAGAGGTTGCTGGACTATACAGGTAATTCTTGATGAGCATGTCAGGTCACGAACCCGACGAGGGTACCCTGGCTCGTATTTGGTGCGGACTCAAACGATGAAACACCCGGTACAGTTTACGGATATCCGCTGTTGTGCGAAAAAAGTATAACGTACAAAGAAAAAGAAGGAGGTAACAAAATGGCAAAACAGAAGATCAGAATCAGACTAAAGGCTTTTGATCACAGCGTGCTTGATGCATCAGCTGAAAGAATTGTTGAGACTGCAAAGTCTTCAGGGGCAAAGGTTGTAGGACCAGTTCCACTACCAACTGAGAAGGAAATCATCACAATTCTTAGAGCAGTACATAAGTACAAGGATTCAAGAGAACAGTTTGAGATCAGAACACACAAGAGACTAATCGACATCGTCAACCCATCACCAAAGACAGTTGATGCGCTGATGAGATTAGATCTGCCAGCTGGTGTAGACATCGAAATTAAGCTGTAGAAATAGTTTATAGTTAACTCTATGAACTGTTATGACCGCACAGCGATGTGCGATCCGCTAATAAGTTTGGAGGTAAGAAAATGAAAAAAGCAATAATGGGTACCAAAATCGGTATGACCCAGATATTTGATGAAAACGGAAAAATTGTTCCAGTAACTGTCGTTGAAGCAAAGCCAAATGTTGTCGTTCAGATCAAGACAACTGAAAAAGAAGGCTACAATGCGATTCAGGTTGGTTACGGTGAGATCAGAGAAAAGCTTGTCAACAAGCCAAGACAGGGTCAGTTCAAGAAAGCTGGCGTTGGCGTGAAGAGACTTCTGAAGGAATTCAGACTTGAAGAAAACACCTACGAAGTCGGTGCTGAAATCAAGGTTGACGCTTTCGAAGCTGGAGAAAAGATCGACGTATCCGGACTCTCAAAGGGTAAGGGATTCGCTGGTGTTATCAAGAAGTGGAACTTCCACATCGGACCAAAGTCTCATGGATCCAAGTTCCATAGAGCAGTAGGTTCCATGGGAGCATCATCCTCACCATCCAGAACATTCAAGAACAAGAAGATGCCTGGAAGAATGGGACATGTGAATACAACAGTATTAAATCTAGAAATAGTAAAAGTAATGCCAGAAAAGAATGTAATTCTGATCAAGGGTGGTATCCCAGGACCAAGCAAGAGTGTGGTTGTTATCAGAAATTCAGTCAAGGCATAAATCTTAAGTGAAAGGAGGATACAAAATGCCTACAGTAGGATTATTCAATATTGAAGGAAAAAAGGTTGGAGATGTTTCTCTGAATGAGAAAGTATTCAACGTTGAAGTTAATAAGGCAGTACTGCATCAGGTAGTAGTTGCTCAACTTGCCAATAAGAGACAGGGAACACAGTCTGCGAAAACCAGAGCTGAGGTCAGAGGTGGTGGAATCAAGCCATGGAGACAGAAGGGAACTGGTAGAGCAAGACAGGGGTCCATCAGATCACCACAATGGGTCGGCGGTGGAATCGTATTTGCACCAAAGCCAAGAGATTACAGAGTTTCACTTCCAAAGAGCATGAGAAAAGTGGCTATGAAGTCCGCTTTAACAGCGAAGGTAATGGAAAATGAAATGATCGTTCTTGAGAACCTGGAATTTGATGCACCAAAGACAAAGGACATGGTGACCATGCTTAAAGCATTCGATGTGAAGAAAGCACTGATCATCACAGCTGAATCCAACGAGAACGTGTACAAGTCCGGAAGAAATGTTGAAGGAATTCAGGTTATGCCTGTGAACAACATCAACGTATATGATCTTCTGAAGTATGACAATCTCATCATTACACAGGATGCAGTATCTAAGCTCGAGGAGGTGTACGCATAATGAAAAAGTTAACAGTTTACGATATCATCAGAAAGCCTGTTATCACTGAAAAGTCCATGGCTGCCATGGCTGAAAAGAAGTACACATTTTTAGTACATCCTGAAGCGAACAAGGTAGAGATCAAGAAAGCTGTTGAAGCGGTATTCGGCGTTAAGGTTGAAGACGTGAAGACAATGAACTCCCTTGGTAAGGTCAAGAGAATGGGAGTACATATCGGTAAAAGATCCGACACAAAGAAGGCTATCGTTACATTAACTGAAGATAGCAAGACCATCGAGTTCTTCGACAACATGAACTAGGATGTGTCCATTATTGGTTTCTTAAACCAGAGAAGATAATTAAGGAGGAAAGCTAGTATGGCTATTAAGAGTTATAAACCGACCACCCCTTCAAGAAGAAATATGACCAGCAATGCTTTTGTGGAAATCACAACTGACAAACCAGAAAAGTCACTTCTTGTAGCTAAGAACAGAACCGGTGGTAGAAATGCCCAGGGTAAGATCACTGTTAGACATCGTGGTGGCGGTGCTAAGAGAAAATACAGAATCATAGATTTCAAGAGAAATAAAGATGGAATTCCAGCAAGAGTAGCAACAATCGAATACGATCCAAACAGATCCGCATTCATCGCACTTGTTGTATACGCTGATGGTGAGAAGAGATACATTCTTGCTCCACTAGGAGTCAAGGTAGGAGATGTGCTTGTTTCCGGTAAGGACGCAGACATCAAGCCTGGTAATGCACTTCCACTGCTGAACATTCCAGTTGGTACATTCATCCACAACATCGAGCTTGCAGCTGGTAAGGGTGGACAGATGGTAAGATCCGCTGGTACTTCCGCACAGCTTATGGCGAAGGAAGGAAACTACGCAACACTCAGACTTCCATCAGGAGAAATGAGATATGTGAGAATCGAATGTAGAGCGACAGTTGGTACTGTTTCCAACACCACCCACGAGATCATCAAGATCGGTAAGGCTGGTAGAAAGAGACATATGGGTATCAGACCTACAGTAAGAGGTTCCGTAATGAACCCGGTTGACCATCCACACGGTGGTGGTGAAGGTAAGGCTCCAATAGGAAGACCTGCACCAGTTACTCCATGGGGTAAGCCAGCACTTGGATACAAGACAAGAAAGAACAAGAAGTATTCAGACAGACTTATCATCAAGGGAAGAACAAAGTAGGAAGAACTCTCTTCCTTGCAGGAAGAGCCTCTTCTACTAACTTATAATTTCCGAAGGGAGGAAAATAAACGTGAGTAGATCAGTAAAGAAGGGACCTTTTGTAAAAGAAGGCCTATTGAAGAAGATAATCGAAATGAACAAGGCTAAGGAAAAGAAAGTCATTAAGACTTGGTCAAGAAGCTCAACAATTTTTCCAGAAATGATTGGGCACACCATCGCAGTTCATGACGGAAGAAAGCATGTACCAGTCTATATCTCAGAAGATATGGTTGGACACAAGCTTGGTGAGTTCGCACTAACAAGAACTTACAGAGGTCATGTAAGTGAGAAAAAGTCAAAGATGAGATAATTTTATCGTAATCGAAAGGAGGATCATTAATGGAAGCTAGAGCTATAAACAAGTATGTGAGAATGTCACCATTAAAGGTTAGAATCGTTCTTGATTTAATCAGAAACAAGAATGTGAATGACGCTATGGCAATTCTTGAGCATACACAGAAGGATGCAGCTGTTGTAATCAATAAGGTATTGAAGTCAGCAGTAGCCAATGCAGAAAACAATCTTGAATTAGATAGAGATTCCCTTTATGTATCTGAAGCTTACTGCGGACCAGGGCCAACTCTTAAGAGATATCAGCCACATGCCCAGGGAAGAGCATTCAGCATCATGAAGAGAACTACACATATCACAGTAGTGGTAAAAGATAGAGCTTAGAAAAAGGAGGTAATTAAATAGTGGGACAGAAAGTAAATCCACACGGACTCAGAGTTGGTGTAATTAAAGACTGGAACGCAAGATGGTATGCAGATAAGAAGACATTTGCAGCAAACATCCTTGAAGACCAGAAAATCAGAGAATTCTTAAATAAGAGACTATTCAATGCTGGTATTTCCCAGATTGAAATTGAAAGAGCAGCCAAGAGAATCAAGATCAACATCCATACCGCTAAACCAGGAGTGGTTATCGGTAGAGGTGGATCAGGAATCGATCAGCTGAAGAAGGATATGATGCCTCTTGTAGAAGGCAAGACTCTTTTACTGAACATCGTAGAAGTAAGAAACGTTGACGGAGATGCTCAGCTGATGGCTGAAAGTATCGCTGCACAGCTGGAAAAGAGAATTTCCTTCAGAAGAGCCATGAAGCAGACAATCCAGAGAGCCATGAGATCACCTGGCGTAAAGGGTGTAAAGACCATGTGTGCTGGTAGACTGGGCGGAGCTGAAATCGCTAGAAGCGAAACATACCGTGAGGGAACCATTCCGCTGCAGACATTAAGAGCGGACATCCAGTACGGATTTGCAGAAGCCAATACCACCTATGGTAAGATCGGAGTAAAGGTTTGGGTCTATAAAGGTGAAGTGCTTCCTACAAAGAAGACCAAGGAAGTTGCTAACGCATAATAGTATAGACTAAGAAAGGAGGAATTCGACATGTTAATGCCTAAGAGAGTGAAACGTCGTAAGGTTCAGAAGGGCAGAATGAAGGGAAAAGCCACCAGAGGTAATTTCCTTGCTTATGGAGATTATGGAATACAGGCAACTGAATGTGGATGGATCACATCCAATCAGATTGAATCTGCCAGAATTGCGATTAACAGATATATTAAAAGAGGAGGAAAACTCTGGATTAAGATTTTCCCCGATAAGCCAATAACAGAAAAGCCAGCAGAAGTAAGAATGGGATCCGGTAAGGGTAACGTTGAGTACTGGGTGGCAGTTGTTAAGCCTGGAAGAGTTCTGTTTGAACTTTCAGGAGTTGACGAAGAGAAGGCAAGAGAAGCTATGAGACTTGCACAGCACAAGCTTCCTGTTTCTACCAAGTTCGTCACAAGAAGAGATTTTGAAGAAATGGGTGGTGAAGAATAATGAAGGCTAAAGAGTTAAAGAATTTAAGAGCTGGCAGCTCCGAAGATCTTTCAGCAAAGCTTCATGATCTTAAGGAAGAACTTTTCAATCTAAGATTCCAGTTAGCTACTGGACAGCTTGAAAACCCTATGAGAATTAAGGAAGTAAGGAAGTCCATCGCTCAGATTAAAACCATCATTAGAGAAGAAGAGATTAAGGCAGTTAGCAATTAATCCGTGAAAGGAGGTCAACTATATGGAAAGAAATAACAGAAGAACCAGAGTAGGCGTAGTCGTATCCGATAAAATGGACAAGACAATTGTTGTTGCGGTTAAGACTAAGGTAAGACATCCGCTCTACGGTAAAACAATGAACAGAACAGTAAAGTTCAAGGCTCATGATGAAAAGAATGAAGCAGAATACAATGACACAGTAATGATTATGGAAACAAGACCTTTATCTAAGGATAAGAGATGGAGACTTGTAGAGATCATTGAAAAGGCTAAGTAGCATATATAGCTGAAAGGAGGTAAATCATGATTCAACAGCAGACCATGCTAAAAGTTGCAGATAATTCTGGAGCTAAGGAGATCATGTGTATAAAGGTACTCGGCGGTACAAGAAGAAGATATGCCAGAGTAGGAGATATTATCGTTGCTAGCGTTAAGAGTGCAACACCAGGCGGAGTTGTTAAAAAGGGTGAAGTCATCAAGGCGGTTGTAGTTAGAACTGTAAACTCAACCAAGAGATATGATGGAACTTACATCAGATTCGACGAAAACGCAGCAGTTATCATCAAGGATGATAAAACACCAAGAGGTACCCGTATTTTCGGGCCAGTTGCAAGAGAACTTAGAGAAAAGGAAACATTCTCTAAAATACTTTCTCTGGCACCTGAAGTTCTTTAGAAGGAGGGTGGCTAAGAGATGAAGGTACATGTTAAAAAGAATGATAAGGTTATGGTGATTTCCGGTAAGGACAAGGGTAAGGTATCCGAAGTCATTTCCGTATTACCAAAGGTTGGCAAGGTGCTTGTAAGAGACGTGAACGTCGTGAAGAAGCATACAAAACCAAGCAGATCAAACATGCAAGGCGGAATCATTGAGACGGAAGCTCCAATATTCAGCTCCAAGGTAATGCTTTACTGTGACAAGTGCAAAGCTGTTACAAGAATTGCAAAGAAGATCACAGAAGATGGAACAAAAGTAAGAGTCTGCAAGAAGTGCGGAACCGTACTTTAGTAAATATTGAAAGGAGGACCATTGATGATTTCAAGATTACAGGAAGTTTATAATGAACAAGTCATTCCAAAGATGATGGAAAAGTTTTCCTACAAGAATGTAATGGAAGTACCAAGACTTGAAAAAATTGTAATAAATATGGGTGTTGGTAAGGCAAAGGAAAATGCGAAGATTCTAGAATCCGCAGTTTCAGACCTGACACTGATCGCAGGACAGAAGCCGGTTATAACCAGAGCTAAGAAGTCTGTTGCGAACTTTAAGCTAAGAGAAGACATGCCAATTGGATGCAAGGTCACATTAAGAAAGACCCAGATGTTCCAGTTTGCTGATAAGCTGATCAATATCGCTCTTCCAAGAGTAAGAGACTTTAGAGGAGTATCTGACAAGTCATTTGACGGAAGAGGAAACTACTCTATCGGAATTAAGGAACAGCTTATATTCCCGGAAATTGAGTATGATAAGGTTGATTCAATCAGAGGAATGGATATCGTATTCGTAACTACAGCGAAGACAGATGAAGAAGCACGAGAACTACTAAGGTTCCTCGGAATGCCATTTGCTCAAAAATAAGGAGGGAAAATCGTGGCACGTAAGGCTATTATAGAAAAATGGAAAAAAGATCCAAAGTACCCAACACAGGCTTATACCAGATGTAACTTATGCGGCAGACCTCATTCAGTATTGAAGAAGTATGGTATCTGCAGAATCTGTTTCAGAGAACTTGCATACAAGGGAGAAATTCCTGGTGTCAAGAAAGCAAGCTGGTAAAACTTATTTAGTGAAAGGAGGCAATTAAATGGTTATGACTGATCCTATAGCAGACCTTCTAACTAGAGTTAGAAATGCGAATTCTGCTAGACATGAAGTTGTAGAAGTACCCTCTTCTAAAGTAAAGAAGGCGGTTGCAAATATATTACTTGAAGAAGGATACGTAAAGGGAATTGAGGAATACAACGATGGTGTTGTTCCGATGATGAGAATCGCCCTGAAGTATGGCGCAAGCAAAGAAAGAGTTATCACTGGTTTGAAGAGAATCTCCAAGCCAGGCCTGAGAGTATACTGTAAAGCTGAAGAAGTGCCAAAGGTCCTGAACGGACTTGGTGTTGCTGTAATATCAACATCACAGGGCGTTTTAGCGGATAGAGAAGCAAGAAAGCTTGGACTAGGTGGAGAAGTAATCTGCTACATCTGGTAGTAAATAGGTTGCTATCTTAATTAACAGGAGGTTAGATGAATGTCAAGAATTGGTAAAATGCCAATAGCAATTCCTGCCGGAGTAACCTTTGATGTAACACCAGATAATGTTGTAACAGTAAAGGGACCTAAGGGCACACTGGAAAAAGCTATGCACAAGAATATCAAAATAAACGTTGAAGATGGTCAGATTGTTGTGACCAGACCAAACGATGAAAAAGAGAACAGAGCACTTCACGGACTTGTGAGATCTCTGGTCAACAATATGGTTGTAGGAGTTTCAGAAGGCTATCAGAAGACACTTGAACTTGTAGGCGTGGGTTACAGAGCTCAGCTGCAGGGCAAGAAGCTTGTGATGAACCTGGGGTTCTCCCATCCAGTTGAGTTTGATGCCATTGACGGAATCGAATTCGAAATCGTAAGCCCAACGAAGCTGATCGTCAGAGGAATCGACAAGGAACTTGTTGGTGACGTGGCTGCCGATATCAGAGCTTGGAGAAAGCCAGAGCCATATAAGGGCAAGGGTATCAAGTTCGAAGGCGAAGTAATCAGACGTAAAGTTGGTAAGACTGGTAAGTAGAATTAAGAAAGGAGTGAACCTTAATGTTCAAAAAGGAAGATAAAAGAGCGAATAGAGTAAGACGTCACGCTAGGGTTCGTAAGAAGATCAGCGGAACGGCTGAAAGACCAAGACTTTCTGTTTACAGAAGTGAAAAAAACATCTATGCTCAGATCATCGATGATGTGAACGGAGTAACACTTGTTTCTGCTTCATCAGTTGATAAGGATTTTGATGGAGTTGGAAGCAATAAGGATGCAGCCGCTAAGGTTGGAGTTCTAGTTGCAAAGAAGGCGCTGGATAAGGGCATTAAAGCAGTCGTATTCGACAGAGGTGGATTTATCTACCACGGTAGAATCGAAACACTGGCTGCAGCTGCAAGAGAAGCTGGACTAGAATTTTAAAAAAGGAGGAAACAATTTTGAAAATAGATCCTAGCACACTAGACCTAAAAGAAAAAGTTGTTAACATAGGTAGAGTTACTAAAGTTGTTAAGGGTGGTAGAAATTTCAGATTCGCAGCTCTTGTAGTTGTCGGAGATGAGAATGGCCACGTTGGAGTTGGAATGGGTAAGTCCATTGAAATTCCAGAAGCGATCAGAAAAGGCGTCGAAGATGCCAAGAAGAACCTGGTAGAAGTTAAGATCGATGGAACCACTGTTCCTCACCAGATCAACGGTATATTCGGTAAAGGCAATGTTGTAATCATGCCTGCTACAGAAGGTACAGGAGTCATCGCTGGTGGACCATCCAGAGTAGTGCTTGAACTTGCAGGATATAAAGATGTAAGAGCCAAGTCACTGGGATCCAACAACCCAAGCAACATGGTGAAGGCTACAATCAACGGACTGGCAAATCTTAAGACTGCAGAGGAAATCGCAGCATTAAGAGGAAAGTCTGTAGAAGAAATATTAGGATAGGAGGGGTTTTACTTGTCTAAAATTAAGGTAACACTAAAGAGAAGCTTAATTGGTAGAAAGAAGGACCATATTGCAACTGCCAAGGCACTTGGACTTTCCAAGATTGGTAAGAGTATGGAACATAATGATACTCCTCAAGTTAGAGGTATGATCAAAAAGATCGAATATCTTCTACTAGTAGAAGAAGCGTAAAAGTAAGAGGAGGTGTACAGAATATGAAACTTCATGAGTTAAAGCCTGTAGAAGGCTCAAGAAAGGCTCAAAAGAGAGTCGGTAGAGGTACTGGTTCAGGACTTGGAAAGACTGCCGGAAGAGGACAGGATGGACAGGGTTCAAGATCAGGTGGCGGAAAGAGACCAGGTTTTGAAGGTGGACAGATGCCACTTTACAGAAGACTTCCTAAGAGAGGTTTTACCAATATTTTTGCGAAGCAGATCGTTGAGGTTAACGTTGAGAGACTTAACATTTTCGAGAACGGAACAGAAGTTACAGAAGCCCTACTGAAGGAGCACGGAGTTATTTCCAAGACTCTTGACGGTGTCAAGATCCTAGGAAACGGAGAACTTACAAAATCCCTGACAGTTAAGGTAAGTAGATTCTCAAAATCAGCACAGGAGAAGATAGAAGCTGCTGGAGGAAAAGTTGAGGTGATTTAATGTTACAGACGCTGAAGAATGCTTGGAAACTACCAGACTTAAGAAAAAGGATACTGTTCACAGTATTTATAGTTTTCATTTTTAGACTGGGTAACTTCATACCTGTCCCGAACATCAATACGGACGCGTTACAGGACCTGGCAAATTCACAGACACTGGTCGGCTTTTATGATCTGATCTCAGGTGGTGCGTTTAGCAGCTTTAGTATTTTTGCTATGGGTGTTACACCATACATCAACGCATCGATCATTATGCAGCTGATGAACGTAATAATCCCGAAATTAGAACAGCTTTCCAAAGAAGGACAAGAAGGAAGAGCGAAGATACAGAATTACACCAAGTATCTTGCAGTAGCCATCGGTGCGGTTCAGGCTTACGGTACTTATGTACTGATCTATAATGCCGGAGCAGTAAGAAATGACTCTCTTCTCAATACAGTCCTCATCGTCATGACACTACTCGCATCGTCCATATTCCTGATATGGCTGGGAGACAGAATTACGGAGAAGGGAATCGGTAACGGTGTATCTGTTCTGATTTTCATCAATATCGTATCCCGTATTCCAGTGATGGCAACTCAGGTTGGCGTCCTGTACTCAGGCGGAACCGTCGACATCGTCATGATGACACTATTTGTACTAGCCATGGTCGCTCTATTTGTTGGAACCGTAGCCTTCTCCCTCGGAGAAAGAAGAATTCCGGTTCAGTACTCAGGCAGAGTGTCTGGCACAAAGCAGATCAAAGGACAGTCTTCACATATTCCAGTAAGTGTAAGCTCAGCATGTGTAATTGCAATCATTTTTGCAATGTCCGTTATGCAGTTCCCAGCCACACTGGCAGAGTTCTTCAGAAACTCGACAGTGCTCAACTGGTTGACTACAAGCGACTGGAGCGTATTTAAAGTGAATTCCGTAGGATATGCAGTAATGTATGTTGTTCTGGTAATTTTCTTTGCAGTGTTCTATACACAGATCACCATGAAGCCAGAAGATATGGCTGAAAACATGGCGAAGTCCGGCGGTTATGTTGCCGGAATCAGACCAGGTGTTGCCACAGCGAAATATCTGGAGAGAATCCTTACAAAAGTTGCAGTAATCGGCGGAACATTCGCAGCCCTCATTGCAGTATTCCCTATCGTGCTTGAAGGATACACACCATTCAAAGGCCTGGCCTTCGGTGGTACCGTCATCTTCATCATGGCTGGTGTAGCACTGGATACAATGAGACAGCTGGAGTCACAGCTTGTTATGAGACATTACAAAGGGTTTCTTAAATAGTAATAATATTTGGAGATGATACCGTTGAGAATTATTTTATTGGGTCCCCCGGGCGCCGGCAAAGGCACCCAGGCACAGTCTATAAGTAACAAGTATGTGATTCCCCATATTTCCACTGGAGATATCTTCAGGATGAATATTACGGAGGGAACAGAACTTGGAGTACTGGCCAAAAGTTATATGGATAAGGGGCTTCTTGTCCCGGACGATGTAACCATCAACCTTGTAAAAAGCAGACTGAAGGAAAAAGACACAAAGAATGGATTTTTGCTTGACGGATTTCCAAGAACCATACATCAGGCCGAAGTCTTAGACGAACTTTTGGCAGAGGATCATGAAGCAATTGAAACAGCGCTTTTAATCAAGGTGCCCAGAGCATTCATTATAATGAGGATGACCGGCAGAAGGGTATGTCCCAACTGCGGTGCTTCCTACCATTTGGAGTTCAATCCACCGATGATTTCTCAAATCTGCGATGACTGCGGATCCAATCTGATCCAAAGGGAAGATGACAAGAAAGAAACCGTGCTGGAAAGGCTGGAGATTTATGATTTTCAGACCAAGCCTCTCATCGATTACTATGAAAAAAAAGGAATCCTGAAAGAGGTAGATGGTACAAAGGCCATAAATGAGGTCTTTGAGGAGATCATTAGCATACTAGGAGACAATAAATGATCATTATAAAGAACAACAGGGAAATCGAGCTTATGAAAGAAGCAGGGAAGCTTGTGGGAGAGACCCTGAATCTGGTAGAGAAAAGTATTAGACCAGGTATTTCCACATTGGCACTGGACAAAATCTGTGAAGAATTTATAATAAGGAGTGGAGCAATTCCATCCTTCAAGAATTACAACGGATTTCCAGGTTCCATCTGCGCTTCTGTAAATGAGGTGGTGGTCCATGGCATACCCAGCAGGGAGATCATTCTTTCGGAAGGGGATATCATAACCATCGACTGCGGAGCACTGCTAAATGGATTTCATGGGGATGCTGCCAGAACCTTCAAGGTCGGGCAGGTCAGCGAAGAAGCGGAAAAACTGATCAGAGTGACGGAAGAGAGTTTCTTCAAAGGTGTGGAACAGGCACGAGTCGACCAGAGACTGGGCGACATTTCAAGTGCCATACAAGAGCACATTGAATCCAACGGATTAAGTGTGGTAAGAGATTTCACCGGTCATGGGATCGGTAGAGACCTCCATGAAGGTCCAAGTATTCCCAACTATGGCGTAGCACATAGGGGACCGAAGCTGAGGGCGGGTATGGCGCTGGCCATTGAACCCATGGCAAATCTTGGTTCTTATCATGTGAAAGTGCTGGAAGACAACTGGACTGCGGTGACGCGAGACGGTAAATGGTCTGCACAGTACGAGAACACGGTGATAATCACAGAGGACGGACCTTATATCACGACACTTGTTTAGGAGTTGAAGCCTTTTGCTTCAATGAAGTATTGGTTTAGATCTCTTATTAAACGGGAGTTGAGTAATTGGACAAAGAGTTGATCGGACTTATTGTAAAATCAAAAAAGGGAAGAGACATCGGAAAGTACTACATCATTGAAAGGGTCATCGACCCGTATCATGTGGCCCTCATTGATGGTCAGAAGTTTGATTTTAAAAGACAAAAAAGAAAGAACAGAAAACATCTTTGTATTATTACAAAAGCAGAAGAGGAAATAATTCAGGGAATTATGAATCAAGAGGAACGATGCTTAAAAAATATAATCAGGCGTTTAGCGCTTGAGGCAAAGGAGGTATGATTACCTTATGTCAAAAGAAGATGTTATAGAGATGCAGGGAGTGGTGAAAGAATCCCTTCCCAATGCACAATTTGTGGTGGAACTGGAAAGCGGTCACGTCATAAATGCACATCTCTCAGGAAAGTTAAGAATGAACTTTATCAGAATTCTTCCAGGGGACAGAGTGACACTAGAGCTTAGTCCATACGATCTTACAAAAGGCCGTATAACCTGGAGAGCAAAGTAATTAAGGAGGGTTAGCGAGATGAAAGTTAGACCATCAGTTAAGCCTATTTGCGAAAAGTGCAAAGTCATAAAGAGAAAAGGCAGGGTTATGGTAATTTGTGAAAACCCTAAGCACAAGCAAAAGCAGGGCTAAGAAAAAAAGTAATGAATTTTCAAATATACCAGGAGGTGTAGAGTTTAATGGCAAGAATATCAGGTGTTGACTTACCAAAGTCCAAAAGAATTGAAGTAGGTCTTACATACATTTATGGCATCGGTTTATCTACTGCAAGAAACATCCTCAAGGAAACAGGTGTCAACGGAGACATCAGAGTGAAGGATCTTTCAGAAGAAGACGTCAATGCGATCAGAGAATACATTGTTAAGAGTGTAAAGGTCGAAGGTGACCTGAGAAGAGAAGTAGCGCTGAACATCAAGAGACTTGTTGAAATCGGATGCTACAGAGGAATCAGACACAGAAAGGGTCTTCCCGTAAGAGGACAGAAGACCAAGACCAACGCAAGAACAAGAAAGGGTCCTAAGAAGACCATCGCAAATAAGAAGAAGTAAGGAGGGAAGAACATGGCAGCAGCTAAGAACAATAAAAGAGTAATTAGAAGAAGAAGAGATAAGAAGAACATTGAACATGGACAGGCTCATATCCAGTCAACTTTCAATAACTCCATCATTACAATCACAGATGCGGCAGGTAATGCGCTTTCCTGGTCAAGCTCAGGATCATTAGGATTCAGAGGTTCAAGAAAGAGCACACCATATGCTTCCCAGATGGCGGCAGAAACTGCAGCGAAGGCGGCAATGGAGCACGGTCTGAAGAGTGTTGAAGTTTACGTGAAGGGACCTGGTTCAGGTAGAGAAGCAGCGATCAGATCACTGCAGGCTGCAGGACTTGAAATTACGCTGATCAAGGATGTCACCCCAATTCCACATAATGGATGCAGACCTCCAAAGAGAAGAAGAGTATAATTTCAAAGCGGCCGGTTACCTGGGCGACAGATCCGGGATCTGGAATCAGAAGCCCTCGAATAGTTGCCAATATTCTATAGGAGGGTCATATAAATGTTTGAAATTGAAAAGCCAAAGATTCAGTGTGTAGAAACAAGCGAAGATGGGACCTATGGTAAGTTCGTAGTAGAACCGTTAGAAAGAGGCTATGGAATTACTTTAGGTAATGCATTGAGAAGAATGCTTTTATCCTCCCTGCCAGGTGTCGCACCTACATCCGTCAAGATTGACGGAGTACTTCATGAGTTTTCATCCGTTCCTGGAGTCAGAGAAGACGTAACAGAGCTTATTCTGAACCTCAAGGAACTGTTCATCAAGATGAATGGAGAAGGACCCAGAAAGATCTATATAGATGCCAAGGGACCTGGTGTAATCACAGCAGGAGACATCAAGACCGATGGAGATGTGGAAATCGTCAATAAGGATCTCTACATCGCTACACTTGAAGAGGACGCAAAGCTGTATGTTGAAATCAACGTGGATAGAGGTAGAGGATATGTTTCTCAGATGAGAAACAAGGCTGAAGGCCTGGCCATATCGACTATTCCCATGGATTCAATATATACCCCTGTGAAGAGAGTAAACTTTACAGTGGATAATACAAGAGTCGGACAGGTTACAGACTACGATAAGCTGACTCTTGAAATATGGACCAATGGTACCATTTTGACAGAAGAAGCCATAAGTCTTGCTGCAAAAGTACTTATTGAGCACTTTAAGCTGTTCATGACACTGACCAATCATGCCAACGATGTTGAAGTCATGATTGAGAAGGAAGATGACAAGAAAGAAAAGGTTCTGGAGATGACCATCGAAGAACTGGATCTCTCCGTCAGATCCTATAACTGTCTGAAGAGGGCAGGTATCAATACCGTTCATGAGCTTACAGAAAAGACCATGGACGATATGATGAAGGTAAGGAATCTAGGAAAGAAATCTCTCGAAGAAGTCGAGAGAAAGTTAAAGGACTTGGATTTATCCTTAAAGTCCACTGACGAGTAAAGGAGGTAAGTTAAATGGCTACATTAAGAAAACTTGGTCGTCCAACCGACCAGAGAACTGCAATGCTGAGAAGTCTTGTTACAAACTTCTTAAAGCACGGTAGAATTGAAACTACATACTACAGAGCTAAGGAAACAAAGAACATCGCTGAAAAGATGATCACTCTTGCTAAGAGAGGAGACCTTCACGCGAGAAGACAGGTACTTAGCTATGTTCATGAAGAAGAAGTAGTGAAGAATCTGTTTGACAATATCGCGCCAAAGTATGCTGAGAGAAACGGTGGTTACACCAGAATCTACAAGGCAGGCCCAAGAAGAGGCGACGGTGCTGAGAAGGCAATTCTGGAACTGGTTTAATTGTAAAGAGGAAGTCTGACTTCCCTTTGAATGAAGTAAGGGGATTAAGGAAACTTAGTCCCCTTTTTCAGTTAAACATGATAAGATAAAGTGATAAGTAGTAAAGGCTGCAGGTGATCGGTCTTTAGTGCTTATCGTAGGAGGGTCAACATGGAAAGTAAAAGCAATAGAGAAGAGAAGGAAATGATCAGAGCAGTTGAGCTTACCCATTATTATGATGATGGTCCGGAAGGGGAGAAGGAATATTCTCTCAGAGGCATTGATCTCACCGTGAAGGAAGGCGAGTTTGTGGTGGTGCTCGGACATAACGGTTCTGGGAAATCCACCTTCGCCAAACATATGAATGCACTGCTCCTGCCTGCAGGCGGAAAAATCTACATCGATTCCATCGATGCCACGGACCCGGAGAATACCTGGGAAGTGAGAAAAAGAGCCGGTATGGTGTTCCAGAATCCGGACAATCAGATGGTGGCCACGGTGGTGGAAGAGGATGTGGCCTTCGGACCGGAAAATCTGGGCGTTGAACCTTCTGAAATCAGAAAGAGAGTGGACAAGTCCCTGAAAGAAGTGAATATGTATGAGTACAGAAAACATGCGCCTCACCTTCTTTCCGGCGGACAGAAGCAGAGAGTGGCCATCGCAGGCATCATTGCCATGCGCCCGAAGATCATCATTCTGGATGAGCCTACAGCCATGCTGGACCCATCAGGCAGGGAAGAGGTCATGAAGACCATTCGTCAGCTCAATGAAGAGTACAACATCACCATCGTGCACATCACCCACTTCATGGAAGAAGCGGTGCAGGGGGATCGGATCGTCGTCATGGAGGAAGGGAAGATCATCATCGATGATACGCCACGCAATGTATTCAAGAATGTGGAGCTTCTGAAATCCATAGGCCTTGATGTGCCTCAGGTGACGGAGCTGGCCCATGAACTGATCAAGGATGGGGTTCCTCTGGATGAAGGAATACTAAATATAGAAGAAATGGTGGAGGCAATATGTCAATTAAAATAGAAAATCTGACTCATGTATATATGCCTAAAACACCTTTCGAAACCATCGCACTGGACAACATCAATCTGGAGCTGGAAGAAGGGAAGTTTTATGCGCTCATCGGTCATACCGGTTCGGGCAAATCCACGCTGATTCAGCATCTCAATGGTCTTCTGAAGCCAACTTCAGGAAAAATCATCATCGACGGCATGGATATCACTGACAAGAAGACCGTCATGAGCGATGTGCGAAAGAAAGTGGGGCTGGTTTTCCAGTACCCCGAATATCAGCTCTTTGAAGAAACCATCGAGAAGGACATCGCCTTTGGACCCATCAATCTGGGACTGGGCGAGGACGAGGTGCTAAGACGCGTGAAAAGAGCCATGGAGATGGTGGGGCTGGAGTATGAAAAATACAAAGATCTGTCACCTTTTGAGATCTCCGGGGGACAGAAAAGAAGAGTCGCCATTGCAGGCGTTGTGGCCATGGAGCCCAAGGTGCTGATTCTGGATGAACCCATTGCGGGACTTGACCCAAGAGGGAGAGATGCCATTCTTCATCAGCTGAAAAGGCTCCATGAGGAATACAAGCATACGGTGATTCTTGTGACCCATTCCATGGAGGATGTGGCAGATGTGGCGGAAGAAGTCATCGTCATGAGCGATGCGAAGGTCATGATGAAGGGCACACCCAGAGAAGTCTTCACGAAGATTGACATGCTGGAGGAAGTGGGACTGGGAGCCCCCCAGATCACCTACCTCATGCGCGCGCTGAATGAAAAAGGCATTCCCGTAAGAGAGGATATCTTCACCGTGGCCGAAGCCAAAGAAGAGATCAGAAAGTATCTTGCGAAAGGGGGTCAGACGTCATGATCAAGAATATCACCATCGGACAATACATTCCCGGAGAATCCTTCATCCACAAGCTGGACCCCAGGACGAAGATTCTGATTTCCATCCTTTTCATCGTGAACCTGTTTCTGGTGCAGAATTTCACCGCGTATCTTTTGATTCTCGGGTTCATCCTGCTCATGGTCCGTGTAGCGAAGCTCTCCCCGAAGTATCTGTACAAAGGGGTAAAACCGGTGTTCGTCCTGATCATCTTCACGGCGTTTCTGAACATGTTCGTGACCAAGGGCACCCAGGATACACTTCTTCTGGATTTCTGGATCTTCAAGATCTATGAAGAAGGAGTCTATCAGGCGCTGTTCATGACCTTCAGACTGGTGTTCCTCATCATGGGTACATCCATTCTGACGTTGACCACGTCGCCCATCGAGCTGACAGACGGCATTGAAAGCCTGCTGAAACCCTTCAAGAAGATCGGCGTGCCGGCCCACGAGCTGGCCATGATGATGAGCATCGCCCTTCGGTTCATTCCGACGCTCATGGATGAGACGGATAAGATCATGAAGGCGCAGATGGCAAGGGGAGCGGATTTCGAATCCACCAATATCATCAAAAAGGCGAAAAGTCTGATTCCACTTCTGGTGCCGCTGTTCATCTCTTCCTTCCGAAGAGCCGAAGAGCTGGCCATGGCCATGGAAGCCCGGAGCTACAGAGGGGGAGAAGGCAGAACCCGAATGAAGCAGCTGAAGTATAACCCGAGAGATTTCGGAGCCTTCGGGATTTTCGCAGTACTTGTGCTCCTGACATTTGGTCTGCGCTACACCAATCTGTTCTAAATGAATTGAAGAAGAGACCATTTCTTATAGAGAGAAATGGTCTTTCCCATATAAGGAGGAACTTATGAGAATATTACTCTATGTGGAATATGACGGAACGGCTTTCCATGGATATCAGAGGCAGAAGGAAGTGCGGACCGTACAGGAGGAACTGGAGAAAGCGCTGAGCATGCTCCTGAAGGAGGAAATCCACGTATCCGGGTCTTCCAGAACCGATGCGGGGGTTCATGCCAGAAGATATCCCGTGTCCTTTGAAACCAGTGGAACCATCCCTCCGGAGAAGATCGCCGTGGCTCTGAACCAGTTTCTTCCAGAGGATCTGAAAGCCCAGGCGTCTCTTGGCGTGAAAGACGACTTTGATGCCCGCTTTCACTCCAGAGGCAAGACCTATTCCTATCGCTTTCTGAGAAGAAGCCAGCCATCGGCGCTCTATCGGAATTACGCCTATCTGGTGCGCCAGGAGCTGGACCTTCAAAAAATGAGGAAAGTGGCAGAGGCTTTTCTAGGCACCCATGACTTCACGGGGTTTCGCTCCGTGGGCAGCAGCGATCCCAATCCTGTGAAGGAAATGAGGGAGATCCGGATTGTGGAAGAAGGAGAGTTTCTGGTGCTCTACATCACCGCTTCGGGCTTTCTCTACAACATGGCAAGAATTATTGCGGGAACCCTTCTGGATGCGGGCTTAGGAAGAATCACCAGAGAGGAAGTGGCAGATATTCTGGCGTCCGGGCAGCGAGGGAAGTCCATGGTGCTGCCACCCTGGGGCCTCTATCTGGAAGAAGTCTATTACGAGGAAAAGGATCTCTGAAGAAACAGGGTGTAAGCTGGAGGCTGAGTGGTCAGTCTCCAGTCTGCTTTTTGTCGGAAAATGCGCTATATTCAGCAGATAACTGGAATGTGTCTTTCTGAGACAGATGAATAATCTGGAAACTTACAGGGAAAGACAGTATATATTGTTGCTAAAATGAAATTATTTTGATACTCTTACAATACTAATATATATGCGCGTTGGGTCGTGCTCGGAATCGGGACCACTTGTCGGTTTTTCTCATAAGTCCATATTCTGAACCCATCGGAACAGGAGTAATCATCATGGAGTATCTCGTACAGTTTCAGATCAATATCTTTGCTTTGTTCATCCTGCTCGGTCTCTACCTGTTTGTAAGGACTTCAAGCATCAGAACATTCAGCGGCAGGCTGCTGAGGGGCCTTATCGTCGCCACAGCAGTTTCCATCATCGTGGAGCCTCTTACGTGGATCTTCGACGGAATGCTCTTTCAGGGCGCCTTTCTGCTTGAATACGGGACCAATTTCCTTCTCTTTCTTTTAGGACCTGTCATTGGGGGGCTCCTTCTGTCCTATATGGATTACAGGGCTTACAAGAATCCTCGTAGACTCAGAGAAAGATTCTATTATCAGCAGGCGTCTATTCTGACCCTTCTGCTGCTTATCGCGAATATCTTCACGCCCATCTATTTTTCGGTGGACCCTGTGACAAACAAGTTCAGCAGTGGAGACTTTAAGGATCTGCACTATGTTGTGCTGGCGGGATTCTATATCTACATGCTGTACTTCATTCTGAAAAGCAGGAAGAAGCTCACCTTGCAGGAATCACTGATCTTCATCCTCTGCTTTCTTCTGCCCATCCTCGGTATGGTGATTCAGCTTTATGACTCCAAGCTGCATTTTTCCTGGACATCCATCGTCATTGGTCTACTCATCATCTATGTGTTTCTGGAAACCACGCCTTCGGAAGAGGATTATCTCACAAAGCTCTACAATCGAAAGAACTATGAAAGCCAGCTGAACTATTTTGTTCAGATCCGCAAGCCCTTCGGAGTGGCGATCTTCGATCTCAACTACTTCAAGGATATCAATGACACCTACGGTCATCAGAAGGGGGATGAGGTCCTCATCGCCTTCGGTCAGGCACTGAAGAAGACCTTTGACCGGTATGGACTGGTTTCAAGACTGGGGGGAGATGAATTCGCCGTCATCATTGATGGGGCCTATGAGAAGATCGATGTACTTGTGGATGAATTAAGGGAAGTTCTTTCGAGCCATGAAGACCCCCTGGTGAGAAGTCTCGAGTTCAGCTTCGGCTATCAGAAGCATCAGGAGAGTATTTCACTGGATGAGCTCTATAACCTGGCAGATCATAAAATGTATGCGCACAAAGAGCGGATCAAGAGCAGTCAGGTGATGCAGAACGGATAAGCCTTGTGCATGAATGATTATGGGTGGATGTTAAAGGATAATCAGGAGCAAGGACCACTGATTTCAGCATCCTTAAAATGCTTGTGCAGCGAGCGGAAGTAAATATTTTGTTATTGTCTGCAAATCATGCAAATTACCCTTTTATTCCAGTGGGAAATCATGTATAATAGGTAGGTATCAGAAAAGGATACTAAATATTATTGACTTCTAGTGGTGGTTGTTTTATAATATTTGTGTTTGTAAATTACTTGTGTTGATCCACTAGCCCCGGGTCACGCAATGGAGAAAACCTAAGAAAGAATAGTAATAGGAACCCCTATTGTGGAGTTTCGGGAGGAAAGAAATGAAATCATATCAAGCAAAAACAGGAGCATATCAGCCAAAATGGTATGTTGTAGATGCAGCCGGCAAGCCTCTCGGTAGAGTAGCCAGCCAGGTAGCGCTTATTTTAAGAGGAAAGAACAAGCCTGAGTTTACACCAAATGTAGATTTAGGAGATTTCGTTATCATCATCAACGCAGAGAAGGTTGTTCTTACAGGTAAGAAGCTGGATCAGAAAATGATGAGAAGACATTCAAATTACCCAGGTGGACTTAAGGAAACTCCTTACAGAGAAGTACTCGCTAAGAAGCCTGAACTGGCATTCTCAGAAGCAGTCAGAAGAATGCTTCCAAAGGGTGTACTGGGAAGAAATCAGGCAAAGAAACTTAAGGTGTACAGAGGAGAAAATCATCCTCACGAAGCTCAGAACCCAGAAGTTCTTGAGCTAAAGTACTAGACGGGAGGAGGAAATAAAAATGGCAAAAGTTCAATACATGGGCACTGGTAGAAGAAAGAAATCAGTTGCAAGAGTTAGACTCGTACCTGGATCAGGTGAAGTTACAATCAACAAGAGAGACATCAAGGACTACTTTGGTCTTGAAACATTAATGCTTGTTGTAAATCAGCCGCTGGTACTGACAAACACAAAGAACTCCTATGATGTTCTTGTAAATGTACACGGTGGTGGACTTTCAGGACAGGCTGGAGCAATCAGACACGGTATTTCCAGAGCACTTCTTAAAGCTGATGAAACACTCAGAGGCGAACTGAAGAAGGCAGGTTTCTTAACAAGAGACCCAAGAATGAAGGAAAGAAAGAAGTACGGTCTGAAGAAAGCCAGAAAGAGCCCACAGTTCTCAAAGAGATAGTACGAAAAGAGCCAATCTATATGGCATTCAGAATCTCCCGGATTTATTCCGGGAGATTTTTTATGCTGCCATTTCTGAACATAGGGTGGATGAAGAAGAACCGGAAATGGGAGTTTTATACAGATTTAAAAGATTCCTGTTGTACAGACGAAAGATTCATGCATCCCGTGAAGATTCCTGTTTTCTCTGTTTCAGATTATAAAATGGAATGGTATTCATTCTCAGTTTTTCTAAAGAAACGGTGAGAATGAAACAATTTCAGCAACCGCGTTAATTCTATGTTAAATAACGTAATGATTAGTTAACATAGAGGTGATTTCGCTGTATCATTAGTTTGAAATATAATGAACTCAATTTGGAGGGACTCTTTTGGATATTAATATGATCATTGGACTATTTGGAGGACTTGGACTGTTTCTATACGGTATGAAAATGATGGGTGACGGTCTGGAAAATGCCGCTGGTTCTAAACTGAAGTTTATTCTGAACAAGGTTACGGCCAACCCCATCAGTTCTGTTCTTGTTGGTACATTTGTCACCATTCTCATGCAGTCCAGTTCGGCGACCACCGTCATGGTCATCGGATTTGTCAATTCCGGATTGCTGAATCTCGTTCAGGCGACTGGAATCATCATGGGTGCAAATATCGGAACCACCACCACCGCATTTCTCGTTTCCATGAACATCGATGCGCTGGTGCCGATTCTGATTTTCACAGGCTCCATCCTCTTTCTCTTCACCAAGGCGAAGAAGAGAAGAGACCTGGCCAGCATTCTTCTGGGATTTGGTATTCTGATGCTGGGTATGGAGCTCATGAGTGAAGCCATGTATCCGCTGAGAGATTCACAGGTGTTCAAGGATCTTATACTCTCCATCGGAACCAAATGGTATCTGGGTGTTCTCATAGGGCTTGGTATCACCATGCTGGTACAGTCAAGCTCAGCAACCACAGGTCTTCTTGTGGCGCTGACCACCACAGGAAGCATCACCATTCAGGTGGCATTCCCGCTGATTCTGGGTGCAAATATCGGAACCACCATCACAGCGCTCTTGTCCTCCATTACGGCGAACAAGACAGCGAAGAAAGCTGCGGTGATCCATCTGCTCTTTAATATCGTTGGTGCCATCATCTTCCTTCCACTGGGTAAATACCTCATGGAGATTGTCACCTACTTGGCACCGGAAAGCATCAAACTGGAGATTTCCCTCATCCATCTGATCTTCAACGTATCCAACACACTGGTACTGCTTCCCTTTGCAGGACTTCTGATCCGGATCGCAGAGAGAGTCGTAGGACAGGAGGAAGATAAGATTTCAGAGATCCTTGACCGCAGACTTCTTCAGACCCCAAGTATCGCAGAAGGACAGGTCATTCTTGAAACGGTGAAACTGGCGCAGCTTGCGCAGGAAAATGTGAAGCTGGCTACAGAGGCCTTCATGAACAATGACATGAAGAATGTAGATCTTGTCTACAAGAATGAAGACCGAATCAATGAAGTGACAGAAATCATCACGAACTTCCTGGTACAGCTCTCCAGCAGTGACCTCAACGTCAATGAGTTCGGAAGAGTGGGAGACACCTATCACGTGCTCAATGATATTGAGAGAATGGGTGACCATGCGGAGAACATCATGGAACTTGCGCAGGAGAGAGACAGAAAGAATGTGGAGATCTCTGAGGAAGCCCGCGAAGAAGTGAGAGCCATCTATGATTACACCAATCATGCCATGGACATCGCCATCGAAAGCTACAAGGAAAACAATAAGGAAAAAGCTCTGTCCATCATACAGGTGGAAGAGCGTATCGACACCCTGCAGAAAGAATACAGAGATGCACATATCAGAAGACTCAATGCAGGCAGGTGCAGTGCACTGGCCGGAATCCTGTTCCTGGACCTGATCTCCAATATGGAAAGAATCGGTGACCATGCAAAGAACATCGCTGATACGGTATCAGAGATCAAAGAAAGAGACTAATCACACAGATCGCTTCGAATCCCAGGGTTCGGGGCGATTATTATTGTTAAGGGATAAAGAGAGACTGCGTTAAATTCAGGTTAAATAAGGTGTATCGACATTACTATTCCTTCTGAATAGGGGTAGAATGAACATGAAATAGTAATTGTATGGTTTGGAAAAGGGGTTAATCTGAAGATGGATATGTGGATCGCACTTCTGGGCGGGCTTGGGTTGTTTCTATACGGCATGAATATGATGGGAGACGGTCTGGAGAATGCTGCCGGGTCCAGGCTGAAGTTCATTCTGGGAAGGCTCACCGACAGCCCCTTGAAGGCTGTGGTGGTGGGTACCCTTGTGACAGCGCTCATCCAGTCCAGTTCCGCCGCCACGGTCATGGTGGTGGGGTTTGTGAACTCTGGGCTTCTTAATCTTGTCCAGGCCACAGGCGTCATCATGGGGGCAAATATCGGAACCACCATCACGGTTTTTCTGGTCTCCATCCATATGGATGAAGTGATTCCGGTTTTTCTCTTTGTGGGAGCGGTGCTTGTCATCTTTTCCCAGGCGAAGAAGAGAAGAGATGTGGCATCGGTGATCCTGGGATTCGGGGTCATGATGCTCGGCATGAAGCTCATGAGTCAGGCCATGTATCCCTTACGGGATTCGGAGGTTTTCCGAAATCTCATCATTACCCTGGGTCATCAGTGGTATCTGGGTCTTCTCATCGGCATGGGCATCACGACACTCATCCAGTCCAGCAGCGCCACCACGGCGCTGCTGGTGGCGCTGACCACCACGGGCAGCATCACCATTTCGATCGCATTTCCCTTTGTCCTGGGTGCCAACATCGGTACCACAGTGACAGCGCTCCTTTCTTCCATCACTGCCAACAGGACAGCGAAGAAAGCGGCCATGATTCACCTGCTGTTCAATGTGACAGGGGTACTTCTTCTGCTTCCCTTAGGAGCCATCCTGATTCAGGCGGTGACAGCGCTGGTTCCGGAAAACATCCGATATCAGATTTCTTTCCTCCATCTCTTCTTCAATGTGGCCAGTACACTGATTCTGCTGCCCTTTACAGGCACGCTGATCAGAATGGCCAATGTGATTGTGGGAGAAGAGTATGAAATTGAAAATCAGATTCTGGACCGCAGGCTTCTCCAGACACCAAGCATCGCAGAAGGGCAGGTGGTTCTGGAAACGGTGAAGCTGGCCCAGCTTGCGAAACTCAATGTGAAGCTGGCCATAGAGGCTTATCTTAATAATGATGTATCGAAATTTGATCGGATCACGGAGAATGAGAAGAAGATTGATGAGGTCACCCTGGTCATCACCGACTTTCTGGTGGAACTGTCCGCCAATGAACAGGCGGTGGAGGAGTTCAAAAGGATCGGACATACCTATCATGTGCTCAACGATATAGAAAGAATCGGAGACCATGCAGAGAATATTCTGGAGCTGGCTGTGGAAAGAAACAGAAATGCTGTGGAAATCACGGAAGAAGGAAAAGAAGAACTGAAGATCATCTACGCCCTTACAGACCTGGCAATGCACACGGCCATCAGAAGCTATGAAAGCCGAGACAGAGAGCTCGCCTGCTCCATCATAGAGACGGAAAGGCAGATTGATTTCCTGCAGAAGGAATACAGAAATGCCCATATTCTGAGACTGCAGGCGGAAAAATGTTCTGCACTTTCCAGTATCCTTTTTCTCGATGTGATCTCAAATCTGGAGAGAGTCGGGGATCATGCGAAGAACATTGCAGACACCATAGCAGGGGTCTGTGAAAACTGATGAAGAAACTACACATGGAAAGAGGCACATCCTGGCAATCGGGATGTGCCTCTTTGTCTGGTTTTCGGTGATTACTTGGATGGTGATTCCATCATTTTCAGAACCCGATTGCGGGTTCTGCGGTTATTTTCAGCAATGACCTTGTCAATCTGCTGAACAAGGGGCTGGACGAAAGGGCCAAAAATCTTGTAATGCAGGTACTGGATTTTCTGAGGGATATGAAGAGACAGCGTGGTCGAAGATACCAGAATGTCAAAGTTATAATCTGATAGTTGTCTTTCTGAGAGAAGGGGTTCGGGGTAGACCTCAATGGAGATGGAACGATTGATATTTTTCAACAGGGAGTTGGCTATGTTTTGTCCATGTCTGAAGTTGATGTGACTGTAAATAAGAATTCTGCATGTACTGTATTTATCGAACAGAATCTCAGTAAGATCATCCCATTTGGTGAGAAATATATGAATCAGATTTTCCAGTGTGGTCTGGTTAAGCGGAATCCTATTTTCGCTGAACAGTTCTTTAAGCTTTTGTTCCAGCACATCATAGAAATAGTAAAAGTTATGTCGATAAATATCTATAATAAAGTAGTCTCTGGGTCTGAAAAGGAGATGATTTTCTATTATGTTCCTGGTATTACTGGTTCTGCACTGTTCTAGAAAAAGGGACATATCCATGAGAATGGCTGTATGATCAAAGGCGGGAAGATCAAAATAGTTGCTGAGATCCGATATTATTCTTTCTGTCTGAGATACTTCGAGGTTAAAAGCCTCATCATGAACTCTCCGCATCAGGAAATGGTTTCTGGAGTAGCGGTGATACCACCAGACCAATTGCTGGACGCATCGCGCGGAATCATCCTCAGTCAGATTCAGTACTTCAATTTTACTGGCGAGTATTTGGAGGGCGGCTCTCTCTACATCCTCTGATGATGAAGATTCCAGGAGGGGGGAGACCTTGGTGGTGAATCCTTTTCTGCTGCGAAGCAGATCAATGGCCAGATTGATTTTGAATCTGTGATAGTCCATGAAATCCTTATCGATATCGCTGAAACTGAGAAATATCTCAAGAAGGTTTTTAACCAGGCTTTCAGAGAGATCACTAAACGGCCATTCGTAGGATGCATAAGCCTCCTGGAAATAAGCAGAGTAGAATTTCCGTATCAGGTGTTCCTCTCCAGTGATGCGGTAGGGATTGGACTCGATGGTCAGACCATACTCTTCCAGTTCCTCCTTCATGATACGAAGCATCCGGTTCAGTGTAGAAGGACTGATGTAAAATTTTTCAGACAGGGAACTGCTGCATGACGAACTGCTGGTAAAGAAATGTTCCAGCAGCATGAACTCCGGTGTGCTTCGGATCAGCTGCCTCTGGAAATGATCGATGCCCACATGGGGAGGAAGATGAAGCTGTACTCCTTCGTTAGAGGTTTCGATTCGACCGTTGAGGGGGGAAATCATTTTTCTCAGTTCCACAAGATAGTTTTTGATGCTTCTTGCAGAAGAATGGGATTCCTTTGCGAGGGTCTCTATGGTTATAGGGTCACTGGCTTGAAACAGAATCTCAATCATTCTGTATTTTGCCTGTTCTTTAATTTCAATCAAGTTCCACATGATATTGTCTCCGTTTTCCTGAAAATGTGAATATTCTGTCCTTGCTCGTGTTACATAGAATTATAGCATAGAAAAATGTATCAGCGGCCATTTTTTGCACCGCTCAGTGCAAATATTGATAATACTGATCCGGATAGATTTGATAAGATATATCCATAGCGAATTATTATTGTTTGGAGTCGGATGTATAGTGAACTGAAAGGGCGTGTGTTCGACATATAAAGTTATGGATGTGCGAGATTTGTCGTGCATAGATCATAGTCAGTCGGAGCGGTGTTTGATTGGTACGAGGAGGAATAAAATGAGATTGAAATTCAGGAAATTCAGCGCAGTGTTTCTTGCGGCGGTAATGCTTCTGCAATTTGTCTTTACAATCCCTGTGAGCGTCTTTGCAGATATGAGCGAAGAGGAAGCAGGTACCGTTGTAAAGGCAGTTTTTTTAGTTCGGGAAGATGGAGAGGCTGTATCTTCCGCTGATGCGGGAGAAGAACTTCTACTTCAGATTGAGTGGGCTTACGGGTCGCGTGAAGGAGGCCTTCAAAGGTCTTTGAAGCTTATTCTGCCGGAAGAGCTGAGTGCTGAAGAGGAAGAGAGAGTCTTTGCGGATGAAGAAGATGTTTCTGCAGGGACCCTGCTGATCCAGGGGAAAGAGATTCTTTTGGAGATAGATCAGGAGGAATATCAGCGTCAGGGCGTACTGGAGATTCCTGTTCGTCTGGGAGAGCTGGAGCCTGGTCTCCATACTCTTGGGATTCTTGTAGGTGAAGAAGCGAAGACTTTTGATGTGTTAGTCGAAGAAGCCGGAGCGGGTCAGCTTCCGGAAGGATCCGTCGAAACCAGCACAGAGCCAGGCAGTTCTTTCGAAGAGGCTTTGGATGGGGCAGTGGAATCCCCTCTGGAGCCAGTTCAGGAAGACGAACCTCAGGAGCTTCAGCAGGATGCTCCTGTGATGGAAGCAGCGGAGGCAGGCTCTACGGAGATCGATTCCGCCCAGTTCCTGTTCAATAACATCTATTTTCTCGACAGCTCCTTTGATGAAAGTGTGGATAATCCGGAGGATTTCGTTTTTGATGTGGACAGGCCCTATGATCTGAATATAAAAGATAATTACGGACTGCTGTATTTCGATTTCAGTCTAGTGGACAATCATACCGTAAAAGCGGGAGACACGTTCACGTTCCTGCTACCGGAAGAACTGAGACCAGTCAGCGGAATCTCCGGAGAACTGGGTTCCATCGGAAAGTGGTTCGTAGCCATAGACGGTACGGTGCGTTTCGAATTCAGTGAAGGCGTCAATGGAGATGATGTGGAAGGGCACTTCTGGTTCGAGGTGAAACTGGATGAGGAGAAGATGGATGAGACCATCATTCAGGAAATCCGTTTTGAAGTGAATCCTGATTTCATCATGTCTTTCCCTGTGAAGCCTCTTGGCGGGTCACTTCTAGGCAAGAATGGAACCATCAACAATAATGGATATAATGCCAGCGAGGCCTATTGGAGCATAGACATCAACACTTCTTTAGACAAGCTGGTCAACGCTTCTGTCAGCGATGTGATTCCAGGCAATATGAAGCTCATGACGGAAAGTCTTGAAGTGTACAGGCTGGATGTCACTTCTTCTGGTGTGAAAACCGAAGGGGCGAAGCTGGAGGCGGACAAGTACGAACTCATTGTTGACGCCCAGGGCAATCCGAAGGTCTCTTTTGTGAATCTTACAGACGAAGAATCCAGAAAAGCCTATAGAATCCGATATACAACGGAAATCATCGAGCCTGCAGAAGGGTTTGATGGCACACAGACTTTCAGGAACAAGGCGGTGCTGACAAATGATGGAAAGAGCTATACAGCATCCTCCACGGTTTCCAGTGGGTACGGCAGAGCTCTGGACAAGCTGAATCCTGACTATAAGTGGGAGGACCAGACGCTTAGCTGGAGCATCCGATACAATTACAATGAAAAGTACATCGGAAAGGACCAAGCGACCATCACAGACACCTGGACGCCAGGAGGCGTCATGGAACTGATGGAGGGAGCGTTTCACGTCTATCCGGTGACCATGAATTCCAGTGGGAATGCAACGGTATCAGAAACACCCATCGATGCATCCCTCTATACTTTAAATGTGAATGGCATGAACGGATTTACACTGGCCTTCAATAACGATGTGGAAAATCAGGCCTATGAGATCCGATATAAGACGAGGCTTCTAGGCTCAGAGGGCACCGGCGTTGTAGACAAGAGTGGCAGTGTGACCAATAGGGTAGTCACAGGAACCGAGAAAAGCGATGGCAGCAGCGGAAGCTGGTCCCAGAGAGGTGTCATCAAATCTTCTACAGGTTATGATGTGGAGAAGAAGGAAATCGGCTGGAAGGTTCTTCTGAATCAGAACGGCTATCTCATGGAAAATCTTGTGGTGACGGATACTTTCACGGGAGATGGTCTGACACTGCTGGAGGATACTGTGGTCATTAAAAGCTCCTCCAGAACCTATGTGAAGGGTGTGGACTATATGCTGGAGTATACGGAACCGGTTTTCGGTGTATCATCCGGTGGGTTTACGGTGCGCTTTCTTACAGATGTGGAAGAGCCGCTTACCATGACCTATACCACCCACTTTGAAAGAAACGCAGACGGGACGGGAACCTATGGGAACAAGGGAGCCATCTCCTGGACGGAAAACAGCGTATCCTACGACAGCGAGACTGGAGTAGTGAAGGTCACACCTGCAGGATATACAGGTCCCAATGGTGTGAAGAATGGATCCTACAATACGCAGACAAAGGAAATCACCTGGAGCATCCATACGAACTATGCAAGACTGCCCATAAAGGCAGGCTACAGCATTCTAGATGAGATTCCTCTGCACCAGAAACTTGTGGAAGGTTCTCTGGAGGTCTTCACCTACAATGTGGACAACAAGGGAAACATCACCGGTGAAACGCCGATGGATGGAGCTGACTACACCGTTCTTGAACCTGCGGGAAACGGCAACAAACTTGAAGTTCGTCTACTGGATACCTTACTGGGAACAAAAGCCTCCATCGGCATCCGGTTCAGAACAGTCTTTGCCGATGAATGGATTAGAGATGCCCAGGTTCAGAACACATCCGAAGTGCATAACGGAGGAGACAGATTCACCTTGGAAGCTACGGTGACAGTACCAGGTGGAGGAGAGTATGTACATAAATCCGGTGTACAGACGGGTATCTACAATGAGCGTGTGGACTGGACGGTGTATCTGAACAGAAGCCAGTCGCTGATCAAGGATTATACACTTACCGATAATCCGGATCTGAATTCCGTTTTACTGGAAGACACCTTTGCAGTCTACAAGACAGTGGTCAGTGACAAAGGGGAAGTGACGAAATCAGCGGAGATGCTGGAAGAGGGAGTAGACTACGACCTTGTGATCAATACGGACAATGAGACCGGGAAGCAGAGCTTTATCCTGAAATTCAGCTATGACATAAGGGATGCCTACATTCTGGAATACAGTTCCTATATTGACCCTCTTGTGGGCAAAGGAGAGGCCATCGAAAATGCCTATACAGCCGAAGGGATCACCACAGAAGAGATCACCGATGGTGATGTGAGCAGTGAAGTGAAAAATGTGAACTCAGGTGGCGCAGGCGGTTCCAGCGTCAGAGGCGGCATCAAGATCATAAAAACCGCCGAAGGCGATACGCAGAACGTGCTGGAAGGCGCAGTCTTCCATCTCTACACGAAAGATGGCGCCCAGCTGCTGAGAAGCGGCATCACCGACGCAGAAGGAATCGTGAGATTCGGAGGCCTTCGCAGAGGAGAATATCTCCTGAAGGAAGTAAAGGCGCCGGAAGGCTATGTGATCAGCAGAAATCTGGCCAATGGAGTGCCCATCACACTGAGCCATGAAAATGACGGGGAGTTCAGAGAGCTGGCATATACCAATGCGCTGACGAAAATCAATCTGAGAAAAGTCAATGAAGCAGGTGTGCTCATACAAGGAGAAGCTCGATTCAGTCTCTATGCAAGCGACGGAACCCTACTTCTACAGAATCTGGCTACCGTAAATGGGCGACTGACCCTTACAGACCTGGTGGAAGGAAGCTATTATCTGCAGGAGACCAGAGCGCCGGAAGGCTACATACTGAATCCTCAGAAATACAGCTTCACCATAAAGATCAATGCCAACGGCACACAGAACGTGCCTAGAGTGGACGTGCCCAACTATCAAGGACAGGCCGAATTTACGAAGACGGATGGCGATGGAACGCCTCTTGCGGGAGCAGTGTTCCAACTGTACAGGGGCATGGACCGGATCGGTGCAGACCTTGTTTCCGACGGAGATGGAAAAGTGGTCATCGGAAGCCTGTCACCGGGAATCTATGACATCAGAGAAGTGAAAGCGCCATCAGGGTATCTTCTGAATACGGAAGAAATCCGCTTCACGATTCCAGAGAGCGTGCAGGGCAGACCGGAAGTGTTTGACCTTGGCACATTCATCAACCATCAGGGTGCTGTAAGGCTGTACAAGGCCGATGAATTCGGAAATCCTCTAGAAGGCGCTGAATTCAAGATTGTCGATACTGAAAACAGGATTGTAAAGACAGGTCTGGTTACCGGTGAAGATGGACGGCTCTACGTGGGCGGTCTTGCCCCTGGCAGCTACAGTTTCATTGAAACCAAAGCGCCAGCAGGATATGTGCTGGAGCCGACACCCATTCCCTTTATCATTTCTGCAAGCGCCGAAGGAACACCTGTAGTAGTCAGCGCCGGACACAAAGAGAACTATCAGGGGTCTGTGATTCTTGAAAAAATCAACGAAGAAGGAGAGGCGCTTTCGGGTGCGGTGTTTGAACTGTTCCAGATATTAACTGGAGAGAACATGGATCGCATACTGGTGGGCACCTATACATCCGATGAGAATGGAGAAGTCATGGTGTCAGGTCTTGCACCCGGAAACTATGCATTCATCGAAAAGACGGCGCCGGAAGGCTATCTTCTGAATACCGATGCCATCCCATTCATCATCCTGAACGAGGCGGTGGGAAGACCTGCTCGTGTGGAAGCGGGGATTGCAGTGAATTTCAAAGGCAATGCAGAGCTGGTCAAAACAGACGCAGCGGGCAATCCCCTGGCGGGAGCAGAGTTCCAGGTGCTGAATGCTGAAATGCAACCTGTGCTGACAGGACTGCTGTCTGAGGAAGACGGAAAGGTCTATGCGGACGAACTTGCACCAGGACGCTACTACTTCCAGGAGACGAAGGCGCCGGAAGGATATCTTCTGAATGAGGAGCTTCTTGCTTTCGAAATCGAAGCAGAGGCTTCCGGAAAACCGCTGACGGTGGAGGCTGGTGCCCTCATGAACTACAAGGGCAGCGCCGAGCTGATGAAGACCAGCGAAGAGGGAACCCCGCTAAGCGGAGCCGTGTTTGCACTGTACACTGAAGGGGGAGAACTGGTAGAAGACGAGCTCCTCACCGACGAAGAAGGAAAGGTCCGGGTGGATAATCTTTCACCTGGAAACTATGAATTCAGAGAAGTGAGCGCGCCGCAAGGGCATATCCGAAACCTTTATGCCCTGACCTTTACAATCCATGCACAGGCAGAAGGAAAACCTGAAACAGTAGATGCAGGAACCCTTGTCAATTATAAGGGCAAGGTGATGCTGATGAAGACGGATGAAAAAGGCAACGCTCTGGCAGGTGCAGTCTTTGCACTGAGCTTTGAAGGCGAGGTTCTGGATACATACACGACGGATGCAGAAGGCGAAATCAGCATCGATGGACTGGTGCCAGGGAAATACACCCTGACGGAAGTACAGGCACCGGAAGGATACCTGAGAAACACAGAGTCTGTAGGGTTTATCATTCCTGAAGAACAAAAGGGCATCCCTGAGCTCATCGTGCTGGAAGATTTTATCAACTACAAAGGAGCGGTACTTCTTCTGAAGACCGATGAAGAAGGAAAAACACTTTCGGGTGCGGTGTTTGAACTGTTCCAGATTCTGTCTGGAGAGAACATGGACCGTATGCTGGTGGGCACCTATACATCCGATGAGAATGGAGAAGTCACGGTGGAAGGCCTTATGCCTGGTAACTATGCATTCATGGAAAAGACGGCACCGGAAGGATATTTTCTGAATACCGATGCCATCCCATTCACCATCCTGAACGAGGCGGCGGGAAGACCTGCTCGTGTGGAAGCAGGCACTGCAGTGAATTACAAAGGCAGTGCAGAGCTGGTCAAAACAGACGCAGAAGGCAATCCGCTGGCGGGAGCAGAGTTCCAGGTGCTGAATGCTGAAATGCAACCTGTGCTGACAGGACTGCTGTCTGAGGAAGACGGAAAGGTCTTTGCGGAAGAACTTGCACCAGGACGCTACTACTTCCAGGAGACGAAGGCACCGGAAGGATATCTTCTGAATGAGGAGCTTCTTGCTTTCGAAATCGAAGCAGAGGCTTCCGGAAAACCGCTGACGGTGGAGGCCGGTGCCCTCATGAACTACAAGGGCAGCGCTGAGCTCATAAAGACCAGCGAAGAGGGAACCCCGCTAAGCGGAGCCATCTTTGCACTGTACAGTGAAGGGGGAGAACTGGTAGAAGACGAGCTCCTCACCGACGAAGAAGGAAAGGTCCGGGTGGATAATCTTTCACCTGGAAACTATGAATTCAGAGAAGTGAGCGCGCCGCAAGGGCATATCCGAAACCTTTATGCCCTGACCTTTACGATCCATGCACAGGCAGTAGGAAAACCTGAAACAGTAGATGCAGGAACCCTGGTCAATTATCAGGGCAAGGTGATGCTGATGAAGACGGATGAAAAAGGCAACGCTCTGGCAGGTGCAGTCTTTGCACTGAGCTTTGAAGGCGAGGTTCTGGATACATACACGACGGATGCAGAAGGCGAAATCAGCATCGATGGACTGGCACCAGGGAATTACACCCTGAAGGAAGTGCAGTCACCAGAAGGATTCATTCTGGATGAGACGATCTATGACTTTACGGTTCTGGCGGAAGCGCTCGGAGAGCCTGAAGTGATAAGAGCAGGAGATGCGGTAAACTATAAGGGAGTCGTATTCCTGAAGAAAACCGATGCAGAAGGACTGGGTCTGGAAGGAGCCGTCTTTACAATTAGAGACGGTGAAGGAAACCTGATCGCTACGGTGGAATCGGATGCCGATGGATCCATCCGTGTGGAAGGTCTGGCACCTGGAAACTATTCAATGAATGAGGTGGAAGCACCTTCAGGATACATACGAAATGAGACCGTGCTGACCTTTACCATTGAAAGTACCCTTTTAGGCAAGCCCGAAGCGGTGGATCTTGGCGTATTTGTGAACCATCAGGGAGCCTTGACGATCCGTAAAGTGGATGAAGAAGGGAAACCTCTGGCAGGCGCTGAATTCCGTCTGAGTGATTCCAGCGGAAACATCTACGGAGAAAAGCTTGTCAGTGATTCGGCTGGTGAAATCGTGGTAACTGGGCTTAAGCCAGGAAGCTATGTGCTGGTGGAAACCAAAGCTCCTGAAGGATATCGCCTCAGTGAAACCGAGCATGCTTTTGACATCAAGGACTCTCATAAAGGAGAGCCGGAAGCCATCAGCGTGACTGTGGTCAACGAGGAAATGCCGGAGGAGGAAAATGTGGGCAATCTGCCCAGTGCTGGTTCCAAGGATTCAGGATTCCTTCCGGGAATACTGGGTATGCTGTTCATCGCTGCAGGCCTCTCTTATCTGATGAAACAGAAGAAAAGAGCGTAGGCGGCAGAACCTGAAAGGCCGGCAATAATATGAAGCTTTGAATCGAAAAAAGAAAATGCAGACCATCTTGATTGAATGGTCTGCATTTTCCTTTTTCGTCTGATTCTGCCGTGAAGCATGATTTCAGAAGAGTCTTCTAGAGAAAATCTCCATGGGTTTTCAGCCTATCACAGGTAGCGCTTTTCACCGCAGCGTGGATGGCCTTTTCCATGACCATGGAAGCAAGGGTGCCAAGGAGATTGAAATCCGCCTCCTCCTTTCCCGAGGCCATGACGAAGATGGTATCTCCATCCACCATGGTATGCACAGGTCGGATGGCTCTGGCATATCCGTCATGACTCATGGAGGCCAGCTTGTTCGCCTGGCTTTTGGAAAGCGAAGCATTGGTCAGGATGCACCCGATGGTGGTGTTACCTTTAAAGGAGGCTTCCATGCCCTGAACCATGAAATCCTCCGTACTCAGGATTTCACCGTCTCTGTGGGGTCCTGCCAGGGGTTTTTCTCCCTCATATATGGTACCAAAGGCATTGACGGCCACCACTGCTCCGATTCTCACAGGTCCGATCTCCACAGCGTAGGAGCCGATCCCAGACTTCATGGCGCTGCCTGGTCCCAGAATCTTACCCACGGTGGCTCCGGTTCCGGCCCCATACGAGCCGTCCCGGTAATTTCTGTCCAATGCATTTTTACACGCAGCATAGCCCATGGCCTTATCAGGTCTTCTTTTCGGGTCCTTATAGCCAAGATCAAAGAGAACCGCTGCGGGCACGATGGGGACCTTTGAAAATCCCGTGTCAAAACCGATGTCCTTCTCTTCGAGATAGGCCATGACGCCGGAAGCGGCGTCCAGTCCGAAGGCGCTTCCGCCCGCCAGGACCACAGCGTGTATGTTCTCGATCATCTCTTCCGATCGGATGAGATCCGTTTCCCTCGTGCCGGGTGCGCCGCCCCTCACTGCGACCCCGGGGGTGGCACCTTCTTCAGAAAGAATGACGGTTACGCCGGTTCCTTTGTAGGGGTCTTCGCTGTTTCCGATATGAAATCCCTGGATATCCTGTATATTGATCTGTTTCATGAACTGCTCCCTCCTGATCCTGCATCGGACTGCAGGTTTCTCTGAAATGTTAATTTCATCATAGCATAGAGTACTTTGGATTCGTATCCTTTCATGGAGCCTACGTGTTAAGACTTTATTAAGAAGTGCAAAGTTAGAAAAATATTTTATAAAAATAATTGTGAATTTTTATGCATAAAAGTGGAATATAATCGAATAATTATAACATGAGCTCTGCATAAGTTGGCGGTTTGAGTTGCAGAATGATAACGTTTAATGCAGGTTTTCATTCATAAAGTGCTGAAAATGAAAGTTTCCGGAAGGAAAGATTCATATGGAGCAGGAGTGGAATTCTGATGGCTTCCAATTGGATGTATGATTATGGAATCCTTGTGTTTTCAAGGGTTTTCGGATTTCCTGGAGGGGTTGATTCCTGATAAAACTGTGCTATTATTAGGGTATAGAAGGGGTGAAAGAAGCGGAATTCTTGCAGGAAACGTATGCAGGATGAAAGTGGAAATCGTTTTAACCGACTACATGGAAATTATAATAATCATTCACTTATAAGGAGTGTACAAAACACATGAGTAAAAAAACTATCGTTCTAGGCGTCATAGGTGCTGACTGTCATGCAGTAGGAAACAAGATCCTGGATTATTCACTGACTGAAGCAGGATATAGTGTGGTCAATATTGGTGTTCTTTCTCCACAGGAAGATTTCATCAACGCAGCCATTGAAACCAATGCAGAAGTGATCATGGTATCTTCTCTTTACGGACACGGCGAAATTGACTGCAGAGGCATGAGAGAAAAATGCGACGAAGCGGGTCTTGAAGGCATCAAATTATATGTCGGCGGGAACATCGTTGTAGGAAAACAGGATTTCAGCGAAGTGAAGAAGAGATTCATCCAGATGGGATTCGACAGGGTTTATCCACCCGGAACATCTGTAGAGACAGCATTAAACGATCTTCAGGAAGACCTGGGTTTACTTGAGGCGGCAATTGGAGCATAAGAATGATGGAAGCATTTCTATTTATTGATTTTGGGAGCACGTATACAAAACTGACAGCAGTAAGTGCAGAGGAAGATGTTATTCTTGCTACAGCAAAATCATATACAACAGTGGAAACAGACGTAATGGATGGTTACAGAAAGGCCTATGAGGACCTTGTGACCAGACTGGATAATGGAATAGAATTCACAAAAAAACTCGCCTGCTCATCTGCTGCAGGCGGGTTAAAAATTGTGGCCATAGGACTGGTTCCGGAACTGACCATGGAGGCGGCCAAAAGAGCGGCATTGGGTGCCGGAGCGAGGGTCACCGATGTCTTCAGCTTCAAGATGAATAAAAGTGAAGTGAAGAAGATCAGAGAGTCCAGGGCGGATATGATCCTCCTTGCAGGTGGAACCAATGGTGGAAACACGGATGTGATTCTGCATAATGCAAGGATGCTCAGAGACGGGGATATCAAGGTGCCCATCGTGGTTGCCGGAAACAAGAGCTGCAATGATGAGATCATCGACATCTTTGAGGGACACATGAACTACCATATTACGGAGAATGTCATGCCAAGCCTCAACAACATCAATGTGGAGCCAGCAAGAGAAACCATCCGTAAGATCTTCATGGAGAACATCGTGAAGGCCAGAGGCATGTCCCATGTGAAGGAGTTCATCAGCGGCATTCTCATGCCCACACCAGCTGCGGTTCTGAAAGCGGCTGAAGTGCTCAGTGAAGGCACCAGGGATGAAGACGGCATCGGGGATCTCGCCGTCATCGACATCGGGGGCGCCACGACGGATGTGCATACCATCTGTGAGGGGGCACCCAGCAAGCCCTCCGTCATCTTACGAGGACTGGAGGAGCCTGTCGCCAAGCGAACGGTGGAAGGGGATCTGGGGATGCGTTATTCTGCTCTGTCTCTGTATGAGGCAGCAGGAAAAAGATACCTGAGGAGACACCAGCTAAAGAACCTGTCGGACATCGATGTGGGGAAGGAATTTGACTATCGAAGCCGGCATACGGATTTTGTACCGACAAAGGAAGAAGACATCGCCTTTGACGAGGTCATGGCGAAAATCTGCGTGGACATCTCCATGAAAAGACATGCAGGGACTGTGACTCAGGTCTACTCCCCCTTGGGAATGATGTATTCCCAGGAAGGAAAGGATCTCATGGAGCTTCCCTACCTGGTGGGGACCGGGGGCGTCATTGTCAATTCCAAGAATCCCAAGGATATCCTGAAAGCGGGACTTTTCCATGAAGAGGACCTGGAATCTTTGAAGCCAAGACATCCGAAGTATCTCTTGGATGAAAAGTATGTCCTGTCCGCCTTAGGCCTACTGGCCATGGTGGATGAAGAAAAAGCGTTAAGAATGCTCAAGAAATATATTGTGGAATGTTAGGAGAAAAAAATGGACTTAAGAAACAAAAAACTCACCGAAGAAGAATTTTTTGGAATCAGAAAAGAGGTGCTCACCCACTGGCCTACAGGCAGTGAAGTGGATCTTCAGGAAGCAGTGGAGTATCTGAAGAAGGTGCCCGATGAAAAGAACTTTGCCAAGAAGCTCAGGAAGGCCAAAGAGGAAGGGGTCACCCTTGCTCAGCCTAGAGCGGGTGTTGCGCTCATCAGCGAGCACATCAAGCTGCTCAACTATCTGGAAGACGAAGGCGGAGCGGATCTTCTCCCATCCACCATCGACTCCTATACCAGACAGAACCGGTACAATGAATGTCAGATCGGTATAGATGAATCTCTGAAAGCAGGACGTTCTCTATTGAACGGATTCCCTGCGGTGAATCATGGCGTCAAGGGATGCAGAGAAGTCTATGAGTCCATCAAGAATCCCATTCAGGCAAGACATGGCACACCGGATGCCCGTCTTTTAAGTGAAATCATCACCGCTTCCGGCTGGACATCCAACGAAGGAGGCGGAATCAGCTATAACATTCCTTATGCCAAGAGTGTTTCCATGGAAAAGACCATCAGAGACTGGCAGTACTGCGACAGACTCACGGGATGGTATGAAGAGCAGGGCATCGAGCTGAACCGTGAACCTTTCGGTCCCCTGACAGGAACCCTCGTTCCACCCTCCATCTCCAATACAGTGGCCATTCTGGAAGCGCTTCTTGCAGCAGAGCAGGGCGTGAAGAATGTCACCGTGGGCTATGGACAGTGCGGCAACATGGTACAGGACATTGCAGCCATCCGTGCGCTGGAGGAGCAGACGGAAGAATACCTGAAGCGTTTCGGCTACAGCGATGTCTTCGTCACCACGGTATTCCATCAGTGGATGGGCGGATTCCCGGCGGATGAAGCCAAGGCTTTCGGTGTCATATCCGTAGGTGCTGCCACAGCGGCCATGGCCGGTGCCACCAAGGTCATCGTGAAGACTCCCCATGAAGCCATCGGTATTCCTACCATGGAAGCCAATGCCCAGGGCATCCGAGACACCATCATGACGCTGAATATGCTGAAAGGGCAGAGAATGCCCATGAGTCCGGAGCTCCAGACAGAGATCAACATCATCAAGGCCGAGACCAGATGTATGCTGGAAAGTGTCTATGAAGTAGGAAAAGGAGACTTTGCCCGTGGAACGGTGGAAGCCTTCAAGCTCGGCATTGTGGATATTCCCTTCGCACCATCCAAGTACAATGCAGGCAAGATGATGCCGGCCAGAGACAATTCAGGTGCCGTGAGATACCTGATGACCGGAAACATCCCCTTCACCAAGGACATCATCGATTTCAACAAGGCGAAGCTTGTGGAAAGAGGACAGTTCGAAAAAAGAGATGTGACATTCCAGATGACTGTAGACGATATTTTTGCTGTGGGTAAAGGAAACCTCATCGGCAGACCGGAGGAAAAGAAATAATGAAAATTGTAGATATAGTGTGTTCAGAAGGCAGAACAGGGTTTTATTTCGACGACCAGCGTGCCATTGTCAATGGTGCCGGTCATGACGGATTCATGTATGTGGGAGAGCCGGAGACGGAAGGATTCGATGCCATTCGTCTGCCAGGCGAAAGCATCTCCGTCATGCTGATTCTGGAAAACGGAGAAATCGCCCATGGAGACTGCGCTGCCGTGCAGTACTCCGGTGCAGGCGGAAGAGACCCTCTTTTCATCGCCAAGGATTTCATCCCTGTCATAGAAGATGTGGCAAGAAAGCATCTCATCGGAAAGGATGCATCCACCTTCAAGCATCTGGCAGAAGAGATCGACAGCCTGGTCTATGAAAA
Source organism: Proteiniclasticum aestuarii (assembly GCF_017368455.1). GTDB lineage: Bacteria > Bacillota > Clostridia > Clostridiales > Clostridiaceae > Proteiniclasticum > Proteiniclasticum aestuarii. The sequence continues at coordinate 164,470 of NZ_JAFNJU010000004.1, read as the reverse complement.
CAGAAGACTGCATACCGCCATCCGTTATGGCGTCACCCAGGCCCTTCTGGATGCTGCTGCGAAATCAAGCCGCATGACCATGGCGGAAGTGGTGAAGAAGGAATACGGAACCGGCGTTACACTGCAGCGTGTTCCGATCTTCGCACAGAGCGGAGACGATAGATACACCAATGTGGACAAGATGATCATCAAGGGCACCGATGTGATGCCCCATGCACTGATCAACAACGTCAAAGAAAAGCTGGGCGAAAACGGGGAGATTCTTCTGAATTACGTCAAGTGGATGAGAGACCGTGTGCTTCAGTACAGAAGCGAGGAATCCTATGATCCGATCTTCCACATCGATGTCTATGGCACCATCGGCAGGATCTTCCATCAGGATCTTGAAAAGATGGCGGATTACCTGAAGACGCTGGAGGAAGCGGCGAAGCCTTTCCTTCTCAGAATCGAAGGACCTATGGATGTGGGCGAAAGAACGAAGCAGATGGAAGCGTTAAGAGACCTGACCAAGATGCTGGATGACCGGGACATCAAGGTGGAGCTGGTTGCGGATGAATGGTGCAACACCTTCGATGATGTGGTGTATTTTGCTGACAATAAGGCAGGACACATGATTCAGGTGAAGACACCGGACCTTGGCGGCGTGAACAATTCCATCAAGGCCATCCTCTACTGCAAGGACAAGGGTGTGGGCGCATACCTGGGCGGCACATGCAACGAAACCAACAGAAGTGCAGAGGTCTGCACCAACATCGGCATCGCCTGCGGTGCAAAGCAGGTCCTGGCAAAACCGGGCATGGGCTTTGACGAAGGATTCATGATCGTCAACAATGAAATGAACAGAGTGCTGGCTCTGGCAAAGAGAAGACAGGAAAACTAGGGAATAGATTTAGATGCCGCACATGCCGGACTTTTGTCCGGAAAATGGCGGCGTTTCCTGTATAATAGGAAGTAATGAACGAAAAAAGGTGGAAATTATTATGAAGAGCATAGACGCAAAGCGCGTAACCGAAGAAGTGAAGAAACTCGTCATGGATGCGAACTTTTTTCTGCCGGAGGATGTCATGGCCTCTTTAAGAGAGCAGAAGAAGAAAGAGAAGTGGATCCTTGCAACCAACACCTTAGGCATGATCATCGAAAATGCCGAGATCGCTGAAAGAGACATGGCGCCCATGTGCCAGGATACGGGCATGGTGGTGGTCTTTGTGGAGATCGGACAGGAGGTCCATATCGAAAACGGTCTTCTGGAGGATGCCATCAATCAGGGAATCCGTGAAGGCTACGAAGAGGGCTTTCTCCGGAAATCCGTGGTGGCGGATCCTCTGAACAGAAAGAACACCGGTGATAATACGCCAGGGGTCATCCATTACAGCCTGGTGGCTGGAGATCAGCTGAAGATCATGGTGGCGCCCAAGGGATTCGGTTCCGAGAACATGTCAAGGCTGAAGATGCTGAAACCCTCTGAAGGGGTGGAAGGCGTGAAGGAATTCATTCTGGAGACTGTTGAGCTGGCGGGTCCCAATGCCTGTCCACCAATGGTGGTTGGGGTAGGCGTCGGCGGAACCTTCGACAAATCCACGCTTCTTGCGAAGAAGGCCCTCATGAGAAGACTGGAAGAATACAACGAGAATCCTTACTATGCGGATATGGAAAAGGAGCTTCTGGAGAAGATCAATGCCATGGGCATCGGACCCCAGGGCTTCGGCGGAGAGACCACTGCGCTGAAAGTGGCCATCGAGTATTATCCCACCCATATCGCTGGTCTTCCCGTGGCGGTGAACATCAACTGCCATGCCACAAGACATAAGGAGGTTGTTCTATAATGGAAGTGAGACTTACGACACCTTTAAGAAAAGAAGACGTGGAGAACCTGAGACCTGGAGACAATGTGCTCATTTCAGGGACCATCTATGCGGCCAGAGATGCGGCCCATAAGAAGCTCATGGAAAGGCTGGATCGTGGAGAAGAGCTGCCTTTTGACATCCAGGGCGCAGTGATCTACTATGTGGGACCGACGCCCACAAGAGAAGGGGAAGTCATCGGTTCCGCAGGACCCACCACAAGCCTTCGCATGGATGCCTATACACCAAGGCTTCTGGATCTGGGCCTCATGGGCATGATCGGCAAAGGAAAGAGAAACGATGAAGTGAAGAGGAAGATGACGGAGCATGGCGCAGTGTATTTCGCTGCCATCGGAGGTGCGGGTGCCCTCATCAAGAAGAGAATCCTTTCTCAGGAGACCATCGCCTATGAGGAGCTGGGACCGGAAGCCATCAGAAAGCTGGAAGTGAAGGATTTCCCGGTGACGGTGATCATCGACAGCAAGGGAAAAGATCTCTATGAGATCGGAAGAGATGAATATCTCAACTGGAAGAGAGAAGAAAGATAATATATGTAACTCGAGAAGTCTGTCGCTTTTGACAGGCTTCTTTTCATGGATTCAATCATAGAGAGAATATATTTCAATTCCCATCTTCCTGTGAAGAGAAATATGCTAGAATATTCATAAGATATGATGATTGTCACTGAATCACGGGAGAATAAGGGAGAGAACATGAAAAGCAGAGTATATACAGGGAGAAACGAAGATCTGATTGAGTCTCTGAATGAGGATATGAGATGCGCGGATACGATTAAGATCATCGTATCCTTCATCATGGAATCCGGTGTGAAGCTCATAGAAGAGAGCATTGCGACTGCGCTGAATAGGGGAGCCCGAATAGAGATTCTTACAGGAACCTACCTTGGGATTACAGAGCCCTCTGCACTCTACAGACTGAAGAATCTGCTTCAGGATAGGGGGGAAATCAGAATCTATACGGGGAAGAACTCCTTTCATCCCAAAGGCTATTTCATCCGAGAGGAGAAGGGAAGGCGCGTCTATGTGGGTTCATCCAATATCTCACGGATGGGACTTGTCTTGGGACTGGAATGGAACTATATCATCGATGAGAAATATGATGAAGAATCAGTGGAAAGGTTCGAATCTTCCTTTGATGCACTGTTTGAGAAGGAGTCCTATGAAATGGATATGGATTTTCTCAGAAGGTATTCTGCCAGCTGGAAGAAAACCGCATACATCAGAGAAGCGGAGTCCGATGAAAAAGGGGATGCGGAGGAGATTACCCGGATTGAACCAAGGGGGATCCAGAGTGAAGCCCTCTATGAGCTGGACTTAGCAAGAAAAGAAGGGGTAGAGAGAGGACTTGTGGCAGCAGCCACAGGATCAGGAAAAACCTATATCGGTGCCTTTGATGCGAAACAGTTTGGTGCTTCGAAAGTGCTTTTCATCGCCCATCGGGAAGAGATTCTCAAGCAGGCCATGGAAAGTTTCAGAAATGTTCATCCGGACAGAAGCATGGCGCTCTTCAATGGTCAGTGGAAGGATCCGGATGCGGATTTCATTTTTGCCAGTGTGCAGACTCTTTCCAGGGAAGAGTATCTGAAATCTCCGTATTTCCAGCCAGATCAGTTTGACTATATGATTGTGGATGAATTTCATCATGCCGCTGCGGACAGCTACAGAAAAGTCCTTGACTACTTCAGTCCCAGGTTTCTCCTTGGCCTTACAGCCACGCCCTATAGAATGGACAATCAGGATATTCTTGCCTTATGCGAGAATAATATGATCTATGAACTGAACCTGTCCTCTGCCATCAACAGAGATGTTCTATGCCCTTATCGCTATCTGGGCGTCTATGACCTGGTGGACTACAGTCAGGTGAAATCTGTGAACGGAAAATATGTCATGGACGATCTGGAAAAGGCCTACAGACTCCACGAGAGATCCGAGGAAGTGTATAATAAGTACAAGGATTACGGGGGAGCCCATACCATCGGCTTCTGCGCTTCCATCGGGCATGCTGAGGAAATGGCCGCTTTTTTCAGAAGGAAAGGAGTCGTTGCTGAGGCGATGCACAGCAGTATGGAAATCGGACAGTCAGACCGAGAGATTATTGTGGAAAAGTTCAGAGAGAAAAAGATCCGTGTGCTTTTCACAGTGGATATCTTCAATGAAGGTGTGGATATTCCAGAGATCGATACGGTGATGTTTCTCAGACCGACAGAATCCTATGTGGTGTTTCTTCAGCAGCTGGGCAGAGGACTGAGAAAACATGAAGATAAGAAAAGGCTGACTGTCATTGACTTCATCGGAAACTACAAAAGAGCCCATTATAAACCGCTTCTTCTCGCGGGGAAGAATCCCATGCTGAGCGAGAAGAGAGGGGTTCATCCGGAAGATCTGGGTTATCCTGTAGGGTGCCAGGTGACCTTTGATCTTCGGGTCATCGATCTGTTCAAGGAAATGCAGAAAAGAGATCCCCTTGCGGTAAGACTCAGAGATGAGTTCTACAGATTAAAAGCCGACCTTGGAAGAAGACCCACCAGAACCGATCTATTCACAGGTTCTGATATGGACCATAAAGAGTTCATGAGAGATGGGTATCTGAAGTATCTTTATTCCATCGGAGAGCTCAATGAAGTCGAGGAGAGCTGGATAGGTACAGAGGTAGAAGGGTTTCTTCGAAAAATGGAAAAAACCTCCATGTCCAGGTCCTATAAGATTCCCGTTCTGCTTGCACTGACGGAAAATGATGGTACAGTGTCCTATGAGGAGCTGGGGGATTATTTCATGAGATTTTACACATCCAATCCAAGACGAGCGATGGATCTTGAAATGAACAGAGGAAATGAGAACTGGAGAACATGGACACAGAAAGACTATCTGAAAAAAGCCTTGGAGATGCCGGTGCGCTTTCTCACCAAAAAACTCCTGATTCACGACAGGGAAATTCAGTGTCTTCTTTTTAATGACCGTATACAGGAAAGCTTGAGTGAGGATCTGGCATCGCACATGTACGACATACTTGAAATGCTGGAAGAGCGTTATTTTGCAAGAAGTTTTATCAAGGGGTAGAAAGATGAGTTACAAGCATACAATCGATTATTATGACAAACATACAGATCTCTTCGTGGAAGGGACGCTAACCGCGGATATGAGTGCGCACTATGAGAAGTTCCTTCCCTACATCCCAGAAGGAGGGACCATCATCGATGCAGGTTGCGGATCGGGCAGAGACGTGAAGCACTTCAAAGAGAAAGGGTACAGGGTTCAAGCTTTCGATTATTCCGAGAAAATGGTGGAAATCGCAGAAAGACATTCAGGGGTTCCGGTCATCCACTGTGATTTTCTGGAGTTTGAACCATCGGAGAAGGCTCATGGCATATGGGCCTGTGCTTCCCTGCTTCATATAGACGAAAAAAAGCAGAGAGAGGTCCTTCTTCGGTATAAGCGGTTTCTTCATGATGAGGGCGTTTTCTTCATGTCCTTCAAATACGGAAAAGGAAGTTATGAGAAAGACGGAAGAAGGTTCTTCTGTCATACACTGGAATCGCTGCAGGATATGATTGTGGAAGCAGAAGACTATGAGATTCTTCATCTCTACACCACAGAGGATGTACGTGAAGACAGGAAAGATGAAATGTGGTCTACCGCAATTATCCGGCTGAAAGGGTAATGGAGAATGCACTGAAACATTTTCTTCCTATATAGATAGAAGACACCTTGATTAAGGTCGGATTGTTCGGTAAACTATTCATAAGAAGAATTATTCTGTATGCACTGAAATCACCGGGGGGAAGATTTAGTTTCCTTTGGTGATTTCTTTTTTTCAAAATAATTGGAAAATTCCCTGTTTCTCTTGTGATATAATGAAAGAAACGGAGTGTTCTGAAACGCTTTGATGGAAGAACCGCTTATTTGGAAAGACTGAACTGAGCTTACGGAATTACTGGCTGTTTTCCTGCGGAAACAATATTCTGCTGTTGGAATTCATGTATAAGAGCAAGGAGAAGATCACTTGGAAAATAAGAAAACAAATGAGACGTTTGTCATGCCTGTGAAACAGGTTCATCCGAAGATGACAAAGGAAATGTACGAGAAGCTTGTGAATTATCGTGTGAAAAAATGTGAGACCATTGAAAAGCTGCATCATACCTACAATCTGCCGGTCATCACCATACGGGCCAATTATCCTGGTATTTTGAAGAACAACGAGACCACAAGGTTTGTCATCGAAGAAATCGGGAAGACCTTTGATGCGTTTTTTCATGATAAGATGCTTGCGGAAGAAACCTATGATACACCGGAAGGTCCTACCACGTTCTATGTCCTGAGCGGAGATGCCAGAACTCTGAAGGAGAATGCGGTCTTCATCGAGCAGAATCATGAGCTGGGCAGGTTTGTGGATATTGATGTCTATGACATTGATGAAGAATACGCCATCACAAGGTTCGAACTGCATTATGAACCCAGAAAGTGTTTTCTCTGCGACAAATCCGCCAAGGAATGCAGTCAGAACAAGACGCATTCCGTGGAAGAGCTCATTGCCTTCATGGAAGAACGAGTGAAGGAGTACATCAGAAACAAAGAATAAGGCTACCAAATAATTTCAAGACAATATATAGCGCACTACAGCAAATTTATTTTGGAGGGTTAATATGAAAATTGGAATACCGGCGTCAAGAGGATATGCCATAGGACAGGCATTTATCAAGAAGCATGAGGAACTGAAGATCACAGATGAAAAAGTGACGGATGTGGCTGCGGAGAAGGAAAGCCTCAGAAGAGCAGCAGAGGCTTCAAAAACCCAGCTGGAGAAAATCAGAAAGAAAGCATTCGAGTCCATGGGCGAGGAAAAAGCCATGGTGTTTGATGCGCATCTGATGTTCTTCGATGATCCCGAATTCATGGGTGGAATCGAAGCGGAGATTGATAACAACGGCAGCAACGCGATCAAGGCAACCAATGATGTGATGAAAAATTACGTAGCCATATTCGAGTCCATGGATGATGAGTATATGAGAGAAAGAGCAGCAGACATCAAGGACGTTTCCAAACGTCTCATGAACAATCTGGCAGGCATCGAAGACAGCATTCTCATTCAGGAGAACAACACCATCGTGGTGGCAGACGATCTGACACCATCAGATACCGCGCAGCTGGATAAGGAAAAGGTCATAGCCTTCCTGACCAATGTGGGCGGAAGAACCTCCCACAGTGCTATCATGGCAAGAACCCTTGAGATTCCTGCGGTGGTGGGACTGAAGGACATCACGGAAGTGGTGAAGAACGGGGATATCCTCATCGTGGATGGTATTGAAGGAAGAGTATACATCGATCCGGACCATGATACAGTGACAAAGTTCATTGCCCTTCAGGAAGCACACAACAAGGAGAAGGAAGAACTGAAGAAACTTATCGAAGTGGAAGCGGTGACGAAATCCGGCAAGAGAATAGAAGTGGCAGGCAACATCGGAAAACCTGAAGATGTGCACAAGGTACTGGAAAATGGTGGAGACGGCATCGGTCTTTTCAGAACCGAGTTCCTCTACATGGACCGGGAAGAAATGCCCACGGAAGAAGAGCAGTTTGAAAGCTATAAATATGTACTGGAAAAGATGGAGAACAAGCCTGTTGTCATCAGAACCCTGGATATCGGCGGAGACAAACAGCTTCCTTATCTGGTCATGCCAAACGAAATGAATCCGTTCCTGGGCTATCGTGCCATCAGACTCTGTCTGGATCGTACAGACATCTTCAAGATTCAGCTGAGAGCATTATTAAGAGCATCCGTATATGGAAACCTCAAAGTCATGTTCCCTATGGTATCTTCCCTGGATGAGTTCCAGAAGTCCAAAGAGATTGTGGAAGAATGCACGAAGGAACTCAAGGCGGAAGGAAAGGAAGTCAGTGACTCCATCGAATGGGGCATCATGGTGGAGATTCCAGCAGCGGCTGTCATGGCGGATGAGCTGGCAAAGCATGTGGACTTCTTCTCCATAGGCACCAACGACCTGATTCAGTACACACTGGCAGCTGACAGAATGAGCGAAAAGGTATCCTACCTTTACGATCCGATGCATCCAGCAGTGCTGAGACTGATCAAGATGACCATAGATGGTGCTCACTCACAGGGAAAGTGGGTAGGCATGTGCGGAGAAATGGCAGGAGATGAAACCGCCATTCCAACCCTGGTGGAATATGGGCTGGACGAGTTCTCCATGTCCGCTTCCTCTATGCTGAGAGCGAAACAGGTCATTCTGGAGCAGAAATAGAAAATCCTTTTAAGCCGGCGGAAGCCGGCTTTTCTTACGCCTTCCTGGAATCATCAAAGATGCTGGGAATCCAGCCTTTTGAAGAATTTCGTGAAGGGTGGTATAATATGGATTATCCGAATTGGAAAGGAGGATGAACCATGGTAAAGAAGACACCGAACCTGGAAACAGCGACGGAACTGAGAAGAGTGACACATGGCTACTATGGCGATCCTAAAGGATATGAGGAAATTCTCTACAGGACGAGAAACAACAGATATGTTCTTCTTCAGAGAGGTGGAGCAGAAAGTCCTTACAGTGAGGAGAAGATTACCCAGATTCTGAAGGTGAAAGCGCAGGAGTGGCTAGATTCTCTCTAGGGAGAACGGGAACCTTTTTAAAAGGTTCTTCGTGCAGGATATGTAAACGTTTAGCTCATCAGGTAATGGAAAATGATTTATTGAGTACTTAATGTATAAATGGAATAAAATGGAACTATTTACCATGGAGGTGTAAAATGGCAGCGCTTAAGACGCAGAAAAACGATCGAGACGTGGTGGAGTTCATCCATGCTTTCGCAGAGGGAGAGCAGAAGGTGAAGGATAGTCTCTTCCTTCTTGAATTAATGGAGAAGATTACAGGATACAAACCTGTCATGTGGGGAGAGAGCATCATCGGATTCGGACAGTATCACTACAAATCCCAGCGCAGCAGGCAGGAAGGGGACTGGCCGCTCATCGGATTCTCCCCTCGAAAATCCGCCATCAGTCTCTATACCTATACGGGGATGGAGGAGCATGCGTATCTTCTGGAGAACCTGGGCAAGTTCAAGATGGGCAAAGCCTGCATCTACGTGAAGAAGGTCAGTGATATCGACCTGTCAGAACTTGAAAAGATGATCCGGACAACCATGGCCTATATGAAGGAAAATTACGAAACAAGCGAAGGCTGATGAATAGGCCCGGGAGCGGGAATCTCTTTTACTGGGAAGTGAAATATGGGTTATTTTTTATCTTCGCCCCTACAAAAAACAGAGAGAATGTGTATAATGGGTAGTATAATGTTTTGAGGAGGAAAGAAATGATTAAGGCAGTAAATGGAGAAAGCTTCGAGCAGGAAGTACTGAAAAATGAGAATCTGGTTCTTGTGGATTTCTGGGCACCATGGTGTGGACCCTGCAAGATGCTGGCACCCTTATTTGAAGAACTGAATGATGAAATAAATGATGTGGAATTTGTAAAGCTGAACGTGGATGAGAATCCGCAGCAGGCAGCAAGATACAGAGTGGCAAGCATCCCGACTTTGCTGGCGTTTAAAAACGGCAATATCGTAGGACAGCTTGTGGGCTTCAGACCAAAGGAAGAGATCAGAGCGTTCATCGAAAAGAATAAGTAGAATGTGAAACCCGGAGTGCAGTCTTCGGGTTTTCTGCATTTTTTCAGGAGGAAGAGAACCTAACGGAGAAAGAGAGCATGGCAAAACTTAAAATTTGCAGAATGAATTCTGAATTTCGCAGACGAATTCATGAATAAATCTGGAAAAAGCTGAAATTGTGCACAACAGATGCCCTTTATATTGTATAATTTAGGTATATTGACACAAATATGTGGAAAAGGAGGAGGTGCATGTTGGAAACGCTCAATACCATACTGAATACCGTTCGAAATATCAACATTTCATCCGTCATTGATATCCTGATCGTTGCTTATCTCATCTACAGAATGTATAAGCTGATCATTGAAACGAGAGCGGAGCTTCTCCTTAGAGGAATTATTCTGATACTGCTTCTAATCCCCATAAGCTATATTTTCAACCTCACCATGGTCTACACCATCATTTCAAAGACCATTACCATCGGAGTACTGACCCTGGTCATCATCTTCCAGCCTGAAATCAGAAGAATGCTGGAACACATCGGACGTTCCGCCTTCAGCGACCGAAGGGTGCTGCGGGATACGGATATCCTGACCAAGGTGGTCAATGAGATTGTGGCGGCCATGGACAATCTGAGCAAGACGAAAACGGGAGCACTGATTGTCATAGAGCAGGACACAGGTCTTGGTGACATCAGCGAAACGGGAATCAGAATCGATGCGCTGGTCTCCACCTCTCTGCTGGAGAATATCTTTGTGCCCAATACCCCTCTGCATGACGGAGCCACCATCATTCGTGGAGACCGTATCATGTCGTCGGGATGCGTGCTTCCACTGACCACCAACAAGGATATCAGCAAGAAACTGGGTACAAGACACAGAGCGGCTCTGGGACTGAGTGAGGTGTCGGATTCTCTGATACTCATCGTTTCCGAGGAAACGGGTACCATCTCTCTGGCGCTGAATGGAAAGCTCGTAAGAAACTATGACAGAGACAGACTGCAGAAGATTCTGGTGAAGATACTCACCAGCAAGATTCAGAAAAAACAGACATGGAAGGAGAGGATGGATCAATGGCTAAGCAAAAAGGATCGGACATCCTCCTGAAAATCATCAGCCTGATTCTTTCCTTCAGTCTGTGGATCTACATCATCAATGTGGAGAATCCCATCAAGACCATGAGGGTCTATAATGTGCCCGTAAGGCTGGAGAATCTGGAAAACATCGATGAGCAGAATCTGGCCCTTCTTCCCAACCAGGATGTGATGGTGACCTTGACTGTGAAAGGACCCGCATCGGAAGTATACAGAAGTGTGGCCAGTAATTTCAGGGTCATTGCAGACCTGGATGATATCGCCTTGAAGGCAGGTCCCAATGAAGTGCCCATCGAGATCACCTCTTATCCTTCGGATATCGATGTGACCCCCAGCAGCAATGTGAAAGCCATCATCTATCTGGATGATTATCTGGAAAGAGAAGTGACCATCGTATCTCAATATGAGGCAGTGGCTACGGAAGAACATTTTGTTGCCGGCATCACATTCAATCCGAGCTCGGCCACGGTGAAAGGACCTGCGGAGTATGTCAACAGAGTCACTGCACTGGCAGCGAGAGGAAGCAGAGAGAATCTGGACATCGACTATAAGGAAATCATATCCCTTGTGCCCATCGATGAGAACGGGAATGAGGTGAATCATGTGATAGTTTCTCCGCTCTATGTGGAAGTCAATGTGGAGGTCTTTGAAACAAAGACCGTGCCGGTTGTCATTGACACCTCAGGAGAAATCGGAGAAGGATACGAACTTCTGGGCAGCTCCGTGGCACCGGGAGAACTCCTCATTGCAGGACCGGATGGACTGCTGGAACAGGTAAATGAAATCAGAACGGCGGAGTTTGATCTGTCCAGTCTCACGGAGACCACCGATGTCATACAGAATCTCGTGATTCCAGATGGAATCATCTCCATCAACGGCGGAAGCACCGCAACGGTGTCCTTTGAAGTCAGAGCCTACGAATCGAGGACCCTTGAGAAGAGCATTTCGGTCCTTGGACTGGCGGAGGGTCTTGTTGCAGAGTTCAGTTCTGATACGGTGGAGGTGGTGGTCAGTGGACCACAGGACCCACTGGAAGCACTGACAGAAGCGGGCATCACCGTGGAAATCGATCTTTCGGGTCTGGAAGCGGGAGAACATGAAATCACACCTGAGATCGGACTGCCGGAAAATATCGGTCTGGTCACCACGACGCCGGAGACCATCACGGTAATCATCCGAGATGAAAATGAAATACCTCCAGAGGAGAATCCGGAGGAACAGCCGCCGGAGGAAGAGACCCCGACCAATACTGAAACCCCTTAGATATATAAGTGGAAGCCTTCGGGCTTCCATTTTTGGAGTGAAAACAGATGATTAAAATCAATAACATGGAACTGCATTTAGAGGAAGAGAAAGAGGATCTTGTGAGAAAAACGGCGAAAATGCTGAAAATCTCAGAAGAGGAGATCAGAGAAATACGGATTGTAAAAGAATCTGTGGACGCGCGAAAAGAGCCGCTGAAATTCGTCTACAGCATTCTGGTCCGAACAGAGCGTGAACAGGAAGTGCTCCGGAAAGCAAGACATAGAAATGTCTCCTTTTACGAAGAGAAGGAACCGGAAAAGGTCGTGCCTGGAAGTGAAAAGCTTGGCGTGCGCCCTGTGGTGGTTGGACTGGGTCCTTCCGGACTCTTCACGGCGCTGAAGCTGGCGGAGGAAGGGTATCGCCCCCTGGTCATTGAACGAGGACAGGAAATTGAAAAAAGAGACCGCGCCGTGGATCTTTTCATGGAGAAGGGGATACTGGATCCGTCTTCGAACATCCAGTTCGGAGAAGGGGGAGCAGGCGCCTATTCAGACGGAAAGCTCACCACGAGGATCAAGGACATCCGCGTGCGAGAGGTTCTTGAAAAGCTCATGGAAGCCGGAGCACCGGAGGAAATCTCCTTCCAGGCCAAACCTCATGTGGGCACGGACCTTCTGAAGGACGTGGTGAAGAACATCAGAGAAAGGATCATCGCCCTTGGCGGGGAAGTCCGGTTCGAGACGAAACTGGAAGACATTGAAGTAAAAAACGGAAAAGTGGTTTCCATCACAGCGAACAAAGAGAAGATTCCCTGTGAAGTGCTGGTGCTGGCTTTAGGCCATAGCGCCAGGGATACCTATGACATGCTTTTTGACAGGGGATTCACCATGATCGCCAAGTCCATGGCTGTGGGTGTGCGTGTGGAGAATCTGCAGTGGAGAATCAATGAAAGCCAGTATGGCAGCGTGCATCTGAATCCGAAGCTCAAAGCCGCAGAGTATTCACTCACGGCCAAGGCAAAGGACGCCAGAGGGGTCTACAGCTTCTGCATGTGTCCAGGGGGCCTGGTGGTTCCGGCATCCAGCGAGGAGGGCATGCTTGCGGTCAACGGCATGAGCTACCATGCAAGAGATGGAAGAAACGCCAATTCCGCCGTGGTGGTTTCTGTGACACCAACAGACTATGGTCCGCACCCGCTGGATGGGATCCGCTTTCAGAGAGCCCTGGAGACCAGGGCATTCCAGATGGGCGGTGGCAATTATCATGCACCTGTCCAGAAGGTGGAGGATTTTCTGGAAGGGCGTATGAGTACTTCCTTCGGAGAGGTACTCCCTACGTACATGCCGGGGGTGAAGTTTGCCGATCTGGGCGCACTCTTTCCTTCTGCCATCACGGAAGCATTAAAGACAGGACTTACGGAATTTGACAGGAAGATTAAAGGATTCACTGGGCATGGCGCCATCATGACCGGTGTGGAGACCAGAACCTCCTCTCCCGTGAGAATCGTCCGAGACGAAAGCTTGCAGAGTGCTCAAGTTCGAGGCGTGTATCCTGCAGGGGAAGGGGCCGGTTATGCGGGCGGTATCATCTCCAGCGCGGTGGATGGACTGAAAATCGCGGAAGCGGTGATCAGTAAGTACCAGCCTTTAGATATATAGTATATTCAATAAACATAGAAAAATCAGGACTATCTTGAATCACTCATTTTTGACAATTTCGCATTAAAAATCCGATAAATGGTCAGAAAATGAGAATCAACTAACGATAGTCCTACTTTTTTTGTGATTTTTTAACAGATGGGTTGAAAATAAGCGAGTTTTAGGTATTTTCAAATGTAAAGGGTTTCTGATATGATTATAAGGAAATAGTTTGGGGGTGAAAACACATGAAATATGTTTTGGTAATTAATCCAGGTTCAACTTCAACAAAGATTGCCATTTACAGCACGGAATCCATGGAGATTCATACGGAAGTGGTGGAGCATAGCGCAGAAGAAATCAGGAAATACGACCATATAGCGGATCAGGATGCCATGAGAAGAGAAGCCATCGTTTCCGTCCTGCGTGAAAAAGGCATCAGAAAAGAAGACCTGGCTGCCGTTGTGGGCCGGGGCGGACTTCTGAAGCCCATCATCGGTGGTGCGTATCTTGTGGATATGGATATGATAAACGATCTGAAAAATGCGGTGCAGGGAGAACATGCGTCCAATCTGGGACCGATCCTTGCCAAGGAAATCGCCGACGAAGCCGGTGTGAACGCCTATATCGTGGACCCGGTCTCCTGCGACGAGATGGATGACCTGGCCAGATTCACAGGGCTCAAGGGCGAAGAGAGAGGCTCTCTTGCCCATTATCTCAATATCAAGGGTGTCACACGAAAAGTCTGCCGGGAAAAAGGCTATGACTTCAATGAGGACAACTTCATTGTGGCGCATCTGGGGGGAGGCTTCTCCATAGGACCACTGAGAAAAGGAAAACTGGTGGATGTGAACAACGCGAACCACGGAGGACCCTTCAGTCCGGAACGCGTCGGAACGCTTCCTCTGGGCGTTTTCGTGAAATATGCCTACGACAAGAACTATGAGAAGCGAAACCTGCTCAAGAAGTTCCAGAGAGGATCGGGTCTTATATCCCATCTGGGCACCAGTGATGCAAGAGAAGTGGAGAGAATGATCCATGATGGAGATGATTATGCGGCGAAGGTGTATCAGGCCATGGCCTATCAGATCGGGAAAGAGATCGGAGCCTGTGCTGCGGTGCTGAAAGGTGATGTCAAGGCCATCATCATCACCGGAGGTCTGGCCTACTCCAGTCTCATGACCGGCATGATCAAGGAATATGTATCCTTCATCGCACCGGTGGAACTGGTGCCAGGGGAACTGGAAATGAAGTCCCTCTATGAGGGAGCAAGAAGAGTACTGATGAATGAAGAAGAACCATTGCGTTACAGGGAGGAAATACTGAGTGAAAAGTTTTAGTGAGATCTATGAAAAGGTAAAAGGCAATGGCCGTATGAGAACCATTGCCGTGGCAGCCGCAGAGGACGAGCCGGTTCTTCAGGCTGTGGCCAAAGCGAAGGAGATGGGACTCTGCAATGCGGTTCTGGTGGGCGAAAAGGTGAAGATTGAAAGCCTTCTGAAAGAGCTTCATATCGATGATGAATTCAGAATCATCGATGAGAAGAGTCCCGCACAGGCAGCGAAGATTGCGGCGAATCTGGTGCGTGAGGGAGAATGCGACATTCTCATGAAAGGTCTTGTGGATACCAAGTCCCTCCTAAGAGCAGTGCTGGACAAGGAAAAAGGGCTGGCCACAGGAAACCTCATCAGCCATGTGGCAGCTTTTGAAGTGGAAGGCTATGACAGAATGCTTTTTGTGACGGATGCGGCTATGAATACCTATCCTGGACTCAAGGAAAAGGTAGGCATCCTCAATAACGCAGTGAATTTCGTCACCAGTCTGGGTGTGGAAAAGCCCAAGGTGGCGGTGGTATGCGCAGTGGAAGTGGTGAATGAAGCCATGCAGGCCACCATTGATGCCGCCATGCTCTCCAAGATGAACGACCGCGGACAGATCAGGGGCTGCCTGGTGGATGGACCTCTGGCGCTGGACAACGCCCTGAGTGTGGAAGCGGCAGAGCACAAGGGTATCAAGAGTCCGGTGGCAGGCCATGCGGATATTCTTCTGATGCCCAACATCGAATCCGGCAATGTGCTGTATAAGTCCCTGACCTATGCCGCATATGCCAAAACAGGCGGCGTGCTCCTAGGTGCCAAGGCGCCGGTGGTTGTCACATCCAGAGCAGATTCCTTCGAAAGCAAAGTGAACTCCATTGCCATGGCAGTTCTCAATGCGTCCGTGAAATAGCGTAAGCGCAGACAGTGATCAGATCAGAAAAGATATTATATAACAAAAGGGGAGAATTTATGAATAAACTACTTATCATCAATCCGGGGTCCACATCAACGAAAATCGGAATCTTCGAAGACAACAGGGAAGTGAAGTCCTTCACGCTGAGACACGAAGCGTCCGTCATCAACAGCTTCAAGAAGGTCATCGACCAGTTCGAGTGGAGAAAAGACGAAATCAAGAAAATCCTCACAGAGAACAATGAGAGCCTGGACTCCTTCGATGCCTTTGTGGGAAGAGGCGGACTTCTGAAACCGATCAAGAGCGGTACCTACAGAGTGAATGAAGCCATGCTGTCCGATCTCAGAAAGAGCATCAAAGGCGAGCACGCATCAAACCTCGGTGCCATCATCGCCCATGGTCTGGGCACAGAATTTGGCAAGGAATCCTTCATTGCGGATCCTGTGGTTGTGGACGAAATGGAGGATCTGGCGAGGATCTCCGGACACAAGGCTTTTGAGAAAGTGAGCATCTTCCATGCGCTGAACCAGAAAGCGGTGGCCAAGCGTTATGCGAAGGAGAAGGGTGTCAGCTACTCAGACCTTAATCTCATCGTGGTTCACCTGGGTGGCGGCATCAGTGTTGGAGCACACGAGAAGGGCAGAGTCATAGATGTGAACAATGCGCTGAATGGCGATGGTCCGTTCTCTCCTGAAAGAAGCGGCAGCCTTCCAGTGGCAGACCTTGTGGAGCTATGCTATGCAGGAACCCATGAAAAGGCGGAAGTGCTCAAGATGATCACCGGAAAAGGAGGCTTTGTTTCCTATCTTGACACCAATGATGCAAGAGAAGTGGAAGATAAGGCATTGGCCGGAGATGCCTATGCCATGAAGATCTATTCCGCCATGGGCTATCAGGTGGCAAAGGAAGTGGGCGCTGCAGCGGCGGTGCTTAGCGGGAAGGTGGATGCCATCATTCTTACGGGCGGAATCGCCTATTCCAAGCTGATGGTGAAGCTGATCAGAGAAAGAGTGGAATTCATCGCGGACGTTGTGGTGTATCCAGGAGAAGACGAGCTGCTGGCACTGGCTGAAGCGGCCAACAGAGTCCTTTCCGGAGAAGAGGAAGCCATCACCTACGAATAATATGTGAAAGTGCAAAACCGTGATAAAATATTATCAAATTAATAATAAAAAGTGAAAAAATCTAAAATAAGTCAAAAATCGTGATTTGTAAAGGTATACAGGGGTTATTGATAACAAACTGGGGTTTCTGTTGTGAAAATCCGCTTTGCTGACCGATGTAGACATGAATCTTCAAACCAATTCAGGATTTTGCCATGAAATTGGAAATTAGATTAAGGGAAGATTTTATAATAAAATAAAGGTACAGTAAAAATGGAGGGATGCCACTTGGAAAGAATCACTATCATCACAGGGCATTTTGGCAGCGGGAAATCTGAGATTTCCATCAACCTGGCGAAAAAACTGAATCATGAGGGGAAAAAGGTGGCACTTGTTGATATCGACATCGTCAATCCTTTCTTCTGTATCAGAGACTTCAAAGGCACCTTGGCCAAAGACGGCATTGATGTCATTGCGGCAAACCCGGAATGGTCCAATGCAGAGCTGATGGTGGTACCTGGAGAAGTTTCCAGTATTTTTGTAAAAAAAGATACGAACTTCATCCTGGATATCGGCGGAGACGATATGGGTGCAACGGTACTGGGGCAGTATAATCACGAGCTGATCAAAACGGATTACAGCATGTATTTCGTGATCAATACCCAGAGACCTTTCACACCGGACGAAAAGGGAATCAAGGAGTACATCGCGAGCATCGAAAGATCCTCAAGACTGAAGGTGACGCATCTGATTTCCAATACCAATCTCTCCTATGAGACCACCGCGGAGGAAATCATCAAGGGAGATGCAATTGTTCATGATTTGTCAAAAGAACTTGGCATACCGCATCTATACACCGTGGCCAGAAGAGATCTGGCGGAATCGCTAGAGGGTAAGTTACATGGGGAGCTTCTTCCCATCGACATTTTCATGAAAACACCATGGAATTAAAATATTAAGGGGGATATGATATGCCAAAAGTTGTATTTAGAGAAGAACGATGCAAGAGCTGCGGACAGTGTGTGATTGCCTGTCCTGTGAAGATCATCGGTTTCACGGACAGATTGAATGAGAAGGGGTACAGACCCGCCGGTATTCCGGATGAACTCATGGAAAAGTGCATAGGATGTACATCCTGTGGAAGAATGTGTCCAGATCTTGTTATTACAGTGTATAAATAGGGGGTAGAGCAAATGAGTGAAAAAGTTCTCATGAAGGGAAACGAGGCCATTGGAGAAGCGGCCATCAGAGCCAACTGTCAGTGTTTCTTCGGATATCCGATCACACCACAGACAGAAGTCGCAGCCTATATGGCGAAGAAGATGCCTACAATTGACAGAGTGTTCCTGCAGGCGGAAAGTGAAATTGCAGCCATCAACATGATTTACGGCGCTGCAGGTACAGGCGTCAGATGCATGACCAGTTCATCTTCACCTGGAATCTCACTGAAAGCAGAAGGAATTTCCTATATCGCGGGAGCCGAGCTTCCATGCGTCATCATCAATATCGTCAGAGGAGGCCCAGGACTAGGTGGCATTCAGCCTGCACAGTCTGACTACTTCCAGGCGACCAAGGGTGGAGCACATGGTGACTTCCATATGCCCGTCTATGCACCATCCTCCATTCAGGAAATGGTGGACCTGATTACAGAAGCCTTTGATGTGGCAGATCAGTATAGAACACCAGTCATGATCATGGGAGACGGAATGCTGGGTCAGATGATGGAGCCTGTTGAATTCAGACCTTCCACATCCACAAGAGTGCTTCCTGAAAAGACATGGGCTGCCAATGGAAGAAATGGCAGAGCACATCACAATGTCATCAACTCCCTGTTCCTGAAGAGTGAAGAGCTTGAAAAGCATAATGATCACCTGGGCAGAAAGTATGATGAAATCAAGAAGAATGAAGTCAAGTATGAACTGATGAATACGGAAGACGCGGACCTGATCATGGTGGCTTATGGCACCACAGCAAGAATCTGCAAGAATACCATCAAGCTTGCCAAAGCGAAGGGGATCAACCTGGGTCTCATCAGACCGATCACCCTATGGCCATACCCACAGGAAGCTTTTGACCTGACCATCGGAAGCACCAAGCATGGTTACCTGGCAGTGGAAATGAGCAAGGGTCAGATGGTGGAAGACGTGAGACTTTCCGTGGAAGGCAGAAAGCCAGTACATTTCTATGGAAGATCAGGTGGAATGATTCCTTCACCAGAAGAAATACTGGATAAGGCTATGGAAATTGTAGGGGGGAATAAATAATGGAGTTAAAGGATAGAGAAATTCTGTTTAAGCCCACAAACGGCTTACTGGATGTTCCTACACACTACTGTCCTGGATGCACCCACGGTGTCATTCACAGACTGATTGGTGAGGTTATGGAAGAGCTTGATATCGTGGACAAGACCATCGGTGTAGCACCGGTCGGATGTTCGGTACTTGCATACGACTATTTCGCATGTGACATGTTTGAAGCAGCCCATGGTAGAGCGCCAGCGGTAGCTACAGGAATAAAGAGAGCCAATCCTGACAAGATCGTCTTCACCTATCAGGGAGACGGAGATCTGGCAGCCATCGGAACAGCAGAAGCGGTTCACGTTGCGGCTAGAGGGGAGAAAATTGTAACCATTTTTGTGAATAACTGTATTTACGGAATGACTGGTGGCCAGATGGCGCCAACAACTCTTCCAGGACAGAAGACCGAAACATCACCTTATGGAAGAGATGTGGCGACACAGGGATATCCCATCCGATTCTCCGAAATGGTTGCACAGCTGGATGGTTCCTACTACATCGAAAGAGTATCTGTAGATAAGGTGGCCGGTGTTGCGAAGACCAAGAAAGCCATCAAGAAAGCATTCCAGAATGCCATCGACGGAAAAGGATACAATCTGGTTGAAGTGCTTTCCATCTGTCCTACCAACTGGGGCCTCAATACAGAAGAGTCTCTGAAGTGGCTGAGAGAAAACATGATTCCCTACTATCCATTAGGCGTAAAGAAGGACTTGAGCAAAGAGGAGGCGAAATAATGACACAGGAAATTATTTTTGCAGGATTCGGTGGACAAGGTATCCTCTCCATGGGTAAGTTCCTTGCTTTCGGTGGCATGGATGTGGATATGAATGTATCCTGGTGCCCAAGCTACGGCCCTGAGATGAGAGGAGGAACAGCCAACTGTTCTGTCATCGTATCCGACGAGGAAATCGGTGCACCCATCATCACCGCCCCAGACACACTGGTTGTCATGAACAGACCTTCCCTGGATAAGTTCGAAAGCACGGTGAAGCCTGGTGGACTGATCATTCTGGATTCCAATCTTGTTACAAGAGATGTGAAGAGAGAGGACGTAACAGTCATCAGAATTCCAGCTCAGGATGAAGCCGGTGCCATTGGTTCCGTGAAGATCGCCAACATGGTTCTTCTCGGCGCGCTTGTGGAAAAGATACAGATCATCTCCGAAGAAGCCCTGCTTGCTGCCCTGAAGGGTCATGGCAAGGAAGCATTCTTTGAAATGAACAAGAAAGCCATCGATAAGGGCGTGGAATACGCGAAGAAAGAAGCTGTCATGGCGTAATAGGATTTTTATAATTACCTCTTAGGGATTCCCATGAATCCTTAGGGGGTTCTTTTTTATTGGAATGAATGAAAAGGTCATGTCAAAATACTGTAAGGAATATAGGTATACAGAGGACAAAGGCTTGTTTTAGGATAAGGTCTGTTACGCTGAGACTATTTATTGAAAATATAGTACATAAGAGACCAGGGGGTTGTTACGTTGATGATTTCAAGGGAAAATGAGGTGAATTATTAAATATAATCAGCTAAAACGCTTGAATACCATGAATTATTTTCAATATGACAATAATTCATGAAAATACGGGTTTATTATGCTTACCCTCTTTACAACGTAACAATGTTATGTTACACTCTCATCAAGAGGTGAGCAATATGGAAGAACTAATTTCCAAGAAAGATTTACTGGTAGAAATGAGTATATCCTATGGACAGCTATATAGATGGAAAAGAAAGAAACTGATTCCCGAAGAATGGTTCATGAAGAAATCGACTTATACGGGACAGGAAACCTTCTTTCCCCGAGAAAAGATCATGGACCGAATCCATCAGATTCTCAACATGAAAGACGGCGCTTCGCTGGATGATCTGGCAGACAAGTTTTCATCCGACATTCCGGAATCCATGGTGAGAAGACGAGAAGAGCTTCTGAGCCTTCAGATTCTGAGCAAAGAGATCATCAATCTGTATGAGGAGATCTTCAAAGGAAAGGAAGAGTACAGTTTCGAGGATATCCTCTACATGTATATCTCCGAAGATCTGCTCAACCAGGGACATCTGAGTATCGAAGATATGTCGAGGATTCTGCGCATGCTCAGCGACAATTATGAGACCATCAAGGATAAAGATCCAAGTCTTTCTGTATACCGAAAATTCGGCGTGAGCGTGTCCTTGCTGCACAAGAATGGAGAAATCTTCTATTCGGACCAGACACCGATCGTAGACAACTACAGCATCAGAAGTGCTGTAGAGAAGCTGAAACTGAAAATCATCTAATTTGGAGGAGAATCATGGAAAAAAGAGATCTGAAAATATCAGGAGCATCTGTATCCACAGGTGGAGAGTATAAAGACGTAAGAGTATCCGGCGCAAGCAAAATCACATCAGACATCATCTGCGAGACCATGAGCATCTCCGGAGCCATCACAGTGGATGGAAGCGTGAAAGCAGGAAGCTGCAAAGTATCCGGCGCATGCAAGATCAACGGTAACGTTCAGGCTGACGTGATAAAGATTTCAGGCGGGTCCACCATCGGAGGTTCCCTGACGGGAAAGGAAATATCGCTTTCCGGAGGAATCAAGGTAGGGAAATCCATAAAAAGCACAAACCTGAAGCTTGCTGGTGAAATCAAAGTGGACGGAGATATGGAGTGCGAGGATTTCAGGCTGGATGGAGGCATCCTATCAGGCGGCGTCGTGAACTGCGAAACCTGTGAACTGAATCTGGCGACTCGTTCTGAAGTATCTGAGCTGGTTGGCGCAAAGATTACAGTGAGAGAAGGAAACAGTTATACCGGAGGGCTGATCAAAACCATTTTCGGAAAAGGAAAAGGTTCCCTGAAAGTCCATGTCATCGAAGGCGATGACATTTATCTGGAAAACACCACCTGCGAAAGAGTGAGCGGGGAGCGCGTGACCCTGGGACCCGGATGCCGAATCGGAACTGTGGAATACAGTGAGGAGCTCAGCATTGACCCGGATTCCACTGTGAAAGAGAAGATCGAAAGGTAAGGAGTAAAAATGAAAAAATACAATATCCATCTTATCAACCATAAAGGGCATCTCATCCACATGGATGAAACAGAAGGCATTTCCTGGAAGATGAAGAATCTTCTGAATGGAAGAGACTATAACCTGGACTATGCTACGGACAATATCTGTAAAGTTCAGCAGGATGCCATGCGGGAATGGATCATGAAAATGAGATGGTAATCCATTCCATCTGAATACTGCTGAAGATCTGAAAATCGAAAGGTAAGGAGTAAAAATGAAAAAACATAATATTCATTTCATCAATCACAAGGGACATCTCATCCACATGGATGAAACAGAAGGCATTTCCTGGAAAATGAAGAACCTTCTGAATGGAAGAGACTATAACCTGGATTACGCTTCTGACAATATCTGTAAAGTTCAGCAGGATGCCATGAGAGAATGGATCATGAAAATGAGATGGTAAGTCCAGACCATGGGGATGCTGCTCTAGGATAAATCCTGAAAGTAAGGAGAAGAGAAATGAAAAAATATAACATGCATTATATCAATGATCGTGGACAGCTGGTCCATCCTGAAGAGGCTTTACGAAAATCCTGGAAGATGAAACCGCTGCCCGAAGAAAAAGAGTACAGGATGGACGAAGACTCCGGAGACTATCACAGGAAACAGAGAAGAGCACTGAGTATATGGGCCATGAAAATGAAGTGGTGAAGACCCGAAAGTTTCCTGCTGCGAAGTGATGAAATCACTTGAAAGGAAGTAAAAATGAAAAAATACAACATGCATTATGTCAATGACAAAGGACAGGTTGTGCATCCGGAAGCGACAGAAGGCATCTCCTGGAAGATGAAAAATCTTCTGAACGGCAGAAAAGCGGATCTGGATTATCCTTCTGACAATATCTACAAAGCTCAGCAGGGTGCCATGAGGGAATGGATCATCAAAATGAGATGGTGATTGCTTTAAGAATTCCCTGAAACGGAAATAATCTAAACGGGCTATCAGAAAAGATAGCCCTACAGCTCGAAAGGGAGTGTAATTATGGATAAGAACAATATAAAGAGTGTGGGAGACATCCATCTGGAGGCGGGAGACTATGGGGACATTTCCTGTGCGGGTGATCTGAGGTTCAGTGGCAGCGTTTCTGCTGAGAACGTGAAAGCGGCAGGGGATCTCGTTGCGGAGAAGGATGTCAGAGCCGTGAAGATTTCCGTTTATGGCGATGGAAAGTTCAAGGGGAATCTCGAAGCGGATGAAATCAGCGTCTACGGAGACGGGAATTTCCATCAGCGTGTGAAGGGCAGGGAAATCAAGATCTACGGTTCCATGAAGGGCACCGTGGTGGAGGGTGAGAAAATCACCATCAACGGAGAACTGGAGAAGGTCGATGAAATCAGCGCGGAAGAGCTCACCTTAAATGGAGAATTTCATGTGACAACCTCCATGAATCTGGGCTACGGGAAATTCAATCTTGGCGGGAAATCCGAGGCCAAAGAGATTTTCTGTGAGAAGCTGGAAGTCCATAATGGGATGGAATCCTTCCATGGAATCTTATCCGGACTGATTTCCAAAGGAAAAGGCGGTACACTGAAGGTGGGGGTCATCGAAGGGGATGAGATCCATCTGGAAAATACAGCAGCGGATGTGGTCAGAGGAAAAATCGTCAAGATCGGCAAAGGATCGAGAATCGGAAAAGTGGAGTACAGTGATACCCTGGAAATCTTCGATGATGGCGTTGTGGACCTGAAAGAAGAGTTCTAGTCCTGCACCCCATGCTCCATGGCATAAGAACAGTCCATGGATTGTCATTCTTACAAGGATGCGCTTTGCGCATCCTTCTTCCTTTTGCAGCCTATCGGGAAATATGGATAGATAGTATCAGGATATCCATAAGTGAACATAGCGGTTTTTCTGACAGCATAAAGCTCTTGATGGTATAATGATAAATAGAGTTAGAACATTGAAAAGCTAAAATAATGAAGGTGGTGAATCCCCGTTGAAAACCAATATCAGTATGAACAATACCCTGACAAAACTCAGTGAATTCAAGAATGTATCCACATTTCAGGTGCTGGAGTATGAGGATCTGAAAGGCGGTACCGATGTGAAGACAGCTTTCATGCTGTCCTACATGCGAGAAGCCAATATCAAGCTGAGACAGCTGAGAATCGTCTTAAGCGGCGGTGGCGTCTACACGGAGGCCAATGCTCTGAGTTTCATGAGAGGACCCATTGAAGTATCCACCAACACGGGCGGACTCTTCAGTCTGTCCAAGAAGTTCGTATCCTCCAAGATCTCAGGAGAGCCTGTGATCAAGCCCCACTTCAAAGGAGTGGGAGAGATTCTTCTGGAACCTTCCTTCGGTCATTATGCCCTTCTGGAGCTGGAAGAGGAGGAAATCATCATCTATGATTCCCTGTTCTTTGCAGCGGAAGACGGCATCGAAATCGGCATCAGCTCCATGAAGACCGTCAGCAGTGCCCTTTTCGGGACAGAAGGTCTCTTTCAGACGAAGCTGAAAGGATCCGGTATCGTGGTCCTTGAAATTCCCGTGCCAGAAACGGAAATCTTCAAGTATTCCCTGGTGGACGATGTGCTGAAGATTGACGGGAACTTCTCGGTTCTTCGAACAGCAGGCATCCAGTTCACCGTGGAAAAGACCACGAAGACCCTCATCGGTTCAGGATTCAGCGGAGAGGGACTGCTCAATGTCTTCCGGGGAACCGGTGAAGTGTGGCTCATGCCTACCAAGGTGGTCTACGACAGGATCCTTACTGAAGGTCTGAGTTTTGGCGTCGGTGGGATGGACAACATGATGGGGGACACCTGGAAGAAACATCCCAGGGAAAAGGAAGCAGATCACAAGGAAGAGAAATGATACGGTAATCATATTTCAGGGGCGAATGGTCAGAAGTGATTTGGTATATCCGGCCATGTGTTATATAATATTATCGTTATGCGAATCAATTGAAGAAATGAGTAAATAGTAAGGATGGTAAATTATGAGTAGAATGTTCGGAACAGATGGAGTGAGAGGAATCGCAAACAGCGAACTGACTCCTGAACTGGCTTTTCAGCTTGGGAAAGCGGGAGCGCTGGTACTAACAAAGGGAACCCATAAGCCTAAAATCCTGGTGGCGAAGGACACCAGAATCTCCGGAGACCTTCTGGAGAGCGCCATGGTTTCCGGTATGCTCAGCGTAGGCGCTGAAGCGGTGCTTCTGGGCGTCGTGCCTACACCGGCTGTGGCGTATCTTGTGCGCGAATATGGAGCGGATGCGGGGGTCATGATATCAGCCTCCCACAATCCCGTTGAATTCAACGGAATCAAGTTCTTCAATAGAGAGGGATTCAAGCTCAGCGATGCACTGGAAGATGAAATCCAGAAGATCATCGAAGAGGATTTTGACGGCATTCCCGTTCTCATAGGTGGAGACATCGGCCATGTGAGTCATGCGGAAAACGCAACAAGAGACTATGTGGAGTTTGCGGCAAAGACCCTGGAAGGGGATCTTACGGGCATGAAAATCGCCCTGGACTGTGCCAACGGGGCAAGCTACAGAGCTGCAGTGGACACCTTCGAAAAACTGGGTGCGAAGGTCCATGTCATTCACAATGAGCCCAACGGAATCAACATCAATGAACACTGCGGGTCCACCCATCCCGAGGATCTCATGAAGTTTGTGGTGGAGAACCAGTGCGATCTGGGTCTGGCCTTTGACGGGGATTCAGACAGATGTCTGGCTGTGGATGAGAAGGGAAATCTTGTGAACGGGGATTTCATCATCCTTGTGGCAGGACTGTATCTCAAGGAAATGGGCAAACTGAAGGATGACACCATTGTGGTCACCGTTATGAGTAACCTTGGACTGATGCTGGCAGCCAAGGAGCTGGGACTGAAGGTGGCCATCACCGCTGTAGGAGACCGTTATGTGCTGGAGAACATCATGGAGAATGACTACTCAATCGGAGGAGAGCAGTCAGGTCATGTGATCTTCAAGGATTTCAACACCACAGGGGATGGAATCGTAACAGGGGTTCAGCTGGCAGGAATTGTGAAAAACAGAGGGAAGAACCTCAGCGAGCTGGCGTCCATCATGAAGGAGCTGCCACAGGTTCTTGTGAATGTGAAGATTCCCAATGAGATGAAGAAGATCCACGAAACCGATGAGGAAGTGAAGAGTCTCATCCGTTCCGTGGAAGAGAAACTGGAAGGCAAGGGCAGAGTGCTCATCAGACCGTCGGGTACCGAGCCGCTGGTGAGAATCATGCTGGAGGGTGAAGACCTAGAGGAAATCACCGAATCAGCTGAAAACATTGCAGATCTCATCAAGAGCAGATTATAGACAAAGACAGGTATGGATGGAGAACGACATCATCTTGTGGTGTGGTTCTCCTTTCCTGAGCAATGATTTATTTTTATACTAAAATGTTATTTTTTCGCAATCTCTTGAAGGGTTGCATATGTTTAAATGAAGTAAGAAAACAAGGAGGTGAAGCCATGAAGAAAATCGCATTGATACTCTTATCTCTCTTTCTTCTGACTGCCTGTGCACAAGAAGAATCAGCAGGTGACAGCGTCATGCTGGAAAGAGCGAGAGCGCCGGTTACGGCTGAGTCACCTATGGAGGCGCCCATGACCGAAATCATGAATTTCAGAACCTCAGACGGATTGGATATGATCAGTGAGAATCGCATCATCCGGACCTATGAGGAGTTCAGGCAATATGACGCGGATTACACGATTCTAGAGAATCCCTTCTTCATTGATGAACTGAGTCTGACGAAGCTTCAGAAAGTGGATGAAGCCTATTTTGAAAGACAGGGATTTGTGGCTGTGATCCTCGTTGAGAGTTCCGGTTCCAACAGCGTTGTGGGAGAAAATCTTGTGATCAAGGACAACATGGCGGAAGCGTTCATCAACAGAACGGAAGCGGAAATCGGCACCATGGATATCGCCACAAGACATGTCCTCTTTACGGTGAGCCAGGAAGAGCTGAAAAATGTGGATGAGGTCAAAGTAACCAGCAGTCTGAAATAGGAAACAGGTGAAAGACGCTGCAGAGGATCGCATGAATCTTCTGCAGTTTTTTCGTAGACGGATATGGAAAAATGCTATGATGAAGAGAAAAGAGGGGGTACAGAATTGAAGCTTAGAAAAGTGGATGAGAAAAACATCTGGAAAATCGTTGGACTCCGTGTGAGAGAGGACCAGAAGAACTTCGTGGCGACCAATACGCAGAGTATTCTACAGGCTTATACCACCATCACCAGCGGAGGGGTAGCGCTGCCTTTCGGCATCTATGAGGAGGACGAGCTGGTGGGCTTTGTCATGTTCGGCTTTGACGGATACGAGGAAGGGGACCCGGACTACATCAAAGGAAGCTACGGCATCTGGCGCTTCATGATTGATGAACATTTTCAGGGAAAAGGTTATGGCAGAAAGGCGCTGGAGATTTCCCTGAACTATCTGAGAAGCTTTCCCTGCGGGGAAGCGAAGCTCTGCTGGCTTTCCTACGAACCGGAAAATACGGTGGCAAAGAAGCTATACACTTCCACAGGATTTCAGGAGACCGGAGATGTCATCGGCGGAGA
The DNA here is from genome assembly GCF_017368455.1 of Proteiniclasticum aestuarii. Classification (GTDB taxonomy): domain Bacteria; phylum Bacillota; class Clostridia; order Clostridiales; family Clostridiaceae; genus Proteiniclasticum; species Proteiniclasticum aestuarii. The sequence continues at coordinate 136,804 of NZ_JAFNJU010000004.1, read as the reverse complement.
GGTCATCGCCTTACTGAAGCTGTAAACACTGGTACCGGTGGGGGAAATTCAGGCCATCGGACAGAGTCTTGTTCCTTCAAGTTTCTGCCTTCACATAATGTTTTCACACAGCTCATTACATTGACAAAAAATAGCAATATAATTGTGGGAGTAGAAAACCTGAAAGGAGGGGCAAGCTCATGGAACAAACAAACGTAACGATTCAGGCAACTGTAAAAGTCTCACCAGAGAAAGTGTGGACCTACTGGACCAGCCCGGAACACATTGTGCAGTGGAACAGCGCATCGGATGACTGGCACAGTCCCAGAGCACTGAATGATTTGAGAGAAAACGGCAGATTTTCCTATCGCATGGAATCCAAGGACGGCAAGGAAGGCTTTGATTTCACCGGAACCTATGATGAGGTCGTGCCTTATGAGCGCATCGCCTATACACTGGATGACGGTAGAAAGGTGCTCACCACCTTTACGGAGAAAGAGGGCAAAACGGAGATCGTCAGTGTATTCGAAGCGGAGAACACCTTTCCCGTGGAGATGCAGAAGGCAGGATGGCAGGCGATTCTGGACCGCTTCCAGGCCTATGCGGAGAGCCTCGGATAAGCTGTCTCAGAAGGAGATTCCAGATAGAATTTGATGAAGAAGTGAGCGATGCCCGCAGGCAGCCCTTAAGGCAGAAGCACTTCAGCAGATGATGCAGCCTCTAATCAAGGGGCTGTTTTTTCGTGGGCTTCATGAATGCAAGCTAAGGATCAGGGAAGTACAGTGCCTTCACAAAGAGAAATCTGAAACATAAGTTCTCATTTCATGGGGTTTTATATTATAATGAAAAGGAAGAGTAAATTCTGTCCATAAAACGGGATAGTGAATAGGTAATAATGAGAATAGAGCCAATGAGGATGAGGAGGAGCATGACAGATGAATGAGATCAGACTGATGCATGTGGCGGATGTGCACCTGGGGTCAGAGGTCGCCACGGTGCCAGAAAAGCAGGAAGCCAGAAAGAAAGAGCTTCTGAGAACCTTTCGGAGAATCACCCAGCTGTGCAAAGAAGAAAAGATGGATCTGCTGCTGATCGCAGGAGACCTTTTTGAAGGAGCCAATGTGGATCCTCAGATCGCAGCGTCGGTGAAAACCTATCTGGCGGAAGTGCCCGCCAGGGTCTTCATCTCTCCGGGCAATCATGACTATGTGGCCATGGATTCCCCCTATGCAGAAGAGGACTGGCCGGACAATGTGACGATTTTCAGAGGGAAGATGGAGAGGGTGGTTCTTCCGGATCTGAAGACGGCAGTCTATGGGGCGGGATTTGAAAGCACCTATGTAAGAAGGTCCCTATTTGATCCAAAGCTTCCCGTGGAAAGGGAGTACCTGAATCTCTGCGTTGTCCATGGAGATCTGGTGTCGGAGAACCAGGAAAGCGACTACCACGGCATCACGCCGTCTGTCCTATCGGGAAGCGGCATGGATTATGTGGCCCTGGGGCATATTCATCTGAGATCCTCCATAGAGAAGGCAGGCAGCACCTGGTATGCCTACCCGGGATGTCCCGAAGGCAGAGGGTTCGATGAGCTGGGAGAAAAGGGCGTCTATATGGGCACTATAAGCAGGGAGAAGATGGACCTTCAATTCAGACCGCTCAGCCAGAGAATGTATCTCGTGGAGGAGATGGACCTTTCCGAGGTTCAGAATGAAATCGAGGCGGAGAAGAAGATTCTCGCGCTACTGAAGGAGCGCTACCGAGAGTCCTTCGAGAAGCATTTCTATCGAATCAGGGTGAAAGGCACCATGAACCGGGACCAGAAGATTCCCTGGAAGAATGTGGAGCTGGCGCTGAAAGAGGAGCTCTACTTCGTGAAGCTTGTGGATGAAACAAGAATGGCTGTGGACTATGAGGAGATGGCCCGGGAAAAATCTCTCAGGGGATATTTCGTGCAGGAGCTTCTTCTGCAGAGAAAAGAGGCGGAGAAAAGCGGGGATGAAAAGGCCCTTACAAGGATCGACAAAGCACTGGACTATGGCATGAAAGCATTTGAAGGGCAGGTGGGACTTGGTGATTATTAAAAGCGTGAAACTGGACAATTTCGGAAAATTCGAAGACTACGCACTGGAACTGGGACCCCAGCTGAACGTGATCTATGGAGACAACGAGGACGGAAAAAGCACCATCATGGCGTTCATCCTCATGATGTTCTATGGCCATGGAGGAAGATCCACGGATCTTACGAAAAATCCCAGGAGGAAATACAGACCCTGGAACGGAAAAGAGATGAGAGGCAGGATCTTCTTTGAGCATGAGGGGAAGAACTACCGTCTGGAAAGAACCTTTGGCAGCAGTAATACCACCGATGAGGTTACATTATGGAATGAGGATACTTCCGAAAAGGTGAAGCTTTCCTCCAAATCGGGTCCCGGAGAAGCGTTTTTCGGTGTGGGAGAAGAGGCTTTTTCAAGAAGTGTCTTCATCGGACAGGGCGGAACGCTTCTAGGCACTTCCACAAAGAAGGATGAGATTACGGAGAAGCTTTTAAACCTTGTGACCACAGGCAGTGAAGAAGTGAATTATGAGGAAGCGAAGAATCTTCTCCAAAGTCAGGAGGAGACCCTGGTTTCGAAAAGCAGGAAGAACGGACTTCTTGTAAGAGCCGGGCAGCTCCTGGAAGATCTTTCCGAGGAGAAGCGGCAGGCCAGAATCGATGAAGAAGATAAAGCATTTTATCAGAAGAAGGTGGAGGAGAAGGAGGCCCAGCTTCAGGAAGAGGTGAACAAGAAAAAGTCTCTTGATGCGCACTATGAAGGCTTTTCTCTCTTCGCCAACCTGAAAGAATATCAGGAAGCCATAAGCAGGGAAAAGAGAAGAGCTGCGCTTATGGAAGCCCTGGAAGAAACAAAGAAGAAACTGACCACACCCTACGGGAACATCGATCGAGCGTTTGTTGTGAAGGGGGAGGAGAAGCGAAAGGCCTATGAGGGGCTTCTCTCCGACGGCAGATATCTGAAGGAGGAGCTTCAGGAATCCGAAGACCTTCTTGCGAAGCTGACGGAGACGGTGCCTCTGGCGGTATCGGATGAAACCTTCCGGGATGCCTTCCGCATTGACAAGGAAAGAAGGATCGTAAGTGGCGTTCTTTCCGAAAACAGAGACCTTCTGCGCCACCGCAGGGATGTCTATGAAAAAGAGAAGGAGAGAAAAACCCTCCGGAAAGAGTTTAGCGAAGCGAAAAGAAACTTCCAGCTGGAAGATCTGGAACTGTCGAATCTTCAAAGGGATTACGATGCCGTTGAGGAAGATTTTGCGGGTAAGCAGGATGCCCTGGAAGAGCTCACGAAGCAGAAATCAGGTCTTGCCAGTAAGGCGGAGAACAAGTCTTCTAATCTTCTGGAGAAGGAAGAGGATCTCCTTACGCTTCAGAAGGAACAGGAAGAGAGAATACGAGATGCCAGAGAGCAGCTGGAGAAGGCCAGAAAACCTCAGATCTATACAGAGGAGATTCCTGGCGGCAGAGAACTAAGAAAGCCTGTGCTTGGCAGTGCCATCCTTCTTACAGTCCTTGTGGTCCTTCTTGGGATCCTGGTGGATGAGCTGATCTTTGCAGGGCTACTTGTATCAGCAGTCCTCTTCGTTCTTTCCTTCCGGAAGACGGAGAAGAGAATCGTTCAGAGGGAAAGCATCAATGAGGTGCTCATAAGAGATAGCGAAGAGAGACTGGAGAAAGCCAAAGGGGAATCCATCAGAAAATATGCGGCGGAAGAAGCCGACGTGAGGAAACTGAAATCCGAGCTGGAGGAAACAGAAAGGGAGATCGGCCGCCTGGCGGAAAGACTGGCTGCCCTGCAGCCAGGATTCGAGGAAGTGCAGAAGAGGCGCATGGAGCTACGTGAAAAGCTGGACGAGAAGAAGACCCAGGTCACGAGACTCTTTGGTCTCATGGAAGCTTCGGAGGCAGCGCTCAAGAGAGCCTCAGCTCTTCTGAAAGACGATGAGGAGCAGGTGAGTGAAGAGGATATCTTGGAGCTGGAAAGAAAGATCAGCCAGCAGGAGGAAGAACTCCAGGCCCTGAAGAAGGAGCTGGAGGAAATTCTTGAGGCTCACAGCTGTGAGGATCTGGATGCTTTTTCCGGAAAATACTATGCTTACAAGAATCATCGTGAGCGTCTGGACAGAAAATCCGAGGAAGTGGAAAACAGCAGAAGAAGCTTCGGGGAATATCTGGAAAGACGCAAAGACTCCGAAGAGGAAATCCGGAAACATTTCAGAATCTACAAGGAGCTGGACACTGTGGAGGAAGCGGATGACATCCTACGCGCCCTGAGTGAAGTGCTGACGGAGAAGGAGAGACTGACCCTTCAGCTGGAATCGGCGGAGGAGCATCGAAAGGACCTGGAGAGAAGAACCAGCATCCCTGAACTGGAAGAGAAGCTCGCTGCACAGAAAGAGAAGGTGGATGCACTTTCTCTGGCGGAAGAGACAGACTTCACCGATGAAGAGGAGAAGTCGAGAATCAGAAAGGCGTTGGAGGAACAGGAAGGTATCATCCAGGAGATCCGTGAGGAAATTATCTCCCTGCAGTCCGAAGTGCGGGAAAAATACAGACGGAAAAAGAACATCAGCCAGATCGAGAATGAGATGGAGGAAGCACGCACGGAATATGAGGAAATGGAAAGTGACCATGAAGCGCTGAAACTTGCCAGAGAAACCCTCATGGGTGCGTTCGCCAGGATGCAGAGCTCCTTTGGTCCCAGGGTCAATGAAAAGACCCAGAAGATCTTCCAGAGACTCACCGGCGGGAAGTATGAGGAGGTTATGGTGTCGAGAGACCTTGCCATCTCTTTCCAGGATCAGGATTCGAAGAAGATGTATGACTGGGCCTTCCTAAGCGGGGGAACCATAGATCAGGCCTATCTCTCTCTAAGACTGGCCATATCGGACCTGATCATTCAGGAAGACATCACAAGACCCTTATTCCTGGATGATGTGTTCACCCAGTATGATGACAAGAGGGCCAGAGAAGGGCTTCAGTTTCTCCATGAATTCAGTAGAGACCGGGACGTGCCGGTCCAGAGCGTTCTTTTCACCTGCCATGAGCGAATCCTTGGGTGGGCGAAAGAGCTTCCGGATACGGAGGTCACAAAGCTGAGCGCTTTTGACTGAAGCTATGGTAGAATAGAAAGAAAAGAAGGAAAAGAGGGATGAGAGAATGAATGAAATCTACAACGATTTTCAGCTGAATCCGGTGGGGCTGGGCACCAATGCGGTGGGCAATCCCGGCTACAATCCCATCAGCGACGAGGAATCCCATAACATGATTCTGACGGCGCTGGACCTGGGGGTGAACTTTTTCGACACGGCCTACTACTACGGCATGGGCGGTTCCGAGGAAGTCATCGGTGATGTGCTGAAGAAGTGCAATGCGAGAAACAAGATCCTTCTGGCAACAAAAGGTGCGCACAGAATGGAAAAGGGAGAGATTGTGGTGGACAACCATCCGGACTTTCTGGTGGAGGAGGTCTACAAGTCCCTGAAACGGCTTAAGACCGATTATATCGACATCTACTACATCCACTTTCCTGATGAGAAGACACCGAAGTACGAGGCTGTAGGAGCCCTCCAGAAGCTCAGAGAGAAAGGCATCATCCGTGAAATCGGCGTGTCCAATTTTTCTCTGGAACAGATCGAGGAAGCCAACAGAGACGGATACATCGATGTGGTTCAGGATGAGTACAATCTTCTGGTTAGAGACAAGGAAGAGAAGTTCATTCCCTATCTGAGGAGAAACAACATCGCCTTTATTCCATATTTTCCTCTGGCAGCTGGTCTTCTGACCGGAAAATACACGATGGAAACGGAGATTCCCGAAAGAAGAAGAAAGAATCTCAATTTCTCCACCAAGTACGAGGAGAACCTGAGAAAGATCGATCTGCTGAGGAGAATGGCACGGGAAAAGGACTGCGAAGTCTATCAGCTGGTACTGGCCTGGTATCTGGAAACGGACTTCATTGATGCAGTGATTCCAGGAGCGAAGCAAGCGGATCAGATCAGAGCCAATCAGAAGACGAGAAAGGTGAAGGTCACGGAAGAGGAGTTCCAAGAAATCAGTACGATTTTCAGATAGACAGAAAAAAGTGCAGTCTTATGTCTGGTAAGATTGCACTTCTCTCTTGTCAAAACACCCTAAAAAAAGGTATACTAGTTCTGTTGTGGAGAGATGTCCGAGAGGTCGAAGGTGAAAGTCTCGAAAACTTTTGTACGCTAACCGCGTACCGAGGGTTCGAATCCCTCTCTCTCCGCCAGAAATGAAAAGCAGCTTCCCTTGTGATGAGGGGAGCTGCTTTTAACTTATTTACTTTCATTAACGGGTGTGTTTTTTTCTTAAAAATTAATATCGGTTTCAGATAGTGTTATAATTTAATCAATAACTGATGTCTTATGGAAAATGATTTAGATTTAGGTGTAAGTATTGAGAAAAGTGGTTTTAGTAATATTAACAATAATGGAAGGAAGTGCAATATGAGTAAAAATGGTCGAATCATGCTTAGTGGAGCTCTCGTTCTGATTGCCCTGGCTTTGTATATCATAGGAATCATAATACTGCCAGAGACCATAGGTCTTCAGATTCAGATGGATGGGTCCATGGGAAACAACGCCAGTAAATATGTGGGGCTTCTGATTCCCTTTGCCCTGACTGCCGGAGGTGCAATCTATTACTATATGAAAGAAGAAGGAAAGTCACTCTTTGTTTCTTTCATTGGTATTGCTGTTTTTGGTGTTACATTTATTATGAATCTTTAGCCTGTAAACATCAGAAGAACATCCTATCAGGCAGTTTGACCCGGATTCTTAAAAAGCGAAAAAGCAGTGTTTCTCGGAGAGAAATGCTGCTTTTTCGCTTGCTTTAATCATAATATTTTCGGTTAATAGGATGATTTCGAGACTCAGGCATGAGATCTTCTTTGTACAGTTTATATCCCTCGGAATCGCCCAGCTATTCATGAGGAGAAGGATCTGATAAAAGAGTTCATAAGATCTCTGCCTGAGATTTTCCATCCACAGTGTCATCCACCAGAGAGTTTACCCATTTACCGCTTCTGGTACGAGACAGACCAAAGAAGATACGAAGGATTTCATGCGCTCCTGCGGAGAAATAGATCAGCGGGAAGGGGGCGGAGATCGAAAGCAGGTAGAATGTGATCGGAATACTGAAAGCCCATACAGTCAGGGTATCCAGCCAGAGTACATAGGTGGTATCTCCGCCCACGCGGAGGATTCCGACATTGTTCACATAGTTCTGGTGCTTGAAGGCGGAGAGCCCGGCAAAGATGAAGAGAAGGGTCCTTGCAAGCTCTTCCACCTCCGGAGTGATGTTGTACAGCGTAAGCAGTCTCGGGCTGAAGAGCAGAATGAGTGAAGCGGTCAAAGCCGAGAGCTTCAGCGTAAGAAGCAGGAATTTCCCTGCATATTCCTTTGCCTTCTCAAAGGATTTCTTCCCCAGCTCATGACCGATCATCACAGAGGAAGCGTCACTGATGCCGGTATAGACGCAGACGAAGATGAACACAAGAGGGTCAACAAGGGCAACAGCTGCAGTTTCATTGGTGCCCACCTGGGTGAAGATATAGAAGAAGGTGATGTCGCCCAGGGTCCAGGTGAGATGATTGAAAATGGAGGGCAGGGTGAGCGCAAAGTATCTGCGTGTGAATCCGTAGTTCTTCTGAGTCCCGTAGGTCTTTCTTCCGACGAGCTTTTCTTTGAAGAGAAGCTGAAGAAGGAGCAGCGTCTGAATCAGACGGGCGAGAAGGGTGGCAAAGGCAGCACCCTTTATACCAAGCTCCGGAAACCCCAGCGCTCCATAGATGAGCACCCAGTTGAAAAAAGTGTTCACGATGAGTGCTGTGATGCTGTAGGCAGTGGGTTTATGCACAATCCCCATGGTTTTCAGTATCACACCGAAAAGCATGCTCCACCCTGTCAGAAGATAGGTGAAAGCGATGATTCTCACATAGGAGACGGCGGAATCGATGACGACGGGATCGCTGGAGAAAATGCCCAGGATCTCTTTTGTAAAGAAGAGTGTCACTGCGCCGAAGAAAAGCGAGAACAGCGTCACATAGATAAAGACCAGGTCCAGGGTCCTCTTCACGCCGTCTTTGTCCTTTCTGCCGAAATACTGGGCGGAGAAGATGGACGCCCCACTGACAAAGCCAGCGAGGGTAATGATGAGAAACTGAGAGTACTTATTGGCGATGCCCACTGCGGCGATGGCAGTGACACCAAGTCCACCCACCATAAGAGAATCCACCATATTGAGTCCGGAAGTGATAAGCAGCTGCAGGGTGACGGGTAGAGCGAAATAGAGCATTTTTTTATAGAAGGAAGTGTTGTTATCTTTCATGAAGGCCTCCAAAATCCAGTCTGATTTCATTATTAGGCAACCGGTTGATATACGCTCACCTGAAGATTCAGGCGATCTGCTCAGGGATGATTCCGAGTAATCCTACCGTTCGAAACGGATCCGATAATCTCTATACATTGTAGCAAAAATGCAGGAGAAAATCTCCGATAAATCAGAAATAAGAATGCATAAGCTCATTTTTAACCAGAACAGGAGATCTTCCTGCTGAGCGGGCTATGGATGAGAAAAGTAGAAATAATCGTACAGTCATGTAAGAAAAGCAGCATCCCTGAATCATTATCAGAGATGCTGCTTTTTCTTGAATTATGAAAGATATCGAAACCGGTGTACTCCCTTAATGATTACGGATCTATGGTGTGATCAGTATCAGTGCACTGAAAAGATCCGCGGGTGACACCTGATTAGGGTATTCGAGATGGCTGATCTGTTCATGGAGTCAGAAGCAGGTTCATTACAACTATTATTTTCCAGCCAGCACTTCATCCAGCTTCTGAGGGGGACGTTCATTCACGTTATCTCTTGGAGAAAAATCCGGATGAGACCAGGATTTCAGGTAGTCCATCTCTTTTTCCGTGAGGGAGAAGTCCAATACGTCGATGTTTTCTTCCATTCTGGACCTATGGATGGTTTTTGTAAGAGGAAGAGCACCCAGCTCCAGTACGAAGCGAAGCAGCACCTGTGCGGGCGTCTTCCCATGGTTTCTCAAGATCTCTTTGAAGGTTTCCTCTTCACTTAGTGTATGGATGGGAGAAAGGGGTGAGTATCCTTCCAGAAGAATCCCGTTTTCTCTGCAGAAGGCCATATCTTCATCAAGGAGCACACCGGGGTGAATGAGAATCTGATTCACCATGGGCTTGATTTTCGCGTTTTCCAGAAGATTCTCGAGATGCTCTCTGGAGAAGTTACTGACGCCTATGGCTTTCAGTTTTCCTTCTTCATAGAGTTTCTCGAAGGCTCTCCAGGTCTCGATATTATCTTCTTTCCAGTCGCTTTTATGCCCTTTGACCACCGGCCAGTGGATGAGATAGAGGTCGAGATAATCGGTGCCCAGATCTTTCAGGGTCGTTTCCACTTCTCTCAGGACATTTTCGTAGCCATGGGCAGCGTTTCTCAGTTTGCCGGTGAGAAAGATCTCTTCTCTGGGCACACCGCTTTCACGGATTCCCTGCCCCACCAGATCTTCATTGGCGTAGGCTCTGGCGCAGTCTATGTGCCTGAATCCCACTGCTAAGGCATCCTTCACGCCACGTATGCATTCCTTGGGATCCTCATTCTGCCAGGTGCCGTATCCGATCACCGGGATTTCGAATCCATTGGATAAAGTATATGTATTCATTAATCAATCTCCTTTATTATAGTGATTCCATCATACCATACAGGAACGGATTCTTTTCTGACAGCAAGGAACAGTCTCTGCCCTCGGAGTTCTCCTGCAGACCAGTTCTGATATGCAGTGGGTCAGAAAAGGAGAATCTGTACCTCTGGATGCTATTTGGGATTCTGAACATGGAAGCCTTTCGGCTGGGCCAGCGGGTAGGACGTCAGTCCAGTGGATTCCAGATCTTCCAGGAACAGTTTCACCGCATGGATCTCAGAATCGTCATAGGTTCTGTAGTAGTAGATCCCTTTGTCCGTATTGATGCAGGAGCTGTAGATCGTATACTCATAGTGCTCATCATCGACCAGAGAACAGCCCTTAGGCTGAAAGACCGAGGAGAGAATGTGGAAGAACTGATGGACGCTCTCCCTCTCGGAAGAAGGAGAAGGGGAGTTCAGCTTCACGAAAGCAGCGCGGATGAACCTGGAGTTTGAGGAATAATCTCCAGGAAGCCCTATACTGCCCATGCCAAGACTGTCTGCTCTGAGCTTGATCTTAGGAGAAAACAGATTTTCGGGGGCATGGCTCGTGACGTGCATGAAGTCCTGAAGCCGCTGGAGATGGTAAGGAAAAGGAGGGTTGTTCGTCAGAACACCCACAGGATTGTCGTAAATCTTCAGTCCTTCTTCCACCGCTTCAATAGTGAGAGATTCCTCCCCATGGGCAATCATATAATGTAGGGGTGCCAAGGGAAGGTCCTTGCTGAAAGGAATATCCACAAGATTCATCTTTGAAAGGAGTTCTCTCACCTCAGACATGTTCTTGCATTGTCCCAGAATATAGGGGATGAACTCATAGGGCGAAATGTTGGTTCTGTTCTCATCAAAAGGCTTGAAGACCGCATTTCCAGGGAAATTCAGTCCAGCCATGCTTACGCCCTTTTCATTGGATGCCTCATAATACAATGGATAGCCGTCTATAATGGTAGCCATGCCGATCATGGCATAGTGCCGCTCCAGAGAGAGGCTTGCTGCTTTGAAATGGAAAGGGAAATTTCTTGGTGTTATGGTGACTTTCTCGTCATAGGAATAGTGAAGATCCAGATTTCTGCCGAAATAGCTGTCTTCTGTTTTATAGGTTATCGCTGTGCACATTTGTCTTCCTCCTTCAGAATAAAAGTTATCCGTTTCCGCTATCATATCATATGAGTTCAGAGGATTTGAGAATCAGAAGAGAACAGTTTTTGAACGAAATACGGATGCGTTTACGAAATGGACAAAATAGTTTACAATGGTGATATGAAAACGTTATCTGATGTTTTCGAACAAGATATCAAGGAGGAAGAGAAATGAAAAAAGTATTGGCTGCTCTATTTACTGCAACAATGATCCTTGCAGGCTGCGGGTCCAGTGATGGGGGAGATTCCAAATCGCTGGTGGTGTATTCTCCAAACTCAGAAGGACTTATCGCCTCCACCATTCCGGCTTTTGAAGAGAAGTATGACATCAAGGTGGATCTGATTCAGGCAGGGACGGGGGAACTGTTCACAAAGATGAATTCTGAAGCGAACAACCCTGTGGCAGACGTCATGTTCGGTGGTGCATACTCCACATTCACACAGAATGAGAATCTTTTCGAACCCTATACCTCACCCAATAATGATATGGTCATAGAAGATTACCAGAACAAGACCGGATACATCACGCCATATGTTCTGGATGGCAGTGTGCTCATCGTGAACAACAATCTCATCGGAGATCTGGAGATCAACGGTTATGCCGACCTTCTCAATCCTGAGCTGAAAGGAAAGATCGCCACAGCGGACCCTGCCAGTTCATCCAGTGCTTTTGCCCAGCTGACGAATATGCTTCTGGCCATGGGCGGATATGAAGATGAAGGTGTCTGGGATTATGTCAAGGAACTCTTCACCAACATCGATGGTAAGCTGGCTTCCGGTTCTTCCAACGTATACAAATCCGTATCCGATGGAGAAATGGTTGTGGGGCTGACCTATGAAGATCCATCTGTTGCACTTCTGAATAACGGCGCCGATGTCACCATCGTATATCCTGAAGAAGGAACTGTATTTCTTCCCGCAGGGTCCGCCATCATCAAAGGCGCAAAGAACATGGACAATGCGAAGCTGTTCATAGACTTCATCATCTCCCAGGAAATTCAGAATGTATATGGAACCCAGACAACCAACCGACCTGTACTGAAAGATGTGGAGACCAGTGATACCATGACACCTATGAGTGAAATCAATACCATCACTGAGGATATTGATTATGTAAGAGAGCATAAGGATGAAATGGTGGAAAAGTATAAGACCATATTTGCAGAAATAGAATCGAACAAATAAGGAGATTCATATGAGTGAAATTATCATTAATGATGCAGTGAAACGATTCGGCAGCATCACGGTGATAAAGGATTTGAGCCTGAGGGTAAAGGACGGACAGCTCTTTACCCTTCTGGGTCCATCCGGATGCGGAAAAACAACTTTGCTGAGAATGATTGCCGGATTCAATACCATCGAGGGCGGAGAATTCTATTTCAATGAAACGTTCATCAACAATATGGATCCAAGCAAACGAAACATCGGCATGGTGTTTCAGAACTATGCGATTTTCCCGCATCTGACCGTCCGTGAAAATGTTGCATTTGGTCTCAAACAGAGAAAAATGGATAAAGAGACCATCACCTCAAAAGTCGACCACTTTCTGAAACTGATGCAGATCTATGATTATGCCGACCGCAAGCCGGACAAGCTATCCGGTGGTCAGCAGCAGCGTGTGGCCCTGGCCAGAGCTCTGGTCATAGAGCCGGATGTGCTGCTCATGGATGAGCCTTTATCCAACCTGGATGCAAAGCTCAGGGTGGAGATGAGAGAAGCCATTCGTGACATCCAGCATAAGGTGGGCATCACCACCGTCTATGTGACCCACGACCAGGAAGAGGCCATGGCCATCAGCGATGAGATCGCAGTAATGAAGGATGGCATCATACAGCATCTGGGCAAACCCAGAGAAATCTATCACAGACCACAGAATGTGTTCGTGGCTTCCTTCATCGGTAGAACCAATCTCCTGGAAGGAGAACTGGTTCACGAGAATGGAGTGGCGAAAATCAACCTGAACTGCGGATACAGCTTTCTGTATCCAAGATTAAGCGATGAAAAAGATCAGAAAATACAAGTGAGTATTCGTCCCGAAGACTTTCTTCCCGGTGAAGCAGATGGGATGAAAGCGAAAATCGTGCACAGTGTGTACCTTGGTTTAAATACTGAATATTACTGTGTGCTGGAAGATGGAACAGAAATCCAGATGGTGGAAGAGTCCAGTCTCAATGATACTTTTGAGGATGGACAGGAGACGATTCTGGGTGTGAAGATCAATAAGATCAATGTATTCACACTGGATGGTTCTTCCAATCTCAGTATCCTATGAAGACGAAATCAAGGAGAATGTTTGATCTATGGGACGCTCAAACCATTCTCGTAGTTCTACTTTATGTTGTATTTCTGATTTACCCCATTGCAAATCTGCTGAAACTTGCACTGTTTACAGACTCAGGATTTACGCTGGAATATTTCCAGAAATTCTTTTCTCAGTCCTATTATTCTGCAACACTGAAGAACTCCTTTGTGGTGTCCACACTGGGGACGGTGTTTGCACTGATCATAGGCACGCTCATCGCTTATTTCTTTACAATGTACAGCATTGCCGGGAAAAAGACCCTGCGGATTTTCATTATCCTTGCTTCCATGTCCGCACCCTTCATCGGAGCATACTCCTGGATCCTCTTATTAGGAAGAAACGGAGTCATCACGAATTTCTTCGCGGATCTGGGTATTCAGACACCGGAGATTTATGGGGTATTCGGTATCGTTCTGGTGTTCACCCTTCAGCTTTATCCGCTGATCTTCCTGATGGTGGGTGGGTCCATGAAAAAGATCGATATGTCCCTTCTGGAAGCTGCGGAAAATATGGGGGTAACGGGATTCAAGAGATTCTATAAGGTGATCCTGCCTCTGGTTGTCCCTACACTGCTGTCTTCCTCCCTTCTGGTCTTCATGAGAGCCCTTGCTGACTTCGGAACACCGATGCTCATAGGGGAAGGGTATCGTACTTTTCCTGTGCTGATCTTCAACGAGTTTGTGGGGGAAGTGGGGGGAAGCGCAGGCTTTGCCAGTGCCATCTCCATCATTGCCGTCATCATCACGACCATCATATTCCTGATCCAGAAGTATATAGCCAACAGGAAAGCCATCACCATGCATACCTTGAGACCCATCGAGATTCAGAAGCCTAAAGGTGTGCTGAAAGTGATCATGCATCTCTTCATCTATATCGTGGTTCTGGTGTCGATCCTGCCTCAGGTGTATATCATGTACACCTCATTCAAGAACACCAGCGGTATGGTGTTTGTGGAAGGATACTCTTTAGACAGCTATCGCAGAGCATTTTCCGGAATGTCGGATATCATCTGGAATACCATCAGGATACCCTTTGTTGCGCTGATCCTGACTGTAGCGGTAGGCGTGATCATTGCTTATCTCACGGTGAGAAGAAGCAATGTTTCAACGGGAAGTATTGATATCGTATCGATGATCCCCTACATCATTCCTGGTACAGTCATGGGTATCGCATTTCTCATGGCATTCAATAATGGTATTGCCGATTCAGGAATTCTTGCCATCGGCGGAACCACTACCATCATGGTCATTGCACTGGTCATAAGGAGGCTTCCTTATTCCATCCGGTCATCGGTGAATGCGCTTCAGCAGATTCCCATGTCCACGGAAGAGGCTGCATACAGTCTTGGGAGCAGTAAACTGAATACTTTCATCAGAATCACCATACCCATGATGCTTCCAGGCATCATAGCCGGTGCCATACTCAGCTGGATCACCATGATTTCGGAGCTGTCTACGGCCATACTTCTTTATACGGTGAGAACACAGACCATGACTATAGCCATCTATACGCAGGTTATCCGTGGAAACTATGGCGTTGCAGGAGCACTATCAACCATTCTGACTCTATTAACGGTTCTTTCTCTTCTCATCCTGAACAAGGTAGGAAGAACGGAAGACATTACAATGTAATCACTATTCTCAGCCGGATGCCGAAAGGAATCCGGCTTTCCCCATTTCAAGGGAGAACAGAGCTCCAACGCAGACGGTGCGCTGAAACTGGATCCAGAGGAGATGTAGGAGAAGAGGAATGATGCGTACCTTGGAGGAGAGGAGGAAGACACCCATCAGGAAGTGCCGCCAAGTGACAACTTCATGAAAAAATGAGATTTGCCGCATATATGAGAATAGGAGCGTATTTGGGCGTATTTGTGATATGGTTTAGCGAGATAAAGTGTCACCAATCTATGAAATGGTATACATCATTTGACGAAACACAATTAGTATTATATAATTAATAACTGGAATATTGTTATATTATATAAGTTTAGAGCTTTATATATCATTAAGGCTCTTTTTTATTTCACTACAATAAACAACATGAAAAGGTAGGTGGTCAAATGAAGAAAATTGAAGTCAGAGATCTGACAAAGATCTTCGGCAAGCATCCGAAGCAGGGTGTGCGTATGCTAAAGGAAGGAAAATCCAAAGATGAGATTCTAAAGGAAACCGGCATGACCGTCGGAGTGAATAGAGTATCCTTTGATGTGGAAGCGGGAGAAGTCTTCGTCATCATGGGGCTGTCAGGAAGTGGTAAATCGACGCTGATCCGTCTGGTGAACAGACTCATCGAGCCTAGTAACGGTACCATTCTCATTGACGGGGAAGACATCTCCAAGATGGACAAGAAGCAGCTCATGGAAACAAGAAGAAAGAAGCTGGGCATGGTGTTTCAGAATTTCGGACTCTTTCCCCACAGAACCATACAGGAAAATACCGGGTATGGACTGGAAGTCCAGAAGAAGGACAAAAGCGTCATTGCGGAGAAATCCAGACAGGCGCTGGAACTGGTTGGCCTGAAGGGCTATGAAGACCAGTATCCCAATCAGCTCTCCGGTGGTATGCAGCAGAGGGTCGGCCTTGCAAGAGCCTTGGCCAACGACCCGGATATTCTGCTGATGGATGAGGCGTTTTCCGCGCTGGATCCGCTCATCCGAAAAGGAATGCAGGATGAGCTTCTGGACCTGCAGCAGAAAATGCAGAAGACCATCCTTTTCATCACCCATGATCTGGATGAAGCGCTGAAGATCGGTGACCGGATCGCCCTCATGAAAGATGGCGTCATCGTTCAGATCGGGACACCGGAGGAAATCATGACCAATCCTGCAGATGACTATGTGGAGAAGTTCGTGGAAGACGTGGACAGATCCAAGGTATTCACAGCAGGGAACGTCATGATCCGTCCTGAAACCATCCAGCTTGGAAAAGCAGGACCCAGAGTTGCGCTGCAGAGAATGAAGCAGGCGGGGATCTCCAGTGTCTACGTGACAAAAAACAACAATGAACTCTATGGCATCGTTACAGCGGAAGCTGCAGCGGAGGCCATCAAAAACGGAGTGAAGGATCTGGGTGAGATCGTGGACACCAATGTGCCCACCGTCTCACAGGATGTGGCCCTCATCGATCTCTTCGATAAGATCCACAATACACAGATTCCCATGGCGGTCACAGAGGATGGAATCCTTAAGGGAATCATCGTCAGAGGCGCAGTTCTAGCAGCACTATCCAGAAACGAGGTGAAAGCAGATGAATAACATACCACAGATTCCATTGGTGGAATGGACCGACACCATGGTCAGCTATCTGAGGCAGAATGCCCAGTGGATCTTTGAACCCATCAGCGAGTTTCTGGATACCTTCGTGGGTTATATCAGCGACGCCCTGCTGTTTCTTCCACCATGGGTGCTGATTCTGGTTCTGGTGGGCCTGACCGTCTATTTCACGAAGAAGATATGGGGACTGCCCGTATTCATTCTCTTCGGACTGCTGCTCATCTGGAACCTGGATTTCTGGGAAGGCACCATGATGACCCTGTCTCTGATCCTGGCGGCAAGTCTTGTGGCCATTGTCATAGGGATTCCGGTGGGTATCTGGATGGCCAAGAACTCCACCGTGGAAAGTATCGTGAAGCCGATTCTCGACTTCATGCAGACCATGCCGGCCTTTGTCTATCTGATTCCGGCCGTGTCATTCTTCGGCATCGGAATGGTCCCAGGCATCATCGCCTCGGTGATCTTCGCCATGCCGCCGGTGGTCAGGCTGACAAACCTGGGAATCCGGGAAGTGTCCACCGAGCTCATTGAAGCAGCGGATGCCTTCGGTTCCACCGGCGCCCAGAAACTGTTCAAGGTGCAGATTCCACTGGCCAAGAACACCATCATGCAGGGCGTGAACCAGACCATCATGCTGGCACTGTCCATGGTGGTCATCGCTTCCATGATCGGAGCAGAGGGTCTTGGAACAGAAGTCTACAGAGCCATCGGTAGAAACCAGGCTGGAATGGGCTTCGCATCCGGACTTGCCATCGTCATTCTTGCCATCATTCTGGATCGACTGATTCAGGCCATGAACCGCAGGAAGCACTAGGTTAGAAGTAACCTGTCATCAGGCAGGTTTTCACATACACAAGGAGGAATACAACATATGTTAAACAAGAAGTACAAGAAACTCATCACCGCATCCATAGCAGCCATGGCGATTTTCGTCGCAGGGTGTTCAGGAGCCGCAGAAGGGGAAGACCCTGCATCAGGAGAGACTTCTCTCGGTGAGCAGCTGGACTACACCATCACAGGAATCGATGCCGGTGCAGGTGTCGTACGATCTGCTGAAGAAGCAGTGGAAGCCTACGGCCTTGAGTACACGGTTCAGACCAGTTCAGGGGCAGCCATGACCCAGGCGCTGTCTGATGCCATTGAAAATGAGGAACCCATCATTGTAACCGGATGGAATCCCCACTGGAAATTCTCAAAGTATGATCTGAAGTATCTGGAAGATCCTAAGGGATCCTTCGGTGAAGCGGAAAACATCCACACCATCGCAAGACTGGGACTGGAAGAGGATATGCCAGAAGCCTATCAGGTACTGGACAACTTCTACTGGGAAGGCTCTGACATGGAAGATGTCATGGTACAGATCAATGAAGGCGGAGAACCTGAAGAAGTTGCTAGAGAATGGGTGGACAACAATCAGGAGAAGGTATCCGTATGGACAGAAGGCGTAGAAGCTGTAGATGGACAGGAAATCAATCTGGCCTATGTGGCCTGGGACACTGAAATCGCGTCCACCAATGTCATCGGAACTGTTTTAGGTGACCTTGGCTATGATGTGACCCTGACTCAGGTGGAAAACGGACCTATGTGGGAAGCGGTAGCTTCTGCGAAGACAGATGCCATCGTGGCAGCATGGCTTCCTGGAACCCATGGAGACCACTATGAGAAGTTTGAAGCGGAAATCGATGATCTTGGACCCAACCTGGAAGGTGCTGCCATCGGCCTCATCGTACCAGCATACATGGACATTGATTCCATAGAAGATCTCATCGAAGACTAGTAGAATAAGACGAATGAAGAGGCGTTCCCGCAAAGGGGACGCCTCTTTGTGCACAGAAAAAAGGAAGCGCAGATGCTGAAAAGCAATGGGTTGTAACAGTTATTTCATTTTTATTTCTTATGTAGGTGGTATAATGGGCATAACCATAGAGCGATAGGGATTCGTGACACACGCAGAGTAAAAGCCAGCAGCCTCGTTCTCTTTACTTGCCATTACATGAACTTTCGACTGATTTGGAGTGATGAAGATGAACAAAACTGGAAGAAGAAAGAACAAGTGGATTGTCATTGGTGTACTGCTTCTGATGGGTGCATTCCTGTTCTGGGGATGCGGAGGAGGCGGGGATGCGGAAGAGCCCCAGGGAGAGCAGCCTTCTCAGGGAGAAGAAGGGACTCCTGAGCCAGGAGAAGAGACTCCTTCAGAGGAGCCGGAAGAAGCTGAAGAGCCGGAAGCGGAGAATGAACTCAGTGAGGAGGAACTCTCTGATCTATTCACCGGTGGAAGGGAAATGGATGAGTTCTACTATGAGATGAAAGTCACCGGTATGGGAGAAGAAGACTACACCACAAAGATGTACATGAAAAGCGGACTCATGAGGATGGAAAGTGAAGTCATGGGCCAGAGCGCCATGATGATCTACACGGAGGATGCATTCTATACACTGGATCCTCAGTCAAAAACAGCCATCAGGATGCCCATGGGGATGGACGATGGTGAGGATCGAGACATTCCGACACTGGAGGATTTCACGGAGGATGTGGATGAGAGCAGTATGAACTACCTGGGAAAGGAAACCATAAACGGTGTGTCCTGTCATGTGGTGGAATCCAGAGATCGGGATTCCGGATACCAGGTGAAGATGTGGCTTCATGAGCAGTACGGTTTTCCCATGAGAGTGGAAACCAGAATGGAGAATGATGAAATATATGTGTCCGAAGTCACGGACTTCAAAGTGGGCGGTCTATCCGACGACCTCTTTGAAATACCTGAAGGATATCAGATTATGGATCTGGACAGCATGATGCCTACGGCACCTTAGTCTGGAGTTCCATTGAAAGGTCAAGATTATAAAGAGTTGTCCCGAGCACCAAGAGTGCTTGCACCTTCAGGACGGCTCTTTTTCCATATGCAGGGCTGGCAAGAAAAAGGAAAAGAGGAAGTCTGCGGGCCAAGGATGAACGGGTGAAATCGGATGTATCATCATTGTTTGAAGAGGTCCATTTCGGTATACTGAAATGAAAGATCCTGGAGACCAGCTGTAAGGTTTCCATGGCCACGGAGAAATTGCGGAGAAGGATTCAAAAGAATAAAGAGAAGGCGGGGAACTATTATGAGACTGACAGTTTTTGATGTCGGAGGATCCAGTGTAAAGTATGCCCTTTGGACAGAAGACCATCTGGAAGGAAAGGGGGCTTTTCCCACTCCGGCAACCTGGGAGGAGATGAATGAGGAAATGGGCAGGATGATAAGTTCACATGCTTCCACAGGCGAAATCCAGGGAATTGCCTTGAGCTGCCCGGGAGCAGTGAACAGGGAGACCGGCATCATTGGGGGGCTCAGTGCGGTGCCCTACATCCATGACTTTCCGATCCGGGAAGAACTGGAAGCGCTCTTTCACCTGCCGGTCAGCATGGAGAATGATGCCAACTGCGCTGCCCTGGCAGAGCTTCATGAAGGGGCCGCGAAAGATGCGGACCATGCTCTTTTTCTCATCATCGGCTCCGGCATCGGGGGCACGGTGATTCAGGGAAGAAAGCTGCACAGAGGGAAAAATCTTTTCGGAGGCGAGTTCGGCTACATGCTGCTGGATGAGACCCATACGTTAAGTGACCTGGGCAGTCCTGTGAAAGCGGCGGAGCGCTACAGGATAGAAATGGGGCTGGATGCGGCAGATGGAACCCTTCTTTTCTCTGAAGCGGACCGAGGGGAACCCGCAGCGATGAAGCATGTGGAAAGTCTCATGGATGCACTGGCCAGGGGCATCTACAATCTTTCCGTGGCATTCAATCCGGACCTTGTGATTCTAGGGGGAGGAATTTCCGAAAGGGAAGACCTCATAGAACGCATTTCAGGGAAAGTGGTGCAGCACCTGAAGGACCGGGGTGCAGAGGCTCTTGACGTATCCATTGTTCCCTGCACCTTCAGAAATGACGCCAATCTTTTTGGAGCCGTATTGAATTTCCTTCAGCCGGATCAGAACTGAAGCAGCATTGTGAAGCGTGTGGTAAAGCAGAGCGAAGAGCCTGCTTTTTTTATTTCGCGGATTATTTTTTTTATAAATTATTGTAAAACAATAATTTATGGCGTATACTACAGGTATTAAATTATCGTAAGACAATAATTCATGGAGGATGGTATGAAACAGAATATCTTTAAGAAAATACTCGTAGTCGAAGGGGTTCTCCTTGTGGCGTTTTTCCTTCTGAAAGCAAGCCTGCCTGAAGTCTTCAGTTCCCTCATGGCCTTTCCTTTTGAGCAGATCGGAAAGATTCTGAGAACGCTGTCTCTCTCAGGCAGTGCAGAAAATATCCTGGCCCTGGTCTTCTATCTTCTTCTGAGCCTGATTCCGGCAGTGATTTATCTCTTCCGATTCAGAAAGAAGAAGGTGGAGAAGGAAGACCATCTGCTTCTGCTCCTAAGCGGAGTGCTGCTCCTGGTTCTGTACTACATGATCAATCCCGGCAAAATGGGTATGGTGTTTGGCAGTGCTGCAGGGGCGCCTGTGGGCAAAGCCTTCCTCGGAGGAAGTGTCTACTCGGTCCTCATCGCCTATGGGGTGCTCAAGGCCCTGCGGATTTTTCTGGGAGCGGAGAAAAGTGAGGTGTCGAAGTATCTGGTCTGGCTTCTCGGGTTTCTGAACATCCTTTTCGTATTCAACGTATTCGGATTGTCCTTCGGAGGCTATCTGGAAGCCAGGAAGAGTTTTCTTGCAGGAAACACGGACCCCAGTCAGAATCTCTTTCTGAGCGAGGTGTTTCTTCTGCTTCAGCACCTGGTCAGGGCACTGCCCTATTTTCTCAGCATCTTCCTTGTGAATCATCTCATGGTGCTTTCTGATGAAATCAGAAAAGATCGATTCTCTGAGGAGACCATGCAGAAAGCCCATGTGCTTACCAGGCTTTCCGTGAAGGTCCTGGTGGGGATCGTCTTATCGGGTATGGGCATCCACATTCTGCAGCTTCTTTTCATGAAGGAGATTCTGTCCATCAACGCATCGCTTGTGATACCGGTGATGCCCATGATCTTTGTGCTCGGTGTGCTTCTTGCGACCCAGTTTCTCAGTGAGAACAAGAGGCTGAAGGAAGACAATGATCTGTTCATATAGGAGGTGGATGATTTGGCCATTACAGTGCATCTGGAAGAGGTGCTGAAAGACCGGGGGATGACCTCCAAAGAGCTTTGTCAGAAGGTAGGCATCACAGAGGCGAATCTGTCCATCCTCCGAAGCGGAAAAGCCAAGGGTATCCGCTTCGGCACCGTGAACAGAATCTGCTACTTTCTCAGCTGTGACGTGGGAGACATTCTGAAATTCGATGGAAATCTGGAGGAGTATGATGAAAATGAAAAAGAGTAGGAAGACTGGAATTGTGACTCTCTTCCTGTCCATGTTGATGATTCTGGCAGGATGTCAGCTGGCCGTGGAGGAAGGCAGTGAAACTTCTGTGGAGGACAGGCTCATCGGAGCGCTGATCACTACAGACTCCATGAATTCCTTGTGGGGAGAGCAGGAGCTGACTCCTGAGATGTTTGAGGACATGGAAGATGGCGTACTGATTCTGGAGGAATATGAAAACAGGAGTGAGGGCGTTCTTTACGCCATTCCTTCCTATGAAGAAAAGAAATACGTTTTTGAAGGGGTAGAAGGATATGCCATGTTTGTGGCTGTGATCCATAATGAAGAGGAGAATGAGACCTACAGCTCGGCTGTGGCCGATCCTGAAATCAGCGATCTGAGTACACACATCACGGGTGGAGATGTGTATAAAGTCGAGCTCTCAGGGACCATCTACTTCTCGGAGAATAGAGCAGAACGTCCCTGGCATATGAATCCTGTCTATCAGAAAGAGAACGGTGTGGTCTACGCTATGCCGGGGGGCATGGGCTTCTCCATGGGAGGAGAGACAGGAGAAGGCACATCAGGATCCACCCGGACGGATCAGACGCTGAGCTATACGGAAAACGGCGAGACAAAGTCTTTTGAATCTCATATCGAGATCAACTATACATTCATGTATGCGCCAAGCAGAATCACGGTGGTGGAGATGAATGCAGACAACCAGGTGCTCATCCGAAGAGAATATGAGCCTGGAAAGCTGCCGGAGGAAATGGGAACCAATGAGGAAGCGGAGTATCTCATCATCGAGACGGAAAAAGCCGGAGAAGATGGAAAGACTTTCGTGGAAAGGGAAATCGTCAATAAGGGGGAGGAATCCTTTGCCAGCTATTACGAAATGGAAAACGGCATCATCAGCAAGATGATGACCACCATTCTCTGGAGAGAATAAGCTCATAAGGGGTAGTACAGGATAGAAGAATCAGATCGGCAACAGAAAAATATAGGTAACCGACTCTCTCATAGCAAGAAAGAGGGAGGATGGGCTCTTCCAGAAAGACGCTGGGGATTACTGGGTAACAGAAAGAAATGCCGATGAATTACACCAATGCGATGGAGTGAACCATATAAGATTTCTTCGGAAGGCTGTGACCATAAGGGGACTGAAAAGTCTTCTTATGGTCACTTTTTATGCTGTTTTCGCGAAGCGCCCAATGAATTACTGAAATATGTTTATATATATTTCATCAAAAATTCTTGTGTTGAGTATATACTGGGATTAATAAAAGTGTGAAATATAAGTCAATCAGTGGTTTGTAATGAATATGCATCAATCTGTCACGTGAAAGATCAGTTTCTAGTTAATATTTTATGGTTATGCCTTTGAAATTTGCTTCAGCGTTTTTCATTATCAAGTTGCTCTAAGATCTGAAGGAGGATCCAAATCATGTCCAATAAGCGAAGAAGATTCCTGTCTGTTTTTACGGCTGCGGTACTTCTTTTTGCATTCTCTGGTATCAGCGCACCAGATCCAGTCCATGCAGATACCGGGGAACTTGTCTATCTTGCCCTTGGCGACTCGGTCTCCTATGGGATGAGCGCTACTGCCGGCAATGGATACACAGAGCTTTTCAAAACCTATCTTGATGGCAATCCAAAATATTCCATGGTGGATCATCGGAATCTTAGCGTGCCAGGATTTACTGCAGAAGAGCTGTACAGGCAGGTCAAAGACCGAAATTACGCTGAGCTTATTCACGGTGCGGACATCATCACGATGAACATTGGAGGAAACAACATTCTAGGCACGGTCATCGGACTTGTGAAGCAGCTTTATCCCGAAGCGCCAGGTACGCTGGAAGGACTGAATCAAGCTGTGAATGCGGACCCCTCTCGTATTGCTGCCATACTGGAAAAGCTGAAAGACCCCACATCCCCTGAGAGCATGGCCCTGACTCTGGCTCTGGCCTCGGGTGTCACGAGTTTTAAACTGTATTATTCGCTTCTACTGAAAGAGATAAGAGCCCTTGCACCAGATGCTGAAATCTATGTGAGTACGCTGTACAGTCCCGTGGAGTCGGATTCAGACATAGCCATGCTTCTGAATCCATACATTCACAGCATCAACCTCTCCATCAGAGCGTACCAGTTCAGATACAGATACAATGTGGTGGATGTATACAGTGCCTTCAGAATAACAGCGAAAAAGGTAGTGGAGTTCAATATCACAGACGATCCGTTTAATGTGGATATCCATCCCAATGATGAGGGGCATGGCGTGATTTTCAGGACGCTGAAACTGAGACTGTGGAGTGCACACTCCAGATATTATTACAGTTGAAGTAATTAGGATTTCTTGACTTGATATCAAAATTCATGCGCTACAGACAATTCCAAGCGCTTTTTCTGGATGCATCAATGAAACCAAAGATAAGCTGTGGCTAGGATGAATAACTCGGCGAAAAACAGGTAAATCCCTCACGGGCGGTATCTGTTTTTTATCTGTTAAGGAGAAAACATCTTCGTGGTATGTGTTGCTATAGACAGGGGCCTAGATGATGAAAGATAGAAAAGGTTGAATAATCCGTAGTAACTGAAAAAGAAGAGCACATTGTATCTATAGTATAGTTTCAGAATGAATAGCTCTTTTCTTGAACAGCTTTTGGTTTGCAATCAGGCTGCATTTTATAAGGAATCGCTTCATTTCTTTCGTCTAGATTTATGTCCGTGAGCATCACAAGTGATATGCCCAGTCAGAAATGGAAAAGACCGCTGCTTCGCTCTATTTCATAGCGCTGCAACGGCATACTGCTTTTTATCTTTTCCTTTTTTCAGCTTTTTCAGCTATCCTCTCAGTACACTCAGATCTGGCCCTCTTCCCTCCAGCATATCTTTCACTCTTCTGCCGATGAGTGTGCTGTAGATCGGATGGGTAAGAATGTAGAACTGATCTTCTTCAATGCCGTTGAGCACACTCATGCCGATGCTGTCAATGGGCATACCGGTTCTGATGACAAATTCCGCTTTCTTCTGACCACTGTAATAGTCCGGGCTGCTATAGTAAGGGTCGCTTTTATCCATGAATCTTTCGGGACGATGTCTTTCATAATTGTGCAGGTCTGTCTGGACGAAGCCCGGACAGAACACGGACAGTCTGATATTGGCGCCAATGGCCTGCAGGTCATAACTGGTGCTCTCCGTCAGTGCAACACTCGCGTGCTTTGTGGTGTGGTATGCGGGCATACCGTTGGAAGTGATGAGCCCTGCCACGGATGCCACATTAAGAATGTGACATTCCGTTTTCTGCTTCAGCATAATGGGAATGACTCTTCTCATGGCATAGACCTGACTCATGAGGTTAGCGCCGATGATCCAGTCCCAGTCCTGAAGAGGAAGTTTCCATACTGGACCTGAAATCGCCACCCCTGCATTGTTGACCAGAAAATCAATGCTCCCGTAGGTATCAAGTGCGATATCCACCATCTTCTGGACTTCAGCATCAAGAGTCACATCGCAGTGTACGCCTGTGACTTCTGCGCCTTTCTCTTTGAGAAAGGAAACCGCTGCTTCAAGGT
Source organism: Proteiniclasticum aestuarii (assembly GCF_017368455.1). GTDB lineage: Bacteria > Bacillota > Clostridia > Clostridiales > Clostridiaceae > Proteiniclasticum > Proteiniclasticum aestuarii. Next base: position 111,424 of record NZ_JAFNJU010000004.1, on the reverse strand, counting down.
CGTTCTCATCAATATCTGCTAGAACTAGTTTCATCTGTCTTTCTGCACATTCTTTTGCGATTTCGAAACCGAATCCGTTGCCGGCACCGGTGATCAGTGCAACTTTATTTTTAAATTCTTTCATATTCAAAGACTCCTTTCTCTAATAGGTAGTAAAGGCGAATGCCTGAGTGTATCCATCCTTGATGGCCTCTTGTATACGGCCTGCCTTGTCAGCATCACCAATGACTCTGATGTTTTCGAAGGATTCACTGAAAGCCTGGACCATTTCTCTTCTAGGCGTCACGCCAAGGGCAAGGACAACGGTGTCGGCTTCCACCATAGATGGCTGGGATGTCATCTGATTCATGAGAGTGATGCTGTCCTTAGAGATGGACATCAGCCTGTGATTGGACAGTATGGTCGGATCATGTTTGCCAAATCGCATCATGAGATCAGCAAGAATGGTTCTATTGACGCCAGGACCGATGGTCTTCTGCATCTCCACCAGTGTCACAGCATGTCCTCGATCAGCCAGAAGCTCCGCAGTTTCCAGTCCGGTCAGTCCTGAACCGATGACAGCCACTTTTCCCTGAGGTGTGGATTTTCCCGTGAGTACATCCTCCGCTTTCATGACGTTTGCACCATCAATACCTGGAATAGGAGGGATGGTAGGCGAGGCGCCTACAGCCACAAACACACCTGCAGGATCAAGGCTTCTGACCAGTTCCACTGTGGCTTTCGTATTCCTTCTCACTTCCACACCGCTTTCCTCAATTTCACGGATGAGTCCATTGGTCATGAGATGTACTTTTTCTTTGATGGGCGCTTTATCTGCAACATTAAGGGTGCCACCGAGTTTTTCTCTCTCGTCGAATAAAATGGTATGGAAACCCTTCTGATCAAGTACCAGAGCTGCCTGCATACCAGCAGGTCCACCGCCTACCACTGCAACGGTCTTACCATGACCATTCTTCTCCAGTGAGGAAAATTCAAGTTCTCTGCCAAGAGCTCCATTTACGCTGCATTTGATGTGTCTGCCTTGATTCAGTTCAGCAAAGCAGTTCAGGCAACCGATGCATTTTCTGATTTCATCACTTCTTCCTTCTTTCGTTTTCTTCACCCAGTAAGGATCTGCCAGATGCCCTCTTGCTACGCCCACAAAATCACATACACCTGATTCAAGAAGCTTTTCAGCGGTTTCCGGATCTTTGATGTTGTTTACAGCAATGACTGGAATCCTCACATTATTTCGGACTTCTTCTGCCAGATGTTTTTTCCAACCCTGGGGATAGGATCCAGGCTCGATGATCGTTGTTGCACTTTCATAGGTTCCGCTGCTGACATTGATGGCATCAATGCCATAGCTTTCCAGTGTGCGCGCAATCTTCACTGAGTCTTCCAGCTTGAGGCCACCATCCACATACTCGTCTGCGCTGATTCTGACAGAAACAGGGAAGTCCGCTCCGCACATGTATTTGATGCCTGTGATGATTTCTGATACGATACGCAGTCTGTTGGTGAAGCTGCCACCGTATTTGTCTGTTCGCTTGTTGCTGTAAGGAGATACAAACTGATTGAGCAGATAGCCGTGAGCAACGTGAAGCTCCACCCCATCCGCTCCTGCTGTCTTGGCGATGACGGCACCTTTAATGAATTTCCTGACGAGACCTTCACATTCCTCTGTGGTCAGTGCTCTTGGCATTTCCTGAGTCACCTGACACATGATGGCTGATGGTGCAACAATCTGCTTTCCGCCTAGTAGATGGCTTTTGGTTTCTCGTCCCGGGTGATGCAGCTGAATGAAGACTTTAGTACCGTATTTCTGGATGGTTTCGATCATCCTCTCCAGATGGGGAATATGCCTGCCTTCAGTGACAGAAAGTTGATTCGGTGTGCCGACCCCAAACTCGTCATCGATTCTGGCGATTTCTGTTATGATGAGACCGACGCCTCCCTTAGCACGTTCTTCATAGTATTTCGTGATGACCTCATTGGCTTCCCCCATGGAGTTAGCCAGATTCACACCCATGGCGGTCATGACCACACGGTTTTTCAGATGGACGTTGCCGATTGATCCTCTTTCAAATAACTTTTCGTAATTCATAATTCACTCCTTATAGTAGGTATTCTGATTAGTTCAGGCATTCTGAACAATAGCTGTTGCGTTTCGGGAAAGGTAGAAGGATAGTGCTGAAGCAATATCCGCGTTCGGAATGCTCGTCTGTTGTTAAACAGTAAAGTGTTGACTGACAATTCATGAATGGTCTGTTATAATAATAACAAAGGGTGAGATATTGGGATAGATGAATGATGCAAGAATAAATGCAAAGCTTTTGTGCTATTTGCACAAAGGCTACCGGTACGGAGAGGAGCCTGAGAATATATGAGATTCAGTCAGCTTAAGAATCGCCTGGAAAATGACTACGGTCTGGTATTTGTGGACGCACGGATCCGAGAGGAAGATGAGATTGAAGAAATTGCACTTCTGGAAGCAGGGGTAGAAGCTCGAGATAAGGTGCTTTACGTTGCGCCTTCGGACACTTTTTTCTCCTGGCAGAAAAGTAGGAAAGGAAAATTACCAGAGAAAAGGAATATGCTTCTCGGACTGAAAAAGGGAAGAGAAGATGAGGATGACTTCTCATCATGCAGAGGTGAGATTCAAAGTACAGGGAACATTGAAAGCTATGCAGTCGTCAGTGAAATGGAGATTCTGAAAACTCTTCAGGCCGCAAATAACATTCTGCATGAGGAAAAAAGAACCGGAACGGAAATGGCTGAGCTCATGGCACTGACCATGAAAGCCAATGATCTGAAGGAGATGATTGCTTCTGTTTCGGTGAAACTGGATAATCCAATTATCCTTATTGATTCAGGATTCAAGATTCTGGATGTGTCTTCAGAAGATTCCATTGATGATCCCATCTGGATTAAGAATCTGGAAAGAGGATACTGTTCCTATGAGTTTATAAGAGAAGTGCAGAAACTAGAGGAAAAAGGACCCTTTCCGAGCAATTCCACCACCTTTGAAGTGATCTGCCGGTTTTCTCTCTACCGGAAATTGTGCAGTAAGATTTTCTGGAAAAATCATCTGGTAGGATATGTGATTCTGCTAGAAAAGAACAAAGCGAAAGAAGCACTGGCAGAAGCGTTTCTTCCCTATCTTGGCAGTGCTGTCTGTGAAATGCTCCAACGCTCGGAAAAGCATAGAGGGATTTTTGGCTCTCAGAGAGAAAACCTGCTCTATGAACTTCTTCATGGTGGAGAGGAGGAGCTGATTCGTATACGCATGAAAAACAGCAGGATCGAATTTCCTGAAAAGGTGGTGTGCCTTGTGGTTCGACCCAATGAATACCTAAACAGTATTCATGCAGCCGAATTCCTCAAGGAACAGATCCTGCGGATATTGCCAGGTTCATCCTATCTGAAAGAAAAGAGTCAGATGGTATTTATTGTCCGCATCCAGAAAGATGGAAAGTTGAAAGCAGAAGAAGAGAAGAGGCTTCTTTCTTTATTTCATAAGGGTGTGGAGCACATGGGAATTAGTAGACCCTGTGCGAATATCATGAACCTGAAGGAGGTCTACAGGCAATGCATAAAGCTCTACAGAATCAGAGAGAGACTGCGTGTAGAAGATGAAATCATGTATTTTGAAAAGTACAGCTTCTATGTCATGATCAGTGAAATGAAAGAAAGAGAGCTCTTTCAGTTTTCTCATCCTGCATTAAGAACGCTTAGAGAGCATGATCAGGCACATAACAGTGAACTTTATGAGACGCTTTGTGTATTCACACGATGCCGTGGCCATATGATCAAAGCGGCAGAGTTACTCTCTATTCACAGAAACAGTCTTTCATACAGAATCAGTCGGATTCTTGATCTCACTGGCCTTGATCTTCAGGATGATGAAGAGATCTTCCGGCTCATCTGCGGATTCAAACTGGAACAGTATCTCCGGGTTTCGGGGTCTGTATAATGAAATCTCAAAGCATAATAAAACCCGCTCATGAGGAGCGGGTTTTAATTTTAATGAGTTTAGCTATGGGAGCTATACACTCATGGGGAGCGATTTTTCTTTCATCCTCTCTCTGAAGAGAAGATAGAACAGGAAGGTGCCTATCAGGTAGAAGACGATGGTCAAGGCATAAGGAGCATTGTAGCTGATGCGCTCCATCATGCCGCCACCTACGTAGATGCCTAAGGCACGGGCGATGTTGTTGACCATGACACGCATGGCGCTCATGAAGGGCCTCTGCTGTTCTTCCACTATATCCATGGCGATGTTTCTTATGAGCGGCTGTCCCATGTTCATGAGAGAGCTTCGAAGAAAGAAGGCGATGGCCACAATGACGATTCCCTGAGGGAACCCGATGGCGAGGAGCAGTGGAATGCTTAAGATCTGTGTCATGACAATGGTTTTATAGTTACCGATCTTTCTGCTTAAGTAAGGGACACTGAGTCCACCGAAAACGGTGCCCAGCTGAGCAAAGCTCAGAATCAGTCCCACAAGGCTTTCCGTGGTTTCCAGCATGTACTTCAGATAGACGCCGAAGAAGGGAACCACAAGTCCGGCGCCAAGGCCGATGAATCCTGTATAAGTTAGAAAGACGACGTTCTGCTTCGTGAAGAAGGAGTGGATCTCTTTCAGGTTCAGCTGCTTGTCTCTCTTGGCCGTCCTGGGCTTTAAAAGACTCAAGGGAATGATGGCCACAAGGCTCAGAATGCTCACGGCAATCAGCGCATAGCGTATGGCGATGGCATCCGTTGCGACTCTGGTGGAAAAGATGTCCGCCAGAAACCCTGTGAGTAGAGACCCCGACATGAATGCCGCATTTCTGGTGGCAAAGGTGAGACTGAAGGCATGGACTCTTTCTTCTCCATCGGTCTGATTGAAGATGAAGGGAGATTCCACCGTCAGCATGGCCGCCTGTCCGAACCCGAAGAGCACCGAAATGATTTCCATAAACCGGATGTTTTCCACTATGACGATGAGAATACTTGTGATGCCCACGGTGAAAAGGCCCAGAATCAGCGTTCTTTTGTGGCCGAGTTTGCCTGCGATGAAAGCGATGAGGAAGGTGAAGACCCCAACGGATAATCTCCTGAGGGACAGAATGCTGCCCACGACGCTTTCGGGATAGCCGATTTCCTTGATGTAGATGCCGAAGAATCCGTTGAAGGATGCGGAGGTCAGTCCATAAAGAAAAACGATCAGTATGAATTTTTTAATAACCGGGTTTAATTTTCTGTAACTCATAATCTTATTGTAAAGCTTACAGACAGTGTTTACAATTTCATCCAATACAACAATTATGAAAAACGATACAAAATCTGGTTGCTGATTTCCGATTTTAATGACGCTTTTTTTGATAGAATAGAAGAATGAAGAAGAAAAGAAGGAATGAATGAGGGGGAAGAAGAGCATGGCCATAGAGAATGTGAAGAGATATTTCAGAAAGCTGGGCATGGAGGATCAGGTGATGGAATTTCCTGTCTCCAGTGCCACAGTGGAGCTGGCAGCGGAAGCTGCAGGGGTCATTCCCGGAAGGATCGCCAAGACCCTTTCCTTTTATGGAGAAGAGGGAGCGGTCTTGATTGTGGCGGCTGGGGACGCCAGGGTGGACAGCAGAAAATTCAAAGAGCGGTTCAGACGAAAAGCGAAGATGCTCCGGGCAGAGGATGTGGAGAAGCTCACAGGTCATGCGGTGGGCGGGGTCTGTCCCTTTGCAGTGCCAGAGGATGCTTTGGTTTTTCTGGATTTGTCTCTGAAAAGATATGAAAGCGTCTTTCCGGCCTGCGGAAGTGACAACAGCGCCATTGAGCTGACCCCTGAGGAGCTTTTCAGATATGCGAAAGCCAGGGGCTGGGTGGACGTTTGTAAGCATTGGGAAGAATGACAGGCTGAATTCTGGTTATTTGCTGAATATCCATTTATTTTTGGCAATCAGTGTGGGGCAATGAATGAATCTACTGTATAATGAAATATAGAAACGGAATTGTTAATTTTATTGGGGGCGTTATGAATGACGAATGAATTGACTGGAAAGGAAGTTGAGACAGTTCGAGATATAGACTATTTGAAGCTTTTGGCAAGACAGTATCCCACCATCAGTGCTGCAACGACGGAAATCATCAATCTCCAGGCGATCCTGGATCTGCCGAAGGGTACAGAGCATTACATCTCGGATGTGCATGGAGAATTCGAATCTTTTCGCCATGTGCTGAAGAATGCTTCAGGGGTCATCCGAAACAAGATCAACGATCTGTACGGAAATACCTTGAGAGAATCGGAAAAGAAGGCTCTGGCGACACTGATCTATTATCCGGCGGAGAAGCTGGATATGCTGGACATCAATGAGAGGGAAATCGACGACTGGTACAGGATCCATCTTTTCAGACTCATTGAAGTCTGCAAGAGAGTCTCTTCCAAATACACCAGGTCCAAGGTGAGAAAAGCTTTCCCGAAGGAGTTCGCCTATATTCTGGATGAACTGCTCAATGAGAACGAAGATCGAATCAACAAGTATGATTACTACAACAAGATCATTGAAACCATCATTGATCTGGATCGGGCCAGGGCGTTCATCATCGCCATATCCAATCTCATACAGCGGTTTGCCGTGGACCGGCTTCATATCATCGGAGACATCTATGACAGAGGTCCTGGAGCGGATATCATCATGGACATGCTGAAGGAGTATCACTCTCTGGACATCCAGTGGGGAAATCACGATATGATCTGGATGGGGGCCTGTGCCGGCAGCGAAGCGCTCATCGCAAATGTTGTGCGCATCACTGCCAGATACAATCATCTGGAGCTACTGGAAGACCGCTACGGCATCAATCTTCTTCCTCTGGCCACCTTCGCCATGGAGAACTACGGAAGCGGGGAGCTCTCGAAGTTCATGCCCAAAGGGGTGGAAGTCACAGAGAAGAACCAGAAGGAGCTGGAGCTCATCGCCAAAATCCACAAGGCGATTTTTCTCATCCAGATGAAGGTGGAAGCGGAGATCATCTACAGACATCCGGAATATGGAATGAGCGATCGGATGCTGCTGGATATGATCGATTACGAGAAAGGCACCGTCAAGGTGGATGGTGTGGAGTATGAACTGAATTCCACAGAATTTCCGACCATCGATCCGAAGAATCCCTTCATTCTGACAGAGGCGGAAAAGGACATTCTGGAGAGGCTGAAACGCTCCTTCATGAACTCCATGAGACTGAATGATCATGTACAGCTTCTCTTTTCCAAGGGCAGCATGTATAAGGTGTTCAACGGGAACCTTCTGCTTCATGGCTGCATGCCCATGAATGACGATGGGGATTTCAATGAGATCACGATTGACGGAGAGAGATACAAAGGGAAAGCGGCTCTGGACGAACTGGACCGCCTTGCAAGACAGGGCTATTTCAATAATGACCCCGTGCTGAAGGAGCAGGGACTGGATGCCATGTGGTATCTCTGGTGCGGACCTTCTTCTCCGCTCTTCGGAAAGAGAAAGATGGCCACCTTCGAGCGGTATTACATTGACGACAAAGCGCCCCATGCGGAAGAAAAGAATCCATATTACAGGGACAGAGAAAGACCGGACCGCATCGAAATGATTCTGGAGGAGTTCGGGCTGGATAAAGAGCATGGGCACCTGGTGAACGGGCATGTGCCGGTGAAAGTGGTCAAAGGAGAAAGTCCCATCAAGGCAGACGGAAAGCTCCTGGTCATTGACGGCGGATTCGCCAAGGCGTACCAGAAGGAGACCGGCATTGCGGGATACACGCTGATCTACAATTCCCACGGGCTGAACCTGGTCAGTCATGAGCCTTTCGAATCCACACAGAAAGCCATTCTGGAAGAGAAGGACATCGTATCCACAGTAATGGTCCTTGAAAGTGTCCGAAGTCGCAGACGCGTTGCGGACACGGATACCGGGAAGGAACTGAAATCCCAGGTGGAGGATCTTCTCCAGCTGGTGAATGCCTACAGAAAAGGATACATCAAGGAAATCATCCAGACAGCCTATGAAAACAGATAGACGCAGGAAAACCCCGGAGAACGAATTCTCCGGGGTTCATCTTTGTTGAAATATACAAAAAAGAGAAAGTATATTTCAAGTAGGAGGAAGCGGGTTCTAGATCTATTTAAAGAGACTGGTTAAAAGCCTCGATAAACCTTATATAGGATATGATTGGGATCACGGTTTTCCACCACTGTCTTCTCCGGACCATAAATCTCGTCAAAGACAGCAGGAGCAAGATGAATGCTGAAGTGGTGGATACCGGGGTAACCATCGCGCTTCACATCGGGATTGCCCTGAAGCCACATGTTCATGCCGATGTGGTGGTGATATCCGTCTCTTGAGAAGAAACCGGCATTGGGATAATCCAGTGTTTTTTCAAGTCCCAGTGTTTCTTTGTAATGACTATGGGAGTCTGCCAGATTCTGTACATGCAGGTGGATGTGACCCATGTCTGTTCCTTCAGGAAAGCCTGTAAAGGAGTCGGTGGTTCTTGAGGCAAGGACTCCATCCACATCCATGGGATCTGTCGTCATATGGATTCCGTTTCCGTTTTTCCAGATGCTTTCAGGCTTGTCCCAGTAGACCTCTATGCCATTTCCTTCAGGATCGCTGAGATAGATGGCTTCCGACACATGATGGTCGGAAAATCCTGTTACAGGAATTCTCTTCACCGCCAGGTGATAGAGGAAATTGCCCAGGTCTTCTCTATCAGGGACTCTTACAGCAAAATGATAGAGTCCCACTTCATGTCGTCTTGTCTGTTTTGTAGGATGCAGAATGAGAAGGGGTCTGCTTCCTGCAAGAAGCTCCATGCCTTCGTCGGTCTGTCTGCTTCTGAATCCCAGAGTTTCATAGTAAAGGGTGAGTTCCTCCACATCAGTTACATTAAGGTGTACTGCGCCTAACACCATTGTTTTCATCATATCGCCTTCATTTCCATCCAATATTTGCATAATTTATCATTATATTGAGTATTAATCTCTGATTGCATAACATTATGATACAGGTTTTGTGAAAATGACGTATGAAAACCATAAGAAATAACTGTGAACAATTAGCGAATTGTTCTAGAAATGAGTAAATCTGCGTTATTGATCGGCTTCAGCAAGAAGTTCTTCTGAAAGATTGCCGAAATAGGCAGAAATTAATGAATATACGAGAATCTTTACGCGGCTGTCTGAAAGATTCTCCGAGACCCTGTTTCGCAGTTCTTCCGAATGGGAGATGGTGGTATTGAAAAGTCCATGGAAGTCTTCATAAAGTCTGTAAAGGCTCTCAGTATGGCCATTGGCGCATTCCTTGGATACAGGGCCCAGAAGAATCTTGATTTCAGGGAGCGTCAGGGTTCTCTTCAGGATCTGAATGAGTGCTAAAAGCATCAGATGTTCTCTGGCGTATTTCTTCTTGTGGGAGGGGTAAAGAATCTTATCTTTGGAATAGTTGTTGATCATGGTTTTTGTCAGAGGTTTCTTAGGATAGGATTTCTCCATATAGGTGATGACCTGGTCCATATACAGACCAAAATCAGGTATTTCCGAGATTTCGGGTAGCTTCAGCATTTCTTCTTTCTTCATTTCATTTCTCCTCGTGCCGTAAAGCGGTTCTATGGTATTTAACTGGTCATGAGCGGAATAAATCCTGAGACGGGGGGGCTGTCAGGAAGCAGGTACGGACCGGTGCATTGTCTTTGTGCCTGAGGCACTGCAGGGAACGGATACATGCTTCATGTAGTTATCAAAACCAGATAGTATCATATTAATATAAAATTTCTTAAACTACAATGTTGATTTTACGTCGAAATGAGTTATAATATGAACAGGACAACACATAGTTATAAAAACTACATCAAGGAGAAATTCATATGAAACGAATAAAACTGAGAGAACCCGTCAACTCCATCACCCATCTTGCCGGAGCAGTGCTCTTCTTCATCGGTACCATTGTACTCCTTACCCAGAGGATTCTTGTGGAGGCTTCCTTAAAGAGCATCATCGGAGCGCTGATTTTCGGCATCAGCCTGATTCTTCTTTATCTTGCCAGCGGAATCTATCATGGTTATACCGGCAGTGAGAAGGGGATCAGAAGACTGAAGAAGCTGGATCACAGCATGATCTATGTGCTGATTGCAGGAAGCTATACACCCATGTGCCTAAGTGTTCTGGAAGGAACCCAGAGAAATGTGGTGCTGATTGTGGTCTGGTCCATCGCTCTGTTCGGGATTCTGTCCAAGGTATTCATCAACAACATGCCAAGAGTGCTGTATACCTTCTTCTACCTGTTCATGGGATGGATGGTCATGTTCTTCATCGGAGATGTCTACAGGAATGTGGACTTTACCGGATTCATGCTGCTTCTTGTGGGCGGAATCCTCTACAGCATCGGCGGGTTCATCTACATGGTGAAAAAACCGAATCTATCGGAATCCTTCGGGTTCCACGAGCTCTTCCATCTGTTCATATTGGGCGGCAGTCTCATGCATTATTTCTTCACATTCTTTTATCTGGCATGAATTTTTCGGAATCCATGTAGAACAGATGAAGTGGTAGAAAGGTGATATCATGCGGTTTCCCGCAAGTTGTAAAGAGCATCTTTAATTAAATGTAAAAATAAATGAAATATCTTCATACTTTCTTCATAAAAAGACTTTAGTATAAGGAAGTCGTAAAAAGTGACATGGAGGAAGTAAATGAAGTATTTAAGAAGAATTGTCGCTGGACTGCTGGTGGCGGGGACCATCACCGGATTTTCAGCTCAGAACGTATATGCACTGGAAGATAAGAAGGCACTACTGGGAAATCTGAACAGCGAGCTGGAAACAGTAAGTGTGGTCAGACAGGAATCAGAGACACAACTGGAAGCAAATCTTAAGGAAATCGAAGAAATAAATCGAGATAGAGAAATCTATCGCATCAGAGCAGAGTATTTAAGAGACAATATAGATGTGACAAGCAGGAAAACTGAAATGCTTGGTGAAGACAATCCGAGCATCATAGAGGCAGCTATTCTGACATTGACCAATGGTTATGCGAAAATGGAACTGGCAGACATTCTGAAAGCCGTTCATTCTTCTGTGGAGGAATTTGAACTGGTTCAGGAAAAAGAGCTGAAGAAGGAAGACAAGGAAGCCATCAGGGAGGGCCTTCAGGAAAAGCTGAGTAAGCTTCAGGAAAATCTGCTTCTTGTGGAAGAGCTTCTGGGAAGCATCGAATCAAGATCTTCTGAACTGCTCACTTTCAACAGCGAACTCAGTACCAGAATCACTGAGGTGCAGACCCAGTCAGAGGTATTGAGTGCAGAGAAGACCAAAGTGGAAGAAGAGATCAGAGTCGAAGAAGAAAAACTGAGACAGCAGGCACTGGAGAGAAAGAGAGCCTCAACCTTCATCAGACCGGCCAGCGGAAGACTGACAAGCGGGTATGGAAACAGGATCCATCCTGTAACCAGAAGAAGAGCATTTCATGCAGGCATCGATATCGCCAATTCCAGAGGAACCAGCATCCTGGCTTCCAGAAACGGAAAAGTGACCTTTGCCGGGAATAAAGGTACGTATGGAAAACTCATCATCGTGAATCACGGAAACGGGATTGAAACAGCCTATGCACACTTAAGCTCCATCAATGTAAAAGTCGGGCAGAGTGTAACGCAGGGAGATGTCATCGGAAAGATGGGCAGCACGGGAAGATCCACTGGAAGTCATCTTCATTTTGAAATCAGAATGGGTGGAAGCGCAGTCAATCCATCCAAGTATATACAGTAAACGACAGGAGAGAGCCGAAATGGCTCTCTTTTCACATTCTGGAAAAGAATCGGAAACAATGTTCATATGGAATACAAAGGTTATGCACAGTATCCACAATATGTTGTGGGTAAGTCGCGATTGGAATCAATATATGGGCATAATGTTGCGTGAATCCGGTTATATTGACAAAAAAGAATATATGTTCTATTATGAAGGTGAAAGAAGAAGAGGGTGATGCCATGTGTCCAGTAAAGAAATATCCCTGTGAAGTGATCACCTACAGCAAGGACGGCAGGGTCTATCCGCTGAAATTCAGATATTATGCTGTGGACCGGGCAAGATATCTTACCGTGGATGTGGAGAAGATTCATTATGTCACTATTGAGGATAAGAATGGTCTGAAAGAGCGGACCTATCATCTGGATGGAAGAAGAAAAAGACGGAAGGACAGATACACCCTGTATCTGGATCCCAGATACAAGACCTGGTGGGTTCTGTAGAGAACCTGTTAGGGTCGCGGGAGGGTGGGATTTGACTTATTTCCTTGAAAACTAAGCGGAATTGGAACAGGCCCATCTGAAAAAAACTAGTTGACCGGAGCCTCTTTTTCCTATAGAATCATAATGATATAAACGATGAAAAGAACCAGTACGAAAGTCCTGCCTTTACAGAGAGAGGGAAATGGTGGAAGCCCTCAGGGAAAGTTTTCGGAACCTGTCTTGGAGTTTCTCAGAATGACTGAGCGGGGAAAGCCGTTATACTTTAGAGTGGATACACAAGTATCAATTAGGGTGGTACCGCCGGAGTAGATTCGGCCCCTTTGATTGATGCTTTTTTTTTATTTCTAGGGAGGTTTACAAATGAGCAAGAACAGTAACAACAAAAAACTGGTTGAAGCCATCACACCTATGGATGTGGATTTTGCCCAGTGGTACACGGATATCGTCAAGAAAGCGGAGATGATCGAATACTCCACGGTCAAGGGAGCAGTGATCTTACGACCTTACGGATATGCCTTATGGGAAAACATTCAGGGATATCTGGATAAGAAGTTCAAGGAGACTGGTCACGAGAATGTCTATATGCCTATGCTGATTCCAGAGAGTCTACTTCAGAAAGAGAAGGATCATGTGGAAGGATTTGCACCGGAAGTGGCATGGGTCACCCATGGCGGGTCTGAGCCTCTTGCGGAAAGACTCTGCATCAGACCGACTTCAGAGACGCTTTTCTGCGAGCATTTCTCAAACATCGTCCAGTCCTACAATGACCTGCCAAAGCTCTACAACCAATGGTGCAGCGTCATCAGATGGGAGAAGACCACAAGACCATTCCTCAGAACTTCCGAGTTCCTGTGGCAGGAAGGACACACCATTCACGCCACTGCAGAAGAAGCCCAGGATGAAACCATAAAGATGCTGAATGTCTATGCGGACATGATGAAGAACTTCCTGGCCATTCCGGTAATCAAGGGAAGAAAGACCGACAAGGAGAAGTTTGCAGGCGCAGAAGCGACCTATACCATTGAAGCGCTGATGCATGACGGGAAGGCCCTTCAGTCCGGGACCAGCCATAACTTCGGTCAGGGCTTTGCAGAAGCCTTTGACATCACCTATACAGGAAAAGACGGCAAGCTTGCTCATGTCCACCAGACCAGCTGGGGGCTGTCCACAAGAGTCATCGGCGCCATCATCATGGTGCACGGAGATGATTCAGGACTTGTACTTCCACCAAGAGTGGCACCTACACAGCTTGTGATCATTCCTGTGGCGCAGCACAAGGAAGGCGTTCTGGAAAAAGCGGAAGAGCTGAGGGAAAGACTTTCCAAGGTGGTCAGAGTCAAAGTGGATGCATCAGACAAGAAGCCAGGATGGAAATTCAGCGAATATGAGATGAAGGGTGTTCCAGTGAGACTGGAAGTGGGCCCTAAGGACATCGAGAACAATCAGGTGGTGCTGGTGAGAAGAGACACCAGAGAGAAGATCTTCGTATCCATGGATGAGCTGGAAGAGAAGCTTCCTGCACTCCTTAATGAAATCCATGATGCGCTTTATGAGAAGGCGCTGGAGCGCATGACCACCATGACAAGCACTGCGGTGACACCAGAAGAGATGAGAGATGCTGCGGATAACAAACCGGGGTTCATCAAGGCCATGTGGTGCGGAAAGCTTTCCTGTGAAGAGCAGATCAAGGAAGAGTATGGACTCTCTTCCAGATGCATGCCTTTTGAACAGGAAGAGCTCAGCGATACCTGCATCTGCTGTGGTGAAAAAGCGGAGTCTCTGGTTTACTGGGGTAAAGCATACTAAAAGAAACATAGCAATAGAACAGAATGCAGAGGAAATCAGAAATGACTTCCTCTGCATTTTTTCTACTATATTCATAGTGCGTATACTCATTATTAATGTAGATACCGTATAATACAAGGTACAACAGGCATGGATACGGATTGTATCATGCAAGATGAAAGGAGAGAGAAGGATGCTTCAACTGCAAGATATTCTGAGAGGAGATTATGAACTGCGCTCGGTGAAGGATCGAGAAGGAGACAAGGACTACTTCATCGATAACTACGGGAAACCTCTTATCCTAAGGTATAAAATAGAGATGGAGTTTTTTCAGGTGTCCACCATCCTCATACGGATCGGTCAAGGGGATATTTTCTCCGTCCATTTTCTCATGGACAGAGATCTTCTTTCCGCCATGTCCTTCATTGAGCTGGATGCAAGGGATCATTACATTGACTATACCATCGATGAGCTCAGCAGCAGGCTGATCATCAGGCAGAAGGATGCTGATTCATGATAGATCCTCTCTGAAATTTGGAGAGAGTACTTTTAGAAATCGCACCGGTCTGTGAATCCTGCAGGTGGAACCCCCAGTGCGCTGATGAGCCTGGCCCAGTAGTTCACCTGAGCAGCTGTACTGGCCAGGATGACAATCTCGCGTTCTGTGAATGCCGACTTGATCTCCGCCATGAAGGATTCCTGGATCATGACAGGCGTCTCTGAAATAAGCTTTGTGTATGCCACGGCCAGGCGCTCTGGCCTGGTGAAAGTGGTGACTTCTTCCAGGGGGATTCTACCGGCAAGGGCGCTGATTTCCTCTTCGGAGATGTTTTTCCTGTCATACTCGAAGGAATTCATATCGATGCAGAAAGGACAGGCAGGAAGAATGGATGCCTGCATCCTTACCAGCTGGAGGATGCGAGGAGAAAGATCTTTCTTTCCATGGGCGACTAGAGACTCCATGACTCCGGAACTGATGGCGACCTTCGGGTACCAGGCGAGAAGCTTTGGCACCAGGAGGTCCTTTTTTGTCACTTTCTTTGAGACCATAAGTCCAAGCTTTATATAGAAGGGGATCTTATCCGGGGGTCTGATGTAGGCTTTGTCTTTCATATCTTTCGCTCCTCAGGATTGTTATTACGCGTCTTTCTATGCTCATCTTATCATCTTGAAAGTCGGATGCAAATGGTATCGGATGATACGGCTCTAGAATGGAAGACCATAAGGAAAAGCACGCATTGAAATTGCGTGCTTTTCCTTATGGCTGCGTATGCAAATTTAAGATTACAGTTCCTCTGACTGGACGGGTGTCTTTGTTGTACTGGCTTTGATGGCAAGCAGGGTGATACCGAAGAGCAGTGCGAAAAACAGCTTCTTCTTGTTCAGTTTCATATGGATCCCTCCCGTGTCATATTTCTATTCCTGTATTTCAATGGTGATCATATACTCCATATCCGTATGGGGGATGGACTGTTTCACCAGTTTGAACTTCATTCCCTTGGACTTCATGGCGATGATCATATAGGCCAGGGCGATGCCCATGTCGATCTTGTTCAGCGAAGTGAAGAACTTGCTTTTGATGAAGCCCAGCTTCACTCTCATGAGATGTATTCTGTTTCCATCCACACTGAAGCGCCAGGGCTGGGTGTTGAAGGAGGAGGGAGCAAGCCTTACGGCTTCCAGAATAAACTTGTATTTTCTCTTTACAGGTCCCTGGATGATGATGTCTTTCAAAGGACGCCTCTTGTAATAATCCGCCTTCGGATAGAGTTCCAGAGGGTTCTCGGGATTTCCGAAAGCGATGAAGAGAACAGGCTCCTGTTCCTCTTCCAGCTGTGCATGCTTTTCAATGACGGATTTATCCACACCGGGATAAGTGATGCAGGTGGCAATACCCAGATCGTTCATGGCTAAGATCACATGGGCGATGGAGTAGCCTACTGCCTGCCTGAAACCGGACTGGGTATTTGCCGTGACCACAATGAAATGCGGTGCTTTCACCTTGGTATAGGCGCCGATGATTCCGGTGGCTTTTTCCGAGAAGCCGCTGCCATCCCGGATGATGTGAAAGTGCACGTCAAGTCCTTCGAAGAGATTCGGTGCGCGATGAAGAATGTCTGAAACCCTAAGAAGAGAAGCTTCATCTAAAGCGTCCATGTTGAAGTTTCTTGTGGATTTCCTTCTGAAGATGTTCTCATATAATGCTTCCATTGTCCTCTCCTCCTAAGTGGTTTTCTCTAATAGCGTCTGTCTATGAGCACGACCACCTGAGAAGAGATGCCTTCTCTGGAACCGGTGAAACCGAGTCCTTCCTCTGTGGTGGCTTTGATGTTCAGGTGATCCATATCCAGTCCCAGCACCTCGCAGAGAATGCGCTTCATTTCCGGGATGTGGGGCTTCATTTTGGGTTCCTGAGCAATGATGACCCCATCAATGTTGATGATCTTGAAGTTTCTTTCCTTCAGCATGGCCTTGACGTGTCTCAAAAGATCCAGACTATCTGATCCTTTGAATGCATCGTCCGTATCGGGGAAGTGTGTGCCGATGTCGCCGAGGGCCGCTGCCCCAAGAAGCGCATCCATGATGGCATGGGTCAATACATCCGCATCGGAATGACCGAGCAGTCCTTTTTCATGAGGAATTCTGACACCTCCTATGATGAGGTCCCTTCCTTCCGCTAATCTATGTACATCATAACCTATTCCAACTCTCATTTTTTCCTCCTAAATCAAGACGTTCTGTAATTTCTTTCTTCTATTATAGCATGCAGTGATAAAAACGAAATCAATAATCTGATTCGTTATATTTTTGTTCGATTTATGAAAATCTTAATGGAAAAAACAGGCAAGAAACCCGATAAGATTATCTTTTTCTTATACACATGTGTATTTCACAATTGGATTGTTATTAAATTCAGGAAAAGTTAACAAATTAACAGCTAAAAGAGGGGTTGTTAAAAAATAACACAACCTTTGATAATATTATAATAAACAGCTGAAAAGGATTCAATTAACAGGTTGCTAATTGAAATGGGGTTTTCCTCACGATATTCGTTAAAATGATGCCAATCCCAAGGTGTATTATGTTTCAATATTTCTGTTTTATGTTATAATTATTCAGGAACTTAATAAGAATGATAAAAATAATCGGGAGCAAATTCATTCTTAGTTTAAATCTTAACGAAATTTCGAAAGGTCGGGTGAACAGTATGTCAATATTAATTGGACCCATGAAGCTACATTTAAATGGGCACAAAGAATTGACGAGCTACGGGGAAGTTAAGAATATTGTTGCAGGGAAGAAGGTGTATATCCCTCTTCAGGCTTGCACGGATATTCTGGTCAATGCTGGAGATTATGTGAAAAAGGGAACCATGATCGCCAAACGTAATGACCATTTTGTGGTGCCAATTTTCTCTTCTGTATGCGGGAAGGTTCTGGGTATAGAGGAAGTGGAACTGAAACACAATCCTGGACAGAAGATTGATCATCTCGTTGTGGAGAACGACGGATGCGAGGATTTTGAAAGGCCATTTGAACCACTGGATGCGGAAAAAGCCACAGTGGAGGAACTGGTGACTTTCATGATGAATGCCGGAATCGTAGGTTGCGGTGGAGCCGGATTCCCATCCTATGTGAAATACAGAGGAGCCAAAGGAATTCATACACTGGTTATCAATGCGGTGGAATGTGAACCATTCATCACTGCAGACTATAGAATCATGAACAATCAGGTGGAGGATCTTCTTTACGGCACAAAAGCCATGCTGAAGATGTCAGGAGCAAAAGAAGCGCTCATTGCCATCAAGACGACGAAGAAGGATCTGATCGCCAAGGTCAACGAAGCACTGAAAGGTCAGGACGCCATGAAAGTGGTGGAAGTGCCAGACATGTACCCCATGGGCTGGGAAAGAACCCTGATCTATGAAATCTTCAAGAAGAGATACGACAGACTTCCTGGAGAAATCGGAGTCATCGTCAATAATGCAACCACGGCCATCTCCTTTGCGGAAGCACTGAAAGAGGGGAAGCCTATCATAGAGAAGCTCATCACCGTCAGCGGTGATGGCGTGAAAAACCCCAGCAACGTACGCGTACCGGTGGGTGTATCTGTGGCGGAAATCGTCGCGCAGATCGGCGGATATGCACAGGATGAAGTTAGAGTCATCGCGGGTGGACCTATGATGGGTAAGACAGCCACTTCAGATGAAATGGTCATCACCACGGCATCCAATGCCATCACCATCCTGAAGCCAGACCCTGTGGATACCATTGCCTGTCTGAGATGCGGAAGATGCAATGACAACTGTCCTGCAGGAATCCTTCCAGTCAGAATCAATAATGCTGAAGAAGCTGGTGATGTGAAGCTCCTGGCGAAGCTGAGAGCGGACCAGTGTATCGAGTGCGGAATGTGCACCTATGTGTGCCCTTCCAAGATTGAAGTAACTGAAGGCGTTAGACGCGGAAAAGCTCTTCTAAGAGCTGCAACGCAGAAGTAGGGGGGACAGATAGAATGAAATTTATTACAAAAGTGTCTCCGAACAATCGAGACAAGGACCACAGCACCCACGGCATCATGGCGGAGCTTGCGGTTGGCCTTATGGTCGTATTCGTATTCTCTATGGTGTTCTATTTCCAGGAATACGGAATGGATTATGTGATTCATGGAGTCGGCCTCATGTCTGTATCCATTATTTCGGCCCTGGTGACGGAAGCGGTATTCGCACTGGCCACCAGGAAGAAAGTGGGATATCATATCAAGAATTCCTTCCCGCTTGTGACAGCAATCATACTAACATTAACCGTTCCGATCTCCACAAGCTTCTTTGCCATCGGAGTAGCATCTTTCTTTGCAATCTTCTTTGGTAAGCTTGTGTTCGGCGGATTCGGTCACAATATCTTCAATCCGGCCGGAGTAGGTAGAATGGTCATATTCTCCTCTCTTGTAGGATCCACTGTGGCAGATGTCACAACCAGCGCAACCCCGGTCTCCTCCATGGCCAATGCAGGATGGCTGATCAAGGATGCGGCGGTAACAGAACAGTTCCTCGACCAGTTCGGCGGACTGACGAACCTTCTTCTGGGATGGTATCCAGGCGCACTTGGTGAAACCAGTGCACTGCTCATCATCCTTGTGGGCATCTATCTTGCCTATAGAAAAGTTCTGGACTGGAAAGTTCCAGTCGTCTACGTGGGATCCGTCTTCATCTTCACAGCGGTCATCGCGCTGGCCAATGGTGTAGGCATGTGGTATCCTGCATTCCACGTTCTTTCAGGAGGACTCATGTTCGGTGCTGTATTCATGGCAACGGACCCGGTGACCAATCCTACGACCATCACAGGAAGAATCATTTATGCCATAGGGCTTGCAGTGCTCACCGTAGTCATCAGACTGCAGTCTTCTCTGCCAGGTGGTGTGGTATATGCAATTCTTCTGATGAATATGGTATCTCCTCTGCTTGACAAGCTCACAGACGGATGGTCCATCTACGCACTGAAGAAATATAAAATATCCATCGCTTCAGCCTTTGTCCTGGGACTTGTGCTTACATTCTTCGCCGGAAACGGTCTGGAACCAAAAGCCATCGAATTCCCGGGAGAGGATGGCGGCCTGAAGATCTTCTCCGATTCCACTTCCGATCTTCCTGAAGTTCTGGAAGAGACAGAAGACGGCTCCATTGTGACCTATGTTCTTTCAGCACCTGGCTACTATGCACAGGAAGGTGGAGACAACAACCAGATTGAAGTGAAGATCAACAAAGACACCAATACAGTGGAAAGCGTTGCAGTTCTTGAAGTGAATGACACACCGGGCCTTGGCGACAGGATCGATGATCCTTCCTTCCTGGACCAGTTTAAAGGAATCACTTATGATGACCAGAATGCATCGGTGGATGCAGTCAGTGGAGCAACGATTTCTTCAACTTCTGTAACCAAAGCGGTCAGAATCGCATTTGAAGAACTGAATAAGTAAGGAGGAAGAGAATATGAAAAGTACAAAGAGTTTACTCGCTTTATTGGTCACTGTTCTCCTTACGGGGGGCATCCTCATTTTTGCTGACAGCCAGCTCAGACCCATCATCGATGCAGCTGGAGGATCAGAAGACAAAGCGGTGCTGGAAAGCCTCTTCGAAGGCCAGACGGAATTCACCCCTGTGGAATTCACAGATGAGACAGGACTGGTGAAGAAAGCCTATGAAGCCGGAGATGCGGGATATGCATACATCATCGAAAATCAGGGCTACGCGGACGTGATCACTTTTGCCCTGGCTTTTGACAAAGACGGCAACATCACAGGATATGAAATGATCAATCTCAATGATACAGATGGAATCGGCACACAGGTTACGGATGATGCATTCGTAAGCTCCGTGGTGGGCAAGACCTCCACCGATGCATTTGCCACCATTTCCGGTGCCACAGTGAGCTCCAAGGCTGTTGTGGATGGAATCGATGCGGCAAAGGCCATCTACAACGAAACCATGGGAATCGTGGATGACGGCACAGCAGAGCCTGCAGAACCGGCGGAACCTTCCGTTCAGCCCATCGAGTTCGGCGCGAAGATTCCTCTGTACAGAGAAGTCTCTGAAAGCAAAGCCGGCATCATCACAGATACCGTGGAAGAAGGAGATCTTGTGACCTATACGGTTGAAGTGGCAGGATATGCCAAGCAGGAAGGCTACGGTGATACGCCGAACATCCTGAAGATCGTCGTGAACAAAGAGGACCAGACCATACAGAGTGTGGAGGTGCTGGAAGCAAATGATACACCGAACTTAGGCACCAAGATTGAGCATCCGGATTTCCTGGCTCAGTTTGAAGGACTGTCCTATGCAGATGAAGCGACTGAGGTCGATGCCATCTCTGCAGCCACCGTGTCATCTGAATCTGTTGTCAATGCGGTACTGGCTGCCATAGAAGAAAGCAAGTAGGAGGGGTAGAGAATGAATAGATTGGAAAACACAAAAATCGGATTCCTCGGCAACAATCCAGTTCTTGGATTGGCTCTTGGTCTTACCACCGCCCTTGCAGTGACTTCCAGTATGACCAGCGCTCTGGGGATGGGAATCCTCACCTTCGCACTGGTACTTCTGGCGGCGGTTCTAGGCGGACTCGTCAAGATGGTAGCGCCTAAGGAAGCGCTGCTTCCGGTGAACATCGTACTGGTTGCATTCCTGGCGAAAATGGGAGAGCTTCTGGTTCTCGCCTATGCACCATCCCTTGCATCCAGTGTGGGAATCTTCCTTCCGCTGCTTGCAGTGAATTCACTGATTCTCTTTGCCACAGGCGCTTTCCTGCCGGAAGCTTCCTTCGGGAAGGGACTGGGAGATGCAGCCAAGGCTGGCGCGGCCTATGCTATTGCACTTCTGGTGGTGTCCTTTGTGCGTGAAGTGCTGGGAACAGGCGGCATAGCTCTTTCGAATCCACTAAGTGGAGCAGAAATCGCAAGTTTCAGCCTGCTTCCATCGGAATATACACTGAGTCTTTTCACTCAGCCTGCAGGAGCGCTTTTCGCTCTTGCCATGGTAGCGGCACTCTTTGCTGCGCTGGGTAAAAAAGACGTAGAAATAGGAGGTAAATAGCATGGAAAATTTATTTCCGATTCTTCTTGGCACCATACTGATCAACAACCTGGCACTGACAAAGCTTGTATCCATCGGACAGCTGGCAAACTTCGGTGACAATGAAGATCAGACCCTGACCCTTGGATTGTCTGCTGCAGTCATCATGGCTGTTTCCAGCATTCTGTCCTATGTGGCCTTCACCTTCATTCTGGAACCACTGGGCGTGACAGTCCTGAACCTTCTGGTTTATATGCTGCTCGTTCTGCTGGTGACCATGGCGGTGACAGGATTCGTGAAATCCAGAAAGCCTGAAATGCATGCGGCTGTAGGGAAGGTTCTTCCGCTCCTTGCCGTGAACTCAGCGATTCTGTATCTTATTCTGGATATGATGAATCAGGGCATGGAATTCCTGCCCATGCTTCTCACATCCATCGGCGCACCCATTGGTCTCCTCTTTGCTTTCATTCTGTATGGAGCGGTGAGAGAAAGACTGGCGGTGTCTGATGCACCCAAAGCCTTCAGAGGACTGCCGATTCTGCTCATCTATGCAGCGCTGGCGCTGATGGCGCTGAGTGGTCTGAACGGGATCATCTGATCCGTACCAATAGTTACATGAAGCAAGGAACCCTACCATCTGAGTAATCAGGTGGCAGGGTTCCATTTATTTTGCTTTTCTGCATTGGAATCTAAATGAGGAAGGTCAGAACTTGAGTAAGATTAAAAAAGAGTGGAGCTTGCAACGCGTCCACAGAAAAGAATCGGTTTTGGATGCTTTTGAACAGACTACTCACAAGAGATTCATTGGAATGTGGATAAGTCTGTGGATAACTGCGCCTTTTTGTGGAGAAAATCCTGTTATTATTTAACACATCAAGTTATACAGAGGTAAATAACAGGAATTCCACAAGTTATCCACAGGGTTTTGTGAACAATGTGCATAAGTGAACAATTGTACGGGTAATATTTCGGGAATATGAAATCGAAGTTAAATCTGAGTAAAGAAAAAAACCATTGACGGTCAGTCAATGGTTTTGCTGGAATCATCCACCAGTTCATTCAGGGTCTTCAGCTCCAGAGGAGAGAGGTCTCTGTATGTGCCCAGCTTGAGATTTCCTAATCGGATGTTCATGATGCGGATTCTTTTCAGGGTGACCACCCGATAGCCGAGATATTCAGTCATGCGGCGGATCTGCCGGTTCAGTCCCTGGGTCAGAATGATCCGGAACGTGCGCTCGTCAATCTTCTCCACCTTGGATTCACGAGTCATGGTGCCGAGGATGGGAATCCTTCCAGACATTCTTCGGATGAATTCATCGGTGATGGGCTTATTGACGGTGACGATGTACTCTTTCTCGTGATTGTTCCGGGCACGCAGGATCTTATTCACGATGTCTCCGTCATTGGTGAGGAGAATCAGTCCTTCCGAGTCCTTGTCCAGTCTGCCTACAGGAAAGATCCTTTCCTTGTGTTTCACAAAATCTATGATGTTTCCTCGGGTCTTTCGATTGGTGGTACATTCGATGCCGCGGGGTTTGTTGAGTGCGATGTAGACCATGGGCGGCTTGTTGCGGATGACTTTCCCGTCGATGCGGATTTCATCCTCTTCCGTGACCTTCAGTCCCATGACGGCCTTCTCTCCGTTCACAGTGACGCGACCCTCATCGATGAGGCTGTCCGCTACCCTTCTGGAGCAGTATCCTGTATCGGATATGGCTTTATTGATTCTTTTTTCTTCCATTCTGCACCTCCTAAGACCCTATTATACATGAAGGGGAACCTTTTTGAACAGTCTTATTGTAAGGAAGCGGAAAAGGCATTATGATGGTACTAACAAGAGATAGAGAGGTGTATGGAATGGATCGATCGATCTGCCCCCTGTGCGGGCAGCCCAATGACTGTTATATGGAAAACGGAAAAGACCCGAGAGGCTGCTGGTGCAAAGATGTGACATTTCCCGAAGGGCTCCTTCTTCTTGTCCCGGAAGAGGCCAGGAGACAGGCCTGCATCTGCAGGTCCTGCGCAGAGAAATACAGGGAAAAAGGTGCTGCGTTTCTTTCTGAAGCGTCCAGATAGAATTGGACAAAATGCATTGAATAGGATACAATTGATTTACTGGCATATAGATGTCTGTTAAATAAGCTTACCAGCATTGGAGGGATAAGAATGGATAAAAAGGTAGTCATATACACATCCAACACATGCACATACTGTGATCTTGCAAAGGAATACTTCAAGGAGAACAACATTCCCTATGAAGAGAAGAACACATCCGACCCAGTGTTCAGAAAAGAACTTCTGAGCATCGGCGTAAGAAGTGTACCAACCATCTTTGTGGATGATCAGTACGTGGTGGGATTCGACGAAGGCGCCTTCGAAGAACTCTACAACGCATAGAAGCAGAAAAGTAAATCAGAAAAACAGGCAGCCTGACGGATGAAGTCAGGCTGCCTGTTTCACATTACAGCGTATATTCCAGCTGACAGTCGAAGGGTTCTTCCGCTGTCAGTTTTTCGTTGTATTCCTCTGCTTCCACGCATCCCAGGCTGCGGTAGAAGTGCTGGGTTTCCTCAGAGGAGTGGGCGGAGATATAGAGCTTTTCCGCACCGCAGTTCTTCGCATGGTCTGCGATGAGGGCAAGAAGCTGTCTTCCGATGCCCATGCCCCGTTTCTCATAGGAGACATGGAGGCTGGAGAGCTGAAGATACTTCGAACCTGTGCCGAAAAATTCGTTCTCCAGAGAAGCGAATCCCACCAGGGTCTCCTTCTCAAAGGCTCCCAGTACGGTGCCTCCAGTTTTCACGGTGTTCTTCAGACACCTGGTGAGATAGGCATACTCCTCCTGGCCCCAGTCTTCGATGAAGGGGATGTCCTTCAGTATCCAGCTTCCATTTACTTTCCTGTAGCAGCGGGTCACTTTCTGATAGCGGTTGAAGGAGCGGAACAGTCCGATCTCAAGCTCTGCTTCTGATAAGGGTCTGATTTCAATTGCTGACATGATACCTCCATGGCGCTCCTTCCTGTTATTCCACATAGAGGAAGGAACCGTTGTTGTTTATTTTCGCATTGAGCTGATAGGAAAGAATCCGGTCATGGGTCTTTCCTGCCTTGAAGAAATCCTCCGGCAGAAACGCTCCGGATATGAGAATCGTGATCTCCGCTCTTTCCCTTATTGTTTCTGTGATATAGGCCTGTTCGATGATTTCCGCAAGAACGGTATCGATATCCTTCTCCTGGAACTGCGCCTTCTCCACGAATTTCCGTCCGGTGGCCTCGATGCCGACGACTTGGACCATATCTCCAAAGGAATTGAAGTCCATTTTCACTTCCCCCGTTGCTTTCACGATGATGGTCTGGGTGATGTTTCTGGACATGGTGTAGTACACACCGCCAAGAAGAGCGGCAGCCAGAAGAAGGGCGAAGAGTGGCTTCAGGAGATTCAGCCTCTTTCCTATAGGTCTGCCATAGGCCACATGACCCGAAGACCCTTCCTCCACCCGGATCCTTTGAAACTGTCCCTGACTTGTGAGGATGTAGGAGAATCTGCCCCTGGACAGAAGCGAAAGGCCTCTGCTCGTTTTGGAAGCTTCCTCTGTGGTGTCTTCTGAAGTGCCTTCCATAAAGTGAAGGGATCGCCGGATCAGCGGATACTTTTCTCCTTCCAGAAGCAGGGCGTAGGCAAGGATCTGATCCTCCATCTCCTTCAGCTCAAAAACAGGGACTTCCACCATTCTTGAAAATGCCTTCAGGGGAATGCGCTTTCTTTCTCTGGTCTTTTCCCAGAGCTTCTCTTCCGAAATCAGAATCATGGCCAGATTCAGCATGAGGTTTCGCACTTTTCTGTCGGGACGGCCCTCTGACAGTTTTTTTACGGACAGATGGTATTTTTTCAGCTCACCCAGATAGGCTGCAATCTGATTTTCTCTATTTTCATTTTCCTCTCTCTGCAGAACCTCCATGGCCGGTTTTTCCAGAAAGACAAAACGCTGTTTATCTAAAACTCTTTTTCCCATTTTTACACACTCCTGTGCTTTCACTACCTTCATTCTATCATAGGACCTGTGGGGAATAGGAGAGGAAGGATAAACTTCTCTATTTTTCACTTCTTATTCTTAGTAAATTCACGAAAACAGCTTAAAGGAATGGCTGGAATCAAGTATACTGATAACAGAGATATTGTATTGGAAGCTGAAAGAGAAGGACAGAGGGTGTGGGGATTTGAAAACGAAGGAATCAGGAAAATCAAAATGGATCTACAGAATAGGGAGGATTCTCTTTATTCTTCTTATATTTGCCGCGGTGGGCATCTATATCTATGCAGACGACTATTACAGGCCATCGGTGACGGCTTTAAGTGCACTGGAATCTGCGCAGGGAGTCGAGTTCACTGTGGAGAACGGAAATCTGGTGTTCACGCCGGAGAATCCACAAGGGGGAGTCGTCCTCTATCCCGGCGGCAGAGTGTCGGAGAAAGCCTATGGCCATCTGGCCAGCAAGATTGCCCAGATGGGCTATAAGACCGTCATCATCAAAGCGCCTCTGAAGCTTTCCATTCTAGCCAACCAGGCCGCAGAGAAATATGTGGAAGAGGAAGAGCTTTCTGACTGGGTCATCATGGGGCATTCCCTGGGTGGTGTATCCGCCGCAAGATTTGTGGAAAAGAATCCCGATAAGATCAGAGCGCTGGTGTTTCTGGCAGCCTATCCCGATGGCGGAACGGACCTGAGGGAGGTTCCCTTTAACGTGTATTCTCTGGTAGGGACCAAAGACTCGGTCATCGACATGGAGAATCTGGAAGAAGCGAAGGCGAGACTGCCGGAATCTGCGACGTATGTGGATATTCGTGGCGGAAACCACTCCAGTTTCGCAAATTACGGGGTTCAGGATGGCGATACACTTCCGGATATCGGCTATGACGATCAGCAGAACTTCGTGCTGGATGTGCTGAGAGACGCCTTCAAGTAACTGGATGAAGACATGGTCATGAAAACGGGCGCAGACAGTGGTGAACGTCGATTTTCTCGGAAATCCTGGAGGGGAGAAAAATGAAGCATTTCAGAAGACCCGACCCGCTTTTTTCACTCTGCGGGCTGAACTGCGGACTCTGCATCATGTATATCGGAGGGTACTGCCCTGGATGCGGTGGTGGAGAAGGAAATCAGGCTTGTGCCATCGCCCAGTGCAGCCTGGCTCATGAGGGTGTTCTTTACTGCATCGACTGCGAAGACTATCCCTGCGCGAAGTATCAGGGCATAGAGCTGCTGGATTCCTTCATCGTCCATCGGAATCAGATGAAGGATCTCAAGAAGATGAAAACCCTGGGACTGGAAGCCTATCAGAAGGAGCAACAGGATAAAATGAACCTCCTTTCAAGGCTCCTTTCCGGCTACAATGACGGCAGGCACAAGAGCTTCTTCTGTCTGGCTGTGAATCTGCTGGAGATGAAGGATCTGGATGACCTTATGAGAGAGATTGAGGAAAAGACAGAAGCCATGGAGCTGCCGCTGAAGGAAAAGGCTAGGGTCGCCGTGGAAGCCTTTGAAAGAAAAGCCCGGGAGAGAGGCATTCTTTTGAAGCTCAACCGGAAAGAGAGGCAGAGAGATCGCTGAAGCCGGATAAGCTGAAACATTATGGACTGAAACCATCAGATGAGATGGTTTCTTTTTTTTAGAGGCATTCACCAGAATCTGTCGGTAGGAGGAACAGTAAGAGCAAAGATTCACAATAAGGCGGATGATTGATGCCGTGATTTCATCTTATTGATTGTGTCATAGGTAATTTACTGTAATTATGGAAAAATCGGTGGGTAAATTGTTTGACTTTCTAACAATCTCATAAATTTTCTGCATATGCACATTTTCTTTGATAAAAACCTACACAAGTTATTCTTTTTTATGGTATTATATTGTTAGAAATTTAATTAACGATGAGGTGCAATGATGGATAAGAAAAAAGACATTTCCATGGCTGTCATCAAAAGACTGCCAAAATACTACAGACATCTGGCGGAGCTTCTGAGAAATGACGTGGACAGGGTTTCTTCCAAGGAACTGAGTGAAAAGATCGGTTTCACGGCTTCCCAGATCAGACAGGATTTCAACTGCTTCGGCGGTTTCGGGCAGCAGGGCTACGGATACAATGTAAAGGAACTCTACAATGAGATCTCCCATATACTGGGTCTGGACAAGAAGTACTCCACCGTGATCATCGGTGCGGGAAACATCGGCCAGGCGCTGGCCAACTATTCACGATTCGACAAGTTCGGGTTTGATCTGAAGGCGATCTTCGATGTGAACCCCAAGCTTATTGGCATGAGAATCAAGGATGTGGAGATAACCGATCTGGATCAGATGGAATCTTTCCTGGCTGAGAACAAGGTGGATATCGGAATCATCTGTGTGCCACAGGCTCAGGCGCAGAAAGTGGCGGATCTTCTGGTGGATAACGGCGTAAAGGGAATATGGAACTTTGCTCCTCTGGATATTCAGGTACCGGAAAATGTGTCCATTGAGAACGTGCATCTGAGTGAAAGCCTGCTGACACTGGTCTATCTCATGAATGATCTGGATAAATAGAAAATGACTTACAGGAGACCTTATGAAGATAGGGTCTCCTTTCCATTTCTTTAAATTCCATGTGGACTGGTTGAAATAAATGGTGAGAGTCCGTATACTTATATGGTGATTGAAATAAGTCATTGAGGCTTAACATATTGGGGGAATAAAATGTATAAAATAACGCGTAAAAGGGAACTGGTTGAAAATATATTTCTGATGGACATTGAAGCCAGGCGTGTGGCCAAGTCCGCACTGCCTGGGCAGTTTGTCATCATCAAGGTGGATGAATGGGGTGAAAGAGTACCGCTGACCATCTGCGACTATGATCGGGAAGAAGGGACCGTCACCATCGTGTTCCAGACGCTGGGTGCATCCACAAAGAAACTGGCAGCACTTTCGGAAGGGGATGAAATCAGAGATTTCGTCGGACCGCTGGGGAATCCTTCTGAAGTGGTCACCGACGAGAAAGAGCATCTTCTGAAGAAGAAGATCGTCTTTGTGGCCGGAGGCGTAGGGACAGCACCTGTCTATCCCCAGGTGAAGATGCTGAAGGAAAAAGGCATCGATGTGGATGTGATCATCGGAACCCGTTCAGAGAAGACGCTGATCATGGAAGAGGAGTTCAGGAAAGTGGCCAAGAACCTGTATGTATGCACGGATGATGGAAGCTACGGGTTTCATGGTCTTGTGACGGACAAGCTGAAAGAACTCATGGAAGTGGACAAGAAGGAATACGATCTCTGCATCGCCATCGGGCCCATGATCATGATGAAGTTTGTGTCGCAGCTGACGAAAAGCTACGGCCTGGAGACCATTGTGTCCCTGAATCCCATCATGGTGGATGGCACCGGCATGTGCGGAGCCTGCAGAGTCACCGTGGGAGACGAGGTGAAATTCGCCTGCGTGGATGGACCGGAGTTCAATGCCCATCTCATAAACTTCGATGAGGCCATGAGGCGCCAGAGCATGTACAAGACGGCAGAAGGGAAGAAGAACATCATCATGGAGCAGAAGAGCGTTCATGAGCATTCAGACCTGTGTGATTTGGGGGAAATACTGCATGAAGAAAAATAGAGTGCCGGTGAGAGAACAGAAACCGGAAGAGAGAGTAAGAAATTTCAAGGAAGTAAGCTATGGATACAATCTGGAGGAAGCGCTTCTGGAAGCGGACCGATGCATCCAGTGCAGAAATCCCAGATGCGTGGGTGCCTGTCCTGTGGCCATCAACATCCCGAAGTTCATTCTGGAGCTGAGAAACGGCGACATCAAGGGCGCCAGAGACACCATCGGAGAAGCCAGTAATCTGCCGGCGGTCTGCGGACGGGTCTGTCCCCAGGAAGAGCAGTGTGAAGGCAGCTGCATTGTGGGCATCAAGGGCGAACCGGTGAACATCGGGAAGCTGGAGCGCTTTGTGGCGGACTGGGCCATGGAAAACAGATACAGAAATACGGAGAAGCTTCCGGGCAACGGCCGAAAAGTGGCTGTGGTGGGCAGTGGACCGGCGGGTCTCACCTGTGCGGGAGACCTGGCGAAGCTCGGCTATGATGTGACGATTTTCGAAGCCCTGCACGAACCGGGTGGGGTCCTTGTCTATGGGATTCCTGAGTTCAGGTTGCCCAAGGAAAGCGTGGTCCGGGAAGAAATCAGTCTTCTGAAGGATCTGGGTGTGAAGATCGAGACCAACGTCATCGTGGGTAGAACCGTGACCATAGACAGTCTCATCGAAGAGGAGGATTTCGAAGGAATCTTCATCGGCTCCGGAGCAGGCCTGCCTATGTTCATGGGCATCAAGGGAGAAAACGCCAACGGCGTCATGTCCGCCAACGAGTATCTGACCCGTGCCAATCTCATGAAGGCATTTAGAAGCGACTATGACACGCCCATCAGCCATGGCAGGAAAGTGGCTGTGGTGGGTGCAGGCAATGTGGCCATGGATGCGGCAAGAACGGCTGTAAGGCTGGGTGCGGAGTCAAGAATCATCTACAGAAGATCGGAGAAGGAAATTCCGGCGAGAGCGGAAGAAGTCCATCATGCCATCGAAGAAGGCGTCATCATGAATCTTCTGACCAATCCCGTAGAGATCCTTGTGGATGAGAAGGGCTTTGTGAAGGGCATGATCTGCGTGAAGATGGAGCTGGGTGAGCCGGATGAGTCCGGCAGAAGAAGACCGGTGGAGATTGCCGGCAGCGAGTTTGTCATCGACTGCGACAGTGTCATCATGAGTCTGGGCACTTCGCCCAATCCCCTCATCGCATCCACCACCAAGGGCATCGACACCAACAGAAGAGGCTGCATCATTATCAATGAGGAAAACGGAGAGACCACTCTTCCAGGCGTCTTCGCCGGGGGAGATGCGGTTACTGGTTCCGCCACGGTGATTCTCGCCATGAGCGCAGGGAAGAAAGCGGCTAGCGGGATTCATGCCTATCTGGAAGAGAAGCACAGCTGAGAAAGAAAAGGGGACGATATGGACTATAAGGCAGTGGAAATACTGGAGAATGAAATCAGGCTGAGGGATGTGGAGAGCTTTCACCCGAAGCACATCTTCGAATGCGGTCAGTGTTTCCGCTGGAATCGAATCCATGAGGAGGATGAGACCCGTTTTCAGGGCATCGTTCATGGCAAGGTCATAAGGGTGCATCTGAGAGGACAGGATGTGCATCTGGAAAATGTGAACATGGAGGAGTTTAACAGCTTCTATAAGGAATACTTCGACCTTGGAAGAGACTATGACAAGGTGAAGAAAGAGCTCAGAAAAGATCCGCTCCTCAATGAAGCGGTGAAGTTCGGATACGGCATCAGAGTGCTCAATCAGGAGCCCTTCGAGACGCTGATCTCCTTCATCCTCTCCTCCAACAATCTCATTCCCAAGATCAAGGAGGGGATCCGGAAAATCAGCGAAAAGTACGGAAAAGAGATTGTCTTTCATGGGGAGACCTTCTATGCCTTTCCTACACCTCAGGAGCTCTCTCAGGCCACGGAAGAGGAGCTGAGAGGCCTTGGGGTGGGGTATCGCGCGAAATACATCTATGAGACGACGCAGGCCGTCAGAGGGGCCGAGCTTATGAAAGAGGCGGAAAAGACCAGGGCGCTGACGGAAGAGGAAAAACAGCTGCTGCCTTATGATCTTTCCATGATTGCTCAACTTCCAGAAGAGGCGTGTCATAAAGCGCTTCAGAGTTACAGCGGTGTAGGCGCCAAGGTGGCGGACTGCGTGATGCTTTTCTCCATGAAGAAGAAGGAAGCCTTTCCCGTGGATGTGTGGGTGAAGAAAGCCATGATGCATTTCTATGGCGCGGAAGGGACCAATCTTCCGAAGATCAGAGCCTTCGGACAGAAGCAGTTCGGTGGTCTCGCCGGCATCGCCCAGCAGTATCTCTTCTACTATGCAAGAGAAAAGAAGATCCGTGTGGAGTAGAGAAGCGGCTATGCTTTCGTGAATTTCACATAGTAAAGGAGAGTCTCCTGAAGATGATTTCTTCAGGAGACTCTCCTTTTTCGAAGCTTTTCTATTCCATACGTGTGAAGCTTTTTCCCGCAAGAATATTCTCGATGGAAGAGACAAAACTCTCTTCTGCGCCCCAGGACCATTTAAATACAACGCCCTGACCACCACCTGCTCCGATGGCATCCACGATGATGTCCTCATTTTCTGCTGTCACAACCACTGTAAGGCTTGCCCGGTTGGAGGAACGCATGTAGTACTTTTCAAAAACCAGGATATAGACTGTGGCATTTCCGATCTGACGGGTCACGGAATCAATGAGTTCCACGGTCATGCCGCTTCTGCCCATTTCCTCGATGATGAACGCTGTAATCTCTTCACCCTTTCCTTTTCCCTGCATGGATAATTTCGCCATTTTCTGCCTCCTTGTGTAATAGGTATCTGATATATTGATGATAACATATTGGCAGCAGTTCGGGTAGGGTACAGAAGGCAAAGGGTCCTGATAAGACGCAAAGAAACCAACTGAAAAGAACCCAATGGAAAAGACCACCTGATATTACTTCAGGTGGCCTTCACTGCTTTTGAAGGAGTATGTCAATGAAAATGGCTTTGCTATAATCCGAGCACCATCCGGTCTTCTATGACCTCCGCATTCTTCTTGAACATGGCGATGACATCCTGTGCGGTGAGCTCCGCCTTGTCTTTTCCGCGAAGATCTTCCACGATTCTGCCTTCATGCATCATGATCAGCCGATTGCCGTAGGACAGCGCATGGTTCATGTTATGGGTGACCATGAGTGTGGTGATCTCTTCCTGGCTGATGAGCTTTTCCGTGACGCCCATGATGATCTCAGAGGTTCTGGGATCAAGAGCTGCGGTATGTTCATCCAGAAGGAGCAGTTTGGGCTTTTTCATCACGGCCATGAAGAGGGCCACAGCCTGCCGCTGTCCGCCGGAGAGCAGTCCGATTTTTGTATGGAGCTTCGTTTCAAGTCCTAAGCCTAAGGTGCTCAGCTGCTCTTTATAGTAGCTGGTTCTATTGAGGTCTATGGCTTTCTTCAGGCTGAAGCTGTGGCCTTTGGCATCCGCCAGGGACAGATTCTCCAGAAGCGTCATGTTGGGGGATACGCTGAGTCTCGGGTCCTGATGGACGCGCCCGATGAGATTCGCTCTCTTATAGGCTTTCATGGGGGTCAGTTCCTGTCCGTCCAGAATAATCTGTCCTTCCTCTTCCTCCAGTGTTCCTGCAATGAGGTTTAAAAGGGTGGATTTTCCTGCTCCGTTGGAACCAAGAAGTGTGATGAAGTCCTTTCTCTCCACTTTCAGGGAAAGGGCATCGATGACCCTGTTTTCCAGCGGAGTGTCTTGGTTAAAGGTTTTTGACAAGCCTTCGATCTTCAGCATAGGACTCACCTCCTTCAGATAATTTCGCTTTTTTTACGGTTTTCTTCTTGTACTTGAAAGCCCCGGAGGTGAATCCCATGGCCACAATGACGGCCACAGCCGTAGCCAGCTTGAAGTCATTGGGGTCCAGACCGAAGCGAAGTACAAAGACCAGAATGCCCTTGTAGAGAATCGCTCCGGAAATGGCGATGCCGCTCATGGAGACGTTCAATTTCTTCAGCAGAGAGAATCCGATGATGACTGCTGCAAGGGCTGTCACGGCGCTTCCTGTTCCCATGCCGATATCAGAGAATCCCTGATACTGTGCGGTGAGGGCACCGGAAAGACCGGCAAGAAAGTTCGCCACCATGAGGCCGAGAATCTTGATTTTATGACTGTCTGCCCCAAGAGAGGTGAGGATTTCCTCGTTGTCTCCCACGGCTCTTAAGAAGAAACCTGTTTTCGTCCTGAAGAAAAGCTCGAAGAGCACCTTGATCAGCACCACAAAAGCGGTGAGAAGAAGCAGGGTACTGATGTCTTCTCCAAAGACGGTGAGTGTTTTCATTTCAAATACATTGCCCTCGTTGAACAGGGGTATGTTTGATTTTCCCATGACTCTCAGATTCACAGAGTAGAGGCCGAACATCACAAGGATTCCTGCCATGAGTCCGTTGATGGAAAGCTTCGTGTGTATGAATCCCGTGATGAGCCCGCCAAGAGAGGCGACCAGGGCGGAGAGCAGTGTGGCTGCCCATGGATTCACTCCATTTACAAGCAGCACTGCGCAGACCGCTGCGCCCAGCGGATAGGTGCCATCCACGGAAAGATCCGGAAAGTCCATGATCTTGTAGGTGATATAGATGCCCATGACCAGAACTGCGAAAAGCATGCCCTGTTCCAGAATGCTGATCAGGATATTCATCAGTTACCTCCTACCAGTTTCGCGTCAGCTAAAATCTCCTCTGGAATGGTGATCCCGAGGGTTGAAGCTGCGTCTTCATTGACCACGATCACTGGATTTTTCATCATTGAAATGGGGAGGTCCTTTGGATTCTTGCCTTCGATGACATCAATGGCGATGAGTCCTGTTTCTCTTCCGAGTTCATAGTAGTCCAGTCCTGCTGAAATGAGTCCGCCTACATTGACCCCTGCATCTTCCGCGCAGAATACGGGTACATTCTTTTCCGTAGCCAGTTTCACGATGATGGCATAAGCGGAGGCCACGGTGTTGTCTGTGGGAGTATAGAGTACATCGATGCCTTCCAGTGCCGTCGGCAGCACGGAGTTCACATCGTTTAAGTTTGTGATGCCTACTTCCTTCAGAATGAATCCCTGCTTCTCAGCTTCCGCCTTCAGCTGATTCACCTGATAGATGGAGTTGGCTTCAGAAGTGTTATAGATCACGCCGATGGTCTTTGCTTCGGGCAGCACTTTCTTCAGAATTTCCAGCTGCGGTCCGATGGGCACTCCATCTGATGTGCCTGTGACATTGGTTCCCGATGCGTCAAAGGATTCTGCGATGCCCGCATCCACGGGATCTGTCACCGCGGTGATGACGATGGGAATCTCTTTGGTGGCATTATAGGATGCCTGAGCACTTGGCGTTGCGATTGCGAAAATAAGGTCCTTTTTACTGTTTGTGAAGTCCTGTGCGATGGTCAGTGCCGTGGGCTGTTCACCCTGTGCATTCTTATAGTCGATTTCGATGTTCTCTCCTTCAATATAACCGTTCTCCTTGAGTACATCCAGAAATCCCTGTCTTGAAGCATCCAGTGCCTCATGCACGACAAACTGATTGATTCCGATCGTTACGACATCTTCTTTGCTTTCACAGCCTGCTGCCCCCAGGGCAACGAGCACTGCTGCTGCAGCCATTAATTTTTTTCCTACCATTCTTCCGTCCTCCTAATACTACAATAATTCATGAATATTTCATGAATTACCTCATTATAAGGAGGACAAAGTTCCTTTGCAAGGGGTGGAATTTGAGAAAACCAAGAATACTGGCAAATTTGAGGGTGCTATATTGATACTTTGAGAATGAAAGCAAAGGTTCATTGACTGATTATCATGATGGGTGAAAATGTAAACAACTACATCTCAATATTCTGAAATTTGGCTGAAATAGAAACAGGTACCGCAAAAACGGTACCTGCTGATGGTTTGCTATGGGATTCATTACCTTGGAGAGAGGGTACGATGTCCGATGCCTATGGCGAATTCATTGAGATGGAGAAGACCGATGCTGACATAGATGCATACGGCGATATCATCGCTCATACGCACAAGGCCGATCTTCCCACCCACATTGAGATTGCTCGATCTTTCCAGAATCTGCATGAGGGCATCTCTTGCAGCACCCATGACGGCGCCTTCCGCAGCGTATTCCTCCGGGATGAGCCCGGCTCGCTTGGAGGCCACCAGAGCCCGTTCCAGGATCTTGGGGATGCTTGTGGAAACATTGCCGCCTATATCAACAGCGGCTGCCTGGCCGCCCATGAACTGTATCTTCGCGATGAGTTCCTTTTCTTCTTCTCTTGTGGTCAAAGCAAGCCGAACCGCTTCCTTTGGTATATCCAGACTCAAAATCATATCTGCACCTCTTTACCCGTTTCTTTCATTATATCAGAGATTTTCCTGTACTTTGCACGATTCTATCCTATGGTTATGCTTTTGCGCCGTTTTCCGGTTTTCCTGTTCCATATTTCCCGGCCAGGAAGAAGAGGAATGCTACCAGCGCCATGATTCCCAGAATGAGAAAGGCCGCATACATGAAGAACCACTCTGGAAGAATCTTTATGACCGGGTCAATCCTCGGATCGAAGATCCAGTAATCATTGCTGAAGGCGATCTCGTGAAAGACCACAAAGGATTTCGAAAAGTCCAGGACAAAGGGAATGCCTAGAATGACCGGAATGAGGAAGGTCAGAAGCGCGGTGCATTTCATGTATCTCAAATCCTTCTCTTTTCTTTTACGGATGAAAATGAAGAGAGAAAGAAGAAGCGTTATAAGGAACAGGATGAAGACGAGATCAAAGATGACCTTCACCTCATAGAAATGAAATTCACCCTGAGGGGACATGGCCAGTCCATCCAGGGCAAGATCTCCCCTGTAGAAGGGATTGAGATAATCGATGAGGATATCATAATTGCTCTTGATGAGCCTTCCGGCGTACTCCGGGTTCATGGCCTGTATCCTTGGAATGTTATAATAGTAGAGAAATCGAAGGTTCAGTCCCAGAAGAACGGAACCGGAAATGATCATGAGTGCGTTGATGATGGCATAGGCTGTTTCTTTCACTTTATGCATGCTATTGCCACAGAAGAATGATGCTGGATGATTCTTCTGTACGTTCACCTCTTTCATACGGTAGAATATGGGCTAAACTGGTCGTAGTCCCTAAATAATGATATCATGATTTCAGGGGATTTATAAGACGGTAAAAGAGAAAGAGAACGGGCGATTTTTTCAGAGAATCCCAGCTAAATGCCTGAAATAAAAGATTTTATGGCGTATTTAAGAGATTGGCCGTAAAATAATATTTGAAATCAGAATCAAATAAATTATAATAAGAAATAGGTGTTAGCACTCGACAAGTGAGAGTGCTAATAAAACGAACTTTTAGGAGGAATGTCAAATGATCAGACCTTTAGGGGACAGAGTCGTGCTGAAGAGACTCGAAGCAGAAGAAACAACAAAATCAGGAATCGTTTTAACAGGATCCAGCAAAGAAAAGCCACAGGAAGCGGAAGTCATTGCCGTAGGTCCAGGAGGATTTGTGGAAGGCAATAAAGTGGAAATGGAAGTCAAGATTGGAGACAAGGTACTCTTTTCCAAGTATGCGGGAACAGAAGTGAAGCATGAAGGTGAAGAGGTCATCGTCGTCAGACAGAGTGATATCCTTGCAATTGTAGAGTAGGAGGAGTAGAGAGATTATGGCTAAGACAATCATATATGGTGAAGAAGCAAGAAGAGCGATGCAGAAGGGTGTGGACATCCTGGCGGATACCGTCAAGGTGACCTTAGGGCCCAAGGGCAGAAATGTGGTTCTGGAGAAGAAATTCGGTGCACCACTGATCACAAATGATGGTGTCACCATCGCAAGAGAGATCGAACTGGATGATGCTTATGAGAACATGGGCGCACAGCTGGTGAAGGAAGTGGCTACAAAGACCAATGACGTGGCCGGTGACGGAACAACCACAGCCACCGTACTTGCCCAGGCCATGATCAAGGAAGGCCTGAAGAATGTCACAGCAGGAGCCAACCCCATGTTCATCAGACAGGGAATCAAGATGGCTGTGGACAAGGCTGTGGAAGCCATCAAGGAGCAGAGCATTTCCATCAGAGGAAAAGATGACATCGCCAAGGTTGCCGCAGTTTCCGCAGGAGACGAGGAAGTGGGTCAGCTGATTTCCGATGCCATGGAGAAAGTCGGAACAGAAGGTGTCATCACTGTAGAGGAATCCAAGAGCTTCGGTACAGAGCTTGAAGTAGTGGAAGGTATGCAGTTTGACAGAGGATATGTTTCAGCCTATATGGCAACCAACACAGAGAAGATGGAAGCGGTTCTGGATGACCCTTACATCCTGATCACAGATAAGAAGATCTCCACCATTCAGGAAATTCTTCCGATTCTGGAACAGATCGTACAGACCGGCAAGAAGCTTCTCCTCATTGCCGATGACATCGAAAGTGAAGCAGTGGCTACACTGGTTGTCAATAAGCTGAGAGGAACCTTCACCTGCGTAGCGGTCAAGGCACCAGGATTCGGAGACAGAAGAAAGGAAATGCTTCAGGACATCGCCATCTTAACCGGTGGACAGGTGATTTCAGAAGAACTCGGCAGAGAACTGAAGGATGCGACTCTTGATATGCTCGGAAATGCGGATACTGTAAGAGTCAATAAAGATGAGACAGTGATCATCAGCGGAAGAGGACAGAAGGAAGACATCGAGAACAGAGTCAATGTGCTGAAGAGCCAGATTGAAGAGACCACATCAGAATTTGATAAGGAAAAGCTCATGGAAAGACTGGCGAAGCTTGCCGGTGGCGTTGCAGTCATCAAGGTGGGTGCAGCTTCTGAAACAGAGCTGAAGGAAAAGAAACTGAGAATGGAAGATGCTCTGGCAGCAACCAAGGCTGCTGTGGAAGAAGGCATCGTTCCTGGTGGCGGAACAGCCTACATCAATGTCATGAACGGTCTGGCAGACCTTACCAGTGAAGATTCAGATGTACAGGTGGGAATCAACATTGTAAAGCGTGCGCTGGAAGAACCACTGAGACAGATTGCAAAGAACGGTGGCGTGGAAGGATCCGTTGTCATTGAAAAGGTCAAGAACAGTGAAAAGGGAATCGGATTCAATATCCTCTCCCAGGAACTGGTGGATATGGTGAAGGCTGGAATCGTGGATCCTACCAAGGTGACAAGGTCCGCACTTCAGAATGCGGCATCCGTTGCTGCGACATTCCTGACCACGGAAGCGGCTGTTGTAGACATCAAGGAAGATACACCTGCAATGCCAACGCCAGACATGGGTGGTATGTACTAACAGGAATATAATAATAAATAGTCAAAAAAAGACCGCAGATGCTGTTCATTCAGTGTCTACGGTCTTTGATATTAGCTATTAAATTTTCTTGTACTGAATGATTCGGAATAGTAGCGATAAAATTGTAATCACTGTAAATATCAAAGGCAAATAGAAGTGGAAAAATCTATCCTCTGATGAGAAACGAGAAGTTGACATCAACCAGAATGCAGGTATCGCAGGTAGCATCGCGATGCTGTTGATAAGCATGTACGTTTTTTTGGGTACCTTGCTTTGTAAAATAGAATTGATTGCCATACTGGAGAATATAATAAATGCAAATATTGAAAATGGTGATAGTAACGTACTGATAATGAATCACTCCTTATAAGATTGATTTGTGCCAGCTGATGTATTTCTGCATACAAGCGTATATTCGCGCGTCCTCTGCTAAGCAATGTCTAAAATCTATACAACAAGAATGAACCTGTCATTATTTAAAATCTATAACACAACCTCAGTAGATATATGCAATGAAAAGTTAATCACAGTATATAACAAGTATTATTTGCATACAAGAATATAAATATCAAGCGATGTATATAAGCATCATTCGAAGTATAAATTTAAGGATTTTGTGAGATTCTGGAGTATTCCTGTGTAAACATAGAAAGATCGGCATGTAGTAGGCGATGCGAAAGCGAGGCTTTTTTCTGCAGCTGTCACTCTATTTGCAGCTTCCATTCAGAAATCGGGAGCTGTAGAATTCCTGAAGATAACATATGATTTATACTGATATATATGTATAATAGAATATAGTAGTTATTTGTCATCATGAGAGGTTTGTTATGAAAAAGAGTTCAGTATTCTATTTATTTCTTGGCTTTGCCACATCGGCTCTGATTATTCCAGCGCTTCAGAAATCAGATAATCCGGTGGTGAAAAGTGTGTTAACCTTCATCGCAGAGGAGCCGATCATGGCGGTGATCCTGGTCCTTCTGATCCTTCTCTCCTTGAAACTCATCGGAAAGAACGGGTTTCTGAAAACAAATAGATCGGATGAAGTGGAGAAAGAATCGGAGCATCAGTAGAACAAAAAGAGATTCTCCTTGACTACTAAAATATTATGTAGTAAAATAAATTATAGTAAAAAATAATTTAGCAATCAGGAGGCGTAAACAGTATGCAGTATATGGATGTGTTTCTTCAGAAATTCGGCATCACAAGATATGATGTCCACAAAAGGACAGGAATCTCCCAGCAGACCTTATCCAGTGCCAACAAAAAGGATCCGGAGACTTATTCAGGGAAGATCCTGACAGCGCTCTCCCAGGCTACCGGAATCTCTCCAGGAGATGTACTGGATGCTCTGATCCGAATTAAGAATAAGGATGAAGTGTTCATCGTGAGGAACTGGGAAGAGCTGAAGATAGCCCTGAAGGCCAGGAAGCCGGAGTTTCATGTAATCGGTGAATTCACAGAAATCATGAAGGAAGTGAAATCAGGCCAGCTTTCGGATACAGCCCGAATGGGAACGGAGCTGGGTACTGGAGGAGGAGTGGGACTCATCGAATCGCTCTACTACTTCGTTCACCGTCAGCTCAGCGGTGGAAACAAGGAGGAAGAAAAGATCAAGGATCAGGTGAGCAAGCTCTATCATATCATTCTGCTGGATGAACATACCGTGGCGCTGAGACTGAGATCGTTGAGCTATTAAACCAGTTCTTTTTAAGAGGGGGGGAGCCTCCTCTTTTTTGATGGTTTGATTTTCTGAAGAAAAACCTCAATTGTCAGAATTGAATCGGAAATTAACTTATGAATAATCGAAGCTTTT
Organism: Proteiniclasticum aestuarii; assembly: GCF_017368455.1. GTDB lineage: Bacteria > Bacillota > Clostridia > Clostridiales > Clostridiaceae > Proteiniclasticum > Proteiniclasticum aestuarii. The sequence continues at coordinate 71,088 of NZ_JAFNJU010000004.1, read as the reverse complement.
TCTGCATAATTCCTGACTGCTTTTCCATAATAGAGGTATCAAAGGAAAAGGAGGATTATGTATGAAACCAAGCAAAAAGAAAAGGGGGTTTACACTGGTTGAGCTTCTCATCGTCATTGCCATCTCCGGTGTGCTCATGGCCATGTCCGCTCCGAAGTATGGAGGAATCGTGGACAAGGCCAATGTCATGGAGCAGCGTGCCCATGTGAGAGAGGCGCTGAACCACATTGATCTCCATAATCTGGATGCGGAGACTGACATTGATGATGCCAAGCTCTTCAGCGCTGTGACTGGTCTTGGGCAGGAGTTTCAGGATGCATCAGCGAAAGTCCATGCGGATTATCATAGGTGCACCGTAGGCACCCTCAGACTCTTCGCTGACGGCGAGGCCATCACCATTCCGGAAGCGCCATCAGGAAGCTGATGAAATGCAGATCGCAGCGAGTACTCTGTTTCCGCTCTTCGCATGTCTTATTGGAACCCGTATCCTTCGGAATAAGGTCAAAATCAGAATTCAGCTCCTATTGCCATTTGCGCTGATTCTTACAGTAAGCTCCATCTGCTTTTCGTTTTCCGCTGCAGAGATTCTCTTCTACTCCGCTTTTCTTGTGGGCGTCATCACCGATGCTCACAGCGGAGAAGTCTATGACTATTCTCTTTATGCCATGGCGCCTTCTGCGCTGTATCTGTTCTATGGAACAAGAAGCTACATTGCTGCCATCTTCATGTTTCTGATTCCGTTCTATAAAGGAAACAAAAAGCTTCAGTTCTATTTCGGGGAGGGGGATCTGTGGATCCTTCTCTTCATTTCCATGGCCTATGGACGGAATGTGTTCTACACGCTGTTTTATGCTTCCTGTCTAGGCCTTCTGTTCTCTTTTGTCAGAAAGAAAAAAGAAGTCTACTTTCTTCCTTTTCTGTTCTTAGGTTTACTGATTTCCCAGGTGGATAAAATCAATAACATCTTCGGCATATAGATGCGGATTGTTAAGTTGTGAAGGTTATCTTTTATGAAGGTGTGAAGAATAACACAATTCCTGCAAAATGCGTTTGACAAGAGAGGTTCGGATAACTATAATTAGATTTAATTTAAAAATAACAGTTACTCGTATAAGCCTCTGATATGGAGGGGCGTTTCTACCGGAAGCCAAAGCAATTTCCGCCTATGAGTGACAAGGTGCTCTTTTAGCATACCCTTGTCACGCATGTGATTTCGGGTATGTTTTTTTATTAGAAGGAGGACAAAAAATGGGTAAAATTCTAAAGACAGCGTATACTTTTGATGACGTGCTGCTGGTACCGAACAAGTCGGAGGTACTCCCAAAGGATGTTTCTGTAAAGACCAGACTGACAAAGACCTTAATGCTCAACATTCCGCTCATGAGTGCCAGCATGGATACGGTGACGGAATCCACCATGGCCATCGCCATGGCAAGAGAAGGCGGCATCGGGATCATTCATAAGAACATGTCTATAGAAGAGCAGGCCCATGAAGTGGATATCGTAAAGAGACAGGAAAACGGGGTCATCGTGAATCCCTTCCATCTGACACCAGATAATACCATAGCAGAAGCCAATGAGCTCATGAGACGCTATAGAATCAGCGGCGTGCCCATCACCACAGACGGAAAGCTGGTGGGCATAGTGACCAACAGGGACCTGGTGTTTGAGACGAATTACGAGAAATCCATATCCGAAGTGATGACCAGGGAGAACCTCATTACTGCACTGGAAGGAACCACCATCGACGAAGCCAAGGAAATCCTGAAGACCCATAAGATCGAAAAGCTTCCTCTGGTGGATAAGGACAATAACCTGAAGGGACTCATCACCATCAAGGACATCGAGAAGACCAGACTATTCCCTAATGCTGCCAAGGATGCAAGAGGAAGACTTCTGTGCGGAGCGGGCGTAGGTGTCACAGGAAACATGATGGAAAGAGTGAAGGCCCTTGTGGATGCAGGCGTGGATGTGGTGGTTCTGGATACGGCCCATGGCCACTCCGAAGGGGTCATGGAAGGCGTCAGAACGATCAAGGCGGCTTATCCCGAGCTTCAGGTCATTGCTGGAAACGTGGCTACGGCCCAAGGAGCAAGAGATCTGGCGGAAGCTGGAGCGGATGCGGTGAAGGTGGGCATCGGACCTGGTTCCATCTGCACCACGAGAGTAGTATCCGGTGTGGGGGTTCCTCAGCTCACAGCAGTCATGGACTGCGTGGAGGAACTGGAAGGCATGGATGTGCCGGTCATTGCCGACGGCGGCATCAAGTATTCTGGAGACATCGTGAAAGCCCTTGCTGCAGGAGCAGCGGCAGCCATGCTGGGATCCATTCTTGCAGGATGTCATGAATCACCAGGAGAAATGGAAATCTATCAGGGCAGAAACTACAAGGTCTATCGCGGTATGGGCTCTCTGACATCCATGAATAAAGGTTCCAGTGACCGATACTTCCAGGAGAATGCCAAGAAGCTGGTTCCTGAAGGCGTAGAAGGAAGAGTAGCCTACAAGGGACCTGTGGCAGATACCATCTTCCAGCTGGTTGGCGGTATCCGTTCCGGTATGGGATATCTGGGATCCAAGGATCTTGAGACATTAAATGAGACCGCCACTTTCGTGGTGCAGACTGCCAACGGTCTGAAGGAAAGTCATCCCCATGATATCTACATCACCAAAGAAGCACCAAACTATAGTAATAAGGAAGCGTAGGAGAGAATATGGAAGATAATATGATACTCGTCATCGATTTTGGTGGTCAGTACAATCAGCTGATCACAAGAAGAGTCAGAGAAGCTGGCATCTACAGCGAACTGATTTCATCCAAGACACCCATCTCTGAAATCAGAGAAAGAAATCCCATCGGGATCATTCTCACAGGAGGACCCAATTCCGTCTATGACGAAAACTCCATGACCATTTCAGAGGAAATCTTCAATCTGGGTATTCCGGTTCTTGGCATCTGCTACGGACATCAGCTCATGACCCATAAGCTGGGTGGACAGGTGAAGACCGGCACCATCAAGGAATATGGAAAAACGGACATCGAGTTTGATGTGCAGAGCACCCTGTTCCAGGGACTGGACGAGAAGTCCACCGTATGGATGAGTCATCAGGATGAAGTGGTGGCGGTGCCGGAAGGCTTCAGCGTAGTAGCAACCACAAGAGACTGCAAGGTGGCTGCCATGGAGAACAACGAGAGAAAGCTCTATGGTCTTCAGTTCCATCCTGAGGTGAAGCACTCCGTTCTGGGAGAAGAGATTCTTTCCAATTTCATCCATAAAGTCTGCCAGGGAGAAAGAACCTGGGAGATGAAGGACTTTGGAGAGCAGAAGATTGAGGAGATCAGAAAAGTGGCCAACGGAAAGAAAGTGCTGTGCGCTCTTTCCGGCGGAGTGGACTCCTCTGTGGCTGCAGTGCTTGTGCATAAGGCCATCGGAGATGATCTCACCTGTATCTTCGTGGACCATGGTCTTCTGAGAAAGAATGAGGGAGACGATGTGGAGAGAATCTTCAGAGAGCGTTTCAAGATGAATCTCATCCGCGTCAATGCCAAGGACAGATTCCTTGGAAAGCTCAAAGGGGTGGAAGACCCAGAAAGAAAGCGTAAGATCATCGGCGAGGAATTCATCAGAGTATTTGAGGAAGAATCCAATAAACTTGGAAAGATCGATTATCTGGTTCAGGGAACCATTTATCCTGATGTGGTGGAGTCCGGTACAGACACTTCACAGGTGATTAAGAGTCACCATAATGTGGGGGGGCTTCCAGAGGATATCGAATTTGAGCTCATAGAGCCTCTAAGAGAGCTTTTCAAAGATGAGGTAAGAGTACTTGGAGAAGAGCTTGGCATACCTCATGACCTGGTCTACAGGCAACCATTCCCAGGTCCTGGTCTTGGCATCAGAGTGCTGGGAGAAGTGACGGAAGAAAAGCTTGAAATCGTGAGAGAAGCAGACCATATCTTCAGAGAGGAGATTGCAAAGCACAATCTGGATGAAACCATCTGGCAGTATTTTGCAGCACTTCCTAACGTAAGAAGCGTAGGAGTCATGGGAGATGGAAGAACCTATTCCCATCTGATTGCACTACGTGCGGTGAATTCCACAGACGGCATGACTTCCGAATGGTCCAGAATACCTTATGAGGTCCTGGATATCGTTTCAAGAAGAATCGTCAATGAAGTGCCTGGGGTCAATAGAATCGTGTATGATATTACCAGTAAGCCACCCTCAACCATAGAGTGGGAGTAAAGCAGACATTATACCCGGTAATATATTGAAAGAGAAAAATAAAGTGTCTATGATTTCTTCAAATAAGATATCATAGACACTTTATCATTATGTAGGATAATGTAATATTCTTGGACTTTTATACGTTTGTAAATTAGCTGCTTATTCGTTTAATAATATGATTTTTAATCCAATCCTACAAGTTGATAAAGGATAAGAGGTATGTAGTAGGATATTATATTAGAAAAATAGAAGATGCATTAAATTAAATATTTGATATAATTAAAATATTGCATGTTCATGATGGATAAGTATATAATCGATTCATGAGAATGATTCTTATACATGTGTCTTAATTAAATATATTTGAGTAATTAATGTAATTCAACTGTAAGTGCTAGGTGTGTATGAAGCAGTGCTTTTGATTGAATAATTTTTCCTTACATTTGTACAAAGAATTAGAACGATAAAACATCAAACTACATATAGCCTAAGTTAGAGATTTAATTAAATATAATCGAAATTAAGATGATAAGTATGCATATGATAATGATATATGTAAATGAGGTCTAGAAGAGAAGAAAAAAGTCTTCATATTTGAGGATGTAATTCTATTAAAAGGGGTGTTGATAATAATGATTAACGAAAGGAAATTTAAGGATAAGGGATCTAATTGGGGGAAATGGGACTTGCATGTTCATACTGCGTCATCTTATGACTACAAGTACAAAGGAGCAGATTCAGATGAATTGCTTGTAAAAGCTTGGGAGGAGCATGCTTTTTCAGCTGTAGTAATCAGTGATCATTTCAAAATTGATGCGGAAAGAATAAAAAAACTAAAACAACTCACAGAAAAGAAGATTACAATATTTCCTGGGGTAGAGTTACGGACTGATAAAGGTGGAGCTAACATCCATGTAATATTAATTTTCGATGAAGGTATTAATATTGAAGAACTATCACAAGATTTTGAATCAATAATGATACGTCAAAAATCAAAACCAAAGCTAAGCGATAATGATACTATATATTGGGATTATAATGATATTATTGATTTTGCGAAAAATCATGATGGAATCATTAGTATTCACACAGGTAAAAAAGCTAATGGACTAGATGAAGTAATTAGCAATGCGTTACCAATAAATATGGCTATCAAAACAGAATATGCTGAAACTGTTGATATTTTTGAAGGTTCTAAAAAGCAAGATGAAATAAACTACAGGGAGTATGTCTTTAAGAAAATCAAAGCAAGACCCGTCATCGTATGCTCTGATAATCATGACCCTAGGGATTATTCGATTAAGGATTATTTATGGATTAAAGCGAATCCTACTTTCAATGGTTTAAAGCAAGCTATCATTCATCCGAAAGAAAGAGTTTTCATTGGGGTAGAGCCTCCCAAAGTAGCAAGTTTAAGAAAAAATCCTGAGAAATATATTTCTGAAATTTCCGTCAAGAAGAAGAATAACTCTCGTAATATTGATACGTGGTTTAATTACAATATCTGTTTAAATGTTGGACTTACCACAGTGATTGGAAATAAAGGAAGTGGTAAAAGTGCTTTTGCCGATCTATTGGGGTATATAGGGAAATCAAGTAATCAACAGGACTTCTCGTTTCTATCGAAACAAAGATTTGCAAAAGAAGATAAAAAATATAATCTCGATTATGAAGGAGAGGTTATTTGGGTCGATGGGGAATTAAATAAAGCATCAGACTTTTCCTTAGTCAGAGAAGGACAAGGAGTACCGCTTATAAAATATTTACCACAGCGATACATCGAAGAGACATGTAATAGCTTGGATGAAAAATTTCAGAATGAAATTAATAGTGTAATATTTTCGTATGTGGACCAAGAAAACAGAGATAATGCAAAGAATCTAAAAGAATTAATAGATAATAAGCAAGTAGCACTTCTTAAAAGAGCAGAACAAATAAAAACGGAAATATCTTCAATTAATGGAGAAATTATTAATCTTGAACGGAAAAGAGCAACTTCCTACAAAAAACAATGTAAAGATAATTTTGATTTTTGGAAAAATGAGCTGAAGAGGCATGATGCAAATAAGCCAGTTCCTGTTATTAAACCGTCAGATAATGATAATAAGCAAAATGAAATTAATCTTATAGAAAAATATAATTCTAATATACATGACAACAAAGAATTGATTCGAAACAATCAAAACGTGATAAGGGATGAGAGAGTTTGTATTGAAGAATTAACTAATTATAAAAGTGATATAAGTTTTGAGCTAGAGAGGATTCTAGAACTCCAAAATACCGGTCAACAAATATCTGAGAAGTATTCAATTATTCCGAAAATTGAGATTGAGTTAATTAATAAGTTAGATGGATTAAATCTTCGGATTGATCTCGCTAATCAATTGATAACAGAAAAAAGTAAACTTGTTACAGAACAATTTGATATGAAGGATTATCAAGCAAGTAGTGATGATGAAATTAATGCAGACTATGATTTGGCAGTATCTTTGCATCATAAGAATTACATTCTTGAGATTCAAATCAATAGAATCAAGGAAATTCTGGGTAGACCTCAAATGCTCTATCAGAGATACTTAGATGAATTGAACTCATGGACAGAAAAAAGAAATAAAATATACGGTGATGAGTTGACACAGTCATCTCTCACTTATGCTCAAGCAGAATATAATTATCTTGTTGATAAACTTAATGAAGATCTACATGAGTTAGTAAATATTAGAAAAACAAAAATTGAAGAATTATTCAATGTGTTATTAGAAAAGAAAGCAATATTGGATGAAATTTACCAGCCTATAGAAAGTAAACTGGATGTTGTTTTAAAAAATATCAAGGATAAGGTCAGGTTTAAGGCTTCAATATCTGTAGATACAGAGTTTTCTTTAAACACATTGTTCTATATCAATCAGAGTATCCAGTCAAAATTCAGAGGTAGAAGTGAAGGCAAAGAATACGTTGAATCATTAATTAGATCATTTGATATTTCAGAGTTTGGTGGTGCATATTCGTTAGTTGACGAATTATTGAATGCAATATCAATCGAAGAAGATAAAGCGGATCAGCTGGTAAAGAAGAGACAAGAATACTATGATTTTATTACATCTCTGTCGTATCTAAATGTGGGATTTTCGTTGAAAATGGGAGAAAAGGAACTCGAACAGTTATCACCTGGAGAAAAAGGTTCTGTATTATTGATATTTTATTTGGCATTAGATCAAGAGGAAAAGCCTTTGGTAATTGATCAGCCTGAAGATAATTTGGATAATCAATCTGTATTTGATAAGTTGGTTCCATGTGTCTTAGAAGCAAAAAAAAATAGACAAGTTATTCTAATCACACATAATCCGAATCTAGCGATTGCATGTGACTCAGAGTTAATCATTCACAGTGAGAATACTGGAAATCAGATTATATATTTTGAAGGACCAATTGAAGAACAGTCTATTAAAGAAAAGATTGTAGATGTTTTGGAAGGTACAATGCCTGCATTTGATTTACGAACATCAAAGTATAAGGGAATACACTTTTCATCAAATAACTAATTTGAGATTTCTTGGAAAAGATATTTTGACAGCTATTGTTACTCTAAGAAGTGTAAAGATAGAAAGTATGTTTGTAGTGGAGGTTAATTTTTACGAAAATGAAGTTCATTATTTTGAACGAACTTGTTGAGTTGATACATGATGAGTTTGTGATGATGTTGCTGTAATCTCCCAAAGCCCTTGTTTTGATGTTAGTTATGAAATTACAATAAAACCGCTGGCCAAACCAGCGGTTTTATTATCTCTTTTTCTATCAATGAATTACATAAGAAAGGAATCTTTTTATTCTTCTGCCTTATTTTCATCTACTTCATTATCCTTAATCACAAGGCTTGATGTTTCTTTTAGTTTATTCAGTGTCTCCTCGCTAAGCTCTTTTGTGGTCAACTTGCTGCCGATGTTCCCACCCAGGAATCCTGCCAGCATGGACCTTACATCAAAGCCCAGACCATCGGATAGTCCGGTGGTGACCTGAGTGGTGGCTTTCGTGATGTCTTCCACCATTTTAGCGGTGTTTCCTGAACCGTACATGGTAATGCTGTCCACATTATTCAGTGGGCTTGCTACATTCTTTGCGATTTCAGGCAGAGCATCAAAGAACATTTCAAGAATCGCAGCTTCCTTCATCTTAGCCATGGCTTCAGCCTTCTTGTCGATACCTTCCGCTTCAGCCAGTCCCTTGGCCTTGATACCTTCTGCTTCAGCCAGGTTGATGGCCTTGATACCGATAGCTTCTTCTTCTTTAGCGACTCTGTCCGCTTTCGCTTTTTCAATCTCGGCTTTCGCCTTGTTCGTTGTCTCATAAAGCTCAGCATCTGCGATCTTTCCTCTGGCGTAGCTTTCCGCTTCAGCCTTCTTCTTGATCTGTGCATCCAGTCTCTGCTCTTCGATCCGTACTTCTCTTTCCTGAAGTTCGATTTCCTTTTCCTGTCTGGCCAGGTTCGCGTTGGCCGATGCGATCTCTATGAGTTTTCTCTGATTCTCTTTCTGAATCTCATAAGCTGCATCCGCTTCCGCTTTTTTTGTGTCCGCGCTCTGCTTCAGCTCTGCGATCTTGATGTCCAGTTCGTGCTGCTTCTCCGCAATCTCCTGCATGGATTTTACTTCTTCGTCGTTGGACTGCTTGTTGGCCTTCGCCTGAGCGATCTTCACATCTCTTTCGGATTCCGCTCTCACGATGGAAGCATCTCTTTTGATTCGTGCGGTGTTCTCCACACCCAGATCCGCGATGATGCCGTTTTCGTCCCAGAAGTTCTGCACATTGAAGGATACGATTTCGATACCCATCTTCTGCATGTCCGGTACGGCATTCTTCTGCACCTTGTCGGCAAAGGCCTGTCTGTCGGAAATCATGTCACGCAGGGTCATGGTACCGATGATTTCTCTGATGTTACCTTCCAGTACATCCATGACCATATTCATGATATAGTCTTCGTTCTTGTTCAGGAAGTTCTGGGAAGCCAGCTTCACCAGTTCCGGATCGTCGGATATTTTAGCGACGACGACGGAATCCACGGAGACATCAATGAATTCATTGGTTGGAACAGGTTTCTCGGTCTTGACGTCAATCTTGACCACCTGCAGGGTCAGTCTGTCCTTTCTTTCAAGAAAGGGGAACTTGATGGTGGCTCTACCTGTGATATATTTGGGGTTTCGCTTGTAACCCGAGATGATGATCATCTCATCGGTACTGGCCTTCACATACCCTGTCATCAGGATGAGAATAAAGACGATTGCAGCTAAGATACCAGCAATTAGTTCGAACGGCATGTACAACACTCCTTCAAATTTGATCTTATTATATATGCATGCATGATCGGAGACCCTGCATTTCATACCGAAAGTGAAAACCCAGGTCCATATCCAAAAAGATACGGACTTGGGTTTGTCTGTCTGATCTGTATTTTTCTTGAATTCTAAAAATATTCATTAAGCGGATTGTATATATTATATCAAGATAATCATATAGATACAATCTTTTACAGAACATAATAGAATATATTGACTTCATGGAGCTGGTCATACGTGACGATCAGCCTTTCTCCTTCGAAGGCCTGCAGGAGAAAGCCTTACCAGGTCTTCTTCCAGTATTCACGAGTCGTCACCGTCTCGAAGCCCATGGCATGGTAGAACTCCCTGTTTCCCCCAAAGCAGTAGGTGGCGCCGTATTTCACGGTCTTTTTCATGGCTTCGGTGAGGGCGATGGAGGCCAGTCCCATTCTTCTGTATTTCGGGTCTGTGGCCAGGGGCTCGAGATAGGCGAAGTCATTGACCCCATCCACCCACATGCCGGCATAACAGGCGTACTCCCCATCGGGTGCCTTGATGATGGTGGTGAGCTCCTTGCTGAAGTGAGGGCCGCTCTGCATGAGTCTGCGACCATCCAGATCGTCATCGGGCTCATCCCCGTGGTCGAAGCCCTTCCAGAGCACATGGTTGATTTTTCTGAAGTCGTTGTCCTCTTCCAGAGAAACGATCGTAAACCCTTCGGGCAAGGCGGTTTCCCGGAAACCCCTGGCATAGTCGAAAACCGTGATTTCCTCCACATAGCTCTTCTCATAGCCTCTGCGTATCAGTTCATTGGTGAGCTTCTCTTCATAGCCAAAAGCATAAACCGTGAGCATCCTCTTGCCGTCTTCCTCTATCTTCGCCAGTTCTTCTTCCGCGTAATCAAGCAGCATGGGTTTCAGGTGCGAGAGGTCCGGTCTTGTGAGAAGTAGTGCTTCCCCTATATTCATTTCATAGCAGGCTACAGCGGCGATTCCTTCATCATCTTCCCAGAGTCCGAAGCGATGGGTCAGTTTATGGTCGAAATAGGGATGTGTATGGGCATACTCGAAGTAGGGTTGAGGGATAATGCCGTTTCGCATATACCGGCCGAAGTTTTCCCGAAGAAATCGGCTTACAGGTTCAAAATCTGACAGCAGTCTGTAATTTCGAAAAGTCAGGGGCATGGACATCACTCTCCTTGATTTGTTAAGGCTATTATAAAACTATTGTGAATATATGGAAAGTGGAAATGATATCCGTGTTCGCTCCTCTGAGAGGCTGACAGAAGCAGTGGGATCCGTTCCGCTCTTTCGAATCTTTCTTTGTACTGAGTAGAGTCATCCATGGACTTCAGAAATTAATTGCTCGGATTATGAAGTAAAACTATACCATGCATGCGCTAATGATATATAATGATTCTGTAGGATACTGATTGGGGGGATTCACATGAAAAAACACAGGAAGAAAATGGTCGCACCAGTCGTGATCACGGTTCTCGTGATCTGTTATTTCATCTTCTATATGTGGATGGGCTGGTCTACCAGAGAAGAAATACCGTTTCTTCTGAAAATACTGCTGCTGCTTGTTCCTGCGGGGTTCATTGGGTTGATCTCATATATGCTGCTGGAAAGAATTCGTGAAATCAAAGGGGGAGAAGAAGATGATCTTAGTAAATACTGATTACATCACGGGAAAAGAGCTGGAGATGCTCGGCATCGTCAAAGGAAGCACCATTCAGTCGAAAAATCTGGGGAGAGATATTTCCCAGGGGTTTAAGACTCTTGTTGGTGGTGAACTGAAGGCATACAATGAAATGATGAATGACGCCAGGGCTCTGGCGACAAAAAGAATGGTGGAAGAGGCTACTGCACTGGGGGCAGATGCTGTGGTGAACATCCGGTATTCCTCTGCTGCAGTGATGACAGGGGCGGCCGAAGTCATAGCCTATGGAACTGCGGTGAAGTTCAGATAAAGAGTCCGGGTGGTTGTGTCGCCCCTTTCTCCGGCGCATCCATTTTTGTGGAAGGAGACAGTTTCATGAAGTGTTCACTTCCTCCACATTGCAGAGGAAAAGGAAGCTGTGCTATGATAATGAAAAATCTTCTGGAACAGTGGAGCAGGGAAGGAGAAGTGTGGAGATGAATGAAAAGTGGACCATCAGCCTGGCCTACGGGTCCAATCTGAATGTGGACGATATGAAAAAGAGATGTCCGGATGGGGAAGTCATAGGAAAAGGCATGCTATCGGATTACTGTCTCCTCTTCAAAGGGGAAGAGAAGAATGCTTTTCTGACCATTGAAAGGAAAGAAGGCTCCATGGTTCCGGTGGGACTATGGCGGCTCACGCCTGAAGATGAAGTCTCCCTGGATGAGTATGAGGAGTATCCCCTCATGTATGACAAAGTGGACCTGCCGGTGAAAACGGAAGACGGGGGCGTGGTCCATGCCATGGCCTACGTCATGAGAAAGGAATACGAGGACAACCGTGCATACAATCTGCCAAGCAGTGATTATCTTCAGACAGTCATCGAAGGATACAGAAGATTCGGATTCGATGTGGTCTATATACTGGAAGCCCTGGAGAAGAGTATCCGGAAGATGGAGATTGAATGAAGTTCAGAAGCTATATCCGGTATGGGCAAGACTTCACTGGGCATCCTGAGCGTGCAGACAAAAATAACAGCAGAACCAGAAGAGAATTCTGATTCCGCTGTTATTTTTCTTTTGGTGCGGAAAGCTTCATGGCTATGCGAATGCCCCATAGGGCAAAGGCCACAGCACCGATGAGCGCACCGATGTAGGTGGTCAGTTCATAGCCTTCCATGCCGATGGATTCATAGATGTCAAATCCACCCAGAAGCGTTCCGCCAAGAACCAGGCCCAGATAACCGCCGGCTATGATGCCGACGACAAACCCGACGATTCCTCCGATGATCTTGTAAAGAGCTTCACTTTTCATGCTCATCCGCTCCTTTCCTTTTTTTCATTGTATCATCTGAAAATGAATATCCTCGGCCTTAAGTGTGAATATTATGAAATCCTTGTGAATTTCAATTGTGCGGGTTCATGTTCTGTAGTTCCGACAGGGGAGAGGACTCCAAAGGGTTTCGGGCAAAGGAAAAGGAGAAGCGCATCGCTTCTCCCTGTGGGGTGATCGGTCTGTTTCAGGTCAGGAAAAGAGTCCTCTGAAGAAATCGGCGATGGATTCCATGAGGTCCTTGAAGAAGCCTGTGATGCCGGTCTTTACTTCATCATCCAGACCATCCCAGGTGGATTTCACATCCTCCAGAAGGTCTCCGCCTTCTTCAATGAGGTTCTTTCCGAAATCCTTGATGGCTTCTTTCTGCTCATCGGTGAACTCCAGCTCGGAGAACTTGCCCATGAGATCGATGAGTCTCTGCTTGTTTTCTTCTGTGAGCACATCACCCAGATTATAGTTGTTGATGACGGTATTCACGATGCTGATGATGGTAGTCTCTGAAATCTCACCATTGTTGTCGTCTTTTTCCTTCTGGATCTGGGCTTTGATTTCCGCAATGGCTGCGTTCAGAAGATCATCTGAGAATCCTTCTTTTCCTTCGTTTTCTTCACTGATGTCGGAGGTCTCCTCCAGTTCTTCCTGGGCGGCGACGATGTTCTCCTCCGGAAGCTCCACATTGGCATCGCTGAAGGCTTTGTAGACACCAGCCAGTGCACCGGAACCATCCACCGCTTTCACGGAGGCGATTCTGATGTTGAGATTCACAGCGCCTGCTGTGATGGCGGCGTTCTGATACTGGGCAGGGGTGATTTTCGTGATGGTCTGTGGGGTGATGATTTCCACGTTGACCCCTTCATTGGTGTCGGCAGGTTCAAGATATACGGAGGAATAGACCTGATAGTAGTCATAGTCGTTATGCAGGATATCGTTCAGCTCATCGATCCTCACTTCGATTTCCGTTGCATTCTCACTTGTATCAAGAAGATCTGCGGTGGAAGCCTTTTCCGCATCCGTCAGGCTTTCCCCGTAGGCGAACACCGGCTGGGTGAGCTCAGAGGCATAAGCCTTCTTTTCTGCCAGGAAGGAGAAAGAGAGGGCCATAACCATCATGATGGCCAGGAGAGGGGTCCATGTCTTCTTATTTCCGATTTTTAGTTTCATCATATCATACTCCTTTTAGGTATCGTTTTTGTGATTGGCGATTATGCTTATAGGTCAAAGGATAGCACAGAGTTCTTAAGTTCTGGTGTAGAATGCTTTAATATTTCATAAGTCTCAGATGCTTCCTTTTTCAGAACTGCTGCGCTGTCTTTTTTGCCTGCTTAAGAAATTTGAGAACGAAGCGTGATAAACCGATGCATCATCTTCCGATTCATGAGATAATGAAAAAAATCAGTGCAAAGAAACGAGGTGCAGCATGAATCAGTTCGGAATCAGGGTAGGGATGAAGAAAAAAGACGCTTTTGAGGGATGGTTCTGTAAAGTGGATGACCGGAAAAACGATCTGATGTTTTCCGTCATATGGGGCTATACGACCCATGAAGAGACCCGGCATGCTTTTCTACAGTTCACCAGCAGCCTGGATCAGAAGACGTCTTATATCCGCTATCCCATAGAGACCTTCTCCTTCGAGAAGGATCCCTTCGTTCTTCGGATTGGAAAGAACAGTCTGTCGGAAAAGGAGATGGTTCTGGATTTTATACTGAATGGAAATCCGGTGAAAGGCACATTCTACTTCAGCAGATTCACACCTATCCGAACATCTTTTCTGAAACCTGGCATCATGGGATGGCTAACGCCCTTTCCAAATGAATGCAACCATGCCATCATCAGCATGGACCATGAGGTCAACGGGAACCTCCGGATCGGAGAAAGAAACTGGACAGTGGAACAGGCCCCCGGGTACATGGAGAAGGACTGGGGAACAGGTTTTCCCAGAGAATATGTATGGGTCCAGGCCAATGACTGGGAAAAAAGCTCCGTGGCCTTCAGCTATGCCACGGTGCCTGTCCTGGGAAAGCACGCCAAAGGGTTCTTTCTCGTGCTTCATCATGAAGGAGAAGAATACAGATTCTCCAGCATAGAGGGAAGCAGGATGCGTCGCTTCAAAGTGCGGGAGGACTCCTTTGTGGCTGTCCTCACCAAAGGGGCATACAGCGTGGTTATCCGGGCAAAGCAGGCTCATCCTCTGGCGCTGGCCTCTCCGCACCATGGAGAAATGAAGGCGAAGATCAAGGAATCTCTGGATGGGAGAATGGATGTGCGTCTTCAGAAAAACGGAAAGGATCTGATTCTCCTTGAAACCGAAAGGGCATCCATAGATGTGCACTATTAGAACTCTATAATCAGGGTTTTCGCTTCATCTGGAGTGGAAGCCCTGATATTTTTTCACATGACATGGATAATATGGAAACGTTATGAATATTTTGTCAAAGTTATTCGGCTGTGTAGTGAGAATAACCAGCAGGGTTTATAATACAGCTATAGAATAGAATAGGGTTATGTCGAATAATACATAAACCGATTATGCAATCATATTTGTTGTAATATAATCCGATGCAAAGATTTAATGTAAATAAAAATGAGGGGATCCCAATGAGAGAGAAGTACCTGTATGCCCTGGAGGATTCTTCCATCGGAATCAAAGGAGGATCCAAGTCCAGTAACCTGCGCTATCTGATCCGAAAAAACTATGCTGTACCCAAAGGATGTGTCCTGAGCTGGGATGCGCTATCGGACTATCTCCTTCTGGGAGAATCGGTTCTTATGGAGATCCGTGAGGAGCTCAGAGGATACATACAGCCGGATAAGGTCTATGCGGTTCGCTCGTCTGCATCCATAGAAGACCACAGCGAGTTTTCTTGTGCTGGTCTTTTTCAGAGCTATCTTAATGTGCGGGGAGAAGAGGAAATCATCACCTCTATCATGAAGGTCTGGCAGTCCTTGTATGAGGAGAAGCTTCGGGCCTACTGCGTGACCAACCATATAGACACCCAGTCGATTCTTATGGCGGTGATCATTCAGGAAATGGTCGATGCCAGAACGTCTGGGGTTATTTTTTCCAAAAATCCCATCACCGGTCTGTCTGAGATCATCATTGAAGCTGGAGAAGGAAACGGCGATGAGCAGGTGCGGGCCAGGACGAGTCCGGAGCGATGGGTGTCCAAATGGGGCAACTGGATCGAAAAGCCGGAGGAGCACATCATCACGGAATCCTTCGCGAAAGAACTGGCTGAGCACGCCCATAACCTTGCGAAATCCTATGGGAAACCCGTGGATCTGGAATGGGCTCACGACGGGGAAAGGCTCTATTTTCTCCAGGTGCGTCCCATCACCCAGCTGGATATCCCCATTTATTCCAACCGCATCACCAAAGAAATGCTTCCAGGCATCATCAAGCCCCTGGTGTGGTCCGTGAACACGACCATGATCAATAAGATCTGGACGCAGATTCTGGTACAGCTCACAGGGGATACCGGCATAAACCCGGAAACGCTCACAGGCTATTACTATGGACGAGCCTACTTCAATATGGCTCTTTTCGGGCAGGTCTTTGAAAGCCTGGGTATTCCCTATGAAGGGCTGGAGCTTCTGCTGGGACTGGAACAGGATGGTCCCAGAAAGCCCCACATGAAACCTGGTATGAAGGCTGTGAAAAGGCTGCCTGGATTTGTGAAAATCTCGAGAAGCTTTCTGACGGCAGAAAAAAGATACCGGAAAATGGAGCCTTTGAAATGGAAGGTCTACGAGGACATCAGGGAGGAGCTTAGCCGAAGCGGCTCCCTGGACGAGGATCTTATGATCGCAAGAAGGATTTCTGAAGAAACGGAGGATGTGGCCTATTTCAATATCATGCTACCCATGGAGCTGATGATGCATCACAGAATGCTGGCAGGGTTTCTCAGAAAGCAAGGCTATGACATCCGTAACCTCCTTCTTGAAGGGGTGGAGGATGCGGCCAACAAGTACAGCCCCCATTACCATCTGACAGAGCTCAAGAAGAAATACCAGCTGCCCAAAGCCTCCTTGACGATAGAGGAGAAAGAGAATCTGGAAAAGGACATTTCCGTCTTCCTGGAACGATTCGGGCACTTCAGTGACAGTGGCAATGACTGCTCGAAGATTCCGTGGCGGGAAACGCCGGAGCTGATCCTGAAAATGGTTGAAATGGCAGCGGAACCGCTGAAGGAAGACGAAAGAATGCGGTTTGATGAACTGAAGCTGCCCATGGGCAAGAGAGGCCTCTATGGCGTATTCTACAGAAGAACCAGTCGCTATGCGGTGCTGCGCGAATCCATCAGCTCTCTCTACACCTTCGGCTATGGACAGTTCCGAAATGTCTTCGTGAAGATCGGAAGTGCGCTGGCCAAAGAAGGGCTCCTGGAGGATCAGGAGGATGTCTACTATCTCTACTGGAAGGAGCTGGTGGAGCTCATCGAAGAGAAGAAGACGCTTCCGCTGAAGGAGCTTGTCAGGCAGCGGAAGGAAGAGCTTGCGGGCTATGAGAAGAGGAGTGTTCCGGAGATCATCGTAGGGAAGGAGCAGCCACCCTGCCAGGAGGACACCTGTGAGGATTACAGGGGCATTCCCACCTCCCTTGGTGTATACAGCGGACCCGCACGGGTGCTGAACGGTTTTTCGGATTTTGAAAGACTGCTGGAAGGAGATGTTCTCATCATTCCCTATTCCGATGTGGGCTGGTCACCGCTTTTTGCCAGAGCAGGAGCGGTCATCGCCGAATCCGGAGGGATTCTCTCCCACAGCTCCATTGTAGCCAGAGAATACCGGATTCCTGCAGTGGTTTCCGTACCGGGTGCCTGCAGAATACCGGATGGGATGCGTGTCACAGTGGATGGGTACAGCGGAAACATCTTTGTGGAAAAGCAGTGAAGGGGAGGAATACGAAATGACGGAAGAATTCATGATTCTGCTCCTTGCTGGGGGCGCAGGTTACCTTATCGGTTCCATTTCTTTTGCGCGGCTCATTTTCGCATGGAAGAGGCCGGGAGAAGAGCCCCCACGGATCAGAACCGTGTCCACAGACGGCGAGGTGACGATCACCTCTCATGCCGTAGGAGCGACCAATGTCATGATGGGTCTGGGCAGGAAATGGGGACTGACGACCATGTCTCTGGATCTTCTGAAATCCTTCATCCCCATGGCGCTCCTTAAGGTGGCTTATCCCGAAATGCCCTACCATCTGCTCCTGGGTCTCTTCGTGCTGATTGGTCATTTGTGGCCCATCTGGCATGGCTTCCGGGGCGGAGGAGGAAATTCCTCTGCACTGGGGATGATCCTTGCGGCAAGTCCCCTGGGATTTCTGGTGACCCAGGTGTCCGGGATGCTCATCGGGATGAGGTTTCCCGTGTTCACGTTTCTTGCAGGGGTGGCCATGACCATTCCCTGGTTCATGATGACCAAAGGCGTGCTCAGTTATGAAACGGGCTTTGCTGTGGCCATGACGGTTCTGTATCTTCTGGGGCAGCTCCCGGAGACGATGCAGTTTCTCCGGTACAAAAAGGCTGGCTACAGTTTTGATACGAAGCATGTGGTGAATATGATGAAGCATGTTTCCAGAAGAAAACATATGGAGAATGAAGCAGGAAGGAAGGGATCCCTATGACCGTGCTCAGTGCCAGTGATCTGAGGAAAATATACGAAATCGGCAAGCAGAACGTCCATGCCCTGGATGGCGTGAGCCTTCAGGTGGAAGAGGGAGAATTCGTTGCGGTGATGGGGCCTTCCGGCAGCGGAAAGAGCACCCTTCTTCATCTTCTGGGAGGACTGGACCAGCCCAGTGGAGGCGACATCACCCTGGCAGGCATCAAGGTGTCCCTTCTATCGGACCAGGAGGCTACGCTTCTTCGCAGACGAAACATCGGTTTCGTCTTTCAGTTCTACAATCTTCTGCCGACCCTCAGTGCGAAAGAGAACATCCTCCTGCCTCTCATCATTGACGGGAAGAAACCAAGAGACCATGAAAAGCGTCTCCAGGAGCTGCTCCTAAGGGTAGGGCTGTCGGACCGGGCCGATCATCGGCCCAGTGAACTCTCCGGTGGAGAGCAGCAGAGAGTGTCTCTTGCCCGGGCCCTGATCACCCAGCCCAAGGTGCTTCTGGCCGACGAGCCCACGGGAAATCTGGACTCCAGAACCGGGAATCAGGTCATGGAGCTTCTGGGAGAGCTTTCCAGAGATCTTAATCAGACCATCATCATGGTCACTCATGACCCTAAGGCGGCAGCCCATGCGGACAGGGTGGTTTTTCTTCAGGACGGAAGAATCAGAGAAGAAATATCACTTACCGGCATCCGAAGCATGCAGAAGAAAGTGAAAAGCGTGCTCAGCCGAATAGAGAGTTGGGAGTGATGGTATGAGGCTTTTAAGACTTGTGACCCTGCGTTCCATGTACAAACGGAAATCCAGAAGCATTCTGACTCTTTTCGGCATCATCATCGGTGTTGCCGCCATTTTCTCCATCAATCACGTGAATGAGAAGGCCTTTCAGTCCCTGACGGAATTCTTTGAAGGGACATCAGGAAAAGTGCAGCTGGAAATTGCCAGTGCATCTCTGGGCGAGACCCTGGAGGAAGAGGTTCTGATTCAAGTGAGAGAAACGGAAGGAGTGAAGACCGCCGTCTCCATCCTGGAAACCACAGCGCTCATAAGGAGCGGGGAAGAGGAGGAAGAACCCCTATCCATAGGCTTCTCCGGTCTGGGACAGGAGGGGTTCACTTTGCATGCCATCCATCCTTCAGAAGACCGGGAGCTGAGAGACTATATCCTGAAGGAGGGAGAGATGTTCCAGGCAGAGGACGAGGCGAAGATTCTCCTCGTCTATGATTATGCCATGGAGAAGGAGATCAGAACCGGGGATCGAATCAGGATCCAGATGGAGCATGGGGTGGAAGAGATGCTGGTATCCGGACTTCTTCTAAAGGAAGGAGCCGGCATGACGAATCTCGGGAAGTTCGGTATCATTCCGTTAGCCTATGGGCAGAAGATCCAGGGGAAGGAAGGCCGGATCACCAGGATTGATCTTATTTCCTCAGAGCCGGTGGGCAATACAGAAGGACTGGAGAATTTGAAGGAGAGACTCCAGGCAGAGCTTGGGGATGGGGTTCTAGTGAACTATCCCGGCAGAGAGGGAGAGGATACCAGTCAGATGCTGGGTGGTTATCAGATCAGTCTGAACTTCATGGCTGGCATTGCTCTGTTTGTAGGCGCCTTTCTCATCTACAACGCCTTGTCCATGACGGTGGCGGAACGGAAAAAGGAAATCGGCGTGCTCCGCTGTGTGGGCATGACCAGAGGGCAGATGACCGGGCAGATTCTTTTCGAGGGTCTTCTTCTGGGCCTTCTGGGTTCTGTTTTCGGAGTGCTGCTGGGCATCCTGCTGTCGGATGGACTTTCGGGCATCATGGAGAACATTCTGGGCAGCCCCATTGAAAAGGGCGGATTTGCACCGAAGCTCATTCTCCTCAGCATCTCGGTAGGGCTGTCAGTGACGCTTTTATCGGCGGTGCTTCCCGCCATCCAGGCAGGAAAAGTCTCGCCCCTGGAAGCGATGAGAAAGAACGAGGGGAAGAAAAAGAAAGCCATGGAGAGATTTCTATGGATTCCGGGCCTTCTTCTTCTGGCTGCTTCCATCGGCATTCTCCTCTGGAATCCCTTTCCCTATGATGTGCAGTTCAGGCTGGGCAGCATGACGGTCTTTATGCTTTTTCTGGGTGCTACCCTGCTGATTCCTGTGACCCTTTCCCTCTGGCAGGTTCTTGTGAAATGGCCCTTCAAGATGCTTTTCGGTGGCATCGGAGACATCGGCATCCGAAACATTCAGCGCTCCAGGAACAGAACCATGCTCACTGTGGCGGCGCTGATGGTCGGGGTGTCCATGATTGTGGCCACCCAGGGCATCACGGGATCCTTCAAAGCGGATCTCATGGAATGGATGGATGCCTACCTCGGTGGAGACATCTTCATAAACTCTTCCATACCCGTGACTTTGGATGTCCGAGAGGAGATGGCAGCCATTTCTGGCGTAGAGGTGGTATCTCCTTCTGCAGCCCATCCAGTGGTCTGGTTAAACGATGGGGAAGAGGAGGACGTGACGTTCATCGGCATCGATCCGGAAGCCTACAGCAGAGTGACGAAATTTGTCTTCACGGAAGAGGAGGTGGAGGAGGAGAAGGTGCTGGAGCAGCTGAAAGAAGGGGGCTACCTGCTCATTTCCGAAGTGATTTCCAGCAAGTACGATGTACAGACGGGGGATGAGATTTCACTGAAAACCCAGGAAGGCGTCAGAGCGTTTCAGGTGTCTGCCGTTGTGCTGGATTTTTCCAGCCAGGGTCTTGTGGTCACAGGAAACCTCACGGACCTTGAAACCTTCTTTGGCGTCGGGGAAGGGAACAGCTTTTCTCTGAAGACCGTGGAGGGATCCGATGTGACGGCGGTGGCGTCGGAGATGAAGGAGACCTTCAGAGACGACTATGATTTTCTCATCGAATCCAATGTGACGCTGAAGGAGCTGGCGGACCGGCTCATGAGCCAGGCTTTTGGCATGTTTGACGTGCTGGGGGTTCTTTCCGTCATGGTGGCGGCTCTTGGGGTGCTCAATACCCTCACCATGAGTGTCATGGAAAGAACCAGGGAAATCGGCATGCTTCGGACCATGGGGATGACCCGGTTTCAGATTGTGAAGATGATCGAGTCGGAAGCAGGGCTTCTCGGAATCATCGGAGGGGCTTTGGGGCTTCTCCTGGGCATTCTTCTGACCTGGATTCTTCTTCAGGCCATGGGGGCCATGTCCGGCTATCAGCTGGAATTCATGATGCCTGTGAAGGCCATCTGGATGAGTATTCTGGTCTCCCTTGTGACGGCTTTTCTGGCAGCTCTGTTTCCTGCGGTCAAAGCATCCAGAACACCGATGCTTTCTGCCATCCATTATGAGTGAGCAGGGTGATTGAAGAACCTGAAGGTAAAGGGTAGAGAAGATGATGCAAAAGTATCGATGAAATGCTGTAAAAGGAAGTGTTATGACTGTATGGGGAAAACCTGTGCAGTCATTTTTCTTCATATCTGACCGGCTCAGCGGTATACTGGTAGTAGAAGTGATCGACATAGCAGAAGGAAAGGAGGTTTTTACAAGTGGATAAGAAGAATGCCCGTGAAGCAGTGGAGGAGATGACCTTGCTTCTTCTCTACCTGACCCGATTCAGTGAGAAGGAGGGAGGATTCACTACGGAAAATCTGTCCTGGAAGGGATATCCGTTTACGGTGCTCAACAGCTTTTCGGATCAGGGTTTCATCAGTCAGGGAAAACACCCGTCCAGATCGAAAAGTGTCTGGATCACACCGGAAGGGGTAGCGCAGGCGAGAAGACTTCTTGAGCAGTACGGAATTGAGGAAAGGAAAGAATGATGGAATGCCGATGACGGTTTCTGTTTCCGGATCACATTCTGGAAAGAGGACTGGATTATTACGACAAAGAATAAGTGGGAAAGCTTACTGTGGAGAAAATCTGAAAATTCAGGTATCATGAAGATAGGACGTGTAACAGATAGAACGGAACTGGAGGAAACCATGAGAGAGTTTTTTGATTCCATGAATCCCTTATATGTAAGAGCAGGCGTATTTCTTCTTGCGGCCATCATTTTATATGTGTCGGCCAAGAGAATCCTGAACCGGTTCTATGCTACTCTGCAGGAGCAGAACAAGTGGTATTTCACGAAGAAGATCGTCATGAATACCATCTACCTTGTAATCTTTCTGATCTTCGTCTTCACCTTCAGTGATAAGTTCCAGGGCCTTTATACAACTCTTGGCCTGGCTGGAGCAGGCATCACCTTTGCCCTTCGCGAAGTCATTGTAAGCTTTGCGGGCTGGTTCGCCATTCTCTTCGGTGACTTCTTCAAGGTGGGCGACCGGGTGCTTCTCGGAGGAATCAAGGGAGATGTCATTGACCTGGGGATTCTTCGTACAACCCTTATGGAAATCGGAGACTGGGTGGATGGAGACCAGTACAACGGGAGAATCGTAAGAGTGGCCAACAGCTTCATCTTCACGTCTCCAGTGTACAATTACTCGGCCAGCTTTCAGTTTGTATGGGATGAGATTCATATTCCCATCCGATTCGGCAGTGACATTAAACTTGCCAGAAGCATCATCAAAAGAATATCCGATGAGGTCCTGGGAGATGTTTCCGTCAGCGCGAAGAATGCCTGGTTTGAGATGCGCAAGCATTTCAGGCTGGAGGATGCGGCCCTTGAAAATCAGATCTTCCTGACCTTTGATGACAACTGGGTCACCTTGTCCCTTCGTTATGTGGTGGACATCAAAAAGAGAAGAATCACAAAAGATGAGCTGTTCACGAAACTTCTGGAAGAGCTGGAACAGCATCATGGAGAGATTGAACTGGCATCCCAGACCATTGAAATGGTGGACTACAACAATAACCTGTAAGTCCCTGGATTCTGGTGTTCAGTTGGAAGAGTCATGAATCGTGTTCTGATGGATTTCCAGAAAGATAAGTATAAGAAAACCATGAAGAATAATATGGAAGGTAAGGATAATCAGATGAATCATAAAGAAAGAATGCTGAACGAGCTGCCCTACAAAGCCTGGATGGATGGACTGGAAGAGGAGCGGATGCTCTGCAGAGAAAAAATATACGAGTACAATCATCTTCATCCCAGAGAGCATCAGAAGCTTCCGGAGATGATGAAGGAGCTGCTCGGAAAGACAGGCGAAACGGTGAACATAGTGCCGCCGTTTCATTGCGATTACGGATACAATATAGAGGTGGGCGAAAACTTCTTCGCCAATTATAATTTCCTGGTTCTTGATGTGGGGAAGGTCCTCATCGGAGACAATGTGCAGGTGGCGCCCAATGTGGCCATCTACACAGCTGGACATCCCCTCCATGCTGAGATGAGAAATACAGGCTATGAGTATGGCATCAACGTCACCATCGGCGACAATGTATGGATCGGGGGCAATACGGTGATTCTTCCTGGTGTCACCATCGGTGACAATGTGGTCATCGGGGCAGGAAGTGTGGTTGGCAAGGATGTGCCTGCCAACATGATTGCTGTGGGCAATCCCCTGAGAATCATCCGGGAGATCACGGAAGAGGACAGACCCTACTACTATAAAGATCGTACCTATGATGAGGAGTCCTGGAACGAGATTCAGGAAATGCTGAAGAAATAAGGAGAACCGATAACGCCTGAATCTATGCGTTATCGGTTTTTTTAGTCTTTGAGAAAAGATCGGTTCCTTTTCTGGAAATACTGTTATTTTCTGTTTATCATTGACAAATGTTCATACTGATTGTACTGTATATATGTGTCTATAACACAGAGGAGGGATGAGGTTGAAAATTGTCATAACGAATCGTTCCAATACACCCATTTACGAACAAATTAAAAATCAGATTATTGAAGCGATTCTTACGGATGAACTGAAAGAGGATGACCTGCTTCCTTCCATCAGGCAGCTGGCCAAAGATCTTAAAATCAGTGTCATTACCACAACAAGAGCCTATAAGGATCTGGAGGAAGAAGGGTATGTGGTCAATGTCCAGGGGAAGGGATGTTATGTTCTACCCAAGAATGAGAACCTGAATTTTGAGAATGTGATGCAGAAAATCGAAGGACATTTATTTGATATATTCGAGCTGCAGTCCAGAATTTCTATGACCGATGAAGAACTTCTGGATGTGATCAGAACCATCATGGAGGAAAACAGAAATGGATAACGCAATCAAAGTAAACGGACTAAAAAAGAAATATAAACAGTTTCTTCTGGACAGCATCTCTTTTGATGTGCCCAAGGGATACATCACAGGATTCATTGGCCCCAATGGTTCAGGGAAGACCACAACGATCAAGTCGATCTTATCCTATATCAGACCGGATGAAGGAAAAATCCAAGTACTGGATGAAGAGGTGAAGGAGAGCAATGCCTACCTTGAGAAAATCGGTGTGGTCATGGACGCAGCATTTCTCGTGAAGGACTGGTCTGTGAAAGATGTGGAGAAAAGTCTTGCTCCATTCTACAGTAACTGGGATTCCGCTGTCTTTCATGAGTATCTGGAGCGCTTCAGGATTCATGAGACGCTGAAGGTGAAGGAGCTCTCACGAGGCATGACCGTGAAGCTCATGATTGCAGCAGCTCTTTCCCATGGCGCAGAGCTTCTGGTGCTGGACGAACCGACCAGCGGGCTGGACCCGGTGGCGCGGGAAGAAATCTGTGAGATCCTCCAGGAGTTTGTGAGAGATGAAAGGCACAGCGTATTCTTCTCCACCCATATCACTTCCGATCTGGAGGAAATTGCGGATTACATCATCTTTCTCATCAACGGAAAGATTGTCTATAAGGGTGAAAAGGACCAGCTGATGGAAAATTACCTGTTGATTAAAGGCGGGAAGAAGGAGCTTCAGTCTCTTGATCAGGAGAAGCTCATAGGACTCAGAACCCATGCTACGGGATTTGAGGCTGTGATCCTGAAAGAGGATGCGACTCATCTGAAGGAGCAGCTCATCATGGAGCCTATTTCACTTGAAAAGCTCATCATTTTCTTTAATCGAGGTGCACTGTAATGAATAAAGTAATGAATTTCGTGAAACTGGATTTCATGACCATAAAGCCCTATCTGACACTGAAGAATCTCTTCATCGTCCTTGGCGTGGCAACATTTCTCGCCTACAGCAACAAATCCGTCATGGCACCGCTGTCCATGGTCATCGCGTTCATAACACTGTATATGAGCTATCCCTTTGCAGTGGGCGAACAGAACGGAATCGATCCGCTCTATATCACCCTGGGTCTGGATCGGAGCACTGTGGTCCTTGGGCGGTATCTCTGGGCGTTTTTCATGAATGTCATCGGATTGATACTTGGCAGCATCATTTCCATCGCACTGGCACTGATTCTTGATCTTCCCATCATCTGGAGTGAATATGTGCTGATTCTTCTGGTGGTCCTGATGATATTCACCATTGTGCAAGCACTCCAGATTCCACTGTATTTCAAGCTTGGATATGCCAAGGCGAAATCGGTGGCCTATCTGCCTTTCCTGCTTTTGAGCGTAATCGTGATCATCGCCGTGAATGCAGGGAAATCCATTCCTTTTGAAAAGCTGGAAGCAGTCCTTCACTTCATAGAGACCAATCAGATTGTCGTGGCAGGAGCAGCCCTTCTCATCTGGACTGGAATCATGTACCTTTCTTTCTCCTTTTCCAGCAGATGGTACAAGAAGAGAGAATTCTAGATAGGATCAATTTGTAGAAACTGATATGGAACCCTGGCATAACATGCTGAGGTTCCATTTTCTGTTTTCACAATAAATACAGTTTCTAAAAAATGCTCTTATTCTCTTTATAAGGGAATCTGTTGACAATATCAATCCTCGATATTACAATATCCTTATATGATATCGATAGTTGATATTGAAGCGAGGTGTTGAGATTGGCGAAGAAAGCGCTGGATGGTCTGACCGAAAGCATGTACTACGTTCTCATGGCTTTTCAGAAGCAGGAGATGTGCGGTACGGATGTGGTGGAGTTCATTGAAAACAAGACGAGAAGAAGGGTGGTCATGGGTCCCGGAACCCTCTATACCATTCTGGCAAGATTTGAAGAAGAAGAAATCATCGAAGAAACAGCAGTGGAAGGAAGAAAACGGACCTATCAGGTTACGCTGAAAGGGAAAAGACTCTTTCAGGAGGAACTGTATAGGCTGAAGAAATGCGTTATGGACGGGGAAAGTGAGGTAACACCATGAAGATGAAAAGGAAAATGATTCCCGTGGATGTCTATGACATACCGGCCATGCAGAGCTATCTCGGCGATATGGCAGCAGAAGGACTTTTCCTGAGAAAGGTCGGAACATATGGACACTTTGAGGAAGGGGAGCCCAGAAGAGTCCTCTACCGGATGGAACCACTTATGAGGGACGAGAAGATGCCCCGAGAGGATCAGATGGAAGCTTATAAGGACTATGGCTGGGACTATGTATGCACCATCGCGAACGGATTCCATATCTACAGCACGGAAGAAAAAGACTACAGGGAGCTGCATACGGACCCTGTGACCCAGAGCTATGCCTTTTCCCATCTTGAAAAGAAGCTGAAGCTATCCAGCCGAGTCTATCTCCTGTCCCTTCCGATTATGGTAGTCCTGATTCTACTGCCTGTGTTTCAGATGGATCAGCCGCTTCTTTTTGCTGTGCGCTACGGGAACAGTTCTTATCAGGTCATGTTGCTGATTCTCTATGCATTTCTGTTTCATCAGATTCATGCAAGCAGAAAGAAGCTGAAACTGCTTCTGGACGGTCTGGAGAAGGGAGAAGAATTACCCAGGAAGCGTACATACCGGAAAAACTATGGTCCCTATGTCATCAACGGGATTCTGGGATTGTTCGGTGTGATCATGATCATCAACTCTGTTCTCATGATGACCAGAGGATGGGAGAAGAATCTGGCAGAGATCACTGAGCCCATCCCCATGATTCAGCTTACGGATATCGAGCAGACGGAAGGATTCGTCAAAGATCAGGACGGGTACAGAAATGAGGAAATCCGCTATGACTGGACGGAGCTTGCTCCGGTGATCTACGAACTCCATCAGAGTGGTGAGGTGAAGGGGGAAATGTGGGCAGATGGATCGGGCACCTATTCTCCTTACCTGAGCAGCGAGTATTATGAAGTGCGGTTTGCCTTCCTTGGAAATCCTCTGGTCAAAGAGCTCATGGAAGATGCACTGGAGTTTCACCGATACAGACCCATCCAGCATCAGGAGCTTTTCATCGACGGTTTTGATGATGCCATTCTGGTGAAGAGTGAAGATACACAGATGTTCTTCGGGCGGATCGGGCGAAGTGTGCTCTATGTCCGGTATCACGGCTATGAAGACCTGTCCGCTCATCTTGATGAGATCTATGACACCTTAAGAAACTATCAGAAAGAGAAAATGTGATGGATTCTGTCCTGCTATAAGGAAACCATGAACTCCGTGATGAAAATCCGGGGTTCTGTTTCTTGTTTGGGCTGTTTACGTCGGAATGAAATAGAGGCTGCCAAGGAGAAGAGGCATAATGATGGAGAGAAGTCCCATGACAAGAGGCTTCAGTAATCAGTCTGGTCTAGGGTTAAGGAAAACATAAGAATTTCTTTGTTTACAGCCTTATTATATGGTGCTAAAATGAAAAAAGATTTCCGACCGACCGTTCGGTCGGAGTGTTCCGAGGAGGATAATGACATGTTTTCGAAATACAGTGTAAAAAAACCATATACCGTAGTGGTGGCGGTGATACTCACCATTGTTCTAGGGGTCATCTCATTTATGGGGATGAAGACCGATCTTCTGCCCACCATCGATCTGCCATTTGTTGTGGTCCTCACCCCCTATCCAGGCGCAAGTCCCGAGAAGGTGGAGCAGCTGGTCACAAGGCCCATGGAGGCGGCGCTGGGAACGTCCAGTGGCCTCAGCAGCATTCAGTCCGTTTCCAGCGAGAACTCCAGCATGATTTTCATGGAGTATGTCCAGGGAACGAATATGGACAGTGCCATGATCGAGCTTTCTGGAAGCATCGATCAGGTGAAAGGTGCCATGGATGAGGGGGTCGGTTCTCCGATCCTCATGAAGATCAGTCCCGATATGCTGCCTATTTTTGTCGCCAGTGTGGATGTGGAAGGCATGGAGCTGGATGAGCTTTCGGAATTCGCCGAAGAAGTGGTCATGCCATCCTTTGAAAGACAGGAAGGTGTTGCAGCGGTTACTGGAAGCGGCCTGGTGGAATCAAGGCTTGAGATCGCCCTGGTACCGGAAAAGATCGCAGCCCTTAATGATAAAGTGAAAGGTGATATCCAGACGGAACTGGCCAAAGCGGAAAATGAGCTGAAGGATGCACAGGAAGCCCTGGCATCCGGACAGAAGACGCTGGCATCTGAATCCACAAACCAGAAGCAGCAGATTGCAAAAGCCAGTACGGAGCTAAACAGCGCCATGGGCAATCTCAATGCCCTCCTGGCGGAAGAAGCCAGCCTTACAGCGGAAAAAGCGGCTCTGGAAGCCACAAGAGAACAGCTTGGAAGCATTCTGGACATGAACGCCGTCTTTGAAAGCCTTTTCCCGGATGGTGCGGAAAATCTCTCGCCGGAGGATTTCCAGGCCATTCTTGACAGCATTCAGTCTGGTGCCCCTGAAGGCATGGAAGGCATGACCCAGGAGGGGCTGGAACAGCTCTCTGATCAGGCGGCCGAAGCCATCAAGACGCTGATTGCCGTGGAACTGGATCTTCAGAGCATAAACATCCGCCAGATGACCTTGAACGCCATGAAGCCCCAGCTGGAAAGTGGACTGAGTGAGGCGAAAAGCGCCTATGAGCAGCTGGAAGCGGGGAAGATCACCATGGCCGTGGAACTGGCCAAGGCGGAAGTGCAGATGCAAAACGGTATGGCGGAACTGGATAAGGGACTGGCCGCTTTTGAAGAATCCAGAGAGGAAGCGCTGAGCAGCGCTGATCTCAATAACATCCTGACAGAAGAGATGATCGGGAATATTCTGAAGGCGCAGAACTTCAGCATGCCTGCAGGATACATCGCCGAGGGAGATGACCAGATTCTGGTCAAAGTGGGCGATAGTTTTGCTGAGCCTCAGGAAATCAGCACACTGGTGCTCTTCAGCATGGAACCCATTGGAGATGTCTATCTCAATGAAGTGGCTGAAGTGGGCAAGAAAGACAATTCCGAAGAACTCTATACCAAAATCAATGGAAACAACGGCGTCCTTCTGACATTCCAGAAGCAGAGCACTGCTTCCACGGCGGAGGTTTCTGATGCCATAGAAGCGGAAATCGAGAGACTGGAAGGGGAGCATGAAGGGCTCAGCATCACAGCCATGATGGACCAGGGGGACTATATCGACATGACCACTAACAGTGTCATGCAGAATCTGCTCTTCGGAGGAATTCTTGCGATTCTGGTTCTCATCGTATTCCTGCGCGATCTGAAGCCGACCTTTGTCATCGCGCTGAGTATCCCCATCAGTCTGACCTTTGCTGTGGTGCTCATGTACTTCAGTAATGTGACCCTGAACATCATCTCTCTGTCCGGTCTTGCACTGGGTGTCGGGATGCTGGTGGACAACAGTATCGTCGTCATCGAAAACATCTACAGACTTCGGAAAGAAGGCATGCCTGCAGATGAGGCAGCCATTCAGGGAGCCAAGGAAGTATCCGGAGCGATTTTCGCCTCCACGCTGACAACCATTTCCGTATTCCTGCCCATTGTATTCACAGAAGGAATCTCCAGGCAGCTCTTTACGGATATGGGGCTGACCATCGCCTACAGCCTGGTTGCCAGTCTCATTGTGGCGCTGACCCTGGTTCCATCCATGGGGGCTACCATTCTTCGAAAGACCAGCGAGAAGCCCCACAAGTGGTTCGACGGCACGACCCGTGCCTATGAGAAGGCGCTCGCTGTTGCCTTGAGATTCAAGCCGCTGGTGATACTTTTCGCCGTGGGCATGCTGGGGATCAGCATCTTCGGCGTCACGCGCATCGGTACGGCATTCATTCCTGAAGTGGATTCGCCTCAGATGTCTGCGACCTATGAAGCGCCGGACGGACTTTCCACCAGTGAAGTCAATGCGCTGAACGATGAAGTGGTGGAGAAGATCCGATCCATTGAAGCGGTGGAGACTGTAGGCGTCATGCGTGGCGGCGGAGCAGGCTTCATGGGATTCGGCGGAGGCGGCGGCATGCAGAGTGCTGATGCAAGCACCTTCTACATTCTGCTGAAGGATGAGAGAGAGATGACCAATCGCGATGTGGAAAGAATGATCTATGAAGTGATGGAAGACATGGACGGTGAAATCAGTGTATCGGCATCGAACATGGATCTGTCTGCCCTTGGCGGCAGCGGGATAGCCGTGGAGATCAAGGGATTCGACCTGGACACCATGGCGGAAATCGCCAAGGATACGGCGGCTCTTCTGGAAGATACGGAAGGAACCGACGAAGTAACAACGGGCCTTGAAGATGCAGGGGAAGAAATCCGGATCGAAGTGGACAAGGACAAAGCCATCGTGGAAAGACTCACCGTAGCCCAGGTGTTTGCGGAAGTATCCGCCGCGCTCAGCGAGGAAATCACGGCAACGCAGCTTACGGAAATGGGCACCAGCTATCCGGTTGTGCTTCTGAAGCCTGGCATGGATGGTCTTTCCCGAGAAACCATCGGGGACCTCTCCATGGATGTGACCTTACGAGATGGAACAGAGAAAACCATCATTCTGAAAGATATCGCCGATATTTCCGTGACGGAAAGCGTCATGTCCATCAGACGAATCAACTCCAGCCGGTACATGACGGTGTCCGCTTCCATCGCAGATGGCTACAACATCGGACTTGTAAGCAGAGACTTCGAGGAGAAGCTGAGCACGCTGGACGTGCCGGAAGGGTATGTGGTGACACTGGAAGGAGAGAACGAAACCATTCAGGACACCATGGGCGATCTGATCCTCATGATTCTTCTGGCTGTTGTGTTCATCTATCTCATCATGGTGGCACAGTTCCAGAATCTCCTGTCCCCGTTCATTGTGCTCTTTACACTGCCGCTGGCCTTTACCGGCGGATTCCTCTTATTGTTCATCCTGGGGATGGAGCTATCGGTCATTGCGATGCTTGGATTCCTGGTGCTGGCCGGCGTTGTCGTCAACAACGGTATCGTGTTCGTGGATTATGTGAATCAGCTGAGAGAAAGAGGATACAGCAAGCGGGAAGCCCTGCTGAAGGCGGGAACCACAAGGCTTCGTCCCATCGTCATGACGGCCTTGACGACAGTTCTTGCCATGACCACCCTTGCCATGGGTTATGGAAGCGGTGCGGAAATGATGCAGCCTATGGCCGTGGTTACAGTGGGCGGTCTTACCTACGCCACATTCCTGACTCTGTTCATCGTGCCCATACTCTATGACATCCTGAACAGGGAAAAGAAAAGAGATGTGGAGGAGAACAGACCTGCTCTTGGAGAGGAGGAGACCCATGCATAATATGGAGAAGTATTCACAGAAGCAGATCCAGATCTTTGAAGGGGTCATGACCCTTCTCAGGGAAGGAAGACAGATTCATGAACTGAAGGTGGCGGACATCGCGGAATCCTGCGGCATGGGCAAGAGTACAGCCTATGAGTATTTCTCCAGCAAGGAGGAAATCATAAGAGAAGCCCTGGGTTATCACCTGAAGCAGAATTTCATGGAGCTGACGGAGTCAGTATTCAAGGAAACGACTTTTAAGGCCATGGCCCGAAATGCGCTGGACTATCTGGAAAAAAGCCTGGAGGAACGATTCACAGGAATCTTTCTCATGCTGTTCACAGAAAAGCAGGAAAAAGTGAAAAGCGGGTCCTATATGGATGAAAAGATGATGATGCAGATGGAGAGTATCGTGCTTTATCAGGTTGAGCGGGCCATGATCCGTGGAAAAGAGGAAGGGCAGATTGCCGAAGAGATGACGCTGGAGGATGTGAGAATGACCACCTTCGGATTCTTCATGGCCTATGTCCATGAACTGATCCAGCTGAAAGTCACGGAATGCAGAATCCGGAGACCACAGCTCACTGAAGATCAGGTGAAGGAGGAAGTCATCATCCTGAAGGACAGAACACTGAAGCTGCTTCTGAAGACGCTGTCTTAGAGTAGAATGACCATAATACAAAACAGGACCCACCAGGGAATCCATTAGGAGACCATGGTGGGTTTTCATTTCAGATAAAGCATCAGCTCATCAGTAAGTCGGAGTATAGTCCAGATTATCGATATGGTCCAGAACCTCGATGTTGGTGATGGGATTCCCGGAAAGTCGAAGTTCTTCAAAGGATTCAAATTCTTCCAGGGGCTTCACATCCTCGATCTGGTTATTGATGAGTTCGATTTTCGTCAGGGTCCTGATCTCCTTCAGCGGTGTGATATCTGCTATGAGATTCTCGTAGAACTCGATCTGTTCAAGATTCGTAAGTCCTGACAGCGGAGAAAGGTCACTGATTCTGTTTCCGTAAGCGGATATCCGCTTCAGACCGGTCAGGGTTGCCACTGGAGAAAGATCCGCCACATTGTTCCAGTTGAAATGGAGGGTAGTGATTCCGGACTTTCCGCTGAGCGGACTGAGATCGGAGATTTCATTGGTGCCCAGGTTCACGCTGAGAAGGTTCGTGAAATCCTTTAGGAACGCGATGTCTTTCAGCCGGCTCTGATGGATCTGCACGATACGGATGGTTTTTCGGACGTTTTCCGGGATGCTGTTGTAGTCAATATCCGGCTGGAGATTGATGAAGAGCTTATCCAGATTCGGAAAGTGCTTCAGGTCTGCAAGGGTCTTCATGGTGCCGTGCCCCTCATATCGAACCCCGTCATACTCGAATGCATCCTCGTTGAACAGGATGATGCTCTCTTCGCTTTCTCCAGGAGCAGCCAGAAAGATGAATTCATCTGCTGTGATCTTGATGTTTGTGTATTGCTCAAGATCGCTGGGATAGAATTCCTCTTTTCCAAGTTCCTTCTTCAGAAGTTCCAGAAACAGCGGCTCTTCAAAGACGAGAGGTTTCTCTTCAGAAGGTGTATCCTGATTTGGGGAATCTTCGTTTTCTTCCGACTCCGGAATCTCAGAAGCCGGAGTCTCTGTCGAGGGGGTCTTGTTTTCTTCAGAGGAGCTGGCACAGCCCATGGTGATGACTAGGGCGAGTAGAACGGATAGAAGGATCTGGATTATTTTTTTCAAGTGTAGATTCATCTTCTTTCACTCCTTCAATGATGAGAGTTGTATCTCACTCATATTTATATTCTGATTTTACGCTCTTGCGGATTTCAAGACAATATATTTCTGGTTTCTCAGTGCTGCAAAGAGAAAAAGAGGAGAAGAACGTGAAAATGAACACGAAACTGACCTGCCTAAGCCCTAGTTTCGTGTTCATTTTTTCTTGGTGGACTGGTTTCATCTCAGTGCTTCTTCACCGATTCTTGCCAGGTCCAGTTCGATCAGGTCCAGTTTTTTCATCTTGAGAAATGCTTCCGTGATTCTTCTGATCTCCTCCTCCGTGCCTTCAAAGAGAATTCTGTTCATATCCTCCGGAACAATCTGCCAGCTGATGCCCTGCTGGTCCTTCAGCCATCCGCACTGCTCCGCTTCAGGAACATGCGAGAGTCTGTCCCAGTAGTAGTCGATCTCCGCCTGGTCCTTGCAGTTCACGATCAGGGAAAATGCCTCATTGAATGTGAAATCCCCACCTTCTCCATGATCCATGACCACAAGAGGAAAGCCTTTTATGGTGATTTCTCCATAGTTGATCCGGGCTTTTTCATGGTGTGGCTCCTCTGGATGATAGTAGGAGACTTCTCCTTTTTCACTGTGGGGGAATAAAGAAAGACTGGTTTCAATGAAGTCTTCCGCCTTCCCTAAAGCATCTCCGGCAAATAGAAGCACTGGTCTGATTCTTGGAACAGATTCATAGTCTTCTGTCAGCATCAGCTGCCAGGACAGTCCATAGCGGTCTTCGATCCATGCATACCAGGGACTGAAGGGATAGGTGTCCAGTGGCATCAGATCCTGGCCGCCTTCACGGAGCGCCTGATGGAGTCTGTCTACTTCTTCCTTGTCTCTGCAGGCGACCATCAGGGAAATGGAGGGGTTGAGTCTGAAAAAAGGACCTCCGCTGAGGGCATTGAAGTTCATGCCTGCCAGATCGAAATCCACAATCATGGCATCTCCGGAGGGCGTATCTGGGAGGATCTGAGTTCCATTCAGCTTGGAATCCTCAAATAGTGATATATAGAGCTGCGCCGCGTCAAGAGCTTCTTTGTCATACCAGAAATGAGGGACGATTTTCTGCATTTTCAATACCTCCTCATTAGATATTCATTGATTTTATGCCTGAATTATAGCAGAAATTTCTTTGATAATCAAAATTTAACAATGTCATCAATGAAGTTTGTGTCATGCCTGAGAGGAACAATTGGTAAGGACTTTCAGTGTCTGATACAATGTAAATGAAAATAGTATGAATGAAATGACGAAGATTTAATAAATGGAGATGATCGAATGAGTGAAATCCTGAGAATGACCCCAGGACCTACCTATGTTACAGAAAGAGTCAGAAAAGCCATGGCCATGCCCATTCTGAATCCGGATATGGAAGAAGCGTTCTTTGAGAAATACAAGAGCACCCAGAAGCTTTTTCAGAAAATCTACAAAACGGAAGAAGAAGTGCTGATCTTAAGTGGAGAAGGCATCCTGGGGCTGGAAGCGGCCTGTGCTTCGCTCATTGAACCTGGAGATAAGGTCCTTTGCATCGATAACGGCATATTCGGCCACGGGTTCATGGATTTCGTGAAGCTTTATGGCGGGGAAGTCACGGTCTTTGAAAGTCCTTATGATGAAGCGTTGGATGCAGATCGGCTAGCAGAGTTTCTGAAAAAGAACCATGACTTCAAGCTTGCCACCCTGGTGCACTGCGAAACGCCCGCAGGCATAACGAATCCCGTGGACCGCATCTGTCCACTGCTGAAAAGCTATGGCATTCTTTCCATTGTAGACAGTGTTTCCGCCATGGTGGGAGAACCCATGGAGATGGATGCGTGGAAGATGGATGTGGTTTTAGGCGCCTCCCAGAAATGCATCTCCGCTCCTCCGGGGCTGACCCTTGTGGGCATCAGCGCCGATGCGAAGAAAGCCATGAAGGAGAGAAAAACGCCTGTTGCGGGATTCTATCTGAATCTCATGATCTTTGAGGGATGGTATGAAAAGAAGTGGTTTCCCTATTCTCAGCCCGTGAGCGACATCTTTGCCCTGGAAGAGGCGCTGAAGGTGATTCTGGAAGAGGAGGACATTGAGAAGCGTCACCGCGTTCTGGCGGAAGCCACAAGAAAAGCGGTGACAGGTGCTGGTCTTTCGCTGTATGCGAAAAGCGGTCATGCAAGCACCGTGAGCACCATTGTGCTGCCGGAAGGCATCTCCTTCAGTATGCTGAAAGACGAGATGCTTGAAAAGCATGGGATTCTCATCGGAGGGGCCTTCGACTATCTGGGTAATCAGGTCTTCCGTATCGGACACATGGGAGAAAACGCCAGAGAGGAGAAACTCTATAGAACGCTCAAAGCCCTTCACCACTCCTTTACTGCTCTGGGCATGAAGCTTAAAGAATCCATGCATGAACGCTTTGTGAAAGAGATGGAAGGCATAATATGAAGGAAGGCATGATGGAGCGTAGCACAAGAGAAGACATGATGTTCATTGATGATGGGATTGTGGCATACAATCAGGGAAAGGTTCCTTTCACGCAGAAGCCTGCCTTCATTCCAGTGAATCGTGTCATCCGAAATGAGGAAGGAGAGATCCTTGCAGGAGTAAACAGCATGATCTACTGCTGGAGAGTCCTGGCCATCGATGTGCTCTGGGTGAAGGAAGAGTATCGAAAGAGGGGATATGGGACGCGGCTTCTAGAGGAACTGGAGAGAGTGGCGAAAGAGGAAAACTGCAGCCTGATGCATCTGGATACCTTCGATTTTCAGGCGAAGGAATTCTATGAAAAGAATGGCTTTGCAGTTTTCGGAACATTGGAGAACTGTCCGCCTGGACACATGAGATACTATATGAAAAAGGAGATCGGGACAGTCTGAGAAAACAGAAATCAGAAAGGGAAGAGGATGTGAAAGCATGCTCTTTTTTGCTGGGGCAGAAAGATTGTTAAAAAATATTTATCAAAAACCTCTTTACAGCGATACCCCCCTATGGTATTATTTAAACATACCTGGAGGGGGTATGAAGCTTCCTCCTGTTTTTAAAGCGTATAAACAACCGATAGATGAAAAAGAGGGGTAATAAGATGTTTTGGAATAAGACGAAATCTGTAACAACCGATGAACTGCAGGCCATGCTGAAAGAAAGACCAGCCATACTGGATGTAAGAGAAGCCTATGAATTCAAGAACGGACACATTCCCGGTGCGAAGAATCTTCCACTGGCCAAGGTGGACACCTATACAGGCAAAGGTCCGGTCTATGTGATCTGCCAGTCTGGAGCACGAAGCGCCAGTGCAACAAAGAAACTGACCAAAATGGGCGTGGATGCCATCAATGTCAAAGGCGGCATGAACATGTGGAAAGGAGCGAGAAAGTAATGAAGATTGTAATTGTAGGCGGCGTAGCAGGTGGAATGTCTGCAGCGACCAGACTGAGAAGACTGAATGAAGATGCGGAGATCATCATTCTGGAAAAGGGACCCTATGTGTCCTTTGCCAACTGTGGACTTCCTTATTTCGTATCCGGAGAGATCACCAAAAGATCCAAGCTTCTGGTCCAGACGCCAGAAAGCCTGAGAGGAAGATTCGAACTGGACGTGAGAGTAAATACAGAGGCGCTTTCCATCGATCCTGAAAAGAAGGAGATTCTTGTGAAGGGCGAAGAAGGAGAATATGCCATCTCCTATGACAAACTGATCCTCTCTCCTGGAGCAAGACCTTTTGTACCGAATACACCTGGACTTCCTGAAGCGAAGAATGTGTTCACCATGAGAAACGTTCCGGACGTGGATGCCGTCACAGGATTCATGAAAGATGCGGATCCTAAGAAGGCTGTGGTCATAGGTGCCGGATTCATAGGCCTTGAAATGGCCGAAGCCCTTCATAACAGAGGTCTTGATGTGAGCGTTGTGGAAATGGCTCCACAGGTCCTTCCACCATTTGACTTCGAGATGTCCGCCTTCGTGAAAGACGAACTGGAAAAGAACGGAATCAAGGTCTACACAGGCGTTGCAGCCAGCGCTTTCCATGAAGAAGGAAAAATCGTGGAGCTGCAGAACGGTGTGAGACTGGCAAGCGATCTCACCGTCATGTCTGTAGGAGTCCTTCCTGAAAACGCCCTGGCCAAGACGGCCGGTGTGGAACTTGGCATGCGTGGGGGAATCCTTGTGGATGAGCACTACGAAACCAGCGTGAAGGATGTCTATGCCGTGGGCGATGCCATCATCGTGAAGAATCAGATTCTTGAAGCGGACAGCATGATCCCCCTGGCCAATCCTGCCAACAGACAGGGCAGACAGGTGGCGGATGTCATCAGTGGATACAGAAGAAAGAATAAAGGGGCCATCGGTACCGCCATCGTCAGAGTGTTCGGTCTGTCCGCGGCGTCTGTGGGGCTCAATGAAAGACAGCTTCAGGCGGCAGAAATGAAGTACAAGGCCGTGCATGTGACAGCCAACGACCATGCGGGCTACTTCCCGGGGGCATCGTCCATCTATATGAAGATGCTGTTCAATCCGGAAGATGGAACCATCTACGGCGCACAGGGTGTGGGGCAGAAGGGTGTCGACAAGAGAATCGATATTCTGGCTACAGCCATCAAGGGAAATCTGAAAGTGGATGATCTGATGGAGCTGGAATTCACCTACGCACCACCTTTCGGTTCCGCCAAGGATCCGGTGAATATGCTGGGCTATGCGGCCACCAATATCATGGAAGGATTCTCAGAGAACATTCAGTGGTATGAGCTGGACGAAATGAGAAAAGAAGGGGCATACCTTCTCGATGTAAGAGATGTGAGTGAAGTGGAAAGAAGCGGGTCCATCGAAGGATTCGTGAATATTCCCATCAATGACTTAAGAAGCAGAATCAGCGAGCTGCCAGAAGACAAGACAATCGTTGTGAGCTGCGCAAGCGGACAGAGAAGCTATATGGCGGAAAGAATGCTGAAGCAGAAAGGCTTTAAGGCAGTGAACCTGGATGGCGCATTCAATATATACAGTAAAGCAAAGAAAGAGGAGATCAGGTAATATGTTTAATTCAGTAATGATGGCGGAGTTCGAGCAGCTTTTAAGAAAGGGCAATCTGAACGTTATAGATGTAAGAGAAATTGATGAGTTCGAATCCGGACACATCAAGGGAGCGGAGCATATCGCTCTGGGCACCATCCCTGCTAATCTGGACAAACTCGACAAGAACAAGGAATATCATGTGATCTGTCTATCTGGTGGACGATCCGCCATGGCATCCAAGTACCTTGCACAGCAGGGATATAAAATCGTTAATGTAATGGGAGGCATGTCCGCGTACAGAGGAGATGTGGAATTTGGAAGATAAGAAAAGCTATATCAACCGATTAAGTAGATTAGAAGGCCAGATCAGAGGCATCAGCAGGATGATCGAGGAAGACCGGGAATGTACGGATGTGGTGACACAGCTTTCCGCAGTGAAGGCGGGCATCGACAAGGTCATTACATTGATGGTCACGGAGAATCTCATGCACTGTGTGGCGGAAGAGAAGGCCGAAGACCAGAAGGACCGTGTGGAAGCGGCGCTGAAACTGATTTTCAAAAGCAGATAAAGAACGAAAGATTTGTACACCTGAGGGTTCATACCCTCGGGTGTATTTTTTCTGAACTTTTCTGTAAGCTTTGGTATAATGGTATCAGGTAGAAACGGTAAAGAATAAACAGGATGAAAAGGAGACAGAACTTTGGCAGACAAAAAGAAGCTCATGAACAGACTAAGCAGAACAGAAGGGCAGATCCGAGGCATCACGAAGATGATCGAAGAGGACAGGGACTGCAGGGAAATCGTCATTC
Source organism: Proteiniclasticum aestuarii (assembly GCF_017368455.1). Classification (GTDB taxonomy): domain Bacteria; phylum Bacillota; class Clostridia; order Clostridiales; family Clostridiaceae; genus Proteiniclasticum; species Proteiniclasticum aestuarii. Next base: position 31,961 of record NZ_JAFNJU010000004.1, on the reverse strand, counting down.
AGCTGGCGGCAGTACGTGCTGGCGTGGACCGGGTGATCAATCTCATCGTGACGGAGAACCTTATGAGCTGTGTGCTCAGTGATACGGACGAGATCGACAAGAAACAGCTGGAAGAAGCGCTGGAGCTGATCTTCAAGCTCAAATAGTGCTGAGGAAGGGGGGGCGTTTCATGAACAAGGTATGGAATGTGGAAGATGTTCGCAAGCTCCTTGCTGAGACGGGAGAGAAGATGGGCTTTGACTGTGCCCATGTTCCTGTGGAAGTCAGCAGTCGGATGGAGAAAACCATGGGCTCCTTTCTCTTCCGTGAAAAGGAAGGCAGAATCACGGCCCATGCGTTCCGCTTTGCCCAGGTGCTTCTGTCAGGATATTATGATGAAAGCGTGGTGAGAAATGTCATCCTTCATGAATATGCGCACTTCTACGCCAACGTGAGGGACAACAGAAATCATAAACATGATGCCTATTTCAAGAGAGTCTGTGAGGAGCTGGGCATACCCACCCACACCTATTTCAAGGAGCTCCTGCCCAGAACGAAGAAGAACGGGTATATCCTCGTCTGCTCGAAATGCGGAAGCAGGGTGGCGGCAAGAAGAAAGGTGGATTCCGTGAACATGATTCTGAAATCCAAGGTTTCAGGATGCTGCCATGCGAAGATTCGAGCGAAAAAAGCGGTGTTCTAAGCACAGGACAGGAGCTTATTATTGGGGTTCACTATGGTATACTATTGGTGTGAACCAAAGAAAAATAGAAAGGCTGGTGCAATTTATGTTAAAAGTAGACCTATCGAAACTGGAGGGTTTCATGAGACCTCATGAGATCGAGTATCTGGACCCGCTGGTGAAAACTGCCCACAGGATGCTTCATGACAAGACGGGAGCAGGTAATGACTTTCTAGGCTGGGTGGACCTGCCAAGAGATTATGACAAAGAGGAATTTGAGCGGGTCAAGAAGGCTGCGGAAAAGATCAAGGCGGACTCCGACGTACTCATCGTCATCGGCATCGGCGGCTCCTATCTGGGCGCCAAGGCAGCCATCGAGATGATGAGCCATCATTTCTACAATTCCCTGCCGAAGGACAAGAGAAAGACCCCTGAAATCTATTTTCTGGGACAGAACATCTCCGGAGATTATCTGAACGATGTGCTGGAGATCATTGAAGGAAAAGATGTTTCCGTCAATGTGATTTCAAAATCCGGAACCACCACAGAACCTGCGGTGGCCTTCAGAGTCATGAAGGACTATCTGGAGAAGAAATACGGGAAACAGGAAGCGGCAAAGAGAATCTTCGCCACCACAGACAAGGCAAGAGGTGCGCTGAAGAGCCTGGCTACAGAAGAAGGATACGAGACCTTCGTGGTGCCCGATGATGTGGGTGGACGATTCACCGTGCTGACACCAGTGGGGCTGCTCCCCATCGCTGTGGCGGGCATCGACATCGATCTGATGATGAAGGGTGCGGCAGAAGCGCGAGAAGATTACAGCAAAGATTCTGTGAAGGACAATGAATGCTACGCCTATGCGGCAGCAAGAACTGCCCTCTACAACAGAGGAAAAGACATTGAGATTCTGGTGAACTATGAGCCTCAGCTGACCTTCTTCTCCGAATGGTGGAAGCAGCTCTTCGGTGAAAGTCACGGAAAGGACGGAAAGGGACTCTTCCCTGCATCGGTCAACTTCTCCACAGACCTTCATTCCATGGGACAGTTCATTCAGGATGGAACACGGAATATTTTCGAGACGGTGATCAACGTGGAAAATATGAACTCCAGCTTCACCATAGAAGCCAACGAAGACAATCTGGACGGACTGAACTTCCTGGCAGGCAAGACCATGGATGAAGTCAACAAGAATGCCTTCAAGGGAACCCTTCTGGCACATCTGGATGGAGGCGTACCGAACATCGTCCTGAATCTTCATGACAAGAAGGAAGAGAGCTTCGGTTACATGGTCTACTTCTTCGAGCTGGCCAATGCCATCAGCGGATACCTTCTGGGCATCAATCCCTTCGACCAGCCTGGAGTGGAAGACTACAAGAAGAACATGTTTGCCCTTCTTGGAAAGCCCGGCTATGAAGAGCTGAAAGCGGCACTGGAGAAGAGACTTCAGTAAAGAAGAAAAAACAGATCGATGAATGGTGGAAGGACCCGGAATGCTTTTCCGGGTCTTCCATGCATCATAGCGGAAAAGGAGGAGAAATTATGGCGAAAGAAAGGGTGGATAAGGTCCTTTCCAATATGGGATTCGGCAGCCGGAAGGAAATCAAGGAGAAAATCAAGAAGAAGGTGGTCACCGTGGAGGGGGAAGTGGTCACGGACCCGGGATTCAAGGTGGACCCGGAGGAGGACAGAATCATCATCGAAGGAGAAGAGGTGTTCTACAGAAAATACATCTATCTCATGATGAACAAGCCCCAGGGGGTGGTGTCGGCGACCTTTGACAATCACGACCAGACGGTCATCGACCTTCTGCCTTTTGACTACAAGGCCTTCGACCCGGCTCCTGTGGGCAGGCTGGATAAGGATACCGTGGGGCTTCTGCTCATCACCAACGATGGAGAAATGAATCATAAGCTGCTCTCACCCAGAAGTCATGTGGACAAGGTCTATTATGCCTATCTGGAGAAGGAAGCCACGGAGGAGGATGTGAAAGCCTTTGAGAAGGGGGTGGTCCTTTCTGACGGTTACAAGTGCATGCCGGCAGGTCTTGAAATCTTCAAGGAAGATGCGAAGGAAGTCCATGTGACGCTTCGGGAAGGAAAGTTTCATCAGGTGAAGCGGATGTTCCATGCCAGAGGGAATGAAGTGACCTATCTGCAGAGAGTCTCCTTCGGACCGCTGAAACTGGATGAGGAGCTGGAGGAGGGAGACTTCCGGGAGCTCACGGAAGAGGAGCTTTCTGCCCTGATAAATGTAAATAATTAATGGTTTACATCTCGCTTTAGTGAAATGTAAAGGTTTCAAAATGTCAGGTTCTGAAACTTGGCGAAAACCGTTGAAAATGAACGGAAACATGGACTATAATCATTCTTGTAAGGACAGAATAAAAAGATGTATAGCCCCTTTTTATTGTCGTATAACCACCCCCCAATAGGTTATACAAACTTTCTCTGAATCCCCCCAATTTTCAGAGAAAATGATTTTGAAAGCCTGAACGCAAGTCGTTCAGGTTTTTTTGTGCCCGGACATAAAACATCTGTTCGAATTCACCCTATATTCAAGGGGTTCTTCTGTGTTATAATTGAGGTTGAGAAAGAAGGAGTTGAGAATGTGGATTTAAAAGAACTGTTGAATGAAGAGCAATATATCGCGACCACTACCACCGAGGGGCCGCTTCTCATATTAGCCGGTGCAGGTTCAGGAAAGACCCGAGTGCTGACCCATAGAATCGCCTATATGATCCAGGAGAAGAGGGTCAGTCCCTATGAGATTCTGGCTATCACGTTCACCAACAAGGCTGCCGGCGAGATGAAGGAAAGAGTGAAGACCCTGGTGGGAGATACAGCAGAGTATATGTGGATCTCCACCTTCCACTCCAGCTGTGCGAAAATCCTGAGACGTGAAATAGAAGCCATCGGATACAAGAAGGATTTCACCATCTATGACAGCTATGACCAGAAGTCCCTCATGAAGCAGGTGACCAAGGAGCTTTCCATCGATGAAAAGGATCTGACGGATAAGGAGATCATCAGTCATATCTCCACGGCGAAGAATCTTCTGGAGACGCCGCTGGATTTCAAGAAGAAGAACGAGTACCATTTCCGTCTGAACAAGGTAGCTGATGCCTACATCCTCTATCAGAAGAAACTGAAGCAGAATAACGCCCTGGACTTTGACGACATCATCATGAAGACCGTGGAAGTCTTCGAGAAGTTCCCGGATGTGCTGAAAAGATATCAGGACAAGTTCCGCTACGTTCTGGTGGATGAGTATCAGGATACGAACCACGCCCAGTACAGACTGGTGCAGCTCCTGACGAAAGACCACAAGAACATCTGCGTGGTGGGCGATGACGACCAGAGCATCTATCAGTTCAGAGGCGCCGATATCAGAAACATTCTCGATTTCGAGATGGATTATCCCCTGGCCAAAGTGGTGAAGCTGGAGAAGAACTACCGGAGTGTGGGGAACATCCTGGCTGCAGCCAATGCGGTGATCAAGAACAACACGGAAAGAAAAGAGAAGACCCTGAAGAAGACCAAGGATGAAGGGGGCAAGATCAAAGTCTACCGCGCCACGGACGATTTTGACGAGGCGAACTTCGTGGTCCGTGAAATGGAAAGACTCTACAGAGACGGGAGAAACTACAGGGAAATGGCCGTGCTCTACAGAACCAACGCCCAGTCCAGAAAGTTCGAGGAAGCCCTCATGAGAGAAGGGGTGCCCTACAAGCTCATTGGGGGACTGAAGTTCTACGACCGTAAGGAAATCAAGGACATACTGGCCTACCTGAAGATCATCAACAATCCCTTTGATGAGGTGAGCCTGAGAAGAATCATCAATGTGCCCAAGCGTAAGATCGGAAACACCACCGTGGAGAAACTGCAGATGAATGCCAATGCCCAGGAGGAAAGTCTTTTCGACACCATCATGGAAGTGGAGGAGTACAGGATTCTTACCGCTGGAGCTCTTTCGGCGGTGCGCGGTTTCCGGGACATGGTGCTGTCCTTCAATGAAAAGCAGCTGGACCTGAAGCTTTCGGAGCTGGTGGACCATATTCTGAAGGAAACCGGTTATCTCAAGGAGCTTCGGGAATCCAAAAGCCCGGAGGACATCTCCCGTGTGGAGAATCTGGAGGAATTCGTCAATGTGGTGCTGGAATATGAGATGAAGACGGAAGAACCCTCTCTTGCTGACTTTCTGGAGACGGTGGTGCTGGTGGCGGACATCGACAACTACGATGAAGACGCGGACAGTGTGACGCTGATGACGCTGCACAGCGCCAAAGGACTGGAGTTTCCGGTGGTCTTCATGGTGGGCATGGAGAACGGACTGTTTCCGGGTTCCTCCTCCTTCAATGACCCCAAGGAAATGGAAGAATCCAGAAGGCTCGCCTATGTGGGCATCACAAGAGCCATGGAAGAGCTCTACCTGACCTATGCCGAGAGCCGTATGGTCTATGGCAGAATCGTGAACTATCCCGCATCGGATTTTCTGCTGGATATCCCATCGGCCCTGAAGGAGTATCTCAATGACGAGAAGAAGGCCTACAGGAAGAATGTGAATCCCCATACCATCAAGTACAAGGACAAGAATCTCAAGTACACGGATTACAATGTGGAGAAAGCCCTGGAGGATGCCGCAAGGATTCTGGATGTACCGGGCCACAAGGCCATGGGGCCGGAGGATCTTACACCCGGTGCCAAGGTGAAGCATCCGAAATTCGGTGTGGGCACCATCATCAGCACCCAGGATGCCAAGGGAGATGTGAAGCTCACCATCGCCTTCGATAATATGGGCATCAAGCACCTGATGCTGAGTCTGGCGCCGCTGGAGCTGGCCTAGGAGAAACGCGGCCGGGTTGAATATTTTATAAGGAGACGGCTGGTGCGCAGCCAAAGGATTCGTATGGAAGAGAAAAGAAGAGAGATTGAAAAGCTGGTAGAGGAGCTGAACACCTATGCCAGAGAATATTACACCTATGACAATCCCAGTATTTCCGACAAGGAGTATGATGCGCTCTATGACAGGCTGGTGGCCCTTGAAAAGGAAACGGGCTATGTGCTTTCCTATTCTCCCACCCAGAGAGTGGGGGACATAGCGCTGGCTTCCTTTGTGAAGCATAGACACAAAGCCAGACTCTGGAGCCTGGACAAGGCCCAGGATCTGACGGAGCTCAGCGCCTGGCACAAGAGGAATCTGGAGTTTGTGGAGAAGTATAACAGTGAACATCCGGAAAAGCTCCCTGACCTCAAGTACATCGTCACGAGGAAATTCGACGGTCTCACGGTGAATGCCACCTATGACGAAAACGGCATCCTTGTGACCGCAGCCACCCGAGGCAACGGAACAGTGGGAGAGGAAGTGAGCTCTCAGGTGAAGACCATCGGGTCTGTTCCCCTTCGCATTGATTCCGAAGATGTGCTTGAAATCCATGGAGAAGCCATGATGACCAAGGAAGCCTTCAGAAAATACAATGAGAAGGCGGATACGCCGCTGAAGAATACAAGAAACGGCGCCGCGGGGGCCCTTCGGAACCTGAACCTTGCCGAGACCAGAAGAAGAAACCTCACGGTGTTCTTCTACGACATCGGCTACAAGGAAGGCCAGCCCTTCCAGACCTACCGGGAGATGATTGCTTTCATCAAAGAGAAGGGCTTTCTGACCGACGGTTATTTTAAAGAAGCGGATGACTTCACCACCCTGGAAAAGCTCATCAAGGAAATCCAGGAGGAGAGAGAAGGTCTGGACTTCGATATCGACGGCGTGGTCATTGCCATCGACGATATGAGAACGAGAGAACTTCTGGGCTACACCATCAAGTTTCCCAGATGGGCCATCGCCTACAAGTTTGAAGCGGAGGAAGCGGTGACGAAGCTTCTGGATGTGGAATGGAATGTGGGCAGAACCGGAAGAGTGAATCCCACGGCGATTTTAGAGCCTGTGGAGCTGTCGGGGGTCACGGTGAAGCGTGCCACCCTGAACAATATGGATGACATTCATAGGAAAGGCGTCTCCATCGGATCCATGGTGCTGATAAGGCGCTCCAATGATGTGATTCCCGAGATCATGGGCGTGGTGGATGAGGAGCTGGAGGAGCAGGTGACGAAAATTCTTCCACCTGTGCACTGCCCATCCTGCGGTACAGAGCTCATTGTGGACGGGGCGCACCTAATCTGCGAGAACACGCTTTCCTGCAAGCCTCAGCTCATCAAGAGCATTGTCCATTTCTCCGGAAGAGATGCCATGAACATTGAAGGGCTCAGTGAGAAGACCGTGGAGCAGCTCTTCGAGAAACTGGATATCCGGGAAGTCTCCAGCCTTTATACCCTGACAAAGGAAGATCTTCTGACCCTGGACAAGGTGAAGGACAAGAAGGCGGAGAATCTTCTTGCCGCCATCGAGAAATCCAGAGAAAGAGAGCTCCATGCCTTTCTGTATGCCTTGGGCATTCCCAATGTGGGCATCTCCACCGCGAGAGACCTGGAGGCCACCTTCCAGACACTGGAAAAGGTCATGAAGGCCACGAAGGAAGAGCTGGTGGCGGTGAATGATGTGGGCGAGATTGTGGCGGACAGCATTCTGACCTTCTTCTCCTCAGAGGAGATCCGGGAAGAGATTGAAAAGCTTCTGCAGCATGTGACCCTCATCCATGAAGAAGCGGAAATCATCGAGAGTCCCTTCACCGGGAAGACGGTGGTCCTCACAGGCTCCCTTGAAAAGTTCACCCGAAAGGATGCGGAAGAAAAGCTCCTCTCTCTGGGGGCGAAGGTGACCTCCTCCGTGTCCAAGAAGACGGATTATGTGGTCTATGGGAAGGAAGCGGGATCAAAGCTTGCGAAAGCGCAGACTCTGGGTGTGAAGACCCTGACGGAAGAGGAATTTCTGGACATGACAGGTGAGAAGAATGAATGAGAAGAAAAGGAAGAAGGTGACCCTTGAGAACATCCTGGGCAGTCTCGGCTGGCTCATGCTGGCGGTGACGGTTCTGGTTGTCGGACTGACCGTCATGACCCTCAACGGAGTGCTTCATATGCCGCTCTTCAGGAATTATCTCCCCATCGGCATCTCCCTCTTCGTGGGGCTTCTGATCTGGGGCATGAGGTTCTACTTCAATGCCAGGAAGTATCCAAGCTACATGAAGTACAGCATATTCTCCTTTGTTTTCGCGCTGATTCAGTTAATTTTTCTCTTGTCTAATGTATATTAGAAAGAGTTATGCTAAAATAGTATAAGGTTTTTTGCGGAAAAGTTATGACCTCATGTCGTAACTTTTTCCTTGTAGATAGAATAATTTATGGAGGTGTGATATGGCGGTATCCAGAAAGGACGTAGACTATATCAAGGAGCTGGCCAGGCTCCACATAAGTGAAGAGGAAAAGGATGGACTGGTTACGGATCTTAATATGATCCTGTCCTATGTGGACAAGCTTCAGGAGCTGGACACGGATGAGGTGGAGATTCTTGTGAATCCGCTCTACATCGAGAATGTATATCGGGAAGATGTGGTGGAGGAGTCTCTCACCACGGAAGATTTTCTCATGAATGCGCCGGAGCGTGTGGAGGATTATCTCAAGGTTCCCAGCGTGATAGACAGGGAGGATGCATAATGGACTTATTTAGAATGAAATCCCATGAGCTGAAGGAACTTCTTACCAAGGGGGAAGTGAAGAGCGAAGAGATCGTAGGCAGTTTTCTTCAGAGAATCGAAGAAGTGGAACCCAAAGTGGATGCATTTCTTTATGTCAATAAAGAAGAAAGCCTGAAAAGAGCAAGAGAAATCGATGAGAAGAAGAGAAGCGGTGGGATGCTTTCGGGCATTCCTGTAGGCATCAAGGACAATATTTCCGTCAGGGGCATGCAGAACACCTGCGCGTCGAAGTTCATGGAAGGATACATTGCGCCTTATGATGCCACGGTGGTGACAAGGCTCAAGGAAGATGGAGCCATCATCCTGGGCAAGCTCAACATGGATGAATTCGCCATGGGTTCTTCCACGGAGCACAGCGCCTATAAGATCACCAGAAATCCCCATGACCTGGATAGAGTGCCGGGCGGTTCATCAGGAGGCTCCGCTGCAGCGGTTTCCGCTCTGGAAGTGCCCCTTTCCCTGGGGACTGATACAGGAGGCTCCGTAAGACAGCCTGCTGCGTTCTGCGGGATCCCGGGCCTGAAGCCCACCTATGGAAACATCTCCAGATACGGCGTCACCGCCTTCGGATCCACTCTGGATCAGGTGGGCACCTTTGCAGGAGACGTACGGGATCTGGCGCTTCTGACCACCTCCATCAGCGGTCACGACGAAATGGATATGACCACCAACAAGAGAGAAAAGGCGGATCTTTTCACAGGACTCAATAAGGACATCCGTGGAAAGAAAATCGCCATCGCCAAGGACTTTCTTGGAGAAGGGCTGAACGAAGACGCCAGAAAGAATCTCATGGACATGATCGAAGTGCTGAAGGACCTGGGTGCTGAGATTGATTTCATCGATCTGAAGCTGACGGACTATTCTCTGGCGGCCTACTACATCATTTCTTCCGCAGAGGCATCCTCGAATCTGGCCAGATTCGATGGCATCCGTTACGGAAAGAGAGCAGAGGACGCGGCGGACCTTCTGGATCTCTACAAGAAATCCAGAAGCGAGGGCTTCGGTGCGGAAGTGAAGAGAAGAATCATGCTGGGGACCTATGTTCTTTCTGCGGGATACTATGATGCCTACTACAGCAAAGCGCTGAAGGTGCGTAAGCTCATCCAGGAGGAATACAAGGAGATCTTCAGAAGCTATGATGCCATCATATCCCCCACCACACCCACTCCGGCCTTTAAGATCGGAGACAATACGGAAGACATCATGGCCATGTATCTCAACGACATCTATACGGTGCCTGTGAACATCGCAGGAATTCCTGCGGTATCCATTCCGTCCGGTAAGGTCAACGGACTTCCTCTGGGTCTTCAGATCATGGGGAATCACTTCGACGAGCAGGGCATCTTAAACATCGCCTATGCGGTGGAAGACAGCCTGAAGCTTGACATGACACCAGGATTATAGGAGGGGGAGAGAAGATGAACTATGAAGCAGTCATTGGACTGGAAGTCCATGTAGAACTATCCACGAAAACCAAGGCTTTCTGCGGATGTACCACACAGTATGGCGGGAAACCGAACTCCCATGTGTGTCCTGTCTGTCTGGGTCTCCCAGGGGCACTGCCCAGGGTGAACCTGGAAGTGGTGAACAAGGCCATCAAGACGGGGCTTGCGCTGAACTGCAGCATCAACCGGTTCAACCGGTTCGACCGGAAGAACTATTTCTATCCGGATGCACCCAAGAGCTACCAGATCACCCAGAATGATTTTCCCATCTGCTACGACGGATACATCGAGGTGACCACCGCCGAGGGGGAAAAGAAGAAGATCGGTCTGGAGAGAATCCATATGGAAGAGGATGCGGGCAAGCAGCTTCATTCCAGTAAGGGCACACTGGTGGATTTCAACCGTTCCGGGGTTCCGCTCATCGAGATCGTTTCAAAACCCGATATCCGGACACCTGAGGAAGCCACCCAGTATCTCACCAAACTGAGATCCATTCTGCTTTCTCTAGGGGTATCCGATGTGAAGATGGAGGAAGGATCCCTGCGCTGTGATGGAAACATCTCCATCCGGGAAAAGGGAGCTACTGAGTATGGAGTGAAAAGCGAAATCAAGAACATGAACTCCTTCAAGGCGCTGGAGAAGGCGCTCCGCTATGAGTTCGACAGGCAGGTTGCTGCTCTGGAAAACGGGGAGAAGCTCACGGTGGAGACCAGAAGATGGGATGAATCTGCCGAGAAGACGGTGGTCATGCGTTCCAAGGAAATGGCCAACGATTACCGCTACTTCCCGGAAGGGGACCTGGTGTCCCTCAATATCAGTGAAGAGTGGATCGAAGGCATCCGGGCAAGCATCAGGGAGCTTCCTCATGAGAAGGAGGAGCGCTTCGTGCGCGAATACGGCATTCCTGCCTACGACGCCATGGTGCTGACATTAACGGAAGACATGGCGGACTTCTTTGATGAGACCGCAAAGATTTCAGGAGACGCCAAGGGCGCTTCCAACTGGCTCATGGGCGATATTTCGAGGCTCATGAATGAAAAGGGCACCTGGATTTCCGAGCTGCAGTTCACGCCGAAGGATCTTTCCGACCTTCTGGGGCTCATTCGGGAAGGCACCATCTCCACAGCCATCGCCAAAAAGGTGGTGGAGTTCATGTTTGCCGAGGGAAAAAATCCCAAGGTCATCGTGGAGGAGAAGGGGCTGGTTCAGAATAATGATGAGGACTTCATCCTTTCTGAAGTGAAGAAAGTGCTGGATGCTCATCCCAATGTGGTGGAGGACTACAGAAACGGAAAAACCAAGATCATGGGCTTTGCTGTGGGCCAGACCATGAAGGCGACAAAGGGAAAAGCGAATCCGGCCATCATCAACAAGCTGGTGAAGGAAGAGCTGGACAGAAGAATATAAGTGAATCACGAGATGCCCGGGAGCCTTTGCCCCTGGGCATCTGTTTCCATATAGAGATGAGTCAGCCTTCGGTTTTTCCGGAGCATAGGAAATCATTAAAGAAGCGTGTATCATGAAACAGTTGAAGGCTGTCGTGAAATCTGCGCTTCACGGGCTTAGGGTCAGGTGTTTGTATCTTCCCTCAGCTGTGCTAAAATGAGAATAGATTTATTTTAGAGGAAACAGGTAGAAGAAATGATAACAGGAAAACTGAACTGGGATGTTTTAAAAAAGCTCCTTGCAAGAAATCAGGGAGCCATACGGCCTGAAGTGGAAAAGGGCGGCGCCGTGGGAGAAGACTGCGCGGTGGTGAACCTGGGGGAAGAAAAACTGATTCTCTCCACGGACCCTGTGACGGCTGCGGCGGAAGGTGCAGGGCACATCGCCTTCCACATCAACATCAACGACATCGCCACCACAGGGGCAAGACCCCTGGGGATCATGGTGACCATTCTTGCGCCCAAGGAGGCTTCCCTCATCGACATCGAAAAAGTCATGAGAGACATCTCCAGGGAAGCAAAGGAAAATGAGGTGATGATTCTCGGCGGCCATACGGAAGTGACGGATGCGGTGAACCGCATGATCGTATCGGTGACGGCCATCGGCACCATGGACCCGGGTGAAGAAGTGGTCTGGACCGGCGGGGCGAAAGCCGGGGACAAGATCATCGTGACCAAGGCTCTGGGACTGGAAGGCACGTCCATCCTGGTGGCAGACTTCTTCGAACAAGCGAAGGAAGTGCTCACTGCGGCGGAAATGAAGGAAGCCAGGGGCTTCTCGAAGGAGCTCTCTGTACTGAAGGAAGGACGGCTTCTGAGAAATCTTGCTTCCTCCATGCACGACATCACCGAAGGCGGCGTTCTGGGGGCGCTGTGGGAAGTGAAGGAAGCATCGGGAAAAGGATTCCGGGTATATGAGGACAGGCTTCCTGTGCGAGCCGTGACAAGGAAGCTCTGCGATGCCTTTTCACTGGACCCTCTGAAGCTGATTTCCTCCGGCAGCATGCTGCTCACCGTGGAAAAGGAAGAAGAGGCCCTGACGCTCCTGAAGAAGCACGGCATCGAAGCCCATGTCATCGGAGAAGTGCTGGAAGAGGGCAGCTTTCTGGTGAAAGAGGGCCAGGAAATCCATGTGGAAGCACCGACGAGAGACGAAATATACAAACTGTACGATAAGTAGACTGTAAGAGGAGAGAGCTATGAGAATAGATGGAAGAAACCAGGACGAACTGAGAAAGCTGAAAATAACGAGAGGATTCACAAAATACTCCAAGGGGTCTGTGCTCATTGAGATGGGCGACACCAAGGTCATCTGCACAGCCACCGTGGAGGAGAAGGTGCCTGCCTTTCTGAAAGGCACAGGAAAGGGCTGGGTCACGGCCGAATATGCCATGCTGCCCAGTTCCACCCAGACCAGAAAGAACAGGGATATCTCAAGACTCAGGCTGGATGGCCGAAGCACGGAAATTCAGCGGCTCATCGGCAGAAGTCTGCGCTCGGTGATGAATCTGGATGTCCTAGGTGAAAGAACCATCTGGATCGACTGTGATGTCATTCAGGCCGATGGCGGCACAAGATGCGCTTCCATCACCGGTGCTTTTGTAGCCCTTACCGATGCGGTGAATGCCATCGATAAGGAGACACCTTTTGAAACCTATCCCATCAGCGGCATGGTTTCCGCCATCAGTGTGGGCATCGGCGAAGAAGGTCCGATTCTGGATCTGAACTATGCGGAGGACTCCACGGCCATGGTGGATATGAACGTGATCATGAACGAAAAAGGTGAATTCATAGAGCTTCAGGGAACGGGGGAAGAGAGACCGTTCACCGCGAAGGAAATGAATGCACTTCTGACCCTGGCTTCCAAAGGGAACGAGGACCTGCTTGCCCAGGTGAAGGAGATCATGGGAGAAGATCTGAGGAGGATTCTGTAATGAAAAGACTGATCATTGCCAGCAACAATGCCCATAAAGTGAAGGAAATCAAGGATATGCTGAAGGAGTTTCAGTTTGAGATTCTGAGCCTGAAAGATGCCGGCATCGACATCGAGGTGGAAGAAGACCGGGACACCTTCATGGGGAATGCCTACAAAAAGGCGTTTGAGATCTATGAAACCCTGGATGAGGAAGAAAAGGAGAACACACTGGTTCTCTCCGATGATTCAGGTCTTGCGGTGGACCACCTGGAGGGAGCCCCTGGGGTCTATTCCGCCCGCTACGCTGGAGTTGCCCATGATGATGACAGGAACAATGAGAAGCTCCTGGAGGAGCTAAAGGACGTACCGGAGGATAAGCGCGGTGCGCAGTTTGTCACGGCCATGGTGCTTCTGGGCAAGGATCTGGATCTGAGAGTCTTTGGGGAAGCCAAAGGAAGAATCCTTCATGGACTGACCGGAAACGGCGGATTCGGCTATGATCCCCTTTTCCATTCCGATGATCTGGGGAAATCCTTCGGGGTCGCCTCCAGTGAAGAAAAGAACCGTGTTTCCCACAGAGGAAATGCGCTTCAGAATTTAATCAAGGAGCTGAGGAAGATTGAGGATCGCCATCGTCTCTGATACCCATAAATCCATGAGCGCCATCAACAGGGTCTGTGAAAAGATTGAAATGGAGAAGCCGGATCTGATTCTGCATCTGGGGGATGTCATGGAGGATGCGGATGCCATGGAGGCCATTTTGGACCGGGAAGTGCGAAGAGTGCCTGGAAACTGTGATTATGCCTATGGCATGAACCATGCCCTGTACATGGAAGTGGAGGATACCGCCGTCTATGCGGTCCATGGACACGAACAGGGGGTCAAGAGGAGTCTGCACCTTCTTGCGGGTGAGGCTGCGAGAAAAGGGGCCAAGATCGCCCTCTACGGCCATACCCATGTGGCGGGAGAAGAAAACATTGGTGGCGTTCATCTGCTGAATCCCGGCAGCGCTGCGCTGCCGAAAAACGGGCAGAAGAAAAGCATGGCTTTTCTCGAGATCAGAGGGAAGGCGTTTTCCTTTGAGATTGTGCATCTATAGTTGAAGAAATTGAAGAATATTCGGGGGAAATCATATATGACAATCGGTAAGAAAATCGGGATCTATGTGCTGGGCCTTTTTGTGCTGGCCTTCGGAATCTCCGTCTCGGTGAAAAGCAATCTGGGCGTTTCACCAGTAAGTTCACTGCCCTATGTGCTGAGCAGAATCGCTGACGTCGAAATGGGATATTTCACCATGGCGGTGTTCATCTCCTTTATTGTGGTGCAGCTCTTCATTCTGAGAAGGGAATTCAAGATTCTAAGCAGTATCCAGATTCTCGTATCCATCGCTTTCGGATACTTCGTGAACCTGTCTAATTTCCTGCTTCATGATTTCGCGACGCCTTCTTCCATGGCTCTTCGCGTGGTGCTTGCGGTGTCCAGTGCGGCCCTCTGCGGCCTTGGGATTTTTCTCTATATTGCTCCAAGAATCATGCCGCTTCCAGGAGAAGGGCTCACAGAAGCCATCTCCTATAAGACGGGAAAACCCTTCTCCAGAATCAAAGTGTATTTTGATCTGACCATGGTGGTCTTCAGTCTTTTGTTCTCGCTGGGATTTCTCAGGAGAATGGACGGTATTGGAATCGGCACGCTGATCTCTGCTCTTCTTATCGGAAAATTCGTGGGGATTTTCTCGAACCTTCTGAAAGAGAAAGTGCAGATTTTCCTTGGCAGACCGCAGCCTCTTTTTGCATCCAGTAAGGTGCCTGCAGGAGAAAAATCCACCCTGGAATAAAAGCAAATTATCGTCTTTTTTGACTTTTGTACTTTTAATAATAGGACAGTTGGGTTATAATCATAATTGACCTTAGTTTCCAGCGGCAATGACATTTTTCTGGAGCAGGATAATTCTATGACGCCATGTAGTAGACTCTGAAGACGGGGAAATAATTATTCGTCTTTTTGGATTGAGGCATAAGGGATTTAGCTTTCCGGAAAAAGAATCCCGAAAAATCTTCCAGGTAAGGTATTGACGGGCACCGGATTTTAGTATAGAATTATTTTTGTCGTCGAAAACAAGACGACCCACGGGGTGTAGCGCAGCTGGGAGCGCGCGTGCTTTGGGAGCATGAGGTCGCAGGTTCAATCCCTGTCACCCCGACCATTTTAAAATGGTACTTTTATCCTAGTGCAGACTACGCGTCTTTAGCTCAGCTGGATAGAGCAACGCCCTTCTAAGGCGTGGGCCAGGAGTTCGAATCTCTTAAGACGCACCAATTAATGGGATATCGCCAAGTGGTAAGGCTCCAGACTCTGACTCTGGCATCGTTGGTTCGAATCCAGCTATCCCAGCCATTTCATGATCCACTAGCTCAGTCGGTAGAGCACATGACTTTTAATCATGGTGTCCGGGGTTCGATTCCCCGGTGGATCACCATTTATGCGGGTGTAGTTCAATGGTAGAACTCCAGCCTTCCAAGCTGGTCGTGAGGGTTCGATTCCCTTCACCCGCTCCAGTATTTTAATCCTACGGGGTGTAGCGCAGCTGGGAGCGCGCGTGCTTTGGGAGCATGAGGTCGCAGGTTCAATCCCTGTCACCCCGACCATTAAAATATCATAACATGCGGGAGTGGCTCAGTGGTAGAGCGTCACCTTGCCAAGGTGAACGTCGCGAGTTCGAATCTCGTCTTCCGCTCCATTTATGCGTCTTTAGCTCAGCTGGATAGAGCAACGCCCTTCTAAGGCGTGGGCCAGGAGTTCGAATCTCTTAAGACGCACCATATATGGTGGACGTAGTTCAGTTGGTAGAGCGCCAGATTGTGATTCTGGTTGTCGTGGGTTCGAGTCCCATCGTTCACCCCATTTTTTTCAGTGGGATATCGCCAAGTGGTAAGGCACCAGACTTTGACTCTGGCATTCGTTGGTTCGAATCCAGCTATCCCAGCCAATAAGAGAATATAGCATGCAGATGTGGCGAAATTGGCAGACGCACTAGACTTAGGATCTAGCGCCGAGAGGCGTGGGGGTTCGACTCCCTTCATCTGCACCATGACATGCGGGAGTGGCTCAGTGGTAGAGCGTCACCTTGCCAAGGTGAA
Organism: Proteiniclasticum aestuarii; assembly: GCF_017368455.1. Lineage (GTDB taxonomy): Bacteria > Bacillota > Clostridia > Clostridiales > Clostridiaceae > Proteiniclasticum > Proteiniclasticum aestuarii. The sequence goes on along the minus strand of NZ_JAFNJU010000004.1, from coordinate 15,710 downwards.
CGTCGCGAGTTCGAATCTCGTCTTCCGCTCCATGCGGGTGTAGTTCAATGGTAGAACTCCAGCCTTCCAAGCTGGTCGTGAGGGTTCGATTCCCTTCACCCGCTCCATTAAAGCCTGCCTGGTGGCAGGCTTTTTCCATATCACCTGCCCATCATGCCTCATTAGCTCAGTTGGATAGAGTACTGGTCTTCGAAACCAATGGTCGGGCGTTCGAGTCGCCCATGGGGCACCAAAAGGACAGGAACACAAAAAGAGACCCTCTGAGAAGCGATCTGCTTCTCGGAGGGTCTCTTTTTCGCCTTCATTCAGGAATCATGAATTTTGGGTGAATAGTAAGAGAAGAGGCTAGAGCCCTGGTGAATCCGGTGATAGAATAAAAATGATGGCCGCAGGAGCTGTGGAAGAAGAAAGAGAAAGAACTGGAGCTGCAGGGGGGGATACGATGAAGTTTGATCTGCTGTTGGGCATGGAAGAGAATGAAGTAGGAGATAGAAAGATTTTTCGCAGAGAAGCGGTGCGAGGGCTTGTGAGAAGAAAGGACCTTCTGCTTCTGATCCGAACGAAGGAAGGAGACTTGAAGTTTCCGGGTGGAGGCATTGAAGAGGAGGAAAGTCACGAGGAGGCGCTGAAACGGGAAGTTCTGGAAGAAACAGGACTGGAAGTGGAGCAGGTTTATGAACTCGTCGGCAAGGTCACTGAAAGAAGAGTAGACAAGTATGATGAGAAGACGGTCTTTGAGATGGTTTCCTGGTATTATGGATGCAAGGGTGAAGGGGAGATGGGACGGCAGCGGCTCAGCTTATATGAGGCCCAACTGGAATTCACACCGGAGTGGATGGAGCTCAGAGAGGCTTTTCACCGGAACCTGCGCCTCTTCTCTGACAGTTTTCCAAGCAGATGGCTGGAAAGAGAAACAGAAGTGATGCGCATGCTGCTTGAGGAAGATTCCTGGGATTAAGGGTGAACCAATAACTGGAGGAATAGAAAATGAGAAGACTCCTCAGCGGTACCACCTACTGGAGCAAGAGGAAGGATGAGTTTCATCCTCCACCTCTCAAAAAGGAGCTGGAAAAGATCCCATCATGGAGATTGTAAGTCTGGACCGATAGTAAGCTGAATAGAAAAGTGATAGTCTATGGAGAACAGTTGATTTCCATGGACTATTTCTTTTTATCTGATTTCCAGACTTTTTTCAGATGTTTCCAAACTGTAAACGTGAACATGGGAACTTAGGGGTTGTCAACCTCTGAAACCTCATGTATAATCAAAATATTCTTGCTGGAGAAACATCTGTATTTGATACAAGGACAAAACTTAGGATATGGATCGTTGTAGGGTCTTACGATGGACAACGCTGGTTGATTTATTAATGAACGGTGAACGAAGACAGGTGCGATCAGTCGGATGCTTCGTACAGATCCACATCCTCCGAACAGAAAGAAATACGTATAAAAGGGGTAAATAGTTATGGAGAAAAAGAAAATGGGACTTGTCCCGAAACTCATCATCGCAATTATTTTAGGTGTACTCGTTGGGCAGATGAAATTCCTGCCCGAATTTCTGCTTAGACTTCCAGTGACCTTCTCCAGCATTTTCAGCAGCCTTCTGGCTTTCATCATTCCGCTGATGATCATCGGTTATGTGATCATAGGAATTGCAGACCTCACAGAAGGTGCGGGGAAACTTCTGGGTGTCACGACTTTTCTGGCCTACGGCTCCACGCTTCTTGCGGGAACCATCGCCTATTTTGTGGCTTCCACCTTCTTCCCATCCTTCATCAGACCTGAACTGGTGGAAAAGATCACAGAATCCGGAAGCGGACTGTCTTCGCTTTTCTCCATTCCGCTGAGTCCGCTCCTTGATGTGACAGGGGCCATCGTATTTGCCTTCATGTTCGGCATCGGTATTTCCTATCTCAAGGGAAAAGGGCAAGGGGGCGTGATGTACAGCTTCTTCAAGGACTTCAGTGAAATCATCACCAAGCTTCTGCATACACTGATCATTCCGGGGCTGCCCATCTACATCTTCGGTAATTTCATGAACCTCAGCTATTCCGGGGCAGTATTCTCTGTGTTATCCATTTTCTGGAAGGTATTCCTCGTAGTCGTCATCCTGCATCTGTCCTATGTGAGCCTTATGTTCTTTGCGGCAGGGTCCTTCTCAGGAAAGAATCCACTGATGCTCATGAAGAATCAGGTGACAGGGTACGTCACGGCCATCGGTACCCAGTCTTCCGCGGCAACCATACCGGTGAATCTGGAGTGCGCAAAGAAGAATGGTGTTTCCAAGCAGATCAGAGAATTCGTGGTACCCCTGGGTGCGACCATTCATCTGGCCGGAAGCATCATCACCATCACAAGCTGCGTCACAGCGGTTCTTCTGATGTATGGCATGCCACACGGATTCGGACTCATGGCTGGATTCATCTCCATGCTTGGCGTGGCCATGGTGGCAGCCCCTGGTGCACCCGGTGGAGCCATTATGAGCGCACTGCCGTTTCTGACCATCGTGGGCATCGACCCTACAGGAACCATGGGTCAGCTTCTGGTGACACTGTACCTGACACAGGACAGCTTCGGTACGGCGGCCAATGTATCCGGTGACAATGCCATCGCAGTGATCGTGGATGAAATCTACCATAAATACATTGTGAAGAGAGCGCCTGAAGTGGAAGCGGCCGAGACGGCATCCGTCAGCAGCTAGTTTGAGGCAGGGAAAGACATCTTGTGGAATGGAGTCCATGGGATGTCTTTCTCCTTTGCAGGAAGAAAGGGATGGTTTCAGCGGATATGCAATTATCAGTTTTGGAGCGGTTTCCTTGTATTTTCTGAAGGTCAAATCGTTTACGAAGAGGTTTTGTGCAATTTCGGGAGAAAGGTGTTGCGTAATGGTTTCATTGAAATTAAAATGGTTGAAATGAATGAAATAAATGAGGACGGTATGATGGAAAATAAAAGAGAAGAACTTAAGAATATCAGAAGAATCGTGATCAAGGTGGGTACGTCCACCATCGCCCATCCAAGCGGACTGATCAATCTCTATCGGATGGAGCATCTGGCCAGGATGCTTTCAGATCTGAAAAACAGAGGATACGAAGTGGTGCTGGTCTCTTCGGGCGCCATCGGTGTAGGTGCTCAGAGAATGCACCTGGCGGAGCGACCAAGGGATATTGAGGGTAAGCAGGCGGCCGCTGCCGTGGGCCAGGTGGTGCTCATGAACATGTATCAGAAGTTCTTCCAGGAATACAACTATCAGGTGGGACAGGTTCTGGTGACCAAGCAGGTGGAGACGGACAAAGTCATGAACTACCATGCCAGAAACACCATGAATGAGCTTCTGAAGAACAAGATCGTACCCGTGGTCAATGAGAATGACACCATCTCCACCGATGAGATCATCTTCGGAGACAACGACACCCTGTCGGCGGTGGTGGCAGCCCTGGTGGATGCGGATCTGCTCATTCTTCTCTCGGACATCGACGGACTCTACAGCGATGACCCCAGAATCAATCCACTGGCGAAACTCATTGACAGAGTGGATGTCATCGATGAGCACATCGAAGCCATCGCAAAGGATTCTTCCACAAAGCTGGGCACCGGGGGCATGATCACCAAGATCAGGGCGGCCAGGTATGCCACGGAGAGAGGCATCCATGTGGTTCTGGCCAATGGAAGCCGGAACGAGACCATCGAGGAGATTCTGGGCGGCAAGGTGCTGGGCACTTTATTTTTAGGGGGGAAGAAGAAATGATCGAACATCTGGGCAGACAGGCGAAAGCCGCTTCAAGAAAACTGGCAAGACTCGGTACCGTGGAGAAGAACAGGATTCTTTCTCTACTTGGTGAAAATCTCATGAAAAGAAAGGAAGAGATTCTTGCGGCCAATGCCGAGGATCTTTCAAGAGGGAAAGAAAACGGATTATCCTCTGCACTGATGGACCGGCTGCTATTAAATGAAGAGCGCATCCGATCCATGAAGGATGGTCTTCTGACCGTGGAGAAACTGGATGATCCTGTGGGCGAAATCAGGGAAATGAAGACCTTGCCAAATGGGCTGAAGGTCGGAAAGAAAAGCGTGCCCCTTGGCGTCGTGGGCATCATCTATGAATCCAGACCCAACGTCACCATCGATACGGCAGCCCTCTGCCTGAAATCATCCAACGCGCTGATTCTGAGAGGGGGGAAGGAAGCCATCTCCTCCAACAAAGTGCTGGTTGAGATTGTGCAGGATACATTGAAAGAGCTGGGCCATGATCCCTTCATGGTACAGCTCATAGAGGATCTTTCCTATGAGACGGCAGGGGAATTCATGAGAATGAATGCATACCTGGATGTGCTGATTCCAAGAGGAAGCGCCAAGCTGATCCAGCGTGTGGTGAAGGAAGCCACAGTGCCTGTCATTGAAACAGGTGTGGGCAACTGTCACGTGTTTGTGGATGAAAGTGCTGATTTTTCCATGGCTCTTGACATCATCGTCAATGCCAAGACCCAGAGGACAGGGGTGTGCAACGCCATGGAATCCCTCCTGGTACATGAAGCAGTGGCCGATGCCTTTCTTCCTGCGCTTTTTAAGACCCTGAAGCCCTATGGCGTAAAGGTCATGGCCGATGAAAAGGCCAGACAGATCATCCCTCTGTTTCTGGAGGCGACAGAAGAGGATTATGCGAAGGAATATCTGGACCTGGCCATGTCTCTGAAGACGGTGAAGGATCTAAGAGAAGCCATGGACCATATCGAAAAATACGGGACTGGTCATTCCGAGGCCATCATCACCAAGGACTACGACCATGCCATGACCTTCACGGATGAAGTGGACGCGGCAGCGGTCTATGTCAATGCATCCACAAGGTTCACCGACGGTTCTGCCCTGGGCATGGGCGCTGAGATGGGGATTTCCACCCAGAAACTTCATGCGAGGGGGCCTGTGGGACTGAAGGAGCTGACCACCACGAAATACATCATCTTCGGAAACGGTCAGGTGAGACCGTAACATCAGAAAAATATTCTAGAAAATGCACAAATCCCTGAAGGAGTAGCCAGGCTTTCCCTTCAGGGATTTTCTTTATAAGATATTATCAGCTTAAGACCTTGAGTTTACTGAATTCCTTATCCCGAAGGAGCCTTCGGGCGGATTCTCTGAGATAGTCGGAATGGGGCATGAGGCCGTGATCCAGAAGACGGATCAGGGAAATGGCTCCATGGAGTGAGGATAGATGGGAATGCTCGCTGTAGTTCACGGTATTCTTTCTGACAACCACATAGGAAGACTTTCCGATCTGCAGCACTTTGAATCTCCTGTGGTAAAATACAACTCTTGACATCGTATAATCCCTCCTCGAATGAATCAGAATATTCCATCTATATTTATATTATAATGGATTACTGGGTCTATTTGGTTAAAATGAAGTGAAAAACGCTTTTTTTTTTATGTTTCCTGTTCACAAATCCCGAGTGAAATGGTATGATTTAAAAGAACTGTGAAGAAAGTACTTAAGAATTTTGACCTAGGTCAAAGTTTTCGCAATAAAGAACAGATTATAATGGAGACAGATTGAAAGCAGGGGGTGAATGTTTTGACCATTGATATCAAGGACAGCGTCCAGGAGATTGTCATGAAATGTCCGGAATCGGCAGATGTACTGAAAGAACTGGGCTTCGATCAGATCGTGAACCCAGTGATGCTGAAGACCATGGCGAAGTTCATGACACTGCCCAAGGCGTCTAAAATGAAAAACATCCCCATGGACAGAATCATCGATGCTTTCAGAGAAAAGGGAATTACTGTAGCAGATCCGACCAATGAAGAACAAGTGGAGGGAATATGAGTAACGTAATCAATAACAGAGAAATGAGCGACAGCAACAGGGACAAAAGGCAGGAACTTTTAAAAGGCATGATTCTCAAGCTTCATCAGGGTGTATCCCCGGAAGAAGTGAAGAAAGAGTTCAGAGAGCATTTCACAGGGGTATCCTCCTATGAGATCACTCAGATGGAGCAGAATCTCATCAATGAAGGCATGACCGTGGAAGAAGTGCAGAATCTGTGCGATGTCCATGCGGATATCTTCAAGGGGTCCATCGATGAAGTGCATACAAGAAGCAAAGAAGAGGAAAGCATCGGTCATCCGGTGCGTGTCCTGAGAGAAGAGAACTACGCTCTGAGAAATCTTCTGGACGAGGACATCCTGCCCAAGCTTGATACCTTCATCAATCATCCTGAAGCGCCCATCAAGAACATGCTTCTCCAGGACATCAACATGCTCTGGGACATCGACAAGCATTATTCCAGAAAAGAGAACATCATCTTCCCGTACATGGAAAAATACGGCATGAGTGCACCACCGAAGGTCATGTGGGGTGTGGATGATGAAATCCGAGCCTCCATCAAGGAGATGAAGCAGCATATCATCGATGAGAATCGAGAAGAACTGCAGAAGATGGCGTATCCGCTCATTGAGAGAATCAAGGAGATGATCTTCAAGGAAGAAGAGATTCTCATTCCGATGATTCTCGAGAAATTCACAGAAGATGAATGGCTGGAAATCGCCGATGACAGTGAAGAAGTGGGCTACTGCCTGGTTTCTCCGGAAGGAAAATGGACACCGGACAGAGTATCCTTCATCGGTGGCGTCAAGAAGAAGAAGGAAGATACACCAGATGGAAATGTAAGATTCGGCATCGGATTCCTGACGGTGAAGGAACTGGAAAAGATTCTCAATGCCTTGCCTGTGGATGTGACCTTCATCGATGAGAAAGACACGGTGAAGTACTTCAACCAGGCCAAGGAAAGAATTTTTGCAAGAACCAAGTCCGTCATCGGACGTACGGTTCAGAACTGTCATCCGCCCCAGAGTGTAGGCACAGTGGAAAAGCTTCTGGAGGATTTCAAGTCCGGTGCAAAGGATGAGGAAAGCTTCTGGATCAATTCCAGAGGAATGTTCATCCTCATCACCTACTATGCCATCCGAGATGACCAGGGCAAGTACATGGGTACACTGGAAGTGACTCAGAATGTCAAGGGCATCAGAGAGCTGGAAGGCGAAAAGAGAATTCTGGCGGACTAGGCCTCAAGTAGTCACCGGAGTTCGTTTAGAAAGATATACCAACCCCTTAATAACAAATACGGAAAAATCATGGCCAAGCAGAAGATTTCTGCCTGGCCGTTTTTCTTTGTCTGGCATCTGGATTCATCTGAAACCAGGTGTTTTAGGTGATGGATCCTTTTCTCACGGAGAAGAGAAGGGCGGATGATATCGAATTGGAGTTAATTTCAGAGGGGATTTAGGATATAATGAGAAGAAGAACTTTGAGAGACACAGGGGGAAGATAGAATGAATCAAGCGGATAAGCAGTACCTGGCCATTGTAAGAGATATTCTGGACCATGGCTATTATGACACGAACAGAACAGGAGTGAGCACCTACAAACTGCCTCACAAGATCATGCAGTTTGACCTTTCCAGGGAGTTTCCGATTCTCACATCGAAATTCGTGGGGTTCAAGACGGCGGTGAAGGAGCTTCTCTGGATCTACAGAGACCAGTCCAATTCCGTCCTGAAGCTGCAGGAGGAGAATGTCCATATCTGGGATGAGTGGATGAAGGAAGACGGGACCATCGGTACATCCTACGGGTGGGTGGTGAAGGAGTACAATCAGATCGACAAGCTGATCAGCAGCCTGAAAAACGATCCGCAAAACAGAAGAATGATGCTGAATCTTTGGCAGATCCCGCATCTGGAAGGCGGATCCCTGTATCCCTGTGCCTTCATGACCATGTGGGATGTGACGGATGATCGTCTGAACTGCATGCTGGTGCAGCGCTCCGGAGACATTCCTCTGGGGGTGCCCTTCAACATGACCCAGTATGCGGTGCTGGTGCATCTCATTGCTCAGGTCACCGGCTACAAACCAGGACTCTTCACCCATGTGATCAACAATGCCCATATCTACGAGAATCAGGTGGAGGGCATGCAGGAGCAGCTGCGCCGCGGAGAGGCTCCGGATGCGCCGAAGCTCTGGATCAATCCTGAAATCAGGGACTTCTACGACTTCACCATCGACGACATCAGACTGGAAGGCTATGAACATCTGGGGAAGATCAGAATGGAGGTGTCCGTATAATGCTGAGCCTCATTGTTGCCACCACGGAGGAGGGCGTCATCGGAAAGGAAGGAACCCTCATCTGGAGAATCCCCACGGATCTGCGCTATTTCAGGGAGAAGACCATGGGGAAGAAGATGATCATGGGCAGGAAGACCTTTGAGAGTTTTCCAAGTCCGCTTCCAGGAAGAGAGCACATCGTGCTCACGAGAAAGAAAGACTATGATGTGCCCGAAGGCGTCAGGCTGATCCATGATTTCAGTGAGGTGGATCCCTATCTGGAAAGCGACGAGGAAGTGTTCATCATCGGGGGAGGAGAGATCTTCAGGCATTTTCTTCCTCTCTGTGAAAGACTCTACATCACCTGGGTGAAGAAGGAGTTTGAAGGAGATACCTTCTTCCCGGTGGAAGAGATCAGACCCTTCACGGAAGTGAAACGAGAGACCGTCTTTGATGTGGCTTCCGGCATCGAAGTGGATTTTACTATCTATGAAAGAAAGGATTCCAGAAGTAGAGCAGAATAAGTGGAGAAAAGTCTTTGTTTAGCGAAGCGAGGAGAGAGAAGATGATGGGAAGAAAGATCGGTACCGGACGCACGGCAGAGGTCTACGAATGGTCCGAGAACAGAGTGATCAAACTGTTTTATCCTGGGGCGTCTCTGGAAGAGGTCAACCGTGAATATAAGATCCAGTCTCTGCTTCAGCGGGAACTGCCCTTTCTGGCAGAAGTCTATGGTCTGGAGAAACTGGGTGAGCGGATCGGACTTCTCTACGAACGGGTCCAGGGAGAAAGTCTTTCTGCAGAGATTTTCCGGAATCCGGGGAAGATTTTCGCTTATGGCCAGCTCATGGGGAGAATCCAGTGTGACATCCATCAGGTCACACTTTCTAGTCTTCCTTCCGTCAGGAAAAGCATCCGCGGCATCATCACCGGATCTGCTTATCTTCTGGAGAAGGAAAAGGAAGTGCTTCTTCGGATCCTGTCACATCTGCCGGAAGGGGAAGCGGTGTGCCATATGGATTTCCATCCGGAGAACATCTATGTCAGCGAGGACCGTGTCACGGTTCTGGACTGGATGACGGCAGGAAAGGGGCATCCTCTTGCGGATGTGGCGAGAACCCAGATGATTCTGAAGTATGCGCTGCTTCCGGAAGCTTCTCTGGAAGAGAGACAGCAGATGGATGGGGCAAGAAAAGAGCTCCTCAGGGGACATCATAAAGGCTACTTTCCTCAGGGGATGAACAGGGAAGAAGCGAAGCAGCTGAAGGTGTGGGAAACAGTGCTGCTTGCAGCCAGGCTTTCTGAGCATCTTTCTGAAGGGGAAAAGGCGATGATTTCGAAGGTGCTTTCCAGCCGCCTGGAGGAAATCCAGATTCCGTGAGACAGGAATGGAATAGATTGCAAAAAAAAAGAGAACCTCGGATTTCAGAGAAATGACATCCGGGGTTCTCTTTGTACAAGGAATCCTCACAGGAAAAGGAGCTTCTACAGATCTGGATTCCTGCTGAGATAGAGCACATGTTTCTTCAGGGGACTGCTTTTCAAAATGCTGGGATGATCAAACTCCATGATCTTCGTCATACCGATTTTTCTCATGACATTTTCGGAAGGATGATTGATCTTCGCAGTGAAGCTGTAGACTTCAGAAAGATTCAGTTCTCTGAAGCCATAGGCAAGACAGGCTCTGGCTCCTTCCGTGGCATAGCCCTTTCCCCAGGCGGATGAGGAGAGTCTCCACCCGATTTCGATGCAGGGTGTGAACGGAGAAGGAAAGCTGGCTTCATGAAACCCGATGTAGCCGATGAACTGACCGCTTTCCTTCACTTCCACGGCGTAGAGACCAAGTCCCAGCCGCTTGAACTCCTCCCTGATTCGTTTATAGAAGAGAGCGGTCTCCGCTTCCGTGAGGGTTTTCGGAAAATACCGCATCACAAGGGGGTCTCTATTCATTTTCTGAAACATCTCCAGGTCGGATTCTTTCCAGTCCCTGAAGAGAAGTCTCTCACTTTCGAAGTAATTCATCGCGCACCTTCTTTCCAATGTTCTTTCTGTTTCTAGTTTCCGTTCTCCACTCTTCTGTCGTGAACCAGGCTGATGAAGACAAAGGCGATGCCGAAGAAGAATGCGCCATAGGCGAACACGACCTTGTAGCCGATGGCATCGATGAGTACGCCCAGCAGAGGAGGGGAGATGATGTTGGCGATGGAGGAGAAGAGATAGTATACGCCCGTATAGGTTCCGAGAAGACCCACGGGACTCATATCTGCAACGAGGGGATAGGAGTTGATGTTGATGGATGCCCAGGAAAATCCGATGCCCAGGAAGAGGATTCTCATGATGAGAAGCATGTTATCCATGGCTGGATTCAGGAAAAAGATGGTGCTCATGAGGAGCACTGCACCGATGATACCGATCCGGATGGTATTCTTCTTTCCGATCTTCGTGCCGATGAGCCCGGCGGGAATGGCGAAGATCAGGAAGGAGAGAGAAATGAAGGACAAGGTCAGTGTTGCTTCGGAAGGTCTGATGCTGAGGTAGCTCTGGGCATATTTGGTGAAGAAGGTCTCCACGCCGTTGAAGCCGATGAACCAGCTGCAGATGGCAAGAAGCAGATACCGGGTGCTTCTGTCCTTGAAGGCGATGCCCAGTCCCTGGGCCAGGTTTCGTTTTTCCTCCGCAGCTTCATAGTGCAGCACATCTCTGTGCTCCTTGATTCTTGTGAAGAGGACGATGAAGGAGAAGAGGATCAGCACTGCGGAAAGGAGGAAGGGATACCCTTCGTTCATCTCATAAAGCTTTCCGCCGATGAAGTAGGCGATGAGAGAGCCGATGCCGCCCATGAAGTTGATGATGGAATTGGATTTGGAGCGGTTGGGTTTTGCCGTGATGTCGGGCATCAGGGCAATCACGGGAGAGCGATAGATGCTCATGGACAGGTTCATGAATAAGAGTGCGAAGATCAGGGAGAAAAGGGTTCCGGTATTGGGGATGAGGAACATGAACAGGGCTGCCAGAGGCATACCAATCATGATGAAGGGCATTCTTCGGCCGAAACGGGTATTGATCTTATCGGAATAGAACCCCACCGTGGGTTGAATGAATAAGGCCAGATAGTTGTCGATGGTCATGATGAAACCTATGAGTGCCGCGCTCTTGAGGTAATTGCCAAGAAGCAGGGGCATGAATGCGTTGTAGACACTCCAGGTGATGCTGATGGCGAAAAATCCGAAACCGAGAATGAAAGTCTTTTTGTAGTCCAGTCTGTTTTCCATACCTGCTTACAGCTCCTTCAGTTTGCTTAATAATTCTTTCGGGTGATCCGTGATGAGACCATCCACACCCAGGTCCTTATAGTAGGGAACCTGACTGGGGTCGTTGACGGTCCATAGATTCACTTTGACATTTTTTCTGTGGGACTCTTCCACAATGGTCCTGTCCATGGCCATGTAGTATGGATGGATGTAGTCGGCACCAAAGGTCAGGGCATAATCATAAGGCTTGTAGAGCCCGGACTGGTAAAGGGGTGCAACCTTCGCGTCAGGGTTCAGTTCTTTCAGCTTTGCCAGAGAGTAGTGATTGAAGCTTGAGAAGAGGATACGCGGAAGAAGACCTCTTTGCGTCACCACTTCAAGGAGTTTCTCCTCGATGCCCGGATAGAGAAGAAATCCCATCTTGATTTCGATGTTCAGGATGATCTCAGTACCTTCCAGAAGATCCAGCAGTTCAGAGAGTGTGGGTATTTTCTCTCCTTTAAAGGCCTCTCCTTTCCACAGACCGAAGTCATGCTGAAGAAGCTCTTCATAGGTAAGGTCCTTGACCATGCCTTTGGCGTTTGAAACACGGCTGATTTCCTCATCGTGGGTGAGGACAAGGATGCCGTCTCTTGTCAGGTGTACATCCGTTTCAATGCCATGAACACCCAGATCCACAGCGGACCTGAAAGCGGACATGGTGTTTTCCGGATAGATAGAGGAATTACCTCTATGTGCATAGATGAGCATAGGATACCTCCAGTTCAAGGGGCTGAGCCCTTTGTTTCTTTCTATCTACATTATACTAGCATTTGCATTCTGTTGTTCTATTTTTGATACAGTTATCAGCGAATTTACAATACGTTCTGATTTTCAGAGTGTAGAGTGGAGATATCCTGAAAACCAGAACAGTTTTTTCCTTTTCCCCACAAATAAAAATCTGGTTTGATATAATGAAAGATGTCGTAAAATGAAAAAGAAATGAAGGTGAAGAAATGATCAGACAATTTATAGAATACTATAAGCCCCATAAATGGCTTTTTTTCCTGGATATGTTCGCTGCCACCCTGGTGGCGGTGACAGACCTTATTTTTCCCCAGGTCACAAGAACATTCATCAATGATATCATACCGGATAACAATATGGAGCTACTTGTGAAAATCGCCATCGCCCTGTTCTTTCTCTACATACTCCGGTTTTTCCTGGATTATATTGTAGGGTATTATGGACATCTTCTTGGCGTGAGAATGGAATATGATATGAGAAAGGATATGTTCCATCATCTCCAGAAACTGTCCTTCAAGTACTATGATGAGACCAAGACCGGTCATATCATGTCAAGACTGGTCAACGACCTGAATGAAATATCGGAGCTTGCCCATCACGGTCCGGAAGATATCTTCATCTCGGGCCTGATGCTTCTGGGGTCCTTTGGGCTGCTGCTTGGCATCAACGTGAAGCTCACGCTCATCGTGTTTTCCATTGTTCCGTTTCTGGTGATCTTCGCCATCGTCTACAACAGCAAACTGAGACGAACCTTCCGCCAGATGCGGGAAAAGCTATCGGACATCAATGCGGGGCTGGAAGACTCCATATCCGGTGTGCGTGTGGTGAAGTCCTTCACCAACGAACCATTTGAAGAAAAGAAGTTCGACCACGGAAATGAAAGCTTCAAAATTCTAAGAGGTCGAAGTGTAAGACATCTGGGCATCTTCACGGGTGGCATCAACTTCTTCTCTAATATCCTGAACCTCACAACCCTGGCTTTCGGTGGATATTTCCTTTATAGAGGAGAAATCGAGACCGGGGACCTCTTTGCCTATATCATCTACATGGGGCTCATGATCCAGCCGGTGAAGAGACTGGCAAACTTTGTGGAGCAGTTCCAGAGGGGGATGGCAGGATTCAGAAGATTTTCCGAAGTCATGGCTGTGGAGCCGGATATCAGAGATAGGGAAGATGCGCAGGATCTCATGGATGTGGAAGGACGGGTCCGTTTTGAAAATGTGGCCTTCTCCTATGGAGACCGGGAAGCGGTTCTTAGAAACATCAATCTGGAAGTGCCTGCAGGACAGACCATTGCCATTGTGGGACCCAGCGGTGTAGGAAAAACCACCTTATGCAATCTGATCCCAAGGTTCTATGAAATCGACAGCGGAAAGATCCTCATTGACGATCAGAACATCCAGGAAGTGACCATGGAAAGTCTGAGAGGAAATATCGGCATCGTGCAGCAGGATGTGTTCCTCTTCACGGGTACGGTCTATGAGAATCTACTTTACGGAAATCTCGATGCGTCGGAGGAAGAAGTCATGGAAGCGGCGAAAAAAGCCAACGCTTATGAGTTCATCATGGCCATGCCCCAAGGGTTCCAGACCTATATCGGAGAGCGAGGCGTGAAGCTTTCGGGCGGTCAGAAGCAGAGACTCTCCATCGCAAGAATGTTCCTGAAGAATCCCCCAATCCTTATCCTTGACGAAGCGACATCGTCTCTGGATAATAAGAGTGAAGCGGTGATTCAGGAATCCATCAGCGAACTGGCCAAGGACAGAACCACCTTCGTCATCGCCCATAGAATGGCGACCATAAGAAACGCACAGAGAATCATTGTACTGACGGAGAAGGGCATAGAAGAGGAGGGGAACCACGCTGAGCTCATGAAGCTTCGGGGTGAATACTTCAAGCTCTATAACTCTCAGTTCAAACCTTCTGAGGTCGTTTAGTCTGGTTCAGTAAAGAAAAAAAGGAGAACAAAATGAAATTAATTTTTGAGATGTTTATCTCCTTCTTCAAGATCGGTGCTTTCACCATAGGTGGCGGTTATGCCATGCTGCCTCTTATTCAGAGGGAAGTGGTGAAGAACAAGAAATGGATCAAGGAAGAGGATTTTCTGGATATGGTGGTGGTGGCACAGTCGGCACCAGGACCATTGGCTGTAAATATCAGCGTCTTTACAGGATATAAGGTGAAAGGGATCCCTGGCCTCATATCCACAGTGCTTGGCGCAACGCTGCCATCCTTTATGATTATCATTCTGGTGGCATCGGTTTTCATCGGCATTGAATCCAACCCAATCGTGGAGAGCATATTCAAGGGTATCAGACCTGCAGTGGTTGCGCTCATCGCCGTGCCCGTCATCAAGCTGGGCAAATCCGCCAAGGTGAACAGGAAGAATTTCATTCTTCCTGCAGCGGTTGCGGTGCTGGTCGCTTTTCTGAAGGTCAATCCGATTTATGTGATCCTTTCACTCATGGTCATCGGAGTGGTTGTAGTAGTAGCAAGGAGGGGAAATAATGGCAGTACTCATTGATCTATTCATCACCTTCTTTAAAATAGGACTTTTCAGCTTCGGTGGCGGCTACGCCATGCTGCCCATGATCCAGAGAGAAGTGGTGGACATCAACGGATGGCTCACCAGAGAATCCTTTCTGAACATCATCGGAATCAGTCAGGCCACGCCAGGTCCCATTGCAGTGAATACTGCCACCTATGTAGGATTCAAGACCTCAGGGGTCATTGGCTCAGCCTTTGCGACTTTTGGTGTGATCCTTCCCTCCGTCATCATCGTCTATGTCATTGCAAGGCTGTTCATGAAGTACAAGGACGGGATCTATGTGCAGAGCGTTCTGAAGTTCATCAGGCTTGGGGCCATCGGCCTCATCGCCGCAGCGGCGCTCTCCTTAATGGGTGATGTATTCGTGAATATCCCAAGTGTCCTTATCTTCATCGCTGCGTTCTTCGCCAGCTACAAACTGAAAATGGATCCGATTCTTATGATTGTACTCGCAGGGTTCATAGGATTCATCCTATTCTGATAAGAAATCATGAACGAGCAGGAAGCCGGTTTTACCGGCTTCTTCTGCGTTTCTGTGAAGCAGATTTAAATGTAAAGTGAATAGACCATTAACAAATCCGTTTTTCATTGTAAAGTGAATGTTAATCATGTATTATAGAAGAACACGGACGAGATATGAAGCGAAATCGGGCAATGCGTATGTGTATTTCATTGAAAATCAAAGGGTATGGAAATTGTAGTAAATTTACTTATTCTTTTGAGAAATTTGCACAAATATGTGTTGACAGATGATTTGAAGCCGTGTTATTATAGACAAGTCGCTTGAGACAAGTGACAAGAAAGAAAACAACAGTTCTTTGAAAATTAAACAGAATATAGGTAAAAAACCAAAGTACCTTTTCGAGAAATCGAGAAAACATCTTCGAGCAATTAGAAGATGAGCAGCCGGGTGACCGGATGCAAAAACACTTCCATCACGGAAGTGGAATTCAAGCAATTGAATTCAAAGCTAGTGTAATGAATAGCTAGTTCAAACTTTAAAATTGAGAGTTTGATCCTGGCTCAGGA
>NZ_JAFNJU010000003.1 GCF_017368455.1 Proteiniclasticum aestuarii | reverse complement strand
CTCCCGTAGGAGTCTGGACCGTGTCTCAGTTCCAATGTGGCCGATCACCCTCTCAGGTCGGCTACGCATCGTGGCCTTGGTGAGCCGTTACCTCACCAACTAGCTAATGCGCCGCGGGTCCATCTCAGAGCGGATTGCTCCTTTTCTTGCTGCACCATGCGATGCTACAAGCTTATGCGGTATTAATCTTCCTTTCGAAAGGCTATCCCCCACTCTGAGGCAGGTTACCCACGTGTTACTCACCCGTCCGCCGCTAAGAATACTCAATGTAAACATCTCGCATTCTCCGCTCGACTTGCATGTGTTAGGCACGCCGCCAGCGTTCGTCCTGAGCCAGGATCAAACTCTCAATTTTAAAGTTTGAACTAGCTATTCATTACACTAGCTTTGAATTCAATTGCTTGAATTCCACTTCCGTGATGGAAGTGTTTTTGCATCCGGTCACCCGGCTGCCCATCTTCTAATTGCTCGAAGATGTTTTCTCGATTACTCGAAAAGGTACTTTGGTTTTTTACCTATATTCTGTTTAATTTTCAAAGAACTGTTTGTGTTGTTTGTCGCTCTTGTCAGGCGACTTCTATATATTATCATTTGAGGTTATCACTGTCAACAGCTTTTCTGGAATTTTTTTGAGTTTTCTTTTCCCCAATCATTTGGTAGCCCCAAATTTCATTGAAGCTCATGAAAAAGCTGAGCAGTTTGCATTTTAAAAACATCAATATCTGGACCACAACGAACTCGACTTTCACTACATAGTCCGTTATGAGACCTCTGTTTATTGAGACGATCATACTGTGAGACTGAAAACCAGCGTCTCTTTTCTGCAGTATTAACTTGCTGGCGAGATGGAGTACCTGTCATTTTAGACCAGAAGCCGATCGCTTTCTTAACGCTTTACTGTAATATAGAAGTCATCTTTCAAAAAAGACAACTCGTTTATTATACCAGATTCTTTTCATAATACAATTAGCACAGTACATGATTATTCTCATTTAATTTACAATCTTTTCGACACACACATGGTATTCTTCTTTATAATAGAAGTTAACATCAACAAATACTCGGAGGTTAATATGGGAATCGTTACAAAAACAGGAGATAAAGGAACAACTGGAACCCTGGGCGGCAAAAGAATGCTGAAATCATCTTCCCTGCTGGAGCTGAATGGGCAGATTGACGAAGTCAATGCATCTTTAGGGTATCTGAACTCACTGCTGGATGAAGCCGAGGATTTCCCCGCAAAGGCGGAAGTCATGGAATTCATCCGGTATATCCAGAACGGGCTATACAACCTGGGCACAGAAGTCTCGTCAGGCTTCACCATCGTCCGTTTCGATGAAAGTCACGCGCTCCTCCTCGAAGAAAAGATCGATGAAATGACGGCACTCATGCCGCCACAGACAAAATTCATCATCTTCTCCGGAAAGAAGGAAGCCACCTACACCCATGTGGTTCGTTCCATATCCAGACGATGCGAAAGACAGTTCGTGCGTTTTCTGCTGGAAGAGAATGTGGACCCCTTCCCTCACTCCTACAAATTCCTGAATCGTTTGTCGGACTATCTTTTCACGCTGGCAAGATTCATCAATCAGGAACTCGGCGGCGAGGAAGTCGAAACCATTCCTTGGGATAAATAACAGTTACAGGAAAGAACCTGCCACCCCGGCAGGTCCTTTCCTTATATATGCATCCAAATCTCTACACTTCTCTACCTTTTTCGATCATGACCAGCGCCATGACATTCATGGGATCGATGCTTGGTCTGCTTAAAGAATCTCCTGAAAGCACAAGTCCGATTTCAGTGCATCCGAGGATGACCACCTCGGCACCTTTCCCAATGACATGTTCTCCTGCTTCTTTCAGCCGCTCCACCGGCTTCCCGTCGGTTATACCCGACTTGATGCCTGTACCTTCGCCATAGATCGCTTCCATGACGCACTCTTCCTGCACCTGATCATCTGGATAGATGATGGAAACATCCTTCAGATATTCATCGAAGATTCTCGTGTTTCTGGTGCCGGTAGTCGCCAGAACACCAATCCTTTGGATTCCCGGAAACTCCCTGTGTATGTATAGGTTCAGCTCCTCCAGTGCGTGAATGATTTTAAGATCAGTTCCCGCTACAATCTCATCATAGAAATAATGTGATGTGATGCAGGGGATACAAGCAATGTCTGCACCCATTTTCTTGATGTTGTTTGCCGTTTCAATTATATAAGGAACAGGACTTTCCCCTAATCCCAGTATGGCTTTTGTGCGGTCAGGAATTTTAGGATTGCTGTCGATGACAATTCTGAAATGCTCCTGATCTTTTTTCACCTTTGTCGCCTTGATGATCTTCATATACAGCTGCGCTGTGGCTTCCGGCCCCATGCCGCCTATGATACCTAGTATTTTTTCTTTCATACGCTTAAAAAGCTCTGGGCTTCCCTTTTCAACTCCTTCAAATCTTTACGCCATGTCAGAGACTCTTCCCTTTAATGGTGCAAACAGTTTCTCTTTGTCCTTGCAGTCTTTCTGCTCATAAATATATTCCAGAGCAACCCTTGCTCCATGGTCCATCCCCTGAGAACCGGCCAGAAGAACGACATCTCCCGGCTGCGCCTTGTCAATGGCATCGTATATGGCTTCTTTGAGCTCTTCATATAGAATCACATTCAGATCCGATTTCTCGAGTTCTTCATGAAAGACCCTGATCTCTTCTTCTGTGACCTTGTCCTTGGATGTGACATATTCTCCGCTTTTCGTACCGATGATTTCATCCATATGTAGCCTGTCTCTCCATTTGAGAAGGGTTGTGATATTCTCCCTGTTGACTGTAGGTCCTCGATTCCCTCGAATCGCATAAACCAGGTGCAGTTTATTGTAGTTCAGCTTCACCAGACTCTCAAGGGTCATATCGATGTTGCTGGCATTGGCGAAATGATCATCTATGATGATGAACTCTTCATCATAGATATACTGGAATCTTCTTTCCACTCCGCCGAAAGTTTCCACTGCACTGATGACATCTCTCATCTGAACTCCATCAATCAGTGCCATGGCCATGGCGGACAGTGAGTTGACCACGGAATGAAATCCTGGAACCATAAGACTTACAGGGTATTCTCCTTTTTCAATTACACCTTCAAGCCCGACGATATCCTGCCTGATTTTTAGAAGAAATTTCGCTCTGCCACTGCTGAGATCCAAGTCACTGCAGTACAGATCTGCGGTATCATCCTTTGTGGAGAAAGAAACCACATGAGCTTTCGTCTCTCCCCTTAAGCTGTATGTCGCTTCATCATCCATGTTCAGTACCGCAAAAGCTCCTTCTTTGGCATTTCTCACCAGTGAGGATTTTGCATCATAATACTTCTCCAGGCTGCCATGCTGGTCAATATGTTCCCGGCTGAAATTATTGAAGGCCACGATATCAAAATCCACATCATGAACTCTGTAAAGCTCAAGGGCAGATGAGGATACCTCCATGACGGTTCTTTCGATTTTCTCTTCCACCATTTCACTGAAGATCAGCTGAAGATCGGAACTTTCGGGAGTGGTCAGTTCAGAGTGCACAAAACGGTCGCCCACTTTGATCACGACACTTCCGATGAGACCCGTCCTGTATCCGGCCATGGAATAGATATGATCAAGTATGTAGCTTGTGGTGGTCTTGCCGTTGGTCGCTGTGATTCCGACCATTCTCAGTTTTCTCGTCGGATGTCCCATGAGCTTCGCAGACAATGCAGACAGCGTTTCTCTGGCGTTTTGCACTCTCACCTGGAAAATGTCCACATCCTCGCGAAACTCCGAAACAACTGCCGCTGCAGCGCCCTTTTTTCTTGCCATCTCTATGAAGTCGTGCCCGTCCTGCAGGTATCCTTTAATGGCTACGAAAAGACTTCCTTCCTTCACCTTTCTGGAATCATTGGTCACGGACGTGATCTCCATCTCATCAGGAAAGCACCCTTTGTATTCCACAAACTCCAATCCCTCTATCAGTTTCTTCAGCTTCATTTCTTCACCTTCTTTATTAATTCTCTTCATTATATCAGAGTATGACATTATTGTGATAATCCTTCTTGTGAATTATCTGCTGAAAAGCGAAAAACCCGGTACACCCGAAGGGGCATACCGAGTATACTTGTTGTCTTTGTCTGATCTATTTTCTTGTTGCGAAACCGAAGAGTGTATTGAGGATGATTCCCGCAATAGCTGCCAGACTTAATCCGCTCAGGGAAATGGCTTCTGTGATCTTCACCGAGAAGAGGGAAGCGATCTCCGTTGGAAGATACGTTGGCGCAAGACCTATGATCAGGATGGCTGCTGCAGTGACTACAGTTTTCAGCTCCACTTTCACTTCTTTGTCTTCGTAGGCTTTCTTGATTGTCTTCAGTCCGATGAGTGCAATCATGGAGAACAGGATGATGCTGATTCCTCCCATGACTGGTGTTGGAATACTTCTTAAGGTTCCACCGAGCTTTCCTACGAAAGCCAGCACCACCGCGAAGACCGCTGCCAGTCTCAGAAGCTGAGGGCTGTAATTCTTTGTGATGGCCAGAACGCCCGTGTTCTCACCGTAGGTTGTATTTGCAGGTCCACCGATGAGTGCTGCGAATGCAGTTGCCAGTCCATCCCCCAGAAGGGTTCTGTGCAGACCTGGCTTCTTGATGAAATCTTTTCCTACTACCTGTCCGTTTGTAGTGATGTCTCCCACATGTTCCATGAATACCGCAAGCACTACTGGCGCGATGGTCAGGATTGCGTTTACGCTGAATTTAGGGAGCGTGAATGCAGGCATCTCAAGCAGCGCTGCACTGGTAATGATTGTTGTATCCACCTGATTCATAAGAAGAGAGACAATATATCCTACCGTTACCGCTGTGATGATGGACATCTGCTTCAGCATACCTTTGCCGAAAAGATTGATGCCCAGTGCTGTGAGCAGGGTCACCGATGCAAGAATCAGGTTGCCCTGAGCCATTCCGTAGGCAGTTGGTACCAGTGTAAGACCGATCACCATGATCATGGGTCCTACCACGTAAGATGGCAGGATCTTTTTGATGGTTTCATATTTTATCTTCTTTACCGCGAATGAAGCCAGTACATACAGAAGCCCTGCTACAAGTATTCCACCCTGGGCATAGGCTAAGTCTCCACCGTTGGCCTCTTTGACAATGTTTATGACTGCTATGAATGCGAATGAGGAGCCCAGAAACACCGGAACCGTTCCTCCAGTGACCAGGTGAAACAGTAGTGTACCGATTCCTGCTGAGAATAAAGCTACAGAAGGATTCAGTCCTGTGAGCATCGGAACCAGAACTGTCGCACCGAACATTGCGATCAGGTGCTGTAGCGCTAAGATGATATCCTTCCCTGAATTGATGGCGATGAACCTGTTTTCCGTTTCCATTTTTTTCTTTGCTGTAATTGCTGCCATTTTTTCCTCCTTATTGGGCATCCCTGTACCCATTTAATAATATAAAAACCTCTTGTCCCTAGAGACAAGAGGTATAATAAGCCCACTATTCCTGCTTAGTATCTTCTCGGCCTCTCTGGACCACATTAAAGATTTCTTCCTACGAAGTATACCATATGGTTCAGAAGACATCAAGAATTTTTGTTAGATTTTCTCAAATTCATCCGATGAATCGTTCATCCACGATTTTCTGGAAGTCATGGAAGAACTCCGGATAGGATTTCCCCACCGCTTCATATCCATCAATGATGACAGGATTCACGCATCCCAGAGAAGCCACCGATGCAGCCATGACGATTCGATGATCATTATGGCAGTAGATGTTTCCGCCGATGAGCTTCTCTCTTCCCGTGACGACAATGTCGCTTCCTTCTTCTCTCGCCTCTCCGCCAAGGGTATTGATGAGCTCCACGGTCGTCTTCACGCGATCCGACTCCTTGAACCGCAGCCGGTCCACTCTCATGAGTCTTCCTGTGCCTTTGGACAAAGAAAGAAGCACACCGAGTACAGGTGTGAGATCGGGAATATCCGAAACATCGATATCCAGTGCACGGAGTTCCGATTTGTGCACTTCATATCCGTCTTCCACAGGGGTGATTGCCGCACCCATCTTCTCCAGGATCGATAGGATTTCCCGATCCCCCTGTGTGGATGCGTGATTGAGTCCTACCACCTTTGTCTGACCCGCCAGGGCTCCCGCTGCCAGAAAATAGGCTGCCTGGGAATAGTCTCCTTCCACCACATAATCTCTCACCTGATAGGCCTGATTGCCCGGCACGATGAAGGTGTCGCCTTCCCTGTGAATCTCGATTCCAAAATCTCTCATCACGTTCACCGTCATGTTCACATAGCTTTCACTCTGAAAATCCTCCGTTACAGCCAGGGTGCTATCACCTGGCAGAAGCGGAAGCACCATGAGCATACCGGAGATGAACTGTGAACTCACATCACCGCGCATGGAGAAATCTCCTGGTTCAAGTTTCCCCTTGATGACAATGCTCTCCAGACTGTCTCTGAACATCATGATGTCCAGATTCCGGAACAGCTCTTCATATACTGTGAGTGGTCTTCTCAGAAGACTCGTACTGCCTCTGAACTCATAGACCTCATCAAAAAGAAGGGTGATGGGAATGAAGAACCTCAGTGTTGAACCGGACTCTTCCGGCTTCAGTACCCGATCCCTCCTATTCCCGAAGGATGTGGCATCCAGCGTGATATCCTTTTCCTTTATGAAGAAATCCACTCCCAGGTCCTCCAGACATTTCAGCGTGGCCATGATATCGGAGGAAAGATCCACATGGTGTATGGTTCCCTTTCCCTTGGAGAGGGACAGCGCAATGAGTGCTCTGTGCGCATAGGACTTGGAAGAGGGTACCATGACGGTGCCTTTCACCTTATTGTAATGAAGTTCCTTGATCATCATTCTCCACCTCCATTTGTGGGACAAGTTAAGAATAAGCCGCTTTTATTTTTTCATCTGTTCTTCGAATCTCTCCAGCACTTCCGGTATGAAGTGTCCGTTTTCATGGAACAGCTCCCCATCCGCATAGATCTTTCCTTCTTTTCTCAGTTCTCCGATCATATCCCAGTGGATGACACTCCTGTTCTGTCCTCCTGCTTCAGGGAAGGAATCTCCGATGGCCATATGGAAGGTGCCACCGATCTTTTCATCAAAAAGAATGTTCTTTGTGCTGCTTTTGATTCCGTAATTGGTGCCTATGGCTAGTTCCCCGAAGGTTCTCGCCCCTTCATCCGTATCCAGAATGGTGGTTAGAAGCGCTTCCCCTTTTTCCGCAGAGGCTTCCACGACTCTTCCTTTCTCGATCTTCACACGGATACCCTCTATTTCTTTCCCTGCGTAAATCAGCGGAATCTCAAAGTGAACATGACCGTTGACCCCATCTTCGATGGGTGATGTGAAGATCTCCCCGTCGGGAAAATTCGCTTTCCCGTCACAGTTAACCCAGGTTCTTCCTTCCACCTCTGCCGTCACATCCGTCTCTCCGGATACGATTCTGATGATTTTCTTCGTGTTGAGGTAACTGATCCATCTCTCCTGCTCTCTGGAGATTCTTTTCCACTCCGCCACGGGATCTTCCTTGTTCAGAAGACCTGCCCCATAAACGAAATCCTCATATTCTTCCAGACTCATTCCGGCTTCCTGAGCATCTCCCATGGCCGGAAACTGCGTACCGCACCAGCGCAGACTTCCATCTCCGGTTCTTTCCGAATAGAATTTTCTCCACTTCTTGGCACCGATGGAAGAATTCTTCACTTTCTCCGGATCGATGTTCGTGGCGTACTTCACATTTCTGGAACCCCATGCCGTCAGCCACACATCCGCCCTCTCTAGTAGCGTTTCATTGATAAGGTTTCCCTGCTTAAGCTGCTCTGGCGTGGACTCCTTCAGAATCACTTCACTGATCTCATCGGAGGTGAGTACCACTTCCACATGACCGCCCGCCTTCACCGCTTCTCTTGCCACCGCCTTAGCCCAGGGTGTGGCTACTTCATCGGCACGAATATAGACGAAATCTCCAGGTTTCACTTCGGTGGAATACGCAACAAGCAGCTTTGCCAGTTTTTCTAATCTCTCATCTCTCATAGGGTCTCTCCTCAATCATCTTTTTCTTTCATTATATCACCCGTTTCAGACTCCATGAACCTAAAATGCAGGATTCTCAAAAAAGATACAGTCTTCGCATTATTGATAGGATGGGAAATTCCCGAAGAATATGGAATCGTTAAGACTAAGTTCAAAGTTCTGGATTATAATGAAGAAAAGAAAAAAGACAATAAAAAAATCCGGTATAAATACCGGATTGAAATGGTGGTCGATCAGGGGTTCGAACCCTGGGCCCTACGATTAAGAGTCGCATGCTCTACCAGCTGAGCTAATCAACCATGTTTTGCAACAAAATTTATTATACGCAGTGGATGGGAAGTTGTCAACCGAAAATCACAAAAAAATTCAGCTGGCTCATTTGCCATGGACAGCCTCAATGAACTGGTCGTCTGAAAATGCAGCGCAATAAAAAAATCCGGTACGAATACCGGATTAAATGGTGGTCGATCAGGGGTTCGAACCCTGGGCCCTACGATTAAGAGTCGCATGCTCTACCAGCTGAGCTAATCAACCAGATTTACTGACAAAGATTATTATACTTATGTAGTACAGGAATGTCAATAGTCATTGAGAATTTTTTTCAACTGATATCTGAAGGCGTTGGGAAAAACTGAAGAAATACATCGTGTATGCGCGATGAACAGGTATAATCTTAATAATTTTAGAGGAGGATCTTAAAATTGTTCGAATTCAAATTCAGAATGCCGACTTCCATTATTGTAGGCAGAAACGCTCTGGTGAAAAACAGTAAAAGACTGCGTGGTCTTGGGCACAAATGCCTCATCGTCACAGGACTGGAATCTTCAAAACTGAACGGATCCCTTGAAGACAGCATCACCGCTCTGGAAAACGAAAACATCAAGTACATCATCTTTGATGAAGTGCAGGAAAGACCTACGCTTGAAATCATTGAAAAAGCCTATCAGGAGAACAAAGGAAACGGCATCGACTTCATTCTGGCAGTAGGTGGAGGATCCGCCATTGATGCCGCAAAAGCCATTTCCATTCTCTTTCGAAATCAGATCCAAGCCAAGGAAATCCTGTCGCTGAAGAACCTGGAAGGCATTCCCATTGTTGCTGTCCCGACTACAGCAGGGCCAGGATCCGAAACCACGCCCTATTCAGTCGTCTATCTTCAGGAAGAAGGCATCAGTCGCAGCACCGGACAGAGAATCTTTCCGGGTATCGCATTTCTCGATGCGCGCTACACACTGAACAAACCCTATGACATCACCACCTGCACCGCTGTGGATGGTTTCTCCCATCTGGCGGAAGGATATCTCAGCACCAAATCCAATCTGCTGACAGATACCCTTGCAGAAAAAGGACTGCGCCTTTTCGGTGAATGTATCGAACCATTGAGAAAGAAAGACTGCAGCATCGAGGTCCGAGAGAAGCTTCTGATGGCCTCCAGTATCGGCGGCATGGTGATTTCCCAGACCGGGACCAGTCTGCCTCATGGCATGGGATATGTGCTGACTGCAGAGAAACATGTGCCTCACGGTGTCGCCAACGGTCTGCTCTTTCCGGGCTATCTGAAAAATTTCAGAAAGACGGATAAACTGGAAAGGCTATTGCATCTGATCAAAGTAGCTTCTATTGAAGAGCTATCCCTCATACTGAAAGAGATCCTGCACTTCCGAAACGTCAGCCTGACGGATGCGGAAATCAAGAAATATGTGGATGATATGCTATCCAGCGAGAAGAAGCTGAAAAATCATCCTGAAAGAGTTTCTCGAGAGGATCTGACAAACATCTATAAGACGTTACTGAGAAAGGAGGAATCCTAGATTTGTGCGGACGATTTCAGCTTGAACTGAGCATGGATGATATTTTAAACATCATCGATGTGCTGGGTGAAGTGAGGGACAGATACAGTGAAGAAACACTTTCCTCCTACACCCATGAAAAGAAGGACATCTACCCGGGTTCAAAATCTCTTATTGTAACAGGAGAAGGACTGCATCGCTCCACCTGGGGGTTTCCTCTGCATAAGAAACTGGTGTTCAACGCCCGTGGTGAAAGCATCTTCGAAAAACCCATGTTCCGAAAAGCTGCTGCCAGCAGCCGATGCCTGGTTCCTGCGAATCTTTTCTACGAGTGGCAGGGAAAAGAGAAAATCAAGCACTTCGTCAGAACACCTGACCAGTTTCTGTTCATGGGCGGAGTCTTTGAGAAATTCGCTGAAAACGACGGCAGCATCACCCAGCGTTTTTCCATCATCACAGGACCCTCTCGGAATGAAATGAGCGCGATTCATCCGAGAACACCGCTCATTGTCAGTAGAGAGGATATCCGAACCTTCCTGAACCCAGAATCTCCTCAGGATGAGGTCAGAAGAATCATCGGTTCCTATCCTGAAAAACTTCTGATTACGAAGGAAGATCACAACGCCCAGTTATCCATGTTCTAAAAAGAAGCTTCGGCTTCTTTTTCTCATTTCTACACTTTTCACTGTTTCATCTTTTTATTGTATTTCCGGAACTATTGTATATAATTATGTTATCAACTGATTTATGAAAGAGGTGGATTCCTATATGTGGACAAGAAGCGAACTGAAAAACAGCGCTAAGAAGGCACTGAAAGGCACTTTTCTCATCAGTGTTCTGGTCATCATCCTTTACAGCATACTGACTGGCGGAGAAAACAGTAATCTTACCCTGAAGCTGGGGGAAGATGCGACCAGAGAAATGGAAGTCAGAAATGAAATGCTGAGCTACACCATTGGTGAGAACTATTTCGATAATCTCATCTCCTACCCTCTCACCGCACTCCTCCTGCTCTTTGGCGCAATGGCTAGTTTTCTCTCCTTCCTCTATCAGATATTCGTGGCAGCTCCGCTTTCCATCGGCCTGTCCAGATATTTCATCGTCAACAGGAGAGCTCCTGAGGAGAATACACCGCTGAATCTCTTTGATTCTTTCCGGTCAGGACATTATCTTAATGGCGTTGTGGTGATCTTTCTACAGAACCTGTTTATTTTTCTGCATTTCCTGCTTCTGATCATTCCAGGAATCATCAAGACCTTCAAGCTCTATATGGTTCCCTACATCATGGCAGACCATCCGGATATGCACTATAAGGATGCATTCTCCTTAAGCACCGAGATGACCCAGGGACATAAGATGGACATCTTCGTGCTGGAGCTCTCCTTCATCGGCTGGTATCTTCTCGCCATGCTTACGCTGGGTCTTGCGGCACCGCTGGTGAGCACATACAGAAAAGCCACCGTCACAGAGCTTTATGAAGTGCTGAAGAGTCCAAGAGAACGCTCGGAAGTGGCTCCTCCTGGATACTTCTAGCTCATGAAAAAAACCATCCCTTCCATCACAGTCAGCCTGTGATGGGAAAGGGATGGTTTTTTTCGATCTTTCTTAGCTGATTTCGCTGTTTCTGAAGAAATCCAGGACTTCCTGCGCTTTCACTTTCAGGTCTTCCAGACTTCCGTCATTGTTTGCGATGAAGTCTGCCTTCTCTACAAGGGCAGCCACTTCCTTTTCGGTGTTGTGATTCGGATTGCTGTTTTTGGCCACTTCTTCTCCGTCTCTTTCCACCAGTCTCTGGAATCGGTTCTCCTTGGTGGCAGTGATTCCGACAATCAGAAACCCGGCCTTCTTCCAGAAATCGAAGTCGTCTTTGGTTCTTCCACCGACGATCATAGGAAGGATATTTTCATTCACTCTGTTGAGATTCTCGTAAATATCATCCCACTTGGTCTCCTGGGCCACCGGGTGAAGCTCCGCGTTTTCCGTGATCATTCTGGACAATGCGTACTTGTTGAGGATGTTCATATCGATTTCTCTCAGCTTATCTGCCACAAGCTGAAAGAACCCTCTTTCATTGCCAAGCCATTCAGGGGATATGGACACTATGGGCTTCATGCCTCTTATGATGTCTCCCAGACCATACTTCTTCGTCTTCGGTTCCAGATCGATGATGAAGTCCGCCAGGGTATCCTTGCCTGATCCCATCTCGCCGAAAATAATAATTCCTTTATAATTCATGTTTACCTCCATTAATCTGCATCTCCAGCACTTCCATCAGTTCCAGAGAAGATTCCTTCTCCTACTGAAGCACAATGCAGTTAAAATTTCCACCGCTTCGTTTATGCGTTAAATTCCTAATTTAGTATATAGACAATGGGATGAGATTTCAAGTGAAAGCGGAAAATATCCTGTACACCCTTTACTCCTCATCTTTGATCTTAAGGAAAAAGAAGGCACCTAAAATGAAAAGCAGGATAAGACTCAGTATACCGTACCTGGTTTCACCGGTGATGCTGATGACGATTCCCATGAGCAGGGGCCCGAATATCGAAGAGACTTTTCCAAAGATGTTGAAGATGGAAAAATACTCCGCTGATTTGTTCTTGGGAATCAGTTTACCGAAATAGGACCGGGATAAAGCCTGAATTCCACCCTGGGCACTGGCAACCAGCATGGCCAGAATCCAGAAATCCAGTTCCGTCTTCAGGAAGAATCCATAGATGGAAATGAATGTGTAGGTGATGATTCCAGTCATGATCATCTTTCGTGCACCAAATACCTTCGCCAGTTTTCCGTATAAAATTGCAAAGGGGAAGGCCACAAGCTGAATGGCCACAAGGATGATCAGCAGCCTGTCCGAATCCACTCCGACATCCACCCCATAAGCCGTAGCCATGGTGATGACCGTATGAACACCATCAATGTAGAAGAAATAGGCGATCATGAAGTACAGAACCATTTTGTTCTTCACAATGTCTCTGGCAGTGGCTGCCAGCATCAGAAAGCTCTCCTTGATCTTTGACGGTTTCCCTTCAATATAGTACTTCTGCTTCACATTCTTCAGCATCGGAATGGTGAAGATCATCCACCATAGTGCCGTGATGAGAAAGGCCATCTGGGTGGCAAAGGTTACCGTCAGTCCCAGTCTTTCCGCACTGAGTATGATGCCCAGTGAAATGATGAAAGGAATGGTTCCACCCAGATATCCGAATCCGAATCCCTTGGAGGAGATTTCATCCATCCGCTCATCCGTGGTCACATCCGTAAGAAATGCATCATAGTAGATGCTGGATCCATTGAACGCTACTGCTGTTATGACGTAAATGACCAAGGCATAGATCCATTGTCCTTCTCCCACCGTGGCAAGCATCGCTGAGGAGAGGATGGCCACCAGTGTGAACGCTGTGAAAAGCTTCTTCTTGACGCCCCGGAAATCAGCAATGGTGCCCAGCAGCGGTGCCAGAAGCGCAATGAGAAGCGTCGCCAGAGAGTTTGCATATCCCCAGTAGGCTGTAGAGGTGGCATCAGCCAGATGACTTGCCGCCACGCTTTTGAAAAATAAAGGTAAAATTGCTGTGGTGATGGTGATGGAGTAGGCTGAATTACCGAAGTCCTGTAGAATCCAGCTTCGTTCCTCTTTTGTCATGGTCGCCTCCTTAAGATTGATTAGGATTCACTGATTAATGAAAAAGTATAATGGTCCTGCCACTTCCCGTTGATGTACAGATATTTCTCATTGATTCCGACCAGTTTAAAACCCAGCCTTTTCAGGACGTTCTGCGATTTATAGTTGTCGAGCAGCGTCGATGCCTCAATCCGGTGAAGCATCAGCTCCTCGAAGGCATAGCTGATGGCTGCTTTCAAGGCGTCATTCATGAGTCCTTTTCCTTCAAAATCCTTATGGAGCGCATAACCCAAGGTGGCACTTCTGAAACCGCCATACACAAGATTCGACAGCTGAACTTTTCCGATGAGCTTTCCGCTGTAATAGACCCCGAAATTGATGGCCAGGCCGTTCATATACTGCTTGTAGTTTTCATCCAATGCTTTTCTCTGTCCCGTAAGGGTATAGAACTCCGCATTTCTGTGGGGCTCCAGGGCCCTCAGAAATTCTCTGTTTTCCGTATAGTAGATCAGATAATCCTCCACATTCTCTGGAGACGCAAGCTTCAGGCTTACTCTTTCCCCATCCAGCGCAAGAAGCTTGAATTCCTTGAACTGATTGAACCTGGTATTATCCGTTCCGAACAGATACTCATTTCTGATTCTGGAATCCTGATAGCTGTTGTTGACCAGAATCCCCTCCAGCGTATAGCCCAGTTCCGTGAAAGGAACCGTGGAAATGTCATCGGACACGATGACATTGACCTTGAAGAAGGACCCGTCTCGAAGGAATCCTCGGGTCATGGCACCTAGAGATTCCCTCAGAAGGCTCCTGTCCCCTTCTCTGTAGAATCTCAGCCGGATCATGATGCTCTTGTTTGCGCTGTTTCTTTCCACAATGGTGAATCTGCCGATGGTGATTCTGGCCTCATCTCTTATGATGAACTCTTTCCCGTCTGTTTCCTTGATCTCTTCCATATAAACTTTCGTCTTGTTCATAACTCTCCCATTCTCCCCTTTCCTGCCGGTGATGCTCTATTTTATTCCCGCTGCTTTCAGTTTCTTTCCTACTTTCAGTCTGATGTAGGCCACGATGCTGAGTGAAATCGCCATGGAAATCGGCAGCAGATAGATTGAAACCTTCGGTCCCAGAAGATCTGTCAGAACGCCCATGAGAAGATTCATCAGGTTCAGGACAAATGCCACCATGGTCATCATGAATCCCGTCGCCATCCCCGGTTTTTCGCTGAAGAGAACGGAAACCAGCGACATCAGTGAAGGAAATACGATGGAGAAGAAGAGCCCCGAAAGACTGATGATGATGATGTAATCTTCTCCCAGCAGGATTCCAGCAGAAAGAAGAAGCATGGCGATTACCTGCGTGGCCATGACAGTTCTCAGCACCCCTGTCTTCTGCACGATGAATCCACCCACAAGCCTGCCGAAGGCAAAGATGAAGAAGAAAATCCCCAGATATCTGGCTCCTACGCTTTCTCTCATACCGAACCCTTCCTTGAGATAATTGGTCAGCCAGAGGGAAATCCCCTGCTCTGCAAAAACGTAGAATCCAAGGCTCAGGCCGAAGATATACAGCATGGGGTCTTTGAAGATGCTTCTTCCTGCTGTCACGTTTTCCGCCTTGGGTTCATCCGGAATTTTCGCGAAGATGAAGGCGATGAGCACGATCAGATACAGAAGGGCGATGAAGACATACATGGTTCTCCAGGTGATGTTCCGGTCCAGGAGAAACCCGATGGCATTCTGGGATACGGTGGAGCCTGCTCCATACATGAAGTGAAGCAGATTCATGGCGATGGTGGATGTCCCTACAAAAAGGATGGGAATCACCGTGTTGGCCGCCACACCATAAATATTGATGCCGGCTATGATCGGAATGAACCCGATGAAAAACATCAGGAAGCTTTCAGATTGGGACTGGACGAATATTCCGGTGATGAGACAAAGGATTCCTATGATGATGGTTTTCTTCTGTCCGATCCGCTCAATGAGCGCACCGCTGAAGAAGGTCACCGCCATGCCCGCCAGAGATACGCTGGTGATCATGGAAGAAATGACTGTATTCGAGACAGAAAAGTCCTCCTTGAATATCGGAATGAAGATCCCTCTTGTATTTTCTATAAACGGAGACAGAAACATCAGCGTGAAGATGATGAATACTCCGAATCTGTTGCTTTTTCTGTTCTGCATGGTCAATATGTTGCTCCTTTACTGCGTCTCTCTCTCGATTTCCCTCAATTATATATACATTATTATAAGCCATTGGGATATAATATAATAGAAGCATCCGGGAAAATAATTCCCGAAGCGTAAGCGGTCACTATAGAAATGAGGCCAGAAATCTTGTTTCACCTGGATCATGTGATCAGACTTTTTCTTACAGAACGAAGAGGTGTAAATAAAATGAACAAATCATCAGCAGATAAACTTTCCTTTTTCTTCATGGGACTGGAAAACAGATTTCTTGAAAACAGAGATATTTTTCTGGAAGTGGAGATACGGTTCAAAGCAGGCCTGAAAACCTTCAAAGGTCATGGCGTCCTGAACGAAGCGGATCTCATTTCCTATAATTTCAATGGCGTCACAAAACTTCTATCCTTTCATAACATGCTGGAAGACATCCGAAAAGAAGCGCTGAAGTATGACGAACTGGTTCTTACCTACAAGGAAAGAGGCATGAAACTGCTCATCAGCGCAAACAGAAAAGGCGTCACCATGAACACGGAGGAACTGAAATATGACGCCGGGGAAGAAAAGAAGGATACGTCCACACTTCTTTCAAGAGACTATCTCATCAAGGCCACAGAAGCCTCCAGTCTTCTGAAAGCCATCGGCATCATGAGTAAAGACGGAAAAGTGAAGAACGATAAGATCCGTAAATACAATCAGATTGATCATTATGTGGAGCTTCTGGAGAAGAACTTTGAGTCCATGAAAAGGCAGGGCACGCTCACCATCATGGATGTGGGCTGCGGCAAGAGTTACCTCAGCTTCGTACTAAATTATTACCTGACAGAAGTCAAGAAGATCAAGTGCCATTTCATCGGCATCGACATCTCCCCCCAGGTCATCGAAACCTCACGGGAGATCCAGAAAGAGCTGGGCTACCGAAATATGGAGTTCCATGCCATGGATGTGAAAGACTTCAAGGACGATCGCAAGATCGATGTGGTCCTGTCTCTGCACGCCTGTGATACAGCCACCGACATGGCCTTGGCTTTTGGTGTATACAAGGAAGCCGACTTCATCGTCGCGGTTCCCTGCTGCCACAAGGAGATGCTGAAGACCTATTCCTACAAGCCTTTTGAAGGCATCCTGAAGCATGGCATCCTGAAGGCGAGACTGGCAGACACCCTCACCGATGGGCTGCGCGGGCTGATGCTGGAAGAGCATGGTTATGAGGTTTCCATCGTGGAGTACATCTCTCCACTGGAGACACCGAAAAATCTTATGATTCGCGCATACAGAACCGGTACACCGAATGAGGCCTCCAGGGAGAATGCGGATCAGCTGATTCGTTCATTGTCCATCTATCCTGCATTCCGCTATTATCTGGACCAGTATACTTATGGCCAGAGCGGTCTGGATGATCTGTTATGATGGCTTACAATACAGGGCTCTTTGTGACCCTCTTCATCATCCTGTTCTTAGGGGTGCTTCATATCGGTTCGAAGCTCCCCTATCAGCTGAATCGGTTCTATCAGAAGGAAGCAGGTGGAATGAGACTCTTCAACAGACTGTACCTTGTCTATCTGATTCCATGGATTTTTGTTCCCTTCATCGGCTCCAGCTACTTCCGGACCTATTATGTGATCTATATCCTTATTTTCACATTAGCCATGGAGAACGGATTGTATCTCTATGGGCTCTATACTGGAAAAAACAAGGAGAAGTTCCTTGTGATGGTTGTCTTCAATCTCATTCTTGTGGGCATCATCTATATCCTGACTCTGACCAACCTGGCGGGGTTTACCCCCTTCAACCTGTATTCGCTGCTGTAAATGAGCATTCGCCTGGAGGTGAAGTCCTTGACTATTTCCGAACTGATCAAAAGCTCCGCTGAAATCACCCGGATCAAAGCGGAACGGATTCTGAAAGAAAACAATCTCCTGAAGATCTCCTATGCTAAGGGGGTCCTTACTTCCACCGTCATGGATGGACAGGAATACACGCAGAGAGTCGAGCTGGAAAGCGGTGAGGTGAAAAGCTACAGCTGCAGCTGCAGCAAAGAGCCGCTTCTTTGCCATCACCTTCTTGCGCTCCTGAAAAGGAGAGAAGAAGGAAAGAAAGAGGAAGAGGAAAGCATTCCGGTCAAGAAGCCCAAAGCCTCCATGAAAAACACGAAAAGCAATCTGAAAGTGATTCTGGAAGCTGCGGAGAAGGAAGATCTCATTGAATTCATCCTTTCCTTAAGAAGCTATTATAAAGATATTCCCGTCATCATCCGAAAAAGCTTTCTGAGTTCCACGGATGAGGAGTTTCTCAGGGAGAATCGCGAAGAACTCATGGAGTCTCATCACTCCCTGAAGGCCACCAGTTCCAAGGAGGTGCTGGCCCGCCATTTCAACCTGATGCTGTCTGTGCACGAAAGAGCACGGCAGGAATCCAAGGAGAGAAACTACCTGAGGTCCACTCTCCTGTATCTGCTTCTCTATGAGATGGTAAGCATTCCAAGCGTGGGCATGGAGCACTACCTTTTTAACAGCCACTACATCAAAACCTATCAGGAAGCACTTCTGCCCCTGGCAGAGAAGAAATATACCGCAAGAGAATCCCAGATGATTTTCGATTATCTGAGACAGATCTGCGAGGATCTCTCTGATTTGTCTCACATCACGACGCTTCTTCGCATCATGAAAAACTACATCACCACTGAGAAGGATTATGACAACTACTATGACATTCTTCTTTATGTCTATGAGAAGGAGACGGTTCTCCCTTACGACCGGAACAATCTTCTCTATCTGGAATATGAACTCCTCATGATGATCGGGAAAGCCGATGAGGCAAAGGAGCTCCGCAAGGAGAACCCCTACGTGCCCGAGTTCAGGTTCATGGAAGCCGAAGCCCTTTTGGGTCGAGGCAAACTCTATGAAGCCCTTATCATTGTCAGTGATGGCATAGAGCGAGCTGACAGGAACTGGGATGAACTCATCAGATGGCTCTATATGGAAGCCGGAATCCATAAACTGCTCCAGAATCAGGAAAAATATCTGGATGTATCCAAAAGACTCATCACCCTGGGGGAATACAAAGCCTACCTGGATCTCAAAAGAACCATCAGCCCCAAAGAATGGCACAGCATCTACGAAAAGCTGGTGGAAGATGAAGAAGTGAAGAAGAACATGAAAGGGGCCTACAAGCGCATCATTCT
This sequence comes from Proteiniclasticum aestuarii, assembly GCF_017368455.1. Lineage (GTDB taxonomy): Bacteria > Bacillota > Clostridia > Clostridiales > Clostridiaceae > Proteiniclasticum > Proteiniclasticum aestuarii. Next base: position 268,758 of record NZ_JAFNJU010000003.1, on the reverse strand, counting down.
CCAGGAGAAGGACAAGCGAAGACTTCTGGGCTTCATCGAAGAAAATCCGGAGCTTATCTCCGAACACTATGACTTTCTCAATCCTGAATACAATCAGGAGGCTTCCAGGCTTCTTGCGGCGTATATAGAGGAAACAGCCCATCAGATCACCGGAAGGAAGAATTACGAGCATCTTTCCCAGATGATCGAAAAACTCTATATCTATGGCCAGACCAGTCTCGCCAACGATACGATCATGAACCTGGTGATGAGAAACAAGCACAAGACCTCCCTTCACACCGTTCTTTTCCAGCTGAAAGACGCCTACAGTCAGAGCGGACCCTATATGCCGGAATAATATCTCAGGCAGAGCATGAAGATGCTCTGCTTTTTTTCATCGTTCTCAGCAGGAAACCCTTGTAATGAGAAGGACTTTAGCGTAATCTGAAATCATATATAGAACACTGATATATCTGAATGGAAGCTTCCACCAAAGGAGAAATGCGGTCATGAATACAATCGAAATCAGCAATCTGAGTAAATTCTATGGAAAAAGCAGAGGTGTGGAGAACATCGATCTTGAAGTCAGAGAAGGAGAGATCTTCGGATTCATCGGCCCCAACGGCGCCGGAAAATCCACCACCATAAGGACCATGCTGAATCTCATTGCCCCCACCAAGGGGGAGGTTCGGATATTCGGCATGGACAGTGTGAAAGAGGCTGACAAGATCGCCCAGCATATAGGGTATCTGCCTTCTGAAGTTTTCTACTATGATGACATGAAAGTGAAGGACCTTCTAAACTACTCCGCTTCCTTCTACAAGAAGGACTGCTCCCGGAAAATCAGAGAGCTCTCCGATCTTCTGGAGCTGGATCTGAACCGGAAAATCGAAGACCTCTCTTACGGTAACAGAAAGAAAGTCGGCATCGTGCAGGGACTGCTGCATGACCCGAAGCTCATTATTCTGGATGAACCCACCAGTGGACTGGATCCTCTGATGCAGCAGAAATTCTTTCAGCTGCTCCTGGATGAGAATCAAAACGGAAAAACCATCTTCTTCTCCTCCCATATCCTCAGTGAAGTGCAGAAGCTCTGCCATCGAGTCGCCATCATCAAGGAGGGGGAAATCATCAAGCTTCAGGATATGGCTACGCTGAAAGAAGAGACTTACAAGAGATTCACCATCGATACTGGGCATAACCTGAGCGATGTTCTGAGTCAGATTCCTGGCATCTCCGATCTTTACGTTTCAGAGCATCTCTACCGGTTCATCTACAAAGGAGATCTCAATCCCATAACAGGACTTCTTGCAGGCGTAGACATCCGTGATATACTCATCGAAGAGCCTACTCTGGAAGAGATCTTTCTCCATTACTATGAGAGGGAGGAATGAACATGAATATCTATGTTCAGGAGCTTCGCTTCCGCAGGAAGACACTGTTCATCTGGAATCTATCCCTTTTCCTCACCCTTGTACTGATGCTGCTCATCTACCCTGCGGTCATGAGTGAAGGAGAAGCCTATGTGGAGATTTTTGATGCACTGCCTCCACAGGTTCTCGAGGCCTTATCCATTGACTTCAGCACTTTTCTCAGCTTCAACGGTTTTCTCGGCTACATCTTCACCTATGTTCTTCTGGCCATGTGTGTACTTGCCATGAATCTGGGGCTGTCTGTGTTGGGTAAAGAGATTTCCGGTAAGACGGCGGACTTTCTCCTGACAAAACCTGTCACGAGAAGCAGACTGCTGACGGAGAAAATCCTGTCCGGACTTACCCTCATCACCCTGACGAACCTGTTCACCGCTGCCACCAGCGTTATCATGGGTATGCTCCTGGAAAAAGAAGACAGAGATCTGAAGGGACTCCTGCTCATTCTCACAGCAGGGTTCATTCTGCAGATTCTGTTCTTCACCCTGGGGATGCTTCTGGGGATCCTCCGCCAAAGAATCCGGTTCATCACCTCTCAGTCACTGGGCATTGTATTCACCCTATATATTCTCGGCATGCTGAGCCAGATCATTAAGAAGGATTTTCTCACCTATCTCTCCCCCTTCCGCTACTTCGATTTCAATCAGATTCTGCAGAAGAGCGGCTATGAAACGCGCTATCTGCTGCTTGCCCTCATGCTGATTTCAGCTTTTACGGCTCTTTCCTACATTCTTCTGGAAAGAAAAGAGATCCATGCCTGATGGAGAAAGGAGAAAATCATGAACATCTATAAAAGAGAACTGAAAAGTGAGCGGAAAGGCCTTCTCTTCTGGATCCTCGGAATAGGGCTGACGCTGTTCGCAGGTATGAGTGAGTTTCTGCTGTTTTCCGACTCGGGTGTGAATATCTCTGAATTCATGAATGCCATGCCTAGAAGTCTCATGGTCCTTTTCGGCATGAGCGACCTGGATATGGGTACCCGTCTCGGATACCACGGTATTCTTATGTATTACGTCATTCTGGCCGGTGTCATCTATTCCTCCATGCTGGGCGTGCGTATCCTTTCCAAGGAAGAGCTCCTGAAGACCACGGAGTTTCTTCTGACCAAACCCCGTTCAAGAAGGCGGATTCTTACGGCGAAAATTCTTGCCGGAATCACGCTGATCTGCCTGTTTACAGGGGCAGTCTATCTGACTTCTCTCCTCAGCATGGAGTTCATCGGAGGAACCGTTCCCTATCAGGCAGAGCTTTTCAAGGAAATTCTCTCCCTGATTCTGCTGATGCTCCTCTTTTTTTCTTTGGGTATTCTGGCCGCGTCATGGTTGGCAAAACCGAAGCTCGCCAGCAGCCTGACTCTGTCTCTTGTACTCATCACGTTTCTGGCGGGCGTATTCCATGATCTTCTAGATGGCCCTCTGGTCATAAGACTTCTTACTCCCTTCCGCTACTTCCCTTTGGTGGATCTGGTAGAGAAGAACACGCTGTCTGTGTCATTCACCTTTCTCACACTGTTTCTGGTGATCACTGCAGGCCTTCTATCCTTCTGGTCCTATGAAAAAAGAGACATGTACATCTAGAAAACGGAAAGCCACGACAGGAGAACGCTTCTTCTCCGTCATGGCTTTCTTCACTACTCTCTATCTGGTGACCTCCTGTCGTCCATTGCTACATGTAGTTGGACAGCTTCAGGAATCTGGTCTCCTTATAATTGTGGATGTCTATGGAATAATCAAAGATCACTCCATTTTTCAGATACGCTCTGTTTGTTGAAATCAGAGCCGGTTCTCCCGGTGTGAGTCCCAGCTCTCTTGCATCGTGCTCACTCAAGATACCCGCTGTGATTTCACGGTCAACAAAACCGATCTGCTTTTTCAGTTCATCCCGGATATACTTGTAGATGGACCCGGAAACAATCTCTTCACTGAGATAGGGAATCACATCCTTGTTGTAATAAGAGTACTCAATGACATAAGGTGTATTGCTGACACTTCTGAGTCTTTCAATGAAATAGATCGGTGTGCCGACTTCACACTGCATGGTATGGGCAAGCTTTTCGTCCGCCTCAATCAGCTTGAAGCTGATCACCTTGGTTGTAACCTTATTCCCGAAACCTTCTGTAAGTCCGTTGAAATCTTCCAGATTGATGGCTCCATTACATGCCACATTCCTTATGAAGACACCGCTCCCCTGGATGGGAATCACAAGACCTTTACGCGTCAGAAGATCAATGGCTTTTCTTATCGTGTTTCTGGAGACCTGATATTTTTCAATAAGCTCTTCTTCCGTCGGAAGCTTCTTGCTTCCGAGATACATCCCGTTATGAATGTTCTGAGCCATATCATCGCATATAATCTTGTATTTTACTTCCAACCCGAATTCCTCCTGCACGTTTCTTTTGATCTCTTTCCTTAAATTATATCTTATTGATGAAAGGTTACAAGACCACCTGCTCAATATGTGTTCCAGATAAACAGATCTATTTCAGGCGGCTGTATATCTCTATGATCTCGCCTGCCATGATTCTGAATGTCTCTGCGGACATCATCTGATCTTCCGCATGGATCAGCAGAAGGTCCACCTTCACCTTGTCGCCACCCGCTTCCTGAGAAAGCAGATTTCCATGGGCATGGTGCCCTTCTTCAAGCATTTTCTCTCCTTCTTCCATCAGCGCTGCGGCCTCAGTGAAATCGCCGTCTTTTGCTGCAGCGATGGCTTCCATGAAATACGATCTCGCGGAGCCATTGGCTGCAATCATTTCAAAGCAGATCAGTTCTAATCCTTCCATTTCCATTCCTCACTTTATACAGTTTTCTCCTCGGGTTCTGATGACTTCCTCATAGAACGAGAAGGAGTCTTTTTTTATTCTCGGCAGTTTCTCATCTTTAAAATCGATATACACAAATCCATATCTTTTCTGATATCCGTTGAGCCAGCTGAGAAGATCCGTGAAGGACCAGGTGCAGTATCCTATAAGGTCCACCCCTTCCTTCATGGATTCATGACAGGCTCTAATATGCCCTCTCAGATATTCTATCCTGTAATCATCATGGACTTTATCCTCATCCAGCTCGTCGAAGGCACCGATGCCGTTTTCAGAAATGAACACCGGCTTCTCATATCTTTCTGAGATCTCCACCAGCGCCACCCTTAGTCCATCCGGATCGATGGACCAATCCCAGTCCGTATATTCCACATTCGGGTTAAACACCTGCCTGTAAAGACCTGGAACCCCTGATTCCCTGAAATCCCCTTTTTCTCCGGAAACGTTGAAATCCGTGAGTCCCACTCCATCTATGGGATTATGGGCAAGCATCGCGCTCTGATAATAGTTGATTCCGATGAAATCAGAAAGCGCTGCACCTTCTTTTAAAATGGCGGTATCCTCTTCCGTCACCTCCGGTGCGATGCCTCTGCGTTTGAACTCCTCATATCCCCATGCAGGATATTCCCCCTTGTAGAAAACGTCCATGATCCACCAGCAGACAGTATCATAATATCTTCTTCTGGCCTCCTGGTCCGCTTCCTCGTCTGAGGCTGCATATCCCGGTGTGTAGGCTATGGAGGATCCTATAAGACCATCATATCCGCCTTCTTTATAGGCTTTGATCACATGGGCATGGGCAAGCGCTGTAATATGATAAGTTTTCAGATACAGCTTCATATCTTTCTTCCCTGGAGGATGCAGCGCCAGGAGATAGCCCAGCTGGGTGAATATATTAGGTTCATTCAGTACAATCCAGTATTTCACTTTCTTTCCAAAAGCTTCGAAAAGAACTTTCGCATATTCCGTAAAATCATCAATGATGCGTCTGGATTCCCATCCGCCATATTCATCCTGCAGCGTCTGCGGCAGATCCCAATGATATATTGTAAGAACAGGCTCAATCCCATGCTCGAGAAGTTCATCAATGAGCTGATGATAGAAATCCAGTCCCTTCTTTTCAATCCGACCTCTTCCTTCAGGAAGAATTCTCGTCCAGGATACGGAAAAGCGATATGCTTTCAGTCCCATTTCCTTCATAAGTCTCACATCTTCTCTGAACCTGTGATAGTGATCCGTTGCCACATCTCCGTTGGTTCCCTTATAGGTCTTTCCTTCCATTCTCACCCAGTTGTCCCAGATGGAATCTCCTTTTCCGTCTTCCTTGTATGCACCTTCCACCTGATATGCCGCGGATGCACTGCCAAAGAGAAACTCTTCCGGAAACCTACCTGACATGTTCCACCATGAAGAACAGTGCTGGTCCCAGCTCTGATTTTTTAATGGCGGCTTTAGCGACAGAAGCGGCTCTTTCTGACTCTTCACTAACCTCAAAATACAGTTTCATGCTTTCCTGCTTCAGAAATCGATAGTCAATTCCTTCTATGTTCTTTCCATCCAGAAGCTTTATCACAAAGTCTCTTTTCAGGGGCATATTTATTATTATCATTTGTTCTCACCTTCTATGATCTCTTTCAAGTTGTACAGCTGCTGATTCAGTTTCTTCATGGATCCTCTTCGAAGTACAGGCAGACTCATGAGCATATAATTGTACTTTCTTAAAGCTGATACGCTGTAAGCCTGTTCTTCCAGTTTCACGTATGTGAAATCTGGCCCGTCTTCTCTGAAGGAATAGGTTGTAACCACCTTATCCTGACCCCAGAAAGAGTCAAAAGAAAGGGTTTTGTTCTTCTCTTCTCTGGAAACAACCTGCCTGATCCTCACTTCTCCTTTCATGGTGGGCATCTTATGCAGATGCTCAGCACCCATAAGCTTCCCTTTGACTTTAAAGGTTTTCCTTAATGTGTCTTCCACTTTCTGATAGACGTCCTCAATATTTCTGTAGATCAGAATTTCCTTTTCCACCTATTCATCACCTCTTGTATCAAGAATAGTCCCAGTTTGCATCTGGGACTATAGTAATTGTCACTGCATGATTGATTATGCGATTTTCTCTTCTTCTATTTCTCTCTGCTCTTCGTATCGGTTTGCAATCATGACAAATGGCATATAGATTACAAAGGCGATGACGAGATTGATGATGGAAACTCCTACAGCACCCCATGAACCGTTGGTTGCAAGGAAGGCATTGAGAATTGGTGGAGTTGTCCAGGGAACACTGTTGACAATAGGTCCTGCAAATCCGATTTTTGCAGCATAGAAAGCTACAAGTGTCAGGATCGGCTGTACCAGAATGAACGGTATGAAGTAGACGGGATTCAGTACGATCGGAATACCGAACAGAACGGGTTCGTTGATCATGAATATTCCAGGTGGCAGTCCAAGCTTGGCAACCTCTTTCTGAGATTTCACCTTCGAAAACACCAGAATCGCGATGATCAGCGGAAGCGTAGCTCCGGAACCACCCATGAACACATAAGCATCCCAGGAACCTCTTACCCATACAGCAAGCTCATCTGCACCCGTTCCTACCGCTCTGATTCCATTGGAGAACTTTGTGATGTTCTCAATCCCCATGGTTCCATATACAGGGCTCATGATGGCCTCCAGCATATTGGCACCGTGCAGACCGAAGAACCACAGCAGCGGAATCAGCGTGGAAATAAAGACGATGGAAATGATGTTCTGACCTAGAACGGAAAGACCAGCGGCTATATTGGTTTCAAACCAGGTGAAAATATTCATGCCAGCTGCCACATTAAAGATGTAGGCAACCAGTGCCCAGAAAAACACTGCAATGAAACCAGGTATGACAGCAGAAAATCCTTTTGCCACAGCAGGTGGTACAGTATCAGGCATCTTGATGACCCAGTCTTTTCTGACTATGGCAAAATAGATTTCAGGAGTGATCAGACCAACCAGTAGTCCGATGAATATTCCCTGTGCGCCCAGAAAATTCGTCACCCATGAGGCTACGACTTCATTGTTTCTTGCTAGTGCACCAAGAAGCACAAAAGATGCAACGGAAATAAGTCCTGTTGATAACGGGTCTTTGTCTTCATTGACAGCTCTGTTGTAACCCATAGAGAAAGTAAGACCCAATGCGATGATTGCGAAAGTTCCACTTTCCATTAAAGAGAACAGTGGGGCAAGGTTGGTATTCGCCCAGACGATGAATGCACTTTCTTCCCCGATATAACTGGCAAGCAAGGACCATGGCACGAAAAACACATTGTTCAAGAGGACTGCAAAAGCCCCTACAAGGATAAGCGGCATTAGACTTGCAAAGGAATCACGTATGGCCACCAAGTGTTTCTGGCCACCGATCTTTGCAGCTACCGGCACAAATTTTTCTTCAAGAAAGCTGATAAAACGGTTCATGTTGACCTCCTTCTGTTATATGATTAATATATATTTCTCCTGAATTCATTGACGTCTCATGAATCAGGTTCCATATCGCTACTTCTGCTCTAATAGAGCAAGCGCCTGATTCAGGACCTTTTCCCCTTCCATTCTTCCATAAGCCAGCATATCGATGACATCCACCGGTACGTCCGCCAGCTTGACAAATTCATTCTTCATGAATCTTACCTGGGGTCCAAGTAAAACCAGATCCACATTCTTCAGTATTTTTTTGCCTTCTCCTGCGCTCAGCGCAAAAATTTCAGCATCAATCCCTTTTCCTTCAGCTGCTTTCTTCATTTTTGTCACCAGAAGACTGGTGGACATACCTGCAGAACAAACTAATAAAATTTTCATGATTCCTCCTTAAACATACAATCGATTACAACAGATTTAAAAAATGAATACCAATAAATTCATTGGTACAACTTTATGATTTGATTATACAGAAGCAATTAAATATTGTAAATATAAAAACGCATAAAGTTTAACAAATGTGTATTTTATAAATTAAAAGCCTTATTACATAATAATTTAGAGATATTGATAATGGATTGCTCGTTTAATAAAAACATACGCAAAAAAATCAGATTTCATAATTCTTGAAAATAATTATTCCTATCACTATAATTTGTACCTATAATTTAGTATAATCGTATTAAAAAGTAATAATCATGGAAATGGAGGATTGAAAATGAAAACTTATAAAGTCGTGACCATCGGCGGTGGCTCCAGTTACACACCCGAACTCATAGAAGGTTTCATCATACGCTATGAAGAGCTGCCTGTAAGAGAGCTATGGCTGGTGGATATCGAAGAAGGCAGAGAAAAGCTTAAAATCATCACAGCGCTTGCCCGTAGAATGGTAAAGAAAGCTGGCCTTCCTATGGAGATCCATTCTTCTCTCAACCGGAGAGACGCACTGAAGGATGCTGATTTTGTCACTACGCAGCTGAGAGTAGGTGGACTTGAAGCCAGAGCTCAGGATGAATCCATCCCACTGAAACACGGACTCATAGGCCAGGAAACCAACGGGGCAGGTGGCATGTTCAAGGCATTGAGAACCATTCCTGTGATATTCGACATCATAAGAGACTGCAAAGATCTCTGCCCTGATGCCTGGATCATTAACTTTACAAATCCGGCAGGACTTGTCACCGAGGCTGTACTTAATCACTCGGACTGGGATCGATTCATCGGTGTGTGCAATCTGCCTTTCGGCATGGAGATGGGCGTCTCGAAAATCCTTGAAGTGGAGAAGGAAAGAGTCCGAATTCATATGGCAGGCCTGAACCATATGGTCTTCGGTCTTGATGTATTTCTCGACGGAACTTCCGTGAAAAAAGAGGTCCTCGATCTCATGGTGACCCGGTCTAGCGCCCTGAACATGAAAAATGTCATGGACCTGCCCTGGTCACCGGAGTTCCTGAAGGGACTGGGTGCAATCCCCTGTGCATATCATAGATATTATTTCCAGAAGGAGGAAATGCTCGCTCATATGCTGGAAGACTTCTCTAAAGGAGCTTCCAGAGCCACCGAAGTCATGGAAGTGGAAAAAACTCTTTTCGAGAAATATAAAGATGCAAATCTGGCAGACAAACCGGAAGAACTGGAGAAGAGAGGCGGCGCCTATTATAGTGATACTGCATGCAACCTCATTTCATCCATCGCCAATGACACGGGAGATATTCAGGTGGTGAATACCCGAAACAAGGGGGCCATCTCTTCGCTCCCCTATGACTGTGCAGTGGAAATTTCGTCCCTTATCACAAAAAACGGCCCCATACCACTGGCTACCGGCGTTCTTCCAGTGGGTGCCGAGGGCATCGTACAGCAGCTGAAATCCTTTGAAAAACTCACCTGCAAAGCAGCCCTCAGCGGAAAGTATGAAGACGCTTTTGTCGCCATGGTCTCCAATCCTCTGGTGCAGAGCGAAAAAATCGGAAGATTGGTTCTTGACGAACTGCTTCTGGCTCATGAATCTTATCTTCCACAGTTCAGAGAGGTCATAGAAAACCTGAGGAATAAATCATGAGGCTCATCGTAAACGGAGATGATTTCGGATTCTCGCCCGGTCAGAATCTAGGCATCCTGAAAGCCCATCGGGAAGGAATTCTGACATCCACCACAGCGCTAGCCAACGGAGCCTATCTCGAAGAAGGTCTTAAAGAAGCGTCCAGATATCCCGGACTGGGAATCGGCGTCCATCTGACACTGGATCTAGGAAAGCCAGTCCTTTCACCTCAGGCTGTCCCTTCTCTGGTGGATGAAAAAGGATACTTCCGGAAACATCCAGAGCATCGGAAGATCGATCTCGATCCAGGTCAGCTCCTCCTGGAATGGACTGCTCAGATCGAAAGAATAAAAAGTCTTGGGGTGACCCCCACTCATCTGGACGGACATCATCATCTGCATCTTCATCGGGATGTCATGGGAATCACCCTGGCGCTTGCCGAAAAATATGATCTCCCCATCAGATATCTTCCCCTCTATCACGGAGAGGAGGAACGCGAACTGATCAGGAAGAAAAAGACTCAGATTCTTCATGGACTGGCTGATTTTTATCATGATGCCGTCAGCGAAGACTACTTTCTCCATTTCAGGAGCAACCATGACTTTCAGGAAGAGGATGTTGTCGAGCTCATGTGCCACCCTGCCTATATGGATGACATCATCTACACCGGAAGCAGCTATAACATCCATCGCGTGAAAGAACTGGTCATCCTGACTTCTGAAGCAGTGCAGGGCGCACTGCGCAATCAGAACGTTCAGCTTGGAAACGTACGGGACTTCAGAATGAATCTATAAGGGAAACGCAAGAGAAAATTAATAAAAGCGATCCGGACTGATCCGGATCGCTTTCTCATTCACAATTTATGCATCTTCACTATTTTATTCTTCTGTAGAGTTCTATGAACTCACGGGCCAGCAGCTTGAACATCTCAGCTGCCATCATCTGATCCTCCGCATGGACAAGTAGCAGATCCATTTCCACAGACTCTCCGCGCGCAACCTGCGTGATAAGCTCCCCATGAACCGCATGCCCTTCAAGAAGCATGGCTTCTCCATCTTCCATCAGTATTGCGGCTTCTTTGAATTTTCCCTTCTTCGCTTCCTGTATGGCTTCCAGAAAAAGAGATCTGGCAGCTCCATTTTTCGCGATCATCTCAAAAGAAACCTGATCGGAATGTTTCATCTGTTTCTCCCCCCATAGGCTCAGATTGCATCAACACGACAGGATAAGCAAAATACATCATTCGGATTTCTACTTTCTGTTTCTTTCCGCCCAGTTTACATGAAATCCTCTTCTGTATGCGAAAAGAGGTGCAATGATGCCCTGTCCCTGATTGATCAGCACAAAAGGATCTCTCAGAAGGATTCTTCCCAGGGCAACCAGGTCCGCCCGATCATGCTGGAGAATCTCTTCCACCTGTCCCACTTCCGTGATCAGCCCCACGGTAATTGTAGGAATCTGACACTTCTCTCTGATCACTTCCGAGAACTTCACCTGATATCCGGGATAAACCGTAATCTGCTGATTCGCGTCAAGACCTCCTGAGCTCACATGGATCATGTCAAACCGATCCTTCAGAAGATGGATGATCTCCACCATCTCATCCAGATCAATTCCCCCTTCCATATAGTCTGAAGCGGATACGCGAAGAATCACAGGGAAATCTTCCGGAACCACGGATCGAACCGTGTCGGCGATTTCCTGAATCAGCCTTACTCTGTTTTCTCTTGAACCACCGTATGCATCGGTTCTCTTGTTGGTCAGAGGACTCAGGAACTCATGCAGGAGATACCCGTGGGCACCGTGAAGCTCAATGAGCTCATATCCCGCCTCCACACTTCTTGCAGCAGCATCTCTGAACGCCTTTTTGATATGCTCGATATCTTCCGTCGTCATCTCCTTGGGCATCGGATAGGACGCACTGAAACGGATGGCCGACGGCGCCAGAGTGGTCAGCGATGAGATCCCGCATTTTCTGCCAGCATGACCCAGCTGGATTCCAATATGGGAACCATACTTCTTTGCCAGATCCACGATTCTTCGGTGTCCTTCGATCTGATCGTCTTTCCATAATCCCAGATCTCTTTCCAGAATTCTGCCCTCAGGCGTTACCCCCGTAGCCTCCACAATGATCAGTCCGATTTCCCCCAGAGCCGCATTTCCATAGTGGATGTAGTGGAAATCCGTGGGATGGCCATCTTCCGCCATGTTCATGCACATGGGCGGCATGACCACCCTGTTTTTCAGTGTCAGATTCTTAAGTTTATATTCACTAAATGTCTTCATAGATCAGCTGCAGAAACAGCTCCCCCTCAACTCCTCTTTGCTTGTCAATTCTGAATTTACTCACTTTCAATTCTACCTTTAAATATAGGCAAAGTCCACAAGACGGACATTCTTTTTCTCCCGCTCATGGACTTTCACTACTCAGTTCTCATTATGAATTTCTAGATTACTTAGATAGTTAATTAACAAACTTATAATATTTATCAAACTATTGTTAATAATTTACACCGGAAGCCCAATTCATTATATAATATTCGTAACACATCAATCACGAATTAGGGGGGAATACTAATGATGCTCGAAACAAACTTCAATCATGAGGCCGTCATGGAGATGGATCCTTTTATCCTACTGAGCACCATCAACACGAAGCTCAGAAATGATTACTCATCACTCAACGCACTATGCGAAAGGTATGACATCAATCAATCTGATCTGATCTCGAAACTCGGTGAATTCGGATACGAATACATCGGTGAGATCAATCAGTTCAGAATGCCCTGATCTTATCTTTCCATCAGATCATTGATGACTTCACCCGCCAGAATAATCCCTGCTGCAGGTGGAACAAATGAGGTACTCCCAGGAGTACTTCTTTTTTTGAGCATACTTACAGGACCATCAGTGGACTCCTGTCCTATTTCCATAGGAACCAGCGGCTTTTCCGTGGAGGAAATCACCTTCAGCGATCCGATGCCCCTTCTTTTCAGTTCCCTTCTCATGACTTTAGCCAGCGGACACATGGTGGTTTTCGTGATATCCGTCACGATGAGTTTTGTGGGATCGAGCTTGTTGCCCGTACCCATGGAGCTGATCACTGGAATCTCCTTTGCTCTGCAGTATTCGATGACCTGCAGTTTACTGGTCACCGTATCGATGGCATCGATGACGTAATCCGTGCCTTCTGGAATAATCTCCTCCATATTCTCCAGACCTATGAACGCCTTGTAGCCCGTGATTACGCAGTGCTTATTGATCTGCGAGGCTCTTTCTATGGCTGCATCCACTTTATATTTTCCGATATTGTCATAGGACGACAGAAGCTGCCGATTCAGGTTGGATAGGGTGAATATATCATTGTCCACCACCGTGAGGTTACCAATTCCACCTCGAACCAGTGTTTCAAAGCAGGTTCCTCCCACTCCCCCAAGACCCAGCAAAACCACTTTGGACTGATGGAGCTTCGTCAATTTTTCTTCTCCTATGAGCATTCCCGTTCTTCTTAATTCATGTTGCATAATTTCCATTCCTTTCATTTCAGACAACATATAATATAGTACAGATCCCCCTGATTTTCAATGGATTTCTCAAATTATCATGCAGAGAGATTCAAGAGTATCCAGCCTGCTGCATGTCGCAGAGAAATGGATGCATACTTTTTCCTGCCCAATGGACAGCACCTCCATCTTTCAATATAATGAAAGAAAACAAAAGGGTTCAAAGGAGAATTAAATGAATAAAATACTAGGAATCATCTGTGCCATGGAGGAAGAACTTGCCCCGTTGAAGAAAATCATGAATCTTAAGGAAACCAGAATCAAAGCCAGAATGGAATTTTTCAAAGGAAACATCGAAAATGTTCCCGTCGTCATGGTGGTCTCCGGCATCGGAAAAGTGAATGCAGCCCTATGCGCCCAGATCCTGGCCGATGACTATCAGGTGACCCACCTCATCAACGTTGGCGTCGCTGGAGGCGTCAAGGAAACCATCGTTCCCATGGATGTAGTAGTTGCCACATCACTGATCCAGCATGATATGGATGTGACCGCCTTCGGACTGAAACGAGGAGAGATTCCGAGATTCGAAACCTCTTCCTTCCTCACGGATGAAGCCCTCACCAGTCTTGCTCTTGCCGCATCAAGAAGCAATCACGACTATACCACCCATGAAGGAGTCATCGTCAGCGGAGATCAGTTCATTTCCAGCAAAGAAAAAATCATGGACCTGTCCGAAACCTTTGATGCTTCCGCATGCGAAATGGAAGGCGCCGCCATTGCTCAGGCAGCCTATCTCAATCATATCCCCTTCGCTGTCATCCGGGCCATTTCAGACAATGCCAGTACCGGTGCCAGCATGGACTATGAGAAGTTCAAGGACCTGGCTGTGGAAAACACCGTATCGATTCTACTGCACATCATCAGACACTTGTAGAAGAACCTTTCCACTCGTGCTCATAAATCATAGTAATACAAAATGGTCCTGAAGGAGATCTCCTTCAGGACCATTTTGTATTACTATAGATTGTAGATTTTGCTGTACTTCTCGTTCAGATACTGGAGGAAGTACTTCGCGTTCAGCGGTTCCCCTGTGATCTTCTCAATGAGAACCTTGGGCTCATAGGTTCCACCATGGCTATGCACGTTATCGGAAAGCCATTTGGTGATTTCACTGATCTTGCCGTCCTTAATCAGCTGATGATAGTCTGGAAGATCTCTGAAGATGCCCTTGTACAGCATCTGAGCTCCGTAGAGATTACCCAGCGCATAGCTTGGGAAGTATCCGATCATGCCGCCGGACCAGTGGACATCCTGCAGTACACCCTTGGCGAAGGTATCCGGTCTTACCCCCAGATACTCTTCATACTTGTCCGCCCACAGTTCTGGCAGTTCATCGAAATTCACTTCTCCATTGATCATCATCTTCTCCAGTTCATAGCGGATGATGATATGAAGACTGTAGGTGAGCTCATCTGCATCGATTCTGATCAGAGATGGCTTCACATCGTTCACCGCCTGGAACACATCAAATGGAGTAAGGTCTTTCAGTCCCTCGAAAGCCTTCACCATATTCGGATATTCGGCATCGATGAATTCCTGACTTCTAGCCAGAATATTCTCGTAGAATCTGGATTGGGACTCATGGATGCCCATGGATACCCCTCCACCGATATTGGTTTTTGTCAGATCGTCTGGGATATTCTGCTCATAAATGGCATGTCCTGTTTCGTGAATGGTGCTGTACATGGCGGTAAGGGGGTCTTCCTTGCTGTATGCAGTTGTGATTCTCACATCCTTGTTTCCGAAGTTTGTGGAGAAAGGATGCGCACTCTCTGCAATGGCTCCACGCTCAAAATCATACCCTAGTCTCTTGGCAAGCTCTGTGTTGTATTTCTTCTGTGGCTCGATTTCATACTCGCCCTTGAGCACATCCCCATCTATCCGGACATCGCTGGCATTGATCTTGTCGATCAGCTCAATAAGACCATCTCTCAGCTCTTTGAAAACCTTATCGATTTCCTTCACTGTGGCACCTGGTTCATACATATCCAGAAGCGCATCATAGGGAGTATCCTCATAGCCGATATACCCTGCAATCTTCTTGTTGAAATAAACGATCTTCTCCAGAATCGGTTTGAATGCTTCATAGTCATTCTTGCTTCTTGCATCTGCCCAGTAGTTTTCACCGGATGCCACGAGCTTGCTGTACTCAAGATATTCTTCCTCTGGAATCTTATTCATGAAATCCAGGGATTTCTTAGCAGCCTTGATCATGGCCTTTTCCTTGTCGTCCATTTCTTCCAGATGTTCATGGAGACCATAGACCAGATCATTGTATTCCTTGCTGGTTTCCAGATCATACATGAGTTTACTGAGGTATGCCATCACTTCAGATCTTCTCTCCACTCCCTTGGAAGGCATGATCGTCGCCATATCCCAGTAAAGGACACCTTGTGCATCTCCGATGTTCTTCATCTCTTCCTGAATCTCAAGAAATCTCTTGAATCCTTCTTTGTAGTTTTCCAAAATCTTCACTCCTATCTATTCCATATTTTTTGTCTTGTAATATCTTTCTATCATATATTCACGTTCCATGTCTATAGAACTGGCCAGCTCCAGAACCGATTCTGTTTCTCTGCAGTACTTAACTGTTATGCATTGCCCGAGATTCCTTGGACATCTGTAGCAGAGACAGGAGGGGTCATTGCCCTCACAGCTCTTCTGATATTCCGGACAGTGCTTGCAGTTTTCCGCTAATACATTTGCACTCAATAATTTTGCCCCCTGTATTTATCCATAAGCTTCTTCATGATTTCCGTATTGGATGGTGGTGTGTAGGTGATGGCATTGGCTCCCGCTTCGATGGTTTCCAGAATACTCTTCTCTGTTGGACCACCTGTGGCGATGATCGGAAACTCCGGATACTTTTCCCTGATCTTTCTCACGATCTCCGGTGTCTCTCTCGCTCCGGATACATTGAAGATCGTGGCACCGGATCGGATTCTTTCCTCGAAGTCGTCCAGTATGGAAATGACGGTGATGACGATGGGGATATCGATGGTATCCCTCACCCCTTGCAGTATATCATTTTTCGTGGGACTGTTCAGCACCACGGCAATGGCTCCTTTAAACTCCGCATCCAGAGCCAGATTGATCACCCTCTTGCCCGTGGTGGTTCCCCCGCCGACACCGCAGAAAACCGGTACATCCGATGCCGCAATGAGGCTCTGGGTGATGATGGGCTGCGGTGTAAAGGGATAGACACTCATGATGGCGTCCGCATTGGTATTCTTGATCACTGCCACATCCGTCGTAAAGAGCAGCGATTTGATTCGTTTACCGAGGATCACGATACCACTTGCCTTTCGTATCACTTCAGGCACTTCCAGCATGTGTCCTCGGAGGTTTGTGGTGATGGTCGGTGCAGGTCTCTTTTCCATATGTCCCTCCAGAATTCCATTCATTTTGAATTATTATATCACTAATCAAGCCCAGCGATATGAAGTTTTTTTCTGAAACTTCGGTCAGCCTTCCTCCCGGAATCGCACCGGAACCGGCTGCGTGAGATCAAGGGAATGTTCTGTCACTTTGCATTCATAAGCCATGACCATGACGCCATGCTGGCTGGCCTTGTAGAGCGTAGAGGAAAAGAGCGGATCCTTTTCATAGGCCGGTGAAAATTCTTTCATATTCGCCATCTGAAGTACAAAAAGCACTCCTGCCCCGTACCCTTCATCATAGGCATCCATCAGCTCATTGATGTGTTTTGTTCCTCTTTCTGTAGGGGCATCTGGAAAACTTGCTCGTCCTTTCTCCTCCAGTGTCACGCCCTTGACCTCCAGATAGAACTTCTCCCCTTCAGGACTTTCAAGGAGAAAATCGAACCTGCTCTTATTGTATGTTTTTTCTCTCTGTATGATGGAATATTTCCTGAGTTCCGGTATATGACCACATAGAAGAGCTTCCTCCACCACTTTATTGGGAATCTGAGAATCGATGTTGATCAGCGCTTCTCCCTTATAGGCTGCAATGAGACTGAAGGCGGTTTTACGCGCAGGATTGTCTTCTTTTCTCAGAATCACCGTTGCGCCCGGCAGCAGGATCTCCTGAACACGGCCCGTATTGGGTACATGGGTCATGATCACTTCTCCTTCATATTCCACAAACCCCTGAAAGCGGTTTGGTCTTTTCACAAAGGTGGCTCGAACAGTATCTTTTATGAATTTCATAATAAATTCTCCTTGAAATATGATTCACAGTATGCTTAGCAGCCATCAAATGTTATCCACAGAACAGTGGATGTTCTACTCCTTTTCCTGTGGATAATGTGGTTAAAACAGTGGAAACCCACAGAATCAATGCTGATGTTATCCACAGATTCTCATTATTGTCCACATTCTTTGTGTATAACTTTTTGACTGGGAATTCTCGAATGTCAACCCGTTTCATGAGATTTAACATTTCCATAATATCTACCCGCTATATCTTGTCTAAAACCTTTTCATTCAATAGGTAGCTGTAGCATTCATGCTATACCATTAATCTTAATAATTCCTTTGCAAAGTTCCGTGAATCTCCGAACGCCATGAATAACAGGCACAACCTGTTCATATATTCTTCATGATAGGGCTCTCAATTCACTGATTGTCAAAATATATCACTTCCGGAAAATGGTATAATTAGAGTAATCAGAATCATGAAAGCAGTAAGACTGTGTGTGTAAAAATCATAGCATAGGAGAGAGTTAGATATGAAATGGAAAGGTAGAAGAAGCAGCTCCAACGTGGAAGATCGAAGAGGCCGCACTAGGTCCGGCATGGGTGGAGGCATCGGCGGAAAAAGCATCATGGGTGGTGGATTCGGAATCATCCTTATCATCATCATCGCTCTGCTTGGTGGAGACATCGGATCTTTTCTCAACCCCAACCCCGGTGTCGTGAACCCTGGTACCCAGGCGCCTTATGAAAGCACCCAGCAGGAAGACGAGCTGGCAGAATTCGTGTCTGTGGTTTTAGCGGATACGGAGGATGTCTGGACTGAGATCTTCAGAGAGAACGGCGGCACCTATCAGAAACCGACGCTGGTTCTCTTCAATGACAGTGTCCAGTCTGCCTGCGGCGTGGCAGGCTCATCCACCGGCCCCTTCTACTGCCCGGCGGATCAGAAAGTGTATATCGATCTTGAATTCTACCAGCAGCTGAGTCAGCGGTTCGGCGCACCGGGAGATTTCGCCATGGCCTATGTGGTGGCTCATGAAGTAGGCCACCATGTGCAGACGCTCCTCGGCATTTCTCAGCAGGTCCAGGATCTTCGCGGCAGAGTCAGTGAAACGGAATACAATACCTATCTCGTTCGTCTGGAACTTCAGGCGGATTATCTGGCAGGTGTCTTTGCCCACTATGTGCATGGCAGAGGCTATCTGGAAGAAGGGGATCTGGAGGAAGCCATCAATGCAGCCAATGCCATCGGAGACGACCGTCTCCAGAAGCAGTCTCAGGGATATGTGATTCCTGACACCTTCACCCATGGCACATCCGAGCAGCGGATGAGATGGTTCAAAAGAGGTTTCCAGTATGGTGATCTGGAACATGGGGACACCTTCAACACAAATGATCTCTGATGGGAAGCGGTACTTGAAGCCTTCCCTTATGAATAAGCAGAGGCCTGAAACATCACACTGCGATGTTTCAGGCCTTTCTGCTACCCATATGGACTTTCTCTACATGAAGCAGACCCACGGTTTTCACTACTCGAAATGCACTTCGCTGTCGTTTCTCATGATCTGAATGAACGTCTTTCCGGGTTCGAATGGAATCTCATTACCCTCTTCATCAAAATATCGGGTCATGACTCCTTCATCCCTTCTTTCCCAGGTTCCCTTCTTCATGACGCCATCAATGAAATACTCCGCGTCTCCCGTACCAACGAGATCCATATTGGTATACACTGTTCCCGTCACATGATAGTGATTGGTGTGCTGGACAATGATATTCTTCACCGCGATCTGCTCATCGGATTCCTTATCCATCATAGGCTTCCCGTTGATGAAACGAAGATACTCCGCTCTCTCCTCATCGTATTCATAAGTGACCTTGTTGTCGCTTCTGTAGGAAAGGGATACCTTCACCGCACGCTCTCCGTCTACTCCCGCCCCATCGGCATAATAAAGCGTTCGATCATACGGTTCGAAGTCATAGGCCTCTTCCATGATCGTGTCCAGATTAGTGTAGGCATTATGCGGCGCTTTTCTATCCGCTGATCTGGAGAATCCAATGGTATCTCTCATTCCATCCACTCTTCTGGCTGTGATGTCAAGGTCACGCATCCAGTTGTAGATGTTCTGTCCCTCCGGCGTGGAACCACCATAGAATACATACAGATAATTCCATTCGCTCCACAAAAACATATGCTGTTTTCTGGCACTTCTGACCGGACCCACCTTTTCCGGATAACTTCCATGGAAAAAGGCCGTGAGCCTTGTGATGGTGCTTTCCACTTCCATCTCATAGATCAGACCCGCTTCCGCCAGACCGCTGTGAGGCCTTGCAGCTTCCGTATTCTCGATCTGAACCATGATGACTTTACCGTCACCCTCATAAGGAAGACCTGTCAGTGGAGACAGACCAGGCTGTGGTGAGTCGTAGTGATGCTTTTCTCTCACTTCTGGCTCCTCCACCGGCTCTTCCACCGGTTCTTCTTCCGGTTCTTCTTCGGCAGGCGTCTCCACCGGTGTTTCCATGGGTCCCTCCGGCACCTCCTCTTTGCCGCAGGCTGATAACCCTACGGACAGCAACAGAACAGATACAATGATTGCGATTTTCTTCATACTCATCCCCCAAGATTTAAATCATACTCTGATTTTACCATATCTTCCTTCAAACAGCTTTGTACAAATGACGAAATCTTCAAAATCATTTGTTTAACTTCAGTTCCAACCTTATAATGGAACTAATAAGGAAGTTGGAGCGTGATAATTTTGAGTTATAACAAAACAATGGAAACCTTCCCCAGCAGCAACGGTCTCTTTGATATCCACTATTATATCTATACGCCCAAGAAACCTGTTCGTTTCGTGCTTCAGATTACCCATGGGATGTGTGAATACATCGAAAGGTATGAGGGATTCATCAAGTATCTTTCCAGAGAAGGTGTACTGGTCGCCGGTCATGACCATGCGGGCCATGGCAGAAGCATCCGCACTCTGGATGATTTAGGCTATTTCTCAGAGGATGCAACGGACCTGACACTGGTCAAGGATCTGAAGACCATGACCGATCTTTTATCTGAGCGCTATGCTGAGCTACCTCACTTCATACTGGGACACAGTATGGGTTCTTTTGTCCTGCGAAAATATCTCATGAGATTCGGCAGAAGCCTGTCCGGAATCTTCATCAGTGGAACCGGTGGTGCAAATCCAGGTGTCGTCCCCGGCATCACCCTTGCAAAATCCATCTCCGCCGTGAGAGGCGAGAAGCATCGAAGCACACTGTTTAATTCCATCTTCTTCAATGGCTTCAACAAGAATTTCCAGGATGAGAAGAATAAATTCTCCTGGCTCACAAGAGATGAGAAAGTTGTAGCTGCATACCATAAAGATCCGAAATGCAATTTCGTATTCACCATGAACGGCTTCAAGGGATTTCTTGAAATCATGAAAGATGTCACTTCTGATGAATGGGCTGCGCAGATGCCCAAGGAAGTACCTGTACATCTTTTCAGTGGAAAAAACGATCCTGTAGGAAGCTACGGAAAAGGCGTGACGGAAACATTCAACCGGCTCCTCGATACCGAGGTCAAGACTGTGACCATGAAGCTCTATGAGGATGGCAGGCATGAGATGCTTAATGAACTCAACCGAAAGGAAGTCTATCAGGATCTTCTTATGAAGATAGAGGAAATGGTGGCTCTGAATGAGATCCAATGAAAACACTGCCCTCTATGCGAATCGCATAGAGGGCAGTGTTTCTCTTTATTCATTTGTCAGGGACTCTATTTTCTTCTTCTCCTTGAAGTATCTCCTTATGGAATCAATGGTGTATTCCTCGATTCTCGTGAAATGGGATTTCTGTCTATAGGTCATGACCACCTGCCAGGAAATGGGTTTTTCAAAGGGGACTTCCCTCACATCCCTGAAGGAGAAGTGTTCCTTGATGGGCGCAGGGAGAATGGTGATGAAGCTGGAGGTTCTTGTGACTTCCAGAAGAAAGTCCCAGGAACCCGACATCAGCGAAATCTTCGGTTCCATCTTTATGGATTTGAACTTACCCATGAGCTGATGGTGAATCATGAAGGTCTCATTGAAGACCGCCAGATCTTTCCCTCTGAGATCTGTCCATGCTATGGTCTTATTCACCGCCAGTGGATTGTCTGTGCTCATGAATGCGCTGAGTTCATCCTCTCTTATGATCTCCTCTTTGAAAAGCAGTTCGTTGAGATTTGTCGGATGAAGAAGTACAGCGAGATCCAGTTCATCCAGAAGAAGCATTCGTCGAAGCTCAAAAGCCCCCTTCTCCACAATGATGAACCTTATATCTGGGTTCAACCTTATGAGATCTGCCATGACCTCAGTGAACAATACAGTCAGAATCAGTGGCGGGATCCCGATCTTCACGGTTCCCTTGATAAGACTTCCATGTTCACGGAACTCACTCATGAGCGTATCATGCTTCTCGATGACAATCAGCGCATTGGCATAGAAGTTTTCGCCCGCAGGAGTCAGTCTTGTTAGTCTTCCGTGATTTCGTTCAAATAGCCGCACCTTCTCTTCCTCTTCAAACTTGATGATGTATTTCGACAGAGCAGGCTGGCTGATGTGCAGCTTTTTGGATGCGATAGAGAGATTCAGATCATTCTCCACAATGGCAATGAAATATTTCAGCTGGTTGATATCCATGACAGACCTCCTTGCATATCATTCTGCCCTCATTATATCATTTTCTTATAACTTCCCGTTATAGGAAATATGAAGGATTGCAATTAGACAAAAGCATCACAAAGAAATAGAATCAGAGTGTAATCGTATACGTAAAATCAGAAATAGAATCAGGAAGAAAGATTTGGAGGTAAATATGAGCAAGCTGATCTCAATACAGGATGCTGCATCAAAAATCAAAGATGGTGATGTCATCATGGTCGGTGGATTCCTCGGTGTGGGATGTCCCGAAAAGATCATCGATGCACTCTGCGAATCAGGCGCCAAAGACCTGACACTGATCTGCAATGATTCCGGATTCATAGATAAAGGACCCGGAAAACTTGTGGTGAACAAACAGTTCAGAAAGATCATCGCGTCGCATATCGGCACCAATAAGGAAACCGGAAGGCAGATGCTTGCCGGAGAAACAGAGGTGGTTCTCACCCCTCAGGGAACACTCATCGAGCAGATCCGCTGCGCCGGTTTCGGTCTGGGCGGAGTGCTGACAAGGACAGGTCTGGGGACAGAAGTGGAAAAAGGGAAAGAAAAGGTGATTGTGGATGGAGAAGAGTTCCTGCTGGAAAAACCTCTGAGAGCCGATGTCGCCATTCTCTTTGCAAATAGAGTCGATCATTTCGGCAACATGAATTTCCATGGTTCCACAAGAAACTTCAATGAAATCATGGCGACGGCAGCAGACCTTACCATCGTGGAAGCCGGTGAACTTGTGGAAGTGGGTGAACTACCTCCTGACCATGTTCATACCCCCGGAATTTTCATTGACTATATTGTAGATGGAGGGCATGCCTTATGATGGAGAAAAGAGAGATTCAGAACTATATCGCAAAAAGAGTGGCAAAGGAACTGCAGGAAAACGACGTGGTCAATCTGGGCATTGGACTGCCCACCCTGGTGGCTAATTTCCTTCCAGAAGGAAAGAACATCGTTTTCCAGTCGGAAAACGGATTCGTGGGTCTCGGACCTTCCCCCACGGAAGAGGAATTCGACCCCTATATCACCAATGCCGGTGGCATGCCTGTGACCATCCTCCCCGGAGGCGCTTTCTTCGACAGCGCGCTGTCCTTCGGCATCATCCGAGGCGGGCATGTGGATCTGACAGTCCTGGGTGCCCTGCAGGTGGATGAAAAAGGAAACATCGCAAACTATATGATCCCCGGAAAAATGGTGCCTGGCATGGGTGGCGCCATGGATCTCATATCCGGTGCAAAAAAGGTGATTGTGGCCATGGAGCATACTGCAAAAGGAAATCCGAAAATACTGAGAGACTGCACGCTTCCTTTGACAGCAAGAAATCAGGTGGATATGATCATCACTGAAATGGCTGTAATCGAAGTGACCGAAAAAGGTCTTCTGGTGAGAGAAATCAATCCGCTGTTCTCGGAGGAGGAAATCCAGAAACTGACGGAAGCACCACTGACATTTTCCAGAGATCTGATCTACATGAATGAAGATGAATTATCCGATGAAGGTGTAATCTGACATCGCACATAAAAAGCCGTGGAAAATCCTTCTTCCACGGTTTTTGCTTCGCCATAATGGATTTTTTCATCCTGTCCTCATCCTTTCTGAAGAGCAACACTCCATACGGACTGCTTCTGCATCCTGACGCAAAAAAATACACCTTCTGTGAAGTCCAGCGGGAAGTTCTTTGAAGAACTATCCTTGAACTCTACGAAAGATGTATTTATACTGGTGACCCCTAGGGGAATCGAACCCCTGATTCCAGCGTGAGAGGCTAGCGTCTTGACCGCTTGACCAAGGGGCCACAATCTGTCTACATGACCTTTAAATAATAGCACTCAAAAAATGACAAGTCAAGAAATTTCATAGCAGAACTGAAAAAACGGATAATTTATGAACCAATTGTAAATACTACTAATTAGTATTAAATTAACTCAAAGGATACAGTCCATTTACACATCGTACACAATCTAATGGTATAACTATTACATGGAACAAAATAAATTTCAGAAATACAATAAACACAGTGAAAGGAACGATGAAATAATGGAAAAAGTCAAAGTAGCAGTCATTTATTACAGCTCAACTGGAGGAAACTATCAGATGGCCCTTTGGGCAAAGGACGCAGCTGAAAAGGCAGGCGCTGAGGTCAAGCTTTTGAGAGTCAAGGAGCTTGCTCCAGAATCAGCCATCGAACAGAATCCGTTATGGAAGAAGCATTATGAGGAAACAAAGGATCTGATCCCAGAGGCAACGCCTCAGGACTTCGTGGATGCGGACGCCGTTATTTTCTCCACCCCAACCCGTTATGGTAATGTAACATCCCAGTTCAAGCAGTACTTTGATATTCTTGGTGGAGTCTGGTCACAAGGTCTTCTTGTGAACAAGATGGTCACCGCCATGTCCTCTGCCATGAACGTAAATGGTGGTGTGGAAGAAACCGTCAGATCCATCTATACATCCGCTATGCACTTCGGTGCAATCATCGTAGCTCCTGGTTACAGTGACCCGGTGATTTATCAGGCAGGCGGAAATCCTTACGGAACCACAGCAAGTATCGTGGACGGAAAGATCCTCAATGATGTGGAAGGCGCTGTCCGACATCAGGCGAAGAGACTGGTGGATGTAACCAAACAGTTTCTTAATAAATAAATCAACATGACAACTTTGAGAGCTTCAGAAGATGAAGCTCTCTTGTGATAAAAAGATTACATGTGAAAAGGAGGCCCTTCATGAAAGTAGTCTATAAAGATACCGTATTTGCAGAAAGCGATCGCACTGAAATTGTGGAAAACAATCATTATTTCCCAAGAGAAGATGTGAAGATGGAGCATTTCACCAAAAGTGACAAACAGTACACCTGTCCCTGGAAAGGCGATGCAACATACTATCATATTCAAGCTGGAGAGGATCAGCTGAAAAATGCGGCCTGGTCCTATGAGAATCCGAAGGAAAAGGCGAAAAACATTGCCGGACACCTGGCGTTTGAATCAAAATATGTGAAGCCCTGACTTCGGGCAGAAGAAATTTCTCCCCAATATCCTTACTTCTTCACACATTGTGATTCGTAAACAAACAAGAAGCAAACACTCTACACCAGCTCACTGCTGTACGTAGAGTGTTTCATTTTCTATTCTTATTAAATTTACTGCAATTTAATTTGACTAAATATAATATTCGTAATACAATTATTGTAAGAAATAATAATAGAAGGAGCTTATTTTGATGAGTGTATATGAGTACAGCGCCATTGACATCGATGGAGAGAAGCAGGATCTGAGCCAGTATGAAGGTAAAGTCCTGCTCATTGTGAATACTGCAAGCAAGTGCGGATTTACCCCTCAATTCCAGGGACTGGAAACCCTCTATGAGAATATGAAGGATCAGGGCTTCATGGTACTGGGATTCCCCAGCAACCAGTTCAAGAATCAGGAACCGGAAGATGAGGCTGGAATCAAGAATTTCTGTGAGCTGAATTACGGGGTAACCTTCCCCATGTTCTCTAAAATCGATGTGAACGGTGAACATGCCCATGCCCTTTTCCGGTATCTCAGAAAAGAAACCAAAGGACTGCTTGGCGATTCCGTGAAATGGAATTTCACCAAATTCCTTGTGGGAAAAGACGGAAAAGTGATCAGAAGATATGCTCCACAGGTAGATCCCATGGATATTGAAAAGGACATCAGAGCAATTTTATAATCCGAAACTATCAGAAGCGCTTTGAAAAAGGCGCTTCTTTTCATTCGCCAAAAAATACCTTGCACACAATAATATTTGACATTATTTAATTTTTGTCTTATCCTAACTGTAACAATATTATTAATTTTTTGAGGTGCTTTATGAGTATATATGAATTTCATGCGAGAGACATCGATGGAGAACTGCAGTCCATGAAAAAGTACGAGGGGAAAGTTCTTCTTATTGTGAATACCGCCAGCAAATGCGGCTTTACTCCACAATATGCGGATCTGGAAAAACTGTATCAGAAGCTCCAGGACAAGAATTTTCTTGTGCTTGGATTTCCATGCAACCAGTTCAAGAGTCAGGAACCTGGTGATGAAGAAGCAATCCGTAATTTCTGCGAAATCAATTACGGCGTGACCTTCCCCATGTTTTCCAAAGTCGATGTCAATGGAGAACATGCCCATGAACTATTCAAGTATCTGAGAAAAGAAACCAGCGGTCTCCTGGGCGATGCTGTGAAATGGAACTTCACAAAATTTCTTGTGAACCAGGAAGGGCAAGTCATCAGAAGATATGCACCCACCACCAATCCTCTATCCATAGAAAAAGACATACTGGAATTGCTGTAGACGATAGGAGAAACTCCCATGAGAAAACTCATAATCCCCCTGGCCGCTCTTCTGGTTCTGTTTCTCATCACGGGATGTTCAGCGAAAGAGGAATATTTTCCCAGGGAAGATGCAGTCAGTAGAGGCTATATTGTCTTAGATGGAACCAACAGCGCAAATCATGAACGATTTGAAATCTTCCTGCAGAATGTCGATGCGAAAAGAGAAGATTCGGTCCATATCGTCATCTACGATCTGACCAGAAGCCAGTATGTGATCTCCATCCATTACGATGGTGAACTGCTTCATGCTTCCAGATATTTCATGGATCGGGACTCCAATAAATCTCAGATCAGCGATGAGATGATCTATACCCATATCAGCAGAACCGAGTCCAAGAACTACTTTCTCATTGATGAAAAGAATATTCATGAAGAGCTGTGGATTTATCAAGGAAACTGAATATTTTTTATAGAATCTACTGTTATAATCATCCGATTTTTGTTATACTAAAGAAGGAAGTAGAGTATTATTCTCACTGTACTTCTGACAACCAATACAGGACAAAAGGAATCCAGAGGAAATCCTCAAATTGCTTTAAAGAATGGACATGACTTCTGCAATTACTTGCAGAAGTCTTAATTTTTGCCCCAATTTATTTTTCAGTATCTGATTTCCTTGCTGTCTCTGAATGCTTCAATGATTTCCTGAGTTCTCAGCCCGTATAGTCCAGTGGAATCCAGTTCATTTTCACCAGCCATGGCCTTAGCCACATCACTGATCAGTGGCATCTGAACATGCTCCAGTTCCTCAAAA
The DNA here is from genome assembly GCF_017368455.1 of Proteiniclasticum aestuarii. Classification (GTDB taxonomy): domain Bacteria; phylum Bacillota; class Clostridia; order Clostridiales; family Clostridiaceae; genus Proteiniclasticum; species Proteiniclasticum aestuarii. The sequence goes on along the minus strand of NZ_JAFNJU010000003.1, from coordinate 241,545 downwards.
ACAATCTCATCGACGCCCTCAGGTTTCATGATCTTAAGAGGCTCATTATTCATGATGGAAAATTTCAGCGTGCCTTCGTTTCCTGTCACCACCATCTCATCCTCACTGATTTTTCCGTTGAAAGTCATCTGCACCGTTCCCTGAACGCCGTTTCTGAACGAAAGAATCCCTGATGTATTGTCTTCCACATCCAGTACGCCTGACTGATTGGATGATATTCCTTTGGCATAGCTTACTTCTCCAAAGAGATAGAGCATCATATCCATCATGTGAGAACCCACATCATAGAGCTGACCGCCTCCGGACACTTCCGGATCATAGAGCCATGCTCTCTTAGGATTATGCAGCGGCAGGGGATTCACATAGTGATATTGAAAGGATCTGATTTCTCCGATCTCATGATCTTCCAGAAGCTTCTTCACAGTCCGAAACTTCTTCCGGGACCTTCTGTAGTACGCTACAAACAGCTTCACTCCCTCGTCTTTGCAGACCTTTATCATTTCTCTGCACTCCGTTACTGTCATAGCCATGGGTTTTTCCACATAGACATCCTTCTTATGTTTTGCTGCCTCGATGGTATAGAATTTATGCATAGACGGCGGTGTGGCGATGTAGACCGCATCCACTTCAGGATCCTTCAGAATCTCCTTGTAATCCGTAGTATAATCCTTGATATGATGTCTTCTTGCATAGTCAATGAGTTTCTCTTCGTTTCTTCGCATCACCCACTTCAGCGTGGTGTGTGGAAGCTTCTGAAAGGCAGGTCCGCTCTTTTTCTCTGTCACGTCTCCGCAGCCGATGATTCCAAATGTGATGTTCTTCATTACATTTCCTCCTTATTTTTCATCCTTTAGAATAAATCAGTAGAATCCTATACTTCCCTGTCATGAAGAACACGGAGAAGATATTCTTCTGCCCGGTGATATTTTTCCATCCTCTTAAGGTCTTCCTGGCTGAGGCTTCCCTTGAGTCTGGTGCGATTCTGATTGTCTTTGAGATCACTGAGCTTGATCCGGATGGCTCCCTCATCCCTGGACAATCTTCTGATATAGTCCATATACGGCTCCTCCGGTTCTCTCGAAAGAAGCGCCACGATTCCTATGGTTTCTTCACTGAATCCATAGGAAAGCAGATCCTCTGCTGTAAGGTCGGTGTCCTCCAGAAGATCGTGAAGCAGAGCCGCCACTTTCAGTTCCGGTTCTTTCAGCTCCATCATGACCCGGATCACATGCATCACATAGGGTTGTCCCCCCTTATCTTTCTGACCTGCATGCATCACCGCTGCCAGGGTCAGCGCTCTTTCAAAGAGAGGCAGTCCTTTCAGTTTCACTTTTTCCACTATACCAGCTCCTTTCTCTTTGCCGCAAGATTCCATTGGCTTATAATAGAAGGTAGGGAGCAGCCTCCCTTAGATATTGATACTATTATACCTTATTTAAGAAGAAGAGATGGGAGCAGTAAAATGAAGAAAGAAAAAATACACATCGAACTCATGGAGGATGGCAGAATTCCGGCATACGCCAATTTCAATGATGCAGGGGCGGATGTCTATGCGGCAGAGGATCTGGTCATAAGGCCGGGAGAAAAAATCATCATCCCGCTGAATTTCAAAGTCGCCTTGCCGGATTCCATCGAGATGCAGGTAAGACCCAGAAGCGGACTCTCCCTGAAGACCAGCCTCAGTATACCAAACAGCCCCGGCACCGTTGATGCGGGCTACAGAAATCCTGTAGGCGTCATAGCGGAAAACACCTACAACATCGCAACCCTTCCCTATGAGATGCTCTATAACGAAGAGCTCCGGGCTGAGGTTCAGAGAAACTGCAGAATCCTGTTTCCCGATAAAAAGGATGGTGTCTTCACCACCTACAGCGCCAAGGGAACAGAAACCCAGGAAACGCTGGGACTTGCTCCCTTTCTTGTGCTCGATGAGCAGAACAACCCCTATGGCACGCTCTACATCGAAAAAGGCACAAAAATCGCCCAGGTGGTTTTCAATGAAGTGATCCATGCAGAATTCATTGAAACCGATGATGTATCAATCATCGGAAAAAATCGGGGTGGCGGCTATGGAAGCACCGGCCTGAAATAATTCCAACCGTTTACGAACACAAAAACACCGCTCATGGCAATCCATGCACGGTGTTTTTTCTGTTGTCCCTTATTTGTGTTTTCTGATGAGTTCCTTGAAATAATCCTTTGATCTCATTCCTATGGCTCCATCCACCGGCTTTCCGTCCTTGAACAGAATCATGGTGGGTATGCTCCTGATCTTGTATCTCTGGGCGATGATGCTGTGGTCATCCACATTCAGCTTGGCGATTTCAATCTCTTCTTTGTGTTCCTCCGCCACCTGTTCCAGCACCGGCGCAATCATCTTGCAGGGACCGCACCAGGGTGCCCAGAAATCCACCAGCACCAGTCCTTTTCTTTCCAGAACATCTTTCTCGAAAGTGCCTTCTCCTGTATTTCTTATCATGCATTATCATCTCCATATTACTATCAAATTAAATTTTATAAAACTTATTATACAGCAAAATCCGATTTTGCACAATGTATTATCCTGTGAACTCCATTCCATGATTGCAAAAAAAGAAGCCCTGATCAAATCAGGGCCGATGCTCTCCTACTTGTCGGTATATTCAAAGTTCAGGCTGTAGCTCATCTCCGCCACATGTGCCAGTGTCTGATAAACGGAGCAGTACTCGGTTGCCAGTCTCATGGCCTGGTCCAGTCCCTTTTCCTTCACAGGATTGATGACAGTGACCTCGACATTCACGGTTTTCAGTGTTGTAGGTACTTCCGTTCTCTTTTCTCCGGAGACCTTCATTCTGACTCCTTCATAGACGATTTTCTTTTTCACGGCAATATCCAGAAAAGTGGAGTAGAGACAGGATCCCAGTGCGCCGAAGACCATATCGTAGGGTTCGATGGTTCCTTCTTCGATGCCGATGTCCACAGTTCCTCTCTTCGCCTTCAGTATCCCTTTGAATGCATAGTCAAATTCCATGTTGACCCATTTCATAATTTATACCTCCTGATGATATGTGTTCTGTTCTATAGTTAGATTTTAACATAGGAATCAGAACGTGTCATATGATTCCGGGCTAAGACACGGAGTGAAGTGATGAATCACTTTTTCCCGCACTAGAAAGAGCAGCTCTGATCCCCTCTTCCGGAGTTCAGACCTGCTCACTCTATTTCAGTCGATTTTCTTTTTCCAGGATTTCCATGATTTTCTCATGCATTTCACGGATTTCATGGGTTCTGTTTCTTCCACAGACCTTTGCAGGCTTCTCACAGATCAGGCATCTCCTCTCGGGATACCCCAGAGCTTCTCTGGAGAGGGTCCTGACAACAGTCCCCTCTGCCGCAAAGACATCCAGATCAAAGAGCCGCCCCAGAGGCATTTCCTCTTCCAGCCTGATCATGGCACTTTTCACTTCCGCAAGTGTTCCTCTGGTCACCAGAAAAAGCTCCGGCCCTGTTTTAAGATCCATGATTTTCTCATAGAGAATCTCCCACCCTTCGGCAGCGATCGCATCTGTGATGTCGGATTTTCCGAGAGAAAAGATTTTTCCTATGGTTTCATTGCTTTTCACGGGTCCTGGAATATTCAGCTTGAAGGAGATTACGGAATCAGGAGCATACTCTGCAGCCAGAGCTTCCTGAAATCGCACACGATTCTCTCTTGTATGAAGCACTTCTTCCAGCGAGGGGCTGCTGCCCTCTGCCAAGGGATTTTTCTTCATCCTTCGCACCTCCAAATTATGCTAGTCTCTTACTTTTCTGACCACATCAATGAGGCTTCCGTCACGGTATTCAATGAGCGCCACCACTCTGTCCTCGTAGACGATGGGGTCTGGTCGCCCTACCACCTCATAGGCCTTCTCCTTCAGCTCCTCCATGGTGTACTGAGGAACATTGAGATTTCTGAAGGCTTCCATGAGATCCTGCCTGCGAGGATTGATGGCGATTCCGATCTCCGTCACCACCACATCGATGCTAGCTCCAGGGGTGATCACGGTATTCACTTCCTCCACGATGGTAGGAATTCTTCCTCTGATCAGCGGTGTCAGAACCAGGCTGAGCTTTGCTCCTGCTGATGCATCGCTGTGCCCCCCTGAGGCTCCTCTGATGACACCGTCAGAACCTGTCATGACGTTGACATTGAAGTTCGTATCGATTTCCAGTGCAGACAGCACAACCACATCCAGCTGATTCACTGCTGCGCCCTTGTTTCCAGGATTGGCGTAGAAGGAGGCGCTGATTTCATAGTGATGCTCATTCTTCTTCATGGATTCGATGGCGCTTCTATCAAAGCACTGGGTATCGATGATCTTTTCGATGAGACCTTCCTCCAGCATGCTGCACAGATGTCCTGTCAGCCCACCTAATGCGAAGGACGCCTTGATGTTGTCCTTTCTCATAGAGTCCTGAAGGAATCTTGCCACGGCAAGGGTGGAACCGCCAGTTCCCGACTGGAAGGAGAATCCTTCTTTGTAGTATGGTGAAGCTGTGATGACTTTATTGGCATTCTCGGCAATCAGAAGCTCCTTCGGATTGGTGGTGATTCGGGTGGCTCCCTTTGCGATGCCATCAGGGTCTCCGATGGAGTCCACAACCACTACATAATCCACCTGGTTCTGAGGGATGCTGATGGGTGTATTGGGATAGGGCACCAGATTGTCTGTGATGATGACCACCTTGTCTGCAAATTCCGCATCCACCTTGGCATAGCCCAGAGAACCGCAGTTGGCCTTTCCATGGGAACCGTTGGCGTTGCCGTAGGCATCAGCACTGGGTGCACCCAGAAACGCCACATCGATGTGAATTTCATCCTTTTCGATGGCCCTGGCTCTACCGCCGTGAGACCGGATGATCACCGGTTTCTCCATGAGCCCGTGAGAGATTTCCGCGCCCAGCCTGTCTCTCAGACCGGAAGAGGTAATCTGGGTGATCACACCGTTCTTGATATGGTCAATAAGCGGTGCATGGACATTGGCGATGGAACTTGGTGCCAGGGTCAGATTCTTGATGCCCATAGCAGCAATCTCCTCCATGACCATGTTCAGGACCTTGTCCCCTTCTCTGAAATGATGATGGAAGGAAATGGTCATGCCATCTTTCAGTCCTGATTTTTCTATGGCTTCTCTGATGGAACTAAGAAGCTTTGATTCTCCCGGTTTCACAGAGGTCACTTTCCCGCTGGATCTTTTATAGTCATGTCTTCTGGAAAACTGTCCTTCAAAGGTGCCGAAGACATCTGCATACTGTTCAGGGATTTCCCTACCTAACTTGTTCTCTGCCATGATTATTCCCCTTTCCTGTATACGCCGGCTGCTTCAGCAAGCATCAGAACTCTTTCCGCTCTTTCCACAATGGGCTTGTCGATCATCTTTCCATTGAGCGCGATGACGCCTGAACCCTTTGCTTCGGCTTCTTCGATGGCATGCATCACAGCCACGGCATTGGCGATTTCCTTTTCCGTAGGTGTGAAGACGGAGTTCACAATGGAAATCTGTCTTGGGTTGATGACGGATTTTCCGTCGAAGCCCAGCTGCCTGATCAGCTCTGTTTCCTTCCGCAGTGTTTCGGAGTCATTGACATCGGAGAACACCGTATCCAGCGCCGCGATCCCTGCAGCTCTGGCTGCATGGACGATCATGGATCTGGCGAAGAAGATTTCCTCGCTGTTTCTTTCAGGATACCTTCTGGTCTTCATGGAGGTGACATAGTCTTCTGCGCCTAGTGCGATACCGATGAGTCTTCTGCTTGCTGTGGCGATGCTGAGGGCATTGAGAACACCCACAGGGCCTTCGATGGCCGCCATCATCCTCGTGCTTCCTTCTTCTCTGCCGCACTGTCTTTCCGCTTCCAGAATCACTTCTTCCACATCCAGGATATCCTGGGCGGTTTCCGTCTTTGGCAGCCGGATGACATCAATGCCTGCTCTGACCATGGCATGGACATCATCTTTTCCGCCCATATCCAGGCTGTTGATTCTGACCACTGTTTCCGTTGCGCCGTAGTCGATGGTCTTCACTGCCTGGTAGACCAGAAATCTTGAAGTGTCCTTCTCCTTCAGGGAGATGGAGTCCTCCAGATCAAACATGATGGAATCGGCTCCGTAGATATAGGCATCTCTCAGCATTCCTGCATTACTGGCAGGCACAAACATCATGGTTCTTCTTAAACGTTCCATTCTTCAAGTCCCTCCCAGTCGATTTTATCTGTGGCATCCGCTGCGCGATGCACCACTGCGATGGTTCTGGCCACGATGGTGCAGTCCAGCGCACCCTTGTCCGTCACCGTCAGCTTCGCATCCTCTATGCCCAGGTTCTTCAGAGTATCCAGAAGGACCTCTCTGATTCTTCTTCCATACTGATTTTCCACACTACTTTTCAGTTCGATTTCAATGCCGTTGCCTTCGTTCTGGTCCAGAATGATCTGAAGATCAGATGATTCCATGGTACCTGCAATGGCTTGCCTTACAATGTTAAACTTCTGCATACGCTGTTACTGCTCCTCGCTTCTTAATTTTTCCTGTATCTTTTTCCCTTCTTCAGAGACCAGAAACTGGAAGGTGGTTTCCGGAACCAGCCCCTTCAGCTCCTCTACACGATCTTCTTTCAGGTATTTCCGCACTCTGGATGCGCTGATGACTTCTCCGCCGAATTCCTTACGCGGAATGATCACCAGGTTCATCTCATCCTGAAACACTTTCTTCATGGCCTCATTGTAGATGTTGGTCGCAAAGGAAAGCGGCTCTTCTCCCACATATCTGGTGGTGATGGCTAGGGCCTTTGCAATATGATTTTTGAAGATCCTGGCATCCAGGCTTGCCTGGACTTCCGTCACATCCTTGTTTTCCTTCAGGAAATAGGAAGGAAACGTCTTGGCGGAGACCATGTAGTCTCCTGTCTCGTGAATCCTCACATTCTTCAGATGAGCTGTCCCTCTTTTCACTAGCTCTTTTCTCACCTTCGTGGGAAAAGCGGACAGATCTTCCGTAAGAACGAAAACATGAAGCACATCACTGGCCTTTGCCGCTGTTTCGATGAGATACTGATGACCCTTTGTAAATGGATTGGCATTCATGACAATGCCTGCGATCTTTTCACCTGGAATCCTCTCTTTTTCGAGGTTTCTCAGGAACTCATCAAATCCGTGAACCGCTTTTTCCAGAAAGACCAGATCCTCTCCCACTCGTTCGATCTCATTGAATCCCATGTAGACAAAGGACTGGACAGACTCCGGTTTCGTATAGACATAGCAGGAGGTATGACCCTCATCAAAGACTTCCGTCATGAGATGGGATATGAGAAGACTTATGACTTCTCCTCCCGTATAATCTTTGCAGACCGCTATGCACTTGAGCACATTCTTGTAGCGGGATCCCGTGGCGACAAGCTTTTCTCCGTCATATACCCCTACGGTATATTCCACCGTGTCTTCCGATCTGATTCCAGCCTGACTCAGCATGGTCTCCCATGCTTCTCTGGCAGATCTGCTTCTTCCGATCCACATTCTCTGAAGTATATAATTCATGAAAATCTCCCCCATTTACCTATATAGGATTTCAGGGATCATCAGACAACCCCTATCGTATCGATTACATTTTCATTATACGACAACTTTTTTATTTCATGTGTTTTTTACCTGTACTTTATGTTTTATTCCTGACAATCAGAACCATGTACCCGACCAGGAAACAACTTTGTCAGTACTTCTGATGCTGATTGCTGCACAATTATCGATTCATCACTAAATGCATCTCTACATTATAATTGCGTTAATGAGATGCTGTTTTTTTACTGTTCTTTAAATCAAAATATATTGTGAAGAGAATATCTTTAATTTATACTGAGTGAAAACGTTGAGATGAGGAATGGTATGGAACCGATCTTTATCAGAACAGGAGGGAACGATATGAACCTGCTTCATTCAGCTGTAGCCGGCACTGTAGAGTCCAGTGACATCCAGATCATGATCTCACCACAAGAAGATGGCCTGGAACTGATTCTCGAAAGCAGTGTATTGAGCCAGTATGGCAAACAGATCCGAAGTACCATCATGGATGTTCTAGAAAAACTCGATGTGAAGAACGCCAAGATCATCGCCATGGATAAGGGTGCTCTGGACTGTACCATCCGATCCCGCGTGGAAACCGCTGTATTTCGCGCCATGGATCAGAAAGAGAATCTGCCCTGGGAGGTGATGTAATGCATCCGAACAAAAACAGAATCAGAAGAACCATGATGTTTCTCAATGCCCATCGTGCCGGGCTTGTGAAAGATGCCTACATCTATAAACCGGATTCCGTGATCTTCGATCTGGAAGATGCTGTTTCTGAAAACCAGAAAGATTCAGCCAGAATCCAGCTGTACAATACCTTGAAGTATTCGGACTATAAAGGTGTAGAGCGTCTGGTCCGAATCAATGGTAAAGAATCTCTGCACTGGAAAGAAGATATTCGTGCTGCTGTAGCAGGAGGATGTGACGGTATCAGAATCCCGAAATGTGAATACAGGAGCGATGTCACCCTTGTGGAAGAAGAAGTAAGAAAAGCGGAGCTTGAGTTTCAAAGGCCTCTCGGAAGCACACTTCTCATGGCAGCCATTGAAACACCCATGGGGGTCATCAACGCGCTGGAACTTTCACAGAGCTCGGATCGTATTTTCGGCATCTCCATCGGTGCCGGCGATTTCATGAGAACCATGCATGCCAAAAGAACCTCTGAAGGCTATGAGATGCTTGCAGCCAGAAGTCAGCTGGTCCTTGCAGCAAGAGCCGCTGATATCATGTGCTTTGATACCGTGCATACGAACGTGGATGATTTCGAAGGTCTGAGAAGAGATACAGAACAGATCAAAAATATGGGCTTTGATGGAAAATCCGTCATCAGCCCAAAACAGATATCCATCATTCATCAGGTCTTCACACCCAGTCAGAAGGAGATCCAGATGGCAGAGAAAACCATCTATGGTGTAGAAGAATCGGCCAAAGAAGGGGTCGGTGTAATTGTGGTGGATGGTCAGATGATCGATATCGCCATGGTGGAGGGTGCAAGAAGAGTGCTTACCCTGGCGAAAGCATCCGGTGTGTATAGGGGGGATTTATAATGATCAACAAGGTGAAAAGAGACATCCCGGACCAGTTTCTTGTCCATGATGTAGAGGTCTTTCAGGGCCAGTATTACCGAGAAGGGTATGAGTACAGGAAAGCCGCACCGAAAGTGAAAGCTTCTATACGACCTCAGGAGAGTAAAGTGGTTTCGGATCTGAAGGAAGCCATCATAAAATCAGAGCTCCGTGATGGAATGACCGTTTCCTTCCATCATCACTTCAGAGATGGAGACTACATCGTAAACATGGTCATGGATGCCATCCATGAGATGGGCATAAGAGACATCACTGTCTGTGCCAGTTCACTGGGGACCGCCCATGCTCCCATCGTCAGATATATTGAAGATGGAACCATCACAGGCATCTCTTCCAGTGGCGTTCGTGGTGAGATCGGAGAAGCCATCTCAGAAGGAAAACTGAAGAATCCCGCCTATATCAGATGTCATGGTGGAAGAGTACGTGCTATTGAAACCGGAGACATCCATATTGATGTTGCCTTCATCGGAGCACCTACATCGGATCTCTATGGAAATGCGAGAGGTAAAGGCGGAAAATCCGACTGCGGTGTTCTGTCCTATTCCATGGTGGATGCAGAGTATGCGGATAAAGTGGTTGTCATAACCGATACACTGGTCCCTTTCCCGAATTTCCCTCCCAGCATAAAGCAGGTGGATGTGGATTATGTGGTTGTAGTGCCAGAAATAGGAAATCCCAGAAAAATCGCCAATGAACTGCTTCGCTTCACAACAGATCCCCGAGAACTGCTCATCGCGGAATATGCCACCAAGGCTCTTGTCAGCACACCTTATTTCAGAGACGGATTCTCCTTCCAGACCGGAGGCGGCGGACCCTCTCTTGCTGTGACGAGATTTCTGAAACCCTATATGGTGGAGAAAGACATCAGGATGGGCTTTGCCATAGGAGGAATCACGAAGCCCATGATCGATCTTATGGAAGAGGGGCTCATAGGAACCATCGTGGATGCACAGGATTTTGATCTCACATCCATCGCTTCTGTCCATAACCATCCCAGACATTTCGAAATTTCCACATCCCAGTACGCCAATCCCATGAACAAAGGCGCATTCGTCAATAAACTGGATTTCGTCATACTGGGTGCACTGGAAGTGGACACAGACTTCAACGTCAATGTCGTGACCGGTTCGGATGGCGTAGTGAGAGGTGCTCCTGGTGGTCATGTGGATACAGCTGCCGGATCCAAATGCTCCATCATCGTGGCTCCTCTTGTAAGAAGCCGTATCCCCACCATCAAAGATTCCGTCATCACTGTGACAACTCCCGGGGAAAGCGTCGATATCGTCGTGACTGAAGTTGGCGTAGCCGTCAATCCAGCGAGAACCGATCTTCTTGAAGCGCTGAAAGACTCCGGCCTCCCGCTTATGACAATTGAAAAGCTTCGCGATGAAGCCTATCAGCTGGTGGGAAAACCGGAAGAAATCCAGTTTGAAGATGAAGTGGTGGCTCTGGTTGAATATCGTGACGGTACGCTCATCGATGTGGTCAGAAAACCAAAGAAAATAACATGATATCAATTGGATTCCAATGATGAATGTCTAATCCTATCTTGAGCGATGTTCATCTTGAAATAATATATTCATACTAAATAATACATAATCGGAGGAATGATCAATGACTACTACTACCGACAAAAAAGGCCTCAGGCTCTTTTCCATGCCATGGTGGTTTGCTTTAGCTGCCATACTCATTATTTACGTTGCCACTTATCTGGAGGTTCTCTCCACAGATATGGGCGGAATCATGGCCCTTATGCTTGCCATCGCCATCCCGCTCAATGAAATCGGAAAGAGAATTCCCATCTGGAACAAATATGTGGGAGGCGGACTTGTCCTTACCTTCCTCGGTACTTCTGCCCTCGTTCAGTGGAACCTGATTCCTGAAAGCTATGTGGAATCCATGGATGTATTCATGAGCGATACCAACTTCCTTACGTTTTTCATCATCGTTCTGATCACAGGTTCAGTACTATCTCTGGATAGAGACATCCTGCTGAAGAGCTTTGCAGGCTACGTTCCTGCCATCCTTGGTGGTGTTATAGGTGCCGGAATCCTTGGTTCCCTTGCAGGACTGGTCTTTGGTGTGAACCCTGCTATGATCATGCTGCAGTATGTGCTGCCAGTCATGGGTGGTGGTAACGGAGCTGGTGCAATCCCACTGTCACAGATCTATGCGGATGTGACAGGCGGAAGCAGTGATTCCTACTATGCCTTCGCCATCGTCATTCTGACCATCGCCAATATCTTCGCCATCATCTCCGGTGCTCTGCTGAACTCCCTTGGGGAGAAGAAGCCATCCTGGACTGGAGACAAGAAGACGCTTCTTAGAAACTCCACCTTTGATGTATCTGATGATGTGAACTACAAAGTTACCATGGGGGATATCGGAGCTGGTCTTTTCCTGACCGTTGCGGCGTACACCTTCGGTAGACTGATGTCAAAGAGCATCCTTCCAGAAATATTCGGAGCACCCATCCATCAGCTTGCCTACATGATTCTTTTTGTAGTGGTTCTTGCAGCTACCGGTGTTGTGCCTAAGAGCATCAGAATGGGTGCCAAGAAGCTTCAGTCCTTCACAACAACAAACCTTACCATCCTCATCATGGTTGGTGTAGGTGCAGATATGGACCTTGGAGAATTCGTTGCAGCCCTTACGCCACAGAATGCAATCATTGCACTGTTCATCGTTGTCGGTGCCATCATCGGATCCGCACTGGTCGGATACCTTGTGGGATTCTATCCCATCGACGCTGCCATCACAGCTGGTCTTTGTATGGCCAACAGAGGTGGATCTGGAGACCTGGCGGTCCTTGGTGCTGCGGACAGAATGGACCTCATCGCCTACGCACAGCTGTCCAGCCGTCTTGGCGGAGCCATCATCCTGATTCTGGGAAGCTTTGCCTTCTCCTTCATGATGTAGCTGAAGCCTTAGATTGAAACTATCATACTATCATTAGGTAGCTCCCTTAAAAGTGCACGACTCATAGACAGTCGTGCACTTTATTCATATCCCGGATTTTAATCATGTACTTTCGCTGTATTTTCATGATGGTGTGGTTGTTCCCTGATTCGTAATCGTTTATACTAGTAGTGATTGAAATTTAGACTGTCTTTCCCGCATGAAATTAAGACCGATGAAAATCCGTTTCGTGTACTTTACTGAAAGACATCCTAATAAATAGGAGGAGAAAATATGACAAAAGTCCTGCTCAATGACCTGACCGTCCGAGATGGCAATCAGAGTCTTCTTGCCACAAGAATGGAGAAAGAAGACATCATAAAGCTTGTCACCGCTCTGGACAAAGTCGGTTACAATGCCCTTGAAGTATGGGGCGGCGCCACCTTTGATTCCGCTCTGAGATTCCTGAACGAAAGCCCCTGGGAAATTCTGAGAGAAATCAGAAAAGCAGCCAAAAACACCAAGCTGTCCATGCTTCTGCGTGGTCAGAACCTGGTGGGCTACAGACACTATGACAACGACACCCTGGAAAGATTCATAAAACTTGCCATCGAAAACGGCATAGACATCATAAGAGTCTTCGATGCCTTGAATGATATGAACAACATCGAGAATTCCGTGAAGTTCATCAAGAAGCACGGCGGCCACTGCCAGTGTGCCATCAGTTACACTGTGAGCCCAGTGCATACAGAGGAATACTTCGTGAATCTCGTGAAGAAGATGGCGGACATGGGCGCAGATTCCATCTGCATCAAGGACATGGCAGGAATTCTGGTTCCTGATGCGGCCTACAGCCTGGTCAAGGCACTGAAGTCCGTAACGGATCTTCCCATAAATGTCCACAGTCACACCACTGCAGGACTCACGCACCTCGTCATGCTGAGAGCCATGGAAGCCGGCGCGGATATCGTGGATACGGTAATCTCTCCATTCTCCGGCGGAACCAGCCACATCGCTGCGGAAACTATTTACGAGACGGCCAAGAACATCGGCAGAGAAGTGGAGTATGATGCACAGGCGCTGGATGATGCCTATGAACTGGCAGACAAGATTGCCCAGAAGTACATCGACAGCGGTCAGTACAAGGCAAGAGCCCTGGTGGTCAATCCGAAGATTCTCAAGTACGAAGTACCTGGTGGAATGCTCTCGAACCTCATGAGTCAGCTTCAGGATGCAAAGATGTTCCATCGCTTCACAGAAGTGCTGAAGGAAATCCCTGAAGTGAGAAAAGACATGGGTTATCCGCCACTAGTAACGCCACTGTCCCAGATGGTGGGCACCCAGGCGGTCATGAACGTCATCAGCGGAGAACGCTACAAGATGATCCCCAACGAAATCAAGACCTACCTGAGAGGCGGCTATGGAAAGTCCCCTGCTCCCGTAGATGAAGAGATCATGAAGAAGATCCTTGGAGACGAAGTCGTTCAGCCTCCAAGACCTGTTTCCGAATTATCTCCGGTCTATGACGAAGCCAAGAAGGAAATGGAAGAGAAGCTCGGACGCGAGGCCAAGGACGAAGAAGTCCTGTCCTACATCATGAATCCGCAGCAGGCCATCCTGAAGCCCAAGACGGAGGCACCTGAAGGAAAAAGTGCCGCTCCGGTGATAGAGAACAAGAACGAAGTCGTAGAATTCGAAATGATAATAGAAAGGTAGGAAAAACAACATGGATATCAATAATTTCCAGTTTTCAGATGGCATCACCATGTCCATCTTCGCCATGCTCGTGGTTTTCCTCATCCTTGTACTCCTGCAGATGATCATTTATTCTTTCAAGTTCCTGCCACAGGATCTGAATGGAAAGAACAAAGCAGTGACAGCGGCACCAGTGGCGGCTCCTGCACATCAGGATAACGATGAAGAAGACAGAATGGTTGCGATGCTCACAGCATCTGCACTGGCCAAAGAAGAGTATCAGGGTAATGTCAAAGTAAAATCCATAAAGAGAATAGGGTAAGGAGATAAATAAATGAAAACATACAAGATCACCGTTAACGGAAAAGTATATATGGTAGAAGTAGAGGAAGCAGGAGCCAATGAGACCGCTTCAGCTCCCGTGAGCGCACCAGCTGCACCAGCTGCTGCATCACCACAGTCATCAGATGAAAAGATCGAGGCACCAATCCAGGGAACCATCATGTCCGTCAAGGTTGCTCCAGGACAGGCCGTAAAGAAGGGTCAGGTTCTGGCGATTCTGGAAGCCATGAAGCTTGAAAATGAAATCGTGTCCCCATTTGACGGAACCGTATCCACTGTTCAGGCAAAAGACGGACAGGTCGTGGATAGTGGCGCTCTTCTTATGACCATCGCAACGAAGTAGGTGGCATAAATGTTAGAAATACTAAGCGAATTTTTTGCCAGCAGCGGAATCATGCAGCTGAACGGACAGGCCCTTCTCATGATCGGCATATCTCTGTTTTTCCTCTATCTCGGCATTTATAAGAAATACGAACCTTACCTGCTCATCCCCATCGCCTTCGGTATGCTTCTGGTGAATCTGCCAGGCAACGGACTGATGGAAGAGGGCGGTCTTCTGAGACTGCTCTACATGGGGATCGAGTACGGTATCTATCCTTCTCTGATCTTCCTGGGTGTCGGAGCCTCCACAGACTTCGGTCCCCTCATCGCCAATCCCAAGAGCATGCTCCTGGGTGCAGCTGCTCAGATGGGTATCTTCTTCGCATTCCTCGGTGCCATCCTTCTTGGATATACTGCCCTTGAAGCAGCATCCATAGGAATCATCGGTGGAGCAGACGGCCCTACAGCCATCTATCTGACCAGCCAGCTGGCGGATCATCTTCTAGGACCCATCGCTCTGGCGGCTTACTCCTACATGGCTCTTGTGCCAGTGATTCAGCCACCGATCATCCGAATGCTCACCACCAAGGAAGAAAGACAGATCAAGATGAAGCAGCTGAGACCTGTTTCCAGACTGGAGAAGATTCTCTTCCCCATCATCGTGACCATCGTCGTGATTCTTCTGGTTCCAAGTGCAGCTCCTCTTGTGGGTATGCTAATGTTCGGTAACCTGATCAAGGAAGTGGGCGTTGTACCGAATCTGGTTGAAGTGGGCAAGAACGCCATGATGTACACTGTAACCATCCTCATCGGACTGACAGTAGGCGCCAAGGCGGATGCAGAAACACTACTCAACCCCAAGACCCTGGGCATCATCGCACTGGGACTTGTAGCCTTCTCCATCGGAACCGCTTCAGGCGTACTCTTCGGTAAGCTCATGAGTAAGCTCACCAAGGGTCAGATCAATCCGATGATCGGTGCAGCAGGTGTATCTGCAGTGCCAATGGCCGCAAGAGTGGTTCAGAAGGTTGGACAGGAAGAAGACCCTTCCAATTTCCTGCTCATGCATGCCATGGGACCCAACGTAGCCGGAGTCATCGGTTCTGCCATAGCAGCCGGCGTTCTCCTGAACTTCTTCGGTTAACAATTCCGATATCAGTTTATATATTCAAAAACCCTCTCGTTTCTAAGCGAGAGGGTTTTTCATATGCCTGTAACTAATCTATTCTATTTACTAGCTATTCATAAGATATTTTCCATTTTCCCCAGAAAAACAGCCAGAGAAAGAAGATCTGCCGATCCGCCTGGAGAAAGATTTCTCTTCACGAAGTCCTGATTCATTTCATGAAGCTTCTCCAATGCGGTGGGATTTCTCATCCCGCCATCCTTCATGAATCTATCTGCACTTCTTCTTACGTACTGCAGTGACTCCATGCCACCTCGGCTCACGATGTTCGAGTCTTCCACTTCACTCATGAGGATCATCAGCATGTCCAGTAGCCTGCTGTCATAGGACTGTTCCTTGTATCCACCTTCCCGTAAAACAGGAAGCACTTTTTCTCTTAATACAGGATATCCTTTTTCCGCTTCTCCTCGGATGCCTGTAAAACCATATTCTTTGTAGAGTCTTTCTCCATGAGTCAGCAGGGTTTTCTCATTAAGATTCTTAAAATCGCTCTGAATGATGCCTTTCGTCATGGACCGGATGATCTGAAACACTTCTTCCGTGTCCTTTTCAGTGAATGTCGGGAGCTGATTTTTCTGATAATCGGATCTACTCATATGGTTTCCCAGGGCAGCCAGAAGAAGTCCCATGGAAAAGATGATTCCTTTGTGGGTGTTGATGTCCTTCGTCGCTTCAAACATCCGGGCTTCAATATCCATCCCCTTTGGTCGCAGGCTTTTGAGAAGCTCCTTGAGATCCGCACCCCCATGATATCCGGAGAGAAACATCTCTTTGAATCCTTCTCGAAGGCTTACAGCACTGCGAAGAAAGGTGAAAATATCCATATCCTTGTGGGAACCGCTGTCCTTCGCATCCACAAGCCCTGGTTTGGGTGTCAGAACCGCTTCCGTGAGAATGGATTCCTCTGCAAGCTTTGCCGCTTCCTCCGCCCAATGATGTGCTCTATTTTTTTCTTCCATTACTTCTATCCTTTTCCCTGGCCTGATCATCCGCTTCCTCTTCAATTCTTCTCATTTCTTTGAGGATGAACTTCTCTGAGTAATCCAGATGCTCCGAGGTGATGATGGCCACCTGTTCATAGTTCTTCTGTCTCATATTCTGATACAGGAGCCAGTGCTCATCCAGCGCTTTTCGTCTACGGTCGTTTTCCGTAAGAGAGATGTCTCGAAAGCGCATGAGATACTGTCTCAGTTTCTTCACGATGACATCCAGTCTCGGCATTCTGCAAAACTCGTAGATCATGTCGTTGAACTGTCTGGAAAGCTCAATGACTTCTTTATAATCTCCTCTGGTATCCGCCTCATCGGTTTTTTCCAGCAGCGCTTTCATCTCATCAAACTGCTCCTCGGTCATGATCTTCATGGCATTCTGGGTAGCCAGAATATCCAGCGCCTTTCGGATCTGATAGATTTCAACCGCATCTTCAATGGTGATCTTCTTCACCACTACGCCATAGTGCGGAACATACTCCACCAGTCCTTCTTCCTGGATCCTTCGGAGGGCTTCTCTTACAGGGGTTCTGCTGATATTCATCTTCTCAGCATAGACCGACTCGTTGATTCTCTCACCCACGGGAATGATTCCTTTGATGATGGCGATTCTAAGTCCCTCAAACACGATTTCATTCAGCGGTTTGTTCTGGCTCAGATCCGCCAGCTTTATGACTTCCTTCATGTATTCATCCACTTATCGACACTCCTTTTATTCCTTCTGTTTTTCTTCTGCACACTGTATACAGGACCATTATAAAGGATTTCACAGGTCCGGACCATGCATTTCACACAAAAACAGTAAAAATGCAACCCGAAACATCCTTGATGCTGAAGCTCTCTGCACATTTTCCGGATATAAAGAAACGGCCCGAAGGCCGTTTCAAAGTTGGATCTTATTAAGCTAAGTACTTCTTCAGTGTGTCTCTTACTGCATTCTTGCCTGCAATGAGTTCCAGGAACATGCCTTCCACCTTGTCTGCCAGACCTGCTTTTTCAAGGTCCAGTCCGAACAGAATCTCATTGGACAGCACATCCTTCAGCTGACCTGTGTAGGAGGAGACATCTCCAACCTTGATGCCTTCCAGCTTGCTCTGAAGCTCTGAAAGCATCGGATCGCTGGATAACTCGAATTTTTCAAGGTTGTCATCCACACCCAGAAGATATCTCAGCCATCCGGCCAGTGCCAGAGGAATATATGTCAGTGAAGAGGCATCCAGATCCTCTCTCTTCATGTAGGACTTGATGGTTTCACCAAACCTGATGGCCACTTTCTGGCTTGTATCCGTTGCGATTCTCTGTGGGGTATCGGGAATGAATGGATTAGGCAGTCTTTCTTCAATGACTTCCTTGATGAAGCTCTTCGGGCTGATGATCTTCGGATCAACCACCACAGGCATACCTTCTTCATAACCGATCTTCTCCACCAGAGTTTTCAGCTCTTTATCGTTCATTTCAGCTGAAATGCTGTCAAAGCCCAGTACGCATCCATAGACAGCCAGTGCAGTATGAAGCGGATTCAGGCAGGTGGTCACCTTCATGGTTTCCGTATTGTTCACGGTGTCTCTGTCGGTGAAGTATACGCCTGCCTTCTCAAGTTCCGGTCTTCCATTGGGGAACTTGTCTTCCACAACCAGATACTGTGGCACTTCCGCATTGACATACGGTGCAATGAACGTATTCTTGGATGTGACCACCGGTGCCATGTTCTCCACACCCAGTTCATCCAGCATGTTCTTCACTTCTTCTGCTGGTCTAGGTGTGATTTTATCGATCATGCTCCATGGGAAGGAAATCTTCTTTTCATCATTGATGTAATCAATGAATCCCTGATCTACGAACCCTCTCTTCAGCCATTCGCCTGCGATGGTCTTCACGGATGTTTCCACCTTTTCACCATTGTGGCTGCAGTTGTCCATGCTGACCACTGCCAGAGGATACTTGCCCTTCTGGTATCTTGCATAAAGCAGGGATGTGACGACGCTCATGGCATGACTTGGGCTCGTTGGACCATTTTCAAAATCCTTGGTTACGAATGGGAATACATCTCCATTCACATTGGTTAATGCATATCCTTTTTCTGTGATGGTGAAGCTGATCATCTGAAGGGACGGATTCTCAAAAATCTCTTTCAGTCTGGCCGCATTCTTCTCATCGGACAGATTGGCCTTGACACCTTCCGCGATGCTTGCCACCACTGAGTTTGATGTGCTGCCGTCCGCATTGAGACTGACCAGCAGTGTCAGATTATCGTATGGTTCATAGATCTTGTCTATGATGTCAAAATCAAAGGTTTCCGCTGCGATGATCCCCTTATCTGTTACACCATCGTCCAGCAGGGCATGCTGCAGGTTCGCGATAAAGCCTCTGAAGATATTTCCTGCACCAAAGTGCACCCACACAGGATCCTCCTTTGTTTTTTTCACCATGCTTTCCACATCAAACTGTGGTACCTTTATTCCCTTGCTCTCGAGTTCTTTCAAGCTTTTTACCTTAAGTTCCATGATTTCACCTCTCTGATTTATTTGCCTATCTCTTGAATAGGATTGATAGTTTCAGTTTATGCCAAAGATCATTAAATATCCACAATTAATCCGTTATAAAGCAATATTTGCCATGAAGTCGAATGTAAACGCTATATTGTCATGATACAGCAGTATCCAAACAAAAAGAAAGACCAAGACAAACGCCTTGATCTCATTATTGCACCTTTACAGCATAGGCAGTATGTAGTTGATAACGAAATAAAGTACAATCAGCAGAATGATGATATATGCTCCATACTTTATGAAAGTGGATCCAACAAGACCCGGATTCTCATTTCTATTTACGTTTCTCTTTTCCACGTTTATATCTTTGTTTTCATTATCAGCCATGAATAATTCCTCCTGATTTATTATATATTATCAAATTGATTAATTTCATTATACAAATTTAAGTTGTAAACTACCAAAGAGATTCTGTATCAATTTCATTAAGATTCTCTAACAACTGGAGATACGTGAACAAACAAAATTCACAATTTAAACATTACACCCTGTAACATCTGGTATTACTTCTTTATCGAAATACGATCCACTTCAAAATTTGGAAGCGAATCAAAGATTCACATTTTCATTGAGCCCCTTGCGATATACTATTGGCTTGAGGTATTAATTTTAGTTTGAAACAAGGAAGGAAGAATAACAGTAATGATGTTTGATAAAATTTTTAGAGGTTACCGTATTGTCAGTAAAAGCTCCACCCTGTCTCTGAGTAAGGAACTTGTAGAAGAGATCAATATTGGCTTCTTTACGGACTTTATGTCCACAAAAAAGCAGTTCAGAAGTGTTGGAGATGCCATTACTCTGCAATGGATTAAAGATGGTGGGATCAAGCTTGTTCTCCCTGAAAATGGAGTATCTGAAAACAGCATGCAGCTCAAGGGATTCCTGGACTGGTATGAAAGATTCAATGATCCCTCCATGGAGAAAGTCATCGAAAGGCTGAAAGGCTATGGATTTACAGATATCACAGAGGACGAGGAGCTGAAGACAGAGCTTCAGAACGTAGTAAATCACTTTGATGATCAGCAGGAGAACCTTTCCGGTGATGAAAACGACTTACTGACAGAAATCAGAAAATACGATTCTGGTAATTGTAAGCTGAGCCAGCTGAAGCAGTATCTGGAAGATCATAATGAGGCTTTCTCGAATTTAAAGAAAAGAATATAACAAAAAAGAGTGATTCCATATACGGTTTCACTCTTTTTTGTCTTCTAAATATTTTTGTCACCCACGAATAATGTCATCACAAATTATCAATAAAGTTGTACTTCTCCCACCCCTCTAACCCCCTATCTACCCCATTCTTGAATTGACCACAATTTCCACAATTGTTTATCCAATTCTTGTTTCTGCCTATTTTTCCACCTTTAAAGTTGTTTCAAAACAGATTTTTACCCTCTATTTCTTTCAAAAATCGAATATAGTTATCCCAATTATCAACACCCTCTTTTTCTCTCTTTTTTCACTGTGCCCCTCACTTTTCTCAATGTTATCCCTCGTATAAATGATTGAACGCTAGACAAATCAACTCTAGCGATATTGTGTTGCACTCTATTTCATAGAAATATTCGAGATATCATAGGACCATAATAGCCTGAGTAAAATGCTCGGAGAAAGGCTTGGGATAAGGCTTGAAGGAATCAGGGAAAAACTCTGTAATCCTTCTTGTTTTTTTGTCTCAATAAAGTAAGTGCCTGATATAGGCGTCCTTACGGACGCAAAGAAGGATAAATGAATGGGATATGATTGGATTGTGGTGTAAGAATGGGGTGATGATTGGGATAGTGGATGAACTTGGGTTAATCGTTGGGTGG
This sequence comes from Proteiniclasticum aestuarii, assembly GCF_017368455.1. Classification (GTDB taxonomy): domain Bacteria; phylum Bacillota; class Clostridia; order Clostridiales; family Clostridiaceae; genus Proteiniclasticum; species Proteiniclasticum aestuarii. Next base: position 220,590 of record NZ_JAFNJU010000003.1, on the reverse strand, counting down.
ATGATTAGGGTAAGCTCTGCAATCATTATGTACCAATGGATTAAGAGGATAGGGGGAGCGTCCGCAAGGACGCAAAGGAAGGGGGAAGGGTTGGGGAAAGGTTGGGAATAAAAAAGAGCGAGGCAGTTGATGCTGCTTCTCGCTCTAAGGGGTGTTTAAATTTTTGGGATGACTTTGTTTTGATGGGTCATAGTAGATTTCCTTTACTAAATAACCACAGATTCTATTTTTAAATATATTTATAATATTGTTTAATCTATTTTTATACTTTACAATAATATTGTCATTAATAACTAAACTTGAAACAATAGGAGCACTACATGAAGAAACGAATACTTATAACTGTTATTGTAACAATCATTATTACTTTTTCAATTTTTTACCTACTCGGATATGGTTTTCTATCCCCATCAGCTGAACAGGCTACAGCAAGCCTCAATAATCAGAGCAAAGGCTATAAAATAAATGAAAATCTTTACCACATTAAACTTGAAGAAGTAATCAGAGAAACAGAGCCCACAGAAATAATAATTGATGTGCCAGAATTCAACATTAATTATTCATTTTTTGCTGAAGGCACTAAGATGCAAACAAAATACACATACCGCAGACTAATGAAAGGGAATGTCCAAAAATCCTATAAAATCATAAATGAAGAGGTCGTAACTGAAATGTCTCCTCGTTATTTCTTTAGAGGAACGTTAGAAGGAAACGATAATAAGGATTTCATCAATCTAAGGATGCTTGAATTGGAAAGAGAGGGAGAAACAAGACTTCTTGAGGCAAAAGGCCCAACCCCCGATTTTGACAAAGATAATTACTGGGACGAATCCGTGCTTTATCTTGATGGTGAACGAATAATCGAATTTGAATTCGGAGAAAGTCGTTTCTTAGAAACACCATCATTGGATTTTCTTCTTTATTATGCAGAAGTTCTTGAAGTCGAAATGCATGTCGAAGAAATAAAGAAAGCTTATGAAACTGTAGTTAATAATGGTAATGATTATCGAAGTTCTGAAATCATTGCAGGGATTAAAGACGGGAAGTTTATCATCTGGTTTGAAAATGTTCACAGCTTCTTTGATAGTGATTTCATAGAAGCAAGGCTTTTTAAAAGAATGTCAAAAAGCACGGCCTTTCAGGAGAAATACTACCCAGACCCAATGGTCTTATACGAGAAATACAAAGACGCCGCTATTGTAAGACCCTAAGCATAGTAAAGAGCCCTCAACGGGGCTCTTTTTCAATGTCTATAATCTCTTTGTGCCGAACTCTGCCAGTTTACCTCTTCTACTTCCTGCACTCAGGTCCATGGTGATGTGACCAATGATGTACTCATCTTTTCCTTCTTCAATAAGATGAACCAGTCCATAACTAAAGTTATCAAGATGCTGAATGATTAATTTAAAATCATTTCATTCTGCATGAATTACTCATAATCAGACCTATACACCAACAGATATTTCGATTAAGTACGACATTGTCTTAAAGTTAAAAGCATCAGCCAATAGATATTCATCTGGGATTACGAACGAAACAATAGTATTATGACCACTGCTCAGATTTAAGTTATTAAACTCTCCGATTTTAAGATTTTCAGCAATAGTAATCTCTGTATTCTCTTCTTCCTCTTCTAAAAGTTCTATTAATGAGAATTTATCAATCGATATGGTATCAACTAAATCATTCTTTCCATTGGTAATATTGAGTTCAACAAACAAACCTTCCTCCTCATAGTAGAGTTTTGATAGCGTTGCTTCAATTTTGTTTTCAGTCATATCAAACGTGTCATTTACAAAGAAAATATCTTTGGTTTCTTCAAGCTCCGCTTCTCCAAGGCTACCATTATAAACCCAAGGTTCGCCATCTGTAATATCTACAATCGTTTCTTTCTGCATTGTATCTGATTTATTTGAATCACCATTCTCAAACTGAGGTTCTTGAGAACATCCTGTGACTACCAGCATAGTCAATACCAACATTAGAATCTTTTTCATTATTAATGTTTCCTCCAGATATGATAAATTATATTTATATAATATAATATTGTATAAATAGTTTCAACACATTGAAACAATTCTTAACTCTTGAGCTATCTCCAATTCTATAATTCAAGTATGAATACTTTACACCTTGTTAATTGAAAGAGAGCCATACTCATAATGAAAAAAAAAGAAGATTCAGCAGAGCTGAATCCTCTAAGATACATTTTCTTTCGTCCAAAGACTATCCATGTCGTGGTGAATGCATAAACCCAAAAGGAACTACGACCAATCACCTCATGGCAAGTAATCAATCATCATCGCCCTACAAAATGCACAAGTCATTTGTTCTATTTTGTATTATCCACGTTTTCCATAGTACTGTCAATTATAAAATAGATGACTAATATTCCTCAATATCTAATACTCCAGATATTGCATGGTTGACAACAAAGAATCTTCCCAAGTTTCATTTCAGAATTTGTCTACGGATGAACTCATAGTAGTTATAGGTTTATTACCAAAGAGTATCTATGAAAAAAGAATGAATATGAACATTTTTTTCTTATGTTCAAGTAGTTTGTCTATTTCCTCTCTGGTGATTTCTTTTAATAATAATTTCTCTTCTAAACATTTGACACTTGATAACTTAAATATATTGCTTAAGCACCGTAACAATGTAGGAATAAAAATAACTGTAATTACCAATTCTAAAAATTTCATTTCCGAATTCACTTCACCAGAATTCAAGCTTAATATACTAGGTAATGTATTCCAAATAATAGTTCCACTTACAACAACCGCAACTAAATTATAAGCTAAATTACGTCTTCTATCAGAGATTTCAGTATTAAACCTTTCTGTCACCAGTACATTTCTTTGTTTATCCTCTTTAGATTTGCTCATCTCAATCTCTTGTCTCAGAATTTCTATTTCTTGTTGATGCTCTTCTTTATTAATACTAGTTGCTTCTTCTAATTTTCTTAATCTCTCTTCCTGTTTTTCGTATATTTCATCTATATATTCTGGAATCTTTTCTTCAGCATATGATATTTTATCTTCAAAAGTTATAGTGTTCGCAATATTTTCGTATTCATTTTCAACAAAAATATCAAACAAAGCTTTCTGCTTTTCAGCTGTCTCAGCCTTTTGTGCTATTACTTGCATTGTAGCTAAGACAACATCTGGGTCTCTTTTTTCTTCATGTTGCACATTTCTAATAAAACTAACAAAAGACTTATAATCGTCACTTGTTCTGTTACCGAATCTAAGTATAATGCTTAGCCAATTACTAGGATAAATAGTAACAGGATAGGTATCTTTTTCACTTGCTTCCCAATTAATTAGATTTTTATCAGAAGTTAGAAAAAACTCTTTAAGTTCTCTAAATGTTTGTCCTTGATTTTTCCTCATACTTTCAATGTAAAATATATTGATTGCATCAGGTTTAACTTCTTTTTCTGTTTTGTTTTTATATCTAGAAATAGATTCAACATATTTTTTTATCTGTATTCTTTCATGCCCAGAAACAGTGTCATACAAGTCTTTTTTATCTTCATGTATTTTAAACTCTCTAATCATTTCTTCATATTCTGCTTGGATTTTAGCTAAGTAAAATTTAGTATTCCCACTATTTGAGTCATAGAAATCTCTCATAATTGCATTATCAATCGGCTCTGTATATCTAATTGGTGAAGGTAATTTTTCAATTTTCAGCAACTGATGTTTAATAGAGTCAAAGAACTCTTTCTTACTAGCGTCTGATATCCTAATTTGTTGCCCCGTCTCAATACATCTCTCAATTAAGTTTCGCACTTTTATTCTTCTCTGCTCACCATTAATCCCGAGCAACCTATAAATAATATTAGTATCTAGGTACAGTGTTTTTTTCAGTATATTGGGCTCTTGTGATTTTAAGTCTATTCCACCACTCAGTATAACGTATTCAAGTGCCAGACTACCTATATCATATATCGCCTTATTCTTATTATCATCATCATAATCTAAAAACTCGTTGATTATCTTCTTTTCAATTTCAGTAATCTTCAAATCATCTAATAACTCTGTTTTATCTAAATGCACATCAAACATTCTAGAGCTTTTCTCGATATTCTGCACAAAAACTAAGTAAAGAAATTTTTCAATCATTTGGGTAAACCCCTCAATTGAAATTAAATTCTTAAGTTCTTCGTTTGCATTATAATACTCATTCATATAATGATAGATGGAGTTTAGGCTCTCTTGTGAAGCAATTAAGCTATACCTCTTCTCGCTAAGGCGAACTAAAATATTACAATGCTCGAAATGATGCTTTGAACAATGTCCGCCAATATACTCAAAGTATTTTGAACTATATATGACCTTGTGAATTTCATCGATATGTAACTCAATATCAAAAGTGTCTTTTATCATTTCTGGTAAGTTAGAACAAACAACTGATTCATTGTTGCATAAAACAAAAAATGCTTCAATAATTTTTCTAATAGTTGTCTTTCTGCTAAATGAAGAAGTATCATCAGTGTACATCAATGCACCGAGGCGATATAAGTTATTATTCATAGATATCCTCCTATCAAACTTGTCCGTATACTGATTACATTATAATGTTCTAGGTTCAAAAATAATAGTATATATACTATTTATAATCATAAATAAGTATATTTTAATCCACACTTTATTGTATAAGACAACTTAAATATTATTAAATCAAAAAAAGAGAGTCATTTTGACTCTCCGAACCTGGTTCTCATTAGTGGGGGAAACTAACTCCAACCGATGAGATAAAATGTACTATATATAGTACTCCTTTGTTTCTCATAAATTATTATATGCATTTCCTCATTAAATTATTTCAATTTTTGCAGTCACTTAAAATGATTTCCATTAATTAATTTCTCCCCGAACTCTCTCAATTTATCTTTATACCTATAATTTATTTTGGAAGCTTCAAAGAGTGAATTATATGTTACTACTGTTATCGTCTTTAATTTATCGTATGTGTGCATCAACTTTCTTTTATGAAATTCATCGACAGTTTCCACCTCTTTATTTAAATAATCCATTGTTTTTGGGATTTTGTTCTTTTTCTTATATACCCAACCCTTTATGTTGAGATACGCTGCTACCCTTCCAACAGTTATTCTCTTATTTCCTCTCGCTTTCATTGCTTCTACTATATTCCTAGCCTCTACGTAAAGCTTCTCATCTCTTCTCCCCCAATTCACTCTATCATTGGAAGTATTATTCTTTCTTATGTATCTTTCATTCATCCATTCTTTATCATACTTTTTGAGCCATGAATAAATATGGTCGTGTTTTTCTCGAATGGCATGGCTGCTTAAATCTGGATTTTCTTTATGCCATTTTTCCCAGAATTTTTCCATTTCTTTTTTCTTCTTTATAAATTCTTCAGTTTCCTCATAAGTTCTCTCATATCTTCTTCCACCATTGTATTTCCACTCCGCAGCTATTCCCAATCGTTCAGTAGCAAGAATAATCGTTTTTCTGCTTGTTCCTAAAATTTTACAGATTTCACGCTGTGATTTACCCATCTTAATAAGTTCCACTAAGTTTTTGTCCCAAGCATTTTGGAAGTAACTCCGAATATCTATTTTGTCTAAATCAAGTGTTGCAGCAAAAAACTCTTTGGGATGAATGTTCAAAAACTGGAGCAGAATCAAGTGTCTTGTTACATCTGGATTTTTAACTCCTGATACCAGAATATCCTTAACCCAGTTGTAGCTTTCATTAGATTTCATCATTCGCAAGTATTCATCTGAAAAATACTCTTTCAAGTCTTCAATAAACTTAGCTACCTTCGTGTAATTGTTCAGTCTAACATACCCTTTCTCGAACAAGATGATTCTATATCTCTTCTTAATCCAATCAAGACTTTTTGATTGAGGATTTTCAAGTAGATATTTCGCCCATTCTGCATACATTTCTATATGCTTCATTGTTTGTAATGAATAAACTTCAGAACGGGCTGCCACCACTTCACTTGTTTCTTTAAGTTCCTTCCATATCTGTCTATTAGGAGGATTCCTGAGAACGTTACTGTCTTTAGTTATAATTTTATGTCTAGTGCATTGAAATACACCTGAAATCTGATGCTCACGATGAAAATAAGGCATGCCAAATTTTTTCATATCGTCAATATAGCATGATGGACAATATCTGAGATACCTGTGAAAACTAACGCCTCCACTTACAAGCCCTAACTTAATGTGAACTCCTTTTCCATCTGACTCAAGCATTCGCTTAATAATTTCTTTTTTGATTTCTGGACTTTTGAACGCACAATAGAAGTTAAGAAGAGTATTTTTCTCGATTATACTTCTTACATCTAGCTGTATTGTACTTGGCATGGATAGACTCAACATATTCAATCTAGATGGAAACTCAATCGTGCTTACAGCAGTCTTTGTCTGAAACACATCATCAACTGTATGTATAGCTGCATTATTCCCTGTCATTGTGTTGTATCGGGCCATTATGCTGTAAAATAACTCATCTGGATACGCTACTGGAAAGAAATACACTTCATCGACCTCCAAACAATACACTGTCTTTTTCAATGATATAACCCGCATCTTTCAAAGATATATATGCAGATTCCCCCCTCAATCCAGCTTCTTTCACTATCACCCTGATGTCGTGAGGGTCCGCAAAGCTTTTTAACTGCATTTGCTTATTCCCTTTTCTAAGACTATCAGTAGTCTTAATCACTATATGACATTTATCATTATTCTTTAGCGTTTCGGGAATTCTGATATCAGAGTATACTAATTCCTCGAATGGATTCTGACTTTCGATTGCTTTCATCATAGGTTCTAGAAGTTTTAAAGTCTTTTTTGCAGACTCTTTAATAATGTGTGGATTTACTCTATCAAATCCACTCCTCATAGCCAGTACTTGAGAAGATATGTGAATCTTCTTCAAAATATCAACAACACCTCCAGAAGCTCTATGAAATGCATCAAGAATTCCAGTATCGCAGACGGCCTTCTCTTGGGTTATCTGATACCTCATTAGAGACTCAACAAGTAGCCCCCATATTTTATCATTATCATGCTTATCCCAGATAAAGGTATCCATCGCTGATACCATTCTTCTTGCCAATCTAAAATCTTGTCTCAAAACACTAATACCAGAGGGTGTAGAGACGAATATTATTGGTACTCCTGCTGTGTTGCTCAGATTAACAAAGAAATTCATTATCATCATTTTATTTTTGTTTGATACATGTTCTAAATGTTGCACTTCATCAATGAGGATAACGCCAAGATTACAAGATTGGCTCACTTTATAGATGGATTGCATCATTACATCTGTTGTAGCACGATTCTTTATAAAACGCTCATAGTAGTTTGTTTTTAGTAATGAATCAATTTCAGAGTAGAATTCTAATAAGAGACTCTTCAACGACCCGTCAAAAGGTGTATTTAGCTTTAGCCATACAACTTGTGTTGTTTGGATTGGCTGACTCTTATACTCATTATGATAAATAACCTGTTCATACATAGAAAGTATTCTGCTTATAGTTGTTGATTTTCCTATTCCTGAAATTCCGATAATAGCTATGCTTGGAGGTTGAGAGAAATCCCCGCTTCTCGCCAATGGATTGCGATTAACATAACCTGCTCTGATTAATCTATCAACACTTTCCTTCAGGTCTATAGTTTGCGGAATAGGTTGAAAAACAGTTTGAATCGTATCGAGTGCATAAATCTTTGATTGCTCATCCAGTAGCTGAATTGATTCGGGCCAATCAGCAATTATACTTAAATCTCTAATTTCATCAAGTTTACTTTTTTTAATTGGTAATGCTTCTATGAGAGGGTTCCCGCAATATTGAGGTATATTTGTCTCATTATACATTGCTTTTATGCCATTCATCCCATCACTTCCTCCTTCTAAATCATTCCAGCGTGAATGCTTCCTCTTCCATCGAACTAGTTTTCTCCAACTTTCGATTCACCCTGATATTCTTAACATCTCTTGAATTATAAGGTGTTTGAACTTCTTTCTTTGCTATATCGACAATATCTTCAATGTTCTTAATCAACTCAGCCCTTTTGGTTTGATTTTCAATATCAAATTGAGCTCTAATTTCTGATTCCTTCTGCATGAGAATCTCACAGTCTTCAATAGATTTATTTCTAAATTTCTCACTGTTGGGAAGTAGCTCACAATGTTCTATTTCATTGGTTAGTGGATTTTCCACATAAATGAATGACAAATTCCGCCTATCGAAAAATATTACGACACGACTTTGCTTTCTTCCTCCCTTATCAAAATACCCTTGCTTGATGAAATTCTTAGATGCATAAAATAAGTTTTTGTGTTTTATGCCTTTTCTGGTAATGACTCCTTCGCTCTTCGTCATTAATGCAAGTTTGATTTCATTTGAACTGTATTTCAAGGATGTCCCAAAATTCTCTAAGCTGTAGTACCACAAATTAATTGGAGTTGGGATAAGATTGTCATTTATCATCTGTTCCGACCTATTATAGTTCTCTAAAAAATTCTTATTATGGAACAGTACTGTGTGAATTACGATTTTTGTATACTCTCTCATGGTTAGCGATGCACTTTTTCGGTAATCCTTATCACCTCGTTCTCTTCCATCCATATCAATCGTTCCTGGAAGTATTGTTTTAATGTGAGAGTTTAATATATTAAAGAAGCCCTCCACAATTCCTTTCATATCTGCTCGATGACTTGGCGTAAGTTCAACCTCCACACCTAAGGATTCAATAAGATTTTCGATGCCCTGACCTTCTATCTCGCCTCGGTCAGCGATAAGTTTTTGAGGAAGTGCTTTTGCTGGCCATTCACATTCATCAATGTTAATGTCAAAGTGATTACAAAACTCAACCTTGTCACTTATACAGTTATAAAGAGCCATCGCAGCATTCGGATATGAGCTATCAAAGCCGACATACATTCCAACAATCATCCTGCTGTATTTATCAATTACAATATATAATGTTGGTCTTCCAATAATATATTCTCGATTAAAGTCCGAAACCAGGTAGACATCGCCCATATGAGCATCTATTTCAAAGGTTCCAGGCATTGTAGTTTCATTCGTTCCTAATAATGGCCTGAAATCTCTTGAATATTTTTTTGAACTGTATCGTCCTTTAATTTCAGATTTAATACTTCTACTTTTATTAAACCAATAGCGAAACTGTCCCATAGTAGGAAATGCATCAACAGTCTGAACGTAGTCTTTCCTCATAAGATGATATGTCATGATGATAGAATTTTTAGCTCTAGAATAATAGTATTTCTGGATAGCCTTTTCAAATCTAACTTTCCAAACATCATCTATATTAACACCATATTCACTGCGACTTGGTCTTCCTCTTTTTACCAATCCAGATTTTCTTTCCTTTCCAGGAGCACCTGAATTGCTGTATCTTGGCATAAGAGAGTTCTTATTTTTTCCACTTCTCCAGTATCTCTTCATCATTGATAAAATATGCTGTTCAGAATATCCAATGTTCTCTTGTAAAGTTTTAAGTCTTAGTACTCTATATTTTTTTTCATAGATATTTGGTTCATCTTTCAGCAGAACCTTGAGTTTATTCCAATTACTGTCTCTCTTTGCCAAGTATTTCGCTATATCAGAATTTTGAGCAAATTTGATTTCTTCTTCAATTTCGATGATATCGCCATTTGAAATACCACTATTCACTTCTTCCTTTCGAAGTTTTATGGGCATTCGGTTCTCATCCATAGAAATCACAATGTATTGCTCCTTATCAATCCACAGGACTCTGTATATTGACTCATCAAGTTTTAATAATGAGTTTACTAGAATCATAGGGTATCCTCCAATCTTCTAAAGTGAAGTTCTATTGGTTTTCTGATATCTATCATGGAATTCATGTCAACTTGGATGAATCTATTTGCGAGGAGATATTTAAAGACTGTTATGCTCTCACCAGGATTAAGATTGAGACTTCTATCAATTGACTTAAATATTCCATATAGAACCTTATCAGAACTTCTGGTATATTCACTAATTAGATTGCTTGTAATTTCTTCCTGTTTGTTAATCTTCAGTCTGGACGATACTACTGGATTAATAAACTCTATGTTTTTAACTAGTACTGTGTTAATTTCCTTATTTGTGACAAGTCCCCAATTTATTGATTTATTACTCCAATAACGTCTCTCAATCTCAAGCTTTTCTAGAGTGATTTTTTTATCAAGTTCAGAAGCGTATTTCACTGAGCGAGCAAAATACTTAACTTTATCTGTATCAATTCTCTTTGTTACCAGAAATGTTGTTGTAATCACATAATCTATTTCTCCATCACTAAATTTGGATTGATTTATATCATCAAGATTTTCAATTGTTTCCTTATAATCGAGCAATGGGAAATGTTCTCGAATATCAATGACTGATTCTTCCCAATCCAGTTCCAAAAAAAAATCTCGCTGCGTTCTAGAAAATAGGTGATGCATTCTTCCTGTAGTCATTGACATAACTCGTGAAGCTCTTCCAAGACTTGGAAAATCTTGAGTTTTAAGCCATGGCGTATAATCTATGCCCTCTCCTTGACCTCTTTTTTCTTTTGTAAATCTCTTCAACTTACTCTCATCCCATTCTAATTTACGCTTAGTCATAATAACCTCCAATAAAGTTGTATTATTATAAAAATAATAGCTTATTTCATAATATATATCAAATAAATATTAATAACCTTAAAGTTATATACATAACTTTAAGGTTATACTCACATGATTTGTTGTGAACAATCTGTAATTATCGTGAGAAATCTCAACTAATAGGAGATTATACAAAGTTAGTGGTACTGTAAATATTACTTATAATGCTCTAGTGAAAACCTGCTCTTACCACTCATTTACATTTATATCATCAGAACATTTTGCAAGCTTTATGCAGCTCAATGCTGACATTCTTTATATCCCTTTATAATCATTTTTGCAATTAATCTAAATTGCTTATTGACTATAGGCAAAACTTTTAAGAATTTTGACTATAGGTAATATATTTAATTCATATTGATTTTTGCGCTGTCGATGTTATAATAATCTTCAAGGAGTTATTATCAGAAAAAATAGAATTCTTACTGTTCTACTCTATGGCAAGTGCAAACTCTCAATTTCTCTATCCAATAGAAAGAGGCGATTATATGGAAAGAATTGGAGTTCTTATAAACAAAATAGAATATATTATATTTTGTGATGAAGAAAATATAAGAAAAAAACTAAGTGATGAAAGAAAATGGTATTTGAAAGCACGATATACAGAACCAATGGGGAAAAGAGAATCATATTATTCAGAAAGAAACTATTTTAAAAATATAGATAAGATATCAGACACCCTATCGAATCTTCTTTCAGAAAATTCTCTCAAAAACATGTTAATAAGCAAGATGGATGATAATACAAATAAAATATGTAAAAAAACAGTATTGTTCTGGGAATACAATATGAATGCTCTATATTTAGAAAAAAATAAGCTGTGGATACTAAGTATAATGAGAATGGTACCAATAGATGAAAAGACTTTCAGAATTGAGTATATCAATACTATAAAGTATTCGTAACATACACCACTTTTTGGCACATCAACAAGATAATCTGCAAATTAGAAAAGAGGATATTTAAATGAAGTTTATGATGAACTATGTGAAAGAACCAGAGATGAATGCATCAAGAGATTTCAGTGAAATTTATTGCCACGTAAGCGCTGAGAAATTTGGCGATATTCGTAAAATTGAATCTAAACGTGGTTGGTCTGATTATCAAATAATCTCCGGAATTTATCTAATAGCCTGTCTTTCCGATAAAAAAGTATACATCGGACAATCAAACGATATCAACAAGCGAATAGGTATACATTATAGGGAGCTAAAAAAGAATACACACCATAATATACTTCTTCAGAGAGCTTTTAATAAATACGGAAAAGATTCATTTTATTTTGCAACACTTGAAGTTGTTAATGGACGAAAGGAACGAAAGTATGCAGAAATAAAATGGATAAATACGTATAATTCATTGGTGAAAGGGTTCAATATAGCAGCTGTGTCTAAAGATATGCGAGTTTCCCATATTGGCCCAGGTATCACAACAAGGGGGGAGAATAACTGTCAATCAAAACTCAGTATAAGTGATGTTAATAATATATGTATGGATATAGAGAATGAAGTTCCGTTGAAAATAATTGCAAAAGCTTATAATGTTACTCCTATTCTAATCTCGGATATTAAAAATGGTAGAAGATGGAGACATATTAGTGATGGTATTATATCTGAAGAAAAGAGGAATAATAGGAGAAGACTCAAAAATGAAGAAGTTGAGGTCATTTTAGTACTACTAAGTCGAGGTGTGAAAGTATCAATTATAGCAAAGGAATTCGGGGTCTCATATAGCACTATAGGAAAGATTAAAATTGGAAAAAGACATAATAAATTGAAAACCAAAAATCCACAAATAAGTTGAGTTAAAAGGAGAGAGTTCATGAAGGAAAATATAATCTCAGTTGATTTCGAAGGATTACGAGAATTAGACTATCTCAATGAGATAAACCAGGCTTTACGATATAGTCCACATCCACTATATTCAGGTGTTCTTAAATATGATACCCATCGTATACTCTTAGTTGACGCTAAATCAGCAAAGGAGTTCTTGATGTATATTCATTTCCCTGAACGCGTTAATGATTCTAATGAAAATCTCTTAGCTGAGCTTCAGTCATGGTTGGAGTTATTAATAGAGAATACTATGACTGAGTATCTGGATGGAGTCCAAGGAGTAGTTGAACCAACTGATACATCCTTATATGAGATGTTCAACAAAATCGAGTTTCAAGGCTATGTCAAACCTGAAGCATCCCCCTTAATCGTTCACATTGATGCAAGACCTTTTGTACCTTCTTGGTTTTGTATAAAATGGATTTCAAAAGCTATTGTCTCCGTGAATAAAACAATGTTGACCCAAAATGCACCTTAAGTTTCTTATTCTATAGTCAAAAGATACTAGATAACAAAAAACCACAATATCTGACTCTAAGGCTGGTAGTCAATCTCATCATATATATGTAAAGAAAATCTCCATATATTATTCTCATAACTATATGGAGATTTTCATTTGATTGACGTTGATTATATAACTTTCAGAGAAGGTAAAGTCATATAATCAACTTTAGAGAATAACGATTTATATCGTTCTATTAGAAACTTACGACAGAATAAAGTTTATCTTTCTGTTCTTGATTAATCCCTATATATAGCAACGTCATGGATTGAGATGTATGATTAAATATATCCATGATAAGTCCTATATTGTATTTGCTTTCCTTATAGGTCCAGTAGCCAAAAGTCTTTCGCAGAGAGTGTGTCCCAAAATGTTCAATTCCAAGAGCATCTGCTGCGGCCTTTAAAACTCTATAAGCTTGTGTGGTACTGATGCAGCCGCCTTTTCGACTAGCAAATAAATAGTCATCATTCCTGAGTTTAAAGACCTCTATGTAGCTCTTTATCGTTTTCTTCAATTCATCATTTAATTTAATTTTGGTAGTCTTATGTGTTTTCTGTTCTGATTTTGTAAAGTATTCTCTAAAACGTCCACCTTCTGTAAGTAAATCTGATACTTTGACTTGGACTACATCGCTTATTCGAAGACCAGTATTGAGTTGAAACTTGGCTAGTAGAAAGTCCCTTTCGTTGGTGCCTTTTAAATAGATGAGAAACTTCGAAACCATTTTCTTGTCTCTAATAGGTTCTACAACCATCTCTTTATCCCCTTTCTCAATGTATTGTTATATCTATTATATCGCAAAAACAATACATTCAAAACAAATACCTCTATTATAGTTTGAAGAAAAGTTGATAAACCTTTGCATACCAACACTTTACACCCATTTCTTTAATGTATGATTTTATACAAATTCATACATTGGGATATATCCTATTTGATTCATTTAGTATTACTTAGTCGTCAGTATTTCAGAATTATTTATATTTTATTAAACCTTATAGTAGATATATACTTGATTTTCGTATCGCTTCGTAATATAAATATTCGTAATTACCTCATAATGGAAAACCGAATTCCCCATACATAAATGACTTCGAATCCTATTTACTAGGAACAATACTTAAATGATGACATTTAATTGATGTGTTATGCCTTAACTCGAAAGTATGCTATTGAACTATTGCGTATAATTACATTACCTTGTTCAGAATGGTTACGGAAGGTATTTTTAGCCTAATCACTTTTCGAAGTAGAACTAAACAATATACATTATTGGTGAATCCCATTAATTGTATGATACTTTTGCAAATGACTATAAAGATTATGACTAATAATCATTCACTTTGTGATGATATATATGCGTTCATATATATCAAAAACTTATACATACTTCATAGTTCCGAGGACTGCTTGCAGTTCTGGGCGTAGTTATCCCCTGATAGTTATTTTTTAAAATAAATGCTAGGACTTGAATAAGACACGCTAAAGAGAAGACTTTTTCTTTCATAGTTCCTGAGTCTGCCCCACTTTTTGAGCTGTGAGAGCCATATCAGTCCAAGAGGCATGTATTTTATCAGCACAATCAATTTAAATGGGTTTACCATCGTACTGCAGATTACTCCGTTATGATACATGTTATCAATCCCAACCGTTTAAAGCGTCCGCTACCATTGCTGGCCTTAATTCCCCCGAGCGTCTTTATCCTCCTATCTTTGAGTCACATTGCGTCATATGCTCTAAAGAGGACTTTTGAAGGCTTATTTTTTTTCGCTGTTTTTACCTACTTTCGCCGTTAGCAGAACTCTTGATATTCCCGCTACTGCGTGCATATTTGGCGTGGATGCAATCACGCGTTTGTATTGTAATTCTTCTCTGTCTTATTCAATTTTTTGTCTTTATGCTTTAATATAGGTAGCAGGCCCAAATAATATAACCACTACAGAGACTTTATTGCATTAAATTTTCTTGGGTAAATTAAATAATTTTCAGATTCTTTAAGAACCTTTTTACAAAACACTAAACCTCATAACCTTACACTGTAATTCATTTAGAATAACAGTGTAAGGTTATTTCAAGCTTTCAAAAAATATATTAGATTGGTATTACCTAAAAGTGACAACGCTTAATATCCTATATAAAGATAAGAAGCTCCCCAATGAGAGCTTCAACCTAGAATCCTTTAGTGATTATAACCACATCCTTATACAGTAAATTATATATATCGCCATTGGTCGACAATAACTTAATCCTCTCATCTTTAATTTCCCACCTCACAACCTCAATAGTAGAATACTCCTCTCCTAATTTTATTATGCTTTGGGCACTTACCTCCTTCACATCAACAGCTTTATTGCCACATCCAGTTAAAAGCACTAAACATGCAACAAACAAGACTGCCTTAATAATTTCTTTCATCTTCATTTCCCCCTTTTCAATTGTGTCATATACACACCTTCCTTGTTTATGCTTATTCTATCCAATAGACAGATGAAATATTCCATTTTTAATTTGTTAAGTAGTAATTGGTCAATTATGATTTACATAATATTTTGCAATACCTTCTCATGAATCATTAAAGTTGTGTACTTGACTTTAATGGTAGTTTGTTGCAATGAAACGTAAAAACTTAACTTATAATATGATTATTATCTATGTGCCTAGTATGATACAATTGGTATTGATAATATATACATTAAGAATGGAGGCTAATCAAATCAATGACTTAAATACGACAATGGATGAAATCAAGAATCTTTTATCTGACTTGAGTTATGTAGCAACAGACATTAGGGATAAGTTAACAGAGATTAATGATAATCTTTCAGATATAAAAGGTTATGGGTTATATACCTCAATTTCTGATATAAATGATAAATTTAGCAATATCGAGGATAGTCTAAACTCCATTACAGGTCATGGAGCATATGGAATTTCTGATATCGTTAATTAGTAATCACTAGTTTATTCTCTTATAACATTTTATTGGAGTTCATTTCACATCGCTCTATAATCCTCTCTCTAGCAGATAATAATGTATTCAAAAAGTTAGGAATAGAACTTTTTACAAAAAAAAGATAGCTGTCACAAATTGACGTCTATCTTTTTTCTTATTTTATTATTTTCGTCCATTAATTCAATTACAACTTACTCATCCTATTTGAATGAAAGCACCGGCGTTTTCCCCAGTACTTTTGCAATTTTCTCAATTGTATCCACAGATACATTCTGATTTCCACTCTCAATTCTGGAAATGACAGAAGGTGTGGTTTTCATTTTGTCTGCAAGTTCAAGTTGCGTCAGGTTCTGCTCTTTTCTCAGTTTTGCCAAAGCTTTGACAATACTATATCTTAATTCGAGAGCATCGTACTCCTTCTTTACCTCTGGTTTTTGAAGGTGTTTCTTTTTGATTTCTTTGTAACTTACACCTGCTTTACTCATTCGTTTCTCCTCCTGTAGTCATTCATATAGTTTTTAGCTGCTTCAATTTCTTTTCTAGGAGTCTTTTGAGTTTTCTTTACGAATCCATGCAATAAGACAAATTTATTATTGTTAAAATGAAAATATATGATGCGTGAGATATTTCCTCTGGATGATATCCTAAGCTCAAACAGCCCATCACCTAAAGCTCTTGAATGAGGGAATCTCAATTCAATTCCTAATTCTTGCAATATGTCTATTTCTCTAAAAATCTTAGCCTGCATCTTAACATCCATTTCTTCAATAAAGTCACTGACAGGAACAATATCATTCTCAGTTCTGTAAAATTCAATATCCCACATGTTCGACTCCTTTGTATCATCATATTAGCATATATGCGAAATTATAACAAGATTATATTTAAAAAAGACAGATAAAACTTTTAGCTCTATCTGTCTCCGCTCGTGAATCGATTATTTAACTCTTAATATCTTCCCGCATCCGGCACAGACACAGAGGTCAGTCCAGCCACTCTCATAAGTTGGCTCTATCATTCCCCCATCCTTGTCACAAGGGAAAACCCACTGTCAGCACTTGTGTTTCCGCAGGTGCAGGTATAGTCTTCAAATTCCTCCGCCGTTAACTCAGGCATTTTCTCTTCTTCTATTTCAATTATTCCTTCATTCACCATCAGTTGCAATTCTTCTTCAATGAATTTGGTGTAATAGTCTGTGATATGTCCTTCCATAGCAAGATAGGGACTATCGTCAATTTCATTGCTGAAGTCATGAATAGCAATCTCGTTCAGTCTTTCAACCATTGATGGGACTCTTTGGTAAACCAGGTCCACCACTTCATTTCCATCAAGTGTTGGATTATCGCCAAACATGGATGTCAGGGTATCATATATGTTCACTCCATCCCATGAGTCATAAGAACTATCTCTCACATCATGGACAATGGCACTTTCTTCCAGGAATTTCTTGACCTTTTCAATATCTTTTTCATCGTGGATTTCGAATATCATTTATATCTCCCTTTAAGATTCTAAATCATCGAATGTTGGCTGAATAATGAATTCACCCTTCATGTTGATGATTCCATACTTACCATTCTGTTTTACAGTTGCAAATCCATCGCTTCGAGCATTTCCTACATAAGAAAAATACTCACTAAATGGTTCAAATTGTGGTTCTACTACTACTTCACCTTTATTGTTGATGAATCCATATTTGTCATTTTCGTTTATGTAAGCATAACCATTAAACATCATCCCAACTTCATCAAACATCGGATTAATTGCAAATTCATTTTTCTCATTGATGAATCCATATTTACCAGCAATGTGAACACGACTTAATCCATCAATAGAATAAATAGTAGCTTTATCATATATTGGATTGATTTCAAGAGTTCCCTCTTTGTTTATAAACCCATATTTCCCTCCCATGGAAACGAGGGCTAGATTTGAGTGATAGAACGATGCTGCTGAATCGAATTGAGGGGTAATCACGATTTCACCTGATTCATCAATATATCCCCATTTATCATCTATACATACTGCAGCTAATTCACTGTCATAGAACTCATCAGCCTCACTAAATATTGGAGCTGCAACCATAGTCCCTTCTTTGTTTATATATCCCCAAGAATCCCCAATTTGAACTGGTGCGAGCTTGCCTACTCCAAACCCATAAGCGTAATCAAATGTTGGATTAATAATAAACTTACCAGTTTTATCAATAAATCCATACTTCCCGCTCATTTTTACAACTGCTAATTCACCATCATTAAAATGATTGGCCAGTTCATACTGCAACGGGATAACTATTTCGCCTTTTTTATTGATATATCCCCACTTGTCATCATTTGCTACAGGAGCCAATCCATTCGGGCTGAAACCATAGGCATAATCAAATTGCGGATTAATTACGAATGTACCCGTTTTGTCGATATACCCATACGAATCACCTTGCTTTGCGTACAGTAGACCTTCAGAAAAGAGTCCTGGATTTTTTTCTTTTGAAGAGCATCCAGAAATGATGAGCAATAACACTATCAACATAATAAGTGAGAAATACCTGCCTCTTCTTCCTGGTTTAACATTTGAAAGTACTTGATGATTGTTCATACTTATTCTTTCCTCCATTAAATTATTTTATGACAACAAATTACACAAACATCTGCTGCAGTAATCCCTTTTTCATGGTTTGAAGAGTTTCCAAGATTTGTGATTCGAGGGAGATTTTTGAGTCGAGGGTGGAGAGGAAGTCTGCGATTTTTTGTTGCTCTTCCATAATGGGGATTTTCACCGTGAGCCTCTTAATGTCAGATTGAGATATACTCGCTTGGTTAACAGCCCGTTTTGCATTACTCTTAAACTGATTACTCATCTTTTCAGTATTGAAGGAGTAAATCAAAAATTTGCTACTGAATCCATCCTTAGCTCTAAGTTTGAGTAAGTTCATACCATGATATAATTTTTCATTTTCAACCAATACAGCCCTACCTATAAACTTCAGACTATTTATGTTGCTAAATAAAATATCTCCTTTCATTAATTTATATCTTTCTATGCCATCAAAATGTTTAACATATCCAACTTTATCAATATTTATTCTGTCATCAGATATCGTTTCAATTCTGCTAACAGGAAAATCAGTCGGCCCAGTTACTTGCTCAGCAGTCATTCCACTGTCAATTTGAGCAAAAATATCCCCCAGTGTTTTTTCTTCCCAATCAGGATATTCTCTCCCATCTTCCCTCTTAAATCTAATCTCCTGTGAGAATATCTTCTGCATAACCCCCTTCTTCAACTCCTGGAGAGAGTCCAGTTTAGAGGATTGATTGGTGATGCGGGAGTCAATGGTAGATAGGAAATCACCAATTTGAACTTGCTCTTGATAGTCGTGAATTAGCACATCAAAAGCTCTAATTTGTTGAAAATTCAGTCCTTCTCTGTTTCCTCCTGCTTGAAGACTATTAATCTGATTCTGAATTCTGGGAGATAATATCTGTTGCATAAGATATTTGGGGTCTAGTTTGTTTTCATCTGCACGAATAATGCATACATGCTGATTAACATTAGCTGGGGGAAAATCATTGGGGACAATAGCACATCGCCCGATGGAAGCTCCTGTAATATTCAGCAAAACATCTCTCGGATTAACTTCAGAGTTACTCATTGTTTTATTTATTTCATCAGAAATAAATGCAACCTCTTTCAGTTCTAACTGCCCATCAAGAACATTTTGGCTTCTAATAAGAATTACACCATCATCTTGATATACAGAAGAGCCTCCTTTGGGAGTTTTTCCACTACCTACTTTTATGGAATAATCCCCTAATTTCGCAATTTGAGGTGAAGACTTATACTTATTAAATCTTAATCGTGAAGTGTTCTTGCTCATACATTCACCCCCCTATATCCCAAGCTCTGCAAAGTACTCTTCTATCTTTTTCTCAATCTCTTTTGCCTCTGTTTCAAGCTCCACATACTTTTCCTTTACAGCCTGGATATCTATCTCTTCTTCTTTCTCGAAGGTATCCACATACCTTGGTATGTTGAGATTATAGCCGTTTTCTGCAATTGTATCCATGGATGCCTTCGATGCATACCTCTCTACATCTTCTCTTGCCACGTAGGTCTCCAGAATCTTTTCGATATGCTCTTCTGACAGTGCATTGACTGGTTTTCCAGGAATAAACTCTTTAGATGCATCTATGAAGAAGATATTATCACTATTGTCTCTGTTCTTCTTTAAGACGAGGCACGCAACTGGTATGGACGTACCCATAAAGCACCCTGCAGGAAGCCCTATGATGGTGTCTATGACGTTCTGCTCTTTAATCATGTGTTCTCTTATGGTTCCCTCTGCAGCCCCTCTAAAGAGCACTCCGTGAGGCAGGAGCACTACTGCTATTCCATCCTCATCCATCTGATGCACCATGTGCTGAACAAATGCGAAGTCTGCCTTAGATTTAGGTGCCAGTTTTCCGTATTGAGAGAATCTGTCGTCTTCCATAAACTTGGCATCAGCACTCCATTTCGCACTATAGGGAGGGTTGGCAACCTGTACAGAATAGGTTTTGTCCATATGAGCAGGTCTCTCAAGTGTATCTGTATTAGCGATGTTAAAGTTTGTGTATGGAACATTATGAATAATCATGTTCATACGACAGAGATTGTAAGTGGTAGACGTGAGCTCCGCTCCGTCAAAGATTCTTACATTGGAATACTTCTTTGTTTCAAGAAGAAGTCCACCACTTCCACATGTCGGGTCAGAAACTGACAGGATGTCTTTTCTTCCCTGCGTAGCAATCCTGGCTACCAGCTCCACAATTGATTGAGGGGTGTAGAACTCGCCCCCCTTTTTACCCGCTGTTTGCGCAAACATACCGATAAGATACATATAAGCATCGCCAAGCACGTCTATGGTGATGTCTTCATGGTCAAAGCTGATGGAATCCACTGTGGAGAGTATTTTCCCCATCAGTTTACCCCTCTCTCTTACCTCTCTTCCGAGCTTTGTGGAGGTCAGGTCCATATCCTCAAAGAGTCCATCGAATGCATCCTGTGAAGGCTGTCCTAAAGTTGACTCTACAACATCATTGATGGCCTTATGGAAGGCTTCCACAGTGAAATCGCCAGTATTGATATTATTCACCAGATGTGAAAAGAGGTTCTGCGGTTCAATGACGAATCCCAGAGATTCAAGGGCTTCTTCTATCAGAGCTTCTTTGTACTCCGGATTCTTCCAGGCTTCTTCATAGGTGATGTTGTCGTCTTTAAGAAGTCTTGCCATGAACCTTTCTGTTCTCTCGGACAGATATCTGTAGAAGATGACGCCAAGAATGTAATTCTTGAACTCATAAGCCTCCATATTGCCTCGAAGGTCGTTCACCATTGTCCATAGTTTTCCATGAAGCTCTCTCTGCTGTTTCTGCTGTTTCTGTGTTAATGTCATATTTTTACCCCTTTCATTTTTACTGGTATTTCTCCACTAATTCGTATATGAAATTCTTTATTTCTTCAAGAAGTGATTTCTTTTTCAGGAAGGATATTCCTGAACCCAGGTTTTCCCTTATTCTTTCCTTGTTGAAGATACCTGTGAATTCAAGCTCTGATATCTCTCTTGTAAGAATCCCCACATCTACTCCTTTTTCTTCGGAGAACTCGGTGATTTCTTCATCCCTTTTCCTGTTTTCAAATCCAAAATATTCATCATCGACATTATCTTCGGGTGAAACATTGGGAATGACTTCATCAAGGAATGCCTTGATAAGGTCCACTTTCTTTCTGAGCTGAGGATTATCCGTTCTGTCCAACTCCTTCTTGATGTATTCCACATCTTTCTTCTTCTTTTCATCATCTTCGAAGTTGATGTTTCGAATAAGATTCATGATATAAGCTACATTGATTCTATCCGTATGCATCAGCTCAATGGAAAAGTCGATATCATCCAGGATTGTCGCCTTATCTCCACTGGTTCGAGTACTCTCTTCATGGAGGTCCAGATACTTGCTTCTGAAATCCTGATAGGTCTGTTCCGTGATATGGAGAACAGACGGGTCAAACTCAAACTCAACAAAGGATTGAAGGATGAGGAGAAGTTTGGAGAGTTCTCTGAATGCTATAATGAATTTCTTCTGGTCGTCCTCTGACATGAGATTATCCACATCAGCAGGCGTCTTAACCACATCATGAAGGTCACCAATAGCATCCTGGAACTTATCCAGGTAGTAGGAATACTCTCTCAGCAGCACATCATCCACACTGTCTGTCTGACTGAACAGCTTAATGGCTTCATCCGTGCGTTCTTTCAGATTTCTGTAGCATACTATATTGCCATAGGGCTTCGTGGCCAGTTCCACTCTATTTGTTCGGGAGAAGGCTTGAAGTAAGTCATGGAACTTCATCCTCTTATCGACATAAAGCGTGGAGAGAGGCTTGGAGTCAAAGCCTGTGGTATACATATTCACGACAATGAGGATATCTATCTGTTTCGTCTTCACTCTCTTGGAGACATCCGTGTTGAAAGCACTGAATGTATCAGTGGAATAGTTGGTCCCGAATTCCTTGTTGTAGTCCTTAATGATTCTTTCCAGGGACTCTCTGGAATGTTCATCCTTACCTTCCGCATCTTCATTCTGGCCGAATGTGAAAACCGCTGTTATCTTCAGGTTGTGCTGAATGGTCTTGAACATGTCATAGTATTTTATAAGCATCGGTATGGACGCTACGGTAAAGAGTGCTGTATACTGCTTGTTTCTGGTCTTCATGTGATGATGATTCACAATGTGATTGGCAACAAGGGAGATTCTCTCCGGGTCCTCATATACTTCTTTGGTATCGATTCCCTCCACCATAGCATCATCGGATTCATCATACTGCCCTGTAAAGGTCTGGATATACTCCACATTGAATCCAAGGACATTGTTGTCATGAATGGCTTCCTTGATGAGATAGGTATGCAAACACTTCCCGAATATGTCGGTGGTGGTTCTTCCATCCTGGCTCTTGTTCTCTATGAACCTGGGTGTTCCGGTAAAACCGAAATACTGCGCTTTGGTGAAATGCTTCTTGATATCCTTGTGCATATCACCGAACTGACTTCTGTGACACTCATCAATAATGAAGATGACCTTCTCTTCACTGTACTGAGAAAGGACCTTTTCATATCTGGCTGAGTTGACTGCATGAGCCAGCTTCTGAATGGTTGTGATGATAAGCTTCCTCTGCGGGTCCTTAATCTGCTTGACCAGTACTTTTGTACTGTCTGTCGTATCCACGGAGCCTGCTTCAAATTTATTGAATTCCTGAGTTGTCTGGGTGTCCAGGTCCTTTCTGTCTACAAGAAAGAATACCTTTTTGACCTGATTGTCCTGCGCAATGAGCTGACTAGCTTTAAATGAGGTCAGCGTCTTCCCTGCGCCTGTTGTATGCCATACATAACCGTTAGACAAGGTTTCGGTCGCCTTCTTCACAAGAGCCTCTGTGGCGAATATCTGATAGGGTCTCATGACCATAAGCATCTTGTCTGTGTCATTGATGACAAAGTATTTCGAAAGAATCTTTGTGAGGAAGTAGCGATTGAAAAAGGAATCCGCAAAATCCTGTAAAGTGGATATACGATTATTTGATTCATCTGTCCAGAAGAACGTGTTCCCGTAATTGATTTCTCCATCATTATTGGAGAAATACTTGGTATCTACTCCGTTACTGATGACAAAAAGCTGCACATACCGGTAAAGCCCCGCAAAGGAATGCCTTCGATATCTCATTATCTGATTGAAAGCCGCTTTCATGTCCATGCCTCTTCGCTTGAGTTCAATCTGGCATACTGGCAGTCCATTCATCAGCAGCGTAACATCATATCGGTTGGTATACTTCCCAATCATTGTCACCTGGTTCGTCACCTGGTAGATGTTGTCGGTATGCTCATCACTCATGAATCCGATATACACCTCGGTTCCATCATCCCTGGTCAGCACGAACTGGTCCCTGAGATTCTTTGCGCTCTGGTAGATGCTCTTCCCTTCAATATGAAGCAGTATTTTCTCGAATTCCTTATTGGAGAACGGTTTTCCATTTAGCTTACTTTCATTGAACCGATATAAGGTTTGCCTGAAATTAGCTTCAAGGTCATCCCTATCCCTTATCTCCACCCGCTCATAGTCCTTTCTTATCAGGTTTTTGACAAGAAGCGCTTCCAGCTGAGCCTCCGACTGATATCCAGCGGTTTGTTCTGAATTACTCATGTTTTTCATCGTTATCCCCCGTATTTTTTTCGTTTTAACCAACTATATACTATAAATTATAGTATGATATATTTAAATCACTAATCATCTTTTAACTACAATACTCGCAATATCAATTATACTTTGAAATTAATCAATTTTCCATTTAATCACAACAATTCAGCACTTAGAATAAGCACCTATTTTAGTCTACTATAATTGATGTCCACAATTAGGGACATCAACATGAAAAAATCACAAAAATGGCTTTTATTATTGATTCTTCCAGATTGATACATGAATATTAATCTAAATAGTATGATTCATCTAAGTCATCTTCGTTTATATCAATCATTGAAGGAATTTTCTTGTAAAGACCCCACTCATACTTCATACGATACTCGTATTGCTTCATCACAAGTTCTTCTAAAGTCAATATACCATTTGATTGCATGAATTTAAGTCCATCTTTCCTCTTGAGTATCTCCTTAAAGAATACCTCTTCATCAATCTTGAATTCGAATTTTTTTAACTCTACCATCGATTTCCTAATTATCTCTTTCTTATCCTTCTCACTACTTCTACTTAGTACATAATTTAGGACTTCAAGTGCATGGATTTTTGTGTCAATCATTATCTGAACACCTCCAATTTTATTATTCTAGTAATCCGGGGAATTATTCACTCTACATAAAATAAAGATGAACCTCATTAAATATAAGTTCATCTGGATGGCTACTCATAATTATCCGATTGATTTATGCTAAATCATCTACTTTAAATTTCTAATTCGTAATTTTTCTTATAAAGTTCTATACCAAACTTTACGAAATATTATGCATTTCAGTTTTATCATATCAACTTGCGTTTCCTATCCTTTGCCTCCAATAATATGGCGATACCTTCTATTCTATTTAAGGAGATACATCTGGATTACTAATTCCCAATAAATAAAGTAAATCTTGATTATCCCCTAGCTTAGTAAATCTCTCATCTCTATATCTTAATATAACTGTATCACTCGAAATAAATCTCTCCTCTTTACTTATTAATTTCTTGACTACAATGTCAACTTGCGGATATCTGCTTACATAAAAAATCACTTCACTTCTCGAATCTCCTGGGGGTAAGTAATCATACTCTATCGTTCTTGATACCCTCTCTAGAATAACACTACTAAAATTTAAAATCTCCGCTCTATCCACTCCGAATTTAATCTTTTTAATATATGTAACAATATCGTATTCTATCTTAATGTTTGTGGCAGGAACACTACCATTGTTGTGAATCTCCAAAATAACAGACTTGTCATTTCCATCATACGCTATTCCCTCTATATCATCTGTCTGTGAAACAATGAAATCGTTCATAACTCTTCCTGACCACTGATTCTTGGCGTCTTTAATACTTCCTAGCACATAAAGCTTAGGAACTATTTGGGAACTGTACATCATATAGCTTACTAGTACTGAGACCGATGTTACAATCACTAATAAGCTTGAATATACTGATTCTCTTTGGTCTGGTCTATAAAATATAAAAAATAAACTAAGTCCAATTAAAATATAAATAATCACATTTATCTTTTTCATTTTAACCTCTATATCACTAAATAGTATAAATATGTTTTAATAGTAGACTTCACTTCATAGTTTTCCTTTTCAATCGAACCATTTCTTCGGTTTTCAGAAATGCCAAAAGTAGCTATGCTAAAATCTATGTACTCAATTCTAATTTGATGTAGTGGCAATGTCTCGGATAGTTCAATGCCAATATAAAGACACTCATGAGGCTCAATTTTAATATGTGAAGACCCAAAATTTAATTTACTTTGCATATCCCCACTATCATCAATACTGTAATCAATTTTATGAAAAGTTACCTGGCGAATTTTTATAGGAGATGAGAGTTTGATTAAATGGGGTCCTCCCAAATCTATATAATTATCTTCTTCAGTAATTAAAGCAGGAATATCTTCGGAAAAATCTTTTACTTCTAGGACATCGAATTTACTATCAAGAACGATTTTCACTCTCCAAACTCTTCCAGCAATATATGTAATAAACAAAAGCAAAGTTGCTACTGAGGCCACATCACCAAGACTCAATGCTGACACCTTCTTACACCTATTATTTTAATGTTCCAATCTCATTGGGCATAATGAAAGAGAATATCATAGGAGCACTATCAAAAGACCTTGGATAGCGTATCTGTCTAAAATCTCCATCTTTGTAATTATTTGCTAGCGTAGTCAAACGTTCAATAAACTTAGCATAGTCGTTGTATCCAAATATTTCTTTAAAACTATCTAGTTGTTCCATTGATTTGAAACGTACGGAAAAATCCTGTAGTAGTTTGTTGTTTAGCCCGTATCCATATGTCAACGGAAACCAATTCCAATCACTATAATATGTTACTCCAATTACAGAATGCTGATAACATAGTAAATCACCAAAGACAAATTCGTCCTTGTTACAGATATCAATATTCAAATTTTCAATCCAATACTGGGCTGTACCACTATAATATTTTTTATCGTCTCTTTCATTTATTGCATTATCTAGTCTTGTATTATTGATGTAAAACATATTATAGCTATCATGCATTAGGCTGCCGTAACTTGTTTTAAAATATGTTCTTTCAAAGATATTGCCTAACGCTCTATAATTTTTCTTTTTTAGGTACCAAGTTATTGTATATAAGAATAACTCGTGAATCAGTGTTTTTTGTATTTCTCTAATCAGTATATCTTGTCTCATATTGTTAGCCAATTCTTCTATTGCATTAGCAATCAATATATAACTATCATCAACAACTGAAGAATACTTGAGAAGAGCCAAGAATTTATCTCTAATATTTTTTGTCTCAGAATAAAGAGCAATATACTCTTCAGAGTTTACAGTGCTATTTATCCATTCTTTTTTAAAAAGCATTATTTCGTTCTTAACTTCGTCGAGAAAATCATTATACTTCTCTTTTCTAGCATTCTCTGACATTATCCTCTTCAATTCTTCTAATTTACTCTCTGTTTCAAGCTTAATTGAATTAGGTTCGCTAATCCAACTTGGTCTATTCCCAAGCTCGGGTTTTCTGAATATATCAAATCCCCATAATATACGTGCTAAACCAGCGTATTCTTTATCAAATCTTTCTGCATAAGTCAAATCAATGTGATATCTACTTGTCAAATACTCTGGAACATATACCTCTCCTTTAGGTCCTCTTTCAAAAACTACAGGAATAAATTTATCTTGTTTTACTTCGCAATAGATTTGAGGAGAAATAATCTGAGTTTCAGTACCAACTCCACCTTTTCGTGAGTCAGCTTTTAATTTGTATTGTTCATTTAATAGTATCAAGACATTAGTTACTTTCGAGTCAGTCACTGATGATTCCATAAAATCATACATATCTTGACCAGGTTTCAAGTCCCATTTATCAAGAACAACATCAATACCGTCAGTAACTAGTCGCTCAGCTAATGCAAGTACTTTATCGTCATACTCACTACCGCTTCGAGCATAAGAAATAAACACTTTTGGCTTCTCAATGGCATTTCCCATTTAATCTCCCCCTTCGTGACACCATTTCTCGTCCAATCATATGTGTTCATTTTATCATAACTATTCAGCTATAATTCATTCATCATACAAATTAAATATATTGGATGTGATTATTCGTTTCGATAAAATTAAATTATTGGATTTTTGTAATCATTCGAAAGTGGATTCAGCAATTCATCTAATTGCGATTTTGATGGTATGGTAATCGGATTTATATCTAAGTCTTTCAATATTCCTAAATATTTATTCCACGTATTTACAGAGTAATTTTTGCTGGTTTCATCAATATTAGTTTGAGAACATTGCACTAAAAGTTTTATGATTTTTAATTTCATAGATTGGGTTAAGCCACTACTCTTAATTATCTTTTTAGCACAACTAAGCTTATAGTATGTTCCTGGATATATTATTGGAATTATATACTTGTTAAAATTACTCCTTCTGGAATCATCAGACAAGTAATTATTTAGAACTTTGTTTATATTATACTTATACTTATTATAGTTGAGATGTCTGTTTAAAAATTGTAATTCAAACCTAATTATATTTTTTTCGTTACTGGAAATATTGCTATTAATGCTATTTAATTGTTGCTCCTTATCGTAGATGTTTATACGTAGGTTCCCATGATTATGTCGCCCCTCTTTGCCTCGATAATACAGACTTTTATCACTTGATGAGCTTCCATAAAGTTTATATAGCTTTCCAATTCTCTCTTTTGTTTTTGTCATTAGTTCCCAAAAAACCTGTCTCTCATCTGGTTGCATCACAATATCATAACGCAAATCAATTCTTTTTAAGATAGGTTCAAAAACGAAAGGATGTATTTCATGCATAGCACTATTTAGTAAATCGAGGATTTTATTTGAGTCTTTTTCATCTATCCTACTTTTTTTCAATAATTCTATGAAATCAAATTGAATATCTATATATCTACTATTGTTATTGATTACAAATGTAAAACCATTTTTTTGTATTTCTAAACCTTTGTGTGAATTACTTATAAGATGCTTATTACTTGTTATGATTAATGATTGTGTTTTGGGTATGGCTCTTACATACATATTAGCAGTGTGAGCATTTCCAAAGCATTGATTTTTCATATTATTCACCTCATTCTAAATTTACTCAAACCATTGTCTATCAATCTAATTAAGGATATTCATCTTCAAAATTTGAAAACTAAAGTTCAATATATATTCACCGCAAAAGAATTGTAAAAAATAGTTTAAGTATTAGATACTTCATATTAGTCAATCGAAACAAAATGTATAACTACTTTTTTTTGCCAATTGGAATAATTTTATTGTTTTATTTATTTGAATTTAGTATTGCTGAATTAGTTATATTTTCACAAATCGATTCATAATATAAAATGAGGTGAAATAATGAACACGAAAACAGAACCATTTGGAAATCTAGTCTACCAAGGCAGAAAATCATTAGGATTAACCCAGAATGAACTAGCTGAACGAATTGGTATAGAAGCGTCTACTATATCTAGAATTGAAAATGGAACCAGAAAAAAGCTTGGTTATCAACTGGTTTTCAAACTTAAAACTTCATTACAAATTAGTGAGCCTAAAGATGGCTTTAAATTCTAATATACATGTTTCTCTACACTGATAACCCCTGTGAGCATTGATATAAGACACTTAATGATTTGACTACAGGAAAGCGCCTTCCCTAATATTACGAGTCAATTAAAAGAAGATAGATAAAGTTTTGCCTTTATCTATCTTCTTTATTAGTTAAACGATGTAATAATTCTAATATAGAATTTTTCAAATTTCTTTTATTATTGGTTATATTTTAAAAGGTGACCGTCTAGAATACTACAAATAAAATATTGGAGGTATTCATGAAGGTATACGGGTCATTTGAAATACAAATTTGCACGGTAGAAAGTAGCAATCTACAATATTGTTGTTCTCAAACAAAGATTATGGATAATCTAATTCTTCTAGAGAAAGGAAATGTCGCTGCTTTACTTAATTGTAAAAGCAATAACTTAGTCATTACTTTTCATAAAGAAACAGATAATACCCTTGAGTATGTAGAAGTCCTAGAAGTAGTCCGGAAGATATTAGGAAACCTACTTTTCTTCAACTATAGTTTGGATAACTCGAATTTGAAGTATTGGTTCAAAGCATAGAAGAAGAATCGAAATAAGGGTTCTTCTTCTGTCACTTCAATATCAACTAGTTCTCAACAGTTTTATGGCACTCCGTTTCGCCACGCGAAACATTATGGGAATATTGCTGTCATGACTATCACGTCAAGTTTCGTCTATTAACTATATTAATGAATGTTTCTAATTACACAAATAAAAAATGATAATCTTTTAAATGGATAATTATTTAAAAGAATTTTTTCAATTAAAATCTTCTATTTGAAATTAAAACCGTTGCTATAGATAACACTAACATGATAAATCCTTCAATTGTAAACCCTATTAAAATGCCTTGCCACCAACTAAATGGACTATTAGAGGCAATCCCGATACCTACAAGCAATGCTATCCAAAAAGTTAATGTAGATGTCTGTGCTCCACTAGCAACTTCAGATATATGGTCCCATATTGTAGCTACCCCACTTACATAGGCTAGTAATGGGTATCCTACAATTAAACCAATTAACCCTATAATAACGAGTCCATTAATAATGAGATGTTTCATGACATATTCTCCTCTTTATTCTTTTTACATATTTTATAATTTTGACCAAATACAGATGTTATTATTATTCCTCCTGCGATAGAGGTTAATATATTCTGCAAAATATCTTCAATCAAGAAATCAAGCCCTATTTCAAAAGGTCTTGAAACTAATGTGACTCCAATATTCATTATTGAAATTATGATTGCAAGAGCTCCCAAAGCTATCGTAATCATTATTCTATGTTTTGGGATACAGTCGTGAATAACCACGATAGGTATCAATACAAAAGCTACACTTTGTACTGATAATCCTAAATAGTTACTATTTGCTTTAGTTTGAAAGAGAAAAAACCAACTAAAGCTAAAAATACTCCAAAACAATATAAAGCTAATAATTCCAGCAGGTACTGCCACTAGCCACCTTAACCAATTAGGTAATCTACTAAATTTATCAGTGATAAGTGACTTTTGTGTATTGTAATACTTAGTACCATATGACTTATTAC
The DNA here is from genome assembly GCF_017368455.1 of Proteiniclasticum aestuarii. Lineage (GTDB taxonomy): Bacteria > Bacillota > Clostridia > Clostridiales > Clostridiaceae > Proteiniclasticum > Proteiniclasticum aestuarii. The sequence continues at coordinate 189,698 of NZ_JAFNJU010000003.1, read as the reverse complement.
TTTTATAATCCATCTCCCACCTCACTTCATTTATAATGATTATTATTCATTACATCTCTATCTAATTGTACCACTGCTTATAATCTAAATATATAGAAAATTTCAACAATATGCGTGATAATTAATCGTTTCTATTCAACACGCTAACTCATGACTTATATCTATAAGCACAGCAAAATAGTCTCAGTACAATCGTCAATTTTGAAGTTGTACTTTGAAACAACTATATTTGTATTTTAATACAACCACTTTTTGCGTATTTTTCCACTTTCTGTTCTGTTCTGGAAAAGTACTCAAAAACATATCTCCTACTATGTCACCCACGAATAATGTCATCACAAATTATCAATAAAGTTGTACTTCTCCCACCCCTCTAACCCCCTATCTACCCCATTCTTGAATTGACCACAATTTCCACAATTGTTTATCCAATTCTTGTTTCTGCCTATTTTTCCACCTTTAAAGTTGTTTCAAAACAGATTTTTACCCTCTATTTCTTTCAAAAATCGAATATAGTTATCCCAATTATCAACACCCTCTTTTTCTCTCTTTTTTCACTGTGCCCCTCACTTTTCTCAATGTTATCCCTCGTATAAATGATTGAACGCTAGACAAATCAACTCTAGCGATATTGTGTTGCACTCTATTTCATAGAAATATTCGAGATATCATAGGACCATAATAGCCTGAGTAAAATGCTCGGAGAAAGGCTTGGGATAAGGCTTGAAGGAATCAGGGAAAAACTCTGTAATCCTTCTTGTTTTTTTGTCTCAATAAAGTAAGTGCCTGATATAGGCGTCCTTACGGACGCAAAGAAGGATAAATGAATGGGATATGATTGGATTGTGGTGTAAGAATGGGGTGATGATTGGGATAGTGGATGAACTTGGGTTAATCGTTGGGTGGATGATTAGGGTAAGCTCTGCAATCATTATGTACCAATGGATTAAGAGGATAGGGGGAGCGTCCGCAAGGACGCAAAGGAAGGGGGAAGGGTTGGGGAAAGGTTGGGAATAAAAAAGAGCGAGGCAGTTGATGCTGCTTCTCGCTCTAAGGGGTGTTTAAATTTTTGGGATGACTTTGTTTTGATGGGTCAATTTTTTTATGCTTATAGAATCTCTTTTCTGCCCTCGAAGGACTTAGATAATGTCACTTCATCCGCATACTCCAGGTCGCTTCCTACAGGCATACCAGAGGCGATACGTGTCACCTTCACATCCAGAGGTTTCAGCACTCTGGAGATATACATGGCCGTAGCCTCCCCTTCGATGGTGGAGTTCGTCGCCACAATGACTTCTCTGATGTCACCGGACATTCTTCGGACCAGTTCCTTGATCTTGATGTCCTCCGGACCTCGTCCCGCCATGGGCGAAATACTACCATGAAGCACATGATAGACGCCGTTGAAATCCCTTACTCTTTCGATGGCCATGATATCCTTGGGCTGCTCCACCACACAGATCACATGATGGTCTCTGTTGGGATTGCCGCAGATGGCACAGGGGTCTTTCTCCGTATAGTTTCCACAGACCTGACAGTACTTGATGGTTCCTCTTGCTTTGATCAGCGCTTCTGCAAACTCCCTGACTTCATCTTCAGGCAGATTCAGTACATGCAGGGTCAGTCTCTGCGCTGTCTTGTTTCCGATACTGGGAAGCTTCGCGAATTCCTCGATGAGCTTCTCAATGGCAACTGGATAAAAATCCATTCATATTCCTCCTAGAATAAGCCCGGCATTCCTCCAGCCAGCTTACCCATCACTTTCTCTGCATCTTCGTCTGCCATCTGCATTGCAGCATTCACAGCAGACAGGACCAGGTCCTGGAGCATTTCCACATCATCAGGGTCCACTACATCGGGATTGATGGTGACACTCTGCAGTCTCTTTTTACCAGTAACGACCACCGTAATGGCTCCGCCGCCAGCAGAAGCTTCGTATTCCTTGCTTTCCAGCTCCTTCTGATTCTTCTCCATGTCCTTCTGCATCTTCTGCGCCTGCTTCAGCAGGTTGTTCATGTTTCCTCCACCCATTCCTGGGAATCCTTTTGCCATAATTCATACCTCCATATATTTCATCATTTTATAATCTACTATAACTCATCTGATCTTGCAACGCTACTCATCCACCACATCGATCCCGAATTTCTTCAGCGCATCATCAAAGGTTTCTGCCGGGGATTCCTCCTCCTGCTGGGCACGTTCGCCCTCCACGCTGAATCTGAACTTCACTGGCTCACCCAGGATGGAGCTTGCCGCTTCTTCCAGAATAGTCTTGTTCTCCTTCTTTTCCAGCCTCTTTCTGCTGAAGGCGTATTCCTTGGTGAATCTCACCTCGATCACGCCGCGATCGCATTTCACCGGCTGGCCTACAATGATCGAAGCCTGGATGATCATCTGCCTTCTCGCTTTCAGCGCTTCCATGATCTCTTTCCAGTTTCTCTTCACCATGTCCAGAGTCACCTTACAGTCCTCATTAAACGCTTCTTCTTCGATTTTAACCGCATTCTTCATGACTTTCAGCTCTTCGGCCTTTGTGAGTTCATCGGATTTGGACTTCCTCTCGGGCGCCTTCTCCGCCGCCGGAGCCGTCGAAGCAGCTACCTGGGGTTTCTGCCCTTCATCGGTCTTCGGCACCACATGTCCGCGCCTGAGATAGTCTTCTATGACCGATAGTCTGCCAAGAACGGATTCCTGGGACACATCCAGCTCGTTCTTCGTGAGACTGATGATGGCCAGCTCCAGATAAATTCTGGACTGCTTGCTGAACTTCGCCTGTTCCTCCGCCTTCTGCAGAAGCCTGATGATTCTCGTGATCACTTCATTGGATGCGATATCGCCCTGCCTTCTGATCACTTCAATATCCTCTTTGGAAAGGTCTATGACCTCTTCGGGATTGGGCATGATCTTCGCCACCAGAATATTTCTGAAATGGGTGATGAGATCCTTTGTGAAGCTATAGGGATCTTTTCCTCCATCCACCACATCATCCAGAATCCGGATGGATTCCTTCACGTTCTTTCCAAGCATCGCCTCGGAAAGCCTGAAGAGATTCTCCTGTCCGGAAAGACCCAGCATATCCAGAATATCCTCGTAATCGAGCTTCCCTTCTCCCATGCTGATGGCCTGATCCATGATGGACAGCGCATCCCTCATGGCGCCATCGGAAATACGGGCGATGAGATCCAGCGAACGGTCTTCCGCATAGATTCCCTTTTCTGTGGCAATCCTTCTCAAACGCTTTGCGATCTCCGTATATTTGATCCTTTTGAAATCGAACCGCTGACATCTGGATAAAATGGTCACCGGAAGCTTCTGAGGATCCGTCGTGGCCAGAATGAATACCACATGTTCGGGTGGCTCTTCCAGTGTCTTCAGGAACGCATTCACAGCCCCTGTAGAGAGCATATGCACCTCATCCAGGATATATACCTTGTACTTTCCTTCATGGGGCGGATACTGGACCTCATCAATCAGGTCTCTGATGTCATCCACCTTGTTGTTGGTGGCCGCATCCTGCTCCACCACATCCAGAGACATGCCCCCATCGATTTTCACGCACATATGACACTTGTTGCAGGGTTCTCCGTTTTTCAGATCGACACAGTTCAGTGCTTTTGCCATGATCTTGGCGCAGGTGGTTTTACCCGTTCCTCTTGTTCCACTGAAAAGATAGGCATGACCAATGCGATTGGCTCTTATTTCATTAATGAGTGTGGTGGTGATATGTTCCTGTCCAATCACATCACTAAATACTCTAGGTCTCCATTCACGATACAGTGCGGTATATGCCATGACTTTTTCACCTGCTTCCTAAAAATTCTTACCTTTTTATTATACATGAGTTGACTCTCTTTTTCATGGATTATCATGAAGTTCATAAGAATCTCCAGTCATTTATCCTCTCTTGATTTCATTGAATATTCTGATAGTTAGTGGTATGTTGATAGTAGATAAGCCTGTTAATTTATTCACCTGGATTTATCAAAGGATGATGCACCATGATTCAGTTCATTTTCGGTATCGTTGGCGGCACAGCCCTTCTCATGTATGGTGTGGACATGATGGGAGAGGGTCTTGAAAGAATGTCCGGAAACATGATGAAACGGATTCTGGAGCGGTTCACCGGAAAGCTCTGGAAGGCTTTTCTGGCTGGAATCTTTCTCACTGCCGTTGTTCAGAGCTCCACTGCCATTTCCGTTCTCAGCGTAGGCTTTGTCAACTCCGGCATCATGAAGCTCTCCCAGGCCATCGGCATCATTTACGGAGCAAACATCGGAACCACCATCACTGCCCAGTTCATGGCCTTCAGCTTCAGTTTCAACCTGATTCAGCTGTCTCTGCCCATTGTGGCCATCGGTTTTATTATGAAAACCATGGGAAAAGGCTCGAAAATCATCAATGCCGGACATTCCGTCATGGGCGTAGGATTTCTTCTTCTGGGACTGATGATTCTCAATGAAGGGATTCCCTATATGCAGCAGAACGAGTCCATACAGTACTTCTTTTCCCATTATGCCTCCAATGTCTTTCTGGGCATCCTCATCGGTACCGTAACCACAGCCCTTGTCCACAGCAGCTCTGCCACCGTGGGTATCGTGATTCTCCTTGGAAACGCTGGACTCATTTCTCTCACCACTGCAGTGATTCTCATGCTTGGGGATAACATCGGCACCTCCGTCACAGCACTCATCGCTTCCATTAACGGAAACATCAATGCAAGGCGTACCGCCTGGGGCCATGCTCTGCATAATGTCATCGGCGTGGTTCTTGCGCTGCCCTTTCTGCACCTCTTTGTGCGCTTCATCGAATACTTCACGTTGACTGTTCAGGGAAGCACCAACATCCAGCTGCAGATTGCGAACTCCCACACCATCTTCAATATTGTAGTGGCACTGATTTTTCTCCCTCTCAACGACTATTTCGTGAAACTTCTTCTGACCATCATTAAAGAGAAGAAATCTTCACAAAAGGGACAGGTAAGCTATCTGGACAAACTGCTTCTGGATACACCCGTAGCGGCTCTTGGCGCTTCTCTCAGAGAGCTCAGGCGCACAACCGCCTACAGCAGAACCATGGTCAGAAACGTCTTTTCCTCCATTCTGGAAAACAATCTGGATGCCCTGAAAGAAGTCGGATCCATGGAGAAAAATGTCGTTCTCCTGCAGAAGGATCTCACCAACTACATGATTGCACTGTCCAAGAGAACCCTCAGTGAAACCCAGTCCATTATGCTGCCTGGCATCATAAAAGGAGCGAAATATCTGGAGCGTATGGCCAATCACACCGGTCACCTCATGGAACTCCAGAAGGATCGGGTTGAAAAAGAGATGTTTTTCACGGAGGATGCATTAAGTGAGATGAAAGAAGTCAGTGAACTTCTGGATGAGATGTATGAAAGAACCTGCTCCAACCTCAGCAGCTACAGGGAAGCGGACTTCGTTGAAATGAAAAACCTGCACGCATCCATTGATCTCAAGCTGGAAAGCTACAGCATCAGTCATGTCCATCGTCTCGAGAATGAGGAATGCTCCCTGGATGCCTCGCTGATCTATCTGGAGATGCTTTCCACCCTGGAGAGCATCAGCGATTACCTGTATAAAATCGAGAAGCTCTGCAGATATGAGCTGAGAGGGATTCCTGCACCTGTGGAATGATAGGAAACGCAAAAAATCCTCTGCCTGACTTCAGACAGAGGATTGCTTCTTATTTAATTAAAACCGTGCACCTAACTCCGTTCAGTAAACGTTCAAGCGTTACCCGAACAGTAAACTCAAAATAGGTTTGCCACGGCACACGAAAAATTCTATTTATCGCTGCTACCTTCCGGTCCTGACGAGGTTCATAGACATCCGTTGCGTGGGACCCACTTATCAACGTCACTTTTAAGGGTCAGACCCTGAAAGTTCAAGCCTCGGTTAGGGATTACACCCTGCTATAGCGGATTGCAGGTTACAGGGCACCGCTAACTCCCCGTCTAGCACGGTAATGGCGGAGAGGATGGGATTTGAACCCATGATCGAGTTTCCCCGATACACACTTTCCAGGCGTGCGCCTTCGACCACTCGGCCACCTCTCCATATAGGCTGCTCGTAAAACTGAATCTACGAGCAACACAGTTAATTTTAAAGGAAAACCTTCCTGAAGTCAACACTAAATCAAGGATTATTTATCCTGCTTTTTTTCATTCCCTTCTTCAGGACCGGGCGGATCTTTTCCGTACCTTTCCATAGACCATCTTCAGAAAACCGAAGGCGGGTTTCGGGTCGGTGAAACTCCAGATTGCGGGCGCTTTGCGCCTGAAGAGAGACTTCATGATCTGGCTTTTTGTAAGCTGCCCGGCACGGACATACTCTCTGATTGCCAGAAGATCCTCGTAGAGGTATCGGAAATGAATTCCGGTATCATAGGTCCTGTTATCCTTCTCGATCTTCTCTCCGGTCATTTCCTTGTAGGCCAGCAGCGGGAAATTCACCCCCGCTTTTTCCAGAAGACTATTGAGATTCGTGGTTCTCGTATTGATCTCGATGAGGTAGTATTTTCCTGTCTTCTCATCTTTCTTGTATTCTATTTCTCCGAAGCCCTTGTATCCGATGTTCCTGTAGAATTCTCTGCTCATCTCATGAAGCTCCGGAACCAGCCTCTGCTCTGTGTACACGGATGCGCCGAAATTGATGGGAAACTGCCTGTGCTTCTGACAGGTCATCCAGTGGGTCACCTCGGAATTTCTGTCCAGATAGGCATCGTAGGTGTACATGTGATCATCAAAACCTGGGATGATTCTCTGAATGACTCCATCCAGTCCGCTTTCCTGTATGATGCCTCTGTACTTCGTGAGCTCTTCCCTGCTGTTCAGAATGAAGTTCTTCACACGGAACTTCGCCACAAACATGGTAGATTCCGTAGGCTTTAGTATGCAGGGATATCCGATGCTTCTTTCCACCTTCTCGAATATAGCCGGATCGTTCAGCTCCACGCTTTCCGGAATGGGCATGCCGTATTGCACAGCCAGCTTCTCCAGCGTGTCCTTCATCATGATGTCCGTCCATTTCCCTTTGACATCCATGGGGAAGAGATACCCTTCTTTGAGGGCATCGAAATTTCTGTCGATGAACTCCACATAAGGGTCTCCACTGGGATAAAGCACAGGCTTCTCCTTCTCTTTCTTTGCATAGTCCACCATGAACTGCAGCAGCTGCTGTTCATTCTTCTTGTAATGAGGAACGATGATCTGTTCCTTGAGATATCTCGAGTCTGCCCCATAGGTGTTCTCCCTGGCATAATCCATGGCCACCGTATGGATGCCCTCTTTTCCAAGACATCTGATGATTGACAATCCTATATAATAATTCGAACCCAGAATCACAGCTTTATTTTTCATTTCTTCGTCCTCCATCTGATACTCTCAACATTATAAACCATATTGTTCTCCCTTGCATAGAAAAAACGCTTGTCACCGCTGAGACCGCCAAAAAGAAAAGAAGACCGCCCGACGTCTCCTTCATGAGGAGTCGTATTCAGGCAGTCTTTATGTCACAATATTTCTTCTCTAGTCCAGATCATGGAGAAACAGTCCGCTTCTCAGCTTCGGTTCAAACCAGGTGGATTTGGGAGGCATGACCATGCCCGCATCGGAAATGGAAACCAGATCCATGATGGTTGTGGGATACATGGAGAATGCCACCTTCATGTCCTTCGCCACTCTTCTTTCCAGCTCTTCCAGGCCTCTGATGCCGCCTACGAAGTCGATTCTCTTGTCCACTCTGGGATCTTCGATGCCCAGAACCGGGTGAAGCAGATGATCCTGCAGAATCTTGCAGTCCAGTCTCTTCAGCGGATCTTCATCAAAGACGATGTGCTCCTTGGCAGTGAGCTTATACCACTTCTTGTCCAGATACATACCGAAGGTATGCTTCTCTTCGGGTCTGTATGGGCCTTCTCCTTCATGAGGAGTCACCGTGAAGTTCTTTTCGATGGTCCTTAGGAACTCTTCGCTGGTACATCCGTTCAGATCCTTCACCACTCGATTGTAGTCCATGATTCTCAGCTCGTTGCTTGGGAAGATCACGGAAAGGAAGTAATTGAACTCCTCATCCCCCGTATAATCGGGATTATGCTCTCTTCTCATCATTCCCACTCTTACGGCAGAAGCCGCTCTGTGATGACCGTCTGCGATGTAGAGAGACTCCACGCTGCTGAATTTCTCCACAAGCGTCTCAATGATCTCATCCTCCAGAATCGCCCAGGCTGAATGTCTTACACCGTCTTCCGCCACAAAGTCGTAGATGGGGTCATGGTTTTTCTTGTAGTCTTCAATGATCTTCGTGATCTCTTCCTTATATACATACGTCAGGAAAATGGGGCCGGTGTGGAAATTCGTCACATCCACGTGACGGATTCTATCCGCTTCCTTTTCCGCTCTTGTGAACTCATGCTTTTTCACCACATTGTTCTGATAGTCGTCGATGGAGGCCAGGGAAACAAGACCGGTCTGAGGATGTCCATCCATCACCAGGGTGTAGATATAGAGTCCTTTCTTGTCCTCTCTTACCAGAGTACCCTCTTCGATGAATCTCATGAGGGTTTCACGCGCTTTGTCATAGACTCTCTGGTCATAATGGTCGATGGATGGATCCAGATCGATCTCCGCCTTGTCCACATGGAGAAAGCTGTAGGGATTGTCCTTGACCATCTCTCTTGCTTCATCTGAATTCATTACATCATAAGGTAGAGCCGCAACCCGATCTGCAAGATCTTCATGGGGCCGCACTGCCTGAAAAGGTCTGATTATTGCCATGCTTTTTCTCCTTTACGCTACGCGAAAAACGCTTTGATGATGGACACGATCTCTTCACCGATTCTCAGCTGCGCTTCTTCCGTGGAAGCACCGATATGCGGTGTCAGGGATATCCTGTCGTGGGTGTAGATTCTCTCATTCTTTGTAGGCTCTTCCTTGAATACGTCTATGGCTGCAGCGGAAACCTTCCCACTGTCCAGCGCATCACAAAGAGCGTCTTCGTCAATGAGTCCACCTCTGGCTGTATTGACCAGATATACGCCATCTTTCATCATTTCGATCTCTTCCTTGCCGATGAGATGGGGCTTGTCCGCTAGCTTCGGCATATGCAGAGAAATGAAGTCCGCTTCCTTGAAAAGCTCCTCCATGGTCACATAACGATTGGGTTCATTTTCAGGCTTGTGTCCGCTTCTGTTGGTGTAGATGACCTTCATGCCCAGGGCGTTGGCTCTCAGCGCCACTTCTCTTGCGATTCTTCCGAATCCGATGAGTCCCAGGGTCTTGCCTGCAAGCTCGATGCCACTGTATTTCTTCTTGTTCCATTCGCCTTTTCTCATGGTCACATTGGCACTGTGCATGTGTCTTGCGATGGTGAAGAGATGTCCGATGGCAAGCTCCGCCACCGATGCGCTGGACGCATTGGGTGTATTTCTCACGGCGATGCCCTTTTCTTCGGCATACTTCACATCGATGTTGTCCACTCCGACGCCGCCTCTGATGATGAGCTTCAGTCTTCCTGACTTCAGCGCCTCGTCGATGAGCGGCTCTCTGATCTTGGTTGCGGAACGCACGACAATCACGTCGAATTCCTTGATTTTCTCATTTAGCTCCGGCAGTTCGTAGTGCTCATTGACGACTTCATAGCCTAAGTCTTCCAGTGTTCTGATGGCACCTTGCTCCATTCCGTCAGCGGTTAATATTCTGATCATGTGATTTCCCCCTTAAATAACAGATTTCTATGAATTGGCAGCTTCGAATTCCTTCATGAACTTCACCAGTGCTTCCACACCTTCCATTGGCATCGCATTGTAGATGGATGCTCTCATGCCGCCCACGGATCTGTGACCCTTGAGATTGGAGAATCCCTTGGCAGCGGTTTCCTTCACGAACTTGGCATCCAGTTCTTCGTTCCCGGTGAAGAACGTCACGTTCATCATGGATCTGTTCTCCTTGACCACATTGGTCTTGAAGAGCCTGCTTCCATCCAGGAAGTCATAAAGAAGCGCAGCCTTCTTTTCATTGTGCTCCTTCATACCGGAAAGACCACCCATGGAGTCCACCCAGTCCAGGACCAGCCCCAGAATGTAGATGGCATAGGTTGGTGGCGTGTTGTACATGGATTCCGCTTTCACCTGTTCATCATATCTCATGAGAACAGGAGTCTTCTCCTGTGGCTCTCCTACGAGGTCTTCATGGATGATGACCACAGTAAGCCCAGCAGGTCCCATGTTCTTCTGTGCACCTGCATAGATCAGGCCATATTTTGACACATCCACAGGTTTGGACAGAATGCAGGAGGACATATCTGAAACGATGGGTACGCCTGCAGTTTCCGGCAGATAATTATATGTGGTTCCGAAAATGGTGTTGTTTTCACAGATGTGCAGATAATCCGCATCCTTGGAAAGATTCAGTTCTTCCTGGGTTGGAATGTGACTGAAGTTGTCTTCCTTGCTTGTGGCAGCCAGATGGATCTCGCCATATTTCTTCGCTTCCTTGTAGGCTTTTCCGGAGAAGCTTCCCGATACGATGTAATCCGCTTTTCCGTTTTTCACCAGGAGATTCATGGGAATCATGGAGAACTGAAGCGTCGCTCCTCCCTGAAGGAACAATACCTTGTAGTTGTCCGGAATGGACATGATCTCTCTCAGCTTCTTCTCGGTGTTTTTGATGATGCCGTCATACACCTTGCTTCTATGGCTCATTTCCATGACGGACATTCCTGAACCCTGATATTCCAGCATCTCAGCAGCGGCTCTTTCCAGTACACTTTCAGGCAGCATGGATGGACCAGCAGAAAAATTAAAAATTCTTGACAATGTAATCGCTCCTTTTAATATGTATAGTTTCGTTACAGTACTTTCATTATGTCATCTAAAAAAATATTGGTAAACCTTATTTTACAGCATAAAAATGAACCATTTCTAAATTGGCAGAAAAGTTCCGGTCAACAAAAAAATCTCGAAATTATAGCTTGTAATCATTTACACAATACCGAATTGTTTGAAATATATTTTCTACATTGACATTGGCGATTTTCCACCTGTCATGGCCAATTCGAGAGCAGATGTATCTCGACTATGGAAAGCCTCCCTATTCAGCGGTCATCTCTCTCGATATAGACTTTTTCCACATAAGGAGAAGTCATGGCATTGAGCAGGCCCCCGTACTTCACATAGAACGAAATGATATCACCCACCTGATAGGCTTCCTTATCTTTCGACAGATCCACGATGAGGTGGTCAGAGCTTGCTCCAAGTATGCTGAGATTCGGATTCACGGGAATGATCCCTGAAGGGTCCACATCCTGTTTCCCCAGTGCCAGTATGGCACGCCTTATGATGCCGCGGTCCTGATGATGGGGGATATTCCCGAAGGCATCTCTTCCGATTCGTCCATGGGGAACCGACGGCTTGTCCTTCAGCTCGATGATCTGGGCTTTGAGAATGAACGCATCCTCATGCAGTCCATCAAAACGCTCTCCAAAGGCTGTTTCCTTCCCAAGAAGAATCACTTCCCCCAGTCTCAGATTGTTGATGCCCCTGGGAATCCCGTTCTCCTCATTGATGAGATAGATGCTGGAGGAACTTCCTCCTGAGACGATGTCGATCTTAAGATCATATTTCACCCGCATGGTTTCTGAGATCTCCACCAGTCTCTGCAGAGTGGTCTGTTCGGGGATGACGCCCCCGAAACAGGTCAGATTCACACCGAATCCTCGGATAGCCACGCCTTCAATCTCCACCGCTTCCTTCACGAACTGCTCCACCCGGTGATACCGGATTCCTTCCCTGTAATCCCCCAGATCCACCATGATGATGACCTTGTGGACGATGCCCAGCGAGGTGGCTTCCTTTCCGATGAGCTTCAGGGTGTCTAGCTCCGAGTTCAGGCTGTAGTCACAGTATTTCACCACATCATGGATTTCACTCTGCATGGGCAGCCGGAGAAGCACCTTCTCCCTGGGGAGATCCTTCAGCTTGATGAGATTCTTGATTCTGGCATCGGCGATGTAATCTGCTCCTCCGTCCAGAATCGCTCTGGCGATCCGGGTTTCCGCAGTGAACCCCTTTGTCACAGCCATCACACTGATACCCAGAGGTTTCAGCAGTCCGTTGACCTTTCTTGAATTATCTTCCAGTTTTTCCAGATTGATTTCAATGCACGGATACATCAGGTTCACTTCCTTTATCCTCGATTTTCAGGCTTTTCAGCATCAGTTTCAGCGCCGCTTCCTTATTCTGCAGAGAAAGAACCCCTAAGGAAGCTAGCAGGTAATCCGTATCCAGAAGCACCTCGGCTTCCTTTTTCGGATACAGCTTCTGTCCCCTGCCCTGCAGATGGATGTCTGATAGAATCTCTTCCATGTTCTCCAGTCTGGTGAGGGCTCCCCCTGTACCGATGATGTACTTCACCTCTGTCAGGTCCTTTCCTTCCGCCACACTCTTCCTTCCTGAAGATTCTCCGTAGAGATTCCTCACGGTGCCCGCATGCCTCTCCACGGAAGCAAACACCGCTTCCCTGGTCAGTCTTCTGATGATCTCCTTCTCCAGAGGTGTTTCCGGTATGGGTTTGAGCTTTTCAAGATCAATACCTGAAATCTTCAGCTCCTGACAGATCTTCTCTTCTCCGATCCGCTCAATGAGATTCTTCCTGTTCACATAGACCCCCAGGTCCCCTTCCACGGTTCTTTTGGCTTCCGGTTCCGGAGAAAGGAGAATCCTTGCGATCTCCTCCGACCCTCTGGTCACGGAATGAACATCTGTGGTGGCCCCGCCCACATCGATGATCATGAGATCTCCCAGGACCTCCTTCAGCACCTTGGCACTCTCCATCACGGCACCCGGCGTGGGCAGAATTCTCCCATTGACCAGCTCATGGACCTTCTCCATGCCTTTGGCATGGACGATGTTTTCTTCAAACACTTCCTGGATGATTCTTCTTGCAGGCTCCACCTGCAGGACATCCACCTGAGGATACACATTGTCCGTCACATACAGTCTGCCTGGATAATCTGCGAAGATCTCCTCGATGTCATCCCGATTGTCCGTATTTCCGGCATAGATCACAGGAACAGAAAGGCCCAGCTCCAGAATCTTCTCCGCATTGTATAGCGCGGTGTCTCTTTCTCCATGGTCCAGTCCGCCTGCGATCATGATGATGTTGGGCCTGATGTCCATGATCCTTCGAAGATCCGATTTTTTCAGTCTGCCGGAGGTGACCAGCCTTATGATGGCACCCGCACCAAGGGCCGCCTCTCTGGAAGCCTTCACGGTCATGTCATGAACCAGTCCGTGAACCGTCATCCTGAGCCCACCTGCCGCGCTGGAAGTGGCCAGAAACCTGTCATAGGTAATCTCCGAAGCATCCAGCTTCCTTCTAAGGTCCTCCATCGCTTCATGAAGACCGATGGTCACATCCCCTTTCTCCACGGAGGTGACCCCCTGTCCCTGACCCAGAAAGACAGGATTCTCGCTTTTCAGATTATGAAAGGCATTGACCACCGTGGTGGTGCTGCCGATTTCTGCAACCAATACATCTATTTTCATCTTTCGATTCCTCCAGAAGGGATACTACTCCTCTCCTCTAAGTTCTCTTCTCTTTTTCACCAGGAATGTGGCCACATGAGACCCCTTGGTTCCTCGTCCGAATCCCATATCCAGTCCCGTATCCAATGCCAGGTCGCTGATGATCTGCGTTCCGCCACCGAGAATGATGAGTCTGTCTCTGACGCCCTTTTCGATCGCCGTATCACAGAGCTTCTTCAGGTTCTTGTAGTGAATGTTGTCATGGCTGATGATGGTGCTGGCCAGGATGGCATCGGCATCAGACTCTATGGCCGCATCCACCAGCTTCTCCACAGGCACGGAGGTGCCCAGGTAGATGGATTCGATGCCGTATTTCTCTATGCCGCCATGCTTGATGTCGATGATCTCTCTCAGACCCACGGAATGCTCGTCACTGCCAAGGGTTCCTGCGACGATCTTCATGGGTTGCTTTTCGATGTCGGCTCGGATTTCCTCGTCCGAGAACACTTCCGGTTTCTCCGGAATCACCAGGTCTTTCGCATCCAGCGAGAAGGCTATTCTTCCCTTGATTTCAACTAAGGTCCCTTCCGCTTCCTGAAGCACTTCCTTATGGACCACTTCCACATCCAGAAGCCCCATCTTTCTGCCGATTTCAACAGCCGCCGCTTCTGCGGTCATCTCATCCACCGGAAGCATCATGGTCTGAAGAATGACACCATCGCCTGCCCATTCCACTTCTGGCCGGATGTGCTCTCTGGTGAAGTACTTCCTGGTTTCCTCCAGTCTCCTGTTCACATTGTCTTCCGGGTCCAGTTCATCGATATAGACGATCTTTTCCCTATGCTCCAGTGTATCTCCACCGATGGCATCGGAAGGACTTTCGTATTTCTCCTCCACATTGTTGTATCCGAAGAATCCGGTCACGGGCGCAAAATAGTCCTCATCTTTTTCAAAGACCGTATCCGCCGCAAGGCCTCCATCGACCTTTCTCACGATGCCGTCTCCGTTTCTTTCAGGATAGTAGCCTGAATCCACAAAGAATCCTTTCTCCACCGCATGGAAATATCCGCCCACTTCCAGAATCTCTTCCAGGAAGAGCACTGCTCTTTCTTTGATTTCTCTTGTTTTGTCTCGAAGGAAGCCGTCTTTTTTCAGCTCGATCATTTCCATGAGTCCGTCCATGCCCTGGAAGGCCTGCTTGGCTGTGGCCAGCGCTGCGATATTGTTGTAGTTCCAGGGTACATTACGACCCTCATCCGGCGTGATGGTGGACTGGATGTCAGCGCCTGTGAGCTCGGAGATGAGCAGATTCAGCACATGGGTCACCGTGGCTTCTCTAGTGTCGGATTCCATATATTTCGTGTTCTGCTGGGCACGGATGCGATATTCATCGAAGAACTCCCGGAGTGCCACCGCATAGGGAAGATCCAGGGTCATGGAAGGCGCAGGCGGTGCCGTAGGCGGTACCGTGCTGAGACAGATGTTTTCCTTCTCCATGCCCACCTTCACGGAGAATACGGAGTTTAGCGCATGCTGCACCATGAGCTCCGGCAGCACCTTATAGGCTTCTCTGGCCGTGGCATTGGCATTATGGGCTCCGTCAATCTGGGCCATCTGGGCAAAAGCCATGACTTTTTTCGCATAGCCCGCATCCACAAAGGACCGGACCATATTGATGTTTCTGTAGAGCACGTTGTACTGAGGATCCTGATGCGCTCCGTTGACGCCTTCCTCGGCGAACATCACGGCGATTTCAGGACCTGCCACACCGGAAACATAGGAGTGATAGTTGATTTCTCTGCCTACTTCCTCTTCGATGAGATCCAGAGCCTTTCTCTGGGCTCTCACCTGTTTTCTGGTGATGGGAATACCGCCTATGCCCTGAGGGGTTCCTTCAATTAGGCCATCATAGTGGCTCTGACCTGCAGTTCTGATGACCATGATATGGTCTGCACCATGCCAGGCGGCCATCCTCATTCTTCTGATGTCATCCTCGAACCTGCCTGATGCGATTTCCGTGGTGATCACAGCCTTCGGCTGCGGATCGATGTTCTCGAAATACTTGGCGGAAGGGAGACTTTCACTCTGGGTCAGGGGTCTGCTCATTTCCTTGTAGGTGAACTGTCCCATGGTCAGGTCCTTCACCGGCTCTCTCCAGTGCCATCCACGCCTTTTGGGGGTATAGCTTTCCAGGTCCTTCAGTATTTCCTCCACACTCAGTTTCTCATTCTTCTGAAGCTTCATTATTTACCCCCCTTGAAGATATTCTGTGCAAGATCCAGATGCTTTCCTTCAGCCATTTCCCTGCCGACCTCTAGATAGTCTTTCTTAAGCTTTTCCGCCGTCTTCAGCACGATGTTGCCGGCGCCTTTGCCCATGAGGCCAAGATCCAGCACATGATTCACGATATCCCGCGCTTCAAGGCTGGAGAAGCCCATCCGAAGAAGCACGGACCTTTCCACGGAGGGAGATGTGCTTTTCTTTGAGAGCGCAATGAGCGGCTCCACAATCTCTTCCGCCAGGGTGAAGAATCTCGCCTTGAGTTCTTCGTCACTGAGCTCCGCTAGATGCGCCCGTCTTATATTGAAGTCGTCTTTTCTTTTTTCTGCCATATTATTTTACCCCTACTCTCTCATTTGTCTTATAAAACCACATTCACACCAAGAAGCTGAAGCTCCAGCTTCACAAAGTCATAGGATGCGCGCACTTCTTCCATCAGATAGAAGAGGTCCAGCTCCGTGACTCTTTCGATTTTCTTGTCTGCCACGATGTTCTTCAGGAGAGACCGTTTCAGGTTCTCCAGGTCCACAGGCCGGAGCCTGATGTCTTCCGGACTCTTGGGAAGAATGATGTTCTTTCCAGGCACTTCTTCATCAGCGTTTCCGAAGTATACCTCCACACCTCTTTCCCTTGCAAAGGAAAGCTGCGCTAAAGGATGCTTTCCGGCACCTGTGTACTCCGTCTCCTGCACCACAAGAATATCCGTATCCTTCATGGTTCTCGCCATGGCGAAGGCTGCCGTGAGGGAAGTGTTTCCTGCAGGACCTCTTTCCAGTCCCTCCAGCTGGGCCAGAGCTTCGGTCATATAGAAGACCTCTCCCTGCTTCACCAGATAGTATTCATCCATGTAGCGCAGAGGTCTTGCAGCACTTCTCGGCACATCGCTCCGGTCCGGGAAGGTGGCAAAGGGAATGCCGAATCCCGTATGCCCGGTGGTGAAGGACTTCTTGTTGAAGTCCACATCCGAGGCCATATGAAGGCCCTTGAGGTCCACACTGACACCGATGACCTTCGTCTCCTCCGCGCCTGCCTGTCTCAGTCCTCTGGCGGTTCCAGTGAGGTTTCCGCCTCCCGCATGGGTCACAAGCACCGCTTCCGGGAACTTGCCGTATTTCTCCTTCACCTCTTCTGCAATCTCATAGCCCAGGCTTTCCACGCCACGGATACCGAAGGAGGAATAAAGGGAAGCATTGAAATAACCCGTCTCTTCGAGAATGCTCAAGAAGGTGTAGAAAAGCTCCGGTCCCACGGTGAGTGAAATCACTTCCGCCCCCAGGGCCTCGCACTTTCTTCTCTTCTCCAGAATCTCCGGCTGACCGATGCCTTCACTGTCATAGCATTCCTGGACCACGATGCACTTCAAGCCAAGCTTTGCAGCCTGGGAAGCCACCGCTGCGCCGTAGTTGCCTGATGTGGCGGTGACGACGCCTTTATAGCCCAGCTCCTTTGCCTTGTATACGGAAAGGGAGGCTCTTCTGTCCTTGAAGCTTCCAGAAGGATTGCCCGCTTCATCCTTGATGAAGATTCGCGCTCCTTTGCCGGACTCCGAGAATTTTCTCGCCAGAGCTGTGAGATTTTTAAGCTCCACCAGTGGTGTATCTCCCACAGACACTTCTCTCTGAATTCTTCTGATGTCCTCCATGGTGAGATGCACATCTTCCATCAAAGAGTCATAATCGAAGGCGATGTCAGAGAGCTCATATTCCTCATAATCCACACCCAGTGCCTTCTTCATGATCTCGTTCTTTCTCGCCATCACTGCGGCATAGCTCTTATCTCTACTCATGATCCACCTCCAGCATGGCTCTCAGGTTCTGTCCGATGGTCAGAAGCTCCGGAATGAAGGTTTCCCCATACCCGTGTTCATAGACAGGATTTTCCTTGAGAAGCGTTCCTTCCACGATTCTTCCTGTGACGGTTCTGATCTTCACTCTGTCACCAAGCTCCGCCTCTTCCAGAAGAAATCCCTTCAGCCTCATTTCCAGGGGCACTTTCTTCGTCTCCTCCGGCAGATTCCCGGTTCTTTCTTCGGGTTTCAATACGATGTCATGGATCTCCACCCATGTTTCTTTACCAATCTTCATCTATCTATCCTTCTTTCTACTTCAGATGGTTTCTGAAATCATCCATGATGGCGTGGGTCACCGGAATGTCCGTCATGGTGATGAGCCCAGGGTCTGCATTAATCACATGGGGAATCACATTCACAGCCGCCGCTATGGTTCCGATGCCGCCAGGCACCTCCGGTCTGATGACCATGGAAAGATCCGGGTCTCCGTGGATCTCGATGTAATCTCCCGTTTCGATGTCCTCCATGTCCGGTCTCACCTGCTGAGGATGCTCCAGGGTGATCACGGGTTTCCCGTCTTTCAGCGCCACTGCTGTATGGTTGCATCCGCAGACCATGCCCGCTTTCACCACCACGTCTTTTGTCTCACGACGGACCGCCGTCATGATGGGTGCTCTTGTCTGCCTGATTTCATCATAGGTGAGTCCCAGAGACTTGGCGATCATGGGAATGGACTGCATGAAGCCAACATGTCCGTAGATGCTTCCGTCCTTAACGCCCTGCTCAAAGGCCTCCCTGGACAGTCCCACGCCCTGCTCTTCCATGACGGTGAGCCCGAAAGGGGACAGATCGTTGACTCTTCGTGCGAAGATATGATCCACGCGTCGTACGCCTAAGGAAAGCTGAATGATCAGCGTATCCAGTACAAAGCCCGGATTCACGCCCGTGCCCATGACCGTGACGCCGTTTTCCACTGCCATTTTGTGGATCTCCTCTGAAAGAGCGGGCTCCGTCACATAGGGATAGGCCATTTCTTCCGCTATGGTGATGACATTGACCTTCTTCTTCGTGAGAAGACGGATCTCCTCCACCACACCCTTGGCGAAGGAATTGATGGCAAGAATGCACAGATCTGGCTTCACTTCATCAAGAAGCCTTTCCGCATCGCTGTGAACCGGAATGCCCAGAACCTCTTTTCCCAGGAAAGTGCCCAGATCCACCTTCTCGGTCACTCTTTTTTCGATGGCACCTGCCACTTGTACTCCTTCTTTGGTGAGCAGCATTTCCACCATGCCTCGACCCATATTTCCTAATCCCCACTGGACAACTTTGATTTTTTTCATTCAGATTATTCCTCCTTCATGCAGATTCACGTCAGCATAAGCGTCAAGAATGTGGAGCCACAAGGAACTCCACTTTCTCATCAATAATATTTATGAGTAATTATGTATTAATATCAAGTGTTATTGATTGATATACCGTTTATGCAATGTAAACCTTTTTATTCATCTGATTATAGAATAGCAAATAAACCGCTCTTTTGTAACCCCTCAAAAAGTTCGAACTTCTGTTTATCTTCATTTCACATTCCCTTTCATGCTGCTTAGCATGGTCCAGGAAGCTACAGAAAAAAAAGACTTCAATAAAATGACAGAATATTTTAAAGAAAAGTCCACCAACAGAGCACTTTTTTTTCGTACAATGGTATCAAGAACAGTTTTTAGGAGTTTTTTATGGACATTAGAGAGATCATCGAATTTTTCATGAATCTGGATGGGCACATAGTAGAGCTGATCGATTTTTTCGGTATCGGCGCCTACGCCATTCTGTTTTTCATCATATTTCTGGAAACCGGTGCAGTGGTCCTGGCCATCCTGCCTGGAGATTCCCTGCTGGTCGGTGCCGGTGCCTTCGGTGCCACAGGTGACCTGAATATCCTGGCACTGCTTTTAGGATTTTTTCTCGCCACGGTTCTCGGCGACATGCTGAATTTCAAGATCGGTCAGATTCTAGGCAGGAAGTATCATAGAAGCAAATACGAGGACCGGTCTCTGTTTAAATTCATCAACAAGGATAACTTTGAAAAGGTTCATAACTTCTTCACCAACAAAGGAAGAAGAGCCTTTCTCATTTCAAGATTCATCCCCATCGCTCGTACACTGACCCCCTTCACCGCAGGCTTCACAGACGTCAATTTTCTGGACATATCCCTCTTCATGTTCATGGGAAATGCCATCTGGACTTCCCTCTATGTGATGATCGGGTATTTCATGGGCAACATGGATTTTCTCGATGGACGATTCATCTATCTGATGGCCATCATCTTCATCATTTCAATGATTCCCGCAGCCTTTTTCTTCATCCGGAACAGATTCCGGGCTTCCGCCAGGAAATAGCACCAAAGAAAAGAATCACTGCAGGTAGCATATCTACCCGCAGTGATTCTTTTTGTGTTCTCGTATTATCTCAGGATGGTCTCTCTGAGGTTTGGTACATGGTCATATTCTATGGTTTCTCCGTTCAGCGTGAAATGCACACCATCGATCCAGATACCACCATATTCTCTCTGAAGGAATGTTTCCGTCAGCGCCGTTTCTGTAACCAGCCCGCCCGTGGAACCCTGGAAGTAGTCATAGACCCAGCTTGGATCCGCATTTTCCTCTTCCTTCAGGTCCACATAGAGAATGTCCTTGCCGTCTTCTTCCCTGATTTCAACCGCTTCCATAGTCAGTCCACCAAAGACCGCTTCTCCCAGCTCCTGACCCATCATGTTCATCTTGTTGATCAGAGGCTCGTCCGTCTTCACGACGATGGTGGAAGCCTGAATCATGGTTCCATCTTCTTCTGCGCCAAAGATCGGCAGCTCTTCCTCTTCTTCTTCCATCGGATTCTCATCAACGGGTTCTTCAGGTGTTTCTCCTGATTTCAGTGCTTCTATTTCCGCTTTCAGCGCTTCGTTCTCTTCCATGAGCTCTGCATTGTCCGCTTCCACCGTTGCAAGCTTCTCTTCGAGCTTCGTTATATCACCTTTAAGTGCTTCCAGGTCTCCATCGGTCTGATTTCCGCAGGCCACCAGTAAAGATAGCGCCATCAGGATCGCCAGAATTCTCAGCATGTTTTTTCTCATATTTCATTCCTCCCAGGTACTTTATTTCTGTCTTGTTATTCTATTATATCAAATTTAAACCATAATATATGACAAACCGATGATTTCACAACTTTAATTGCACCTTCAAAGCATTGCAGTCAGGCTTTCAGCAGAATATCATGCTCTGAAGGAAGCACTGGCGTTTTAGGATGAGCTCTTTCCTTCTGCTTGATTTCCCGGGAAATGCACTGATGTGGTCTGTGGCCGGAGCAGCGGCCTTTGCCCACAAACTGAAACGGCATGATTGGTACTACAGACGCTGAAAAAAATACCAGAGAAAAACGATCGAATAACTACTCAAGCCATTGGTGCACAAGAACTCCGGCTCCATGGTCTTCTGATTTTCCGCTGAAACTCTGCGCTTCACGGCAGAGCGCGGGAAAACGATAATCAAGTTGTATTTCATGCTCTACCATGCGCTGCTGTAAAAAACGGAACCGGGAATATAGGACAATAGAGGCACAAACCTCACGGGAAACAATGTGTGTACAACAGGTTGAAACCGGAAAGAAACACCTGAAAGCCTTTGATATGAGGGTTTCCATCGTTCCGATAGCCTTTGAACTGTCAAAGTCCGCAACTCAAGGAGTCAACGTCGATATCAGGGAAAAGCAGATGACGCGGCACCCAAGCCATTGCAGTGTTTTCTGATGGATAAATCCCGTAACCGTTGATTATAAACGGATTCCAGGGTTGATGCATTCTTGCTCATCCCGAAAATCGTGGTCAGCCTGAAACAGAATGGCTGGTACTAAAAGCGCTGAAAATTATACCACGAAAATACACCTGGTAAACTCCCTAAACCGTTGATGGTAAACGGGGTTCCTTGATTCACATTTCAATTTCATGCTGAAACTTCGTGATTTTCCTCTGAAGTTAAGAGTACAATAAAAGAGTATATGTTATAATGGGAGAAAAAAATCAGCGAGGTAAACAATATGGACTCAACAGCATTTGAAATATTCGGCATTCCCATCATGTGGTACGGTGTCATCATCACCATCGGTGTACTGGCGGGATTTGTCGTTCTCTACTATAACAGCAAACGAAGCAAAGGCGTCGTCAGCTTTGATGATGTGACCGATGCCTTCCTTTACGCGTTTCCTCTGGCACTGATCGGTGCCCGGGTGTACTACGTGATCTTTGAACTGGACCAGTATGACACGTTCATGGAGATGCTGGATTTCAGAAGCGGTGGCCTTGCCATCCACGGTGGAATCCTGGGCGCAGCCCTTGGCGTCTTCATCTACAAGAAAGTGAAGAAGAAGTCGCTTACGGAGATTCTGGACATGGTCGATGCGGCTGCACCTGCCATGATTCTTGGACAGGCTATCGGACGCTGGGGGAACTTCATGAATCAGGAAGCCCACGGCGGGCCCGTATCCCAGGAGTTCATATCCAGATTCCCTGCCTTCATCCAGGAAGGTATGCTCATTAAAGGTACCTACTACCATCCGACCTTTCTCTATGAATCCATCTGGAATATCCTGTGCTTCATCGCACTGATGATCCTCTTCGGAAAGAAGAGAAAGCATGACCACGGTATCGTATTTTATGCTTATCTCATCCTGTACTCCATCGGTAGATTCTTCATCGAAGGCATGAGAACAGACAGCCTCATGTTCCTGGGTATGAGACAGGCTCAGCTGATATCTGTGGCCTCCATCATTTTCGGGGTCGTCATGATCTATATCACCCGGAAAAGAGCAGCAAATCTGTCCGATTAAGAGAGACAATCAAAAGCAATATCATTTGAGAACTCGGCCGAAGGGCGGAGTTCTTTTCTATTGCCACAGCTTATTCAAAGAATATCTCCAGAACGTCAACAAATATCTCCTATAATAAAGACAATCCTAATTTTTGAAGGAGTGAAAGAATTCATGAAAAATCTGACGATCCTCCAGATGAATGACCTGCACGGTTATCTGGATCTTCATAACGAGCTCTACTATGACGATAAGGGAATCCGACTGGCGAAAGCCGGTGGCCTTCCCCGAATCAGAACCATTGCCGATTCCATCCGAGCGGAAAAAGGAGAAATCCTGTTTCTTGACAACGGAGACACTTTTCACGGAACCTATGAGGCGGTGGAATCAGAAGGTGCGGATCTGGTTCCCCTGCTGAATGACCTGTCCCTTGATGCCATGACCTTCCACTGGGACATCGCCTATGGGCCGGATGTGCTGAAAGAGCGTGAAAAGGAACTTTCCTACCCCATTCTTGCCATCAACGTCTATCATAAGGAAACGGGTGGGCTGTATATGAAGCCCTACATGATCAAGGAGATTTCCGGTGTCAAGGTTGCTGTCATCGGCATCGCCTGCAACATCATCGACAAGACCATGCCGAAGCATTTCAGCGAAGGACTCTATTTCACCAACGGACTGGAAGAACTTCCAGGGTATATTGAAGAGGTGAGGCAAAAGGGCGCGGAGCTTGTGGTTGTTCTTTCTCATCTGGGGTTCCCCCAGGACATGGAGCTTCTCACAAGAATAGATGGAGTGGATGTTCTCATCAGCGGGCACACCCATAACAGAATCCAGGAAGTGGTGAAGGTGAAGGATGCCCTGCTCATCCAGTCCGGCTCCCACGGATCCTTTCTGGGCAAACTGGATCTGACTCTGGACCAGGGGAAAGTCACTGATGTGAAACACAATCTGCTGGATGTCTCCGAGGACATTCCCGAACATGAGGAAACAAAGAAGCACATCGAGAATGTCCTGGCTCCACACCGGGACTTCCTTGATGAAACCGTGGGAAAGACCCGCGTGATTCTGCACAGAGGTACAAGCCTGGAGTACTCCATGGACAACCTGCTCCTGTCCTCCCTCTTAAAGGAAACCGGTGCTGAAATGGCCTTCTCCAACGGATGGCGTTATGGTGCTCCGGTGGATGCGGGACCTGTGACAAGAAGAGATCTTCATCAGATCATTCCGGTGAATCCACCGGTATCCATCTGCGAACTCACCGGAAAAGAGCTTCAGGATATGATCGAGGAAAACCTGGAAAAGACCTATTCCAGGTCTCCACTGGATCAGATGGGCGGCTATGTGAAAAGAGCACTGGGCATAAAGGTCTATTTCAAAGTGGAGAACCCCAATGGGCAGAGAATTCAGGCGTTCTTTGTGGGAGAAGAGAAGCTCGATCCGGACAAAGTGTACAAGGCATGCTACGTCACCAATCAGGGCATTCCGGAAAAGTACGGAAGAAATCATGAGAAGCTTCCCCTGAAAGCCATCGATGCAATGGAGCATTTCCTGAAGGAGGAGACCTTCGATCTTTATGAAGCAGACACCTATGTGCTGATTTAACAGCTCATCACTAGCTGTTGACTCAGTTTCACTCCACTCTCCCTTCTTCAATTTCAGGTATGAGATTGACTCTGAAAAAATAAATCTGATGTGATTCTTGCCGATAATTCTGTATAATAATGGATATAAGAAGTTAAACGAAAAATCTGCACGGGCCTTCATTGAAGCTTAACCGGATCATCCCGAACTGCCCTTGAACCTGCAGAATCAATAAGATGTGGATTGAACACGATAGGTTACACGAGGAGTGTATTCATGAACAGCTGGAAAAATGAGCAAAGCACAAAACTGCAGAGACTTAAGATTTCAGATCTTCTGAAGCAATATGGAAGCTATAAGCTGAACCGGCCCCTTGAAGACCTTACAAAAGAGCAGGCGCATTATCTCATTGACGCTCTTCTGACCGGAAATCTGGAGAAACTCAAAGAGAAAAAGGTGCTCCTTTCGGCAACGAACAGCACTTCCTTGCAAAGAAGAATTTCAACTGAATCTCAGAGTCTGAAATACAGAGTCTCCGGTGGCGGACATTTCTATACCTACACGAACTTCAGAACATCTGTAGGCGGAAAGCTACTTGAATACAAAATGGAAGGCTCTGAAATCCTCTATCAGATCATCGAGGTGGACAAGGAGATCAGCCCTGAGGTCCTGAAGAAGTACAGTCTCACCATCCAGAAAATCGAGGAGTGACACTTGACTAATCCGTCATATAACAATCAGACACCAGATAATCAAATATATTATACGAGGAGTTACAACATGAATGAGCATATTGAAAAGGTCGCTTTTCCCGATTCCTGCTATAAACCCATCATCGATTTCGAATCCTGGAGAGTAGCCGTACTGAGATTCTGCAATGATCTCATCCCTGAGAAGATTGAAAACATGCAGAAGCATCTTGAAACGGACGAAGTATTTGTGCTGATCAGCGGCAGCTGCAATCTGTATTCCGCCGGGACAGGAGATCTGCCTGGTGAGATCATCAAAGTGCCCATGGAAATGCACAAAGGATACAACGTGAAAAAAGGTGTATGGCATACCCATACACTCAGTGAAGATGCCGCCGTCCTGATTGTGGAGAATCAGGACACCTCGGATGATAATTCACCCATCTTCCCCATAACAGAGGAAATGAGAGAAGTCATCAAAGCACTGGAATATGAAGAGTAGATACTTTTAAGAGGACAGCAGAATCGCTGTCCTCTCTGCTCATCTGAAGCATTAATTAGCTGCATTGCATGCTCAGTCTCATTGACTTCATTCTCTGAATATATTACAATAACTATTGTTCAAGCCTTCATAGTTAAATGGATATAACAAGCCCCTCCTAAGGGCTAGTTGTGGGTTCGATTCCCGCTGAGGGTACCATTAATATTACGAAACCCATTGATAATCAACACTTTCACTGAATCTAAACGCCCCTAAATCACACTTTAAATCACACTTTTATTTTCAGAATTGTTTCTCAGCATATTTGAGAAGTAGTATCATAAAAAAACATATAAATTCATCATTTATAACACCTTGCAAAGGCTCTTAATCGCCTCTGTAAGGCTTTTTTATTTTTAATGATAATTAGTATTCATAAGACATTAAATCAACCTCAGCCCCCGATTTATGGTCAGATTTCGATATTAATACAGTTAAATACGCAAGTCTTATTGAAACTATTTGTTTACAACTTATAAATATATATTATAATATTCTATATTGTTATGCATGTGTTCTAAATGTTATAGTTGTATTAGATTGACTGAACTATAAAGGAGGATTTATGATTAAAAGAGTTGAATTTTCGGATATAAATTATACATTAGATCTTATGACTCACGATAAAAAAATTGAAGATATTTCTAATGATTATTTTTCTGCATTAGTAAAGAAAATAGAACTGGGCAAGGAATATCCTATTCCTTATAAATCTGGAAAAAGAGTCTTTATTCGCTTCTTAGAGGTACATGACAATAAAGCCTTTGTTATTATGAGTAACAGAGAGCATGTGGAAGATGGCATTCTTAAAAAGGTTATCAAAAGCGCTAAAGATAAAGATCTCACAAAAAAGAACGATACTAAGAATGATTCAACTAGTAGTGTTAGTGATGATATAAAAATAGAAATTGATAATTACACATATTTTGTGATGGATTTTAGATATAATAGAGTAGCTACATTATTCAATTCACGAGCACCAAAGTTTATTGATACAATAACCATATTTTTGAGTGGATTGATGAGCGATTCACAATATTGTATTGAAATATCTCCTACATTAGATCTTAATATACACAACAAATTGAAAAAAACCCACCATCTATCTAATCTCAGTATTAAATTTGGCTGCAATTCAGAAGCAGTTAGTCAAATTCTATCATTACACGACACGTATAATTTATCTAGTACAAATATGATTGAGTGTAGCGTAGATGTAAAATATAGAATGCAACCATTGAGTATTGAAGCAAAGAATAAATTTGAAGAAGGTGAGTACATAAAAAGAAATTTTTCTAAATTTGAAATACAAGGATACGGAGAAGATGAAGAGTTATTCGAGTTTGATTTTGTAACATCAATTTTGCGAAAAAAAGTCGAAATTGACATAGATCGAAAGCATCTAAAAAACATCCTTGACTTTGCTAAAATCAAGGATGCACTTACAGAGTCAATTGCAGATTCATTTAGATTTTGAGCTGTATGTACTTACAATAAATAAATAAAACGATGCAAGCATAGTTTCGGATACTCCAACGATGAAGAGTGATATTGAAAGGTAACTAAGCACACCAAATATACTGAGTACCATAGATACTAAAAGTGTGGAAATTCCAGTAATCAAGGTAATGTGGATAATTTTCATATACCCATTGGATTTTAATACCTTGATAAAATTGTTATCCGGTAGAGCTGTAAATATACCGAAAAATGTAAATAAAAAACCAGCTAAAGTGCCCGAAATGCTTGGGATGTGGAGTAAAATCTGATTGACGTTTACAAAAGAGTTGATAGAGTTAATTATAACAATAATTACTAATACTAATACTGGTACTATCACTGGAGAGTATTTACGGAATATTTCCATTAATGATTCTATACAATTATTTAAAAAATCTGAAATAGACATATAATTACACCTCCTAAAACTGATTAAATTAATTATAAACTAATCTCAGTAAGTATTAAACAATCAGTTAGAAAAAATGATCATTCGTCAATAATCACATTGAATTTTCATCCTCACATACCATGATGATTTTCTCAGCTTTGTAAATGCATTTAATAGGATTGTGTAAACCTGATTGACTGTAAGATCCAGGATCTCTGATATCTGATTAAGTTGCATCTCATTATAATCATCCAATCCATATCTAAGTCTCACAACATTATTTTCTAACAGAGTCAGATGTTTATTGAGTCCTTTGTTTATTTCATCCCTCAACCAATCATTGTACGCTATTAACTCTACCTCCAAGTATGCATCATCATAATCCAAGATTAGATCTCCTATTGTAAAGCTGTCATCATCTGAGCTGATAGGTCTATCCAGAGAGTCAATCTTACTGAACAACACAATTAAGTTCTGAACTTTATCAATATCCATCTTTGCCTCTTTGGATATCTCAAACATTTTAGGCTCTCTATTAATCTTGCCCTCTATGGTTTTTATAATACTTTTGAGTTTCTGATAGTCATCATACTTATAGCTCGGTACTCTGATCATACTAGCTTTATTACGCTGATACTTTGAAATTGTAGCTTTAATCCATATTACAGCATAGGAGCTGAATCTTGAGGCATTGCTGAGGTATGGATCATATTTTTCTATTGCTTGTATTAATCCAATCATTCCCTCTTGCATGAGATCCTCATCCAATGAACCTATAGATCCAGGAGGATTGTATTGGTTCACAATCATACGGACTAATCCAGTATTTCTTAATATAAGTTTCTCTCTTGCTGCATCATCACCATCTAGATACTCTATCATGAGCTGCTCATTACTGATCTCAGGATCATCAACCAAGACATCAGAAATATTTAGTTTGTAGAAATCAAACTGATCCAAGAAGTATTCCTCCTTAATTGCTGCTAAAACAATAGGGATGAATAAAATCCATCCCTAAACAAATTCAGTAATTGTAATATCACCCACTATTTAATATACCCCCGGGGTAAATAAATTAGATTTTTTAGGGGAACCAGGAAACGAGGAGGGGGTAAGCCAAGAGAGATTTCTCTCTCAGCTCGCATAATGGGGGGGTTAGGGAAAATTTATGAAAAACACCTTATTTATTGATTGAATTTTCAAGTATAGAGAGGCTTAGTTTTATTGCACTAAGCGTTTTCCCTCCCAAAACCTTGGTTTTTGGCCTTTGTTCAATTTCTCTGATTGGCGAGTAGTGTGACATACACACTTGCATATCTATTCTTGATGACAGTTTCCCGAAAACTTGCTCATGCTCTTCAATCCGAGTCTCTAGCTCTTTCTCATGTTTTCTATTTGACTCCATAGTTTTCCTCAGTTCATCATACATTGCAACATTTCTCTTGTCATAATCCTCAAGGTACTGCTTTATATACGTCAGTATGTTGTATCGTGCCACAAGAACATTTTTATCGTTCGCATATGACTTTTTACTAAGTCTCTTTAACTTTCTCGCTTGATGAGGATCCAACATTGAATCATGACTTAATACTTTAGATACATCAGAGAGATCCACATCCTTATTATCCTTCGTCTTGTTTTCATGAATTGCTATTTTTATCTCATCAGATCTCTTAGATAAATTTTCTCTAACATGCTTTGCACGTTTGACCTCCTGATTATACTTATCTAGTAACTCCTGAAATACAGGATCCTTGCCTGATACAACTTCTTCAAATGTCAGTTTCAGTTTAGCTGCCTCTTTAACCTTTTTATCTTCCTGGATCATGGCTGAATCATCTTTCTTACCTAATCTCATATCTCTATCTCCTTAAATCATCTTATTTTCGGACTGTTTTTCTCTTCCTGCCTTTGTTCTTATCGCCTCTTGTCTGTTGCTTTTTTCTCTTACACTCAACTT
This sequence comes from Proteiniclasticum aestuarii, assembly GCF_017368455.1. Lineage (GTDB taxonomy): Bacteria > Bacillota > Clostridia > Clostridiales > Clostridiaceae > Proteiniclasticum > Proteiniclasticum aestuarii. Next base: position 160,568 of record NZ_JAFNJU010000003.1, on the reverse strand, counting down.
CATAATCATCTTTTTTCTGGTCTCAAGATACTTTGTTACCATTGTCTTTTGGATCAGATTCAGATCTTTATCTCTTTGGACTTCTTCAATCCTCTTGTCATAATACTCAATCGGATCAAACTCCTTGACCTCTCTCATCTGGAATTTCTTTACCATTTCTCTTTACTCACCTCCATTTCTCTTTACTCACCTCCATTACACCATCAATGATCTCCAAATCATTCGCTGTAAATCCTTTTGGTTTTTGAATTGGATTATACTCAACATGCTGCCCTACATAGAGACTGTCAAAGGATACTCCATCAAGATCTCCAATATGGAAGAAAACTGACTTTCCATCACTTTGATTGATGAAACCATAACCTCTGTCATGGAAAATTTTTGCAATGATACCTCTTTTTCTTTCACTCTCCAATTTTTACACCTCTCCTTTTTATTTATTATTAACGTTATTTACTGAGGCGGATCTCCCTTAATACTGATATTCTTGTCCTTTTTCCTCTGATCATCTTCAGTAAGGATATTATCCCCTGCCATAATAGCTCCTATTAGCCTTTTTAAGGCCTTATTATCGGATGCCATATAAAGACACTTAACTCTCATAATCTGCTCAGATAATTGATTCATGGTTCACCTCCTCATATCCTAGGGAAGTCAGATACCTTTGAATATTTCCCTTGGTACTTTAATGGGATAGTCGCTTTACTTCCTGATCTATTTTTTAATACTTGCAGCATCATCAGTTCTGGATTTATTGTCAGGTCTTTGGAGCTGTAATTGAGTAATCCCTGTTCATGCAATTTTTCTTTATGCAATGGATCATCCAATTTTTCATTTCTTGCTAGAGCTATAACAACATTGCTATGCTGAAATACCCTGTTCGTATCCTGAATATCAAATTTACTAAGCAAAAATGACTCTGGATTGTCCTCATTAATCCTCTGCTCTGCTGATCTGTTTGCCTGAGCTAATCCGATAATGCAGATGTGATTTCTTTGTGCAAGTTTTTTTAGATCAATAGCTAATTGTCCTAATTTTTCTGATAGAGTATTTCCGACACTTGAGGATCCTATGTATAAATTCAGGTAATCAACAATGACAACATCAACCTCATTCTTCAAAGATTTAAATAGTATCTGGTTTATCAGCTCCTCAGAGCTTGTAATCTCATCCTCTATTGTTAAATCAAGATTCAGTAATCTATTCGCTGTTACATCCATCTTATGGATCTCATCCTCTGTCAGAGCTGCTTGTGTAATCTTTTTATAGTCTATTTCAAGTATCTGAGATTGCAGTTTGTCGATGATCTCAGTCTCTGTCATCTCAATAGTGAAATATATTACTTTGTATTTTTTCTTTGCAATACTTAAAGCCAGTGAGATGGCAAAAGTTGTTTTTCCAATTCCTGATCCAGAGAATAAAGTTATATAGTTACCTCTCTTGAATCCTCCAACATGAGTATCAATATCTCTGAATCCAGTCTTAATGTTCGGTTCAATCTCTCCCTTTGATGCCTTATATTTATCCTCTGCATATTTTGCGTATCTTTGAGCCTTATCCTTTTTCCCCGATGCCGATATGGAGAGCAGATCTAATGTCTTGTTTTGGATTTCAGTAATGATTGATTGTGGTTCTTCCTGATCTGCTCTTTTTGTTATGTACTGTCCTAACTCTCTGATTTGGTCTTTCTGGTAATTATTAATCAGTATCTTTATGTAATCCGTAAACCCTTGATTGCTATATACTGATGAAATCAATCCTGATAGATATGAGATGCCTCCAAGCAACTTCTCATCCCTTATTGAAACCAAAGTAGTAATATCTATACCTGTCTGATTGCTATATAGCTCTGTCATACTCTCGTATATGTTCTGATTGATCCTATTTCTGAACATACTTTTATGGACTCCATATTGGAGAGCAATGGCCATGAGGGATGAGTCCATCATTATGATCCCAAGTATTTGGTTTTCATTGTTTACTGATGTATACTTGTCCATTTACTCACTCCTCAAATCTAAAAATATCTCTGGTTATATGCTCTCGCTGTCTCTGATCTCTTTCTGAGCCTTGTAAATAATCAAGATATGCCTGCTTTTGGCCTAAGAAATTATAGCTTGTGGTAATATAGGCTTTTTCCGTATCTGGTCTTAATGATCTCTGATATCTCTTAGCACACTCAATAATTTCATTTGGATCATGCTGCTTGATTACCTTTTTCCAGTTCTTATATGTCTGAGCTTTACCCTTAGGATTTGGATACACTTTATAAAATGTCTCGAAATCATCAGAGTATATATTTTTCTTTTCATTATTATCATTCTTGTTAGCTGTTAACTGCTTGTTAGATGCCTGTTGTTTTGCCTGTTGATTTTCTTCATCAGATTGATAGGAGTCCCAGTTTACAATGGTTATAAGTCTGTTCTTGTTTGTTGATTTGGATGTTAGAAATTCGTATTTTTCGAAACGCAGCAACGCAGTTCTTACCTTTTGAATGGTGATACCTTTGCCACATTTTTTTGTGATAGATGGAAGACTTGTTATGAATTGCCCTGGCTGCACAACATACTTTTTGCCTTGCCATTCCCATTCAATAGCCTTGTGATTTGCCATAAGTAACAAGGTGATCATTATTACTTTTTGATCTGATGTTGATGTCTGCCATATTGATTTATCTAATAACTCTCTATGCAGTTTTATCCATCCACTATTTGCCATAGATACAGCCATGATCCTTGCCCATCATCAGCTCTCACCTCCTCTTATGTTTATTCTTCAAACTATTCAAGAATTGATGATGCTGATGCCAGTATGCCCTTGAGAGCATTAATCTGATTCCTCAGAGACTGATTTTCAATTTCCAGTGTTCTGATCTCAGTTAGATGCTTATATCTTGCTGATTTATCATCTACTTGTAGGATCCGCTGCACTTCATCAGCACTGAAAAATATCCTCTTTCCTATTTTCTGACCTGCTATTTCACCTTTACGGTACAGCCCTCTAATAGTCTCTAATGGTAGACCTGACATTTCGCTTAGATCCTCTGTGCTGTACAAAGCTCTATGAATTTCATTATTCATGGTTACACCTCCTCAACTAGTCCTTGGATCTCCTGAGTCAATATAGAGCAGCAATCTACACTTTGCTCAATTTCACATGTTATCCAATCAATAGCTGAGTCAAATTCTCTTGGATCCCACTCACCATGTCTTATACCAAGATTGACTCCTAACATTACACGCGACATAGATTTTAGATTTTCAAGCTTATCATCAAGAGCTGCAACCTTATTCATTAATACTTTTTTATCCATTACTTATCCCTCCAAAACAAAACGTTATAGAAATTTATATGCGTAAAAGATTCCTGCTGCTAATATCAAAACACCTCCGACAATATAGAAAAGCTCTGCCAACCTGATCATTATTTTTTCTATTTTCGTGAAATGCACTTTAACTCAACTCTCCTCTCAAGGCCGCTCTTAACCTCCTGATTCAGCTTCAATCTTGATAGCCCAAGATATTCCCTTAAAGGATTCATAGAGGCTATGATCACCTTTAAATCTCTGTATACGGGATTATCAGAAAGATTGCTATGATTATTCCTTTCCTGTTCATCAAGGTACTCATCAAGATAGATCTCATAAAAGACTTCAATTCTCTCTAGAATATGATCCATGTTTATACCTCCTCATCAAAAAATAATGCTCCAACTTTTGTTTCAAGCTGCTCTGCAATCTTCTTCATCAGATCAGTACTTGGATTCTTTGCCTTATCAGACTCAATCAATCTCAGGTACTCTCTTGAAATTCCTAGCTCTCTCGCAAACTGGTATTGCTTTTTGTGTCTTTGGATTCTTGCAATTTTAATTTTCATTCCTGGTGTCATACACTCACCTCCCAACGCGCAAACTATAGTATATCTTTAACGTAAGATTACACCAACTATTGGTATGTGTCAATAGTAAAAAGACAAACTATAGTATTTATTTTTTTAATCTAATGGAGTATAATGAATTGAGGTGAGAATATGATTAAGGAAAATTTGAAAAAATTCCGAAAGCAACGTGGACTAACCCAGAGAGAACTTGCAGAACTTACAGGTGTAAGTACCGGATATATTCAGATGATTGAACTAGGAAAAAAGAATAATCCCAGTATAGATTTGATACAAAAATTAGCGGATGCTCTATATGTGCAAGTCAATGAATTATTAGGGGAGAACGTTGATGTAATTAATGGCCATCCATGGTTAGACAGCTCAAAATTACCGATAGTAACAGGCGAAACTATAGATATACATTCCGGAGTTATTGAACCTGCATACTCTTTTTTTAAACTAATATTTAACCACTATGGTTTTGATAAAACCCTTAAAAAAACCGCTTTAGATGTTTTTTATTCTGATGACGAAGTTACAAAGTATTTATTTGTTAGCATGATTAACTCAGTATTAGGATCAATAGTTCAGTACTCAAGTAAATTGGAATCAAACAATAACAAGCCAATTACCGAGGAGTTTCAAGTAAAATGGTTTGAGGGTGGAGATGGTGGATCTTCAAGCATAGAAAAATACTATAAATTAGGTCATCCCTCTAGAAATTTCGAGTACTTAAAATACAAAGCATGGAGCACTATTAGAACAATTAAGTATGAACATCCATCTGTAAATATTGATCAAAGCGACTTGGATGAATTAATAGAGAAAATCAAAAATATGACTAAGAGAGAGAAAGAGATTAAGTAAAGGTTAGGTGAGATCATGGCTACATACAGAGAAACTGCATATGGAATACAGGCAATTGTATATTTAGGTAAAGATGGCCATGGTAAACCCGTTAGACCATCTAAGACATTTAAGAGTAAAAAAGAGGCTGAATTATGGGTATCTGAACAATTGATACTGAGATCAAAAGGAATCAGCGTAACAGACAGTAGGATGCTGCTTAGAGACTTCATGCATAAGTGGTATGAGGATATTGGATCAAAAAAAAGTATTAACACGAGCTATAACACCAAATCAAGAATGAATCATCATATAATCCCTGAATTGGGGCATGTACCTCTGTATAAATTAACACCATCCGTTGTTCAGGATTTTTACAATAAACTCACGGAAAAAGGCTTGAAACCCTCAACTAAGAAAAAAATCATGGAAACACTCTCAAACGCTTTAAGATACGCTATAAAACTACAGCTAATTTCCTATTTACCTACAGATATCGAAAAAGAGTCTGTAAAGAAAAATAAAATTTCATACTGGACATTTGAGGAGCTTACAGCATTTCTGGAATACACAAAAAACAACTGGCTATATATCCCTGTATACATAATGAGTATGACAGGAATGAGACCAGCTGAATTGATGGGATTACAATGGAAAAAGATTGATCTAGATAATAGATTGATAGAAATAAACGCTCAGGTAATCAACGATAAAGAATCAAAAGAACTTGTATTAACTGATATACTTAAAACAGAGTTATCTGAGAGAGTAATCACCATCCCTCAAGCACTTACAAATGCTTTAATTGATCATAAATTAAGGACTAGCTTTAATAAGCGTAATGATTTTGTTATAACTAAGAGATCCGGATCAATGAGTTCTCCTGATACTTTCCGGACTATGTTCAATAAATATCTGAACAAACTGCGTAAAGAACAAAAAGTCAATCTCATCAAGGATGGTTATCCCTCAGATGAGATTGAAGATCTGCTCATTAAAGAAATGCCTCCTTACAATTTGAGACATACTCATGCTACAATATTATTAAATAATGGAGAGAATATTAAAGTAATATCTGAGAGACTAGGTCATAAATCAGTAAAAACTACAATGGATACCTATGCCTCAGTAATGCCAAAGACCAGAACAAAAACCGCTGATCTACTTGATAATCTGTTTATGAGGAAAGATGATGATGAAAAACACAAACAATAGGACTAAGAAAAAAAGTGTAAATGCACTTATGAAATATATGAGAGACAATAAAGGTATAAGCATCCAAGGCAGCACTCAGAAGACCCAGTTACTGAATATTGGATATTACCATGGATACAAAGGTTATAAATATATCGGTAATCCAAGTAAACAAATAGCATATACTAATTTTGATGAGATCTTAGCAATATACAGTTTTGACATGAACATAAAAAGCATCCTGTATCCTCATCTGATGCATATAGAAACCGCTTTCAAAAGCAGAGCGTTAGAAACATGTATTAATCTATGCTCTGAGAATTTTTCTGAGGTTTATGAGTGTCTACTTGATGATTACAAAAAATATACTCCAAAAGATAAAGAATATAAAAAAACACTGAAATTGAGATTAGATTTACGAAACACACTCTACTCAACGATCAGTGATAGATACCAAAGTGGATTGAGAATGATTGAGCATTACCACCATAAGGATAAACCAGTACCATTATGGGCTATTTTCGAGATAATTACTTTAGGACAGTTTGGTATGTTTCTAAAAACAATGAACAAAGATGCAAGGATACAATATTCAAAGGATATGAATATACATTACACATCAATAGATAATAGCAGCCGCCTCCCAGAGGATATCATTTTCTTGCTTAAAGATCTCCGTAATGCAGTTGCTCATAATTCCGCAATATTTGATTGTAGATTTATGACTAATAACCCCTCAAGAAGATTCAAAAATTTTATGGAGATTGAGAGCGGGATAAATTATAGTAAAAATGTTCAATTTGGCACAATCACCGATTATATGATTCTTACTGCCTTGATCCTCAAAAAATTGAAATTCCATAAATCTGAAATCACAAAAGTATTAAGACAATTTCAAATTGAAGTTGAAAAATTAAGAAAAGCAGTCCCAGTTGACGTGTTTAATAGTATTCTAGGAACTGATACTAAGTCAAAACTCATTAAAGCAATGCAGCAATGACCATTTACAAGCAATATTTTTCATGATAAAATAGTGTTGTTAAATTGAATTGCGGTGGTGCTTCCTCGGAACCCACTTAAGGGAGACTGTTGCGACGGTCTCTCTTTTAATATTTAGCACATGAATTGTGTCTCAACTTTCAATTTACATCACACTTTACATCACACTTTTATTCAATTATGCCCTATTTTATCATTATGCATCAAGATATAATAAATCTCTGTTCACATTGGTTTGCAAGGCTTTAGTCCCATTATTCCCATTATCCAAAATGCATATATATGTGATATATTATTCCCGCTGAGGGTACCATATAGCATTTTCCCATGGTTACATGGATAGAAAAAACCCTCTCAAAGTATTATATAATGATAATACTTTGAGAGGGTTTTTTGAATTCTCATCTGGTCATTGACCGAATAGAACGACCGGCAGGTTCTTATCGTGATTGCGGTCCATCGCTTCGGCCAATTTCAAGAATGATTTGCTGCAGCAGTTTTGTTACCTACGTATATTATTTGAGACTTTTTTGATCCACTCTTCTGTGTTGTTTTCAACAACAAGTTCCTCATCAACATAACCATATGCTTCAGTTTCATATGCAGCACATTTATCTATGCAACCTACTTGAACAATATCTTCACCAACGGCTTTCTTTAATTGTTCGATATTTATGTTTGAACAATGTTCGCAAACTTTAATCATGATTTTCTCCTTTATATTATATTGATAGTTTGATCACTTAAGTCTAAGTGCATTTCGCAACAACGATATTGAGCTGTTTGCAGAAGCCACTCCAGCTATCACAGGATTTTATCTTAGGTCCTCCAAATGCAGACAATCTTCGCTATTAGAATTCCATAATACTACATTAAAACGACTATAAAGATAATGCTTCATAATTCTGATAGTCTGTTAGCTGATTGAACACCAGTTGCCCCGGCAATAAAACTATTCCTCATTATACAATATCAACATACTCCATCGCAACATCTGTATCAGCACCGTTTGTTTCATTCATCGCAGCATCAAAATAATCCTAGTGCCCCGTCAGCGCACTGAGCAATAAAGCCCCTTCTGCTCCTGACTATCACCGATGTTCCTGATCTCCTGCCTCAAAGACCACCCAATAGAAGGATACGTTGGCCAGGACGCCTCCTACACTTTTACGGACGTCTGGACCTGATACTTAGTGTAATGATTATTCATCATTTATTTACAATCTGATTTCCTGCATTAAGTATAATGAAACCAGTAAACACAATTGAGGTAATCTATATGGTTAAAGAAACAGATCAGATACCAGAAAAGATAGAACCCCTTCCTCCGCATTGGAAAAGAGACACTGTAGTATTTCTTTCCAGTCAGGCCGTTTCGCTTTTTGGTTCGTCTCTGGTCCAGTACGCCATCATGTGGTATATAACGCTGACGACAAATTCAGGCATTATGCTCACGCTGTCGACTCTATTCGGATTCATGCCTCAGCTCATCATATCGATCTTTGCGGGTGTATGGGCAGACCGATATGATCGAAAGAGACTGATTATACTGTCGGACCTTGGAATCGCAACTTCAACCTTCATACTGGCTATGATCTTCCTCTCAGGATACAGAGGAATTGAGGCGCTGTTCATCGTTTCGTTCATTCGATCCATCGGAGCGGGGATCCAGACACCAGCAGTATCCGCCATGCTTCCACAAATCGTCCCAAAAGAAAAGCTCATGAAGGTGAACGGCATAAACTCCAGTGTACAGTCCATCATGATGCTTCTTTCTCCTGCCTTAAGTGCACTTCTTCTGACCTACTCAGACCTTCCCGCAATATTTTTCATCGACGTCGCTACCGCATTATCTGCAGTAGTACTTCTTCTTATTCTTAAAGTCCCGACACACAAGCAGGCTTTATCCGAAGAGAAACAAAACTATTTATCCGATCTCAAAAACGGAATCAGCTATGCCATCGGAAACAGTTTTATCGCATCACTCATCCTTGCTCAGCTTATCCTCAGTTTTCTTGTCGCCCCGGTGGCCATGCTTACCCCTCTTCTTGTCGCAAGAAGCTATGGAGAGGAATACTGGAGGCTCACGCTAAATGAAGTATCATTCTTTGGCGGTACCATTCTCGGTGGTTTCCTCATTGCGATCTGGCAGGGATTTCATAATAAAGTCCGGACCTTCTCCGTTTCGCTGACTGTTCTCGGGCTTCTTACACTTTTTATGGGACTGACAAACCAGTTCTTCCTGTATATTTCCTCAATGGTATTCGTCGGACTGGTTATTCCCTATTTCAATACACCGATAGTCACGCTCCTTCAGGAGAATGTTCCCGAGGACAAACTGGGCAGAGTCTTCAGCCTGATCAGTGCATCATCCATGATGATGCCTCTAGGCATGCTTCTATATGGACCACTGGCTGAAGTGGTTTCAATAGAAAGCATTTTAGCCGTTACAGGAATGCTCATGATCATCCAATCACTGTTCATCTACAGGAATAAACGACTCCTGAACTACCATGAACAGGATTTCCAGTGATGCAAGAAACACAGATTCAGGTATTTTTTGTCAGATTACTTTCTCAAAGGCTCTCTGATAGCCGAAGGAGGTCTATATGATCTATATCACCGGTGATGTACATGGCAATATTGAACGATTTACAAAGGAAAAAACACCCATGATCGGTAAACTTAAGGAAGCGGACTGTTTTCTGGTTGCGGGTGATTTCGGATTTCTTTTCAGAATGAACAAGGCTGAGGAGGAGAATCTCAATTACCTGGAGCACCTCCCCTTCACCATCCTCTTCATAGACGGAAACCATGAGAATTTCGATGTCTTAAACAGTTATCCCATAGAAATGTGGCATGGAGGAAAAATCCATCGGATCAGAAAAAACATCCTCCATCTCATGAGGGGCCAGGTCTTCACCATCGAAAACCGCACTTTCTTCACCATGGGTGGAGGCTACAGCATCGATAAGTTCCTTCGGAAAGAAGGGGTTTCCTGGTGGAAAGAAGAGATTCCGTCCGAGGAGGATTTCGAGGAAGCCAGAAAGAACCTCAAAGCGCATGATTTCCAGGTGGACTACATCATTACCCATGCTGCCCCGGAAAAAATCATGAACATGATCTTCCCCAATCATGCACCCGAGCTGAAACTGAATCTCTTTCTTCAGGAGGTCATGGACAAAACCGAGTATACCCACTGGTATTTCGGGCATCTCCACCAGGAGAACACCTATCCTTACAATGTGACGCAGCTCTATGAGAACGGACTTGTCCTGGAAACCGATAAATAGTATGAAATCCATATATCATGTATGCTAAAGGAGCATCAGGAAAACTTTGAGAAGTCTTCCTGATGCTCCTTATTATCTGGTTCATTCGTTCTGAATCAGCTCTGATCTCCAATCTAATTACATGAATCCATATGATCTCTGGTTTCTTCAATGAGTTTTCTCATAAGCTCCTTGACAGAGATGATCTCATTGACTCTAAAGGCATTGGCCCCTGCAAAGATCAGGCCTTCTGTCCCCTCCGCCGAATGGATGAGCGCATCAGAGATGCAGTATGGAGTCGTTCTCGGATCGCAGGGAATCAGGCAGTTGTAGCATCTCTTCACGGGAATGTTCCCCGCATCCATTTTCTCTGTGAAGGAATTACTGATGGCTCTTCCAGGCATGCCCACAGGACTTTTCACTAGCCTGATGTCCTCCGCCCTGGCATGGACATAGGACATTTTGAAATCAAGGTCCGCATTGCATTCCTCCGTGGCGACAAATCGGGTGCCCATCTGCACTCCTGACGCACCCAGCTGAAGATAATGCGCAATGTCCTTCCCATCAAAGATTCCGCCGGCAACGACCACCGGGATCTTCACCTCATACTTTTCCTCGAAGGGCCGGATTGCCTCCAGCACTTCCTTCAGGATGTCCTCCAGGTCCATATAGCTTTCACTTTCCATGACCTCTTTCTTGAAGCCCAGATGTCCCCCTGCCAGAGGACCTTCCACTATGAACATGTCCGCAGGAATACCGAACTTCTTGTCATAGACTTTGGAAATCAGTCTTGCGGCTTTTCCGGAGGAGACCACTGGTGCGATTTTCGTTTCTGTGCCTTCCACCATTTTAGGAAGATCAAGAGGAAGTCCTGCTCCTGTCACGATAAGATCGATGCCCTCCTCGATGGCGGTGCGGATCAGTTCGTCATAGGTTGTCATGGCCGCCAGCAGATTGACGCCGATGATCCCTTCCGGCGCAATCTCCCTCGCTTTTCGGATTTCTTCCCTTAATGCTCTTTTATTCGCTTCCAGATTGTTCTTCTGAAAATCCGCTTCTCTATATCCGATCTGCACACCTGAAATGATTCCGATGCCGCCCTCTTTTGCTACAGCTCCTGCAAGAGCAGACAAAGATATGCCAATCCCCATCCCTCCCTGAATGATCGGCCATTTAGCGACCAGGTTTCCGATGCGTAGATGATTTAATATATTCAATTTCCTACCTCCAATTTTTCAATACCTCCATTATACAGATGTATACTTTGATAATCAAAATATTAAGAGATAATTAAGAATCAACCCTGGATCATCTATCCAGGCAAAATCCTGGACCGCTTATAACTGATCCCCCACCTCAGCCTCATGACGGGCTGCTCCAGGAGATCTACTTCTCTTATTCAATACCTCTGGAGATTGTCTCAGACTTAATAAGGCGACACAAACATCGGCAGAGCCGGAGGATAATAGGTGAAGAACCCCGACATGAATGCCAGACTGACCACAATGATCATCCCAGGCACAAAGTAGACCCATCTGGGCTTTGCCACCCGATAGACATGGATCGCCAGTAGCTGTCCGATGACGACACTGACCATGGACGAGAAATTGATCCAGGAAGCTTCAATGGCGAAGGCTCCCGCCCAGGTGTAATACCAGAGCACGATGACCAGCATCCCGAAAATGATGCTGACAGCCATGGACTGTCCCCAGCGCATACCGGAAAGCCTGCTTCTTCTCCTGAACAATGCGTATCCCAGAACCCACCACAAGAGTGTAGGCCAGTAGACCATTTTCAGATGCTCCCAGATGCTTTCATTGACAGGAGCCACCAGGCTGACGAAAAAATTCTCACCCGACCATTCATAGGCGAAATGAAGTGGTCCGGCGATGAGTAGAATCAGAAAAATACCGATGAAATGATAGACCCTGACAAACCTTACGGAGTACTCTGTTCCTTCGCTTCGGATATACATACCCATGCGTTCCATCTCCTTTCTCTATCTGTACTTTCATAGTACTCATGAGATATATATTTTTCTTCTCCAATTTATTATTTTTCCAATAACAATACGGAAATGCTCTCCTATGATTTCACTTCATCATCTCTACTCCATGGAAAAAGAACCGCATCTCTTCAGATGCAGTTCTTCATTGATGATACGATCTATGCTTTTTTCTTCTTCAGTGCTGTCAGCATGAGTCCACCCACTGCAGAGCCCACCACAATCGCGAGAATGTACATGGGTAGATTGCCTACCGCATTGGGGATCGGCAGAACGAAGATTCCTCCATGAGGCACTGCAAGGGTTGCGCCAAAGAGCATGGACAGTGCACCAGCAACCGCTGAACCCACCATCATGGATGGAATGACTCTCAGCGGATCCGCCGCCGCAAAAGGAATCGCTCCTTCTGTGATGAACGAAGCACCCAGTGCCCAGTTCGCCTTACCGGCTTCTCTTTCTTCCAGCGTATACTTGTTTTTCGCCAGTACAGTGGAGAGTGCAATGGCCAGTGGTGGAACCATACCAGCTGCCATAACCGCAGCCATGACTCCCGAAGGTTCTCCCTGCGCGATGGTCGCTGCACCAAAGGTGTAAGCCGCTTTGTTGATCGGTCCACCCATATCAGCAGCCATCATGATTCCCAGAATTCCACCTAGGACTACTGCATTGGCACCACTCATGCCATCGAGCCATGCAAGCATCGCATCATTGATGGATTTCACAGGGCCACCCAGAACAAAGATCAGAATAAGTCCGACAACCAGTGTGGAAATGACAGGTAGTATAAGTACAGGCATGAGTCCTTCAAAGGATTTGGGCAGCTTGATGACTTTTCTGATTGCAAGAATGACATATCCAGCCAGGAAACCAGCAATGAGTCCACCTAAAAATCCGGTTCCCAGTGAATTGGCGATGATTCCCCCAACCATACCAGGAACAATACCAGGTCGGTCCGCTATGGAGTAGGCGATATATCCGGCTAGAATCGGAACCATAAGACCGAAAGCGGAACCACCAATGGTCATGAGCGCTGCAGCTAAAGTTCCTTCTTCATCCGCCGCATGGATACCGAAAGCGAAGGAGAAAGCGATGAGCAGTCCTCCTGCGACCACAAATGGGATCATGAAGGAAACGCCGGTCATGAGATGCTTGTAGATTCCGCTCTTGCTTTTGCCTCCGTTTCCGTTCATCTCCTCTGCATAGTCCACTCTGGCAGAAACGGGCTTGGCTGCCAGCGCTTTAGTAATGAGACCTTTCGCATCCTTGATGGCATCCTTCACAGATGCCTCCACCACTGGAATTCCCTGGAATCTTGACTTGTCGATGTTGGTATCGATGGCTAGAATCACCGCATCAGCGGACTGGAGATCCGCTTCCGTGATCACATTTTCCGCACCTACAGAACCCTGGGTTTCCACTTTCATTTCATGTCCCATTTCCTTGGCAGCGATCTGAAGGGCTTCAGCTGCCATATAGGTATGCGCAATGCCTGTTGGACAAGACGTAACAGCAATAATTTTCATAGAATCTGCTCCTTTATCGTTTATTTTTGTTCACTTATTTAAATGCGTTGATAAACTCTTCATAGGTCTGGCAGCTCATGAGCTGGTCTCTCATTTCCTTGTGCATGAGATTTCTTGAAATCTCACTCAAGGCACGCAGATGCAGGTCGCTGGACTCCATTGGGACCGCAATGAGGAAAAATAGGTGCGCAGGAAGATCATCCATACTTTCATAATCAATGCCGGCATCGCTTCTTCCGAACACAATGGATGCCTCATTGACAGCATCGCTCTTTCCGTGAGGGATCGCGATGCCCATACCGATTCCTGTTGAGAACTCTTCTTCTCTATGAAGAACAGCTGCTCTGAAAGCTTCTTTGTCGTTTACTTTACCGTCGGCAATAAGAATATCGATGAGCTCATCGATCACCTCTTTCTTAGACTCTGATTTTAAGTTGAACGTGACTCTTTCTCTTGAAAACATATCCTTGGTCGTCATTATCTTACCTCCTTTATTTTCTCTCTGGCATCGGCCAGGTATCTTTCCACATCTTCTCTTGTACAGGCCTCTGTTCCTTCTGTCGCTACTGCAGCAGCTCCAGTGGCCTGGGCAAGGGCTAGGGTTTCAGAATCACTAAGCTTCTCCTTCTCCGCAAAGACCAGTGCAGCAACCATGGAATCTCCAGCACCAACCGTGCTCTTCACCTCTACCTCAAGCCCTATACCCATAAAGACGGACCTTTCTGTGGCGAATATACTTCCTTTTTCCCCTCTTGATACCAGCACTTTCTGGATACCCTTTTCCACCAGGGACCGGGCAGCCTGCACGATCTCCTCTTCCGTCAGAACTGCTTTTCCTAGATAGGATGCAAGCTCCTTCTCATTGGGTTTGATCATATCAGGTAGCTCGACAAGTGCATGCTTCAGGGGTTCGCCTTCCGCATCGATGACCACAAGGGCACCCTTATCTTTTGCCATTCTGGTCAGTCTTCCATAGAGGTCCTGAGAAATATTAGGCGGAAGACCACCTGCGAGAACAACTATATCCCCTTTCTTCACCGTCTCCTTATAGAAACCGATGAACTTTTCAATTTCCCCACCGCTGATGAGCGGACCAGGTTCATTGATGTCTGTATTGGTTTCATTCTTCCGGTCTACAAGCTTGATGTTGGTTCTTGTATTTCCCTGAATGGAAATGAACTGGTCTTTAATACCCATACGATTCAGTTCCTTACGGAACGGTTCTTCTATCATGCCCCCAAGAAATCCGGTGGCCAGCGTATCTGTTCCGAAGGACTTCAGCACTTTCGATACATTGATGCCCTTTCCTCCGATGTCATTTCTTATGGAATCGGCTCGATTGACTTCCCCGATCTCTATTCCATCAATCACCATGGTCTTATCCATGGCAGGATTCAGTGTTACTGTGATGATCATGGAAACGCCTCCTATTTTACGATTTCAATCTCTTTATTCTTCTCTACGAGTGCTGTCTCTTCATTCATCTCACCAGCTGTGATGATTCCAGTTATCTGATTTACCGGTGTGATGACTGCAAAGCTCACATTTCCGAACTTGGATGTATCTGCAACCAGATACACTCTGTTGGCAGAAGCGATCATGGCCCGCTTCGTCATGGCTTCCACATGATTCGGTGTGGTGGCTCCGTCTTTTCCGGTGATTCCATTGGCCCCGATGAAGGCGATGTCAGCCCTGAAATTCTTCAGTGTGTTTTCTGTAAGGTACCCTACCATGGCTCTGGTGTTTCCTCGAAGGGTTCCACCCGTCATGATCAGTTCGATGTTTTCCACTTCACTGAGTTCTTCTGCGATATCCAGAGAATTCGTGATCACTGTGATCTTCTTGTTTCGGATTCTCTTGGCGATCTCCAGTGTGGTGGTTCCGGTATCAAGGATCACGCTGTAGCCGTCTTCTACAAGCTCCGCCGCCAGTTCACCGATCCTCTTCTTTTCATGAGAGAATTCCTCTTTCTTCTCCTTGAATGTAGGCTCAAACCCTCTCTTCTGTATACTGACTGCTCCTCCATGGGTTCTCTTGAGAATCTGATGTTCTTCCAGTTCCTGTAAATCCCTTCTGATGGTGGACTCTGATACGTCAAAATGTGCTGCCAGTTCTGCCACTTTCAGGCTTGAACTTTCCTCCATCATCTCGATAATTTTTCTTTGTCTTTCTTCTGCAAACATAATCAATCATCCTTTTTATAATATTTTGCTCATTTATAACTAATCTTGAACGATTATGCTCATTAATTGCATTATATATACTCGTTTATGAGAAGTCAATACGTTTTCATAAAATATTTGCATTTAATTCAATCATAAATGAGCATAAAAGCCCATGATATACTTCCATCATATCATTTCATGCAGGAGCCCGCACGAAAATGCGCAGAGACATTTCCCTTATCCGAAAGTAAAGTCTCATTATTGTAACCATCCATTAGAAAAATGATAGTACGATGGAATAAAGTAAAAAGATCCGTGCTTCTGTCATAGGAGCATCGATTTTCATCAGCACCATTTTATCTATTGAACAGCAGCTATTGAATTCACTTTTATTTTGGGGTACAATGCTTAAATGATTTCCATACACCCTAGGGGTATTATCAGAATAGCCTTTCTGCCCGAAGGTACAGGAACAACCAGAGAATCGAGGGGGATAAAAATGAAAAAGAAGAGACTGATACCAATCCTGACGACACTGCTCCTTGGCATAATGGTCTTCACTTTCACCGGATGCAGCCAGAAGGCTTCCGCAGCTGGAGATGATCTCATGAAGGACATCAGACCGGGGTCCGCCGAGACCATTGATGCCTATATCGAAGAAGACAACATCGCTGCCATGGATTTTTCACTGGAACTTTTCAAGATGAATCTTCTCTGCCAGAACACCCTGATTTCTCCCGTATCCGCCCTTTCAGCTTTGGGCATGACGGCAAACGGCGCCAGGGAGAACACCTTGGCAGAAATGGAGGCGGTCTTCGGGCTGCCCAGAGAGAAGATCAACCAGCTCATGAACCTCTATATGAGGAACCTTCCTGACGAAGACAAACTGAAGGTCAGCATGGCGAACTCCATCTGGTTCAGAGAAGGTGGAAGAATCGAAGTGAACAAGGAGTTTCTCCAGACCAACGCCAACTACTATGAAGCAGGGGTCTACAGATCTCCCTTCGATGAAAGCACACTGAAAGCCATCAATGACTGGGTGGAAAAGGAAACCGACGGAATGATCGTAGATATTCTGGATCAGATTCCAGCCGAAGCCGTCATGTATCTCATCAACGCCCTTTCCTTTGATGCAGAATGGCAGACCATCTACAACGAAAGCAGTATCCGAGAAGACATCTTCACTGCCGATGACGGCACCATCCAGAGAGCGGATATGATGTATTCCGAAGAGCATCTTTATATCGAGGATGACGGCGCCAAAGGCTTCATCAAAGACTACGCCGGCGGGCAGTATGCCTTTGTGGCCATGCTGCCACCAGAAGATCTTCATCTTTCTGCCTATATTGCAGGTCTCACAGGCGAAAAGCTGCAGAGCCTCATAAAGAATGCGGAAAATGTTGAAGTGAAAACCATGATGCCAAAATTCACCACAGAGTACTCTGTGGAAATGTCCGATATCCTGAAGAGCATGGGCATGGTGGACGCCTTTGATGAGCAAAAGGCCGATCTTAAAGACCTGGGCACGGCAGAGGGCAATCTATATATCAGCAGAGTCATCCATAAGACCAAAATCGAAGTGGATGAGAAGGGAACCAAAGCCGGCGCCGCCACCGTGGTGGAAGTATCGGAAGAATCCGCCGCCATAGAAGAGCCCAAGAGCGTCTATCTCGACAGACCTTTCCTGTATCTCATCGTGGATAAGGAAAGCTACCTTCCGCTCTTTATCGGTACCACACTATTTGTTGAATAGGTCTGCATAGATCTTAATGATCCGATTCCTGCGTTCAAGAGATTTAATCTGGTTTTTATCTCATTGGGCTATGATGATTTCAAGAGGTGAATAAATTGAAGAAACAAACCAAGGGTGTCCTTGTAGGATTCATACCTTTTGCTGCGTATCTGATTGGATTCTCCGCTCTGATCATGAGGGAACTGAAAAAGAAAAAATAATGTAACTAGACTATACGAAAGCCGATGCAAAAAATTGCATCGGCTTTCTATATTAAAGAGAGAAAGCTACATAGTTTTTTCCCTCTCTGATGGACTACCCATCTTATGTCTGATCATCCTTCATAATCCCTTATTCTAAAGTCGCCTTTTGGGGTCATTGAGCGGATCATTGGGATCCACCTTGTCATCATCCAGATTCATGCCAGAATCTCCTTTTCTGTATCCTGGATTCACCCTCCTTTTACTTCTTTACAGTTTTCTTGAAGTAGTAAAGCCCTTTGGCTTTATTCAATAATCACATTCGGCTTAACCTAGCAAAAGCATAATTATTCATATCGCTAAAAAGGAGCAATTTTCATCTGATGTTGTGTCGCTAGGGAAACCCTCTCATATTGGCTATAGTAAATAGCAGCATGAGAGGTTATTTAGCACTTTATAATATGAGTATAGAGTCTTTTCGGTTCGTATTTCATTGTGCAATTATTCACTTCTCAAAGCTTCTACTGGATCTTTATTAGCAGCCGATGAAGAAGGAATTAAACCTGAAATAAAGGCTAAGAACATGCTAATACCAATTAATACTCCTACTGCTGTAGGTTCTAAATTTGCGATGTTTGTAATATTAAATCGATTATAGACGATAATATTTGCAATAATGCTGATTCCATAAGTGACTAAAATCCCAAAGGTGCCAGCAGCAAAACCAATGATTAACGTCTCGGCATTAAATACCCGTCGAATATCTTTTTTACTTGCGCCAATTGCTCGTAAAATTCCAATTTCTTTGATTCGCTCAAGTACGGATACATAAGTAATTACACCAATCATAATGGATGAAACCACCAGTGATATTGCAACAAAGGCCACAAGAGCATATGAAATCGTATCAATAATCGTTGTCACTGAAGACAAGATTGCAGAGATTAAGTCAGTATAATTAACAACTTTATCCACTTCGCCTGCATTAATCTTTTCTGTATTATAGTCCTCGATGAATTTCACTACACTTTCTTTGGTGGTAAAATCTTTTGGATATAAATTAATTGAAGTAGGATCATCCAAATCACGATAACCTAAGAGATTTAAGTTCGAATTTCGGCTAATTTGTTCCCGTTGGCCAAAACTACTAATCAGATTAAACAATTCATCTTCCTCAATGTTAAATTGGAAAGCATCTGTCAATGCATTGGTATCAAAATTCACAGCATTTTGAATATTGCCAGCTAAGTTCCCGATTTCTCTTTGGAACTGTCTAGTAACATCAGCTTGCACCTTGCCGATTAATTGATTGAAGCTGGTACTGATGTAAGTTGTAAAGTAATTCTGTACAATATCAACCAAGGTTTGCGTAATATTTGCATCGCTGTTCACCTTTTCGAAGTCTTGGATTAGTTGAGCTTGTACTTCTTCACTTTGAATGTAAACTTCAAAGTTAGCAACCCAGTCCCCGAGTTCTGTAACCTGTTGTTCATTTTGAGTCGCTACAAAGTCTTGGAGTACTGAGACTAAAATGACTTGGATCTCTTCTACAGGTATATTAACTTGTGTTGCAATACTCTCAGCAAGCACATCTAATTCTAAAGCAGGTAAGTCCGACACATCCACATTAATATTGAAATTAGAAAAGTTAATATTAAGTGCGGACTGATCAAAGCTAAAGGCGTTTTGAATCATTTCTTGATCCACAGTAATGAAATCTTCTAAGTTGAAGAGTTCACTAGGAACGAATTCTTCTTCATCATCGAAACGTTTCCCAGTAAAGACATTTAATTCTTCGTCTTCTATCTGTTGCTGCACGATATCATAGCGTGCAGCTTCTGTAATTAAATATTGAGTTAGTTCAGAAGAATAGTAGAGTCCTGAAGAGAGGACAGGGTTATTCGTATCCGGATTAGCTCTTACGATTCCAACAACCTCTAATTCCAAGGCAGATTCAATCACAGCATCCATATATTTTTTATCCTCTGACCGATCAACCCAAAGGTCAAAACTTTCATCGTAAGTGTACTTTTCAGCTGGATTCACTAATTTAAAGGTCACATCCATTATTTCCTGAAAATTAATTTTATCTTTCTTATCTTCTTCCACTTCGATATCTTCGTCATTTGCGAAATTCTCAAACAAATTTTTCAAATCTTCTCGATTTTTGAGACCTAATGCGTACATGGTTGTATCAGTGAGTGAACCGCTATCTGTTAAGACAACCACGATTTCATTGATTTTTGTGGCCCATTTGCCTTCAAGGACATCGTATTGGTCTTCAAATAGTGAAATATCACCAGGGAGTTCGTTAAAGTTTTGCCTCCCAAAATCAGCTGCTCCTGAGATTAAATCCAGTCCAGCTGGACTACCAAAATTAAATTGAGAAAAAACTGTATCAGGGTTTACTTGTCGAACAGCATCAGCTTCATTCTCTAAATAAATCTGGGGTGTGATCCCATATTTATATTGAATGTTTTTAACGTAGGGATCAATTTCGCTTTGATTTGTTTCTAAATGTTCTTTAAAGCTTCTTAAATCATTTTTATTTTGAAAAGAAAAAAGTGACGTCACCGTATTTAAAATGGGAACTTCATCTACTGGTCTTTCAGCTTCTTGGGTTTGCTCATCTTTAGCAGGCTCTGGAATGGTTTCTGAAGGTACTTCTGTCGTATTTTCGTCAGCATTTCCTTCGCCACCTAAAAAACTTGTGATATCAATCCCTGAAGAGTCGATACTTAGAGGGAAAGCGCTCATTGTTTCTTCTTCGACGCTATCAATATAATTATTGATACCACTGGCTAAAGCGAGTATGGAGGCTATTCCAATAATTCCGATGGAGCCTGCGACAGCTGTGATAATTGTTCGACCTTTTTTTGTCAGCAAGTTGCTAACAGAAAGTGAAACCGCTGTTAAAAAGGACATTTTCGTCTTTTTGGCTTTAGCCACTATGGATGCATCCTTAGTCTTAATTGTATGAGGATTTGTATCGCCAATAATCATCCCATCTTTAAGCTGGATAATACGATTAGTATACTTATCTGCTAGCTCTGAGTTATGGGTGACCATGATGATGAGTCTATCTTTTGCAATTTCAACTAATAGGTCCATCACCTGGTCAGCGGTTGTACTATCTAGTGCACCTGTGGGTTCATCTGCTAGTATGATTTCCGGGTCATTGATCAAGGCTCGTGCGATGGCCACTCTTTGCATTTGTCCACCAGATAACTGTGTCGGTCGCTTGTGGATATGATCGCCTAGACCCACTTCTTCCAATGCTTCAATGGCCCGTTTTTTCCGTTCATTTGCCGATACCCCACTTAATCTCAGAGCTAGCTCAACGTTTGCTAAAGCGGTTTGATGGGGAATGAGGTTGTAACTTTGAAAAATAAAGCCGACACGACTGTTTCGATATGCATCCCAATCAGCAGACTTATATTTCTTAGTAGAAATGCCTTCAATGATTACGTCACCTTCATCGTAGCGGTCAAGTCCTCCAATAATATTTAACATAGTGGTTTTACCAGACCCCGAAGCTCCTAATATTGAAACAAACTCATTATCTCTAAATGAAACGGAAACTTTATTTAAGGCATTCTGGACAAAATCTTTTGTACGATAAAATTTTCTTATATTTTTAAGTTCTAGCATCTCTACACCTTTCTTTATTTTTTCTTCTGAATTGGAGCGGATTACCGGTCAATGGAACGACAAACCTTTAGCAGACGAAAATCAACTTACATAGATTTTATTCAATAGCTGGACTACTTTCCCTTATTAAGTGCTATTTAGTGATTTATATTCAACTTGTTTCATTGTAAAAAAATGCATGAAATCATTTGATATTAAGCCTTTAAATATTGATGCCAATTCTAATGGCAGCTACTCTAATGTTCTAACATTGTTTTATATGTAAATTGTAACTTCAAAGACTTATTAACAGCTTAACTTTCAGAATTGTCTTGCATTTTCCCTTTACTCCTTAAGAATTAGGCCCAGATGCATCGCATTCTTAAGATAATCTATTAGCCCAATGCTTACCTTGAATGTAAATCTTTACGAGCAGTTTCTTGCAGTCTTCCTCAAAACGCTTTAGGCCATATAATTTTCCTTTTGATTTAATTTACAAACCCAGAACTGCCCCCCTAAATGTGAATTATGATCCTATCAAGTGATTGTGAGAAGAATACAGCCCAAAGGCTCCTAACAAGAATTAAGTCTCCATGTTCTCCTCTTCAAATCCCCATACGAATAAACCTGAGTAAAAATCTGGATTCCCGGTAACACTTAACGAAAGCAGATGCAACTTTTTTGCATCTGCTTTCTAGCTTAAAGAGAGAAAGCTACGTGGCTTTCTCCCTCTATTGTATGAACATCTTTCTTCATCCCTTGTTAAAGTAATCTTCTAGGATCATTCAGTGGATCATTTAAGTCCACCTTGTCTTCATCCAGATTGAGCCCCGGATCTCCCTTTCTGTATCCGTCCCGGATATAGCTTTCGTTCTCATAGAAGTTGTCATAGACCGCTTCTCTTCTCTCCTCATCATCGTCCACAAGAATCATGATGTCTCCTTCGGTGATGCGTTCTTCATATTGCCTTGCTTCCTCTTCAGGAATACCATAATCGGTCAGAAGACCTGCCACACCGCCGATGGTTCCACCTGCTACGGCTCCTGTTATGGCTCCCGCAATGGGTCCCGCCGCAAGAACTGGTCCTGCGCCTGGAACGGCCATGGCACCCAGTCCCAGCAGGAATCCTCCGATTCCGCCGATGACACTGCCTGATGCCGCCTTTTCTCCTGCATTTTCTGCCTTGATATCCGTACTGCTCATCACATCGTCCCCTACCACTCTGGAGAGGCGATCATAATTCTCCTTGTCACTGGTGATTACGGATATTTCATCGTCACGATATCCATCGGTTCTTAATCGCTCTATGGCTCTCAGCGCTTGAGTTTCTTTGCTGAATATACCAGCTATTCGTTTCATGATAATTACTTACCTCCTGTATCTTCCGTGTTTCAGTATTACAGCCATTGTAATGGCAATTTTCAAACTCAGAATGACCAGATATTGAACACTGGAAGAATATTATGGAAAAGTTTGCTGAACAGCTTCATAACTTTTTCATAATCGAATAGAAAAAGAGCGTTCCACCCTTCTAAAAAGAAGGCTGAACGCTCCCTGTCCCAATTATTTCCCGGCACGCTCCTCCAGCTCGTCGCTGAGGATAGCCTCAATGATCCATGCGATTCCATCCTCATCATTGGAGACCGCAATTCCGTCTGCCGCTTCCTTGATTTCATCCGGTGCATTGCCCATGGCAATGCCATAGTCAGCTGCCTTGATCATTTCCAGATCGTTGTAGAAATCACCTGCCGCGATGATGTGATGGTCTTCTCCATGTATCTCCTTCAGTCTCTTCAGCATGGATGCTTTGGAAACGCCCAGAGGAAGGATTTCTAGATAGATGTCGGCGGAATAGACCCATCTCATCTCGCCTTCTAGCTCTGATTCCAGTCTCTTTTCGATTTCTTTGAGCTCACTGTTCTCCCCTGCCAGAAGAACCTTGATCCATGGCTCTTGAAGGGCTTCCTCCAGCTTTGAAAACACAGCCGGCTGATGATCGGAAAGAATCTTCTCATCCGCATGCACCTCCTCTGAAACCAGATGACAGGTATCCGGCGTATAGATGTGTATCATGATGCCCGGATAGGCTTTCTGAATCCATCTGATGGCTTCAGAAAGCTTTGTCACGGGCAGCGCCTCACTGCTCAGAACTTCTTTTTCAGTGAAGTCATAGAGCATGGAGCCGTTATAGAGAATGGAGGGTGCGTTGATCGCAACCCCTTCTATGAAGCCCAGCACATTGATATGTCCTCTGCCCGTAGCGATGCCGAAGTGGCCTCCTGCTTCAATGAAGCTTCGGATGGCCTCCCTGTTCTTCACGGATACTTTCCCGTCACTGGACAGAAGTGTTCCATCCACATCGCTTAAAAGTGTTATTTTTCTGATATCCAATCTGATCCTTTCCTTTCCTAAGCTTAAGAAGCATTCATCACTTCAAAGTTTCAATGTCATTTTCATTGTTTCATCACCTTATCATTCTTTCCTAATTAATTATACTCCTAATCCGCTTCCTTCCCATAGAAAAATCAGGCCACAACCTTCTACGGCAGCGACCTGATTCATTGGGAATAGGAGCTTTCTATCTTACAATCAGCACATCATCGGAAGGCGTCACATCACCGGAGGCGATGATCTTCATCTCCTTCACCATGTCCATATTGGTCACGACCACTTCCGTGATGCTGGATTTGGCTTCTTTTCTGACCAGTTCCAGATCGAACTTCATGAGCGGTGTTCCGTTTTCCACCTTCTGTCCGATTTCAGCCAGTCTTGTGAATCCTCTGCCTTCCATCTTCACGGTGTCGATTCCGATGTGCAGCAGCACTTCCAGACCGGAATCTGTAATGATGGCAAGAGCATGATTGGTTTCGAAGATATGAGCGATTTCGCCAGCCACAGGAGAGACCACATACCCTTCCTGAGGCTCTACCGCAAATCCATCTCCGATCATCTTTTCAGCAAAGAGGGCATCTGGTACTTCCGTAAGATCCAGAAGCTTTCCCTTCATCGGAGAGGTCATGATGGTTTCCTTCCCTGTTCTCTCCACTGCTGACTCTGAAACCGCAGCAGATTCCACCACCATGACTTCCGCAGGATTTTCCATGATGGCCTTGATTTCATCTTTCAGGCCTTCCGCAGCTGTTCCGAAGATGACCTGTATTCCTGTGCTGCCCACTTCCATGACCCCTGGTGAACCCAGATCCTTCAGTCTCTTCTTATCCACTTTCTTCGTGTCGTAGACTTCCAGTCTCAGTCTTGTGATGCAGGCATCGATGGCTTTGATGTTCTCAGTGTTTCCAAGAGCCTTCAGAACTTCCAATGCTTTCTCGGTGACCGGTACGGATGCCTTATCCCTTTCTTCTTCATCTCTTCCTGGTGTCTTCAGGTCGAATCTCCTGATGAGATAGTAGAAGGCGAAGAAGTAAGCAAGTCCGATGACGATTCCCACTGGCAGAAGCGCCCATGGATTTCCTGCATTTCCTGTGGAGATACTTACGATATAGTCAATGAGAGAGGAGGTGAAGGTCTCTGTCAGTCTCACCTGGAAGAGATTCATCAGCATTCCCCCCACAAAGGCCAGAGAAATATGCGCCACGTACAGGATGGGCGCCACAAACATGAATGCGAACTCGATGGGCTCAGTGATTCCTGTGATGATGGAGGTAAGCGCAGCTGTAAGCATGACACCACCAATGGCTTTCTTGTTCTTAGGAAGGGCTCTTAAATAGATGGCAAGAGCTGCCGCTGGCAGTCCGAAAATCTTCAGCGGGTATTCCGCCGCAGTGATGGCTCCTGCTGTGGGGTCTCCCGCAAAGAATCTTGCGATTTCACCCACATAGACCTGACCGTCTGCTGCTGTAAAGGTTCCGAACTGTGTGGTGAACGGAGTCTTGAACACATGGTGAAGTCCTGTTGGAATCAGCGCTCTGTTACCGAAAGCGTAGATGGCTCCACCCAGTCTGAATCCGAAGATTTCCGCGTCGATGGCCATCTGTCCTAAGCTGTTGATTCCATCCTGAATCGGAGGCCAGATGAATCCTAGGGCTACACCAAGAAGAATGGAAACCACCACCATGATGATGGGGACCAGTCTCTTTCCTTCGAAGAATCCGAGCACCGGATGCAGCTTGGTCTTATAGAATCTCATGTAGATCTTTGCTGCAATGATACCGATGATGATACCGCTGAATACACCCATGTTGATGGGGTCTGTCAGGTTCTGGGCAATGGACATGATGTCCAGCACTTTAATCAGCACCACATATCCTACCACGGCAGCAAGACCGGATACCGCCTCACCGGCAGTGAATCCGATGGCCACGCCAACGGCAAAAATCAGGGGCAGATTCTCAAACACGATGAGACCTCCGCTGAACAGGACATCGACAAACACGCTCAGTACGGGACTCTCAGCCAGAGCCTCAACACCTACAAGCTGTTCGATGATACGGGACAGAGCAACCATAAGACCTGCTGCTGGAAGCACAGATACAGGAAGCATAAGGGACTTTCCGACTTTCTGAAGGACTGCAAAGAATCCCCCGGATTTACTGGATTTTTTAGACATGGATTGTTCCTCCTACAATTTTTTCTGAAATCGGGCAATATAAAAGGCATGAATTCATACTCAAAGAAAAGACCGCCATCCTTATTGGATGGAGCTTGTCCTTCAGTATAAACTCATGCCTGATCGAATCAGTTACACGTTAATGCAGTTTTGTGTGATTTAATTTGTAAAGATGAAGGGCGATGTACCCGATTTCATTTTCTGGAACCACTATACCAATATTCTTCTTCAAAATCAAGGCAATATTTTCAGAAATTTTATACTCGAAAGGAAAATCCTTCTTCATCCTCTCCAGAAGAAGATTCTCGATGGTCTCTTCCCTGGTGCAGCGTTCAATAAGTCCTCGAAGATGCGACACCAGTCTTACACTGTCGAAGGAATTCTCCTCCAGCGTCAGTCCCAGCTTGTCTTCAATATAGGGAATCACCTTATTGATGGCTTTCACGTATTGAAGAGAATCCCCTTTTCGTCCGCCCATTCTGCCGCCATGGATATGAAAGGTGATAAAGCCGATTTCACTCTCCGGCATCTCTATATCCATGCGTTTCTTCAGGATCTCCACGGCTTTTTCCGCAATGGCGTATTCCCGCTTATACAGCATACGGGTTTCCAGCAGAAAAGGATTCACGATTTCCACGCCTTCTCTGATTCTGTTCAGCGAAAAATTGATGTGATCGATGAGACCGAAATGAATATCCGTATGAAGCTTCTCTCCCAGCTCTTTCTCCGCCATCTGAATGATCTCCTCCACCACTTTGAAGATCTCTTCATCGACATTTTCCAGCAGATGCTCGTACTGCTTTCGGTTGGTCTCATCCACATGGATGAAGACATTTTCGATGAGATTAGACTCGAAGATGATGGAGCCTTTTTTCTTGTTGAATCCGATGCCTTTCCCGATGAGGATATACTCCATCTGCTCTGATGTCACAAGCACTGCATTGTTATTAAAGGTTTTCTTCACCATGTAGCTTTTCATGCATATCCCTCCCTGGATAGATTCAGCATATCTGATTCTATAATTACATCTGGCACTTGTCAACATGAATTGACTATGAGAGTCATAGGACTTCTGGTCTTATGGTCATTGAAAGGCGACAGGGAACCTGCAGATAGAGAAAATGACCATAAGGATACCACTCGGATGATGTCCTATATGAAAAGATCACTTCAGCTGTTTCCCGAAGTGATCTTTTTTCTATCTATCCGTTTTCCTGCGGTGTTTCCAGAGGCTCCACATATCCTTCCTTCTCATAGGCTTTCGTCTCTTCCGGCAGACCTTTCTGTTTCAGTCTGGATTCGATGATCTCCTTGACCACCGAGTAGACAAGGACAAAGAGAGGCACACCTACAATCAGTCCGGTGACCCCCATGATCTTGCCTGCCACAAGAATGGCAAACAGAATCCAGAAAGAGGAGATCCCCATGGATTCACCCAGGATCTTCGGTCCGATGACATTCCCATCCAGCTGCTGAAGAAGCAGGATGAACACAAGGAACCAGACCGCTTTGATGGGTGAGACGAAGAATATGATGATCACCGACGGAATCGCTCCGATAAACGGCCCGAAGAAGGGTATGATGTTCGTCACGGTGATGATGAAACTGATCAGGGGAACATAGGGCATCTTAAAGAGACTGAGTCCTAGAAATGCGATGATACCCACGATGATGGAATCCAGGACCTTTCCCACCAGAAACTGGCTGAAGATTTTCTGGGTTCTGCCCAGAAGCTCCAGAAATCTTCTGGCCGCAGAAGGTTTCAGGAGTCCATAGATCATCTTCTTCCCTGTGGAAATGAACTTCTTCTTGTCTGAAAGCATATACAGTGAAATGATGATCCCCAGGAATACATTCCAGATGGACGTGGCCGTATTTCTTATAAAGCCTATGGTTGCAGGCAGCAGTCCCACAGCCAGATTGTTGATGGATTCTCCCAGCTCATTCCATCTGGTATTGATGAAGTCCACCACTCTGGGATCAAAGGTGTAGATTTCCGTGAATTCGTTGATGTACTCACTGATGTCCCCGATGTATCGGGGCAGCTCCATCACAAGACCTGTGATGCTTAAAATGAGCTGAGGCAGAATCACTGCAAAGAACAGCCCGATGAATGCGATGGCGATGATGTAGGAGAAAATCAAAGCCACGACTTTTCTCAACCTGTCATATTTTTCATCCTTCATGGCTGTCCTGTTCATCTGCTTCTCCACAAAGGTCATGAAGAAGTTGAGAATGTATGCGATGACAAATCCATACAGGAAGGGATAGAGCACAGATATGTAGTTTCCCACCGCTCTGGTGAACCCATTCAGTCCGGACAGGATGATGAAGAACAGAATCACCGAGGACAGAACGATGAATGCATAGGCAGCGATGGTGTTATATTTGGAATTCCAGTCTATTTTCATTTGTTTTACAGCCTCCAGACACTTTCACTCCCTTAAGTATAAGCCATAAACTTAAATCAGTCCTAATATTAAGGCAAATATAAGGAGATTTCAGGGATTCATGAAACGCTCCATTCACAGCAAATAAAAACGGATTGAGGAGAATTTCTTCCCTCAATCCATTCTTATCTATTCTACTTCTTTTCGTTTCTGTTCAGAAGCACCCAGAGAATATAGTTGTTCAGTGATCTGAAATCCGCTTCCGCTTCCTTGGAAAGCTCTTCCTTCAGTTCAACAGGCATGGTGAATAATATTTTTGTCTTTTCGTTCTTGTTCTTCATCGTTTTGTCTCCTTTTTATAGTTTCTATTTGCTACTATATGTTTAATCAAATCACTCTGTCAGTTACTATTATACTATAGATATCTTTAAATGTTAATAGAACATCCAGAAATGTATAGGTGTTTTCACCCCTCAAGCAAAATATATTGCAACAATTAGAAATTATACCAAATAACAGTATCCTATAGCAATAGTGTTCAGAAAAAAATAATATATTTATTGAATAGTCCAGCCTCATATAATACTACAGAGTCGTATCATACTTAATAGAGAACCTCGAAGGAGATGATTTGAGTTGAAAAATACGAACAGAACCAGCAGAGTACCCTATATCATCGCTACCCTTCTGCTGATTCTTCTTGTTGCCGCAGCTGCAGTGATCCTGAAGGAAAACAGGTCTTCTTCCTCTGCGGAGAAGAAACTGGAATACCTTCAGACGTCTCATGAAGAGCTTGGTGAGAAGCTGAAGGTGCTCACCTCAGAAAACGAAAAACTAAGTACGGAAAAGAAGCAGCTGGAGAATACAGTCAGCGAGCTGAATGAAACACTGAAGGAGAAGGAAAAGCAAAGCCTGACCCTGAAAGAGGAGAACCTGAAACTTTCCGCAGCGCTCAGAAGCGAAAAAGAAAAGAGAGAACTCTTCGTCTACAAAGGTCTTGTGAGGGTAATGGACATCGACGCCTCTCTTTCCATAGACCTGAAGTATGCCACAGACGACAACTTCACCGGTCAGAGAGTCTATCCGGAAGACGCACCTGCCCTGCTCGCCCTGGAGACGGCCCTCAAGCTGAAAATCGCCAATGAGCGCTTCGAAAAAGACGGCTACCGGATCCGGATCTGGGACGGATACAGACCCAGATCGGTCCAGGATATTTTCTGGAATCTGGTTCCAGACCCGAGATACGTGGCAGACCCTTCCAAAGGCTCCATCCACAACAGAGGCGCTTCCGTAGACGTCACCCTGGAGGATTTCCAGGGAAATGTACTGGAGATGCCTACAGACTATGATGATTTTTCGGAGAAGGCTTCCAGAAACTATCAGGGCAGCAGTGAAAAAGCGAGAGAAAACATGCTGTATCTGACCCGAATCATGGAGGAGTCGGGCTTCAAAGGTCTTCCCAGCGAATGGTGGCACTTTGATGACAAGAGCAGAACCTATCCCCTGCTGGATGTTGATTTTGCTGTATTCAACTAGCTGAATATCGTAACAGGTACCAGAAGATGACGCCAGAGAGCATCTCTTCCAGTACCTGTTTATTTCTGATGTTCTTCTCCCGAAGGAGAGCACAGGCGTACCCTGACCTTTAGTTGACCATCTCATTCACCGTGACAAACTGATATCCTGCATCTCTCAGACGCTTCAATATGGTGGGAAGACCCGAAACCGTCTTACTGGAATGCATGTGCATCAGGATGATTCCGTTCTGCGACGCATTATTCACGGCCGTATTGATGACGTAATCCGTGGTGATGGTCACTCCGTCACGCACCGTGGCCCAGTCACTGGTATCCACGGACCACAGAACAAAGTATCTCACCCCTTCTTCACCTGCAATGGTTCTGGTTCTTGTATCATAGGCGCCGTAGGGCGGTCTCACCATCGACGGATATTTCCCTGTCACACTGTAGATGGCATTTTTCGCCAGACGGATCTGTTCTCTTATCTGGGCATCACTTAGGGTGGTCAGATCTTTGTGGGCATAGGTATGACTTTCCACGGAATGCCCTCCAGCCGTGATTTCTCTGATCAGGGAAGGATTATTCTTTACAAAATCACCGTTGGGAAAGAAGGTCGCTTTTGCGCCATAGCTCTTCAGGGATGAAAGTATCGAACGGATCTGGGCTGCGCTTCCGTAATCGTCGAAGGTCAGTGCGATTCTTTTCGTGGAGGAGCTCACGTTGCCCTTGCGAATGGCCGCCGCAGGTGCTCCTGTAGCCGTTTCACCCGGTGGTGTGGTGGACAGATAGGATGGGCTGGCATAACCTTCCCGGGTTCCGTATCTTACTTTCGGCCAGGCATATTTCGTATCCAGTACGGATACCTTTGATCCCTTCGGCATGGTGAGAATGATGGAATAGGAGGTTCCAGGCCCTGTTCTCAGGTTCAGATCTGCCGTGGTATATCGTACAGGAAGCTCAGCGGATGAGGTTGCAGTGGCAGTGAGATAACTGGAACTGGCGTAGCCGCTCTTTCCTGCATAGCTCACCTTGTACCATGTGCTGCTCGTATCGGTGACTATGACCTCTGCTCCTTTGGGGATGACCAGAATCACTGCATAGGATGTGCCTGGACCTGTCCTCATATTGAGATTCGCCGTGGTATATCGCACAGTGCTGGATTCGTTTTTCAGATAACTGCTGTGAGCATATCCGTTTTTACCGCTGTAGGTGACCTTGGCCCAATCTCCGGAATATCCATTCACCGTGACTTGTGAACCTTTCTGAATCACAGTGATAACTGCATAGCCTGTACCCGGACCTGTTCTCATATTAAGATTTGCTGTAGTGATCTTTACTTCCGAAGCTTCTACGATAAGCGGATTCTGCGCAGTTGGCAGACTGATGGGACCTGGATGTGGACTCAAAAACGCAGCTGAAAGCAGCAGGAAAAGCGTGAACACAAGCACCCTGCAAAAAGCATTTGCGGCTTTCATGGTATACGCCTCCTTCTAATTTTTCTGTCCGTACGTTTACTGTTTAATCATTCTAGCACCAGAAGAAAATAATAGAACACAGAGTGGTAACAAAAAAAGAGCCACTTCCTGCAGCCCTTGTTCCTGGCTGCTTTTGGCAGCACTCTCCAATTGTGAAATTTTTATAGCCTCCATGAACAGCAGCACCGATAACAACCAGCACTTCACCACGCAGCAGCTTTCCACATTCTTCTTTCTATGATTCATCCTGATCCGGATCAGGCTTCCGTCTGAAAATCTTTCTGGTGGCTCCCTTCGCCGCTTTTCCGAAGGACTGGACCACCACGGCGGTATTGTCTCTGATGATTCCGCCAAGAAGACCTATGGCTTCTATGGAGGCGGATCTTCTGATGAGCTTTCTATCCACTTCCACGACGCTTCCGCTGTATCTTTTCGCCATGGCACCGACTCTCAGACACAACAGTGCATTGACGGATCCTTCCGTGATGGAATTGATCAGGATGTTCGTCACATGGACAGTACCTGGAATGAGACTTCCAAGACTTCCTCCGAGAATGGATGCGATGACCGGTTCCAGCTGGTCATCCATGAGATCCAGATCTTCCACGCTTCGTGCCATGAGGACAGTGCCGAAGACATTTCCGTACAGATAGACGATTTCCCGAAGTGCTGGTCTCTGGTTATAGATATGGGCCACTTCCCAGATCATCTTTCCAAGACTTGTGAATACGAACAGACTGTCCAGAGCACCGTTCTGGGAGATGGCTGTGGTGAGAAACACGGATGAAGCACCATTTCTCACAAGCCTTCCCGCCTCCACATCGAGCACTTTCAGCGCTCTGTCCACCTCGTCTCTGAGCTCCTTGTCTTCTGCAAACACAAACCCTCTGGCCTTCAGATAAGGATTTCCACTCAGCCTTTTCTTCAGGGTTTCCAGATAGACAGGATAAAGGGGATCCTCCAGGGACTTGGGCACCTCTGGTTTTCTGCGAAGACTCAGAATGCCCACCAGTGGGATGATGAGCGAAAGACCCAGAAGGATAATAAGCAGCACCAGCGTGAAATACCCGAAATAGGGATTGATGCTGTAGGTCAGATCATAGATCTGCGCTGTCTGATTCACTGCAAACAGAAGAAAGAGAAGGAGCAGCACAAATGCGGCATAGGCCAGACTTCTTTTTACCGGTCGAATTATTGAGTCCATGATTCCACTCCTCACATAGCATGACAATGCATTTTATTTTCATTCTACCATGATTCAGAACCATATTGACAGCTTCTCCTTCCCCAGGCCAGGGCTTCTCACCTCAACCTAGTAGCCGAGCTTTCTCAGATTCGGGTCTTCTCCTATGCTGTCCATACCGTAGAGAAGGACCACTCTGGTGAAATCTTCCTGCTCGATATAGTCTGAAAGAGACGCATTATTGTATCTCAGGTCCATATAGTGCACTTCCTGGAAGCTTTCCGCAAGATACGGGGCCATGGCATTGGCGTAGGAATCCTTCAGCACCAGGACCTTTTCCTGATATCTGGCCTCTGGGTTTCGGATCTGGATCAGCGGATAGTTCCCATCCAGATACACTTTATACTTGTCTCTTGTATTCAGGTTCTCCCTGAAGAGAATCCCATCTTCCAGGCGGTTTTCTGCGACAAACTCCACCTGGTAGCTCGACCCTTCAGATTCATAGTGCACAAAGTCTTCTCCTTCTATGAAGGTTCCTCTGAACCTGGAGTACAGGGTTCCCTGAAAACCGGAAGTTTTATACACAGCAAAGGAGCTGTTGTCCACAGGTTCCAGTGAAAGAGTGTGCATAAGCTCTTCATAGGCGACATAGGCCCCATACTGTGACCAGTGATGATCGGTTCTGAAGTAGACCTTCTCCTGGTTCTTTTCCAGCAGTTTCAGAAGCACAGGCACCACCTGGCTTTCTCCGAAGGTATTGAGGATCTGTTCATAATAGGCGTTTTCCTTATCCGCATTCACAAATGCGGGCAGCTTCTCCGTAAGCACCATGGAGGAGGGTGGTGCCAGAATCACAGAAAGGCTCCCTTCCAGCTTTTGAGACAGGATATCAAGGGCTTTCAGATTATCCGACAGGATCTTCTCCTTGTATACACCGGGCTTTCTGAACAGATATCCATCCTGCCCCTTATAGACGCCGTTGTTCTCTTCTTTTCCCAGAAGCACTTCCACATCGGATTTCAGATTGATCAGAAGATCTCTCAGGGGAAACTGATCCTGTACATAGGCTTCCACCCGCTCTGCAAGGACCCCTGACTTCAAAAGATCCCTATCCCATCTGATTTCCTGGGTCAGCACTCTGTTTTCCAGGTCTGAAAATTTCCGGGACGGAAAAAGGATGTTGGTTGCGAGGGGAATCAGAAGAATCCCCAGAACCAGCAGCAGAAGCATTTTCTTTTTTTCCTGTTTCATTTTCGCTTCCTCCTAAAATCTGAAGTACAGAAACGGATTGTAGGCACCATCCACAATATAGGCAGCAGACAGAATGAATAGAGCCAGAAGGACGATGGCGGATACCACATCTCCTGCATGTCCTTTTCTTTCCAGAAACTGAAGATAGGTTCTGTAGGGCCATGGTGTGGCAAACAGGACCAGCAGCAGAAACAGCAGGGCGTATCGGTCTACGAGATACAGGGAGAAGATATCCGCAAAGGCTCCCCTGCCCAGCATGACCATCAGGTAGCCCGACAGATGAGAAAGATCCTCCAGCGCAAAGACGGCAAAGCTTATGAGGAGCACAGGAAGGGTGTAGACTCTGGAAAGGATTCCCCCTGATTTTTCAAGGATCTTGCCGAGAAAGGTCTTCTCCAGGATCAGAACCACTGCAAAGTATACGCCCCACAGCAGATAATTCCAGGAGGCTCCATGCCAGAATCCCGTGAGCATCCAAACCACTGCGATGTTTCTCAGGGTGATCCATTTTCCTCGGCGGTTTCCACCCAAAGGGAAATAGAGGTAGTTTCTGAACCATTTCGAGAGGCTGATATGCCACCTTCGCCAGAATTCAGTGATGCTTCTGGAAATAAAAGGATAATTGAAGTTTTCAAGAAAATCAAAGCCCAGTAGTTTGCCAAGACCGATGGCCATGTCCGAATATCCGCTGAAATCATAATAGATCTGAAGAGAAAAAGCCGCTGCCCCGATCCAGGCGTTGAGAACAGTGAGCTCCTCCACCGGAATCATCTTCACCTGTTCCCACAGCCCCCCGATGCTGTTGGCAAGAAGCACTTTCTTTGCCAAACCGAGTATGAATCTGTGGATGCCTTCCTTCAGATGGGAAAAATCCGCTTCTCTTTTTTCCAGCTGCTTCTCCACATCCCGGTATATAACTATGGGTCCTGCGATGAGCTGCGGAAACATGGAGACATAGGTTCCGAAGGTGATGAAATTCTTCTGGGCACTGATCTCTCCCCTGTATACATCTATACTGTAGGACATGGTCTGGAAGGTGAAGAAGGAGATTCCGATGGGCAGAGCCACGGAAAGAAGCTCCATGTCCGTTCCGAACAGGAGATTGGTGTTTCCGATGAAGAAATCACCATATTTGAAGAACCCCAGAAGACCCAGATTCGCTGTGATGGATAATACGAGAAACACTTTGGAAAGATGCTTCCTGTGCCTGTATTTTTCGATGAGACGTCCGTTGAAATAGTCGATGAAGATGGACAGAACCATGATGAGAATGTAGACCGGCTCACCGAAGCCATAGAAGAAAAGACTCACGGCAAGCAAGACCCCATTTTTCATGCGGTCTGGAACCATATGGTAGAGAAGAAGGGTCAGGGGAAGAAAATAGAAAATAAATGCGGCACTAGAAAAAACCATAGCAGACTCCTTGCTCTTGCAATCATGAGAAAAAGCCTATACCTAGATATAAGCTTTTCCGGTGCGTGTTATTTGAAATATCCCTGGAAGATTTCTTCTGCTTTCTCCACATTCTCATGAATGACGAAGACCAGATATTTTCCGTTTGTTTCCGTGTAGTAGTTCTTCGCGTTCTCATACTGGTCTGGCAGATACTGTTCAAAACTCTTCTGAACCGCCTCAGCACGCTTCTCGATGGCTGCCTCGACTGTTTCCACGTCCTTGATATCCTTCACTTTGAACACGGAGTATTCCTGTGTGGTCACATTCATCATGGGCATGTTGGCATCATATTCCTCAAGAATGGAAGCATCCAGCTCGTAGAACTGAAGCAGCGTCTCATCCTCCAGAAGAAGCATGGCGCTCCATTCAATCTCTTCACGGATCTGGTCTGCAATCTCCTTTACAGGTACATTGACTTCCTGTCCACCCTCTTCCGGTTCGCTTTTTTCACCGCAGGCGGCAAGGCTCACCACCATCACTGCTGATAATAGTATTCCCAGTAGTTTCTTCTTCATGTTATCCTCCAAATTGTTTTCTCTTTTTTATTCATGACACAAACTGAATTATATAGAGGATGTCATTTCAGATGGTTACATTCCTGTTACACCCTAGTGACAAAATGATTTCTTTCCCTAGGTGCTTATCTTGGGCGGAAACAATTCCCGGAAAATTCATGGTATAATATTCATATATAAACTCTGATGAAAGGTGTGAGATAGGATATGAAAGTCGGATTCATCGGTCTTGGCATCATGGGAAAACCCATGGCACTGAATCTTATGAAGGCAGGACACAAGCTGAAGGTCTACAATCGTTCCAAGGAGGTTGTGAAAGAGCTGGTTTCTCTAGGCGCAGAAGCCGCATCCAGTCACGGAGAAGCTGCCGTGGGAGTGGATGCCCTCATCACCATGCTCCCCGATTCCCCGGATGTGAAGAAAGTCATGATCGGGGAAGACGGAGTATATGATTATGCCAGTGAAGGGCTCCTCTACATCGATATGAGCTCCATCCTTCCTGAAGTGTCTGTGGAAGTAGGCGAAAAGCTCAGGGAGAAAGGCGTCCATATGCTGGATGCTCCTGTATCCGGAGGAGACCTGGGCGCCATAGCCGGAACCCTTGCCATCATGGCAGGGGGCGAAGAGGAGGACTTCCAAAGAGCCCTGCCGCTTTTTGAAGCCATGGGAAAATCCTATGTGCTGGTCGGTCCTCTGGGCAGCGGAAACACCTGCAAGCTTACAAACAACATGATTGTGGCTGGTAACATCGCGATTCTTTCCGAAGCACTTCTTCTGTGCAGAAAATCCGGTACGGATCTGACTAAGGTACTGGATGCCATACGAGGAGGCTCTGCAGGTTCCGCAGTGCTGGAGAGCAAGTCTCCTAAAATCCTCAAGGAGGACTACAAGCCGGGATTCAAGATCGATCTGCATATCAAGGATCTGAGAAATGCTCTGATCACAGGAACAAAGCTCCACATTCCGATGCCCCTGACCGAAGAGATCATCGGCATGTATCGGGAGCTCAGTGAAAGCGGCATGGGAGATGAGGACCATAGTGCCCTCTTCCGCTATTTTGAAAATCACATCAGCTAAACTCTGCAGCACCGGAAAAGCCATGAAGCCTTTCCGGTGCTGTTTTCCGGTCTCTTTCTTATCCTCTTCCCTCAATTCCTGTATAATGAAGAAAAACGGAAGGAGCAGAATATGCGAATTTTTATCGATGCCGACGGCTGTCCTGTGGTGAAGCTCACCGTCTCCTATGCCCGAAGAAACGGGAT
Source organism: Proteiniclasticum aestuarii (assembly GCF_017368455.1). Taxonomy (GTDB): domain Bacteria; phylum Bacillota; class Clostridia; order Clostridiales; family Clostridiaceae; genus Proteiniclasticum; species Proteiniclasticum aestuarii. The sequence continues at coordinate 123,506 of NZ_JAFNJU010000003.1, read as the reverse complement.
TCCTGTGACCATCGTGAAGAACTATGCCCATGTCATCGAAGACGACTATGCGGAAATCATCACAGTGGACATCTCCAGCGACGCTGCGGATTATTACATCGCCAACAAGATCCGAAAAGAGGACATTCTCATCACACAGGATTATGGCCTTGCTGCCATGGCGCTCTCCAAAGGAGCCCTTATTCTCAATCAGAACGGGCTCCTCATTCACAACGACAACATCATGACGCTTCTTGACCGCAGACACGTCAATCAGAAGATGCGAAAAAACAGCCGAATCTATACCAAAATCAGAAAGAGAACTCCGGAAGATGATGAAGCTTTTCTTCTTTCCCTGAAGAAACTTACTTCGTGATCCCGCCTGGTCCAGTGCGCCAGAAAGGTCTGCAGCATCACATCCTGTGCGCTGCAGACCTTTTTGCCTCATATCATGCAGTTCAGATTGATCTCCACTCTCAGATCTTCTCCGCCGGTGAGCTCTGTGAAACGCTGAAAGAACTTTCTTCTCAAAGGTTCATCCACGGATGCCTTCACCAGCATGGAGGACTTGAATATACCCTTTATTCGCTCATTTCGCATATTCAGCACAAACGCACCATCAAAGTTTCTATAGTCCTCTCTGATTTCTTCAAGCAGATCCCTTACGGAATCCTTCAGAAACTGTTCCATGAGATAGTTTTTATAGCCCTCTCTGCTTTTTCCTATATCTTCCAGATACCGCTCAAAATTTCCCTTCAAGGTTTCATTCAGAGGCAGGTCCACAATATAATTTATCTTCACATAATGATCCATAAAAAACACCTTCCTTTACTTACTCAGTTTATCATAGAACTCTGAACCCTTTGTGACCTTGCTGTGAAAAAATAACAAACCATGGGTGCAGAATTCTTCCCTTTGTAGTCCCTTTTTGAATCCGGTTTTTCCGTAATATCGCCATGAGACCGCAGACTTTATGCTCACCTCATGTATAATGAAAGAAATAGCAGGACATGGTTCCTGCATATCAAATGTCAAGGAGGAATGTCCTAATGATCAGATACGCAACCATAGGCACAGGATTCATCACAGACGCATTCATCAAAGGAGCCGCAAGAAGCAACGAGATGAAGCTTGCTGCAGTGTATTCACGAACGGAAGAGAAAGGCAGACATCTTGCCAGGCAGCATGGCGAGGATGTCATGATTTTCACCGATCTCGAGAAGCTGGCCGCATCCACCCTCATCGACGCGGTCTATATCGCCAGCCCCAACTCCATGCATGCACCCCAGGCAAAGCTCTTTCTTCAGCACGGCAAGCATGTGCTGGTGGAAAAGGCTGCGGCATCCAATGCCATGGAACTCACGGAAGTCATGAACCTGGCGGAAGAAAAGGGACTTGTATTCATGGAGGCCATGAAATCCCTCACCATGCCGGCCTATCTCTTGCTGAAGGAAAATCTCGAGAGAATCGGCAGAATCAGAAAATACATCGGCATCTACTGTCAGTATTCCTCAAGATACGACCGGCACAAATCCGGAGAACCAGTGAACACCTTCCAGAGGAAGTTCTCCAACGGAGCGCTCATGGACATCGGCATCTACTGCCTCTATCCACTGGTGGATCTCTTCGGGGAACCGGAGAAGGTCAAAGCCCAGGCAACGATTCTGGAAGATGGCGGTGTGGACGGATCCGGCTCCATGCTCCTTCAGTACAAGGACATGGAAGCAGCGCTAATGTACTCAAAGATCAGTGATTCCCATCTTCCCTCGGAAATCCAGGGAGAGAAGGGCAGCATTCTCATCGACAGAATCGGAAGCCCGCGGGAAATCACGGTAATTCTGAGAGATGGAACGAAAGAAGTTCTGAGGCCGGATACGGTGAAAGAGGATATGGTCTATGAAGCTCTGGAGTTTGCAAAGACCATCCGGGAAAAACGGTCCTTTTCTCTCATCAATCACAGACATCTGGCCCTGTCCGTCCACAGAGTCATGGATGAAGCCAGAGAACAGGTCGGCCTCTCCTTTCCCGGTGATGAACCCTACAGAAAATAAGAAATGCAAAAGAAGCAGGAAAAGAGCTCATCCATTGACGCTCTTTTCCTGCTTCTTCCATGGGTCTCAATTCTCTAGATCAGCGCCGCCGCAAAGACGGATCCTACCAGACCTAGTAGAATAACGATGGCCACGATTTTTGTGATCATATCACGCTTCTTGTACATAATAAACACCTTCCTTCTACTTCACGAATTCAATATTGGGTCTTCTATAATAGACGAACTGGGTCGATGGTGCAGAGGGAGAAAATTTGCTGCCATGCATATCCACATTGTTTCTCTTCAAGGTATTGTTGAGAGAAATCACCACTCTGCCTTCTTCCAGTCCTTCTGCCTTGTACTGCACCCCGCCTGCATGAATAAAGGCTTTTTCTCCGTTTATCTCGCCGATGTAGATGCCTACATGATTCACTTTGCTGCCTTCCGGTACCATGGAGAATCCGAGGTCTCCCACTTCTAAGTCCGACTCCATGACAGCAGTGGACTGATCCCAGAGTCTGGTGGAAAGAGGACCTGTTTCGCTGCTTTTCTCGCTGAGCGCTTCTCCTGTAAGGTTATAGAAAACCCAGTCCACGAAAGCGCCGGATCCGATGGGCCCGGCGGGTTTCCCCAGAATCAGTTCCTCCTGCCCCAGCGCAAAGGGATGATTGATGAGAATCTGTGATAAGGAAACAAGATCCTCTCTGGAAGCCGTTCCGTCCTCCGATACCATTTCCGTATATTCCGTGTTTCCGGCATAGCTTACTCTATTATTGAAGAACATTTCAAAAAGACCGTTGCGGTCCAGCAGTGTCACTGTGACCACAATGAGGACCGTGAGGAGAAGCCCCAGCCATATTCTTCTTCTGCGACGATTTCTTCGTCTGATTTCCTGTATTCTTTTCACTCTTTCATTGCCATGAAATCTTAATCTATCTTCCAATTCATTCACCCGTTGGTATGTACTCACTTCATTATAACAGTTCTTTCTCGGTTTTCATCAGAATATCACGGTGATGTGAAAAACCTGTGCAAAAAAGAAAAACCTGACTGCTCAGGCTTCATTCTAATGGAAGATTATTAACTCAGCTTTAAATCTATTCTGCGGAACTCTTAAATTTTGGTCTGAATATGATTGCCCATAACACGAATACCACCAGTAATGTGGCCATGGCGGCGCAGAATGCCTGAAAGTAGACATCCGATGCATTTCCTATGGATGCCTGTGCTACTTCTTCACTGGCAGTCACCGTCTGTGACAGGCCAGCGCTTATCATCATCATGAACAATAGGGTCTTGCTAAAACTACCCACCACTACTTCGCCTCCAATCTACTACCATGGTAGCAGAATATTTCCTGCATATTGTAAACAGAGGTTAAACTTTTATCGAACACATGATAAATATTGTCAGATTCGGGAGTTCATCGAGATTTCCTTCTGAGTCTTTTTCTTGGTTGACCTCAGCATTCTCTTCGTTTTCCCTCGGCTGTGATGAAGTACTTTTAAGGCATGGTCCACCTTTGCCGAGAGGGTTTTTTTCGAATAATTATTATCCAATATCACATCTGCATAGAAACGCTGCCCTGCTTCCTTATTCTTCCTGTAGGCATCGATTCTTCGCCGGATGGATGCCCTGCTGTCTCCTCTTCTTTTCATCCGTGCTCTCAGTTTTCGTGGTGTGCTTTCCACGTAGATCACCTTCACATCATCCCTGTACTTCTCTTTGAAGGCCTTTGCCCCGTTGATATCGGTGACGGCGAAGACATCTCCTGCTCTGGTCTTCTTCTGGACTTCGTCCAGGGACACGCCATAATAGTTCCCTGCGTAGAAGTTCTCCTCCACTTTCTTTGTGGCATGGAAAACCGGCTCCTCCACAAAATGATAGGCAATTCCTTCCACTTCTCCCGGTCTTGGTTTTCTTGTGGTATGGGAAATCAGCTCCTGTATTCCTTTTTCCTTCAGATATTCTCCTACCAGCGTTTTTCCGGACCCGGATGGTCCTATGATAATGTATATCAAAAGTCATACCACCTTTGCTCTTTTCACATATTTTATCATTATTGCCCCATCAATTCCCAAATTTCTGAAATAATTTTATCTTTAGTTGTTTATTTGCTATAATTACTTATTATTAAGCACATGAAAAACAACAAATTTATAGGAGTTGATTTATTTTGGACCCGAGTTCGTGGCAGATTATTCTACTGATCATACTGGTCTTTCTTTCCGCATTTTTTTCCTCTGCAGAGACAGCCTTCACTGCAGTGAACAAAATGAAGCTCAGACATTTTGCGGAAGAAGGAAACCATAGGGCAAAGAGAACATTGCGTCTCATTGACAACCCGTCAAAGCTTATCAGTACACTACTCATCGGCAACAACATCGTGAATATCTTTGCATCCGCCCTGGCTACTCTTGTTGCCATTAACAGATTCGGTGTAGGTGCAACGGCAATTGCCACCTCCATACTGACAATTGTCGTCATTATTTTCGGTGAAATCACCCCGAAATCATTTGCTACGCAGTATGCCGAAAAAGTCGCCATGGCCTATTCCAGACCAGTCGGTATTCTGATGGTTCTTCTGACCCCTCTCGTCATCATTTTCTACAGCATCGCTTCCGCCATCATCAAACTGTTCGGCGGAAACATCAACCAGGGTCATCCCCTTGTCACAGAAGCTGAACTGAAAACCATGATGGATGTGGGCAGTGAGGAAGGCGTTTTTGAAGAGGAAGAAAAGGAGATGGTATTCAACATCTTCGACTTCGGAGATCTTCAGGTGAAGGACGTCATGGTCCAGAGAGTCGATATCATCGCCATCGATGTGGCAGCGGATTATGAGGAAATAAAGGAAATCATCACGAAGGAACAGTTTTCCAGATTCCCCGTCTACAAGGAAGACATCGATGACATCATCGGTGTGCTCAACGTTAAGGATCTCCTCTTCCTTTCCGATGAAGAGAAGGAAAACTTCGATCTGAGAAAATACATCAGAGAACCCTATTATGCCTATGAATTCAAGCGGATTCCAGAACTGTTCAAGGAACTCAAGCGGACGCGAACCCATCTGTCCGTCATTCTGGATGAATATGGCGGTACAGTGGGTATCGCAACCATAGAAGACCTTCTTGAGGAAATCGTCGGAGAGATCGATGATGAGTTCGATGAAGACCGGGAGACCGATATCGAGACCATCCGCAAAAACGAATATATGGTTTCAGGCTCCTATCGTCTGGACGATCTCAATGACAACATCGGAACGGATATCGAATCAGAAGAATTCGATTCCATCGGCGGATATCTCATCGGCATCCTTGGCACCTTCCCTGAAAACGGTGAAATCATCGAAACAGATGGCATCAAATTCATCGTGGAGGAAGTGGACAAGAACCGCATCAAGAAAATCAAGATGATCATGAAGACCAATCCCGCTCAAGCACAGTAAGGAATCCTCCGGGATTCCTTTTTTCATTGAAACTGAACCCTTTATCATGTTGTAAACGTTTTATAAATAATGCGCTGGTTTTCCTGTAAACGTATTGACAAACCTATACGTACAGGTTATATTTTTAGTAATATAGCTTATACGTACAAGTTGCGAGAATTTGTGGCATAGGCTTAGAAAAAAGGAGGATTAACATGGGAAAGTACACAGAAGATGCTCAAAAGATGCTCGAACTCGTTGGTGGCAAGGAGAATATTTCCGCTGTGACCCACTGTGTGACCAGAATGCGTTTTGTTCTGGTGGACCCGAAAAAAGCCGACATCCCGAAAATTGAAGCCTTGAAAAGCGTGAAGGGAAGCTTCACCCAGGCAGGCCAGTTCCAGGTCATCGTCGGCAACGATGTGGCCAACTTCTACAATGAATTTGCGGCCGTATCCGGTATTGAAGGCGTATCCAAGGATGTCGTGAAGCAGTCCGCCAAGAGCAACATGAATTTCGCTCAGAGACTGCTGGCAAATCTTGCAGAAATCTTTGCTCCACTTATTCCCGCACTGGTTGTCGGAGGTCTTATCTTAGGTTTTAGAAATTTTCTTGAAGCAGTTCCGATTCTAAATGGCGGAGAGGATACCATCGTCTCCCAGTATCAGTTCTGGGCTGGTGTCAATCACTTCCTCTGGATCATCGGAGAAGCGATATTCCACTTCCTTCCCGTAGGCATCACCTGGTCCGTGGCCAGAAAGTTCGGCACCACACAGATTCTCGGTATCGTGTTGGGTATCACACTGGTATCTCCACAGCTTCTGAACGCCTATGGCGTAGCCGGAGGAGCAGAAGCTCCTTTCTGGGATTTCGGATTTGCGAAGGTGGATATGATCGGATATCAGGCTCAGGTCATCCCTGCCATGCTGGCCGGATTCACTCTTGTCTATCTTGAGAAATTCTTCAAGAAGATCGTGCCCGACTATCTGTCCATGATTCTCGTGCCGTTCTTTGCCCTGGTGCCCACCGTGCTTCTTGCTCATATCGTCCTGGGCCCCATCGGATGGGTCATCGGCGACGCCATCTCCACAGTTGTTTATGGTGGTCTCACCTCTGCATTCGGATGGCTCTTTGCAAGTCTATTCGGATTCCTCTATGCGCCGCTGGTCATCACGGAACCTGCCATGTTCGGTATCAACATCAAATACATCTATCCGTTCCTGGCAGCCATGATCGGATCAGCCATCGCAGCCATCGTTTCGGTCAGTTCGGGCGTCATGGCAAACTCCATCGGTGTCGGTGGTCTTCCAGGCTTCCTGTCCATTCAGCCGAAATACATTATGGTCTTCGTGCTGTGCATGATCATCGCTGTGGTCGTTCCCTTCGTCCTCACCATCTTCTTCGACAAGAAGGGGATCCTTAAAGGAAAAGGGATGGACTTTAAACTGAAGTATTTCTAAAAAACACTTATAAACGAATGAAACTGGAAGAAAGGAGTGAACAGAACTTGAAGAATTTTAACGACAGTGTCATCTATCAGATCTATGTGAAGTCCTTCATGGATTCCAACGGGGATGGCCTTGGGGACATACCTGGAATCACGAGCAGACTGGATTATCTGGAGAAACTGGGTGTGGATTACCTCTGGCTTACTCCTGTATTTGTGTCTCCAATGAACGACAACGGCTACGATGTGGCCGACTATTACAAGGTGGATCCTTCCTTCGGAACCCTTGAGGACCTGGAACATCTCATTTCCGAAGCGAAGAAGAAAGGCATGGGCATCATGCTGGACATGGTGTTCAATCATACTTCCACCCATCATGAATGGTTCCAGAAGGCATTGAAAGGAGATCCGAAATATAAGGATTATTACATCTTCAGAAAAGGAAAGGATGGGGGTCCACCCACCAACTGGATGTCGAAATTCGGAGGAAATGCCTGGGCATACGTGCCCGAATTTGATGAATACTATCTGCATCTCTTCGACAGGACCCAGGCGGACCTGAACTGGGAAAACCAGGAGGTCAGAGAAGAGCTGTACCGGATCGTCAATTTCTGGCTGGAAAAAGGGGTCAGCGGATTCCGCTTCGATGTGGTGAATCTCATCTCAAAACCCGATTCATTCATGGATGATGAAATCGGTGACGGAAGAAGATTCTACACCGATGGTCCGAAAATCCATCAGTATCTCAAGGAACTCAACAGAAGAAGCTTCGGCAGAGTGGAGGACACCATCACCGTCGGTGAGATGTCTTCCACCACCCTTGAAAACTGCGTCCGGTATTCTCATCCCGATGAGGATGAGCTCAGCATGGTCTTCAATTTTCATCACCTGAAGGTGGATTACGATGAAGGCGACAAATGGTCGCTCATGGATTTCGATTTCCAGGAGCTGAAGGATATCTTCGACCACTGGCAGTCCGGCATGGATGAGCACGGGGGCAATATGGCCCTGTTCCTCAGTAACCACGATCAGCCCAGAGCCTTGTCCAGATTCGGAGATGATGAAAATTATCCTAAAGAATCCGCAAAGATGCTGGCCACGACTCTTCATATGCTTAAAGGCACACCCTATATCTATCAGGGAGAAGAATTCGGCATGACCAATGCCTATTTCACGTCAATCGAAGAATATCGGGATGTGGAAAGCACCAACTACTACAATATCCTGAAGGAAGAAGGACTTGCCGAAGAGAAGATCCTTCAGATTCTCCAGGCCAAATCCAGAGACAACGGCCGAACACCGATCCTATGGAACGATGACGAGGGACATGGCTTCACAAGTAGCACGCCCTGGATTCCCTTCAGCAGAAAGGAGGGCGTCAGTGCAGAAAGGGACCTGAAGGATGAAAGCTCCATCTTTGCCTATTACCAGAAACTCATTCAACTCAGAAAAGAAAATCCGGTGATCCAGAAAGGCTCCTACAAGATGGTCGACAAGAATCATAAAAAGCTCTTTTCCTATCTGAGAACTCTGGATAAGAAGCGCGTTCTCGTAATCAGCAATTTCTATGCGGAACAGGTGTATTTTGACCCTGCACACCACGGACTGCCTGATGGCATGCCGGAAAACTACAAGGTGCTCCTCGGAAATTATGATGGTCTCAGCTGGGACAATGGTAAAATTTCAGTACGGCCTTACGAAACCATGGTATTAAGCATTGAGCCTCATAAATAGTCGTGGTATTATGGATTGGGTGATATGAAATGGCAAAGTACTCAGCTCTATATAACAGAATACAGAAAGATATAGAAGAAGGTATCCTGAAACCGGGAGAAAGACTCCCATCGGAAAAAGAACTGATGGAGACCTATGATCTTTCCAGAGATACGGTAAGAAAGTCCCTCGGTCTTCTTGCGGCCAACAGCTATATCAGAAAAATCAAAGGAAAAGGATCTTTTGTTCTTGAGATGAACCGATTCGATTTTCCCGTGGCAGGACTCATCAGTTTCAAGGAAATGGCGAAACGCACCAACATGAAGAGCCATTACACAGAAGTGGTCCGGCTCCGGCTCCTGAAGGAATCGGCTTTCCCTGTACACGCGGTGGAACAGAATGAACTGAAGGACATCTGGGAACTCATCCGTGTGAGAGTCATCGATGGAAGAAGAGTAATCCTTGATAAGGACTACTTCTACAAAGATGTGGTGGGTGAGCTTACAGAGGAAGTCTGCAAAGGATCTATATATGAGTATTTCGAGAAAGAACTCGGCATTACCATCGGACATGCGCACAAGGAAATCATCATAGAAAAAGCCACCGAAGAGGACCGGAAGAATCTGGATCTCCAGGACTATGACGTGGTGGCCGTGGTGAATTCGCTGGTGTATCTGGAAACCGGGAAACTTTTTCAGTTCACGCAGTCCAGACACTGTCCCGATAAGTTCAGATTCATCGATGTGGCAAGAAGAGTCCGGCCCTGATCTGTAGGAAAGAATCTAACCAGGCATCACAGCATATGTGGTTCCTGGTTTCTTTTTCTTTTAGTGGCGGAAAACCCCAACTTCCATTACAATGATTCTAATGGAAAAACTGATGAGCATAGCTCAGTTCATGGAAGGAAGAGCGGCAGAGAAATGATGGATTTTTACAAGGAAGCGCTACTGGAAGCGAAAAAGGCCTATACTGAAAATGAAGTGCCTGTGGGCTGTGTAGTGGTGAAAGACGGCGAGATCATCGGCAGAGGAAGAAATCACATGGAAGGAAAAAGTGACCCTTCAGGCCACGCGGAAGTCATGGCCATCAGAGAAGCGGCCGAAAAACTCGGTACATGGCGGCTTACGGGCTGCACCCTCTATGTGACCCTGGAGCCCTGCCTCATGTGTTCCGCCCTGATCCGGAAATCAAGAATAAGAAAAGTCTATATCGGTGCCATCGAGCCCCGTGAGGGTGCCTTCGGAAGCGCTCTGTCCATCAATGACCTTCCCCCCAGAGATCATCATGTGGAAGCTTTCTGGCTGCATGATGAGGCCTCTGAAGCCCTTCTCAGGAATTTTTTTAAGGAGCTTAGACGAAATGATTGAAGTATACGACAGAAAAGAGAACCGAATGAAAGAGGAACAGGTGGTAGGAGGAAGTCTTCTGAAGCTCCTCTATGAAAAACCCTATAGCAAGCCTTTTCTTTATTTCGTGAAGAGAAAGTTCTTCTCCGACCTCTATGGCAGACTCATGGACACCCCATGGTCCAAACGCCTGATCAAAGGCTTCATCAAGGATCATGGCCTCAATATGGAGGAGTCCCTGAAGGCCGAAGAGGATTTCGCCACTTTCAATGATTTTTTCACAAGAAAGCTGAAACCCGAAGCCAGACCCTTTGACGCTAAAGATGAGATCTTCATCAGTCCCTGCGATGCTAGAATGCTCGCTTTTCAGGATATTCACGTGGAAGAAGTGATCCAGGTGAAGGGCCTCACCTATGCCCTGAAGGATCTGATTCAGGATGAGTCCCTGGCGGAAAAGTATGAGGGCGGCACAGTGATGATCTTCCGGCTCAATCCTCTGGACTATCACCGATTTCATTTTCCCGATGACGGGGTACCCCATCCCACCCATACCATGGACGGTCTCTATTACTCCGTGAATCCGGTGGCACTGAAGTCCATTCCAAGGCTCTATGTGGAAAACAAAAGAGCGGTGACGAAGTTCGACAGCAGAAACTTCGGTCCACTACTTTTTGTGGAAGTAGGCGCCACCAATGTCGGCACCATCATCCAGACCCACAAGGACTGTACTCCTGTGAAGCGTGGAAGTGAAAAGGGCTATTTCCGATTCGGAGGATCCACACTGATTCTATTCGCAGAAAAGGACCGGGTCAGGATGGATGAGGATCTGCTTCTGCGCTCTCAGGATGGCATCGAGACCAGAGTGCTCTTTGGCGAGTCCATTGGAAGGGCTGCAAATTAATAAACAGTTTACGCAACGGAAAGACTCTGGAAAGAGTTCTGCTGTATGGTTAGAATACAGTGAAGAAAGGAGATGGGTTCATGTACGGCCTGGCATTAGGCGGCGGAGGCTCCCGAGGGTCCTATGAGATCGGGGTTCTGAAGGCGCTGAAGGAAATGAATATAGAGATCGGCGCCATCACAGGGACATCCATCGGAGCCATCAACGGCGCTTCTTTTCTCATGGGTGATATGGAGCTCATGGAGGAAATCTGGAAATCCTTGAACAGAGATTCTCTGATCAAGTTCAAAGATATCAGCATTCCTGATGTCATCAAGAACAGAGGGTTTGATTTCGATATCCTCATGGACCTCCTGAAAAAGCACATCAAGGAAGAAGTGATCCGGAGCAATCCCATCGATTTCGGGATCGTCACCTACAATCTCAGCACACGGGAACCGGTGGTGCTGTTCAAGGAGGACATTCCCGAAGGAAAGCTTGTGGAATATGTGGGCGCCAGCGCCAACCATCCTTCCTTCGAAAGGCTCACCATAGAGGGAGAGGCTTATATCGATGGCGCCGTCTACAACAACATCCCGGTACTCCCTCTTCATAAGAAGGGATATCAGGATATCATTGCCGTGAACCTGCACACCTTCGGTGACTGGAAAAGTCTAAAGGGGCCTTACAACCTGGTGGAAATCAAGTCTGAAAAGCCACTGGGCTCCGTTCTGTTCCCGGATCCGGATACCATCCGCAAGAACATGACTTTAGGCTATCTGGATACGCTGAAGACCTTCGGAAAAGTCCACGGGTACCACTATTACTTCAGAACCCTGGATGATTTCACGCTCCTGAACTCATTAAGCGCAGAAGAGATCAGGGAACTGAGAAGAGAGGTGAGCCCGGTCTTTCTCAACAAGACTCTGGGGCACTATGAAAATAAACTCAGGGAAGATTATTCCCTCACCCTATCCGGGCTTGAAATCACGGCAGAAGTGCTCAGAATCGACAATACGAAGATCTATGCCCATCAGGGAGAACTTCTGGATGAGATCCTGAAGGCCGTCCATGAGGTCGTGAGAGGCACCAGCAGACTGCCGCTCAAAGAAAGAATCATCTTCAAAGAACTGGATGCAACGGCATTCAAGGCATTGGAACTGGCAGCGCCCAAGATTGCCATCGCCAATCTGTTCCTGAAGATCCTGCAAAACAGAATTATAGGAGTGTAACGTATGGAAAAAATCGATTTAAGAAGCGACACAGTCACCCATCCCACCGAAAAAATGAGACAGCTCATGGCCACCGCCCCAGTGGGGGATGATGTCTATGGAGATGACGAAACCGTCATCAGACTGGAGAAAACAGCAGCGGAGCTTCTGGGCAAGGAAGCGGCCATGTTTGTCCCCTCTGGGGTTTTCGGAAATCAGGTTTCCGTCCTGACCCACACGAAGAGAGCCCAGGAGATCATTCTGGGTGAGAAATGCCATATCATTGAGCATGAAGCGGGCTCTGTGGCTCTCATCTCCAATGTGCAGACAAGAACCATCGACGACAGCACCGGCGAAATGGACCCCAGAGAAGTGGAAAGAATCATCCGCAAGGCGGAAGACATCCACTTCCCCCACACCGGTCTCATCTGCGTGGAGACGGCCCATTCCACTGGAAATGTGGCTTCCCTGGAGAACCTTCAGGAGATCCGTGCCATCGCGAAGAAACACGGCATACCGGTTCATCTGGATGGAGCAAGACTCTTCAACGCCGCCACCTATCTGGGCGTGGAAGGAAAAGACATCGCAGAGCATGCGGACTCTATCTCCCTCTGCCTCTCCAAAGGACTCTGCGCTCCTGTAGGGTCTGTAGTGGCAGGCACGAAGGCGTTCATCCATGAAGCCAGGAAAAACAGGAAGATTCTCGGCGGAGGCATGAGACAGGCAGGCATTCTTGCAGCAGCAGGTCTGGAAGCCCTGGAGATGAGAAAGAGGCTGAAGGAAGACCATGACAATGCGCTGTACTTCGGCGAAGAGCTTGATAAGATTCCCGGCATCAGGGTCCATAAGGATGCCATCAAAATCAACATGATCTTCTTTGATATTGAAAAAGAGAATTTCGACGATGAAAAGTTCGTGTCGCACCTCAAGGACAGAGACATTCTCATCAATGGACAGGACGGCGGTCTTTACCGCTTTGTGACCCATTACTACATCACCCGGGAGAGAATGGATGCGGTCCTTGAAATTCTCAGAGAATATTTCAGATAGTAAATTGAAAATCCGGCTTAATTGTGGTACTATGATTAAGTTCAGCAGTGGTAGCTCAGCTGGATAGAGTAATCGGCTACGAACCGATCGGTCGGGGGTTCGAATCCCTCTCACTGCACCATAACCAATGAAATCTTCGGGTTTCATTGGTTTTTGTTTTGCCTAGAAAACCGAATCTGTTCCGAAATGATATTTCCTGTATTTCACTTTGGGCTGATGAAGTTCCTCTTGTGCTACAATATTGCCTATATATGATTCAGAATATGGAAAAGGAACGGTTGAATACATTGAATAAATTATGGACAAGAGATTTCAAGATCATCACCATAGGCTCCATCATCTCCATGCTCGGAAATTCCGTGGCGGGATTCGCCATCGGGCTGCTGGTCCTGGATTATACCCAGTCGACACTGCTTTTCTCCCTGTTCATGGTGGTCTACAATCTGCCCAAGATCATAGCCCCTCTTTTTGCAGGTCCTTATATGGACCGGTTCTCCCGAAAGAAGGTCATCTACACTCTGGATTTTTTCTCCTCGGCGGTGTTCTTTCTGATGTTTCTGCTCCTCCGAGCCGACTGGTTCAATTATCCGGTGTTTCTCGCAATCGTCCTCCTCATCGGAACCATCGATGGCGTATACAGTGTAGCCTATGAAAGCTTCTATCCGAATCTGGTTTCCAAAGGAAACTTTTCCAAGGCCTACTCCATCTCCAGCATGATCTATCCCCTGGCTGCCTTCATGGTGCCTGTGGCTTCGCTCATCTATACCTCCACAGGTTCTGCCGCACCCCTCTTCGCCTTCAATGCTGTGACTTTTTTTGTGGCGGCGCTCTTTGAAACGAGAATCGGGTATACCGAAAAACACATGACGGACAATCAGAGTGAAGACAAGGGCTTTTCCATGGTCACCTACAAAGCGGACTTCAAGGAAGGTCTCGCATATATGAAGGCGGAGAAGGGCCTCCAGGTGATCACCGCCTACTTCTTCATCTCCATGTTCGCAGGTGGCGGCATCCACATCCTTCATCTGCCTTTCTTCAAGAACAATCCGGAACTTTTCGCGAACATCCCCATCAATGTGGTGACCCTTTATACCATCATCAGCAGTTTCGGTGTACTGGGAAGACTCACCGGCGGATTCATTCATTACAAGTACAAGTATCCCGTAGACAAGAAATTCCTCATCGCCCTCACCGTCTACACGACGATCTCCATCCTGGAAGCCTTCAATCTCTACTTCCCCGTACCGCTTATGATGCTGAGCTTCTTCATCATCGGCATCATGGGGGTCACCTCCTTCAACATCCGGATCTCCGCCACCCAGTCCTATGTGCCGGATGTGAAAAGAGGCCGATTCAACGGAACCTTCCAGATGATCGTATCGGCAGGAAACATTCTGGGACAGCTTCTGGCAGGATTTCTCGGAGAAATCTACCACGAAAGACATGTCATCATGCTGTTCATGGCCGTGAATCTTCTGGCTGTCATCTTCATCATGTACAATAAAAGAGAACACGTGAAAAAGATCTACAACAGGAGAGTCTGACTCTTCTGCCGTAGATCTTTTCCTTTTTCCTGAAGAAGAGAATCCCGATTGTTCTTCTCCCAGATTTTTTGGTATACTTTCTTCAATAATCAGTTTTTCATCCTCAGCACTTTCCTTGGATTTAGGTCAATCCATCCGAAAGGCAGGAAGATGACATGGAGGTTCCAATGTTTGAAGTCAGATACATCCATTCTCGAGAAACTCTCCCGATCAGGCAAAAGATTCTTCGCCCCTATCAGTCTCAGGAGGCATGCCTCTACGACACGGATGATGCCGAGGGCTCCTTTCACGTGGGTGCCTTCCATGACATGAAGCTCGTCAGCATCGCTTCCTTCTGCCCTTGGCAGCATGAAGAGCTGGAAGGGACTTTTCACTACAGACTGCGGGCCATGGCCACACTTCCCGAATACCGGAGAATGGGGGCCGGAAAACAGGTGGTGCAGTATGCGGAAGAAATTCTGAGGGAGAAAGGCGTAGACATCCTCTGGTGCCAGGGAAGAACATCGGTGACAGGGTATTACGAAAGACTCGGATTTCTTCCTCAGGGAGATGTCTTCGACTATCCGCCCATCGGACCCCATATCCTTCTCGTTAAAAATCTCTCAGGCAGATGATGACATCTGAAGGCTTCAATATAATCTTCCAGGACTGAAAAAAGGATTCATTCGAATCCTTTTTTCATACCCTGGTCCAGTCCTTATTTAAGCCTGTCTCGATCTTTTCGATGAGATTTTCCATATCCCTGATATCCTCTTTCAGCTCCAGTGAATTCACCACAGGCATGCCGTCATGGTCCACTTCCCCATAGGTCTCGATGTCGATCATGGCCTCATGCAGTTCCACGGCCTGGTCCTTTGCACTTCGTACATATTTAATCAGCTTTTTAAGCTCTTCCTTTGAAAACTCCATCGTATTCCTCTCACTTCTCTTTTTTCATCATAATACCACAGTCTATAATTTCCATATAGGAGGAAAACCCAAGAAAATTTTAATAATTTGAATATACTCCTATGGTATACTTATTAGAACATCGGTTATTATTATTTTAACACAAGCCCAGGAGATGTTAAGGAATTATTATACTTACTACACTATGAAAAGGAGGATGCTCGATTCACTCTTGAATCGGGATAATGCAATGATGAATTTTAAGATTTTAACGGATTCCGGATGCGATATGCCTTTCGAAAAGCTTCATGAACAGGGGGTTGATGTCATCGGTATGGCAGTGAACTTCAATGGCAAGGAATACATTGAAGACAACTGGCAAAGCATCGATGCACACAGCTACTACAATGCTTTAAAAGAAGGTGCCACACCAACCACAAGTCAGATCACTCCTGCCCGTTTTTATGAATTTTTCAGACCCTACCTGGAAGAAGGCTTAGATGTTCTCTATGTAGGATTCTCATCCTCTCTGAGCGGAACATTCGGTGCTGCCAATGTGGCTCGAAATATGCTGAAAGAAGACTATCCTGAAAGAAGAGTGGAACTTATCGACACCATGAGCGCTTCCGTGGGCGTCTCCCTGCTGGTTCTGGAAGCTGCAAAGATGCAGAAGAAGGGTTCCTCCATGGATGACATCATGCAAATGCTGGAAGAGAAGAAGTTCCAAGTGAACCACATCTTTACGGTGGACGATCTCAACCATCTGAAAAGAGGTGGACGCGTTTCCAGCTTTTCAGCAGCCATGGGTACCATGCTTTCCATAAAGCCCATTCTCTATATGAGCAGAGAAGGCAAGCTTCTGAACATCGAAAAGGCAAAGGGAAGAAAGAAATCCCTGCATATTCTGGTGGATTATCTTGAGAAGGGTCTGATAAATCCCAACTCCTCTTCCGTGCTGATTGCCCACGGCAACTGCCCTGAAGATGTGGCTCTTCTGGAAAAACTCATACGAGAGAGGAATCTTTCACAGGATATCACTTCCGTGACCATGGGCATGACCATCGGTGCACACACAGGCGCCAATGTGATCAATATGGTCTTCTTCGGAAAAGACCGTGAAGAGACCCTCAGCAAAGCATAGATGGGTGCTTATATGATACCAAAGGAATCTCTGAAGAAATACGTGCTCACCGGCATCACCATCCTGACTCTGGTGGAAGCCTACTTCTATTACCGGGCACTGAAAGACTATATCGGAGTCTATCAGGCTTCCATCTTCATACCACTTCTGCTCCAGCCCATCTTCTATCGGAAGCTCTTTCAGAGCGGTGAGAAAGTGTCGCTGAAAAGCTGGAAAGTGTTACCCCTCATTGCGGTGAGTCTTCTTCTTCCTTTACTCATCTGGTACACGATCCCTGACTATACCTATGAGGAAGGGAAAGCACTTGTGGAAGCGTCCATGGATGAAAGCGCGGTTTTTCCTGAACAGGAATTCCAGAGCCGCACCATCCCTGCCATGGGCAGACAGAAGGGTATCCTGCATAGCAATAGAATCTATTACTATACGGCAGAAGTGGACGGGACCAAAAGCTATCATGTGGTGGATCCCATAACAGGTGACGTCCAGGAGCTGGAAGAGGATTATTTCAGAAGAGAATAAATTGAATATTTCAGCTAAAATAGAGGAAAGGAGCTGTTCAAAATGATGAACGGCTCCTTTCCCCTTTTTCATTCAATTATGTGTCCTTAGATTTTTTGTCCTACGCTTCCTGCTCCGCAAAGATCTCGATGAGATTCAGAAGCACCTCCACCGCTTTGTCCATGGAAGATACAGAGATGAACTCATATCTTCCATGATAGTTTTCACCACCGGTGAAGATATTCGGACAGGGAAGACCCATGTATGAAAGCTGGGCACCATCGGTTCCCCCACGGATGGGCTTGATGTCCGGTGTGACACCGGCCTTCATCATAGCCTGCTTCGCATTCTCCACCAGATACATGTGGGGCTCGATCTTGGTCTTCATGTTCCTGTACTGATCATGAAGCTCCACGGTGACCGTGCCTTCTCCGTATTTCTCGTTAAGCGCATCTGCCGCTTCCAGCATCTTCTTCTTTCGATCTTCAAAGGACTCCTCAAAGAAATCTCTGATGATGTAGTCCAGGCTGGTGCCATCCACATGTCCCTTGAATTCATTCAGATGGTAGAACCCTTCGTATTTCTCCGTATGCTCCGGTGTATCCTTGCGATCGAAGAAATCCGCATATTCCATGGCGATGAATATGGAGTTCACCATCTTATCCTTGGCCGTACCCGGGTGCACGTTTCTTCCTCTGACCGTGACTTTCGCGGAAGCCGCATTGAAGTTTTCATACTCCAGCTCTCCCAGCGGTCCTCCGTCCATGGTATAGGCCACATCGGCGCCGAAGGCTTCCACATCGAAATGATGGGGTCCACGACCGATTTCCTCATCCGGCGTGAAGGCCACGTGTATGTCTCCGTGGATGAAATCCTTATCCTTTACAATATGCTCCAGAGCAGCCATGATTTCAGCTACCCCCGCCTTGTCATCTGCACCCAGAAGGGTGGTTCCGTCTGTGACCACAAGCTCCTGCCCCACATAACCGGAAAGAGCCGGAAACTCCGATTCCTTCAGAATAATTCCGTTCTCCTCATGGAGAACGATGTCTCCACCTTCATACTTCACGATTCTCGGATTCACATCCTTGCCGCTCATATCCGGTGAGGTATCCACATGGGCAAGCAGTCCCAGTTTTTTCAGCTTCTTATCCGAGTTGCTTCTGAGAAAACCGAAAAGATAGCCCTTCTCATCCAGTTTCGTTTCCAGTCCCAGCTCTTCCAGTTCCTTTTTCAGTTCTAGGGTGAGCACCATCTGCCCCTTTGTTGAAGGCACAGATGTGCTGTTTTCATCGGAAGTGGTGTCGTATTTGACATATTTCAATAGTTTTTCCACTGCGCTCATTTAAGACCCTCCTCATTCTATATATTAGATGCGTTCATTTGACTCGTAACAGATTCTTTCCTTACAGCTTCGGATTGTAGATTCTTCTTCTGTCCAGTGAGAAAATACTTTCAGATAAAGTACCTGGTTCCAGGTCTCTCACCGCCAGATTGAAGTCAAAGACCCTGGCATCGATCATATCGATGTGGTGAAGAAGCTCCGCTTCCAGGAACATGGGCTTCACAGGACTTCCATATTCCGGCTCGTAGTGATGGGACAGAATCATATGCTCAAGGAGCATTCTCTTCTCATCCGGTGTGCCGAGTCTGTCACAGATCCGATCCACATTCTTGACGCCAAGGGAAATATGTCCCAGAAGATTGCCTTCAATGGTGTATTCACTGACGATGCCCAGCTCAGAAGATTCCATTTCATTCATCTTCTCCAGGTCATGCAGAATGATGCCCGCATAGAGAAGATCCGTATTCACCGTAGTATAGATTCCGGCGATCTGCTGTCCCAGCTTCAGCATGGTCAGCACATGATAAAGCAGTCCGGACCGTATGGCATGATGATTTCTCTTCGCTGCCGGATAGTACATGATTTTATCCACCTTCTCTTCTACAGCAGCCTCCACCACCCTGCGGATATCCTCATCCCTTATGGAAAGAATGAACTTTCGGATTTCATCCAGCATGAAGGTGTTCTTAAGCGGCGCCGTTTCCACGAAATCCTCCGGATCCACTCCATCTTCTTCTGATGAAAGTCTGATCCGATCGATCTTGAACTGATTGCTGTTCATGAAACTGGTGACTGTCCCTCTGGCTTTGACCAGATCGCTTTCCTTGAACATGGTTTCCATTGCCGCAGGTACTTCCCAGAGTTTCCCTGAAATCTCCCCCGTCTTATCTCCGAATATGAAATCCAGATATTTCTTATCGTTTGAGTTGGTGGTCTTCAGATCGACTCTCTTCACGATGAAGAAACAGTCCACACGATCCCCGACGACCAAATCACTAATTTTTTTGCTTGCAAGCTCCATAAAATTCTCCTTCCTGACAAAATAGGTTATAATTAAGTATACAACAACGGTCAATTGAAGACTAACCTTTCTTCGATAATATCTTGACTGACTGGAAAGGATGAGTGCAATGGACATCACCCTGCCAAAAGGCGTCGGATACATCATAAAAGAACTGAATAAAAACGGTCACGAAGCCTACGTGGTGGGTGGATGCATAAGGGACATCCTCATCGGACGGCCTCCGAAAGACTATGACATCACCACCTCGGCAGACCCGGATGAAGTCATCCGCATCTTCAGAAAAACCATTCCCACGGGCATCCGCCATGGCACCGTCGGTGTAGTCACCACCGACGGTATTTATGATGTGACGACGTACCGTGCGGATGGAGAATACATCAACAGCAGATACCCCGCCAATGTGATCTTCATCGATGATCTTGTGGAGGATCTCAGAAGACGGGACATCACCATCAACGCCATCGCCTACAACACCGAAAAAGGAATCATCGATCCCTTCGATGGAACCTCGGACATCAGAGGAAAAATCATCCGGGCTGTGGGAAACCCCATCCTGCGATTCAAGGAAGATGCCTTGAGAATTCTGAGAGCCATCCGTCTGGCCACCACCCTGAACTTCAACATCGAAGAGAAGACCCTTTTCGGCATCGTGGAGACCATGGATGGTCTCCAGTTCATCAGCGTGGAAAGAATCCGGGAAGAACTCAATACCATCTTGCTGTCGGAAACCCCCTCACGAGGAATCTCCATGCTTTTCCAGCTGGGAGTCATGAAATATGTGGTACCTGAACTCATGCCCATGGCTGTCTTTAGCCAGTTCAATCCCCACCATGACAAGGATGTTCTGGGACACACGCTGGATGTGGTGGATCATGTACCCGCAAAGCTCCATTTAAGGCTTGCAGCCCTCTTCCACGACTGTGGCAAGCCTGGAACCTTTACGGTGGACCGAAACGGAACAGGGCACTTCTACGGCCATGAGAAGCGGTCCGTGGAAATCGCCGAAGCCACCCTTTTCAGACTGAAATATGACAGGAAGACCATCAAAAAGGTGCTTGCACTCATTGATAATCATATGGTCAGCCTCGATATGAAGAACGAGCTGAAACTGAAAAAGCTGATCCGAAGACTTGATAAAGAGAACATCAATGATCTCTTCGAACTGAAGACGGCTGATTTCGTCAGCAAACCGGAAAGCAGCGGCACCAAGCTGTTTGAGATCAGCGCTCTGAGAGACCGGATGATGGAGATCATCGAACGGAAGGATCCGCTGGAGATCCGAGACCTGGCCGTAAGCGGTCAGGATGTCATGAACCTGGGCATCAGGGAAGGACGAGAAGTCGGTAGAATTCTCAACACGCTTCTGGAGAAAGTACTGAAAGACCCTAAACTGAACCACAAGGAAACACTGCTGGATATCGCGCGCAAGGAGCTACAAGAATGACTGATAACGTGAAAAATACTATTATTACCATGATGATTCTAGGGACTCTGGGTTTCATCCTGAAAAAAAGCAGAGTCACGGACAAGAGAACCGATAAATTTCTTTCACAGCTTCTGGTGAACTTCTGTACACCGGCCGTGATGATCTATATCAACCTGACGAATTTTTCCATCGCCACCTTCAGAAATTCCTACAGGAGCATTCTGATAGCCATACTCACCATGATCTTCATGAATGTCATCGCCTATGGTGTATCCAAAGCCCTCTCTCTAAGGGGCATGGAACAGGGGGAGTTCATTTCCATGGCCACTTTCTCCAACACCATATTTGTAGGGTTGCCTCTCATAACAGGCATTTTCGGAGAAAGAGCGGTTCCCTATCTGATGCTCTATTTCATCGGAAACACGCTGACCTTCTGGACTCTGGGCATCTATCAGCTGGTCAGAAGCTCCGGTAAAGCCTTCAGCAGCAGAAATCTCCTGAAGATCATCAATCCGCCTATTGTCGGGTTCGCTGTGGGCATCGCGCTCCTCTATTACAATGTGAACCTGCCGACCTACGCCATGGACAGCATCTATTATCTGAGAATCCTCATGACGCCGCTGTCCCTGCTCTTCATGGGCAGCGTCATCGGAGATCTGAAGATGAGCAGCGTAGGGAGCCCCGTCACCACCGTGCTGATTCTGCTTTTGCGTTTTGTTCTGGCACCCATTTCGTGCCTCCTTCTCCTGAAAGCGTTCAACATGCCTGAGGATCTGACAAAGGTCTTCATCGTCTGTGCAGGACTGCCCGTCATGACGAACATCTCCATTGCAGTGGGAAAATACGGCGGCAATCCCTCCTACTCTTCCTTCATGACAGCGCTGACCTCCATCGCCTTCATCTTTGTCATGCCGTTCTATTTCGAACTCTTTGCATTCATTTAAGACCTTCCAGAGGATGAGCCCAGGGCTCATCCTTTTATTTGTTATATTTAAGAACATATGTTTAATTATTATTGCAGTAAAAGAACATATGTGCTATAATTTTCTCAAATGGAGGCGAATTGCAGTGGATATTCTAGATAAAATCAGAATCCTGTCGGATTCAGCAAAATACGATGTATCCTGTTCATCCAGCGGGAGCAGCAGAGGCAGCATCAAGGGAGGCGTAGGCAATGCCGCCGCTGCCGGAATCTGTCACAGCTTCACTGCGGATGGTCGATGCATCAGTCTTCTGAAGATTCTCATGACGAACTTCTGCATCTACGACTGCGCCTACTGTCAGAACAGAATCTCCAGCGATGTGGAGAGAGCGGCTTTCGCACCGGAAGAGCTGATCACCCTCACCATGAGCTTCTACAGAAGAAACTATATTGAAGGACTGTTCCTGAGCTCCGGGGTCATCGTGAGCCCAGACCACACCATGGAGCTCATGATTCGCATCATAAAGACGCTGAGGCAGAGAGAACGCTTCAACGGCTATATTCATGTGAAGGTGATACCTGGAGCCAGCAGTCATCTGGTTCACGAGGCCGGTCTCTATGCCGACCGTGTCAGCGTGAACATTGAACTTCCAGAGGAAACGAACTACAAAGCACTGACACCGGAAAAAAACCGCCTGGCCATTCTGAAACCTATGAAGCAGATTGCAGACAACATCATGGAGAACAAGGAAGAAAAAAGAATTTCCAGGTTCGCGGAGGACTTCGTTCCTGCAGGTCAGTCCACGCAGCTGATCATCGGAGCCACGCCAACCACCGACGGAAAGATCCTCAGTCTCAGTCAGAATCTGTATACCGGATATCATCTGAAGCGCGTCTATTATTCCGCCTACATTCCCGTCAGCACCAACAAGCTTCTGCCTCAACTCACCGCACCTCCGCTTCTGCGTGAACATCGGATCTATCAGGCGGACTGGCTCCTTCGTTTCTATAAATTCACGGCAGGAGAACTCCTGCGTGAACATGAGAACCTCGATGTGAATGTGGACCCGAAGACACAATGGGCCCTCTCTCATATGGAGCTTTTCCCCATGGAAGTGAACAAAGTCAGCTACGAGATGCTGCTTCGCATACCAGGCATCGGTCTCACCTCCGCCAAGAGAATCATCAGGGCAAGAAAACTGGCATCCCTCACCTATGAAGGTCTCAAGAAAATGGGTATCGTACTGACAAGAGCCAAGCATTTCATTCTCATAAACGGAAAATATCACGGTAATTTCGCCATGCGCCCGGAATTCATCTACGAAGCCATCAGTGAAAAGAAAGATCAGATTCAGCTCAGCCTGTTTGAGGAGATCGATCACAGTCTTAGTAGCTTGAATGCTTCTTCCCGAGACATCATTCTGGACAGACAGAATCTCTCACAGATTCTCGCGGATCAGACCATCATCCGCAAATCCCTGGGAGGTGACTTCTAGTGAAGGTGATGCTTTTCGACGGTTCCATGGAAGGACTGCTCATGGCCGTCTATCATGTGTATGTGGATAAAGAGGAGCCCATTCTCTACAGGGTAATGGACTACGAGAGAAATCTCATCGATGAACCCGTTACGCTCACCTTTGACGAGGAACACTTCCAGCGCGTGAAGCGTTCCATGGAGGAGAGATTTGATGTGGAAACCCTCACCCTCATTTCCTACGCGCTGAATCATAGAGACCCTTCGTCTCCGACACTTGTTTTGAGATATATCATCCGCTGTTTTCAGAACCCGAATAATGCGCACAATTATCAGGATGAACTGATCATGAAGGTGACAAAACTCTCCAGACAGGTCTCTCTGGAGAGTCATAGGTTCAAAGGATTTGTGCGGTTTTCACTGGTAGGCACAGTCTACATGGCCAGAATCGATCCGGACCACGACATCCTTCCTTTCATCGCTCCTCATTTCGCAGAGCGC
Organism: Proteiniclasticum aestuarii; assembly: GCF_017368455.1. Taxonomy (GTDB): domain Bacteria; phylum Bacillota; class Clostridia; order Clostridiales; family Clostridiaceae; genus Proteiniclasticum; species Proteiniclasticum aestuarii. The sequence continues at coordinate 99,658 of NZ_JAFNJU010000003.1, read as the reverse complement.
TATGGGGACATGAATTTCATCATCTATGATGCCCATCGTCAGGAAGCAGTTCTATCCAGAGACGGCCAATGGACTGTGAAAAAGGATATCGTGCTGGATGAGAAGCTTCTGCAGGAAGATTCAAGCATCGAAAAGTGGAGGGAGTATTTCACCCACATCGCCATTGCATCCAGAGTGAATCCGAAAGCTCAGAAGCGGTCCATGCCGGGTCGCTACTGGAAAAATCTACCTGAAACGGAGCAAACTATCACCTGAATATCACAATGAGACATTGTTTAACAAAATTACAACAAACCTGCATCATCTTGCATCTCCACGATTTACAGATTTGTTTTGATTTAAATTAAAAAATATTCAATAAAATTATGTTGTTCTTCAAAAAACGGGAAACTTTCCATTGGATGTACGTACAATGAAACAATCTGTTCGAATAGCACTTTAGAAAATCACCCAATTTCAGAACCGATTTACTTAATCGATTAAGTAAACATTTTCCGTTTTGTTAAATATTAAATATCAGGAAAAAGTTCAATGAAAAAACAGGAAAAATCCGGAAGTTCATTAAACATGAATTCCGGATTTTTCCTTTAATCTCTGTCGTTTTCGGTTCTTTTCTCGGAACTGAGAAGAAGATTCAGGATATAGTTGTTCAATGAACGGTTATCGCCCCTTGCTTCATCCGTAAGCTCTTCTTTCAGATCCTGTGGTAAGGTCAGAAGAATCCGAGTTTTGTCTCTACCAACAGCCATCTAAAAACACCCCTATCTTTAATTGCGTGATAAATTATAATTATATTATACTTCAAAATGAAACAATAAAAAAGATAATGTTGTCAAATTATGGATATTTCTTGCCCGAATGATACAGAATAAAGGAAAACATCCTTTGCCCTGCAGCCGGTGATGGATTCCAGCGCATCTTTATAGTATCGGAGCTGCTCTTTATATCTGTTTGCAAGAATGTCTTCATAATCCTCTTCCGCCACATAATCCGTCTTGTAGTCCACAAGAACCAGATGTCCTTCTTCAATAAAGTAGCAGTCGATGACACCTATGACCATGACCTCACTGTCATCCATGTTCATGAGAAATTTCGCCTCACGCATCAGATCGCCTTTCGCGTCCGCTCTTTGCATCCTCTGCCCCAGAGGACTGGCTAGAAGCTTCCAGACCTTTGCAGGGTCCACAGCATCGGCCTCTTCCTGTCTGATGAGCTCTTTTGAGACCATATTCTCCATATCTTTTTCGATTTCTTCTCTGGTCTTATGGCCGAAATCTATATACTGCATCACTTTGTGAAATGCAGTCCCCTTCTCCGCCGCAGTGAGACCAGCCTTCTTCATCATGAATTTAGGTCTTTCCAGTGACTTTTCTTCCAAAAGGGTTTCTGAAATGTCCTCCGTCTCCCGATGCCCGGCCAGTCTTTTCAGCTCTGTCACGGAAATCTTGGAACTCTTTTTCGTTTCCTCTTCAAAGGCATACCGGAATCCAAGTCGCTGATTGACTTCAAAAGCAGAATCCGCATCCCGGATGGTATCCAGCGTAAACAGTCCGGCAGGTTTCTCCTCCTCCAGATTCAGGTCCTGAAGAATAGCAGCCTTTCGTCTGATTTCCAGATTGAATCCCACATCCTTTCCGAAGACATAGGATTTCCCGTCGGTTCTCTGCACAGAGAAATCCCTGTGCTTCAGGAGCACCGACATGATCCAGTCCAGATAACCCGACGCTTTTTCCACTTTCCCCTCCAGAATCCTGAAATCTTCTCCTGCACTCAGCTCCGTCCATTTCTTCATGCTCTTTTCCGCATCCTTGATATGTCCGGTGATGATGAGTTTCTCCTTGGCTCTTGTCAGCGCCACATACAGCACTCTCATCTCTTCTGAGATATTTTCCAGGCTGATTTTCCTTCGGATCACTTCCTTGATGAGTGTTGTATCCGTGACACCTCTTTCCAGATCCACAAAATTCGGACCGAAGCCCAAGGTTTCATGAAGGATGATCTGTCGGTTCAGATCCATTTTATTGAACCTTTTGGAAGCGTTCACCAGGAACACCACCGGAAACTCCAGCCCTTTGGATTTATGGATGCTCATGATTCTCACCAGATTCTCGTTTTCTCCCAGAATCTTGGCCGCTCCAATATCTCCCGTGGTTTTCTTCAGCTTGTCTATGAACCGGATGAAGTTGAAGAGCCCCTTCAGCGTGGTCTCTTCAAACTGCTTCGCACGCTGGAAAAGGATCTTCAGATTCGCCTGTCTTTCGATGCCGTCAGGCATAGCCCCCACATAATCCAGATAGGAGGTATCCGTATAGAGATACCAGATGAACTCATCCAGATTCATGTACCTCGAGATGCTGCGGTAGGTTCCGAGTTTGTCCAGAAAGGAATGGATCTTCTCGCTGACATCCTCGCTGAACGCTTCTCCCGCTGTCATATTGTTGTATAGGAACTCCTTGTCACTGACCTTTCTGATCTCCACCAGATCCTCTTCGCTGAAGGAGAAGATAGGACTTCTCAGCGCTGCAACCAGGGGAACATCCTGAAGGGGATTGTCAATGATCTTCAGAAGCGACATCATGGTTCGAATCTCAATGGTGTCGAAATATCCTGTGGAACTGTCACTGTAGGATGGAATGTTCGCTTCGTGAAGCTCCTCCAGAAAAATCGTCGCGGTCCTTGAAGTGGCGCGCATAAGAATGACGATGTCCCTGTAGGTCACAGGTCTCATGCTCTTTGTGTTCCTGTCGTATACTGGAAATCCTATTCGAATCAGTTCATTGATCTTTTCGGAAACCATCTTCGCCTCCACTTCAATGGCTTTATACTCTGAAGGATCAATTTCCAGATCCTCCTCTTCGCTGGAGTCTTCTCCCTCTTCAGGAGAGCCGCTTTCTTCCACCAGCATCACTTCGATGATCTCATTGCTGGAAAGATCCTCCGTCGCCTCTTCCACCTGATCCTCTAGTTCGTTCATTTCATAATAGGTGGCCCCATAAATGAGCGCTTCCTCGTCTGTGTAGTCCAGCTCACCGACACGTTCACTCATGATTCCCTTGAACAGAAAATTGACGCTGTCCAGAATGTTCCTTCTGCTTCTGAAATTCTTGTAGAGGAGAATCTTTCTTCCAGAACCATTTCCTTCCAGGGAATAGGTTCTGTATTTGTCCATGAACAGTTCGGGCTTCGCCTGCCTGAAACGATAGATGCTCTGCTTCACATCCCCCACCATGAACACATTGGGATTGTCTTCATTCTTCCGGGAAACCATGGAGATGATTACTTCCTGAACCTCATTGGAATCCTGATACTCATCCACCAGGACTTCCGTATACTTCTTCTTGTATTCCTTGGCGATGTCCGATGGACGTACTTCTCCGTTTTCTTCCACGGTGAGAATCTTCAGGGCCAGATGCTCCAGATCCGAAAAATCCAGAAGCCCTTTCTCTCTCTTCTTCTCCTCATACTTGTCCATGAAGCGTCTTGTCAGGTTTTCCAGCGCAACCAGAATGGGATAGGTCTTTTCCATGATTCTTCTGTTATCCGCTTCGGATTCACCGAAGTATCCCTTGAGTCCGTTCATGAAATCCTTGAAATCATTTCTGGCATTCTTCACTTCGTCCGCCAGGGCAGGATCGTATCCTTTCTTGGCTCTTTTCAGGGCATCAAATTTCACATTGTCCAGAAAAGACTTCACTTCATCGAAACTGTTTCCTTCTTTGAGAATCTCCTGAAGCGCGAGATAGAGATCAATGGACTGCAGAATGGCCTCTTCATAGCCCTTGATATAAGCATCGGATCTTGCAGTCTCCAGCGCATTTTCCAGCGGCGCCTCAAAGGTCTTCAGAGAAAACAGGATATCCTGCATGAGATTCTTCAATACCGGCAGATCCATGAGCGATTTGTCTCTCAGATTGAAGTATTCCACTTTTTCTCTCAGCCATTTCAATGGCCAGGGACTGCTCATGATGAAATGATAGAGACCGAGCACCAGCTCCGCCAGATATTTATCATCCTTCTTTCCTCCATAGGCATCCACCAGACTGAGAAAATCCGGGTCCTTTGTTTCGTAGGATTCCTCCAAGGCTTCCTCCAGAGCTTCTTCTCTTAAAATGGCCCCTTCTGTGTCGTCGGAGATTCTGAATCCAGGGTCCAGACCGATATGATGAAAATTGTTTCGTATGATTTCCAGACAGAAGGAATGTATGGTGGTGATGCTGCTGCGGTTGAGAAGAGACAGCTGTCTCTCCAGATTCCTGTCGGAAGGATTCTCATCCAGCGCCTCCACGATGGCTTCTCCGATCCGCTCTCTCATTTCCGCCGCCGCCGCATTGGTGAATGTGACCACAAGGAGCGTATCGATATCCACCTTGTCTTTTGTGATCATCTGAATGATTCTTTCCACAAGAACCGCAGTCTTTCCTGACCCCGCAGCCGCGGAGACCAGAAGATTGCTTCCTCTGGCTTCTATGGCCAGGCGCTGCTCATCCGTCCAGTTATTTCCCATGGTCGGTCACCTCCTTCTTTTTCATGTTCTCCCACAGCTCTTCTATGGGCATCGCCTTGAGATTTCTGTAATGATTCTCTGCTATTTTCCCGTCAAACTGACAGATGCTCTTATAGGTGCAGTAGGTACAAGGGATCTTGTCCTTGTCTTTGTAGGGCGTGATGGAGATATTCCCATCAAAGAGCTCCTTCAGTATTGTGCCGATACTCTCCCGTACGTAGTCTCTCAGAACATCAAACTCCTCTTCTGTGAGAATAATCTCCTTGTTCTTGTCCTTCCGGTTGCTGGACGAGACCACTTCTTCGTTCTTGATCTTGGCCGGAATGACCAGAGAAAACTCGTCAATGTCCCTATCCATGTTGCGAATCACTCTGGCATCTTTCAAAAGCAGCCCTTTCAGCTTCAGACTCTCCAGCACCTTCTGCTCGATTTCCTCATCCGTCATATTGATGCCGCCCTTGATCATGGGATTGTCCAGCCTGAAATACAGCACCGCTCCCGGTACAGCCTGGGAAGATAGAATGCTGCTCCAGTTTCGTAGGATCACATCCAGATACACCAGAAGCTGCAGCTGCAGTCCATAGAACACATCCTTGAGCGATACATCCTTGGCGGAGGACTTGTAGTCAATGATCCGGATATATGACTTCCCGTCCATCTCCATCACATCGATCCGGTCGATTCTTCCTCGAAGAAGTGCATCTTCACCGGTTTCAGGAATCTCGATGGAAAGGGCAGGAAGGGCTTCCCCTTCTTTTCCGAACCCCAGCTCATTGAACATGGGTACAAAGCTTCCCTTGGAAATCTGGGCTGTGATGGTCTCCAGAGAACGGTTGATGATCCTTTTGACCTTTTCGCCCATATGCTTGTAACGTGGTGAGCTCTTGTATATGGTATTGGTTTTTTCGATGGCCTGGTCCACAAGCTTATCCACGGCTTCTCGAATGAATCCTTTGTCCACCTCGGACATGGCAATCTGCATGCCTCTGATATCCTCTGTGAACTGATCGATGACCTCATGCATCAGTGTTCCCACATCCGGTGCTGTCACTTCGTGCATGACCCGGTCCTTTGCCTTCAGGCCATATTGGATATAGTAGGCGAAGGGACAGGAGGTGAATCTTTCCAGCCTTGATACGCTGAGGTACAGCTGATCCCCATAGAGCGCCTTTACAGATTCTCGGGTGAGATTTTTGGAGAGATTACTGTAGTTTAGTCCCTCTCTGGATCTTCTCAGCCGGTCTCTGAAATCTTCCTCCTGACTGAACCAGTCATAGACTTCTCCCCATAAGGGATTCACTGGGTCACCCTGGTAGTTTCTTCTCATTTCCTTGATGAGCTCATTGAAGGTCGCAACCTTCCCTTCCACTTCCGTCATATCCCCGCTTTTCTTATCCATGGGATTGATGTAGGTCTCTTCCATAAGCTCCGGAAAGAGTTTCTTCACTCTAGCGATGACAAGGGAAGGTCTCTGGGATTTACCGTCCATATCCGCGCCCACGTAGGAGAGAGAGAGAAACTCACGCGGAATGGTGAAGGCCGTGTAGACCAGAAACTGTTCATAGATGGACCTGGTTTTGGAATCGATGAAGAGGTCAAAGCCTTCCTCTTTCAGCTTTGCGATATCCTTATCCGTGATGATGCCCTCATCGGATATGGTTTTCGGAAATACTCCATCATTGACACCAAGAATATACAGCCCTTTTATGCTGTCGCTCTTCACTCTGGCCACATCCCCCAGGATCACCTGATCCAGGGTGAGCGGGATGAGGGCGATCTTGTAGCTGATCATGGCCTGTCTCAGGATATCTCCATAGATTCCGATTTCCATTTTTTCACTGCCCAGCACATCCACCAGATCATCAAAGATGGAAATGATTCCTTTGACCACTTCCTTGTGTTCCTTGGCGATTTCCTCATCGCCCAGATCATTGATGATGTCCACGGACTTTTCCAGTACACCGTGATCTTCCAGATGTTCATAGAGTATTCTCGTGATTTCCTCCACATGCTCCGCTGAAGCGATGCGCTCTCTTAGGGGGCCATAGACCGATAGGATTTTATCGCGGACTTCATTCGTACGCTGAAGGTACGCTTCCATAAGCTTTTCCTCATGGATATTGGGATAGGGATAGACCCAATCCTTCTGGAAGTTTCCTCCTTTTATGCCATTGGCCAGGATATAGTTTTCCAGAAGATCCACTTCCTCCGTACCGATATGGGAGAGCCCTGTCTTAAGAAGCGTGAACAGCGCATCATAGGTGAAGCCCTGATCCGCCACCTCCACAAGGGCCAGAACATACTGGGAAAGAGGACTTCCATCAATGTCTCTGCGCTTGTCTAGAAAAACAGGGATTTCGTGCTCCCTGAATACCGAAACGATGATGTTCGCGTAGGCATCGATGTTTCTGCAGAGTATTGCCAGATCCCGATACCTGAGCGAATCGTCTTCTCGGATTCTTCGCTTGATATCCAGCGCGACCTTCTCCACTTCATCGTAGCTGTTCTGCGCTTTATAGATGCTGACGGATCTGGTTTTTTCTCTGTAGCTTCTGTTGGGATAATGAAAATATTCCGCTTCCAGATGCGCCAGTTCAGGGTTGCTCCTGAATCTCAGAGGCGTCTCATCTGGAAGGATCAGCGGTTTTTCAATGGAGGCGCCCGCCATTTCCGCAGCCTCGAAGATCTTTCTTTCCGTATCTTTCGTGATCTGGAAAACATCTCCTCTGTCATGATGCTGATCCAGGGTCAGGGTCAGCACGACTCTTTTCGCATTTTCCATGAGTTTTTCAATGAACTGCAGCTGCATGACGGAAAAGTCGTTGAACTCATCGATGAAGACCTCCGCATTCTTCAGAAAATCCGCTTCATGGATTCTCTCCAGAGAAAAATGCATTTCGTCTGTGCTGTCCACATACCCTTTATGGACCTCCTTCTCAAAGGCATCATAAAAGAGCAGGATGTCCTGAAACTTCTGCATCAGCTCCTGGTCTTCTGACTCCTCGATGGTTTTTCGGAGCTCCTCCATATCCATATCGTATCTTTTCATCTCATCCACAAGACTTTTGGCCATATCGATGAAACCGGGCTTTCCCGCCACCGCTTTGAATAGCTTAAGATGATCCTTGATGTCACTCATGGCTTTGGTCATCAGCATGCTCTTTCCGGTGTCTGAAATGAGGGCGTGGGTAGCCCCGCCCACCGTCGCAAGGATTCTCCTGGTCATGGTGCCGAAACTCATGACCGATACCTTGAATACACTGGTCTGTCCCAGCTCCTTCAGCACTTTCTGCTCCGCTCTGAAGGTATACTGGTCCGGAACCAGTAGAATCATGTTTCTGTCCGGATGCCTTTTCATCTCTTCTCTTATTTCATCATAGATCCGGCTTGTCTTTCCACTTCCGCCGAGGCCATAGATCAGTTTAAGACTCATTGTTTCACTTCCTTCGTAATTTCTTTACTCACTAGTCTCATTATACTATAGGAACTATCCCGAAAAACGGACATTTCAGAGAGAACATGGTTTATCGGCGGAGCAAGGCACCAAAAAGCCGAAATCTATTGACACTGGTCCATCCCATTGCTATAATGTGTTTTGTGGTAATTTAATAGTAATCACTTCGGTTTGGAGAACTACTCAAGAGGCCGAAGAGGCGCCCCTGCTAAGGGCGTAGGTCGGGTAACCGGCGCGAGGGTTCAAATCCCTCGTTCTCCGCCAAAAACACCCAAAACCGCTTATAACAAAGGCTCAAAGCCTGATTATAAGCGGTTTTTCACTTTTAAGGAATCGTTGATTTTACACTATTCTGCACTACCTTCTGATGCCTACTGGTGGACCTATTAGTGGAGTATAATTTTATCTCATTTATCTGTTATCATAGTCTTATCGATTGGAAAACAGGGGGAATATCATGAGTGATTATTATAATGACAACTACCATGTTTTGCCATACTACATCCTTGAGTTAGAGGATAGGAACGGCAAGAAGGTTACAGACAAAGGTTTTCAAGAATTGGTTAAAACAGAATCGCTAAACAGTGCTGAATTGATGTTTCGAAGTATGTTGTTTAACAGTGGATGTACACTGACTCTGAAGAAAATTGAAGATGGAACGGAAGAAGTGCTCGCGCAAAGAACCGAATAGAAAAAGAGCAGTCTGAAATTAATCAGGCTGCTCTTTAAATTGCTACAAATTCTTCAGATACCAACTCATAGTATCCCTCTCATAGCTGATCTTAATCTTGCTCGGATGGTCATCCACCGTACAGTCGCAGAGGTACTCAATCATAATGTTACCGTTCCACTTATTCACTTTCTTGTCCAGTACCTTAAGCACTCTTCCCTTGTACACTACTTCAGCAGCACTGAACCTGAATGTCACAGGTCTTGGATGTTCTCCCGGCTTACTATAACTCATAACTTCCACTTTCAACTGATCACTCATATTCTCATCCCCTTTTCATTATTATAGAACAATTGTTCTTAAAAGGAAAGAGAGAAATTCTCCAGGATCATCAATTAATACAACATCTTCATTTTCTTGAAAAACCTCCTGCACTCGTGGCCTTACACTCTGCTTGATGATATGTGTTTTTTCGCAGCAATAGAAATAGACTAGGCCACCCATGGTGCTCCAATCATGGTTCTTCTCACAGTAAATACATCTCATATCTTCACCTCCATAATCTAATTATGCTAATATAGAGCAAAGAGCATTCACTATATTAGAAATATTTTGGGGGTAAGTATGGGGGATAATTTATTCCCAATAAAAAAAGCTAGGAACCCTAGCTTATAACTTCTTCATTAGCGTAACTATGATGCCAAACAATATTAGAGCAATGACTCCTAAAAGTATTAGTGAAGAACTTGGCTGCGTTGATCCCTCAAGCATCAAACTCCCTACCCAAAGAAAGGCCAAAAGCGCGACCAACATCACAATACGATAAATACTTTTCATAGATTCCTCTCCTTTTTGCGTGACTTACAATAAGTATACTATAGTTTGTAAATGTTTTCTTCTGTTTTGTTGTGTAACATACTATGATATACTATCTCAAGAGAGACCTGATTATCTTTATGAAGGAGGACACAATGACTAAACCTGATTTTACCAAGGTCCTATTGACCTTACCTGAAGATCTAACGAGCCAACTGCGGGAAGAAGCCGACATGCAATATCGCTCACTGAATAACTACATTCTGTGGCTGCTGGTGAACAGAGACAAAAATAAGCCGGAGTGATCGGCTGCCCTGCACAACGAAGTGCGGGGTTTTTTCGAAAAAAAATAAGCCGGTGGTACCGGCTTATAAAAATAAATCATTGAGATGATTTATCTGAGAATTTACTTTTAACTTCTGCTCTCACTTCGTCCGAAAGTAAGCTACCTTCTTCTGCGCTTCCTATATGGTACTCTACCACGGTGTCCTTTGAAAAAAGCAAGGATATCATATACCCCATACTTCTCATTGTGCAAAACATAAATGCAAACAACGACAAAAGCCACAGATACAAGAGTATTTTCACAAATGTTTCATTTGTAAAACTGGTGTGTAAATACATCGCTAATGTTAGTACTACATTAGTGATACCAATCTTAATTGTAACAAAAAGATACTTCTTGAATAACTCCTCACCATCATTTTCGAAAACATATTTCACCAATTTTGATTCATTTTTCATACTCAAGATCACAGGCATTATTGCACCTAGAAAACCTATAACTATTGCATCGAAGCTTATTACTCCACCTAGTGCATCATAAAGTTTTCTATTCACAAGGAAATCTATTTCAAAATAATACAACAAAGCAACCAAAATAATTGAGGTAATATACGGATAGAATCGTTCAAATATGTATTTTACCTTCTCCATTTCTTTCCCTCCTATTTATTAGGTTTTAATGAAATCAATATTTTCCCTTTCTTCTCTTCGTATTTTTGTATCATCTCATCCATAACATATCCTATCCCTAGTGTTTTGCGTTGCTCTAATTGAAATTGAATGATGTCGATAAAAACATCATCGAATAAGTCAATTACCTCCACACTTGTATCTTCTTCATCACGAAGTGTCACTATACCTCGAGTTACTATATCAGGATTACTTTTTATATCATCAATCAGTTGAATTGTTTCTTTTATATTTAAAAACCTCTCAGTCTTGATTTTCTTTTCTTTATTTTTCTCTTTTATAACTTGAATATCTTTTCCTCTTCCAACACCAATTGTTATATTTCCTGCAACGCCTTTGAGTTTGAAGAATGAATTGATTATACTACTTAAAGGACTTTTTGTTTCGGGGATAGCGTTGGTAATATTGGCGAATGAAATTTCTATTTTCTTTCCATTCTGAATCAGTTTATTAATGTTGTTATTATTCATTATGGGTTTCAAAGAAATAAATCTATCTTTTAAAAAACTCGTTTTATTTATCAATTCTTCAATCCTTTCAATAGATAACGAGTATTTACTTCGCTGAATCATTGCGATTCCATTTGACTCATCATAAATTAAATTACAGTCATACCCTAGATATTCATCCTCTTTAAGTTCAACATCTTCTGCATCTTCACCATTTCTTGATGTTTGTGGAATATTATACTCAGCTAACCTATGAAGTCTTACTTTCCATATGTTTGATGTTTCAATATGTTCGATGTACTCAATCTTTGCCCAACATTTTGATAACTCAAGATGTTTTTTTAAAAAACTATTTTTATCTATTGAATCAGCCCAGTCTGTCATTGAAAATACTGTCGGATTTTTACTGTCAGTTGTGTAGTTATTAAGCACTTGAAAATAGTGAAATTTGATATTTTTAGTATATGCCATTAGAAACCCCCTCATTGTATTAATTACTATAATACATAAAAACGTTTTCAAATGCAATATAAATGGAATTGCTTATTAAACCTAAAATCGCAACTAAATATTTTATTCATATATATAAAATAAAACGCACCCTTTTAGAGTGCATTTTACTATCATATTAATCTTCAAATAAACTAGTTTGTTCCACTGAATCGATTTCCATTGCTCTATTAAACAATTTCTCAAACTCTTCCCAATTCCTTGAAGCCTTCATAATTGCAATGGTTTGCTGCAATTGTTTATCAAGATGAGGAATTCCTGTATCTTCAGTTAGAAGCTGATGATATCTATGTTTTCGATGTCCACTAATTGTTTTGGGTGTTCTAGTTTTGAGTTCTTCAATTACCCCCTCTGGTAACCTATCATAGATTAACTGATTCGTTAATTTACCAGCATACCCAGGTCTCTTATTCCCATTAAATGTCCATTTTTTCAACCTAAACATCTGTTTATAGAAATCATTTGGGAACCTTTCTGCCCATGGTAATAGTTCAGAGCTAATATATTTTGATAATACTTTTTGTAATGCATCCTTTTCTCTATCGTATTGATACCCTGTTATCTCATCTATGATTGCGACAAGTCCGACTTTCGCAAATGCAGTCATTATTGCATACATTCTTTGAGCTGTTTCTATTTGCTTTGGAGTTGTTAACGCACCATCATGGAGAGCGTCTACATATGCTTTACATAAATCCATAAATGCACTAGCTGAAATCGGAGTAAATGCTCTCCCATGAGTATTTAGATACACAGGCAACATGTTCTTATTAGCTTGTTCTAACCAATTTCTAAGATCGTCTGATAAATATGGAGAAATCCACTGCCTGTTTAGTGTCTTTAGTAGAGCAGTACTACCACTACCTTTTAGACCTATGCTCTTAGCAGCACCTCTTAAAGAAAGCACCCTATCTTCATTATCCATTACGTAACAAGAAAATTTTACATCTGATTCTTCGTCTATAATCCAAACACCACTATGTGTCGCTCTACGTGTTATTTCATTCATCACAACACCTCCTACTCAAATATTATCAAATAGGAGACCGTTAATCAAGCATACTTACCATTTTAATGGTCTCCTATTAAAAATGTTTTTTTATCCATTTAATAGAGACCACGCAAAAGGGCACCTCTCGCGAGATGCCTCGAATTTCTTACACTATTTTGGTGTAAATTTCAGGAACCCACCTATCTATTACAACCCGATACCATGATCCGAACTGCTCGAAAATATTAACCCTGGTCCCATACCTCAAAGTTCCCACCATAGCTCCTCCTGGAGAATTTATGACATTTAGCCCAATCTTTGCTGTAATAATACCTTCCTATCACATTACAGTTTATTATTGTTCAGCCGCTTCTGCAGTTCTTTAACCATACTCGATGGTGTAGATATCACTCCATCTGCAGGCGTGCCTAGATATACCTGTAGCCTTTTAATTGTAGCCGGACCCATAAGTCCGTCCTCAACCAGTCTCACTGGCTCTGGAGCTTTAGGGGGCTTAATAGGCTTTGCAATTTTAAGATTGAGATTTCCATTATTGAGTCTGTCCTGAAGTGCTTTAACCATAGCAGATGGCTTGCTGATGATGCCATCCTGCATAGTGCCTAGGTGCTTCTGTAGAGCTTTTATTGTCACTGGTCCGAGCAATCCATCTACTGACACACCTAAGCCTTTCTGGAGCTCTCTGACTAGCATTGATGGGGTGCTGATGATTCCGTCCTGAATGGTGTCAAAATAGCCTTGAAGTGCCTTAATGGTTTCTGGCCCCATATAGCCATCAACTTTAATTCCATCTTTAACAATAGGTTCCACTGGTTTCACCTCTCCTGTGAGCATTCTGTCTAGATCCGCTCTGAACTGGTCCATACTGTATCCATGATGCTTGAAATACGGATTCGGATCACTGTGATTCGATGCAAAGCCAAGTCTATTGGCTTCGTAGTGTCCAAACCAGTCTTTAGCGGTCCAGCTCTTCTCTTTGCAAATACCTGCAATGTATTCCAATGCATTGGCGATGGCCTTTTCGAAGTAATCACTCGTCCATTCTAAATCTTCACAGATCTCAATTCCGATGTAGTAGTTGTTGCCTTTAGTTACGCCTACATGCCATATCTGGCGGCTAAAAGGCACACATTCCACAACATAGGTATCATCAACAAAAGCTGTCACACATTTAGCAGTGGTAGGGTTGTTCCATCTCCTCTTCCAATCTCTAGCCATTACCCCTTTCGAGGCGGTGGAGTGCAAGACCCCACCGATTTTTTTATAGTTCCGATTGTTGGTGTAGCAGCGGTTTTGGGTGTAGTAGTCTCTTATGATTTTAACCATTCTACTTCACCTCTTCTTTTGCTTCGACTTCTACTATCTTACTGGGCCCTTTCTTTGATCCTTCTTTAAGCTGTACCAGGTACTCTTTTAATGGTTGAAATGCAGGTACTCCCATTGCAGTCAGGTTTTCCACGAGGCTTAATCCCTCCATGGCTAGATAAAATATCACTGCACCGTTTCTAAGCACTCCTGTTTGCCCTAAAACTCCGTCGATTATAGTAGCAAAGGCAATCATCATGAGTATTCCGATTTTCTTGTGGATACCCGAAATACCCTTAGATGAGCTGGTCTGTTTGAGCACCTTCGACAGATAAAAGCCTGTCCCAACATCAGAGGCCATTGCGAAGAGAAGTGCTTTTATCAATGTGTCGTATCCACCTAACATCCCAGCAATCACCCCTCCAATTGCAGCTACTATTCCTCCTGTTGCCCACTCTTTACTTGAGTAGCCAAATAGCTGTATAAAAATCTTTCTCATCATTTCCATTACTTTTCACTCCTTATTTGTAATATAAAAGGACATCGCGAGAGATCCTTGAGTTCGGTGATGTTTACTGATTTCATTACTTCCACCTGCCGATTAGGAATAAATTTATATTTGCTGAACCCGAATATTGAGTTCTTGGCCAGATATCCCACCTCTTATATGTGGTATTAATAGCAACTACTAATCCTCTTAGTGCATCAATGTAATTTACATTTCCTATATAGTCAGGCATATGACCACCACCATAAATTGAAACAGGTATAATTGGGAATGGTGCATTTTTAATTCCTGAAACTGATGTGTCGTTCATCGGTACATTGACCAAAGCTCCCATGATGAGTGTTCCATCTTTGAATTTAATCCAATAACCATTTGCATTGTTCCCTGATTCCTCTATCCCACCTTCCTGTATTCCAAGAAGTTCCTTCAATTTTCCAACCGTCATCTTGTTTGTACTTGTAGCTGTTTCCACGATTACTAAATCTGTGTCGCTAAGCGTTGTCTGATTCGTCAGCTGCGCTATCTTGATGTTCGCCATCTTGCACCTCCTGTTCTTTAGATATAGTTGCTATGTAATTATTCTGCACTATCACTGTCGCTCTCAATTCTGCAATTTCGCCGTGTAGAGTGCCTATTGTCTGTCCTAGAATCTGTAGCTGTATATCTTTAATATCTTGCATCTGTTTACCCCCAGTTCCCAATAACGTTACCGTTTTTGATAATGTTAACGTAAGTGTCAGTGATTGTTAGCCTTATATTCCCATTAGGAGATCTTAATCTAGTGACAGTATCTGTAGCTTCGATGCGATTCATGTTGTTTCGATCACGCATGAAAAATCCGTTCCCTGCCTCCAATACCTCAAAGTAAGCTTCTGGGCTTTTTGTTAAATCGAATAGTCCAAGGCCGATATAACCATCTGTTACACCAACTTCGCCATAATAAGCGCTGTTTGATGGTGCAACCATTCTTGTAGCAGTAATCGCTCCGGATAGCTTTGCATTGACCGCCTCGATACTTCCATCACCAAGGACTTTGAAGAATCCATTGGCTGTGATTAATCCCTCAAGAGAAATCTTTTCTGCAAGTATCTTGATCTCTTCAGCAGTCTGATTAATCAGGGATGCAATCGTTACTCCGTTATACTCTGTCTTTTCGACTCTCAAAGCTATATTGTCCGCATTCTGCACAATGCTTGATTCTGCAGTGGTCACTCTACCAGCAAGAGCGTTGAATGACTCTTCAGTTACTCTAAGTGCTATCTGCTGAGCCTGCTGTACTATTGTCGATTCAGCGCTTTTGACTCTATCTGTATTGTCTTTGACCATGACCTTTTCGGATGTCAATTTTACAGCCATTTAAACCACCTCGAGTCCGCGAGTCTTTAGGTCTGTTATGAGCAGTTCATTGCATTCGTTGCAGATATGATCAACCTTAAGGGTTGACCGGGAGTTTGTTGTTGCATTCAGTGCCGATATTGTTATCCCGACTTCTTTTTCCGGTTTAGTATTTGTAGTGATTTCCTTCTTACAGAAGTCACAAAAGTATTTAATCATGCGTCTTTACCTCCTTATTGGTAGTCCCCGATAATCATAAGGGTGTCGTTATTTACGGTCAGGAGCGTATCTCCGTTGTATGTAGCTAGTAGATAGATGGTATCCACGATTTCAAACTCACATGTGATGGTTGCACTCTTTTCGAGGTCTGCGCCTGTAATGGTCTTCGATGTACCATTTCCAAGCGATACCTTCGCTCCACCCGGATATTGCTTGAACCACGTAAATTGATAAGCTAGATACTGTGTGGTCACATCCTCATTGAAGAGCATAATTCTCACAGTCAGGTTGCTGGTAAAAGCATCACTGTCTACGGTCCATCCATTGCTACTGTTCAGTTCCATCTGATAAAATTCCTGCTGTTGTTCAAGTGTCAGGTCTCCATAATAGGGAGTCCACTGAGTCGCTGCATCACTGTTTTCTACCTTTAGCTCAGCTGTTCCAATGGCATCCGGAACAATCTCAGAGCCGTTGGTTCGCTTGAGCACCACCTTAAAATAAGCATTCTCACTCAATAGAAATGTAAACTCTCCGATGAAGCCGTGAGACTCCTTGAAGCCGTATGTGCTATCGTAGACAATGATGAGAGCTTCATAGAGCGGTGACACTTTAAAGGTCACATGACCTTGCCTTATAGGGAAGAATGCTTTAGATCTGATGTGATATAGCGACCCTTCTGGAATTCCTGTTGTCGCATTCAATGTACCCTGTTCCCAGTTCTCGGGAAGGTTAGTTATCAGGTTGGGCTTAGCCCTATTGACTGCATCAATCATCTCTTCAACCTGAGTTTGAGTGACCTTGGTCTCCACTTGATCTGCAAGGATATTGAACTGTGCAGAACTAGCTTTATTGGCAACCTCGGCTGTGATGTTGTCGATCTCCTGATTGAGTTCGGAAAACTTTATTTCATCCTCAGATATCTTCTGATTGATTAGTCCATCCTGGATCTTCAGCTGTGTCTTAATCTGATTGATCTGGAGGTTTGTATTTGGCTTACCTGTCGAGTCCTTTTCTATATTGGATTTACCTGGTGCTCTAAGCATCTCTCTGAGGCCACCTGCATACTTTATCTTACGGTTGATGATATATGTATCTTCGCCATCAATCGTCACCTTGTCGCCCAGATCAAGGCTAAAATCACCTATCCAGTTGATCTCTCCGGCCTTGTAATTAATGGTGGATAACGCTGCATATAAATTGCCCACAACATCAGCAGGGTTTTGCACAAAGAGGTTATCAACCACTGTGTATATGTTAATTCCTGTGCCTGCTGTAGCGGCCTCAGTTCCACTCTTAACTATCAGCTGGTCAATTAGTCCGGGTGCACTTTCTGACTGTTTATAATCGATGTAGTGGTCACCTGTGATGTTCGTCACTGATGTAGCGCCTAATGTTCGTATGACAAGATTTCCTGCTCTGTTAACCCTGGCATAACCTCCAGCAAGTTCAGCAACGTATGCAAAAACCTGTCTACAAGTAATATCCTCGAAGACAGGTTTTTCATTGACTATGTAAGTCTGATTGGCAAATGATGATGTTTCAAGTGTGAGCCCTGATTGAGCAGCTGCTGATACAAGTATTTGATTCAAGGTTGCTGGATATGTTAAGTCACTCAAGTATTGCTTTTCAGCTTTATACATTCTGTCTACTAGATCCAGAGAGATATTGTTGTCTTTTCGGTCTGATTTTTCAACCAGGAATTTCCCTAAGCTGTGATACTCATAAGTGGATCCAGTCATCTCTATTCCGAGCTGTACATCAATCTCTTTACCATCGAAGCTGTATGTCAGCGGATTCAGTGGATCATCACTTATCTCAACCCTTGCAACATCCATATTGGCAGTACCTATGATAAAACCATCCTCATCTGAAAGAAGTGAGTCCAGATCAATAAGATTCACCTGTTCAATTGTTATGTCCGAAAGAATCAGTTTTGCTTTTATTGTTCTTGATGATGCTCTTATAGCAGTCTTAAAAGCTGCAGATGTATTGATCAATGAATCTCACCTACCTTTCTATGATATTGAAGGAAACCCCTCTGTAGAGTGTTCCTGAACTTGTCTGTAATGCTATGGGCTGTTTTCTGGAACCGGCGTAAAAAGTGCCCGTATACTCTCCGTCTTCAGCTGTGTATATAGTTGCCTGAAAGAATACATGCCCTTTCTTTGGATTCACTGCACTGAGAATCTGATTAGTCTCAGCCTGTGTGAGCATTCCCCATTGAAGCGCCACGGATATCTTATCATCCACAAAGTCTCTGATCATCTTACCATTGTTGTTTCTTCCAGCTTCTCCATCAAGAGAATTGATTTCAACCTCATAAGGAAGAGGAGATGGCATATCCACACCATCTATCTTCAGTCCTGTAATTAGTGCCATTTACTGCCACCTCCTAGTATTCTATGATTGGTAGTCCTTTCTGTCTTCTTCTTTTGTTAAGCCTTCTCATCACGATTTTGAAGAGTACATCACCGTCTACTTCAGCTGTGGTTTCAAAGTCTCCACCACCTCCACCCATTTCACTCGCAAGCATATCTGCAATCTGTTTCATAGCGCCTCTGTCCTTGTCGATTGGAAGAACGGCTTCTTTACCTGCTTCTCCAACCATGGCTAGTGTTGGCTGTTCAATCATTCCTCCTGTTGCCAGCTTTGGAATGTTTAATGTGGCCAACCTGCTGATGTTCACTCCCGGGATCTTATTTATCAAGCTGATAGCCCTATTGATTGCCCTGATAAATCCATTGATGGTATTTTCGGCAAATCTGATGATCGAGTTAACGACAGTCTTGAATGCGTTTCCTATACCGGTTCCGATGACATGACCGATGGTAGTAAAGGTGTTCTTTATTGTGGTCCATATGCCACTAAAGAAACTTCCTACACCTGAGAATGCTCTTTTGATACCGTTCCATGCTCCAGTAAAGACTCCACTGAACCACTCTTGGATGCCGTTGAATGCATTCTTAATTGTGCGGACAATGTTGTTCCATAATTCACGTGATTTGGTCTTAATAGATTCCCATGTATCTACAAGAAATTTTCTAGTAGTTGTCCAGACTTCTTTAACATGCTTCCATGTATCTGTAATCTGAGTAGCTAATGTTTCTAGTTCTTCAACTATTCCATCAAGCACAGCTACTATAACTCCACCTGTCCACTCTGCTAGAGGATTCAATACGTTATCCCATAGCCATTTGAATATGGGCTTCAACACCTCTATTACAGCATTCAATATTTTGATTGAAGCTGATAGCATATCAATGAATTTAGGGACTACATCTTTAAGAACCCATTTCCCAATCGGAATCAACACCTCATCCATCAGCCACTTGAGACCATCGAATAGATTTTGTTTGAGTGGTTCAAAAGCCTCTTTGAGCCTATCTAAAGCTTGTCTTGCTGGCTCTAGATAGGGATCAAGCTTATCAAGGAAGGATCTGAGACCTGACTCAAACTTTGACATGTCTATTCCTGGCGAGACTATTGGTGCTGACGATCCACCACCTCCACCGCCCCCAGCATCAGGTGTTTCTGGAGAATTTAGGTTAGTGATTTCATCGAATCCTGCAAGGGCTCTCTCCATTTCTTTTGCCGTCTTCTTTGTGGCTGCTCCAACACCTGATATAGCGGCCTTCTGTTTGTTTAAGGCTTTTGCGGATGCAGTGGACGCTTTGAATGTGGAACCTCCTAGAACACTTACAAATGAGGCTATATACGTAGTTACTCTAGCTAATGCACTCATCATTGTATTCAAAGCTGGGAGAATTGCGTTAAAGATTGGGATGAAAGCCACTTGAAGGTTACTCTTAACAATAGCCAATGAATTTGAAAATTGTTCGTTAGTAGCAAGGGCCGAACTCATGTAGCTCATGAAACCCCTTATTACTTTGTAAAGCGTGGCCATGATTAAGACCCTCTTTAGAGCGCTATTAATCATTCTTCCCATTTTATCAAACTTTCCACCTATTACATCTGCAGTCTTTCCTACTGGTCCCATACTGTTATTAATAGCATTTGTGGATTCTTTAATTTTATTAGTCGCCACCTTAACGGATGCTCCTAACTTTGATGTGGTCTGGGATGTACCATTCATTTTGGCATCAAGATCATTAAGTTTAAAACCCATCTTATCTGATGCTTCAATAAGCTTCATGATACTGAGTTCAGTGTTATTAATCTGCATTCCAAGTTTATTTTTGGTATTAGGATTAAGAGCTCTGTCATAGCTTTCTTTAAGCCCTGAGAGCTTTTCTTTCTGAAGCTCAATCTTCTGATTGACGAGATCTAGATGGCTTGTTACTTTGTCAATTTCAGCTTGTATCGCTGCACCGTTAATCCCTGTTGCCATCGCTGGCGGGCCTCTTGGACTTACAGACGGAATTACTGGATTCATGGCCGGAACCATATTTGTAGATACTGGCATCTTTGTTGGAACCTTGATTTTTGAAGTCATTGCCTGGATGCTTTTGATGAACCCGTCCATCTGAGACTTCATCTTCTCCAAACCTTCATTAATCGAGGTATTTATGTTCTGCATTGCTGTGCCGATAACTTTCTCAAGCCCAGACAACATTCCGCTTGTAGCCTTCTCCAATGATGTTTTAAGTGCGGTCCCAAGGTTATTTGCCATGTCACTGATCTGTTGTTTCATGTCGCCTTGCAGGTCAACCTCTAAACTAATCTTACCTACGGATGTTCCATCTGACATTTTAATCACCTCTTTTTTCTGATATATTATTAGTGTAAAAGGGGGAGTCTGTATTGTTTTCATTTATTAGAAATATATTTCAGAGAGCTAAAGTAAAACCACATAACAAATACACCCTGGATTTCATTGACAGGCTTAATGGATTTCAATTTGAACATGCTTTCGCAGACATACTGAAACAGAACAATTTTAATAATATTACAGTTACTCAAGGGTCCGGGGACCAAGGTATAGATGTTCTAGCACAATCAGGAGCAGACATTTACGCCATACAATGTAAGCTTTACACTGGAAATGTAGGTAACTCAGCAGTTCAACAAGCTTTTTCTGGTGCAGTTTATTACGGATGTACAAAGGCAATTGTGGTAACAAACAGCTACTTCACGAAATCAGCACATGCTTTAGCATCCCAAATAGGCGTTGAACTGTGGGATAGAGATGTTCTGTACTCGCTGATTAAAAACACGCAAGTATCCTTTGCTAATGGAAGCTCTAATGCTCAACAAGTTACAGATGATGATATTATCAAAGATCTGCTTTCAAACTCTAATGCTATTCAATTGATTGCGAATGATGAATTATCAACATCATATATTCAAAGAAAATACAGAGTTGGTTATAACAAAGCAACCGAATTAAAACAGAAATTAAAAGAGTACCGATAATCGGTGCTCTTTGCTTTAACTGAATGCATTTGCAAACATCTTCTCCAGATTTTCCATTTCTTTCTCCATATCAGCTTCATCAATCTGTGTGGCCTGACTCGTTCGCCATCTGGTTCTTTCCGCTTTCTGATCAGCTGTAAATGACTTAAGGATTTCCTTGTCTTCCTCAGCCCTGATATTTACCATTCTTCCTAAAGCTGTCTCAGCAGATATGCCGTGTAGAAGGGCTGAGAACTCCTTCCAGGACATGTCATCTACCTGATTAAGCCGGATACCGTACTGTTCCAGGAAAGATGATTCCACCAGGTCCCAGTCTTCGAATAAGTCATACCACTGTGTTACTTTTTTCTTGTCTTCTTAACCTCTGCTTCAGCTGCTTTCTCGATTTCTTCCAGTTCTGAATCTGATACAGCTGCCATAATTGCATTGACCACGGTGGCCATCTCCATCATAGATAAGTCCATGCTATTGACCAGATCAAGTGCTTCTTTGCCTAAGCCTGCTTCTATGATCATATCCATCTTCTCTGTCTCATCTATCTTGGGATCTTCAGCAATCCCCTTCATGAGGATAACTGAGTTCTTTGAGTTGAATACTGTGAAAATCTTATCTTCAGTGAGCCTTACCTGTGGCTTCTCATTCTTGAGCCTGCTGACTATATCATATACTTTTGCCATGTCTACTCCCCATCCTTTACTTCTTCTATTAGCGCTGCCCCTGTTCTGTTCTTGTTACTGATCAGTACTGCTACTCTCTCAGCAGTAGCCTTACCCTTTCGAGGATAGGTTTCACCTTTGAGGTAGTGATGCATCTGATCTGCAGTATCGATAAAGTCTTTGATTACTTTGTATTTCATACAATCGTCCTCCTAATCCAAAAAAAGGGAGGTCTTACCCTCCCGTCTTTCTTAAACTGCTGGTGTGAATACTGGCTTACCGTCTCCGATAAGTTCGAACTCAAGACCGTCTACATTCGTGGAGTCTCCACCGCCTGGGGTAGTGACATTAACAACACAGTTGAAAGCAAGCTTTGCGCCTGAAGGGAAAGTCCATTCAGCCTTTGTTGAACATTCAAGTCCATCTTTCCAAGCAAGTCCTGCAATATAGTCGTTACCTTCATCGCCTTCATTTCTCTTTCCAGAGAAAGCTACTGCAAACTTCTTACCGGTCATGAGCGCTCTGGCCCAGCCTTCGGTGTTCATTGGTGTCCATTCTTCAACCGTACCATCAATGGATGGGCTGAAGGTCTCTAGGTCTGCAATTTCAACAAAATCCGTAGGACTTACGCTGGCTGAACCTAGTTTACCGATCTTAAAAACATTTTTGTATACTGGATATACTCCTGGCATTTTAATACCTACCTTTCCATAATTATTTCGCAATCAATGACAAATTCGAATACTCCTGAATCATCAGCACCCATAAAGATAGCCTCCTGATCTCTCATATCGACTTTGATTATGCGCTTACTGTCGATTGCACCAGTAGCACTTCTGATGTAGTTATAGGTCTCCTGAGCCTTGATCTGACCCTCTAGGACATTCTTATTCCAGTGAACTAGAATCCTTATTGCATGGCCTCTGTAGCTTGTCTCCTGCCCTATCCCTTTAGGATTGATGAATGAACGTCCTGGATATAAAGCAAGCCTTTGCTCACCAGTCTTAAGTGATCCTATGTCCCAGGTACCAGGAAGAGCAGCGGAAATCCATTCATGAAACTTGTCTATTGTCATTTGATCACCCCTCCGGCCTTTGATTTCCAGAACTGTAAGAAAGCACCAGTAAGCCAGTCTTTTCGAGGTCCGTAAATCCATTCATCAAGCCATCGTCCCCTTGCATTGGTATTCTTATCAGTCCGGAAGTTGTATTCCGGATGAAAGTACAGACGTCTAGCATAGGGTGTGTTGTAGCTTAAATATCCTGTCATACCTTTGGTATTGATACCATAAGATACTCCAGTGGACATCATCAGGTCTCCATGGTCTCTCGGAACCACCTGAGCATTGTTGACTTCAGTCTTGAATGCTTCCATGGTTAGTTCCATAGCTTCTTTAGCGCTTGATTCGAGCTTTGCTATAGCCTGCGTATTGAGCTCAACCTTCGAAGTAACCTTCATTTGAGCATCACCTCAGTACTATAAACGGATCCGTCAGGATTCAAGATCTTTAGTGTTTCATGTATCTGCCTTTTTAAATCCTGGTATTCAACATAACCTCTGAAAGTTGGTTCACTTGGATTGATGTCTCCTTTGATTACAAACTTACCTGTGAGATGAATCAGCTGCTTTTCTGCAGTCATAATCGATTTGCCTTTAGGATCATAGATGGCCTTACCGTTATGTAGCTCTACTTCAGTAGGCCCATAGGTCCCATCAGCTTCCTTGATTACTTTGCATGTAGAGTTTTCCAGAAAGCTTGGCCATGGTAGTTTCCCTCTCATAGCTATAACCTCCTCGATGTCAATCCAGTTGAATCCAGGTACCCTAGAGCCTTATTACTGATGAGTGCACCTCCAACGCTCTTGGCTGTGTCCTTAAAGCTCATGGATATTGAGCCTGCTGAAAATCCTGACATAGGGCTGTCTATAAATTCTCCGTATATGGTCACGAAGTCAACCTGTGTGCAGACAGCTCTCTTAATCAGATCCTGCTGATATACTGTGAGATTCTCAAATCCGATACCTTCAATCCTTCCATAGCAAGCTTTATTGATATTGATGGATGATTCTTCGAGCATGATGTCAATTACATCAGCTTCTTCTTTGCCTCCGTACTCAACATAGTCTTCGTAGGTAGCATAGCTCATAGTCCTTCATCTCCTTTCCTTATGGGAAAAGGGAAAGACTATTTGCCCTTCCCTCTGGTGGTTTGTTTTTCTTCTTCAGGAGCCTCATCCTTTTCGAATGCTGCAAGCCTCTTCTTGAGTTCTGCATTTTCCTTCTCAAGGCTGATCATCTCCTTGGTTTTCTTAACTGGTGGAGTGAGTGAGGTTAATTTGCCCTCACTCTTCTCAAAAAGAGAGTACCCGTTATCCAGGTACTTCTCCTTTTCATCAACATCAATCTTGATTTCTCTATTGCCTTTAACTGCTAGTATCATCTAAAGTCCTCCTTCTATGCCTCTGCTTCAGCATTGATTGCAACACCGGCAACCTTCTGCTTGATCACGAACAGGTCCTGATAGCTTCTGTTCTGGTAAAGGTGTCCGAAAGCAGACTGTGGAGTCTGACCCTTGCCCCAGATGAATACATCAGCAACCTTCACAGGAGCGATGACAGCTGTTGCAGGATGCACCAGCATCATTCTGATCTGCTTAGCTGTTACTGCAGGTGCGAAACCTTCAGCAAAGTCGTATGCGGTCTTCAGCCTGTCTGATGGAACCTTCTGGATTTCAACTTCATCAAGTGATCTAACATGTCTGTTGATTGCAGCCTGGCCAGTAGCTTCAAGAGTTCTCTGGATTTTCTCAGCATTCTTGATCATTGTGTAGATGGTTGGTGTCAGGTAAAGGATTCTTCCAGACTCAGGAACTCCTGCCTCATCCATGTCTTCCATCATCTTATCAAACTCAGCAAGGATGTTGGTATCAGTCAGTGCTGTGGTTTTGACAACTCCGCCATTTGCCTTGAAATCCTGGTACAGTTTAGAGTATCTGTACGCATCAGTTTCAGGTATAGCCTGTTCAGTGTTGAATGTTGCAGTGATGTTTGCTGCAGACACAACCAGATTCGTTTCATCAACATCCATGTCATCAACAAAGAAGGAAATGTCTCTGTCGTGGGTAAGAGCATAAGGTGTGTAAGTGTTACTTACAGTACCCTTGTTGACGGATCCATCTCTCGCATGGTCCTTATAACCGGTCAGAGCTAGAGTAGGAATCTGGATTGTCTTGGCATTGATGAAGTTGTACTTCTTGTTTCTCGCAAGTGCACCGGAAGTAAGTTCCTTTGCGTACTGCTGTTCAATCTGTCTCTCAAATCTGGATGCATAGTTAATTACGTTTGGCATGTTATTACCTCTCTTTACTTATTTATTTTGATTCGATTCCAAATGCAGCATTTACAGCTGCATCAAGAGCTGCGTTAGGATTTTGATTTGTGTTTGCTGGATTACCTACCTTGAAACCTTGAGCACCTTCGTTTCCGGTGTCTTCGGGTTTGAATAGGAATTTCTTGCTCTCCTGGAGTGTTTTGATCTGGTCATCTAGTCCAATAATTGAACCATCATCATTGACGACGAGCTTGTCTTTAGCTACGAGGCCAGCAACAAGATCCGCATCATGAACCTTGCCTGTCAGGGCCATTTTGATAGCACTGGATACCTGCAGGTCTTTCATCTTGGTCTGGTACTCAGTCGCCTGAGTTGTGTTTGTTTCCTGAAGTGCAGTGATCTGAGCCTTTAAGCTCTCCACATCTCCAGTTGACTTCTTGAGATCCTCGAGCTGAGTATCTCTTTCAGTAATGCTGGTGTTCAGTGTCTTGACCTGTTCTTCAAGCTGAGCAACCTTACCTTTATTGGCTTCGATATCTTTTCCATGGATAGCCATAATGCTGTCGATTGCTGCATCTTCAAGTCCAAGTGCTTTAAGTTCTTCTCTTTTCATGTTGTCTCCTTTCTCTCCCTACGCTTTGTACGAGGTTGCATCTCCGGGGTTCCGGTTGTACGTCCGGTAACGTAATGGGGTCCTTATTTCAGGACAATAAAAATCCACCGTGTTATAGGTGGATGAGGTTTATTTATTTAGTAATCTGGCTGCATACCGCATCCTCTAGGAGTCTAACCCTTGCTTCAATTCCTGGCCCCTCTATCGCCAAGTCTTTAGCCTTCGGAATTTCAAGAGCACTGTTTTTTGATGCCAACTTTTCAACTTCAAATCCATCAACTGACACCTTTATCTTCATCTCTCCTACAACTGAAGCTTCTGGAATTCCCTCTGGATATAGCACATCAATAATCTCAATCATTGCATATGTTAACTCTGCGGGGTTGTTCTCGTAAGCTATGTTTGAATGTTCCTGTAGTAGTTCAAGCTGTTTTTCTAGCATTTTTCTTATATCTGGCATTATTGTTCCTCCTCTATTTATTAATTGTAAACGTATAACTTATGTAGTACGATTGAACTTGAAAGGGGGTGAATTATATGAATGACAGGATATACAAATATTCAACAAAACCTTGTTCAGAATGTGGTGGCACGAGTTGGAAAGTACACGGAACACCACATGCATACATGGTAATCGACAACTCAGTGAATCCACCAATGAATAAAGGTAACGAAGCGTTATTAGTTGATATTGTCATATGTGGTAATTGCGGATTTACTAAATCGTTTCTTTCAGATGATGGGTTTAAGAAACTGAAAAACGACTAACCCTCCCTCTCAGGCTTCCTCCTGAGCTGGGAATTGTATTTCAAGTGCTCCCTGAGTTGCTTCTGCAGTTCGCGGAGCCTCTTTTTTTCTCTCACCATATTCTCTTCATCTAGTGTTCCAACTACTACTCTTTTCTGATCCCTTATCGCTCTCTCAAGTCTCCTCTGCTTCTGTGCTTCCTTGTACCACTTCTCTGAGCGCTCCGGATCTGGAACAGTAGGAATGGTATTGATACCAGGGAACCATGTTGCAAGGATGTCCTCGCAGTTTGGGTGAAAGAGCCCTGCTTCTATAGCCTTGCTGAGTAATGGATACTCTCCATCCTCTTGCTTTCCACCAGAGTAGACATCATCAATCAGCACTGCTCCTTGCCATGGTCTGCATAGTTCGCAAGCTGTCGCATGGGGTGTCACTATTACTGTGCTTATCCCAAGTTCTTTCCGTCGGCTGCCTTCACCCATTAGATAGGACCTGTGGTTCGCTGTTCTAAGAGCCATCTCTGCATATGAAGCTATGTTTACCTCTCTGCCATTGGAATACTTGATGGATGTGATCCCTTGCTTCAGGAAGTCCTTAGTGGCCATATCAACGGCCTTATTCAGATCCACAACTCCATTGTTGTGATAGACCTGAGCCTTGAATATTGTCTGTCTGTACACATCGTCCATCTTTCGAAGGACTGAGGTATTGACCTTCTTCATGTCCTTCTGTGTGGCTTCGATGAGAGCATCAAACTTCTTATCGTTCGTCCGGAAGAAGTTGTCATCAATAGGAGTAGGTGTCTCTTTCCACTTCTTAGCAGCTTCTTCTACCTTCTCCAGAGTCTCTTTGAGTTCTTCACCCTTCAGGCCGTCAATAACAGGTTCTAAGCTTCCCGGCAATCTCACTGAGAGCTTCTCTGATAACTTAATTACAACGCTCTGTACTCTACTGCGAGATTTTCTGTAGGTATCCATGAGCCTTTCTTTGACTGTCTTCTCGATTGCTGGAGAAAACTCATCAATGATCCTCTTGTTCTCACGTCTGAATCTTTCTAAGTCCCTAAGTTTAGCACTCTGCCACATTTCAAACTTGAATCCTTCTTTGATTTCTTCCCCCTCATGTCTGCTGAGGTTTCTGGCCATGGATGCTAAAAGATAGAGTTCCATTTCTTCAAAGATTGTACGAATGTTATACTTCTTCTTCATCGTCTAAGTCATCCTCTCCCTCCTTCTCAGGATCTATATCCTCTTTGGCATCATCCTGATCAAGGGTCATGCCGGTATCACCACGGATCCGTTCGATTTCCAGAGCCTTCTCTTCATCTGTCATGGTGTCACCGTACATCTCATCAATGGCCTTTTCCAGGGACATAACGCCCAGACTCTTAGCCTTGCCTACAGTCTCTACAACTGTTGTGAAATCTGGTGAAGCATACTCTCCGAAGGATACAGATACATCATATTCGCCTGGTTTCTGGGACTTCATGATATCTTCTACCTGAAGAGCCAATATAACCAGTGCTGGGATGATTTCATTTAGAACATCAACAATCTTTCCTCTGGTGTAGAGAGTGGTCTTTTCCTTCTCTCTTTGAGCTTCTGCATTATCTGTCTTCTTGAGATCAATCCCTAACGTGCTAGGGCTTAGAATACCCTGTAAGCACTGATCCAGGAATGAAGCATAGGACTGCTGATAAGCCTGGTAGAATAACTCAGGCTGAACCTGTTTGATCTCTTCATTGGCATTCTCTTTCATAGAGCTGCCTGAAGCTATGAACTGATTATCGAATGGATTGCCTCGCTTTACTTCTCCAGTTGTAGGATCCTTTGGAAGAAGGTCTTCTGGTATGTATGTTTTAACTCTTCCAGCCCTTATGGCATCAAGCCACTGCGAAAGAACTTCATCCAGCGCATCGAATGAATCAGTCTTGCGATCATAGATACTCTGACCTCGATTCAGAAACTTATTTGACTTGAAGAATTTCATCGGTATGGCCATGAGCACTGAGTTATCAAAGAATACATCTTCAATCTTCAGTTCCGGCACCTCTTCAAAGGCCACAGGCTTGTCATTGAGATCAAACAGCAGATACTTGATGTATCCATATCCGTAAACCTCAACTCTCTTGTAAGTCTTCTTGTTGACTATGTGATGCTCTGGAAACTGCACCTCGAACAACCTACCTCTTCGATAGTCATATTCGACCTTAGTACCGCTCACAAATTCGATTATGGGATACTCAGTAATCTCAGTATCAATCGTCAATTTAAATGCTCCATCACCTTCAATAAGAGCATCCTTGATGGATTCTTCAAGTAGCTCACTGAACTTATTATCAGTTGCTATCTCGTTCCATCGCTCTTGATTAGGACCTTCTTGTTTTTCTTTAGACTTCTCAAGTGCTTCACCTGCTATTTGCTCTATGTCTTCTTGCGGATCTACCTCGATTCCATCAAGATCACCAGCTACTATGCCGGACAGCTTATCTACTATCTCACCAGGTAAACCAGTGTGCATCTTCCGTATTCTGTTGTCTGCTGAAGGAACAGCGCTCCAGAACCTCGCCTCAGTGACAGCATCTTGTGCAATCCCCTTAAAGAACTGATCCAGTTCTGAAGGGTCTCCTCTATACCATATTCGATTTTTCAGGACCGTTCCTTTGTGATCCAGTACCTCATGAATCTGTACGCTCGTTGGCTGTGCGGGACTAATCCCCAGCCAGTTTAATATCAATGTTTTGATGGTTCCCAATTATTTAGCACCTCCTATCCCTATGACGTTTTTGAATGGTATGAAGCCATACTGTGATGCATTGATTGTATGATCATTACGGTCTTCCGGTTCGTACTTATCTTCTTTCCAGGAGTAGCTCTCAAGCTCTCCTATGTGTTTTACACAGTGATCTAGGACTATGTAGTCTGCTCTATTGTTACTCCATATCCACCCTAACTGCAGGTGAATCCTGTCAATGATCGTGATCTTCTTATAAGCATTGATGAAGTTATATAAGCATGGATTGTTCCGCTTGTACTTCTTAAGCTCTGTTATTGTTGCCTGGTCCGCATTATCTATAAAGACATCCCTAGCAAATCCCCATCTCTTCCGATTTCTTTCCAGGAAAGAAATGAGGTTTGTTACCGTATCCGATGGAGCAATCGGATTCTCCAGGTCCTTATTGTTTCTTACCTCTTCATCCAGGATGATCAGCTCTCCTTTGGTTGTGATGCCCTGGAAGATAAATGCTATGGTGTCATCACTCTCTTGTGAGTAAGCGGTATCGACTCCGCAGCTGAACTGCTTGAATCTTAATGGATTCTTCTTGTCTTCCATTCTTTTCTTCATCCATTCTACTGTCTTAACGTTCCTCTGCCTGGTGAAGTTGCTGAAGATAAGACCTGTAGCCCTACCCCTGAGACCTTGGATCTTATTCTTGTAGAGCTTTGTGCCTACAGGAACATTTAGGATGATCTGATCTATCTTCTCTTTCGGTAGTCCGTGATTATGCTTAAAAGAAAAGAACCAGTGCACCCATCCGGGTTTTGGTTCCTCGTTTAACATGCTTAATATTTCATTTGGTGTTCCTGCCCGCCACTTCTTTAATGGTCTGGAACAGTTGATGTACTCCTTGTAGACTGGAAGATTAGGATCATCAGGGTTTAATGTACCCATCAGATAATCACATCTCATGGATGCTTCTCTCACGTAGTCCATGTCTGCTATGTTGATTTCATCTATGTACAAGCAGCCATACTGACCACCCAAGGCCTTCTTCCACTTCTCTTTGTTGTAATAGCCCAGGACATAGATTATCTTTTCATCTGCCGGATCATCAGCTAATACCCTTAAATGCGGTAAGGCATGTTCTCCACGCCCAGAAGGATTGTACTCTACAACGCCTCTGAAGATGTCTAAGATACCTAAATCCTTGTTGATGATATTCTTCTCTATTGTACCCTTGTCGAGCCCTGAGAGGATGTGGAGCTTCTTGGGGGACTCTTTGACCTTAGTGATGAACTTGAATACTCCCACGGTGGTTTTACCTGCTGCTGTGGTCCCTTCTAAGAACTCAACCGGAGCTTTGCACTTCAGGAATGATTTGAACTTCTTTGATAATATCAGGTGCTGATCACTCACATCTAATCACCTGCCTACAGGTCATCTTCAGTGATCTCTTCATCATCATCTGTAAGCTGCTCGATGATCTTATCAAGCTTTGATACACCTTCAAATGTCGCTTTGACCTCTTTCTTGTCTGTCCACATGCTGTAGCGCTTACCTAAAAGCTCAGCAGCCTTGAGCCTGTCCTTAGCTGATACATCAATGTCATCAATCCTCTGCGCTCCTTCACCGATGCCTCTAAGGGTCTCTTCTTTACATTCGCCTCGCATTACTGATGTGAGGTACTTGAGGACTTCCTCCTGTTTGGCTATGGCCTGATCTTCAAGTTGTTTCATCCGTTCTTCCACGTACGCGAGGACATTAACATTTCTTAACAGTCTCGTTCCTGCTGCTGCTGCTGTCGAGTCCTTCTTAACACTAGGATAAGCCGTCTTATAAGCTCTAGTGGCATTAAGGTCTATTAAGTATTCATCAGCAAATCTTTTTTGAGCTTCTGTCATTTTAGCCATTCATGCCACCTCCTTCATCTCTTCTGTTTGATTGCTCCATTCTCACGTATATAGCTACTATGTTCCATGCACTTATTAAGATCATTAAACTTTCCGATTCTCTTGATGCCTCTGCACCCACAATAAGCACATGACATGTAACCAGAGTTATTATTAATGCACTCAGTAAGTGCTATAAACTCTTTTCTACACTTATTACAAATAAAGACTTGATACATAACACCCACCCCCCTATATCCCCCCTCCCATAAAAGAGCAAAGTAAAAACCCCAGCTGTTAAGCCAGGGTTTCTTATACCAAGGGGAGAATCTATAGAATCACTTATACATAGCATAACATAGTATTTCCGCACTAATCGCACATAAGAAAATAATTATCAAGATATCTATTGTGTCTCATGCGAGGTGTCGATTCCCCACCTAACTTAAGTTCCATCGCAATCTGATGAAACTGCTTATTGTCCAGGTATCGCATCCTGAAGATTGTTCTTGTGCAGCTGTCCGGAATGAGCCTGATGAACTCCTCAATCTCCAGCTGAAGGGTGGATGCTTTATCTACCGCTTCTCTTAGTTTTTTGATGTACTTGTTCACCTTGCGATCATATGCTATCCAGTCAATCCCGTGTATAGTGATAGTCCGATTTTGTGGGTTGTTCTCAGTGGATCCATAAACTGTATCAGCCGCCATGAAAGCTTTGTGATCATTCTCCACTTGCCTTGCTTTGCTTTTAAGATATTCAATTTCTTTGAGTAGTGAAGGATACTGTTCGAGCTCTTGTCTAGTCATGCGTTCCCCCTTATTTTATCCCTACTTGCTTCTGGATACGCTCTCTGTCCTTATCTGAAAAGAATTTCCCATCCTTGGGTTTTTCGAAGGTCGCTGGCGGTATCACCTGAATCTTTTTTTCAAGATGGTCTGCAAGTTTTTTCTTTTCTTTCTCATTGGTTCTATCTTTTGCTTCTGCTTGTTTGAGTTCCCCTTCAGGTTTAACCTTTGAAAAATAATAACTATTGGCTGATCCTTCAGTAATGCCCCAATCTGCTACCATATCTTGAATGATCTCATTTTTAGTATTACCAGCAACAAACATTCCGATGTACTTCGAATAATCCCTATTGGTTTTGCGCCCTGGTTTCTTTCTTTCTTTCGATTTCTCCTCCGATTTCGTAAGATTTTCGTAAGATTCCACTTCAGGTTCCTTCTCGATAAGCCCCGCTCCCATGGATTTGCTGATAACAGGTGGTGGTTCTTCTTCTATGACCAGACTGCAGGCTCCATTCTCGCATATCACTTCAGGTTCCATATCCGGGCAATCTTCTGAATGATCTTCATCTTGTTTGAGATATGGGTCTATGACTGATTCCCCGGTCAAAGAGCTGAAGAGCTCTCTATTTATCTTTACGTTGTCACCGGAGAGTAACAATGTACCAGATGCTTTAAACGTTGGCCGTTTATCATTCTCGAGGGACCTCTCAATTAGATCCACCAGTCTCTCCATCTCTTGTCGGGTGAGTTCCCAACCTTCGTCGAATTTATCTATAATCAACCTGTATATCTCCTTGGTTTCATGTTCCGTGTATTCAAGTATCTTCTGTATGATCATGCTTTCACCCTCCTGATTTCTACTTTGCAACCCTGACCTCTCATCTTACGTTTGTAATCAAGTGCCTCTTTTGCGGTAGTGAAGATCTTGACCTCACCATGGGTTGAGTCCTTGTGTTCAATGTTCATCCAATATTTACTCATCTTCATCCCTCCACGAATAGTCTGCCAGTAGTAGTAAAGTTCCATGTACAGATGATACCCTTGATGACCAGTGGCTTCACAGGCTTTGTGTACCTGTATTTCTTCTTTATTTTTCGCTTCATCTTCATTTCCACTCCCAATTAAGAGCAACTCCACAGCTGCCACAGTAATTTCCAAGATAGCTGCCTGTCACCGTCTCTCCGCAATCAGGGCATTCACCTTCCATGATGTTATGTTCTGCAAGTTCGTAATCTCTTGAAAACCGAATGTTTTTGACCTTCTTTTCTATCTGCTTTTCAAGAGCTTGGATGGCTAGTTCTATTGTTCCTTCGACATCCGCTTCGTCTTGTTGCGTTGGTGGGTAGTTTATGTCAATATCTCTTAATACCTCAAGAGCTCTTATTACTTCTTCTGGTTTCATTCCTGCACCTCCTCAAAATAGAACTTTCCATCAAAAGGTTTTATAGTGACTATTCCGTAGTCGATAGCCACTTTTGCGACATAATCCTTCTCTATTCTTTCGTGTAATTTCAGCATGTAATCTCTGAAATGATCTAGATTCATCGCCCTCTTATAGTGGTTGCATCGTCTGCAAGCCGGAAATAAGTTTTCAAAACTGTTTACTTGTTCTTTCCACATTTCGTGTATCTCTTCAAACATTTTTGGTAATTGGTGATCTACCTGCATATCCTCGTATTCAATATCCTTTCCACAATAAGCACAGTGTCCATTGTATTTACGGTAAACAGCTTCTCTTATGGACTTTTTCATTCCTGCACCTCCTTTACACTTATTATTTTATTTATACTAATCGTTACTGGATTGTGTGAAGTATCACCTTCAAGAATGACCTTTATTTTGTCTGAATCAGTTGTTATTCCATCCCACCCATTAGCAGGTCTTGCAGTCTTTATTCCGTCACCCCATATGATCTTCAAAGTATCTGTGTGATTGAATTTCATTCTTTTCCTCCTAACATGCTATGTTTACTTTGATTTGATCAATGTTTTTCTTATAATTTTCAAGCAGCTTATTGATATCCTCATCCGGATTGCAGTTACTTTTGCCTCTTACCTGTTTAATACTTTTTTCTTTGGGGTCAAGCTCAAGCGTATAGTACGGACTGAAAGGATTTGCTTTCTTCCTGATAAGCAATATCAATGTCTTACCCTTGGCCACGCTTTGAATGTAGTTTCCTACACAATGATGCAGTTCATGCCCTTCCCTAATTATCTCTTTCGCTGACATTGGAAGTCTTATTGAGTAATCTTCAGAACTAAATGACAGCTGCTTGTTGAGGTCCTCATACATTTTCTTGATGATCAGATTTTCAGCATAGCTCTCTTTAACCTTTACCAGCGATTGCGCCTGATCATGAGCCTGCTTAAAGTGACGAGGAAATAAGATAAAGCTATCAGTGATGTTCCAATTGAGCTTCTTGGCCATGCTGATGTAGTCACGATAATCGCTGAATCTTACATTCTTCTTCTTGAGGTATTTCATCAGCTGGTGTATCGTCGATAGTTTTGAGAGTTCCAGGAAATCTTCCAGGTGATATGCATAATCTTTTGCTATTTCCTGAATAAGATCATCCGGAACATGGACACCTAAAGATTCTGATAGTTGGAGAAGCTGCAGTTCACTGTAGTTAGCATCAATACTGATTGCTCTGTTAAGATTTTTCTTGTTGATCTTCAATACATCTAAGGGGTTATTTCCGTTGAGATTTACTCCAGTTTTTGAATATGAAGTACCCACAACCACCTTCACCAGATTGAATAATTTCAGTTTTGACATGTATTCAAGTGCCGGTCCATTCTTATACTTCTCTAAATATTCCATTGCTCTAAACTGGTGCCCTGACTTAATCATTTCCATTAGTCCGGAATATTGGAACTCAGTTCCTTTAAGCTCTCTCTTCAAGTTCCTTGTGTAAATAGGCCCTATATCAATGTTCCAGTATCTGCTATTGCACCATCTTGTAGGTCCAGTTTGTTTGAATACATCCCATGCATAATGATTTGTCTCCTTACCTATAACCGATCTGTTTCTTTCGGTATAAGAAAGAACTGAGTGATTTCGGGTGTATGTCTTCATCACTGTAAATTCTCTTACAATGACACCGTCCGGATGTTTCTGCACCAGCTGAGCAATTCCATGATCTTGCACATTATTGAACTTACCCCATGATTTAAATATCACTCTGCTTTTGCAGTTTGGACATATACCAGGAAGATTATGCTTAGGCTTATACACCATCACATCGGATTTACAGTGAGTACATCGTCCTGGCATTATTGCTTTCTTCTTGTACTCGTAGATGATGTATCGAGATTCAAGGAGCACTTCATCATTCAGCCACTTCTCAAAATCTTTTGGCACATCCCTCACAGGCTTCATGGCGGCATCTATCAAGTCGAGTTCATGCTTATGCTTATTATCTAACTGAGCCTTTCTAATGCGCTCCTGGGTCGATTTGATGGCATCCAGGGCACCTTCTTCGGTGCCTAAATACTCTTGAATAACTTTCTCGGAATCCTTTGAAGCTAAATAGGTTGGGTATGGATAGTGATTGATCAGATTGATCAGCATTGATTGTCTCCACTTGTTCCCCTCGAGCGTTATGAATTCTTTTTTAGTCTGGAATATCCTGAACTCAAGTTCATTGGATGTATCATAGATATCTAAAATCAGTATCTTCTTACGTACGTAAGCATTGATAAAATACGTAAGTTTTAGATTAGTGAGTGCTGCTATCCCACCTATGTCGAATTTACTGACAGGTATTCCTTTTAGTATTTTCTTGTCCATGGCCGTCACCCTAGAAGGTCGAATACGGATACCTGGTTGTCAATGAGCGGATCTCTTTCCTTGACCTTTTTAGTCAGTATGCTCTTCTTTTCAGGCTTCTTAACTTCCACCTTTTCTGGCGGATCACCCTTTGCATAGGTTTCTTCTTTCTTTTCAGCTGGTGCCTGTGCCCTAGCTTGCACTCCCTCATCAATCTTGATTTCAGAGTGATCCTTGGTGTAGTAATCATCCACCAGTTTGAAGACTTCCTTGTCTGTAGCTGCTACTGATATAGCGCCACCACTCGCTTTCTTTACTTCGCTCATGATGTACTTGAGGCATTCTTCCAGCTTCTTCTCTTCAAGGTTTACCCTTTCTTGGAATACATGATTCTTTTCACATTTTTTATTGATGTAGGCTGCTATTGCTTCAGCAAACCCTTTGTTATTCTTTATCTCAGCGATTTCCCTTGATATTTTTTCCATGATTCCCTCCTATTTTTTATACAAATTGATCCAATCTTCTAGTTTCATTGTCACGAGCCACTCACAACGGTCCTTACGATGAAAGATTGTTGGGACCTCACCATTAATTGCATCTGACTTACTCTGCGCCATGGCATCGTAGAGGTTAAGTCTCTCTACTCTCTTGCACTCGATATGGATTCCAGGAAGTCCAACCACATCTGCATCTCCATTTGATCCGCAGTATTGCTGACCTCTTCGAGTCTCATATCCATATTCTTTAAGCTTTAAGGAGAGTTCGCGCTCTCCCCTGGCTCCTTTCTGCTTACTGTTAATCTTTGCCATTTTTGCCTCCCCTGAAACATCTTTTGGTTGACTTTATATGTTTTTATACTATCTTTTATTATTGATTTAGTTATAATAGAATCAATATGAGGTGAATATATGAATAATTCTATCGATTCAAATAACTTAGTGAATATTTTGGACATAATGCTTGTATTCATAATAGGAATTTTAAGTACTTGGGTAACTTTCCAGACTATTAATTCTTCAGAGAAATCTTTGACGGCTAGGCTAATGTATGAAAAGATTTATCATCCAACATTCAAACTTATTGAACCTGATTTATACAAGACTATATCTCATGAAAAAGCTATATACTACGGATCCCAAATACTTACAACTTTAAGTGAGAATCCGCTTTATTATTATCCATCTTTACGCTTAGACTGCGAACGGTTATTAAAATCTAACCGTTCGAATTATCAAGATATCTTCATGACTGTATGTTGGTCTGTAGAAAAACACTTAGATAAA
The DNA here is from genome assembly GCF_017368455.1 of Proteiniclasticum aestuarii. Classification (GTDB taxonomy): domain Bacteria; phylum Bacillota; class Clostridia; order Clostridiales; family Clostridiaceae; genus Proteiniclasticum; species Proteiniclasticum aestuarii. Next base: position 62,736 of record NZ_JAFNJU010000003.1, on the reverse strand, counting down.
TATTCTAAAAGAATAGGTGCGCCTATTCGATCGACCAGATATCGTCTAAATACTAATCAATATGATTCAAAACTCAAATTGGTTTATTTGATCTTGCTTAACGTTATTCCTCAAATTACTATTATTTTCATTGTGGCATATATTCTCAGACGTCTTAATCTCTTATAAGCAAATACATCAAGTAGATCAAATACAAAATCAAAATGACTCGTATAAACAACCTAGGATCTTTAAACATACATTCCATTGTTGTCCTCCCTTTTCCTCAATTAGTTTTAATAACTGCACCTTTATCTCTGCTGTTAATCTTAGCCATTACTTCTCCTCCAATAAATCTCTTAACAATTTACTCTTAACCTGCTGTTTCTCCATCCGGAGACTTGCCTTGTCATTAAGAATCGGGGTGCACATCTCAAGTATCCTGTCATGGGTTCTATCACCATATCTCTTCTTGAGGTCCGCTATGGTGAAGTTTGTGGTTATGATCAGTGGCAAGAGATTCCTATACCTGGAATCGATGATGCTGTACACTCTGGAGATGCTCCATTCCGTCTTATGCTCTGTTCCTAAGTCATCAATAATCACCAGATCAGCATTGGCTAAATTTCTCAGTATGGTATCTTCGCCCTCCTGGCCCCACTTGCTATAGGATTCCTTTATCCTGTCAAGCAGCGCATTTATTGAGACACACACAACAGGTACTGACCTTTCAAGTAAATCATTGGCTATGGCCACAGCTGCATAAGTCTTTCCATTTCCTGGATTCCCATGGAACAGCAATCCTACATTCTCAGCTTTCATTTGTTGGAAATTGTTAGCATACTTTCTAGAAATGTTATAGATTTTCTCATTTCCACGGGATCGGTCCCATGATTCAAAGGTTTTTCTCCGGAATATCTCATCCATGAGTGAATTTTTCATCACCCTATCAAGTCGCATCTGCCTATGTAGCTGTTCCGCTTTTTTGGTTTCATCTTCAATTTCTTTCTTTCTGCATGTGCAGATCACTTTGACTTTAGTTTCTCTTCCGAAGAGAGTAATGATTTTATGCAGTGGTTCTTTGCATGTTTCACAAAACTCAATCTTAGAATCCGATTCCTTCATTTCTGAGCTTTGCTGCTTCTTCATCAAATCCGCTAGATTTTCCACCTTGATCCTCCTTCCGCTTACTTCCGTTTCTTACGACTGCCGTTAAGTATCTTGACGTCCTGACATTCTTTTCTGTGCAGATATCGATTCCAGCTTTAACCTTTTCTTCCCCATACTCTTTGATGAGATGATCGATATCATCCACCATGGATGGGTTAATCAGCATTGACCATGACTGTTCCAGGTAGCCGTATATATACTTATTAATGTTATTATTGTTATTATTGTTATTGTTTGTGTCGGGCCGTTGTCGGCTTGTTGTCGGCCTGTTGTCGGGCTGTTGTCGGTTTCTACCTTCTTCGGTCTGGTATTTCTCCCAATTTGCAATGGTTACAAGAGTTTTTTTGTTGTCGGGTTTTAGCTCAATCATGCCCATTTTTTCGAGAGTCTTTAGGTAATCTCTGAAAGTAGAAGGTTTCAGTTTTAGTTCTTCAGACCCTTTAGTCCTACCTGTTATAAATTGACCTGGCTGAAGATCAACGACCTGTAAACCCACCATCATTTCAAAATCTTTATGAGTTGCTTTCAGCAGGCACCAGATCCAAACTTTAAGTAAATCTGCATTCTGAAAGACTGCACTATCTAGTAATTTCCGATGCAAGCTGATCCATCCATCAATCTCAATCACCCCCTACTTGTAGAGAGGCTTTCACCCCTCTCATCAGAATGGAATATCTCCATCATCAATCGGTGTCATATCCTCGTAACCGTCGTAGTCGGATCCACCAGAATATGCAGCGTTATCATTCTTGTCATTCGCCCACTGAAGGAACTTGATTTCTTCTGCTACTACTTCAGTGACATATACCTTGTGGCCGTCTTTATGGTCGTAACTTCTCGTCTGTATCCTTCCGGAGGCTCCCATGAGGAGACCTTTACGCATGTACTGAGCCGTGGACTCTGCTGACTTTCCCCAGATTACTACTGGAATGAAGTCAGCTTCTTTCTTCTGGTCCTTGGTGTATCTCCTATCCACTGCCAGAGTTACAGTTGTTACCGCTGTCCCTGCACCTGGTGTATATTTCAGTTCTGGATCCTTTGTTAATCTGCCTATTAAAACTACTTTGTTGATAGGTCATCCCTCCTAATTGCTTCCATTTTTTCATGACCTATATTTGCTTCATTTACTAATCGAGTCAGTTTTACAAACCCTAAATCAGGTCTTTTTGTACTGCATAATGCAACTATCATATTTTCCTCAAGATCGAGGATATAAGCATTACAAACATCTTCTTTAACTACTATGTATTTCATATTTACTCCCTCCTCAATTCAAGCTTTAACCCTTTATCTGCCACATATACAGGTTTGCCTGTTAATTTTTGAACCTCTGATTTAAACTCTTCTGCATTACTGTTGCTATCGCTCAGGTGGATTAGAATCACGTTTTCCAGGTCATTAGAGTCCTTTATCTGCTTCAGCGCATTCTCCAGGCTTAGATGAGACTTAATGATTCTCTGCGCAAGTTTCATATTGAGCAGTCCCTGAGTTACCTTATCCTGGATGATTTTCATACTGTAATTCGCCTCAATCAGGTAGTGATTCAGGCCCCGGAAATCGTATGGGATGATATAGGTGTCTGTGGCGAATGCCATGGATCCCATCTCCGGATGATAAATCAGGAACATGCAAGGTTCAGCAGCATCATGCTTAGATTTATATGCTGTAACTACAAACCCACCAATCTTTACAGTAGTAACTTCCGGTACCATGATGCATGATGCCTTATGTGGAAGCTCTAGCGCCTCTCTGGTACCTTTCGTACAGTAGATGGGTATTCCCATGTTATGCAGATCAATCGCTGCCCTAGAATGATCCTTGTGTTCATGTGTCACCAAACATCCTCTTACATGTCGGAAATCAAAACCGAGTGCCATCTTGATATCCTTAATGACTACTCCGGCCTCCAGGATGAGAATGTCATCCTGGGCCATGAGTAAATAACAATTGCCTTTAGAGCTGCTTCCCAATACTTTCAGAATCATTTAAAGGGTGTTCCTTCGTAGATATCTTCGTCTTCTATTGTTTGCTGGACAGGCTCACTCTTAACCTGTGCTTCCACGATTACTTTTGGTGCTTCATCTTCCTGCTGTACTTCGTACTCTGCATCAGAAATCATGTTTTTGCTATCGTACTTTGGTTCTTCTTCTGAATCAGTGCTATTGTTGATTGCCTCGATGAGGAGATCACTGTCATCTGATGTATTCCAGTAGGTTTTACATGCTCTATTGATTACTGATTTCTTGGCCATCTCTTCAGCAAAGTTGTTATGCGCTCCGGAGTTTCCTTTAGCAGCACCCTGATTCCATGCAGCTTTAATCTGAGCTATGGTCATGATTTCAGTATGGATTGGTCCATTCTCTCCGATGATTACCGCAAATGCGCCTATAATCTTTTTGATGTCTATGGTACCGAAAGACGGTTTAAACTCTTTGATTCTCACTGATGCTGTCGCTATATCATACTCAGTCTCAAAGGTGTCACCTTCATAGATGACATGAGCTTTTACATCTTTGATACCTTTCAGTCGCTTAGTGACAGCTACAGTGCCAAGGTATGATCTGGACAGTTGAAGCTGATTTCCATAAGGGATGAAGTAGCACTGCTTCTTGGCAGGTGAGAGGCCCTGAATGACCATGTCGAAGAGTGTGTTCTGAATTGATGCTGGTGTGCATGCCTGAAGTACTGGCTTCTTGTCTCTTGTCTGTGTCTCCTGGAGCACTAGCCAAGCGCTCTTCAGAGCATTCTCTGGGCTGTAGTTGCTTGGTAAGGCTATCTGATTCTTCTTAGTGAGGTCAGCTATCTGCTGCCTCACCTTTTCTGATATTGCTACCTGCTGTGTTGCTGGTGCTTTGTTTTCTGTTGTTTTTGGTGTTGTTGCCATGTTCTATACCTCCACTTTCAAAGTTTTTTCTTTTTCATCTACAAATAGGTTGATGACCTGTGATTTAGTTGGAATGATCTTAGTTACGGATTCTCTGTTATCAAGAAATACTGGTGCCGTCACCTGATAGGTTTCATTCAGCGTATGGATGATGTCTAACCCTGCATTGAGTTGACTGGCTGTATTGGAACTGCTGAACGGTACTCCATCGATAAGAGCTTCACAGGTTTCAGTAAGTCCACCGTTGACCTGGGTGCTAAACATTTTGAAGGAAACCTTGGAGAATTTCTGGTTAACCGATACCTCTAGAAGTTCAACCTTTGTTCGAATGAACTCTTCACAAAGGAACTCAATTCTCTCTATGTCTGCATAGCGCTGTGAGGTATCCTGTAGCAGTTCTTCGAGTTCTGATACTCTTTGTCTTAAAGCTTCGTTCTGCTGTTTCTGAGCTAATCTGGCGCTCAATTCGGCTATTCTGGTCTTTAGCTGTAACTCTGTATCCTTGAGCTGCTTTCTGACAGCTTCGCCATCGTCTGCCCTGTAGGCTATTTCCAGCTGTGCAAGGTCGTTCTCAAGTTTTTTATACTCTTCAGTTGCTGTGAAGTGGAGAGTGTCTGCATCAAACTCATCTAGAGTCTCTTGTGATTGGATTATTTCACCTTCTATGTCCTTCAGATCAGCTTCATACTTCATCATCTCTTCATTGAGCTTGTGGATCTTTTCGATTGTCTGTTCCTTATCTTCCGTGACCGCCTCAGCATAGTTGATGATTTTCTCGAGGTCCTTTGACTTCTGAAGCTTGAAATTCCCCTCAAGTTCCTGGATTTTGTTCTGAATATCTCCTGAATCGAATGCTCTCTTGCAAGTAGGACAGGAATTGATGTGCTCCGGAATATCGAGGGTCTCCTTGAACTTCGCCTTATAATCTTCTTTGGCTTTCTCAAGTTTTTTATCGAAACCTTCAATGTCCTTGTTCAGGGTGATCAGCTCTCTCTCAGTGATTCTCTTGTCACTTACAATCACGTTTTTTCTTTCCTGTTTATTGTTGAGTGATTTAACAAGAACAATCCTTTCTAAACCCACACCTTGTTTGTAGTTAAATTCGAAGTCTCGCATCTTGTTCTTGATCTCATAGATTTCATCCTTGATCTTGAGCTTTGCAGCATCGCTGCCAGAGTTTCCTCTGATGGCTTCCTGAATTTCTTCGAGTTCCTTTTCAGCTTTAGCCTTTAGAGCTTCAATCTCTTCGAAGTCTTCGTCCCGGATGGATCTCGAAGCTTCATCTATCCTGGTGGGGATGGACTTGATTTCTGTATTGAGCTTGGCTTTAGATACCTTAATTTGCTTGGTCAGCGAATCAATGTCCTCAACTCTCTCCAGATGCTCTCTGAGCCCTTCCAAAGCTGGATTGTATGACATAATCTGTTCAGCAGTGAGGTCTCCTAGAATCTCAAGCAAGATGCCTCTACGCTTCTTCCAGTCCAAGTTGGAGAAAAAGAGCGGATTAGTAATCAGCTTGAAGAGATCAGCATCCAGAAAGTCATTGATCTTGTTGGTGTACTCAGTCTTTGAAACTGGAACATCATTGATCTCGTGGATAGTTTCGTGGCCGGTGAGTTCTTTATTGACGTCTCCTCTTCGCTTCGTCCACTTTTCCTTATAGGTTTTCTTCAGGGTCCAGACTTTTCCATCAATGTCCAGTACACCTGTGACACTATGATCCAGTCCATGCAGCGGTTCGTTATTTTCATCCAGTGTTTTGATGTCAAAAGCTGTCCGGTCCTTGCTGTCCTTGTCAAAGAGCAACCAGGTGAAAGCATCAAAGATGGTCGTCTTTCCCGTAGCATTCTCGCCCCGGATGTTCGTAACCTGGTTGAAGTCAATATCCAAAGTCCGGATGCCCTTGAAGTTTCTGAGTTCGAGTCTCTTGATGATGATATTTCTCATTACTAACCCTCCCAACTGACTACGAAGAAGTCACATGTATTCATCAGATCTTCGTCAAACTGAGTAAATTCAGCAGTTTCATCCTCAGTGAATACCCGGAATCCGTTTCTTGATAAGGTCCTGAACATCCCAGGTGTCATGTATGCGAGTGTCATAGACATCTCTCCCTCTGAAGCTTTTTCTCCGATGAGCCTATAGATATGCGACTGTGCTACGATTTCTCTTGCTTGCTGTGCTGTTAAATTCATTTTTCCGTCCTTTCGTGATATAATCACCTTGTAATGTTTTTGTAGGCCACCTTTGCGAATTGCCGTTCGCGAGGTGGTTTTTAATTTTCAATAAGCCTCTCCATCCATTTATCAAGTTGTGCTAACTCCCGTTTTGATTGCAGTGCCATTTCTTTTTGCCATTTGTATGGTTCATCATCAATTTCATAGCGTTCAATCCGACTCTGAAGTCTTTGACGCTCTTTGAGATAGTAATTTTCTATTGGCTGACTATCGAATTCTACTGAGACTCTAACTCTGTACATAAAGATCTTTTCACAATTGGCACATTCTGTTTCGTTCTCATCACTGTCGTCTTCACCATCAAGAATGATCACATTTTCATAGCTACAATATGGACACACAGCTTCGTTATTGTAGCTGCAATCAAGTTCGTCAAATTCAACTTCTTTTACATCAATCATTTCTTACCTCCTCCCATTCGTCGATTTTAAACATCTGAGTTATTCCATTGATCTCCAAAATATAGTGATCATCCGTCTTTGCTACAAAGATTCCTGTTTGCTTATACCCTGACTGTATGCATTTGAGCGTAATCATCTCACACCTGTCAAAGCATACAGTGCAGCGTATAATAACCATGTTCCGGCAACAATAACCGGTGCTGAAATAGTATAAAGAAGCACGATTTTCATGAACTCGGCATTCGTCATATCTTCAGCTTCGAAAAATTCTTTGATCAATCTCATCACCTTACCCCCAGCAATCGTAAAAAATAGACCAATATTGCCATAAAGCTTGAGAAAAGCCCTATGCTAAGTAAAAACAAAGCATATTTTAGTGTTTTCATTCAGCTAACCCCTTTCTTGATCGCCATCTCTTTAACGATGGCGGTGTAGATTTCAATCAACTTCTTGTCTTCTGCGATTACATCCAGGATCCCTAAGCTGTCAGCTTTACTTCTGCTCGTTCCTGCCAAGATTGCCCTCGCCCTCATGTTGTCTAGTCTCTGATTAACCTTCGTGCCGGCTCTTCTGTCCAGTGCTTCATAGATCTTCTTTCTGGTATCCTGGTAATCTCCGGTTTTTCTGCAGATTTTATTGATTATCTTATTGGTATCATCTCTCCAGTTCTCAAAAGGTTTAATTTCCACAACCTCTCTTATCTCCAGGATTTCCGCCTTAGTTTCTTTCATTTCACCTTCAAGCCTTAATCTGCTTAGAGCATCCTGGTTCATCTGCTGGACGATAGCATTCATAAGCTTAAGTTCAGGAGATAAAGCGGATGCATCTGGCATGTAGGACCCGGTCTTTCTGATCTGCGGGATAACTTCAATCGCCAGCCAGTCCTGGAACTTTTCAGCGGTTTCGTTGGAAGCTTTGAAAGCTAGCTTATACACCATGGGTTCCGGAATCATGTCGCCTTTCGACACATCTGCCGAAACGTTTTTCAAGTGGCTGTTTACCCTTCTCCACATTACATACTCGACATCATTCTTTTTTTCTGTGAAGCCTAAGCACCTTGCCACGGTCTCGGCATCAAATAGCACCGTTCCATCTTCTAAAGTTGCTCTTACTTCAAAGGCATCATTCTTAAAAATCTGTAATTGGTTCATATTCTTTTTCCTCCTGGTATGCATAAGATGGGGACCATGATTCACAGTGCATTACTGGATGCTGTGGATAAGTATCCGGAAACTGATGGTATTCGGGTAACCACTCACATTTCCTGCCACCACCCTCGTAGTTATTCCAAAAACAGGTGTTGCACGCTTTAACTTCTGGATTCCTCCAGCACTCTTTTTCGTGGTCTTTTGCACGGTACTTACTTACGTACTTCTTTCTGCAGTAATCACACTTAAATACGATGACTTCTTTCATAGGCTTCCTCCTTAAAATGGATTTCTTTTGATGTTTACTGTTTTGCCCTCATGCATTTCTAGCCACTTGAGCGCTTTGTCTTTAAAGATGTGGACTCTTGCACCAATCCGGACACAAGGGAAGGTTTTTGCAAAGGTTAAGTCCCTGACCTGGCACTCTTTGATCCTTGTCATTTGAGAGAACTCACGTACGGAAATAGTTTCCATGTTAACACTCCTTTCACATGTGTATATTTTGTATCCTTACAATCCATTAACATTTGTTAATGGAAAGGCATAAAAAATAGCCCCTAAATTAACACAATGTTTTTAACTACTTCATCCGGAAAAGCGAGCTTTAGTCCGTTAATAAATTTATTACCGGCCTTGCGCTTATCATTCAGGACATAGTACAAAGTGACGGGGTCAATTTTCATTTTTCTTGCAAGTGATGCCTGGCTGTAATTGTAAACTTCCATAGCCTTAAAAAGTTCATTTTTATTTATCGTCATGGTGTTCCTCCTTCATCATTATTTAACATTTGTTAATGCCATAATTCGATAATAAGGTAGCCATTAACATATGTCAATACTTTTGTTCAAAAATAATTCTAAACACTAACAATAGTTAATGGTATTGATGTATAATTCTCTGTATCAAGGGGGAATAAGGATGAACATAGGTGATTATATTAAGAAGCTTAGAGAAGATAGGGGATTAAGTCTGAATATGCTGGCAATTAAGTCTGGAGTATCTAATGCCACTATAAGCCACATAGAAAATGGTAGAAATAAACCGAGCTTACCTACATTGCAAAAACTTGCGAAAGCCTTAAACACTGATCTTGCAGTATTGATATCTATGCTGAAAGAACCCATGGATCTGCCATATACTGTAGACGATGTCCAGGAAGTTGATATGACCTTGAAGGTGCCTCTTGTTGGATCTGTAAGAGCCGGTCAGCCAGTATTGGCACAAGACAACATAGAAGAGTACCTGCTGTTTGATAAAAAGAGGTTCAATCCGGAGAACGTGTATTTCGCTTTAAGGGTCGTTGGAGACTCCATGGATAAGCTTTTTCGAGCAGGCGATATAGTGCTGGTGGAGAAGACTGAAATCATACAGACAGGACAGATAGCTGTAGTGGGAATAAACGGGTATGAGGCCACTGTAAAGAGAGTGACACTGGGAGATGGGAATATCGCACTTATACCGGAGAGTAACAATCCGGCCTATACTACGAAGGTCTATAACATCAAAGAAGATGAGATTCACATCATCGGAAGAGTCGTGCAGTCCACTACATACTTCTAGGAGGTGAGATCGTGGCCAAAAAGAGAACTCGAGCAAATGGTGATGGCACAATCTTTTATAATGAATCAAAGAAACTCTACACAGCACGAATTAAGATTGGGAGGAATCCTGAAACAGGAACAGCTGTAATGAAGGAGTTTTCTTCTAGGGACAGAAATACAGCGAAAGAAAAGATGCGGTTGTACCTGGAAGAGAATCCAGAATACAATCCTAGAGCAGATCAGACAGCTCTAGACATTTACATAAGGAAATTCTTATATGTTCTCAAAAAACCTATTGTGACCTCAAAAACGTTGCAGCGATATGAAAGTATCTACAATACGCATATTACTGAGACGGAGACCTCAAAGAATATTTGTCCTTTTCTGTACCAGTCCATGAAGACTATACAAAGTACACAGATAAGAGAATGGTATGGCGAATTAAATGAGAGTGACAGCACGCTAAAATTGATACATATCATAATCAATGGTGCATTTAAACTTGCGTTTGAAGATCGTGTCATTACCTATAACCCAGCGCAAGTAATCAAGATGAAAAAAGAAGAAGTTGATGAGGAGGATGTTACAGCTGTTCTGACATCGAAAGAACAGAAGAAACTCATTGAAGCTTTAGACATGGAAAACCCTATACACAGGCTACTGTATTTCGTAATGGCCACAGGGCTCAGGCTTGGCGAAGCATTACCCTTGAGATGGAATGATTTTAAAACGATCAAGGGACAGAAGCATGTCCAAATAAAGAGATCTCTATCAAGAGTGAAATTGGAAGATGGAACATATGAGGATGTAGAGAAAGACACAAAGACTACAGCATCTAAGAGAGTTATTCCTCTGCCCCCAAAGCTGACTGATGCTATGGAGTCATGGGAACATGCAAGAAAGGATAGCTTGATTTTTCCGAATCCAAGAAACAAAGAAGAGTCTTATATTTTCAATAAGACTCCAGCAAGACATTTATCAAAGTTGTGTGAAGAATGTGGAGTAACCTCAGTTACAGTAAGAGGACTTAGACACACATATGCAACTAGACATTTTGAAGCAGGCACTCCGATTAAGACTGTTCAAAAACTTCTCGGTCATAGGAAGTTCGAAACTACAATGAATATATACACTCACGTTATGCCAGATATTAAAATTAGAGATGTGAAAAACATAGATAAATTTCTATGATGAAATGCTTACTGGTGGACTTTCAGGTGTACCATGTTCTTCTAGATGCTTGATATCAATGCTTAGATGAACATAGGTAAAGTATCCCTCGTTCTCCGCCATAAAAGACATATCTCTCAACCATGAGAAGATATGTCTTTTTTATTCTTTAAATTGTCACTATGACTATGATACAACCTGATGTAAGAGGAGAGATTCGTTCATGCTGGAAAAAACATTTGGCCATAAAAAACCTGATGTGATCTATCAGGAGCGCACAGGTGCCTATGGCATCGGATTTTCAGCCGATGGCAGGGTCCCTGTGGCCATGACCCATCTGCATAATGGAGAGAAAGGGTACTTCCTCCTTGGCGGTGGTATTGAGGATTCTGAAAGTCATGCTGATTGCATCATCAGAGAATCTCTGGAAGAAGCAGGCCTTGGGGTTGTTCCGAAAGAGCTCATCTGCAGAGGTGATTATTATCACTATGTGCACAGAATGCAGATGGATTTTCACGGAATCGGCTATTTCTACTATATGGAAATCGGTGAAGTACTGTCTGAACCGACTGAACCGGATCATCATCTGGCATGGCTGAGCCTTTCTGAGATCAGAGAGAAACTGTTTTTACCGCACCAGGTCTGGGCGGTGGAAGAGACCTATCAGTTCCTTCGCAGCAGGAACCTCCGATAATTCAGATTCAATCCCCTTTACATGAAGCGCTCTGCTTCCAAAACTTTCCGCTCACTTAAAAACCATCTCTCTTCGAGATGGTTTTTAAAGTGCAGAGAAACTGCTTTCATATCTAAAAAAAGCTCACCGGATGGTTACCCTCTTCGGTGAGCCGCTTCTTCCTATTACACCCTATTTCTGCTCTGCAAGAAATGCATCGATCTCCTCCTTGGTTGGAAGGGATGGCTGAGCGCCCAGTTTCAGACATGTGAGTGCGCCAGCTGCATTGGCGATTCTGGCAGCTTCTCTAAGATCTCCGGTGTCCACGAAGGCATTGGCAAGAACGCCCGTGAATGCGTCTCCTGCTGCGGTAGGATCAACGGCTTTGATCTTGAATGGGGGAACCATTTCGTCATATCCCTCTCCATAGAGATAGGATCCTCTTTCTCCCATCTTCAGCACCACATACTTGGCACCGTTTCTCTCCTGAAGCTTCTTGGCAGCTTCCCTTGCGCTGTCCTGATCCTTCGGATAGATTCCTACGAGGGCCTCTGTTTCGGTTTCATTTGGAGACAGGATGGTGACAGGAGGCAGACCTTCCAGATCGTACTTCTGGGCAGGACCTGCATCAAGAACGGTGATGATGCCTTTTTCATTGGCAATCTCGATGGCTCTCTTGTTTGTTTCAAAAGGAATTTCAAACTGAAGAAGAACCGCATCAAATGGATCTTTGAATGCTTCATCCAGCTGATCTGGTGGTGTCTTCATATTTGCACCCGGGAAGATGATGAGGCGGTTCTGGCCGTTGTCTTCCAATGTGATGGCAACAAATCCGCTGTTTTCCCCTTCCTTCTCGATGACGTGTTTCGTATCGATTCCAGCCTCGGTCCATTTGTTCAGAAGATACTCTCCATTGGGGTCTTTTCCGATGGTGGCATAGGCAGAAACCTCTGCACCCGCTCTTCTTGCCGCAACTGCAGCATTGCTTCCCTTACCGCCGGGAGCATTGCTATATCCGTGTCCCAGTACACTCTCGCTGGGTTTGGGTGCTCTCTCGCAGCGAAGAATCAGATCCATCATTACACTACCTACAAGTAAAATCTTAGCCATGATATCCCTCCTTGAATTTTATTATTTCTGTGTAAACATTATCATCAACAGAAATTTCTGTCAATTGCTCGAATACGAAAACGACAAAGTGCAATGATCCAATAAACCGTCTGAAACTACTGCAATGACTAGTTATGAGGAATTTCCGCCAGCATCATCAATGATATCAGTCTACTATATTCACAGAAATTTCACGGTTTACCGAAAGCTCCTCTTCCGGCATTTACATTCTGAAATTTTCCGATTTCATAAAACATCTGTCTCTATCCGGCAAACAGACCGATTTTGTAAACCTTGCCAATGATTTTTTCGCAAAATTCATGGAAAACATTGCATTTATTTTTTTCCTGATGTAAGATAGGTTCAATAATTTAATTGCGTTGAAAAGAAATAGTATCTTATGCAAAACTTCCAGAGAGTTTTTGGTTGGTGTGAAAAAACAGTGGAGCATGGGGGAACACATCTTTGAGCTGTACTTGCAAAATGAAAAGAGTAGTGAGTACCGGGAATCCTTGTCATCCGTTATCAAGACTAGAGTATGATTGTACTCGAAGAGGTCAGTTTCCGTGAGGAGCTGATGAAATAAGGTGGAACCACGAATGATATCGTCCTTAGTCTATTTAGACTAAGGACTTTTTTATTTGAATTTCATGCAGTTAAATAAAAAAAGGAGGAAAAGAAAATGAAAAAGATCATCACACTACTAATGGGACTGGTACTACTTGCAGGCTGCAGCAGCCCAGCAGAAAAAAATGAGGACACTTTTGAGGCTCTGATGGAAAAGGGTGAGATCGTCGTAGGGCTTGATGATACCTTTGTACCCATGGGTTTCAGAAATCAGCAGGGAGAACTGGTGGGATTCGACGTGGACCTGGCCAAGGAAATCTTTGACAGAATCGGCATCACACCGAAATTCCAGCCCATCGACTGGTCACTGAAGGAAAGTGAATTAAACAGCGGAAACATCGACCTGATCTTCAATGGCTATACCATCACCGATGCAAGAAAAGAGAAAGTGAATTTTTCAGATCCGTACATGGATAACACACAGATCATCATCACCATGGCTTCCTCCGATATCATGTCCAAGGAAGACCTGACGGGTAAAGTGGTTTCCGTGCAAAAGGAATCCAGCGCCTACGATGCGGTGTCCGGTGAAGAAGGGGTTGTGGAAAACCTGAAGAACGGGGAACTCATTACTTTCGATTCCAACCTGGACCTCTTCATGGACCTGGAAGCCGGCAGAAGTGACGCCATCGTGCTGGATGAGGTTTTCGCAAGATATGTGCTTCTATCCAAGAACATCGAGGAATATCGCATTCTGGAGGATAACTTCGGTCAGGAAGAATACGGCATCGGATTCCGTAAATCCGACACCACTCTTCTTGAGAAGGTAAACGAGACTCTGGAAGAGATCAGAAGCGACGGAACCTTTGATGAAATAAAAAAGGTGTATATCAATGATTAATATGCTCCAGTCAAGCTATCCCATGCTCCTGCAGGGTCTTGGGCAGACGCTGTTCTATTTCATCATCACGCTCCTGACCTCATCCCTGCTTGGCGTACTGGTAACCTATCTTTACGGGTTCAGACGCATGAGGCCCCTCATCTCCTTTTATATATCCATCGTGCGTGGAACCCCTCTGCTGCTTCAGCTGATCTTCATCTTCTTCGGGCTGCCCTATTTCGGCATCACCCTGGATCGGATGACGGCAGCGCTCATCGGTTTCACTTTCAACTATACAGGCTACATCGCTGAAATTCTGAGAGGAGGGATACAAAGTGTCCCTCAGGATCAGAAGGACGTGGCCTTTGTGCTGGGATTCTCGAAGTCCTACACATTCTACCGGATCCTTCTGCCGCTTTCCGTGCGAAACAGCTTTCCTTCTCTATCCAATGAAGTACTGGTTCTCCTGAAAGATACGGCGCTGATCTATGCCCTGGGTCTCAGTGAGCTGATCAAAGTATCCAGAACCCTGGCGAACCTCTATGTGTCAGCTACGCCTTTCATCATAGTGGGGCTCATCTATTTCACGCTGAGCATCATCATTGAAAAAGTGCTGAAGAAAATCGAGAAAAACATGAGGAAGGTGACCATCTAGTGTTTAAAGCAGAGAACATATCCAAATCCTATGGAGACCTGAAAGTCCTTGAAAACATGAACTTTCAGGTAGAGAAAAATGAAGTGCTTGCCATAGTGGGTCCTTCCGGAGTAGGGAAATCCACCCTGCTGAAATGCATCGTGCAGCTGGAGAAGCAGGACGAAGGCCACTTCTATCTTAATGAGACAAAGGTGGATGAAAAGAACAGAATCCGTATCGGGCTCGTCTTTCAGTCCTCCTCGCTGTTTCAGCACCTGAATGTCATGGACAATCTTCTCATCGCCGTGAAATACCATAAGCTCTATGAGGAGAAGGAAGCCGTGAAGAAAGCAGAATCCTATCTCAGAGAGTTTGGGCTGTCAGACAAGAAATCCGCCTATCCTTCGGAGCTATCCGGTGGTCAGAAGCAGAGAATCGCCATCATCAGAGCCCTTCTTCTGAATCCTCTGGTGCTGTGCTTCGATGAACCTACCAGCAGCCTGGATGGGGAAAATAAAACCCTTCTCATCGACATCATCCGTAAGATCAAGAAGGAACAGGCTGTCATTGTGGTATCCCATGATGAGGACCTCATTGAAAGAGTTGCAGATAAAAAAGTAATTCTGGGATAGCTGTCAAAAACTCATCCATTTTCTGTATAATAGTAATATATGGCTTACGCAGCAAGGAAGATGGAGGATTACCATGGGTCTCATGTACTGGTTTCTTTATTTCATAATTTACAGTGTGGCTGGATGGGTCTATGAATCGACACTTTGTTCCATCACCGGCAGGAAACTGGTCAATCGGGGGTTTCTCAATGGCCCGCTCTGTCCGGTCTACGGTTTCGGAGCGATTCTCGTAATTCAGGTGTTTTACGGAAAGAACACAGGACTCTTGCCCCTCTTCCTGTCCAGCATGGTTCTCACCACCACGGTGGAATATGTCACCTCGGTACTTCTGGAGACATTCTTCCATGCCAGATGGTGGGATTATTCGAGAAGACCGTTCAATGTTCATGGACGAGTCTATCTCACTGGAGCCCTTGTCTTCGCATCCCTCTCCGTTCTGGTTGTGAACGTTGTCCATCCGGCCATTGAATCCTATCTCTATCAGCAGCCTATGATTCTGCTAAGCTACCTGTCTCTGATTATTTTTCTGGCTGTTCTGTCCGACCTGGTCTTCACCGTGAGACATCTGCTCCTGCTTAATAAGCGGATTGCCATGGTCAAGGAGGAATTCGACCGTCTCGTGAAAGAAGGTGAGATCAGACTGGAAGAACTGAAGCAGATGCTGCAGAACAGGCTGGAAGATACGGCTATTTATACGGAAAAAGTCAGACTTCTGTTTCAGAAGGGCCGGTATCAGAATCAAAGACTCTTCAATGCCTTTCCTGACATCATGCCGCTGAAGAACAGAGAAATCTTCAATAAACTGAAAAACACCTATCTGACGGGTAAAAAAAAGATTGATGATACAATCAGTAAGATGCGTGATTCATAATAGTTCAAAAACAGGAAGCTCCTGATCAGGGCTTCCTGTTTTACACTTTCTTTAGAATATATTCCCTATAGAATTCTCCTATTCAATGCTCCAAAGAAATCATTCCAGTGAACTTTGTAAACGTACTATTAACAAAATACATATGGCCAGTAAATTTAATTGTATGCTATTGAATTTGACTATCAATTGCGTTATAGTAGACACATAAGTTCATTGAACCTTCTGAATGACAGAAGCGAAAAATGATTTGAAAAAAACAGAATTTGGAGGAATTAAATAATGAAACATGAATTACCAAAACTACCTTATGATTATAACGCATTAGAACCCTACGTGGACGCACAGACCATGGAGATTCATTATTCCAAGCATCACAACGGATATGTGACCAAGCTGAACGGTGCTCTGGAAAAGTATCCTGAACTCCAGGAAAAGAGCTTGAAGGATCTGCTTTCAGATCTGAAGGCAGTTCCTGAAGACATCAGGACCGCTGTCAGAAACAATGGTGGAGGACACATGAATCACTCCCTGTTCTGGACCGTCATGAAGAAAGCCGAAGGACAGAAACCAGAAGGCGACCTGCTGGATGCCATCAATGAGAAGTTCGGAAGCTTCGAAGAATTCAAGACTGTTTTCTCCGATGCCGCAGCAACAAGATTCGGATCCGGCTGGGCATGGCTCGTAGTGAAGGACGGTAAGCTTGATGTAATGTCCACACCGAACCAGGACAATCCGGTATCAGAAGGATACGAACCCATCTTAGGGCTCGATGTATGGGAACATGCATACTATCTGAAGTATCAGAACAGAAGACCTGAATACATTGAAAACTGGTTCAACGTGGTGAACTGGGACGAAGTTGCAAAGTTATACAAGGAAGCAAAATAATCAGTTTGTGAAAACCCCAAATTAATATATATTTCAACTGGCCTGAAACTCCGCTGTTCCCCCAGCGGAGTTTTTTTGTCCGAAATAATACAGAATACCTTATTGTCATACAGAAATTGGCTATAATTCAAAACTGTCAGTCAATTTTACGGTATATTAATTCTATCAATATCTTTACGGAGGTCCCACATGAGAAATATTGCCATTGACGATTTCAAGAATTACAAGTTCCTGTCCGGCATCGAACACGCACCGGATGGAAATCATGCCGCCTTTGTGCTCCACGAAGTGGACATGGAGGGCAACAAGTATCTGTCCAATCTGCATCTTCTGGATGTGAAAAGTGGCGAGACCAGAAAGCTGACGGCGTTCAACAAGGAATCCAGCTTCAAATGGCTTGATGCGGAAAATATTCTGTTCACAACCATTCGAGAGGATAAGGACAAAGAGGAAAGCGAATCACTGAAAGAATTCACTCAGGTTTATAAAATCAACATTCATGGTGGAGAAGCGGACAAGTACATTCGCTTCAACAAGAAAGTCAGTGCCTATGAAGTCCTTTATAACGGCCTGCTTCTTGCTTCCGCCTATTATGACAACAACAGCAAAGACCAGCTCACTCTGGATGAAAAAGAGCTCAGCGATGAGCTGAAAAGACTGAAGGAAGAGAAGGACTATGAAGTTCTGGATGAGATTCCCTACTGGTCCAACGGCAACGGATTCACCTCCAGGAAAAGAAACCGCCTGTCTCTTTTCGATGAGAAAGGACAATTCATCAAGTATCTCACCGGTGAATACACAAACATCGAAAGCATCAAGCTCAATGAGAAGAAGGACCAGGCAGTGATCCTCTCCAGCACCTTCATGGACAAGGAGGAGCTCTACAACGAACTGTCTATTTTTGACGGTGCTGCAGTGATCAAGCTGGAGACCAAAGGGCTATCCATGTCCTATGCGGAGTTCCTGTCTGAGAACATGCTGATCCTCACCGCTTCCGACATGAAAACCCTCGGAATCAATGAAAACAGCAAGTTCTACACCTACAATCTTGAAAATGGAGAACTGAAGCTCATTACAGAAGACCTGGATATCTCCCTGTACAGTTCCGTAGGAAGCGATTCCAGATACGGTGGCGGAAAATCAAGAGTCATCGATCAGGAAGAGCTCTACTTCACCACAACCCAGGGCACCGATTCCCATATCATGAAAATCGGCGCTGATGGGGAAATCAAAGAAGTGATGACGGAAGAAGGTTCCGTAGATTCCATCAGTGTCAAAGACGGAAACATTCTCTTCATCGGTATGAAGAATACGTCTCTTCAGGAAATCCATAAAGTGGAAAACGGAAAGTCTGTCCAGCTCACAGGCTTCAACGACTGGATCCGAGACGAACTGAAACTTTCCATTCCTGAGCCCCTCTCCTATACCCTGGAAGACGGCAGAACCATCGACGGGTTTGTGCTGAAACCCGCGGATTACGAGGAAGGAAAGAAATATCCTGCACTTCTTGAAATCCATGGTGGCCCGAAGACAGTCTATGGAAGCGTGTTCTATCATGAACTGCAGTACTTCGCCAGCAGCGGTTACTTTGTGATCTTCTGCAACCCAAGAGGAAGCGATGGAAAAGGAAATGATTTCTCGGACATCAGAGGAAAGTACGGAGACATCGACTACGAAGATCTCATGAACTTCACGGATCTGGCACTGAAGACCTACAAGGACATAGACGAAGATCTTCTCTTCGTCACAGGCGGTTCCTATGGCGGCTTCATGACCAACTGGATCATCGGTCATACAGACCGGTTTAAGGCAGCCGCTTCCCAGAGAAGCATCTCCAACTGGATCTCCATGTTCAACACCACGGACATCGGCTACTATTTTGCCGATGATCAGACCGCTGCAACTCCATGGGAGAACAACGAGAAAATGTGGGATCAGTCTCCACTGAAGTATGCAGACAAAGTCAAGACACCTACGCTGTTCATCCACTCGGAAGAGGATTACAGATGCTGGATCACAGAAGGGCTCCAGATGTTCACCGCCCTGAAGTTCCATGGCGTGGATTCCAGACTCTGCATGTTCAGAGGAGAAAACCATGAACTCTCCCGTTCAGGAAAACCAAAGCATCGTGTGAGAAGACTCACTGAAATGGATGAATGGTTCAGGAAGTACAAGGAACTGAACCAGTAGCAATCGCAAGCTTCAAACACTCCTATAGATCTGAACTGGCTGTATCAGCCAGTTCATTTTCTTTTCCAGGATCATTTTTCCAGTCCTCTTGCAGGAAACTGCACCCTACTTTAGGACGGACAAGTCAGCTGACTTTCATAATGAGACAGGGATTCCATAAAATTTGCACAATCTTCACTGTCGTTCATTGACACGTTAATATTATTACACTATAGTACTAATAAATATCAAAGAGGAGATGAATTGTTTGAATAAAGAAAAGCTCCGATCCCTGATTGATGGGGCCAGCGGAAAAACCCCCTGTGATCTGATCCTGAAAAACGGCAGAGTTCTGGATGTGTTCAGCGGAGAAATTCTCAGTGAATCCGTTGCAGTGAAAGACGGCATGATCGTGGGACTGGGTCCTGCCTATGCTGGAACCGTAGAAGTGGATCTTCAGGGCGCCTATATCGTTCCTGGTCTCATCGACGCCCATATCCATATAGAATCCACCCTGGCCACACCAAAGGAATTTTCAAAGGCAGCCACAAAGCATGGCATCACCACTGTCATCATGGACCCCCATGAAATCGGGAATGTTCTGGGCACGGAAGGACTCACCTATATGCTGAACGCCTCGGAAAATCTTCCGGTGGATTTTCAGATGATGCTGCCCTCCTGTGTGCCCGCCACAAGACATGAGACATCCGGTGCAGTGCTTTCCTCTAGAGATCTTGCTCCATTTTATGATCATGCCCGGGTATCCGGCCTTGCTGAGGTCATGGATCTGCCCTCTGTGAGAGAAACCTCCGATGATATGATGGAGAAACTGCTGGATGCACAGAATCATCGAAAAACCATCGATGGACATGGCTCCGGCCTGTCTTTCATGGACAACAATATCTACCGCACCGCAGGAATCAGAACGGACCATGAATGCACCACCCTGGAAGAAGCCAGCGACAGACTGAAGAAAGGCTTCTACATCCACATCCGGGAAGGTTCCGTGGCCAAGAATTTCGACGCCCTAATCCCTCTGGTGAACAAGAACAATCACAGAAGATTCACCTTCTGTACAGATGACATCTATGTGGATGATCTTTATGATCACGGCAGTATAGACGCTATGGTGAGAAAAGCCATGGAAAATCAGCTGGACCCCGTCGATGCTGTCAGAATGGCCACGCTGAATCCTGCTGAATGTTACGGACTCAGCCGAAAAGGTGCTGTGGCCCCTGGCTATGAGGCCGATCTTGTGATTCTGGACAATCTGGAAGCCTTCACCATCCGCTCAGTCTACAAAAACGGGAATCTTATCTGGGACAAGGAGACCCTGGTGTATGACTATCCGGACAGCGATGTTCTGGAACCGGAAAACACCATAAAGCTTCCTGATTTCACAGAAGAGCATCTTGCCATCCGAACCGCCACCGGCATGCTGAATCTCATCGAGATTCAGCCCAACAGTCTTCTGACCAGTCATCTGACCATGAACTATGAAAAAAACCGGAATTTCAGACCAGATGCTTCAGAAGATCTGGCAAAGCTCTTTGTCATGGAAAGACATGGCAGAAACGGCAGCTTCGGAAAGGGCATCGTCAAGGGCTTCCATATGCAGAAGGGCGCTGTGGCAACGACCATCGCCCATGACTCCCATAACCTGGTGGCGCTGGGAATGAACGACGAAGATCTGATTCTGGCTGTGAAGAGAATCGAGGAAATCGGCGGTGGCATCGTCATCGCGGAGGACGGAAAAATCCTGGCTGAGCTGAAGCTTGAAATCGCAGGGCTCATGTCCAGTGCGCCTCTGGAAGCAATCAGTGCAGATCTGAAAAAACTCCATGCTGCATCCAGACTGATTTTTCAGGATATCCGGTTCAATCCCTTCCTTACCCTCTCCTTTCTGACCTTGCCGGTGATCCCCGAGCTGAAAATCACCGATCAGGGGCTTTACCATATGTCGGAAGGCCGGTTCATCGGAGTCGATGAAATCCTCCCCTAGAAGAATCTGAACTATGGCAAATTGAAAATCCTGGAAAAGCGGATCTGCTCTTCCAGGATTTTTATTGAACTTTTTATTCTCTGATATAGTTCTTGTCTTTAGTAGGTTCATTCTCAGGCAGGCTGTTTTCTTCCGCCAGCAGTATTTTCAGCTCGTTTTCCATAAACTTGTAGAGCTTCTCCCAGCTGACCACCTTGAAGTTATGCTTTTCATCAATCATGGAAACAGCGGAAAATTCCTCTTTTCCATCCAGTTTTCGAAAGAGAACGTGAACCCCCTTGTAATCCAGCACCAGGACGCGATCTGCACTCATATAACCCTGACTGAGCAGGTCATAGGCGTTGCAGAACTCACACAGATAGCGGATGAGTGTCTCACCCATACTGTCTATGCTGGTGACGGAATATTTCCCGGTAACCCAACGATACCATCCGTCATGGAGATTGACGAAATTGAAAAACTCATTATGATTCTTGAGCAGACGCCGTAATGAAGCAATATCGATTTTCCTTTTTTCCTCTAACAATTCTCTTCTTTCGTTATCTTTGACTTCCATCCTTTTCACCCCAGGTATTATAATATTCTAAAAATTCTTATACTTAGTATACCATACTTCCGTGTTTCCTTTAATAACGTAAAGCAAACAATATGTTAAACTATTGGAGATGTTTTCTGGATGGATAACATATAATAAAGGTGTATGGAAAAACCATACACCTCATACTTATTCTTTTCTGGCTTTTTCCACTCTGAGACTCTTCCCTTTGATCTTTCTTTCCGAGAGGCCCTTCCTGGCGATTTCTCCTTTTCCGTTCATGATGTCGATGTAGGAACCCTGCTCCAGCACTTTGATGATCCCGATGTCATCCGGCTCGATACCTTCGATGGCATTCAGCGTGCCCACGATATCAAGCGGTCTGATTTTCTTTTTCTTTCCGCCATTGATATAGAGCTTGGTGATGTCCGTATGGGTGACCTTCTTTCTGGGTCTGTTTCTTCTGAGGTTCTTCTGGAACTCTCTGAATCCGTCTTTCCCGTTTCTGTAGGTCTCATAGTCCATATGACTGATCTCCCCCAGGGAGGATCCGATATACTGCTCCACTTCGGACACCTTTCTCAGATCGTACTCCGTGATGAAGTAGATGGCCAGACCTTTTTTGAAGTTTCTGCCTGTTCTGCCCTTGCGATGGACATAGCTTTCCTTTTCCACCGGAAAATCATAGCTTAAGGAAATATCCAGATCCGATACATCTATTCCTCTGGAAGCCACATCCGTGGCCACCATATAGGGAATCTCCTTGTTTTTGAATCTTTCCATGGCCTTCAGCCTGTCTTCCTGCATCATTCCGCCATGGATCTTCAGTGCATCGATATTGGCCCCTTCCAGTCTCTTCTGAAGTCTGTCGCATTCATCCTTCGTATTGACGAAGATGATCATGCCCTGGGGCTTTCTTCCGTAAATAACGGAAAGAAGTGCTTTCCACTTGTCCTTCACATCCAGCTCATAATGAAGGGCTTCGATGTTGAGCTCTTCATCCCTGGCTGCCTCGATGATCCTGAAATCCGATGTGATCTCTGAGGCCAGTTCTCTCACGCTCTCTGTGATGGTGGCGGAGAACATCATGGTCTGCTTCACATTCTTCAGATGCCGCACGATCTCCATGACTTCATCGGTGAACCCTCGATCCAGAAGCTCATCCACTTCGTCAATGATGAGGTGCTTAATGGAGGACACATCAATGGTCCCTCTCTTGATATGATCCAGAACCCTTCCCGGGGTTCCACTGATGGCCTGATGTCTGCTTTTCATGGCGGAGATCTGCTCCTGGAACGGCTGCTTTCCGAATACGGCTACACAGGAAAGCTTCTTGTATCTTCCCAGCGTATCGTACTCGTTTTTGATCTGCAGGGCCAGTTCTCTGGAAGGTGCCAGAATCAGTGTATTGGCATTACTTTCCTCCCAGGAGGTTCTCTCCAGAATGGGCATGAGAAAGGCGATGGTCTTTCCGCTTCCGGTGGAGGAAGAGCCCAGGATATTTTCTCCGGCCAGGGCCACAGGACCCACTTTCTCCTGTATTTCTGTCAGTTCCTTGAAACCCAGACTCTCAATGGCCTTGAGGATTTCGCTGTCTATATTGAGACTTGTAAATTTTCTGCTCATTTCTTCTCCTTGTTTTCCACGGTTGTGATTCTCTTCTTCTCTTTTTTCGCAGTCCGTATTTTCCGCAAAAAAATATCTCACCTCACGTGAGAACAACCTTCACTTTTCCAATCCAATGGGACGCAATGTTTCTACTTATTATATGCTAAGAACCATTCAGTTGCAAATGAAATCCGCAATTTCTCCATGTAGTGCTTTTCAGAAAAGGGCCAGAGCATGCATCGCCTGGCCCCTTTTTCCTCTCTTATCTGAAATCCTGTCCTTCATTTCATTTTGTCCACTTCCGTGAGATCAGGGTTGGCTTCCACATTTAGTGATGTACATAGGATTTAATCTTAATATAACTATAATTATTATATGCAAACCACTTCTTGCTCCCTGAATTGAATGTTATAATATGAATAAAAGGAGATTTTTATGGATAACTATACATTAGCCAACGGCGTGCAGATCCCCAGCATCGGTTACGGCACATGGAAGAATGTGAAGCCCGAAGAATGCGTGAATGGAGTGAAATTCGCCCTGGAACTGGGCTTCAAACACATCGACTGCGCAAGAGTCTATGCCAATGAAAAACTGGTTGGACAGGGTATTCTGGAGAGTGGGGTTTCCAGAGAAGACATCTTCCTCACAAGCAAACTTCGCAACAGCGCCCATGGTTACGAGAACGTCAGGAAAGAGGTGGAGGCGACCCTTGCAGACCTTCATACGGATTACCTGGACCTGTACCTGATCCACTGGCCTGTAGTCGCCGGACATCAGGAGGACTGGCAGAGAGATAACCTGGAGACCTGGAAAGCTTTCGAGGAGCTTTATGAGGAAGGAAAGCTGAAAGCCATCGGTGTCAGCAATTTCTCCGTGAATCATCTGGAGAATCTGGTGGAGAACGCGAAAATCCCTCCCATGGTCAATCAGATCCTCATCCATCCAGGGGTTCTGCTCACGGAAGATATGGAGTACTGCAGAAAACATGGCATTCTTCTGGAAGCCTATTCCCCTCTGGCACCCCTTTCCGCTTTGACGAGAGAGGAAACCTTCCGCAGCATCATGGCCCGTCATGACAAATCCCCTGCTCAGATTCTCCTGCGCTTCATCCTTGAGCTGGGCGCACTTCCTCTGACAAAGACCATTCATCCCTATCGCATGTCAGAGAATCTGCATGTGTATGATTTTTCACTGTCCAAGGAGGAGATGGATTTTCTGAAAAGCTGGTCTCATCCTGATTTCGCGCCCAGAGATAACCAGAAGGAACGTCCGCCTCAGGCACTGGATGCGAAGATCTAACCTAATAGCAAAGCGAAGAGCGCTCCGCCCATGCAAATTCTACAGCTGAATCCTGCAATCATAAAAGTAGCCCTGCCAGAACCAGTAAAACTGGTCCCTGACAGGGCTGCTTTCTTATCTTTTATATCAATCAGTCACATACGGTGTTGTTCCAGGCATCACAGAATATGCCCAGTCCCTGGTTTGTGAAGGGGTGGCGGAAACTGTCCTTGTAGACCTCTATTCCAGCCGTCACGATATCCGCCCCCGCCAGAGCACAGTCCACCATCTGCTTGGGAGTTCTTATGGCCGCACAGATGATTTCCGTTTTTCCTTTGAATCCGTACTGCTCATAGATGGTACAGATGTCTTCGATGTATTTTCTGCAGTCTTCTCCGTTGGATTCCTTCCAACCTATGAACGGGGACACATACATGGAGTGGTTTTTCCCTGCAATGATCGCCTGGGCAGTGGAGAACACCAGCGTGAGATTCGTCCTGATGTTCATCTTCTCCAGTTTCCTTGCGGCTTCAATGCCTTCTTCTGTACAGGGAATCTTGATCACAAAGTTACTGCAGAGCGCTGAGACTTCCTTACCCATTTCAATCATTTTTCCGGGGTCTGTGAGATTCGGATCAATCTCCACAGAGATCGGAAAAACTTCCTTGCCATCCAGTCCTTCCTCTTTCACCCAATCGGATATGTCACGAAGAAAAGCGTAAAAGGATTTTCCGCTGTTCATGACATGCTTCGGGTTCGTGGTCACACCGTCAATGCCGAAAGTATGATAGGCGAATTTGATTTCGTCGAGCTTTGCACTGTCTAAAAAGTATTTCAAGTGGTTTCCTCCTGCCGATTTATTCTTTTGTCTATTTTCTCATTCAGTTCTGTTCAGGTTATCCGATGGACATCATCCAAGAATATGGGATCTGATTTCCTCCAGGCACAGATCCGGACTGGAGAGCACCCGGATCCCTGTGATCTCTTCGATCTTTTTTTCCAGATGCGCCATGGAAGCCTGGGCGAGAACGATACAGTCCACCTCTGTGATGGATTCCGCCAAAGAAAGAAGGAGTGCATCATGCTTTTCCATGTCATTCTCTTTCAGCGCCTTGAACGCCTCTCCATGGACTCTGGTCTCAAAACGGATATCCTTTCCGATGCTTCGCGCTTCCTTTTTCAGCTTCTCCAGCGTCGGGCTGATGGTGCTTTCCGCTGTGGCAAGAATCAGGATTCTTTCTCCTGTGGTCACAGCCTTTCTGCCCATGGCATCATCGATGGCGATGACAGGCACAGAGAGGAAGGGCCTGATCTGCTCCACAATGGGGGTCAGTGTAGAGCAGGTGACCACAATGAGGTCTGCTCCTGTAAGCTCCGCATTCTTCAGATCATGAAACAGCCTTGTTTTGTTTGTGGCTGTGAATTCACCCACCTCATTGGGATGAATGGCAAGATAATCATCCAGAAGATTATAGATTTTCACCTCTTCCTCCAGAACCGCCCTCACTTTGTCATCAAAGCTGTTTGCCACACTTTTCACTGTGTGGATCAATGCAATACTCTTCATGCGCTTCTTCTCCTTTCAGTCGATCAGTTCCCAGGCACTGTTCAGTGTCCGCTTCGCGTTGGCTATGACCATCTCACTGTCTTCCTTCCCGAAGGGCTTCACTTCAAAACTGACGATATTCCGGTTCTCAGGATGAAGATATCCGATTTCCATCAGTTTTCTGAGATACTCTGCCAGTTCCTCCACATCATTCTCTCCCCCAGGAAATCCGAATCTTGGGTGGGTATCCCCATATCCAGGAAGATTTTCATCGCTGATGACCGTGTTTCCCATATGGGCATGAAGCACATACTCTCTGATAGGATCGATGTTTTCATCCAGCGTTTCATGCAGCATCGGTATATGACTGAGGTCGATCAGAAGACCGAAGTTGTCATACTCCTTCGTAAGCGTCTCCGCCAGGCGCTTTGCCCGATCGGCAGGTCCGATGAGAGACTTCTTGTCTATATCGTAATCAAACACTTCCAGTGTAATGGGCATGTCCCCTTTTTCCTTGGCATAAGTCAGGATTTCCCTGCTGGATGCAAGAAGCGCCTGAAAGGAATCCTCCATGGTTTCCTCTTCATACTGACCTGCCAGATAGGAAAAACCTTTCGCTCCGATTTCATAGGCTTCATCGATGCCCTTCTTCAGAATATCCACCGCTTTTCTTCTTTCTTTCTCATCCAGATGATTCACATTCAGACCGTTCAGAAGCAGCAGTGGCTGTCCACCGTAGATCACTTCCATATGTCCGCAGGCGATCATTTCCTTTGCTTCCTGCCTTACTTTCGGATCTTTGATGTGGGTGATCTCCACCACATCGAAGTAATCATCCTTCACCACTTTCCTGAGACTTTCCAGAATAGGACCTTCTCCGCCTGCCAGTCCGTTGAAGGCCATGTGCAGAATAATGCCCACCTTCATATATCTTCTCATTGATTTCATCATCAGAACCCTCATTTCCCTCCATTATTAGCTTTCTCTTCCTAATATGCTCCGATTCATCGAATCTCATGAAATGCACTTGAAAATGAATGAAGTGGAAAAGCTCCACCTCATATCACTGTGCTGATTTATTTCATCAGGTTTGCAGCCATCTTTGACGTCATGATCACCGCATTTTCAAATGCGGAAGTCTTCACGATTCCTTTGCCGGCTATGTCAAAGGCTGTGCCGTGGGCACAGGTGGCTATAGGTGCTGGAAGACCGCCCGCTATGGTGATGCCCTGATCGAAGCCTTTCAGTTTCAGAGCAATCTGACCCTGGTCATGATACATGGTCACGACACCATCGAAATCTCCATTGAATGCTTTGATGAAGAGAATATCAGAAGGGTAAGGACCGCTGGCGTTGACGCCTGCTTCTTTCACCTTCTCGATGGTTGGCATGATCACATCGATCTCTTCTCTTCCACACTTGCCATGCTCTCCTCCATGAGGATTCAGCGCCGCAACACCCAGTCTCGGATTTTCGATCCCAGCCGCCTTCAGTGTTGTGTTTGCCAGGGTGATGGCTCTGGTGATGGTGTTTTCCGTAAGATGCGCACTCACATCCTTGATGGGGATGTGACTTGTGGTTCTAGTGGTATACAGATTGGATACGTAGTTGATTTCTCCGAAGGGTGCGGTATGTTCAAAAAGATGGGCAAGATAATGATGTTCACTCTCATATTCACAGCCTGCAGCAATCATGGCAGCTTTATTCAGGGGTGCAAAACAGAATCCGTGAATTCTATCTTCCTTATACAGGTCTGCAGCCAGCTTCAGAAGATCCAGAACCGCCTTTCCGCTTTCTTTGCTGAGCTCTCCGTAGTTCACTGCTGCTGGATCGAGATTTTTCTGATCCAGAACCGGAATGCCCTTTTCCCATGTGGCTTCCTCGATGCGCTCTATGATCTCCATCTCCACTTCGACATCAGATGCTTCAGCACCTTTTTTCAGCACTCTGGCATCACCTAGCACAACCGGTCTGCAGTATTCACTGTAGAAATCTCTCGCTGCGAGTTTCGCGATGATTTCCGGCCCCACTCCTGCAGCATCTCCTACTATAAGTCCTATGATTGGTTTCTTCTTCATGATCTTCCTCCATTCTTTTGTCATCCGCTGTTTCAGAGTAAAGATAGGTAAATCTTCATTCACCTATCTCATTCTCTGATCTTCTTAAATTTACTTGATGCCGTTGGCAGCCATAAAGTCTTTCTGATACTGCATTACATAAGTTGTCGCATCAGCGCTGTTCTTGAAATCCGGTACAAGTTTGTTCTTGTCGATGTAGTCGTTTGCCCACATGTCAGTTCCGGATACCTTTTCAAGAGCTTCAGTCCAGTAAGCGACTGCAGCATCACTCATTTCAGCAGGTGCTGCCACGCCACGCCATACAGGAATCTCGACATTCTCATAGTCGCCGATTTCGCTGAGTGTAGGTGCGGATTCCAGGTTGCCTGTGTATCTTTCATTGGCAAGAGCCAGTACTGGAATCAGAGATCCGGCTTCCACATACTGTGTTGCGGCTGCAGGCTTTGACAGTACGAACTCCACGTGTCCACCAAGAGCTGCTGTGATGGCATCACCTGTGGAATCATGGGTGATGAACTTCATGTTGTCCTGTGATACGCCGATTTCTTCCACCATGGCTTCATAGGTTGCGATGTCGTCTCCCTTGGAACCGCCGATTACAACGCTTTCTCCATTCTTTGCAGCCTCGATTGCATCAGCAAAAGTCTCATACTTAGTATGTTCGCCTTTGAAGATCAGCTGTTTGTCCACAGCCATGATGCCTATGATCTTGAAGTTTTCTGCACGGTTCTTGGTGTTCTGAACCATTGGCATCAGGTCACCACTGTTGAAGGTAAGCAGAGTATTATTGGCTTTATCGCCCTTCAGGTTCGCAACTTCATTACGACCGATTTCTCCACCACCATCTGTCTTGTTGGTTACAACGAATGTGGACTCCGTGATTTTCTCCGTTGTCATGATGTCACTGATCATTCTTGTAAAGATGTCACTTCCGCCACCTGGGCTGCTTGTAACAATCCATGTCACATTTGATGCAGGTGAGTATGTGCCTGCATCCTCTTTTGCTCCACACCCAGCAAGTACAGTAGATAATACAAGTGCCCCAGTAAGTAATGCGATTAGTTTCTTTTTCATTGTTTTCCCCCTAAAATTTTGATTTATATAATGTTAAATTATATCTTTTTTATCTGTCTGATCCTCTTTTCCCTTGTGCGCTTCAGACTTTTTGAAGATGCTTCTCACGATGGGTACGATGATCAGTGAAAGGAATATGATCATCAGGAAGAGCGTAATGGGTCGTGTGAAGAAGATATTCAGGCTTCCTCCTGAGATGATGAACGCTTTTCTCATATTCGATTCCAGCAGCGGTGCAAGGACAAAGGACAGAAGCATCGGTGCTACAGGGTAACTGTTCTTCTGCAGGAAGTAACTGAATATTCCTGAGACCAGCATGACGAAGACACCATACATGGAATAAGTGGTACTGTAGGATCCCACAACACACACAACTGTGATGATGGGAATCATGTATTTGGTCGGTACGGCGATGATCTTCGTCAGAAACGGAATGATGAGAATTGCAATACCCAGTGTGATGAAGTTCGACAGGAAGAGCGATGAGATCAGTCCCCATGCGAATTCCGGTTCATTCTGAAACAGCAGTGGTCCTGGACTTAATCCCCACATCATGAGGCCGCCAAGTAGAACTGCTCCAGTACCGGAACCAGGTATGCCCAGTGCCAGCAGTGGCGCAAAGGCTCCAGCCGCCGCTGCGTTGTTCGCCGCTTCGCAGGCCGCGATGCCTTCTATGGCACCTGTTCCTAGAGGTTCTTCGTTCTTGAACTTCTTCTGCATGGCATAGCCCATGAAGGATCCGGTGGTAGCACCCGCTCCCGGCAGGACCCCCACAAAGGTTCCTAAAAAGCCGGAGCGCAGTGCAGGCGGCAGTAGTCTTCTGAAATCATGCTTCGTGAGCCAGCTTCCTTTTATGGAAAGCTTGGTATCCAGATTCTTGTCCGGCATCTTATGTCTTTCATTGACCAGACTGATGACCTGGGAGAATCCGACGGTACCGATGACAAATGGTGTAAATGGTATTCCACCGAGGAGATACATATTGTTGAAGTCATATCTCGGTGCTCCGGAAAGGGTATCCATACCGATGCTGGCAATGAGGATCCCCAGCATGGTGATGAGAATTCCCTTTATGGGGTTCTCTCCCACCAGCCAGCTGATGGAGGTCATGGCGATGAGTAGAATGGCCGTCATCTCAGATGGTCCGAATTTCAGACCGAGATCCGCAAGGGCAGGACCCGCGAAGGTCAGGATGATCATGCCGATGGTTCCTCCGATGAAGGAGGCCATGTTGGCTGTGAAGAGGGCCTGTCCCGGCCGCTTCTTTTTCTTGGCCATGGGATATCCGTCAAGAGCCGTCATGACTGCCGGAGAATCTCCGGGTATATTCAGAAGGATGGCACTGAAGCTTCCTCCGTACATATTGGAATAGTACAGTGCACCCAACATGATGATGGCTGTCGTCGGATTGAACTTATAGGTCAGAGGCAGAAGCAGTGCCACCCCGGCAAGAGATCCGATTCCAGGCATGGCTCCGACAATGAGTCCCAGTACTGCACCCAGAAGTGCTGCACCGATGTTCAAAGGGGAAAGTGCCACAAGAAATCCATTAAGAAGTAATTCGATATTTTCCACTTATTTTCCCCCCTATCCTACGACATATTCCAGCAGTCCCAGAGGAAACTGAATCCCGAGCCACATGCCGAATACGCCGATGGTAATGAAAAGTGCGATGCCCATGATGACGGCTGTCATTTTCCAGCTGATTTTCTCAAACACTCTCAGCCAGATGAGTAGATACACAATGATTGTCGGAACAAGTCCGATGATGAAGGTTCCTGCGAAAAGTCCGACCCCTCCAAGAATCACCATGAATTCATCTTTGAAGTATTTCGCCTCTCCTTCTTCTTTCAAGGAAAGAACAAAAGATGCGATGCCTGCAAGGATCATGACAATGGCCATGATGGATGGAAAGAACCCTGGACCTGGACCATCGACCCAGAATCCGAGCTGGAAGAAACCAACCAGTGCAAAGAGTGCACCTAAGGCTATGAAAAGTAACGGTATGATTTTTTTGGTATTTGATTTTAACATCTGTTTTCCCCCGAACTTCTGATTTATTGATCCAATAGTCTCATGATCTGCTGCGCTGTCTGGATCAGGTTCTTCCTTGCCACTTCCTTATCCATCGCCTCCTCCAGGGAAACGATTTCATTGAGGATGGAGAAGCAGGCATGGATGCCCATACTGTTTAAGGTATCCACATCCCGGGATACGCTTCCTCCCAAGGCGATGACCTTGACTCCGTATTTTCCCGCAAGCTGCGCTACCCCACCAGGCGCTTTTCCCATGGCGCTCTGGGCATCGATTCTGCCTTCACCTGTGAAGACAAGATCTGCATCCTGAAGGTCTTCATTAAGGCCTATGGCTTCCAGGACCAGGGTGATGCCTTCCTTGAGTTCCGCTTGAAGATAGCCAAGAAGCGCGAATCCGAGCCCTCCGGCAGCTCCTGCCCCCGGATGATTCCTGAAGTCCTTGCCGATGGTTTGTGCTGTCACATCCGCATAGTTTCTCATCCCCTCTTCCAGAAGAGGCTTCGTGTGCTCTGTGACACCTTTCTGAGGTCCGTATATGGATGTCGCTCCATTGGGTCCCAGGAGTGGATTGTTCACATCACAGGCCACCTGGAAGGATGCCTTTGAAAGCAGTGGATGGACATGTTCCGTGCTTACGCTTCTGATTCTCGCAAGACCTTCTCCATCGGGAGAAACCCGTTCTCCGTCCTGGTCCAGAAAGGCGAATCCAAGAGCCGTGAGCATCCCGATGCCACCGTCATTGGTGGCGCTTCCGCCGATGCCCAGAAGAAACCTTCTGCATCCTTTTTCCAAGGCATCGATGATCATTTCTCCAAAACCGAATGTACTGGTCTTCATCGGATTCTTTTCCTCTTCTCTGATCAGGGTGATGCCCGAGGAGGATGCCATCTCCATGATGGCCATCTTCTCCTTCCTGAGGTACCCGTATGCAGCATGCACTTCTTTCCCTAAAGGACCCTGGACAGGAATCCTGATGAACTCTCCTCCATATCCCGTCACGAATGCTTCCGTGGTTCCTTCTCCTCCGTCTGCCAGAGGCTTGACGATGACTTCATGAGCTCCCGCTTTGAGGATTCCTTCTTTTATGGCTTCCCCGGCTTCCAGAGAAGTCAGGCTTCCTTTGAAGGAATCCACTGCCACCACAATTTTCATCTTATCATCACTCTCCTTCATCCTTCAGGTTTTCCGGTGTATTTTTAGAGATTGACCACATTGATCGGTGAACCTTCAGCATATGCTCTCAGATTGTCCACGGCGATGTCCATGAGTCTCTGTCTGGATTCCTTTGGTGCCCATGCGATATGTGGAGTGATGTAGATGTTCTTCGCCTGAAGGAGGGGATTATCAGCCTTGATCGGTTCTGTTGAAACCACATCCACACCAGCTCCGCTTACCTTGCCGCTGTTCAGCGCATCTTTAAGATCTTCTTCCACAATCAGAGGTCCTCTGCTGGTGTTGATGATCTTGACCCCATCTTTCATTTTTGCGATGTTGTCTTTATTGATGATTCCTTCTGTTTCCTTGAATAGTGGACAGTGCAGAGAGATGAAATCAGATTCGCTGAAAAGCTCATCAAGCTCCACATATCTGCAGGTATCTGTTACAAGCTCTGGTCTTTTATACGCATCGTAGGCCACAACCTTCATGCCCAGTGCCTGGGCGATTCTGCCGGTACCCTGTCCGATTCTGCCGAATCCGATGATGCCCATGGTCTTGCCTGCAAGTTCTATGAGCGGATGCTTCCAGAAGGTCCAGTCTTCATTGTTGGTCCATTCACCGTTTTTCACGGCTTCTGAATGTTCCCCTACGTGGTGGCACATCTCAAGGAGCAGCGCGATGGCAAACTGTGAAACAGCATCTGTTCCATAAGTTGGAATATTCGTCACAGGAATGCCTCTTTCTCTGGCAGCATCCACATCGATCACATTGTACCCTGTGGCCAGTACGCTGATGAATTTCACATTGGGGCAGGCATCAAGGGTCTCTCTGGTGATGGGGGTCTTGTTTGTGTAGACCACTTCCGCATCCCCGATTCTTGCCACCACATCTTCCGCTTTTGTTCTGTCATATACGGTAAGCTCACCGAACTTAGCCAGTTCGTCCCAGGACAGGTCTCCCGGATTTTCTGTATATCCGTCTAATACTACAATCTTCAATTCAATTTCCTCCTATTTCTACTCTTCAACCAGTGCCCAGGCACGTCTCAGTACGCGCTTGGTGTTCGCCATGATGATGGCAGGATCTTCGTCTTTCCAGGGCTTGACTTCAAAGGATAGCACATAGGGGTTCTTCGCATTGAAGAAGCCTTCTTCCTTCAGTACGGTCAGGAAATCAACCAGTTCTTCCACATCGTTTGCACTGTCCGGGAATCCGAATCTTGGGTGCTGGTCTCCATAAGCCTCAGCGCCTTCCTTCACCACGGCATTTCCGATATGGAAATGACTGATGTAAGGTCTCAGTGTCTGAATGACGAACTTTGACGTTTCATAGGTGGTGGGGAAGTGGGAAAGATCCACCATCAGTCCGAAGTTGCCATGGGTTGTTCTCATATCCTGGGCAAACTTCGCCGCATAGGGAGCTGGTCCGATGAGGGCCGCTTTGTCCATGTCGAAATCAAATACTTCCAGGTTCACATTCATATCCAGTGTCTTTGCATAGTCGCACACTGCTCTTGTGGTTTTCAGAAGCTGTGCATAGGCTTCATCCTTCGTTTCCTTCTCCCATTTTCCTGAAAGGAAAGCTATGGCTGTAGCACCAAGTTCCTTTGCTTCATCCAGCGCTTCCATGAGCGTAGCTTCCGCTTTCTTTCTTTCCTCTTCCTCGATGGCATTGGGATTCAGCTTGGGTCCAAGGATTCTTGGCTGTGCTCCGTAGCATACCTTGAGATGGGACTGTCTTAGAACTTTCTTTACCTCTTCTCTTACTGCATCGTCTTTGATCTGTCCGATTTCCACAGCATCGAAGAAATCATCCTTCGCTATGGTCTTTATGCTTTCCAGCACATCCAGACCTGCATAGCTCATGAACTGGATGGTTCCGATCTGGAAATATTTATGTATAGATTCTCTCATATCTTGTCCTCGCTTTCTTTCTTCCCGTAACTTTTTTCACATTTTAAACTATATTTTTTTCTTTGCTATGGCTTCCTTGGCCTTATCCCGGATGGCTTCGGGACTGAATCCGTATTTTTCAAGAAGCTCGTCATAATCACCGGACTCCGCAAACTCTGTTGCCCCGACAAACTCCATGGGTGTTGGACATTTTGCAGATAGCACTTCCGCAACGGCACTGCCGAGACCTCCATAGATGCTGTGTTCCTCCACGGTCACCACTGCACCGGTCTGTTCCGCTGCATCGATGAGGATCTTCTCATCGATGGGTTTCACCGTATGAATATTCAGCACCTTTGCGCTGATGCCTTCTTCTTTTAGAAGCTCTGCCGCTTTCAGAGTATTGTGCAGTATGGTTCCTGTGGCGATGAGTGTCACATCTTCTCCATCTCTCACCTCTACACCCTGACCGATCCTGAAATCATAGGACTCATCAAAATATACAGGCGCTGCTGCTCTACTCAGTCTCAGATACACTGGACCGTCAAACTCGGAAATGGCTTCCACCGCTTTCTTCGTTTCCACAGCATCACTGACAGAGACGATGGTCATGTTCGGTATGGATCGTATGAAGGCCATGTCGGTGATGGCCTGATGACTTGCACCATCATAGGAGTCAGATAGTCCTGCATAGGTTCCACACAGCTTCACGTTCATGGAATCATAGGCGATGAGTGTCTGGATGGGATCGATCCCGCGGGTGGTCATGAATACTGCAAATGTATTCACAAAAGGAGTGAACCCCTGGGTTGCAAATCCTGTGGACATGGAAACCATATTGAATTCGCTGATGCCCACATTGAAGTATCTATCAGGAAATTCCTTTCCGAAAAGAATGCTCTTGGTGGACCCCCCTACATCCGCTTCCAGTACCACGATCTTCTCATTTCTTCTGCCAAGGTCCTGCAGGGCTTCACCATAAGCATCACGTATTGCGATCATCTTTCCCATTAATTCTGCCCTCCCAGTTCCATTTTCGCTTTCTTGTATTCCTCTGGTCCGATGGGCTTGCCATGCCAGATGTTCTTTCCTTCCATAAAGGAGACGCCTTTTCCTTTTACGGTTTCTGCGATGATGATGCTGGGTCTTTCTTCCGACATCTTTGCTTCATCCACCGCATTGGAGAAGGAGGCGATGTCATGTCCGTCACAGCGGATCACATTCCAGCCGAAGGATTCGAATTTCGAACCGATGTCTCCGATGGTCATAATCTCTTCCAAGGTACCATCCAGCTGGACACCATTGTTATCCAGAATCGCGATGAGGCGATTGGTCTTGTATTTGGAAGCTGCCATGGCCGCTTCCCATATTCCACCCTCCTGAACCTCTCCGTCTCCCAGGAGCACATAGGTATAGGCATCACTTTTCTTCATTCTTTCACCAAGGGCCATGCCAAGACCTGCACCAAGTCCAAGTCCAAGAGGACCTGCTGAAAGCTCAACGCCAGGCGTCTTATGCGCACAGGGATGTCCCTGCAGATGACTGTCGGTCTGCCTCAGCGTCATGAGATCCTCCTTGGGGAAGAACCCTCTTTCCGCCATGTTGATGTAGAGCATGGGGCAGGCGTGTCCTTTCGACAGGATGAACCGGTCTCTCCCCTCCGCCTTCGGATTTTCCGGATCGATATTCAGCTTGTCAAAGTATAGTGTTGTGATGATTTCCGCTGCAGATAGGGAACCACCTGGGTGTCCCGTCTGTATATGATGCAGAATATCCACAAGATCATTTCTGAACTTCAGGGTCCGTTCTTTCAGTTCCAGTACTTTTTCTTCCGTCATTTCCTTTCTTTCCTCCTTTGTTCCTTCTATTTCTGATATACGGCATTCAGTATGGGTCTCAGGTGCCGTATGGACTCTCTGGCTGCCACTTCCTGATCGGGAATCTGAAAGATCTCCGTGGAGTAGGTTCCGTCATACCCGCATTCTCTGAATGTCCTGATGATTTTTTCAAAATCCAGACCACAGTGTCCTGGATAGCGTCTGTTGTTATCCGCCAGATGCACATGGATGTTATAGTCCTTGTAGGCTCTTATGGCATCGTAGATGTCTTTCTCTTCCAGATTCAGATGGAAGATATCCATCATGAGTCTGAAGTTTTCCTCATCCACATCCTTCACCATCTGAAGTCCTTCTTCCAGTGTATTGATGAAATTGGTCTGCATGATCGTCACAGTCTCCAGTGCGATTCTGACCTTTTTCTCCTGTGCATAGATGCTGATCTCTTTGAACGCGGCCACCGCCAGGTCCCAGGTTTCCTTTCTGGATAAGACCTTATTGTACTGTCCTCTGATTCTTCCGATGTTGATGTCTGAACCCAGAAAACCTGCAAAATCGATGATTTCTTTTGTGCGCCTGATGGCTTCTTTCCTGATTTCCGCATCCGGATCCGTATAGCTGAGCTTCAGCTGGCCGAAGATCTCCCCCGTGCAGACCAGAGCGGCTTTGAGATGATACTTCTCAAGAAGACTCTTTACCTCTTCCCAGTCAAGCTCCTTCGGGTTCAGCGTCATAAGCTCTACCCCGTCATATCCCAGCGCCGACAGATCCTTGAAGCTTTTCTCCAGAGGTCCCTGATACGCTGTCACGGAATCGTCTATCTTCACATCCGGTGTCGCCACCTGATAACATAACCTCATGCTTTTCTCTCCTATCCCTAAATTATTTCAGCCAGTTCTTCATAGGAACTGAGCAGTTTTCTCATGGCTTCAATATCCTGAAGTATGAACTTCATGGCTTTCGCCTCATCTCTTCTGGAGATGGCTTCAACCAGTTCATAATGATCTTTCAGAGATCTTTCCACTTTCTTCTCTGTCCAGTGCACAACGCCTGTACGTGTGTAGGCGAAGAAATCCTGAATATCATCTATATATTCTATGAGCTTCTGGTTATCGGATACCTGAGCAATGAACTTATGAAGTTTACTGTCCAGCTCACTGGCCTTTCCGTAATCTCCGCCTCTAAGCTTCAGACTGAACTCCTGATAGATGCTTTTCAGCTCTTCCACTTCCTCATCACTGATCAGAAAGCAGCACATCCTAACAGACAGCTCTTCCAGAACGATTCGGATATCCAGCATCTTCAGCAGCTCCTCTTTCGATATTTCCGCTGCGAATATTCCTTTTCTTGGCCTGTTTTCCACAAACCCTTCCGCAATCAGCCTGTTGATTGCTTCTCTCACAGGTGTTCTGCTGACGCCGAATTCCTTTGCGATCTCCTCTTCCCAGATCCGCTCACCCTGTCTGATACTGCTACTCATGAGCTTCTTCTTCAGCTCATGGTAGACAAATTCCTTCAACCCTGATATTTTCACTTCATGCACTTCCCGTCTACCCATTTTAATCAACTTATAAATTATAATGTATAATGTATACTTTATAATCTACTGCTATTATACATGAATCTTTCAATTCCGCAAACCTTTTCAATGAAATTTCTCAGAAATTATTCGATTTCAGTTATTGAATCAAGAATTCTGATATTTATGTTCAATTTTTGACCCATAAAAAAAGGATGCCACTCATGTGCATCCTGATGGATTTTCTATTCTACTTCGCTCAGATATTCTCTCATAGATTCAATGTCTTTTCTGACGATTCCGATGGCCCGCTCTTCATCTTTGTTGGCTATGGCTTCCACAATCTTTCGGTGTTCTTCTATAGACCGCTCCACCTTCTTGTCTGTCCATTTGATGTTGTACCCTCTTGTATAGGCGAAAACGTCCTGAATATCATTAATATAGGAGGAAAGCTTCTTATTGTCCGCTACCTCTGCAATATACCGATGAATCTTACTGTCCCACTGACTGGCCTGGA
Source organism: Proteiniclasticum aestuarii (assembly GCF_017368455.1). Lineage (GTDB taxonomy): Bacteria > Bacillota > Clostridia > Clostridiales > Clostridiaceae > Proteiniclasticum > Proteiniclasticum aestuarii. The sequence continues at coordinate 24,701 of NZ_JAFNJU010000003.1, read as the reverse complement.
TGAAATCTTTCTTTCTCAGCATTTTCTCCAGATTCTTCATGATCTCTTCCAGTTCCTCGATCTGCTCTTCACTGATCTTTTCACAGGCGAGCCTGATGGCAAGGCTTTCAAGAGCAATTCTCACATCCAGCATCTTGGCCAGTTCATTTTTTGAAATCACCGCGGCAAAGACCCCTTTTCTGGGCCTGTTCTCTACAAATCCTTCCGCCACCAGCTGATTGATGGCTTCTCTCACAGGTGTCCTGCTGACCTCCAGCTCCTCTGCGATGACTTCTTCATATATTCTTTCACCTGGACTGATCACATTGCTGATCAGCTTCTTCTTCAGTTCATGATATACATATTCCTTCAATCCTGAAAACTTCATTTTTTCCTCCTCGTCAGTCTGTCGTCTCCGACTTTATGACCTGAATCTCCCTCGCTGAAGCACCTTATATTATACTACTCAGCTCAGATTACATTCGTTACGCTCTTCACTGCTTACATTATAACCAATGTTCGTGTAAATGATAAGAACAATCTGTCGATAATCTCTATAACCTCATCATATAAGTAATATCTTCATGGATGAAAAGAAGTCAGACAGAATAATTCACAGGCAATGGAAATTTCATCCTATTGAAGAAACACCATTATAGCTCAGAGAACCAGTGCAAGCACTGGCTCTCTGAGCTCATTTATTATTGCTTTGATTACTACAGTCTTTACTCAAGTAACTTTACCTCTACATCAATTACCCTGTTTTTTCGTTTTTTCCATATAGTCAAATAGGGTCTGTATCAGCTCTGTCCCCTTTATTCGTCCATTGCCTCCATGGCTGCATTCCAATTCTCCATATCTATTCGATCTGTCCTTTCTTATCCCGCTTCCATAAAGTAACAGAGGCACCGGATCACCACTGTGTTCGCCTCGCTCACAAGGTGTAGAATGATCTCCAAGAACAGCAAGAATGGTATTCTCCATATCTTCAGGAAGAAAATAATCAAAAAGGTGATCAAACATTTCAATTGCTTTCGCTTTTTCTTTCGGTTTATTATCATGCCCCATCAGATCAGGAGCTTTTACATTGACTGCAACAAACTCGTTGTATTTAAGGGCTTCCTTGATTAATCTGGCTTTCATTTCAATATCAGTATCCAGGTTTCCTGTTAAGTTCTCGTGCGTATAGGTATCATAACCTGCAATTCGCGCAACACCTAGAACCGTCCCTTCAGCAGCTACGCAAGCTCCCTTAAATCCATATTTTTCTGAAATGGGAGTCAGTTCAGGCATTTGCCCTGCACCTCTAAGCAATAGAAAGTTCGCTGGCAGTAAACCTTCTGCTATTCGCTTTTTGTTTATCGGATGGTCTTTTAATATGTTATGTGCTTGAAGAATGAACTTGTTCAGAACCCTTGCGGTCTTTACTGCCGCATCAGACTCATCCATAGCTTCTGATAGAAGAGATGGTGTTATCCCATCGATTATTTTAGGGTCCGAATCACTGATGTTTGAACTTAATCCATGGCCACGAAGTACAAGTACGCATCTATGTTCAGTGGCTTCTTTAAATAAGATCTGAACACCCTCTATCTCCTGCCCATTGATCGCTTCAGCCAGCTGTGAAGTATCCTTTCTGATTCTCCCTGCTCTCCTATCCACAACATTCAAGTCCTCATCGACTGTTGCAAAATTGCACCGTAGCGCTACATCACCAGCCATCAGCCATATTCCTGCTCCTGCTGCTTCAATTGGTCCTCTTCCTGGATAATCATCAGGCTGGAATCCAAATAGAATCATATGACCCAAATCGGTTCCAACAGGTACGCCTGGACTGAGAATATCAACTAAGCCCGTGGCTCCATCTTTTGCATATCTATCCATATTAGGAGTATGAGCAAACTCTAATGGTGTCATTCCATTAAGCTCTTCACATGGACGATCTCCAATTCCATCTGCAACAGCTAGTATTATTTTTCTTTTCATGTTATCTCCTCCTGGCATCACCTATCTTTAATCAATACAGAAACTGCAGCCAAGTAAAATATGTAAGTGATATCCCTACTGAACCTACCGCACAAGCCAGCAATCCTAGCTTAAGCTGATCGGTCACTGTGAAGTATCCGGTTCCGAAATACAGAGCATTTACTTTTGAGTGTGGAACTAGCGTTATCGTATAAGCAATGCCAAAAGAACAGGCCATCGCTATTGGTACTGGATCCATGCCTATTGTCTGAGCCAATGTTATGATCGTTGGAATAAGAATCGTTGTTCTTACAGTTTTACTGGTGAAAACCATATGACTAAACACTGTAGTAAAAATCAGTATGAGCGCTACCAGACTGTGATTCATACTCTCCAGCCCGAACTTTTCCACCAGGCCACCAATCATCCATCCTGCTCCACCCGTATCATTAAACGCATTTCCTACGGCATAGGCACCTGCTGAGAAGACCATCAGGTCCCACTTGATATCCGCCTGTTTCCATTCCAGAACACCAATACCTGGAAGTAGACATAGGAGCATACTGATGACGGCTGTCTGTTCAGTACTGATTTCGAATCCAAACCAGGATTCCTGATAATTGCCTGTTGCCCATGAAAGTATGGTAAAAGCAAATATGAGTGCAGCTCTTTTTTCCTTATCTGATATAGGTCCAAGTTCTTTCAGCTGCCTCTTCAGAATTTCTTTTGACTCTGTGAGACCATCCAGTGAATTTTTCACTTTATAGATTTTATATCCGATGAAGAACATTACAATCGCACTGAATATGGCTTGAGGAATAGAGCCCATCAGCCATTCCATATACCCCATTCTTGCTCCAGTCATCTGGTTGATGAAACCTATTGCCAGCACTTGAGCTGAAGTGGCGGTCATGACCATTGAAGTCGCAAATGCGTTATTCTGGACTCCTTGTAACGTCATAAGTTTACCCAGCTTGCTCTCTCCTGGTATCTGCTTATAGACCTCCAGCAATACCAGTACAAGCGGAACAAAAAGCGCTGCTCTTGCTGTAGTGGAAGGGACTAGAAAAGCCACCAGGAAGTTCGCCAGCATAAAAGCGGCTAATGTTCCTTTAGGCGTTGTACCTAACTTTGTTACCAGTGTGAGCGCTAAACGTTTACCAAGATTGGTATGGTTAATAGCAGAAGATAGTACAAATGCAGCCACCATCAGCCATATAATATCAAATCCCAACGTACCAAATGCCACTTCCTGATCTTCTACCACATTCAGAAGTGGCAGTATGAGTATGGCAATGATAGACGTCTGATAAATTGGAATCGGTCGTGCGACCCACATGATCAAGGCAAACAGAAATATCCCCATCGCTCTTTGACCTTCTACAGTGATACCTTCCATTGTTGGAGCGAGAACAAAAAACATCAGCACAGCCACAGCGAGCACTGCACCTATGATCCCTTTCATTCTGTCTCCATTTTTCTTTACAGTATTTTTTTTCTCCAAAACTACACATCCTTTCAATAATATTCTTGTGATTTCATTGTAGATATGATAACGTTATAACACAATTCTATTTAATTACACTTTGTATAACGATTTGTTATACAAAGACTGGAGGTGTTCCATGGATATTCAAAAACTGAAATCATTCCTTACTCTAGCAGAGTGCAGAAGTTTTTCTGAAACTGCTGAATTGCTCTATTTAAGTCAGCCTGCTATAAGCAAACAGATCGAGAGTCTGGAAAATGAACTTCAAGTTCCCTTATTCAATAGATCCAGAAATAATATTTCATTAACCTTACAGGGTGAGTACTTCATGCAATTTGCTGAAGAAATGGTCAAACTTGCAGATAATTCCAAGGAACTTCTGAAACAGTTGGACGATTTAAAGAACGGAACCTTATTTTTTGGTGCGACTAATTTCATTGGTGTATACCTGATGCCAAGAATGCTCAGTATATATCAAAATTCCTATCCCAATATCAAACTGAATATGACCATATCATCTTCGAAGAAACTGTTTGAGAAGCTGCAGAAACATGAGATCGAATTTGGTTTTCTTTCACACTATGTTCATTTAGATTCATCTCAATACGTAACTGAACCATTCTGTTTAGATCATATGGTCCTTGTTGTACCTTATGAACATCCTTTAGCAGCTCAAAAATCCTGTCACGTCAGTGAGCTTAAGAAATATCCCTTTATCATGAAGGACACCCATTCCTCCTTAAGCAGATTTCTGGATGATAAACTTCATCCTTTGGATTTCCCAAATATGATCATCATCAACAATCAGGAGGCCATAAAACAGGCAATCTGTCATAATGTTGGTATCTCAATCATGTCCGAAAAATCTGTTGAGGTGGAAAGGATGGCAGGTCTAGTCCGAACTCTCGAAATCCAGAACCTGAATTTAGATCGGGAGATTCATATTGTCTATCATCGAAAGAAACACATTACACCTGCAGGGAAAGCATTTCTTGAAATGATTCGAAATGATCAGTTTCAGAAATAGAGAATGCCGTTTCAAACTATGTAAGATAGTTTCGAAACGGCTTTTATATAATATAAACACACTGAATCTCTTTGCTTAATGCAGATGGATATTCAGCTATTTCAAAACAGCCCTGTCAATTCACATTCATTTCATGATGCTGCTCCATAAGCCCGATGGATCCAAACTGATACGGCGGCTTACTCTTCAGCGATTCTTCATAGTTTAGCTGAATCAGCTCCAGACAGATCTTCTCATCAAGCGGTCTGTCGAATATATCCGGATTCCTTTCATAATCCATTCTAGTGGCTGGAATCTGATAGACCATAGCTCTTTCATTGATCAGGTACTGGTCGCCTCCATAGAAAAGGAGGTCAATTTCACCAGATCGATCCGGATCAGCAAGAGACAAGCTATGATAGAACATTTCTGCGGCTCCTCCAGACATCAAGACAGTGTATCTGCCCCGGTCTTTTCCGATGAGAATACTGTAGTGTGATTCCCCCTTGTCTTCCACAATGAAGAGCCACTCTTCTTTCTCTTCCATGATCTGGTTCATGGACTCATAGTTCCTGCTAAGGTCAATCTCTCCGATATAGTTCACCTTATATCCCTTCTCACCGATGGAATACTTCTCCTTTGTGAGACTATGTCCTGTTCTCAGGTTCTCCACCAGATCCAGCACCTGCTTTGGTATGTCTTCTCCAAGGCCTTCTACAGAACTTGTCACACCATAACCGGGAATGTATTCCATGACTTTTCTCATTGTATCAACAAGGTCCTTCTCACCGAAAGAAAAGAGAGCCAGAAATGCCATCACCATAAACGAAGCTGCCACTCCCCCAATCCCCTTGAAGTTTCTCAGGGCTTTTCTTTCTCCACTGGTTCTCTTTTTCACAGAAGAAGCGATTCTTCTTCTTGTGAACTCGTCTATAGGAAACTCCATTTCTCCACTCAGAAGATCCGATGTCTCTTTTTCATCCAGCTCATCCAGGACACTGCTTATTCTTTCATCCATTATCATTCCCTCCCAGCAGTTTTCTCAACTTATTCCGTCCTCTGGACACTTTCTTGTCTACAGTATTTTCTCTGATGCCCATTTCATGGGCTATGGATCTGGTGCTCTGTCTGAAATAGTACTTTCGTATGAGAATCTCACTGTCCGGTTCTCCTAAGGTCTTTATCAGGCTTAGGATTTCCGCTGTATGTTCTTTCTCGATCAGAGCATCCTCAATTCCCGAATGACCGCATTCCATAGGACTGATGTACGTTTCTTCGAATGACACCGAGGAACTCTCCTTTTCATTTCTGCTTCTATACAGACCAATGGCTTTTCGCTTTGCAATCACCGCAATATATCCTTTAATGGAACCTTTTCCAAGATCAATTGCTTTTCTCTGCCTGTAGATCTCATGAAATACATCAATCACACATTCCTCCACATCCTCCTTTGTGGAGAAAGCGGATATTCTGTTCTTCACAATATTGTAGACCATGCCCATGTACAAAGTCATCATCTCATCGATGCCTGCATCGGGATTCTTTTCAAGAAGCTTCATCAATTCGCGATCCGACAACTGGAATACACCTACTTTGCAAAATTCTTTCTTTACTATATATATTAGCTTAAATGAAGATATTTCTGACACTATTTCTGACTTAACTGAAAATATCTTATGATGAGTAAGTACGTTTATGTCAAAAAAATGCATATTCCACGTACAACGCCTTAATTACTCTTATAGGCGTATGGAATATTGAATGGAAATTTTTCTAGACGTGACTACTAAATACTTGGTAACTACTTCTACTGGTTTCGTTGCTTCAAATAGGAAAACTAAGCATATGAAAAACAAGTTGAGCAAATACTGATATTCGTTTGTTGAAAATCAGTTTGTTCAACTTGTTGAAAACTTCCGTGGTTATTTAGATTAGATTCAAGACGAAAAAATTTACAAAGACCACTAACCCGAAGGAAATAACTCCTGCTAATTTAACTGGATGAGTAATTTTGTACTCGTTAAAAGGAGTTACCCTGTTTACAATTTCCCAAAACAAAGCCGTTCCAATTAAAATGAGCAGTCCACCAACAATGAAAGTGTTCTCCATTGAATTTGCCACGCTAACAATGTGGTCAATGAATACTATCCATAAGTACCCTAAAAAGGCATTTAGAATGATGGATAAAGCTAATTCTTTTGATTTCAATATTATTTCCCCCTTTTAAATTATCTGAATTTAAAGAAATTTTACCACATATCCTGCTTCTGGGAAACTATCAATATATTCAATTAAGGATATATTGATAGTCATTATATGAATTCACCTGAATTTCTGGTGTGAATCTTCTTTCAAATGATATTACTAGTATGTATTAAAAATCAGCTGATTTACTTTATTCTTAATTAAAAAAAGCAATGACTTGAATCATCAAATCATTGCTTATACTTATTGGAGCTACTAGGCGGAATCGAACCGCCGACCTGCTGATTACGAATCAGCTGCTCTACCGACTGAGCCATAGTAGCGTATTAACTCGTACTCATATATCTTAGTGTATTCTGAAGAATTTTGCAACGGCCTGAGATTCCAAATCGGAAAAAAATCAGAGGAAACTGCGGCCATAAACCTCTTCTCTCCTGTTTATGACCGCATTTCATGATTAACCTTCCACATGCACCCTTTTCATGAGCTCATCCAGACTCAGCATGGAAACCGCATCATGAACATAGGATTTGAATGTCCTGATGCCGTCTTCCTCCTTCATTCTCTCTTCCGCAATTTCCGAAGCCACACCCATGACCGCAGCACCTAAGGTGGCACTCAGGAAGTAGTCCTTCGTGAGCCCGGAGTAAGTCGCCATGATAGAGGCCACCGAAGAACCGGCTCCGCAGATTTTCTTGAGTCTTGCATTCCCGTTGGAAACCCTGGCCACTCTTTCTCCGTCCGTGATGATATCCGTCTTTCCTGTCATGACCACCACGGTATTCAGCTTCTTTGCCAGTTCGATGCAGTACTTCTCTCCGTCTTTTTCATCTTCAAAGGAGTCGATTCCCTTGTTCTTCGTGTCATACCCCAGAATAAACTTGATTTCACCCAGGTTCCCCTTCAGTATCGAAACCTTCACATTTTCCAGCAGATGACTGATGGCATATTTTCTGAAGGAAGAGGCCGTGATGGCAGCCGGGTCCAGAATCACCGGAACACCTGCCCTGTTGGCGGTAATCCCCGTCAGGGTCATGATATCCAGATATTCGCGGTTAATGGTGCCGAAATTCATCACCACAGCATCAGAGCCTGAATACTCCACCATTTCATGGGCTTCCGAGATCTCATCCGTCAGCACGGGTGACCCTCCGGAATGGATGCACATATCCACCAGGTCCAGAACCGTGACATAATTGGTCAGAAAACAGACCAGAGGATACCTTTCCTCAAACTTCAATCCATAGAGTTTTCTCATCTCTTCCTTCAGTTTCATTTCATCCTCCTAAACAGCCAGTTCCTCATAGGCCACATCCACGATATCCGCTCTTTCTCTTACCTGTTCATTGGTCAGAATGGAAAGGGTATCCAGCAGATGATGCTTGTAGGTGTAATATCCGTCTCCCTTTTCTCTCATGGTATCGGCAATTTCTCCTGCAATACCCATGATGATGACGCCTGTCATGGCACTGTAGAAATAATCCTCTGTGACACCGCTGAAGGTGCCCACCAGAGCGCCGATGGTGCATCCGGTACCGATGACCTTAGGCAGGTTTTCCGATCCGTTTCTGATGCGTGCTACACGATTTCCATCACTGATCACATCTTCAATCCCCGTCATGGCTACTACGCAGTTGTACTTTCTTGCCAGAGCCACCACATACTTCTCCGCTTCCGATTCATCCTCATTGGAATCCACGCCCTTGGATGTGGTTTCCACCCCAAGGCATGCCTTGACTTCTGCCAGGTTTCCCTTGATGACCGAAATCTTCAGCTCCTCCAGCATTCTTCTGATGGAAGCGGACCTGAAAGGTGTCGCTCCTGCAGCCACCGGATCAAGAATGATGGGTACTCCCAGTTCCGTAGCCTTCTTTCCTGCTTCAATCATGGCGTTCACCTGCTTGTTGGTCACGGTTCCGATGTTGAACACCAGGGCATCGACCTTGGCAAACTCCACCACTTCAGCCGCATCAATGGGGTCATCGGTCATCACAGGTGTTCCTCCGAAATAGGATGTGATGCTGGTGAGTTCATTGGCGGTGACATAGTTGATAAGAAAATCCACCAGCGGATTCTCCTTTTTGGCTTTGTCCATCAGTGTAATGATCTGATCTATATGCTTCATGTTTAAATTCCTCCAGATATGCATTTTTTACCGTACAATTCTTTGCACGATAGGAAAGTATATAGAGGTCATCCCATGAAGACAAGAGCATCACGAAAAAATAATACTCTGTTCAGACTCTTTTCACCGGTTTCTCTCTATATTTAGCTCCATACAGGCGAAATCCCGTATCCCACGCCCACGGAAGAAGCTCCATCATCACTCCATCCATGTTCCTCATCGCATCATGAAGTTATCAGATTATCAGCATACACGGCTATTATTTTGAAACTGTCATTTGACTCTATATTGTTATTTAATTAACATTATTTATGATTTTTCAGGTAGATTTTCTCCATTTTTCTAGATGCAAAGAAGATTTCACGATTTCAAGTTCACTGTATTTTTCATTCAATTTATTGATTTTTAAAATTTGAAACCGTTTTATTCTGCATTTATCATAATTATGTTATTTTTATAACAATATTTTGAGAGATTCCATTGACTCTTCATTTTTCCGATGCTATGCTTTTATTGTCAATAAATTAACAAAGGATGTGTTGAAAATGAATCCGATCACCACAGTAGAGGAACTGGAAATTTCCATGGAGGACCTCAGAGCGCAGCAGCAGAAATTCGCCGCTTTCTCCCAGCAGCAGGTGGATGAAATCTTCAGACAGGCAGCACTGGCTGCAAACAACCATAGAATTCCCCTAGCCAGAATGGCTGTTGAAGAAACAGGCATGGGCATTGTAGAAGACAAGGTCATCAAGAACCACTTCGCCTCTGAATACATCTACAATCAGTACAGAAACGATAAGACCTGCGGTGTCATAGAAAGAGATGATTCCTTTGGTCTGGTCAAGATCGCCGAGCCCATCGGTGTAGTGGCGGCGGTGATTCCAACCACAAACCCCACCTCCACCACCATCTTCAAAGCGCTTCTCGCCTTAAAGACAAGAAATGCCATCATCTTTTCTCCACATCCCCGAGCAAAGAAATCCACCATCGCCGCAGCGAAAGTCATACTGGATGCCGCTGTGAAGGCAGGTGCACCAGAAGGCATCATCCGATGGATCGATAAGCCATCCCTGGAGATGACCCAGAAGGTCATGTCCTCTTCCGACATCATCCTTGCCACCGGTGGCCCCGGTATGGTGAAAGCCGCCTACTCCTCCGGGAAACCAGCCATTGGTGTCGGAGCGGGAAATACGCCGGCCATCATCGATGAGACCGCCCATATCAAGATGGCCGTGAGCTCCATTCTTCTTTCCAAGACCTTTGACAATGGTGTCATCTGCGCTTCAGAGCAGTCCATCATCGTGGTGGATGAGGTTTATGAAGCCGTGAAGAAAGAGCTCTCGGAAAGAGGAGCCTACCTTCTGTCTCAGGAGGAAACCGAGACTATTCGAAAGATCATTCTGAAAAACGGAACCATCAACGCGGACATCGTAGGTCAGAGCGCTTTCACCATCGCTTCCCTTGCAGGCCTAGAGATTCCAGAAAACAGCAAGGTGCTCATCGGAGAAGTGGAAAGCATCACAGAGGAAGAGCCCTTCGCCCACGAGAAGCTATCGCCCATTCTCGGCATGTACATAGCTTCTGATTTTCCGGACGCCCTGGAGAAAGCCGATGCACTGGTGAAGCTTGGCGGCTTCGGACATACGTCCGTTCTCTATACCGACCAGCTCCGCTCCAAAGATCGTATGGAAGCTTTCGGAAACCGCATGAAGACAGGACGAACCATCATCAACATGCCTTCTTCCCAAGGCGCCATCGGAGACATCTACAATTTCAGACTGGCACCTTCTCTTACCCTGGGCTGCGGAAGCTGGGGCGGAAACTCAGTCAGTGAGAATGTGGGTGTGAAGCACCTTCTGAACATCAAGACGGTAGCAGAGAGGAGAGAGAACATGCTTTGGTTCAGGGTTCCAGAAAAGATCTACTTCAAATACGGTGCACTTGAAATCGCTCTGAAAGAGCTGAAAGACCTGAAGAAAAAGAAAGCCTACATCGTCACCGATAAAGTGCTCTATGATCTGGGCTACTGCAATCAGATGATCCGTGTACTGGAAGAGCAGGACATCGACTTTCGCATCTTCACCGATGTGGAACCGGATCCGACTCTGGCCACAGCGAAGAAAGGAGCGGAGGAGATGCAGAGCTACAACCCTGATGTGATCATCGCTCTGGGTGGCGGCTCCCCCATGGATGCGGCGAAAATCATGTGGACCCTGTACGAGCATCCGGAAGTCCGTTTCGAAGACCTGGCCATGCGCTTCATGGATATCAGAAAGAGAATCTATCCCTTCCCGAAGCTTGGAGAGAAAGCCACCTTCATCGCTGTGCCCACCACGTCAGGAACAGGTTCTGAAGTGACACCTTTCGCCGTCATCACCGACGAGAAGACCGGCGTCAAATATCCCCTGGCAGACTATGAGCTGACACCGGATATGGCCATCATCGACACGGAACTGATGATGAAGATTCCCAAAGGCCTCACCGCAGCATCAGGATTCGATGCTCTGGTCCACGCCATGGAAGCCTATGTTTCTGTTCTGGCTTCGGAATACACCAACGGTCTGGCTCTGGAAGCCATCCGTCTCATCTTCAAGTACCTTCCGCTCTGCTACACGGAAGGAGAAACCAATGAAAAAGCCAGAGAGAAGATGGCGCATGCATCCACCATGGCAGGTATGGCCTTCGCCAATGCTTTCCTGGGTGTCTGCCACTCCATGGCCCATAAGCTTGGTGCCTTCCATCATGTATCCCACGGGCTTGCCAATGCCATGCTCATTGATGAAGTGGTCCGTTTCAATGCGGAGGAAAGCCCAGTGAAGATGGCGGCATTCCCCCAGTACAAGTACCCGAACATCACCTTCCGATATGCAAGAATCGCGGACTATCTCGGACTTGGCGGAAATACCGACGAAGAAAAAATCGAGCTTCTCATTGATGCCCTGGATGAACTGAAGAAGAAACTGGATATCCCATCCACCATACAGGAACTGGGCGTATCCGAAAAGAAATTCCTGAGCTCTCTGGATGACATGTCCTCTCAGGCCTTCGACGACCAGTGCACAGGGGCAAACCCAAGATATCCTCTGATCCGTGAAATCAAGGAAATGTATCTCAACGCCTACTACGGAAAATAAGAAGAAATGAAGAAAACCCGGAGAATGAATTCCTGAAAATTCATCCTTCGGGTTTCTGAATGTCTATTTACTGTCTATGTAATGATGGAATCAGGCAGCCATCTTGCCTTCCTGCTTCTCCTTGATGAAAGTGATTCGTGCGAACAAACCGAAACAGAGAAGAGCGAAGAGGATTCCTACTGGATAAGCGATGGTCATGCTCAGCTTGAATCCTTCCGGTGCCATGAGAATGTAAGTCATACTTACACCAGACATGAAGGTCGCCGGAATGGAAGCTGTCCAGGAATTCTTCTTGTTTCTGAACAGATAGACCGCTCCAGCCCACAAAGCCATCATAGCCAGGGTCTGATTGCTCCAGGAGAAATATCTCCAGATCATCTGTACGTCCATCTGAGTGAGCACTGCACCTACTCCGAGAATAGGCAGTGTAAGAAACAGTCTCTTCTTCGCATCCTTCTGGTCCACGTTGAACCAGTCCGCCACAACCAGTCTTGCGCTTCTGAATGCGGTGTCTCCTGACGAGATCGGACAGGCGATGACACCAATCATAGCAAAGACGGATCCCACGGGTCCAAGAAGCTTGGAGGTGATGTCATAGACTACGGGTCCCTGACCACCAAGCTCAGTCATTGCTGCCAGAAGTCCTCCTGTGGATTCATAGAATGCAACACCGGCGGCTGCCCAGATCAGGGCGATGACGCCTTCCGCAACCATGGCTCCGTAGAAGATCTTTCTTCCGTCTTTTTCGGAATTCATGCATCTGGCCATGATGGGAGACTGGGTGGCATGAAATCCTGAAATGGCTCCGCAGGCCACAGAAACGAACATCATCGGCCAGATCGGCGTGTTCTTGGGATGCAGGTTGGAAAGAGTGATCTCAGGAATGGTATATCCCTGCAGGATGATTCCGCCTGCAACGCCAAGAGCCATGAAGATCAGGCTCAGTCCGAAGATGGGATAGACTTTACCGATGATCTTATCCACCGGAACAAAGGTGGCAATGAAGTAATAAACGATGATCACAACCAGCCAGAAGGACTTGGTCAGCGTATCCGGTGTCAGCATGGCAAGAAGCGCCGCAGGTCCTGTGGAGAAGGCGACACCAACCAGAACCAGAAGTACCACGGAGAATACTCTCATGATCTGCTTCATGGTAGGTCCCAGATAGATGCCCACGATTTCACCGATGGTCTTTCCGCCATGACGCATGGAGATCATGCCTGACAGATAATCATGGACCGCACCAGCGAAGATCGTACCGAAGGTGATCCATAGAAATACGGATGGTCCCCAGAGCGCTCCTGCAAGGGCTCCGAAAATCGGACCCAATCCTGCAATGTTCAGAAGCTGAATAAGAAAAACTCTCCAGACAGGCATGACGACATAGTCAGAACCGTCTGCCATGGAAACAGCAGGCGTGACTCTCTCGTCGGGTCCGAAGTTCTTCTCCGTGTACTTGCCGTAGATGAAGTATCCTCCGATGAGGACTGCAAGACAGATTAAAAATGATACCATTGATACATCCCCTTTTCATAAATAATGATTCACACACAACAGAAAATATCAGGACTTGAACTCTCTGTTAAATTATTAATAATTTCAGATTCATGGTATCACAGAAGCGAAAAAGAAACCCCGCTTCGTGTAAAGGTTATCACGAATACAGGGTGAAATGCTTTATTCTCCGCTTCAAATGCAGATAAGTTCTCTCAACTGCCGGATGGTCTTTCTGCTCACGGGAAGAACCACATCTTTGAAGCCCTTGAGCCTAACGGAGTATGTGCCGTTGAACCAGGGAGAAATTTCGGTGATGTAGTCCAGATTCACGATGTAGCTTTTCTGGATCCTGAAAAAGCCTTTGCTCTGGAGTCTTTCCTCATAATAGTTCAAGGTGTTGTGATCCGTGTAGATCTCATTCTTTGTATGAATGACGCAGACGCGGTTCTGAGACTCGATATACACCACGTCTTTCAGACAGACCATGATGGTCTTCTTTTCAACCGTCAACGGGATCTTTGCAATACCAGTCTGTCTCGGTTCCGGAAGCTCGGCTCTTTTCTTCTCATGATACCTTTCCATCATCTGCTTCACTTTGTCTTCAGAGTAGGGTTTCAGAAGATAATACAGCGCCTCCACCTCGAAGGCTTTTTCCGCATAGGTGTTGTAGGCGGTGGCAAATACGATCTCCGCCTCCGGCATCAGTCTGCGCAGAGTGGATGCGAGGGTTGTCCCGCTGATGTCACCCAGATTGATGTCAATGAATAGAAGATCGAACTGTTCTTTTGAAAAACGCTCCAGCGCATCTTCCCCACTGCTGATCTGGGTGAACTCCGCATCCTTCTCCACCATTCGGAGCAGATATTCCAGTTCTCCTCTGGCCGGTTTTTCATCATCGATGATTGCAATTCTCATGTTCTGTACCTCCGTCATGATGTGTTATTCTCCGGCAGCCTGGTCCAGTAGCCTCTCTGATTTCGGTGCCCTGATAACTATGGTCGTGCCGTCTCCGCCTGTGCTGATCTTCAGTCCGTGCCCCGCTCCGAACATATATTTCAGCCGTCTGTTCACATTACTCAGTCCGATGTATCTGCTGGAAGGATTCTCATCATTGAGACTGTCCACGATTTCAGATGAAATGCCATGTCCGTTATCCTTCACTGTGATGATCACATCTTCCCCCTGGGAAGCCACATCCACACTGACTTTTCCTTCTTTTCGCTTCATGGCGCCGTGGATGATGGCATTCTCCACGATGGGCTGAAGAATCAGGCAGGGCAGCTGACAGTTGAGATCCTCCTCCACATGCATATGGAGATCCAGTCTTTCATCGAATCTGGCCTTTTCCAGCTGCATGTAGGCTTCCACATATTCCATTTCCTCATAGATGCTCACGCAGCTGTCCTTGGTTTTGATGGAGTTTCTGAAATATCTGGCAAGGGCAATGAGCAGCTCTCTTGCCTTGTCGGGCTTTTCCCTGCAGAAGGCGCTGATGGTGTTCAGGGAGTTGAAGATGAAGTGCGGATTGATCTGTGACTGCAGCGCACGATATTCGACTTTTCTTAGAATCTCTTTCTGCTTCACCATTTCCGCCAGTCCGAACTGAACCGAAAAGAACTGCGTAAGTCCCTCCACAAACTCGCTGACGGACTGATAGGTGAACTGGTACTTGTTGGTGAAAAGGATCAGCGTACCGATGATCTCATCATTTCTGTAGATCGGTGCTCCGATGGCCACTCTGTTTTTCACCATCGACGGGTTCAGATGCTCATGGTTCGCTTCATCCGTGGACACCACGGCTTTCCGCTCCATGATGACTGCAGCTATACTCATGATTTCATGATGATCCTTTCTGGATACCTTACCGGAGGCGCTGATCACTTCCTGGCTGTTTGTGAAGGCGACGCCAGGATACCCTGAATGGGAAAGGATGATTTCACTGATCCTATCCAGGCTTTCCTTCTCATAGGAACCCCTGCTTAAAACAGGCAGACATTTTCTCGTGATTTCAAAGGTCATGGTGGTATTCTTTCCGATCTCATAGGCCTGCTCGATGAAGATATTCTTGAAGATCTGGATGAAGAACACCATGCCGATGCTGTTGAACATAATCATGGGAAAAGCGATGGCGCTGACAAGGCTGAAGGCTTCGCTGAAGGGCCTTGCAATCAGAAGAATGATGACCATCTGCAGTATTTCAGCCACGAAGGTGAGCAGAAACACTTCCGATTCCTTGTATTTGTTTTCCTTGATGCGGGTATAGGCCAGAGCGGAGAGCCCTCCCTCCACCATGGTCGAAATGGCGCAGGCAAGAGCCGTGATGCCATTGACATCGATGAAGTATCGGTGCAGACCTGCAATGACCGCCGCACCGATGCCCACCACGGGACCTCCCGATGATTCCCCCGGCGATGACGCTGATCACTCTCGTATTGGCTATGGCCCCATGGACCTCATATCCGGTCAGGGTGGAGATGATTCCGATGATGCCGAAGAGGAGAATCAGAAAAATCTGCTCGCCGAAGGATTTCCTTTCACCCGTGATGAACCGCCTGATCATCCTGAAACGGGACAGCATCACGGCGATGATGACCAGAAGTCCTATATTGAGAATAACACTTCGTATGATTTCGATATCCATTGCAATACCTGCCTTTAACACATTTTCATCTCATTATAGTTGGTTTCGGGGCACAAAATCAATCTGTTGGATAATTTAACATCCATAAAAAACGACATAAAAAAAGAAGCCGCTTTTCCTTGTGAAAAACTTCTTCATCATTTCAGATCAGAATGTTCCTGAATAAAAAAGCCGCTATACTGATGGCGGAGAGAGAGGGATTCGAACCCTCGGTACCCGTAAAGGTACGCCGGTTTTCAAGACCGGTGCCTTAAACCAACTCGACCATCTCTCCATGAGTATAGCGACAATATGTATTATATCAACATAAAAAATGCATGTCAATGAGTTTCTAGAAGAAAATGGAAGTTGCGTCCTGAAAAACACAACCTCCTTCTTCTGCCTTTTCAGCCTATCTGATCAGTGCTTCACCCTTGAGATAAGGTCTCAGCGCTTCCGGAATCGTTACGGTTCCATCTTCATTCTGGAAGTTTTCAAGAATGGCTGCCACGGTTCTTCCGATGGCCACACCTGAACCATTGAGCGTATGCACGAACTTCGGTTTGTCCTTCTGGCTTTCCTTGTACTTGATGTTGATTCTTCTGGACTGGAAATCCTCGAAATTGGAACAGCTGGAGATCTCCACATAGCGGTTGTAGCTTGGCATCCAGACTTCGATATCGAACTTCAGGGCAGCTGTGAAGCCTAAGTCCCCTTTGCAGATCCTGACGACTCTGTAGGGAAGTTTCAGTCCCTGAAGCACTCTTTCCGCATCTTCCACAAGCTTATCCAGCTCCGCATAGGATTCTTCTGGCCTTGTGAACTTCACAAGCTCCACTTTGTTGAACTGATGCTGCCTGATGAGTCCTCTTGTATCTCTTCCTGCTGAACCCGCCTCTGCTCTGAAGCAGGCGGAGTAAGCCACATGCTTGATAGGAAGATCCTCCACCTGGAAGGTCTCATTTCTGTACATGTTGGTCACAGGCACTTCCGCTGTGGGAATGAGGAAATAATCGTCTTCCGTCAGCTTGAATGCATCCTCTTCAAATTTAGGCAGCTGGCCTGTTCCGGTCATGGACTGACGATTGACCATGAAAGGTGGCATTACTTCTTCATAACCATGGTCCGTATGGGTATCCAGGAAATAGTTGATGATGGCTCTTTCGATCCTTGAACCATATCCCTTGAGGAAAGTGAATCTTGAACCCGTGACTTTTCCGGCACGTTCAAAATCCAGGATGTCCAGATCGGAACCGATGTCCCAGTGGGCTTTGGGGTCGAATGCAAACTTTCTTGGCTCTCCCCATTTTCTGATTTCCACATTGTCTTCATCGGTGTTTCCCGCCGGTACATTCTCATTGGGTATATTGGGCAGCCTCATCATGATGTACTCGATCTTTTCATCCAGATCTCTGACCTTACCATCCAGCTCCTTGATGGTTTCCCCCAGGGTCTTCATCTCAGCCATGATCTCCGACACATCTTCCCCGGCTTTCTTCTTCTTGGGAATCTCAGCGGATACCTGATTCTTTCTTGCTTTGGCTGTTTCAACCTCCACCAGGGTCAGTCTTCTCTCTTCATCCAGAGCAACCACTTTATCAAAATCGGATAGATCGATGCTTTCGCCTCTGTCGCTCATGAGGGCTTTGATTTCTTCCGTGTTCTCTCTTATTCTTTTGATGTCTAACATTTCCTTCACTCCTTCTCGTAAAAATAACTATAAAAAAGAGTCCTATCATCCTGAAGGGACGATAGAACTCGTGGTGCCACCCTAATTCGATGGACAAAAGGTCCATCCTTCACAAAGATAACGGTCTTCTCCGTACTGCGTTTACAGTCCCTCAGAGGTGGATTCCTAAAATTCGAACTGCAGATTCACACCGACCATCTGCTCTCTTTCTGATTCTCATCCTAGTACTAGTCTCGTCAACGGTTTATTTCAATTTATTATAGCCTTAAGTCCCAGAAAGGTCAACTCTCAATGGTCTTCGTCACGATGATATTCACACCAGTATTCAGGATATTGCTGCAGATGATGTCTCCTCTGTCCAAGGGCACCCCCACATAGATTCTGGATAAAACCTTTGAGATCTCAATAAAGTGACTGCGGTCTATGGGCTGGTCGCTCTTCACCGGAACCATGGCGTGACTCTCGGAGCCCTTGATTCTTATGACACTGGTATAATATTCGCTTTTCATTTCCTTTACTCCTTTAAATGCTATCGAATTCCTTGATTCTTGCAAAGATGATCTGAGAGTCCTTCTTGTCGTTCATGATCTCCAGGGGACTCTTATGCAGCTCTCTGGCCAGAATGCCGATGACCTTCGTCAGGCAGTAGGAACCCTGACATCTACCGAAGATGGTCCCTGTTCTTCTTCTTACGCCTTCCACGGTTCTTGCACCCATGGGGCGTCTTATGGAATCCACGATTTCACCTTCCGTCACATTGGAGCAGAGGCAGACCATTTTCCCGTACTTCGGATCAATCCTGATGATCTCATTTCTTTCTTCATCACTCATTTCCCTGAAGCGGTAATATTCTCTCCTCTTCACCTTGAAATCATTGTTTGACGTAGCCTTGAACTGCTTCAGAACCAGCTCCACCGCATCGGTGGTCAGTGCGGAGAACACATTGTCCACCGCATAGTTCTTTGCCTGAATGTGGATGTACCCGTCCTTTGCATATTCCTCATCAATCAGGATGGGCTCCGCCCAGTACCTGCTTTCATTGATGATATCCACTCTTTCCGGAGGGAAGGGTCCGATGACACTTTCCACTTCCTTCTTCATCTGGGAAAACTCCTTGGATGAGCCTGTCTGAAGCGTCGCCAGCAGCTTGTTGGTCGAGGTGGGCACAAGGGTGATGACTTCTCCATTGTCCTTGTATTCCTTGATGATGTGTTTCACTTCATTCATGAAATCCTTCTCCACCAGCATGTTCTCCACAATCCCTTCTTCTCCCACCACCTCAGAATCTTTCTTGATGGTGTATTTGTCTCCGAAGGTGGTCCTCACCACAACCCTTGCTGTGTAGCGGTTCTTGTTGGTGGTGACCTTGATTCCGCCACGGGGCAGGTCCTGAATATCAAGGACCTCTTCTTCCACTCGGAAGCTTACACCATTATCATAGGCGATTTCAGCCATGGCTGTGGCGTAATCATAGGGGGAGATGACTCCGGTGTTCATGGAATAGATCACATAGCCTTCATGGGGCTTGATGTTGTGGTTCATCTTATTGGCTTCTTCTGATTTCAGCAGGGAAACCCCTTCGATTTTTCTTTCCAATGCTCTTTTATAGATTCTTTCCGCTTCCTGATCACTGGGATATACTGTGAAGGATGGCACTTTCTCATAGAAGACATCCAGCTCTTCGGATAATCTGTCCAGGTTCTGATTGCTTCTCCGGATCAGTTCAAAGACCCGTTCATCTTCAATATCCTTCCCATCCAGTATCAGAGAAGAATTGAACAGTGCCACATCTTCCGCAATATCAAAGTTCTTCTCAATGACCCCGATGTTGAGATTGTACTTGCATAACTCATAGGCCATGGAGCAGCCGATGAGGCCTCCTCCAAGAATGATCACATCATAATCCATAGCTTTTCCTCCTTCTGCTACTGATCGAACATGGACTCCAGAACCCGTTTCAGTTCATCCATGAGTCTTCCGTATTCCGCCCAGTCTCCAGCCCTCTGTGCTGCAGTAGCCTGGTCGAAAAGATCATTGGCTTCTCTAGCCAGTCTCTCTTCCACAACGCCTCCAGGACCTTCCTGCTCCTCACCTACGGTGAAGTCGAAGAGCTGTCCCAGGGTGCTCATGAAGGTGTCTCCTATGACGATTTTATCATCATTGGACAGCACATATCTCTTGATTTCAGGAATGGAGTTTTCTCCTTCCGCCACCAGATAGATGGGCACCACATACAGAAGACTGTTCTCGATGGGGGCAATGACCATATCCCCGAACTCCACCGCGGACCCTCCACTGTCAAGCAGAGAAAGTTCCTTGGAAATCTCCGGATCCTGGTTCAGCTTGTTTCTGAAAAGATAGGGACTTGAAACGGTCTTCTGTGGCGGGAACTTGTATTCCACCAGCTGCCCGTAATGGTCCCCTTCCATTCTCACATTGACGATGGCCACCATGTTCTCTTTCCCCTTGATGGTGTAGTATTCTGTAAATACCAGTTCCAGTCCTTCTTCATCCCCAAAGGAGGTGAAGAGAGAGTACGGTTCCTGAGCCACTTTTTCCTGATCGTTTGTGGTGGTGACTTTCGATTTTTCCCATACATCTTCTCCGTTATAGAAAATTCCCGCATCAGTCACATGATACTGTTCAAGAACCGTTGTCTGCATTTCAAAAAGATCTTCCGGATACTTGATATGTTCCTTCAGCATCTCCGGCATTTCCTCAAGATCCTTGAAAAGACCACCGAAGATCCGGTTGTAGCTGATGGCGATGGGATCGTTGGGATCAGCCAGATAGAAATCCACATCACCAGTATAGGCATCCACTGTGACTTTCACGGAATTTCGAACATAGTTGATTCCGTTGAAGGTTCTTGCATTGGGGTATTGGTCCGATATGGTATAGGCATCAATCATCCAGTACACTTTGCTGTCCGCCACGACCAGATAGGGATCTGAATCGTAGGTCAGAAACGGTGCAATGGTGATGACCCTTTCTCTGATATTTCTCTTTCTGATGATACTTGAATTTTCATCGATCAGTGAGGAAATGAGAATCTTAGGCTCTTTCTCTTCAATGGCATAGAGAAGCCTGTTGAAGAAACTGAGTCTGATTCCCGCATCTCCGCTATAGCGGTAGGTCTCATTTTCTCCGCCTTTGGGATAGTCAAATTCATCGTATTCCGTTCCGACGATGACGTAATCTGAAACCAGTTCTCCGAAATAGATTCTCGGATTTTCCAGAGGGATATCCGTTCTGTTCGTAGTAGGGATATCCTTCATCAGGAAGTCCGGCTGCCCCTGTGAGGTTGCCGTACTGGAATCCGACATAACCACTCCATAACCATGGGTATAGAACAGATGCATATTCTGCCAGGTGCTGGGAGAGATGAGATTTCTGTCTATTTCTCTGGCAGAAAGAAATACCTGCTTCTTCTCTCCGTTGATGACATATCTGTCCACATCCACATCATTGAAGTCATAATATCCTCTGATGACCTGAGCCTGCTTGATGAAATCCAATGTGTGACGATAGGAATTGATCTTGATGCTGTCCACCACATCTCTGTTCGCATTGATTTCTGAAGCGGTGATATCCTTATCCGCTTCAAACTGCCTGATTTCCACATCATTGATGCCGAAGGCCTGCCTCGTCATGGTGATGTTGTTGTTAATATAGGGCCTTTCCGTTTCCAGCTGATTGGGGTTGACCACAAGAGCTTCCACTGCGAAAACGGCCACAACTCTTATGAGGCTCAGCGCGAAAATCCCAACCACAGGATACGCTATGAGATTGACTTTCTTCTTGAGGATTCCATATGCCACAACAACAGCAGAAACTGCCGACAATAGCGCTATGATGCGGAGAAAAGGCACATTGATCCTGATATCCGTATATCCCGGACCGTAGACAACGCCGGATTCATTGAACATCACAAGGTAGGAGTCCATATAGTACTTCAGCGCCAGAAGGACCATGAACAGAGAAATCAGCATGGCCAGCGCTCTTCCTGCAAACTGGATGAATCCGCTTTTGATCACATGAAGAATTCCTCTTGCATTTCTGAAGTTCAGTCTGTTGAAGGAACTCTTTGCCGCAATGAACAGATAAATCAGCACCGTGAGCAGAACCAGAAGCACCACCACAGAAATGGCCATGGAAACCAGGAACTGATACATGGGCAGCCTGAATACATAGAAAGAGATATCCTTGCTGAAGATGGGGTCCACCTGGTTGAAGTCCACACTATTAAAATACTGGAGGATCACATACCAGTAATCCGAAGCCAGTCCATAAGATACGATGAGGAAAAAGATCCCTGAAATGGCGTAGACATAACGGTTTCTCTTTCTGATCTCTGTATCTGTTTTCCTGGGATAGGAAATCAGGTCATATTTTTTTGCTATGCTTTTATAGTAAAGAATGGAAATGACGTAAAGTACAAGAAATATCGGAAGTGTCAAGCCTGCTATGGCCAGTGCTCGGGTCAGATACGTCCTAGTATAGCCCACCTCATCAAACCATTGCAGATTGGCAATGATATGCGTTGAATTGAAAAGCAGGATCAGAAGACCCAAGAGGACTCCAAGGATCACATAAATATTCTTCTTGCCCCCAAAGAATTTATTCCATTTGATATTGAATTTAAAATTCGGATTGATGTCGATTTTCATAGGATATTCCCTCCAGATTGTTTATTGCTGTCTGAATCAATAGCGCTCATCATGCTTCTTCAGCAGGTTGTGATAGAACTCCAGTCTCCCGTTCTCCCTTTCAGCGATCTGATCTTCATTCTCATGATGGGTGCCTACCACCTCATAGAAAACGGGTTCTTCGGTGAATACATGGTTTTTACGCAGCAGATCTTCTCCCCTTCGCCCATGGAGTCTGTAGGACTTCATGAAACTGCGCTTCTCAAAGGGAGAGCTTTTCTGAAACAGTTTATCGATGATCACTGCAAGACTTTTCTCCGCTATATTGAGTGGCCTCTGGATTTTCCCGATGTCATGAAGCAGCACCGCTTTGATGAAGCTTCTGTCTTCACTGGAATCCATCTCCTGCCGGACGCCTTTTGCCACCAGAATCGCATGAATCTGCTCAGATTTCTGAAGCTTCTCAAACAGATGGATCTCCTGTTCATTCAGATACCCTGTGATGAACTTTCGGTCCACCTCCTGATATCCATAACGGATATTCTGTAGAAATTGTCTGATACGTTTGACCATCATGACCTCATACTCTTCCTTCATCATAGATTAAAGGATTACAATGCTTACTTACTATACTATAATTATAATCTAAAATAGGGCATAAATTGCTTTGTTTAGAGAATATTAATGGAACATATGAAGAATTGAACCACAAATTTTCTCCTGTTACGGTATAATGAAGAAAAGACATGGGGGATGATTAAATGAAGATACACAAGAACCAGCTGCAGGTGAAGACGCACAAATCACAGGATTTTTATGAAATTACCGATGAAGTCAGAAAGATTGTCAGGGAATCCGGTATCAAAGAAGGGATTCTGACCGTTTTCTCACCGCATACTACCGGAGCGCTCTGCATCAATGAAAATGCAGATTCTGATGTCATTGAAGATATGATTTACGCCCTCGATAAAGCCTTTCCGGATGATCCCAAATTCAAGCACATGGAAGGAAATTCACAGGCGCACCTGAAATCCATCAACCTCGGAAATACACTGAGCCTCATTGTAAGTGATGGTCTTATCGACATCGGCATCTGGCAGGGCATTTTCTTCTGCGAATTCGATGGGCCACGTGATCGAAGCGTCACGGTTCATCTGATGGGAGAATAGCATTATAATTATGAAACCGAAGGAAATCCCTTCGGTTTTTCTCTGGACAAAGTTAAAAGTCCGGATCCTACCGCAAAGTAGGATCCGGACTTTTCTTATGGTGGAGATAAAGAGACTCGAACTCTTGGCCCCCTGCGTGCAAGGCAGGTGCTCTCCCAACTGAGCTATACCCCCATATGGTGGACCTTCAGGGACTCGAACCCCGGGCCGACCGGTTATGAGCCGGTTGCTCTAACCAACTGAGCTAAAGATCCAATAACTGGCGACGACCTACTTTCCCACAGGGCCTCCCCTGCAGTATCATGGGCTCTTTTAGGCTTAACCGTCGTGTTCGGAATGGGAACGGGTGTAGCCCTAAAAGATATAGACACCAGATAATTTGTAAATTACGATATACATCGTTAATTTACTATACAAAACGCGCATAACAAGAATATTGTTTTCACGTATTGTTTTCCAAAAATGCATGAATATATTTTCAGAACAATAATTATTATAAGTCCTGCACCCATAACTGTCAACAGATTTTCATCTTTATTTGGCTGAATTCGGCTTTTATTTCAGAGTGTTAATTGTAATAGTAAGTTCCGTTTAGAAAAGAAAAAAAGAGAGAAACAGAACTTAGTGTTGCAAAGAGAATAAACAAGCCATTATGATGAACAGGATATCCGACCCCAGGACATCAGGAGGATATCTTAAATGTCTGATAAAATCAGACTTAACACAAGAACCGGAAGCAAACATAAGCACATGGTGATAGAGGATCGGGAGGAAATCGAGGTAGGACTTAATCAGGGCCTATCGCTCAAGGAGATAGGTTATGCCCTGCATCGGGACCCTGGAACCATATCCAAGGAAATCAGAAGAAGCAGAGTATTCCTTAAAGCAGTAATCTTTAATGACATACCGAATAACTGCCAGTCCGCAAAGACTTGTAGAAAACAGAATATCTGCGAGAAGAAGAACTGCAGGAAGCTTTGCAGAAACTGCGACTGTAGCAGGCATTGTCCTGAATTCGTTCTGTTCCAGTGCAAGAAACTCATGAGGGCACCCTATGTCTGCAATGGTTGCAAGGACAAGAGACGCTGCCCGGCAGATAGATACTATTACCGGGCCCTGACGGCCCAGAAACGATACAAGGAGACGCTCGTCTCCTCTAGGCAAGGCATCAAT